>NZ_JABBFW010000006.1:0-164360 GCF_012927045.1 Azohydromonas caseinilytica | reverse complement strand
GGAGTGGTAGTTCAGTCGGTTAGAATACCGGCCTGTCACGCCGGGGGTCGCGGGTTCGAGTCCCGTCCACTCCGCCAAAGTTTTATTGCCTGAACGGCGCGCAATTCCTTCGGGGGTATAGCTCAGCTGGGAGAGCGCTTGCATGGCATGCAAGAGGTCAGCGGTTCGATCCCGCTTACCTCCACCATCAATTTTTTGATGAGGGCGCGGCGTTCAGGAATGCAGTTTGACTGCAAGCCCTTTCAGGGCTCATGTGACTGTTTTGATGCTCAAGGCCGCCTTCGGGTGGCCTTTTTGCATTCTTGGATGCGAATTGGCGTTGGGTTAATGAGGCGAATTTCCAGGTAATTTTTCGCGGCGGGCGCGCCGCGTTGATGCGGGACCTGTTTTCACCCTTGCCGGCGGGGTCGGGCGCGGTCCTTGGTGAGCTGCGGCGTGCAGCGGGTTGGCTCCAGCGGGCTCCACACGCGCTGCATCCGGCCTGTGCAGCGCGTGGTTTTCAAAGCCGGGCGAGCGCTCCAAGCCCGATGATCTGCCGCACAAGGCCGCGTCGGGGTCCTGAATTCCTGCCGCCTCCAGGCTTGGGCCGGGGGCGCTGCGCCTAAAATCCCGGCGATTGTTACGGGAGCCTGTATATGCCCTTGAAGCGACCTGGCGGTACGGCCGGCGAAGCAAACACCGTCCAGGACAGCGGACCCCGCATCCTGAAGAAGTACCCCAACCGTCGCCTCTACGACACACACACCAGCGCCTACATCACGCTGGCCGACGTCAAGGCGATGGTTCTGGAAGGACAAGCCTTCGAAGTTCGCGACGCCAAGACTGGCGAAGACCTCACGCGCAGCATCCTGCTGCAGATCATCCTGGAAGAGGAAACCGGCGGCGTGCCGATGTTCTCGACCCAGATGCTGGCGCACATCATCCGTTTCTACGGCCACGCCATGCAGGGCCTGATGGGCTCGTACCTGGAAAAGAACCTGCAGACTTTCGTCGAGCTGCAAAGCCGGCTGGCCGAGCAGGGCCGCGAACTGTACGACCCGCAGAAATACACGCCGGAAATGTGGACGCAGTTCCTCAGCGGCCAGGCGCCGCTGATGCAGCACCTCATTGGCAATTACATGGAGCAGTCCAAGAAGCTGTTCACGCAGATGCAGGAGCAGATGCAGAAACAGGCCGAATCGCTCTTTCCCAACATGCCCGGCTTTCCCGGTTCAAAACGTCAGCCTTGAGGGATGCGGGACAATTCCCGCATGACTGACCCCATTTCCACCGCCGCGCCGCAGGGCGTGGCGCCCACCATCGGCTTCGTGTCGCTGGGCTGCCCCAAGGCACTGACCGATTCCGAGCTGATCCTTACCCAGCTGCGCGCCGAAGGCTACGAAACCAGCAAGACCTACGCCGGCGCCGACCTCGTCATCGTCAACACCTGCGGCTTCATCGACGACGCCGTCAAGGAAAGCCTGGACACCATCGGCGAGGCGCTGGCCGAGAACGGCAAGGTGATTGTCACCGGCTGCCTGGGCGCGCGCGCCGGCGCCGAGAGCGACAACCTCGTGCGCGAGGTCCATCCCAAGGTGCTGGCCGTCACCGGCCCGCATGCCACGCAGGAGGTGATGGACGCGGTGCACCAATACGTGCCCAAGCCGCACGATCCCTTCATCGACCTGGTGCCCGAGGCGCGCGGCGCCGCCGGCATCAAGCTCACGCCCAAGCACTACGCCTACCTGAAGATCAGCGAGGGCTGCAACCACCGCTGCAGCTTCTGCATCATCCCCAGCCTGCGCGGCGACCTGGTGTCGCGCCCGATCGGCGACGTGCTGGGCGAGGCCCGCGCGCTGTTCGAGTCCGGCGTGAAGGAGCTGCTGGTCGTCAGCCAGGACACGAGCGCGTATGGGGTCGATGTGAAGTACCGCACCGGCTTCTGGGACGGCAAGCCCGTGCGCACGCGCATGCTGGAGCTGTGCGAGCAGCTCGGCGCGCTGGCCGAGCAGCACGGCGCCTGGGTGCGGCTGCACTACGTCTATCCCTATCCGCATGTGGACGAGGTCCTGCCGCTGATGGCCGCGGGCCGCATCCTGCCGTACCTCGACATCCCGCTGCAGCACGCGCATCCCGACGTGCTCAAGCGCATGAAGCGCCCGGCCAGCGGCGAGCGTCATCTGGAGCGCATCGCCAAGTGGCGCGAGGTCTGCCCGGAGCTGGTGGTGCGCAGCACCTTCATCGCCGGCTTCCCCGGCGAGACCGACGCCGAGTTCGAGTACCTGCTGCAGTTCATGCAGGAGGCGCAGATCGACCGCGCCGGCTGCTTCGCCTACTCGCCGGTGCAGGGCGCCACGGCCAACGAGTTGCCCGGCGCCTTGCCGGACGCCGTGCGCGAGGAGCGCCGCGCCCGCTTCATGGCCGCGGCCGAGCGCATCTCGGTGGCCAAGCTGCAGCGCCGCGTCGGCGCCACCATGCAGGTGCTGGTGGACAGCGCCCCGGCGCTGGGCCGCAAGGGAGGCGTGGGCCGCACTTATGCCGACGCGCCGGAGATCGACGGCACCGTGCGCATCCTGCCGCCCGAGAAGGCCTCGCGCACGCTGAAGGTGGGCGAGTTCACGCGCGTGCGCATCGTCGCCGCCGAGGGGCATGACCTGGTGGGCATGCCCGTATGAGCCAGGACCGCAGCACCTCACTCATCCACCACGACTACGTCCCGCCGGCCGGTTTTGGATCGCCCGCGGTGGCGGTGCACAAGGCCTCGACCGTGTTCTTCCCGAACACGGCGGCGCTGCGCACGCACAGCTGGCTGGACAAGTCGGCCTACACCTACGGCCTGCACGGCACGCCCACCACCTTCACGCTGGAGGCACGCATCGCCTCGCTCGAAGGCGGCAAGCAGGCGCTGCTGGCGCCCAGCGGGCTGTCCGCCATCTCGCTGGTGGACATCGCGCTGCTGGGGCAGGGCGACGAGGTGCTGCTGCCCGACAACGCCTATGGGCCAGGTAAAACCTTCGCGCGCCATGAATTGAAGTCCTGGGGCATCACGCACCGGGTCTACGACGCGATGGACCCGGCCTCGCTCGAAGCGCTGCTGACGCCGCAAGTAAAACTCGTCTGGGTGGAGGCTGCGGGCTCGGTGACGATGGAGTTCCCGGACCTGCGCGCGCTCATTGCCGCGGTGCGCCGCGGCGCGCCGCAGGCCGTGATCGCGCTGGACAACACCTGGGGTGCCGGCATCGCCTTCGACGCCTTTGCGTTGGGCGTGGACCTGACGGTGCACGCGCTGACCAAGTACCCCTCCGGCGGCGGCGACCTGCTCATGGGCTCGGTCGTCACCGCCGACGAGACGCTGTACCGGCGCCTGGCGCTGGCGCACAGCCGCCTGGGCCTGGGCGTGGGCCTCAACGACGTGGAAGCGGTGCTGCGCGGGCTGCCCTCGCTGCCGCTGCGCTACGCGGCGCAGGACGCCGCCGGCCGGCAGCTGGCGCGCTGGTGCGCGCAACGCCCCGAGTTCGCGCGCGTGCTGCATCCGGCGCTGCCCGGGTCGCCGGGGCATGAGCACTGGGCCGACACCTGCAGCGCCGCCGCCGGCCTGTTCACGGTCGAGCTGGACCTGCGCTACAGCCCGGCCCAGGCCGACGCGGTGGTGGACGCGCTCAAGCTCTTTCGCATCGGCTGGTCCTGGGGCGGGCCGGTGAGCCTGGCCGTGCCCTATGACGCGGCCAGCCTGCGCAGCCGCCCGGTGCCGTACCGCGGCACGCTGATCCGCTTCAGCCTGGGCCTCGAAGCGGTGGAAGACCTGCAGGCCGACCTGGCCCAGGCACTCGACCTGCTGCACCGCGCTCCATGAAAAACATGGCTTCACGCTGGGCGCATGTGGATGCGCTCAAGGCGGTCGCGTGCCAATTGATCGTGCTGCATCACCTGGCCTTCTACGGGCCGATGTCGGACGTGGTGGCGCCGCTGGCGCCCGATCTGGTCGGCTGGCTGTCGCAGCACGCGCGCATCGCCGTGCAGGTGTTCCTGGTGCTGGGCGGCTTCCTGGCGGCGCGCAGCCTGGCGCCGCAGGGCCGGCTCAAGGCCGGGGCCTCGCCCTGGAGCCTGCTGGGCGAGCGCTACGCGCGGCTGGTGCTGCCCTACGCCGTGATGCTGCTGATCGCCATCGCGGCCTCGGCGCTGGCGCGCGAGTGGATGGACCACGACAGCATTTCCGATCCGCCGCGGCTGCTGCAGCTGCTGGCGCATGTGCTGCTGCTGCACGACCTGCTGGGCTTCGAGGCGCTGTCCGCGGGCGTCTGGTACGTGGCCATCGACTTCCAGCTCTACGCGCTGCTGCTGGCGCTGCTGGTGCTGGCGCACAAGCTGGAGGGCCAGGACGGCCTGCGGCGCCGGCTCGCGCCGATGCTGGTCTGGGCCGTCGTGGCGGCTTCGCTGCTGTACTTCAACCTGGATGCCGACTGGGACGTGGCGGCGCCATATTTCTTTGGCGCCTACGGCCTGGGCGTGCTGGCGGCCTGGTGGAGCGCGCCGCGGCTGCGCGTCGGGCCGCTGGCCGGCTTGCTGCTGCTGGTCGGGGTGGCGCTGCTGGTGGAGTACCGCGAGCGCATCGCGCTGGCGGCGCTGGTGGCCGCGCTGCTGGCGGTGCTGCAGTGGCGTCCGCAATGGGTGCCGGGCGCCCAGGGATGGTTGGGGCGGCTAACGGCGCGGCTCTCGCGCATCAGCTACGGCGTGTTCCTGGTGCACTTCCCGGTGTGCCTGGTGGTGAACGCGGCCTTCACCGAGTTCGTGCCGGCCGAGCCCGTGCCGCAGGCGCTGGGGCTGCTGCTGGCCTGGGGCGCGAGCCTGCTGGCCGGCGCGCTGTTCTACCGGCATGTGGAGCAGCGGGCCATGGCCTGGGTGTCAGCGCGGCGTGCCCGCGTCGAGGGGCACAGCGGGAGTTTTAGGTTGCGGTGAGGGTATGCGGGCGAGCGCGCCAGCCCCGCAAGGCCGGCGCGCCATCCTCACGCCTTGGTCGACACCTTGTGCCGCATCAGGCGGCCCTTCTCGCGTTCCCAGTCGCGCGCCTTCTCGGTCTCGCGCTTGTCGTGCTGGGCCTTGCCCTTGGCCAGGGCGATCTGGGCCTTCACCAGGCCGTTCTTGTAGTGCAGGTTCAGCGGCACGAGCGTGAAGCCGCGCTGCTCGACCTTGCCGATGAGGCGGCGGATCTCGTCCTTCTTCATCAGCAGCTTCTTGGTGCGGTCGGCCTCCGGCACCACGTGCGTCGAGGCGCTGCGCAGCGCGTTGATGCGGCAGCCGATGAGGTAGAGCTCGCCGTCGCGGATGACGACGTAGCCGTCGGTGAGCTGGACTTGGCCGGCGCGGATGGCTTTCACCTCCCAGCCGGCGAGCACCATGCCGGCCTCGAATTGCTCCTCGATGTGGTACTCGAAGCGGGCGCGGCGGTTTTCGGCAATGAGGGCGGGAGAGGGTGGCGGCATGGGCACGAAAAAAAGGGGGCCGGACGCGGCCCCTACAATCCCGCCATTGTATGAAGCACGTGAAAAAGTCGGTCCTGCTGTGGTACACGCCCCGCGAGATCTATGACCTGGTGACCGCGGTCGAGGACTACCCCGCCTTCCTGCCTTGGTGCGACCGCGCCGAGGTGCTGGAGCGCGTGGAGCAGAGCATGACCGCGCGGCTGCACCTGCACTACGCGGGTGTGCGCCACAACTTCACCACCCGCAACACCCACGTCGCCGGCCAGGAAGTGCGCATGGAGCTGGTGGACGGCCCGTTCTCGCTGCTCGACGGCACCTGGCTGTTCCACCCGCTGGGCGCGCCGGGCTCCGAGCCCAAGGCCTGCCGCATCGAGTTCGACCTGCGCTACGCCTTCTCCAGCCGCGCGCTGGAGCTGGTCGTCAGCCCGGTGTTCGACCGCATCGCCAACACCTTCGTCGATGCCTTCGTGAAGCGCGCCGAGCAGGTCCATGGACCGCGCTGAGGCCGCCATGCAGGTCGAAGTCGTGTTCAGCCCCGCGCCGCGCCAGGTCGAGCGTGTGACGCTGGAACTGCCCGCCGGCGCGACGCTGCAGCAGGCGGTGCAGGCTTCCGGGCTGATGGCGCGCCATCCGCAGTTCAGCGCGCAGTCGCTGGCCTTGAGCGTCTGGGGCCGGCTCCAGCCCCCGGAGCACCCGCTGCGCGAGGGCGACCGCGTCGAGCTGTGCCGCGGGCTGCAGGTCGATCCCAAGGAAGCGCGGCGGCTGCGCTACAAGGGGCAGGGCGGGCGGAAGAAGAAGCCGGGCTGAACCCGTCGTTCAGCCCCTGCCTGGCACCGGAAGGCTGAGCCGCCTCGCCACCCTCTCCCCCGCTGCGCGGTGGCGAGGGAGAAAAACACACCGCCGACGGCCTTTTCGTGAAGCGCTTGGCAAGCGTCCGTCTACCCCTTGGTGAGTGGCCCGCAAGGGGGGTTTCCTATAATCCGCTTTTGCGTCCGGAGCCCTCTCATGCGCCTACTTGGCAAAGCACTCACCTTCGACGACGTGTTGTTGGTGCCGGCTTTCTCCCAGGTCCTGCCTCGCGACACCAGCCTTGCCACCAAGCTGTCTCGCAACATCTCCCTGAACCTGCCGCTCGTGTCCGCCGCCATGGACACCGTGACTGAAGCCCGCCTGGCGATCACCATCGCCCAGGAAGGCGGCATCGGCATCGTTCACAAGAACCTCACGCCCCAGCAGCAGGCGGCCGAGGTGGCGCGCGTGAAGCGCTACGAGTCGGGTCTGCTGCGCGACCCCCTCACCGTCACTCCCGACACCACCGTGCGCCAGGTCAAGGCGCTGTCGGAGCAGCACGGCATCTCGGGCTTCCCGGTGCTGGAAGGCGCCAAGGTCGTGGGCATCGTCACCGGGCGCGACCTGCGCTTCGAGACCCGCATGGACGTGCCCGTGCGCGACATCATGACCCCGCGCGAGCGGCTCATCACGGTCAAGGAAGGCGCCTCGCTGGAAGAGGGCAAGGCGCTGATGCACAAGCACAAGCTGGAGCGCGTGCTGGTCGTCAACGACGCCTTCGAGCTGCGCGGCCTGATGACCGTCAAGGACATCACCAAGCAGACCACCTTCCCCAACGCCGCGCGTGACGCGCACGGCAAGCTGCGCGTGGGCGCGGCCGTGGGCGTGGGCGAGGGCACCGAGGAGCGCGTGGAACTGCTGGTCAAGGCCGGCGTAGACGTGCTGGTGGTGGACACCGCCCACGGCCACAGCCAGGGCGTGCTGGATCGCGTGCGCTGGGTCAAGCAGAACTTCCCGTCGGTGGACGTGATCGGCGGCAACATCGCCACCGGCGCCGCCGCGCTGGCGCTGGTCGAGGCCGGCGCCGACGGCGTCAAGGTCGGCATCGGCCCGGGCTCGATCTGCACCACCCGCATCGTCGCCGGCGTAGGCGTGCCGCAGATCATGGCCATCGACAGCGTCGCCACCGCGCTGCTGGGCACGGGCGTGCCCCTGATCGCCGACGGCGGCATCCGCTACTCGGGCGACATCGCCAAGGCCATCGCCGCCGGCGCCAGCACCGTGATGATGGGCGGCATGTTCGCCGGCACCGAGGAGTCGCCCGGCGAGGTGTTCCTGTTCCAGGGCCGCAGCTACAAGGGCTACCGCGGCATGGGCTCCATCGGCGCCATGAAGGCCGGCTCCGCGGACCGCTACTTCCAGGAAAACGACGAGACCACCAACCCCAACGCCGACAAGCTCGTGCCCGAGGGCATCGAGGGGCGCGTGCCCTACAAGGGCTCGATGGTGTCGATCGTGTTCCAGATGGCCGGCGGCCTGCGCGCGGCCATGGGCTACTGCGGCTGCGCCACCATCGCCCAGATGCACGAGCGCGCCGAGTTCGTCGAGATCACCAGCGCCGGCGTGCGCGAGAGCCACGTCCACGACGTGCAGATCACGAAGGAAGCGCCGAACTACCGCATGGAATGAGCGCCGGCGCCGTGACCGCAGACACCCCGCGCGGCCGACAGGCCGCGATGCCTTTCATCCTGGTGACCGTGCTGATCGACATGATGTCGATCGGCCTGATCATCCCCGTGCTGCCCGCCCTGGTGGGCACCTTCACGGGCAGCACGACGGACCAGACCTTCTGGTTCGGCGTGGTGAGCTTCACCTTCGGCATCGCCAACTTCTTCGGCTCGCCGGTGCTGGGTGCCTTGTCCGACCGCTTCGGGCGGCGGCCCGTGCTGCTGCTGGGGTTCTGCGGCCTGGCGTTCAGCTTCTTCGCCACCGCGCTGGCGCCGGCGCTGTGGGTGCTGGTGGCGGTGCGGCTGGTCAGCGGCGCGCTGCAGGCCAACGCGGCGGTGGCGCAGTCCTACGTGGCCGACATCAGCACGCCGCAGGAGCGGGCCCGGCGCTTCGGCCTGCTGGGCGCCACCTTCGGCGTGGGCTTCATCCTCGGCCCGGTGACGGGCGGCCTGCTGGGGGACATCGACCTCCATTTGCCCTTCTACGTGGCCGGCGGCCTGGCGCTGCTCAACACGCTCTACGGCGTGTTCGTGCTGCCGGAGTCGCTGCCCGCCTCCAAGCGCCGGCCCTTCGAGTGGCGGCGCGCCAACCCGGTGCACTCGCTGCGCGAGCTGCGCGCCCTGCGCGGCGTGGGCCCGCTGGTGACGGTGATGGCGCTGGGCAGCCTGGCGCAGTTCACGCTGCATTCCACCTGGGTGCTCTACACCGGCCTGAAGTTCGGCTGGGGCCCGCGCGAGAACGGCTGGAGCCTGTTCGCCGTGGGCCTGATGTCGGCGCTGGTGCAGGGCGGGCTGATGCGCCAGCTGCTCAAGCGCAACACGCCGCAGAAGCTGGTGCGCCTGGGCCTGATCTCCTCCGCGCTGAGCTACCTGTGCTGGGGCCTCGCGCCCGAGGGCTGGATGATGTACGCCGTCATCGGCCTGAACCTGCTGGGCTTCACCGTCACCGCCTCGCTGCAGAGCATGGTGTCCAACGCCGCGGACGCCACCAGCCAGGGCCGCACCATGGGCTCCGTCGCTTCGCTCAACAGCCTGATGGCCGTGCTCGCGCCGCTGACCGGCGCGGGGCTGCTGACCCTGGTGTCGCACCGACCGCAGGGCGACTTCTGGATCGGGCTTCCCTTCTACTTCTGCGCGCTGCTGCAGGCCGTGGCCGCGGTCATCGCCTTCCGGCATTTCCGGCAACGCAGCGCCACCAGTGCCGCCTCCTCGGCGGCTTGACACCATGCACGACAAGATCCTCATCCTCGACTTCGGCTCGCAGGTCACGCAGCTCATCGCGCGCCGGGTGCGCGAGGCGCATGTCTATTGCGAGATCCATCCCAACGACGTCTCCGACGACTTCATCCGCGCGTTCAACCCGAAGGGGATCATCCTGTCGGGCAGCCACGCCAGCACCTACGAGGACCACGAGCTGCGCGCGCCGCAGGCGGTGTGGGACTCGGGTGTGCCGGTGCTGGGCATCTGCTACGGCATGCAGACCATGGCCACGCAGCTCGGCGGCAAGGTCGAGTGGAGCGACCACCGCGAGTTCGGCTACGCCGAGGTGCGCGCGCACGGCCACACGCAGCTGCTGCAAGGCATCGAGGACTTCAACACCGTGGAAGGCCACGGGATGCTGAAGGTGTGGATGAGCCACGGCGACAAGGTCACCGGGCTGCCGCCGGGCTTCAAGCTGATGGCCTCCACGCCCTCGTGCGAGATCGCCGGCATGGCCGACGAGGACCGCCGCTACTACGCCGTGCAGTTCCACCCCGAGGTGACGCACACGCTGCAGGGCCCGGCCATCCTCAACCGCTTCGTGCTCGACATCGCCGGCTGCAAGCCCGACTGGGTGATGAACGACTACATCGAGGAGGCGGTGGCCCGCATCCGCGAGCAGGTGGGCGACGAGGAGGTGATCCTGGGCCTGTCCGGCGGCGTCGATTCGAGCGTGGCGGCGGCGCTGATCCACCGCGCCATCGGCGACCAGCTCACCTGCGTGTTCGTGGACCACGGCCTGCTGCGCCTGAACGAAGGCCGCATGGTGATGGAGATGTTCGTCGGCAAGCTGCACGCCAAGGTGGTGCACGTCGATGCCAGCGAGCAGTTCCTGGGGCACCTGGCCGGCGTGAGCGACCCGGAGCAGAAGCGCAAGATCATCGGCCGCGAGTTCGTCGAGGTGTTCCAGGCCGAGGCCAGGAAGCTGAGCAACGCCAAGTGGCTGGCGCAGGGCACGATCTACCCGGACGTGGTGGAGTCGGGCGGCACCAAGACCAAGAAGGCCGTGACGATCAAGAGCCACCACAACGTCGGCGGCCTGCCCGAGACGCTGGGCCTGAAGCTGCTGGAGCCGCTGCGCGAGCTGTTCAAGGACGAGGTGCGCGAGCTGGGCGTGGCGCTGGGCCTGCCGCCGGAGATGGTGTACCGCCATCCGTTCCCCGGTCCGGGCCTGGGCGTGCGCATCCTGGGCGAAGTCAAGCGCGAGTACGCCGAGCTGCTGCGCAAGGCCGACGCCATCTTCATCGAGGAGCTGCGCGCCGCCCGCGACACGGCCAGCGGCAAGAGCTGGTACGACCTGACCAGCCAGGCCTTTGCCGTGTTCCTGCCGGTGAAGAGCGTGGGCGTGATGGGCGACGGCCGCACCTACGACTACGTGGTGGCGCTGCGCGCCGTGCAGACCACCGACTTCATGACCGCCGACTGGGCCGAGCTGCCGTACTCGCTGCTCAAGAAGGTGTCCGGGCGAATCATCAACGAGGTGCGGGGAATCAGCCGGGTGACTTACGACGTGTCGTCGAAGCCGCCGGCGACGATTGAGTGGGAATAACGGCGTGGGGCGGTTTTAGGTAGCCGCCTTACTGCCTAACAAAAAGCCGTTGACGATGGGTTTGGGCCCGGGGTCAACGGCTTTTCCCTTGATGAACATGATGGCGCACGTCATCTAATGCTAAGCGTCATGCTGTTCGATAACGGCCTGCTCGCGCCTAGCAATAGCAGCTATCTCAATGCTCTGCCATCTGTCCCTTTAGGAATTGCCGGCGCCGTTGAAGAGAGTGCATCATATTCGACTACATAAACAGAAAGCACGCCTTCAACTACGAGGCTTTCCCACATTGGAAAATAAGGTTCAATCTCGGAGTAGTTTCCAGTTCTGTCCGTTAGATAGGTGTACATTTGCCTTGAAGGTAGTACAAGTGCTCCTCCGGCCAAACACCCGTCAAGCAGGCCGACCGCCATCTTATTCAGTGCACGATGGCTTGAGGAAATGTTGCCTGTCTCCCATTCGACCGCGAAATGCCTCCCGTCTTGTAGCCGGTGAACCGCATCAACTTTGCCGGGCCGTATACGTGAAGCAATTCGCATACGCTGCTCAACTTGCCAGCCCTGCTCTTGTAAGTGGGCGATGAAGTCATTCTTGATGGGTTTAACTCCATTGCCGTCTGGAGTATTAAGTAAAGTAAATGAGCCGCTACCAGCCGGCCAGCACACCCGTTGGATACCGTTTTGTATGTCAGTATCAATTCTCGTTGCTTCGACTGAGCTTGCAAATGTCCCCCGGTGCAGGAGATGTCTAACGTTTACTAGCCGCACTGAGCGTGTCCTCAACTCGTTGAACAATATGGCTGGGAGACACGCCGAGTGCTTTGCTCAGCTGAAAGATAGAAGCAAGGCTAGGCTGACGCAGGCCTCGCTCTAAAAGAGAAATAAATGTGCGGTCAAGGTCGGCGTCAAAGCCGAGTTGTTCCTGCGTAATGCCCTTCGAAGCTCGAAGCTCCTTCAGAACCGCACCAAAAGCCTCATCTATAGTCATTGGTCCCCCAGTGACAGAATGGGGGAAATCGCAGACAATGGTCGACGGACTATAGTCTGCAAACTAACCGGTCTGCGCTTATGTTTTTCCACGCCCTTAACATTGACTCAAGCAGCCGCAAGGCGCTCCAGCACGTTGCGAAATCCACTGGCATCCCCGTCGCACGCTTGAAGGCTATCGATGCTCATGGATTTGAACCAACCGCTGCAGAAATTGAACGGCTGGCAGCATTTCTTGGACTTACTGAAATTGCATTCAGATTGCGTACTGGGTTTTTGAGTCGCCCGCTCCGAAAGCTTTTGGCAGCATCCGCGGATGAAATTGACAAGCTGCTCGGGGCGAAGCTTGGAAACGTTGCGTCATTCAACCAAACCCCAAGCAAAACGGTAGCGCCGTCCTTCAGTACTGATTTTGGTGTGCTTTACCAAGGGGATTGTGTTGAAATTATGCGGTCCTTGCCGGATCAATGCTGTGATCTAATTTTTGCAGATCCGCCCTTTAATTTAGATAAGCTGTATCCATCCGAGATGGATGACGATTTACGGCAGGATCATTACTTGGAGTGGTGTGAGGGGTGGTTGGATCAATGTGCTCGCCTTTTGCGTGATGGTGGATCTCTGTTTGTTTATAATTTACCCAAATGGAATACGTTTCTCAGTGCTTATCTAAATAAGCATCTGACATTTCGCCATTGGATTGCGGTTGACATTAAATTTAGTTTGCCAATTTCGGGTCGACTTTATCCGAGTCATTATTCTCTTTTGTATTACACTAAAGGAGGCCGCCCGGCTAATTTTCAGCCCGACAGAATGCCGATGGAGATATGTCCAAGCTGCTTGGTAGATTTGAAAGACTATGGAGGCTATAAAGATAAGATGAATCCGCTTGGAGTGAATCTTACTGATGTTTGGTACGACATTCCTCCTGTAAGACATGCTAAGTACAAGAAGAGGAAGAGCGCAAATGAGCTTTCCATAAAATTGCTGGATCGAGTAATTGAGCTTGCATCTAAGGAGGGTGAGACTATTCTTGATCCATTTGGTGGTTCTGGTACAACTTATGCGGTTGCGGAGATGAAGAAGCGCAAGTGGATTGGGATGGAGATTGGGCCGGTTGAAGATATCATAAGTAGAATGAAGGATTTGAAAGACGAAAACCAGTATCTTGAGCGAATTCGAGATGGATATAACAAACTATTCTTGCCTGAGCATGCGGCTGCTCGCAAGGCGAGAGGGCTTTGGACTGCCAGCTCTTTCAACAATCGCTCGCCTGAAAATTTGGAGGAAAAGCAGCAATTGCTTTTGGGGCCTTATTGATCCGGGTGGTTTGAAATGATTTTTCTGGGTTAGGTTTTTGATTGATATTTATTGGGTTTTCTCCACCCACCAAAACCTCCCCGCATCCTCCCTCCTGTACTCCTCCAGCGGCCCCCGCCGCGGCATCGAGGCGGGGAGGGCGTGTTGCTGCTTGAGATGGATAAGGGATATCAGGTTTTGATCAGCGGCCAGGTCGAAGCCTTCACGGGTGCGCAACAGCCCCGCCACGCGGCGGCCCGGGTGCGCGTTGGCGAAACCTTGCTTCAGCGAGCCATAGGTGAAGAGCAGGGGCATGAAGGTTTCTTCAAGGCCTGAAACATCCAAGTTTTGCGCGCCCTGGCCGGCCTCGATTTGACGAGAAGGGGCGATTTTCAGGAACAAATTCACGGCCACGCGGCGCAGGCCGGCCTGAAGGCGGGAAATGAGGCGGGCAGCCGCCTCACGGCATGGTTCCGACGGCGGACATTCCTTGCCGCACGGCGACAAAAGACAAGGCCGGGGTGCGGTTGCGCCGTCGGCCTTGTCGCCCGCAAGAAACTGGCAGGGCCAGTAATGACCTGAAAACTGGTCAACGGGGACCGATGGCCTTGCACCCCGGCCCCAATGTGCCGCCGTCGCCCAGGCCCGGCGCCGAGCCCTGAACGCAGCGGCGAGAATTTCATTTCGACAGATAAAGCACCGAAACCTGGCGATTGTCACCTTGGTCGATTTGACCGACGTCGACCTTGGGCAGGGTCTGGGCCAGCCGGCTCACGAGGACGGGCAGGTCAGCAGCGCCACCGGGCTGCAGGGCATCGCTATCCACCATCACCCGGCAACTGTGCGAGCGGCATTCGATGCTGCGGATATGGTCAGCGCCCCCTTGCTTGCCTTGAAGCAAAGCGGCCCGGACGCTGTCCGCGGTATTGCGGCTCCAAGCTGCATCCACCTGCTCGGCACGGAAAGCCGCTTCGACGCTCGCCACCCGAGCGGCTTGGGCACGCTCGAATTCCCTTTGTTCCGTCTCACCGGGGCGATTGTTGAATAGGGCCGCCTCCGATGACGAAGCCACCGTCGGCATGCGTGCGAGCTGCGCACGAATATCGGCCACATCGCGTCGCAGTGCGGCGACCTGTTGTTTCAGCGAAAGATTTTCCGCATCGGCCCCTTTCTCTTCAGCGGCCGACTGCACCGGGCGGCCCTGCGCACCGGACAGGCCTGCAGCAGGCGCGGCCTGCACAGAAACTCCCGTGGTTGCGACGGAAGCCTTATTGTCCTCGCCAGACCCTCCGC
This sequence comes from Azohydromonas caseinilytica, assembly GCF_012927045.1. Classification (GTDB taxonomy): domain Bacteria; phylum Pseudomonadota; class Gammaproteobacteria; order Burkholderiales; family Burkholderiaceae_C; genus Azohydromonas; species Azohydromonas caseinilytica. The sequence goes on along the minus strand of NZ_JABBFW010000006.1, from coordinate 150,004 downwards.
ATCCGGCAAGCAGGACGATCACCGATGCGAAAAGAACTGCAGTTCCTGGAACGTTGCTCATCGTTCAACTCCTATGAGAGCTTCGCCCTGGGCGCATGCCGGCGCCGACTATCAGAGCACCGGTGAAACGCCAAGAATATTGCCGTTGGGCGGCAGCAGGCAGTAGACGGCTTGATATGAATAAGCCGGCACCGCTGCTTGGGCCAAACCCAGCCAACCCTGGCCGGTGATCGGGCCGGAAACACCCAGGAACGCACTCGTCCAGTTATAGCTGTAGAGCCAGCACGTCGATGCCGGGCTGCCTGCCCTTTGGGACACCCAGACATCGAACCTGCCGTCCACGACCTCCGCGGGCCGCACGATGGGGCAAATGACCGCCATCGTTGCATTGGTGTAATTGCTTACGCCCAAGACCCAGGAGTAGAGGCCGCCGGCATTGCTGTAGTTATAAGGCTTGCAGACGGCCCCGTGCTCGGAAGCCACGGGACCGGCCGTGGCCGGCGCCTGCATCGCCATCAAACTCAGGGCGGCCGCCGCCGAATACAGCAGTTTCAGTGAAGCTTGCATGACCATACTCCTTCACCCAAGAACGAGGGCGCAGGGCTTTCATTTCCAGACGCGGCCCTCGGTGCGCTGGAAAGGCGTGTCGGTATGAGGTTGACCGGTATCCACGCCAATCCAGAGTCGTCGATGAACCGCCTGACGGCCATGGTCAAAAGTCACTGCGCTGCCGCTTGGGTTGATTTTCGCAGGCCCGGCAGACTGTTTGGAGACCGCCCTGCACGGCGGGACAGCGCCTGAAAAATTAGTGGCCCTTCTGCGCGATGGACGAAGGTCACTGCTGTTCAGCTTGATTTCCTGCGAGCTTGGCAGGCTGCCCGTAATTCGGCATGCACGGGGCAAAATACAGGCTGCCAAACGCTATGAACTCCAGGCAAGCCATTGAGGTGCACCATGTGGACAAAATGTCATCCTCAATAGGAATGATCTATCAAATCTTGTTCGTAAAACAGGACTTATAAAATCCGCTTCCTGGCGCTGCCGACAGCGTGACAGAGTTTTTCCCTGCATGGAAAAGGGCGAAGTGGCGGTTTTCAGGGATGGCGGGCGTCCGTGAAAACCCGGCGGCGCCCCGGACGAATCCGGGGATTCCGCGTGATTCGTCCTTGCCCATCCAACTTGTGTCTGCCCGGCCAAGGGCCGTTCATGAGAAGGGCGCTGGCTCCGAAGGAGCCGCCGGCCGGGCTGCGCCTCGGGCCGGTCCGCTCTCAGGCCTTGCCGCAATGTTCTGTAACACCGTCCCCCCCTACCTTGAGGCTCTGGGCGCTTGACGCGCGGCCGTACCGAGCGTCGAGCGCCACCCCGGGCTGTCCTGCCGGCACGCCCGGCAGCGCATCCCGCATCAAGGTCGTTCCGCCCGGCCCGGCCGGGCGCGGAACCAGGGCAGCAGGAAGGGGAGGCGGGCGGCGTGGGCGTATTCACCGACAGCAGCAGGCGAGCGGCCGGGTCCGGCCCGGTGCAGGACACGCGGCTGTTCCAGCTGCACACGCCCCTGGGGCCGGAGGTGCTCATCGGCGAGGCGCTGGACGTTTGGGAAGCCGTGGGCCCGCGCCCCGGCCCGGCGCTGGACGACGCGGCGCCGGGCTGGAGCGACGGCATCGAAGCCTGGGCCCTGGACGCGGCGCCGGGCCCGGCCTGCGCCGGGCTGCGGCTGGTGGTGCACGCGCTGTCCACCGACGCGCGGCTGGACCTGGACGCGCTCATCGGCCAGCCCGCGCTGGTGGAGCTGCTGTGCCAGGACAGCGTCGATGAGCTGCGCCCCTGGCACGGCCGCGTCATCTCCGCCGCGCTGCTGGGCGCCGACGGCGGCCTGGCCCGCTTCCGGCTGGTGATCGAGCCCTGGCTGACCTTCCTGGCCCTGCGCAGCGGCGCCTTTGTGTTCCAGGACCGCACCGTGCCGGAGATCGTGGACGCGCTGTTCTCGCGTCCCCTGGACGGCGGCCGGCTCGCGCCGGCGTGGCGCTGGGACCTGCGCGACGCCTCGGCCTACGCCCGGCGCAGCCTGTGCGTGCAGCACCACGAGAGCGACCTGGACTTCGTGCAGCGGCTGCTGTTGGAAGAGGGCCTGTTCTGCTGGTGGGAGCACGAAGGCGACCGTGACGGCCCCGCGCTGGGCCGGCACACGCTGGTGCTCGCGGACCACAACGGCGCCTTCACGCCGAATCCGCAGCGCCGCGTGCGCTTCACGCGCAGCGACGCCACGCTGGGCGCGGACAGCCTCACGCGCTGGCGCGACGGCGCCGGCGTGGCACCGGCGCGCGTGGGCATGCTCAGCCGCGACTACCGCGGGCTGGAGGCGCGCCCGGTACGGGGCCCGGTCGGCGCCGCGCCCGCGCTGCCGGCCCTGGCGCAGGGCGACGCCCCCGGCCCCTACGCCTACGAGGACCTGGAGCAGGGCCGGCGCCTGGTCACACGCCAAGCCGAGGCGCTGGCCGCCGCGCGCGGCCTCAGCCACGGGCGTGGCCCCTGGCGCCGCGCCCAGGCCGGCACGGTGTTCACGCTGGCCGAGCATCCGCGCCACGATGGCAGCGACGCCGCGCGGGATAGCTTCGTCGTGCTGGCCGCGCAGCAGCGCACGCGCAACAACCTGCATGCCGACGCCCGGGCGCGCCTGCCCTTGCTGGACGAGGTGCTGGCCCGGCCAAGCGAGGGCGGCGCGGACGGCCGGGAGCCCGAGGAGGCGCCGCTGCACGAGGCGGCGCTGCTGGCGCAGCCGCTGTCGCGGCCGGTGCGCCTCGGCGCGGCGCGGCCGGCACCGCACGGCGACGGCGGCATGGGCCTGCTGCCGCGCCGGGACGTTGAAACGGCCCCGGCATCGGACGCCTGGAACCAGGACCTGCTGATGAATCCGCCGCCGCTGCGCGCGCTGCCGCTGCCCGACGTGCGCCTGAACCGCGCGCCCACGGCGGCCGGGGTGCAGAGCGCCATCGTCACCGGCCAGGGCGCGCCGGTGCACACGGACCGCGACGCGCGCGTGCGCGTGCAATTCCACTGGCAGCGCGGACGCGGCGGCAGCCACCGCCTACCGCTGCCGGCCAGTGGGGACAACGCCCCGGCCACCGCGGCCAGCTCGACCTGGGTGCGCGTGGGGCAGACGCAGGCCGGCGTGAACCATGGCGCGGTGTTCATTCCGCGCGTGGGGCAGGAGGTGCTGGTCGGCTTCCTGGGCGGCGACGCCGAGCGCCCGGTGGTGCTGGCCGGTCTCTACAACGGCCAGGGCCAGCGCGACGCGCCGGGCAACCGCATCCACAGCGGCGTCCCGCACGCCACGCCCTGCGCGCCGCCCTGGTTCGCCGGCTCGGCGCGCTCGGGCCCGCACCAGGGACACCAGCACGCGGCGGTGCTGGGCGGCTACCGCAGCCAATCGCTCGACACCAGCACGACGGGCCTGGGCGGCTGGAGCCAGCTCGTACCGGCGCCGCGCGCCTGGCCGCCAGCGGCGCCGTCGAGGTCGCCAGCACCCAGGGCAGCGTGGCGGTGGGCTCACCGCTCCAGGTACTGCTGGCGGCGGCGGGGGCGGCGCTGAGGATCGGGCAGGGCGGGGTCGAGGTGTCGGCGCCGGGGAGTGTGCGGTTCAGGGCGGGGATGAAGGAGTTCACAGGGCCGGCGGCTGTTTCAGCACCGTCTCCATACTTGGCTGCACCACCAGAAGTTCACTTGAACCCGGAAGAGCCATACAGCGTGCGTTTCGCGGTACAGGGCGCAGACGAATTGCCGTCGCGTTGCTTGTCGTAATATTTAATTTTTCTGGTTCTGTGTTCGCCGGAATTGCGGAGGGGCCATACATTGTTTGGATCAATCTCGCGAAATCGGAGGTAAGTATCATCGATGCCAAAGTCAGGGGCTACTTGAACTCAGGTGACGATTTATGCTGGAATTCAGACGCTAGAATTTACATGAAAAAGCGTCCTCCGAGGATTGCAAGTGAACTCGTAACGAAGGCTTTGCTTGAAAATTCGAAAGGTGCACAATCCGCGCTTGTGGAAATACTCGGCAAGCCATTCGATCAAGTCCCTGCGTTTGATGGTGTCATCGTCTATGCCGATGACCCATCTCCGCGATTCATAAGCCTTTCGCTAAAAGGGAAGAAAAAGGCCGAGCCAATATCAAATGTCGCAGATATTGATGCAATCAAAGCATCTTTGTGTATTGTCATGCCGCCAATAGCCAGGCGACCGTGAAGCTCGACTTCGTGTTGAATGCGCTCGGACTTGTGCCGGGTATGCGGATAATTGTGAAGAATTTGGCTTCCTGGTTCTTGGTGAACTCGGTTATTTAAGGATTCGGTGTGGGTAGGAAGCCCGGCGTACAATCGCCGCCGCTGCAAGGCGGCGCTTCGGGCTGGCGGGTGAGAAAATCCAGTCTTGCGGCCGGGCGCCTTTTCTTCCCTGAGCCATGAACATATTGAGTATTTGTCCGGCCCCAGCGGCTATTTCCGGAGGGCGGGCGTGATCGCGGACCGCCTCGGCGACGAGGCCGCCATGCGCCTGGCCCTGGCCCAGGCCGAGCTGGCCTACCAGGCCGGCGAGGTGCCCGTCGGCGCCGTGATCCTGTTCAACGGTGAACCCATCGCCGCCGGTTTCAACCAGCCCATTGGCCTGCACGATCCGACGGCGCATGCCGAGATCGTCGCGCTGCGCGCCGCGGCGCGGCATGTCCAGAACTACCGGCTGCCGGAGTGCGAGCTGTTCGTCACCCTGGAGCCCTGCGCCATGTGCGCCATGGCGCTGATGCACGCGCGCTTCAAGCGCGTGGTGTTCGGCGCCACCGATCCCAAGACCGGCGTGGCCGGCTCGGTGCTGGACCTGTTTGGCTACCGCGAGCTCAACCACCACACGGTGATCGAGGGCGGGCTGCTGGGCCAGGAGTGCGGCGAGCTGCTGCGCCGCTTCTTCCGCGAACGCCGCGCCCAGCAGAAGGCGCTGCGGCTGGCGGCGCAGGAGGCGGCGGGCCAGGGCGGGAGGGCCATGCCGCTGGGCCACAATCCCCCTCGATGAGCTCCCTCACCCTGTTTTCTCCTTCGGGCGTGGTCGCCAAGGCCACGCCGCTCAAACGGGCCGTCAAGCGCCTCACCCAGTTCGGTTTCGACGTCAGCGTGGACGAGTCCGCCTTGGCGCGCTTCCAGCGCTTCGCCGGCGACGACGACACGCGGCTGGCCGCGCTGCACCGCGTCGCCGAGGCCGCGCCCTCCATCGCCCTGGCCACGCGCGGCGGCTATGGCCTGACCCGGCTGCTGGACCGCATCGACTGGCCGCTGCTGGCGCGCAGCGTGGAGCAGGGCACGCGCTGGGTCGGCTACAGCGACCTCACCGCGCTGCAGCTGGGCCTGCTGGCCCACGCCAAGGCCGAGAGCTGGGCCGGCCCGCTGGCGCTCGACGACTTCGGCCGCGACGAGGCCGACGGCGGCCTGGACGAGATCACCCCGGAAGTGTTCCGCGAGGCCATGGGCGGCGAGCTGGAGGCGGTGGGCTTCAGGACCGAGGCCGGCTTCGACGCCCTGGACGCCAAGGGCGTGCTCTGGGGTGGCAACCTCACGGTGCTGGGCTCGCTGCTGGGCACGCCGCACTGGCCCAAGGTCAGGGGCGGCATCCTGTTCCTGGAGGACATCAACGAGCATCCCTACCGCGTCGAGCGGATGCTGCTGCAGCTGCAGCAGGCCGGGGTGCTGGCGCAGCAGAAGGCCATCCTGCTGGGCGACTTCGGCGGCTGGAAGAAGTCGCCGCTGGACCGCGGCTACGGCCTGAAAGACATGGTGGCGGCGCTGCGCGCGGTGTGCGCCACGCCCATCCTCACCGGCCTGCCTTTTGGCCATGTGCCCACCAAGCTGTGCCTGCCGGTGGGGCGCAAGGTGCAGCTGGTCGTGGACAAGCGTGACGTGTTCATCGGATGGGAGCACGGGCACCATCACCACTAGGCCCCATCGCGGGGCCGCTGCCGCGCCGGTGGCTGCCGGCGGCGTTGGTGATCGTGCTCGCGCTGCTGCTGGCGGCCTGCGACAACAGCCCGTACCCCGCCGGCACCGCGCGCAGCAACACGCTGCTCAATGCCTTCCAGGAGCGCAGCCCGCGCTCGCTGGACCCGACCGCCTCCTACAACAACAACGAGACGCCGTACACCTACCAGGTCTACGAGCCGCTCTACGGCTACCACTACCTCAAGCGCCCTTACGCGCTGGTGCCCAAGGCGGCCGAGGCGATCGCCGAGCCGCGCTACCTGGACGCGCAGCGCCGCCCGCTGCCGCCCGACGCCGACCCCGGGCAGATCGCCTACAGCGTCTACGACATCCGCATCCGCCCCGGCATCCTGTTCGCGCCGCACCCGGCCTTCGCCAGGGACGAGCAGGGCCGCCATCGCTACCACGCGCTGAAAGCCGGTGAGCTGGGCGAGCGCCGCACGCCGCTGGACTTCGAGCACCAGGGCACGCGCGAGCTCACGGCTGAGGATTTCATCTATGCCCTGAAGCGCCACGCCAGCCCGCGCGTGGAAGCACCGGTGTTCGGCGTGTTCGCCGAGCATGTGCTGGGCCTGAAGGCGCTGGGCGACACGCTGCGCACCGAGGACGCGAAGCTGCGCCAGGGCCTGCCGGCCTCGGCCCTGGACAAACCCTTCCTGGACCTGCGCCGCTGGCCGCTGGAAGGCGCGCAGGCGCCGGAAAAACACCTGCTGCGCATCACGCTGAAGGGCAAATATCCGCAGTGGAAATACTGGCTGGCCATGACCTTCATGGCGCCGGTGCCCTGGGAGGCCGATGCCTTCTACGCCCAGCCCGGCATGGCCGGCGCCGGCATGAGTCTGGCGGCCTGGCCGGTGGGCACGGGGCCGTACATGCTGACCGAGCGCATCACCGACCGGCGTCACGTGCTGGAGCGCAACCCGAACTTCCGCGGCGAGCCCTATCCCTGCGAGGGCATGCCCGGCGACAAGGAGGCCGGGCTGCTCGACGACTGCGGCAAGACCATGCCCTTCATCGACCGCATCGTCTCCACCAACGAGCGGGAAAAACTGCCGCACAAGGCCAAGTTCATCCAGGGCTACCTGGACGTGCCGGAGATCGAGCGCCCGGAATGGGGCATCGAGTTCCTCAGCGACATGCAGGACTCCGCCGCCACGCGGCGGCTCTACGAGGAGCGCGGCTTCCAGTTCCCGAAGACGGTGGACATCAGCATCGCCTACCTGGGCTTCAACTGGCTGGACCCGGTGGTGGGCCGCGGCGACACGCCGCAGCAGCAGGCGCGCAACCGCAGGCTGCGCCAGGCCATCTCCATCGCCATCGACTACGAGGAAGGTTACGGCCGCATCTTCATCAACAAGGCCGGCGAGGCCGCGCACGGGCCGCTGCCGGCCGGGCTGTTCGGCTCGCGCCACGGCACGGTGGAAGGCCACAATCCGGTGACGCACCGGGTGGTGGGCGGCAAGGTGGTGCGCCGCTCCATCGCCGAGGCCAGGCGGCTGCTGGCCGAGGCCGGCTACCCCGACGGGCGCGACGCGAAAAGCGGCCGGCCGCTGGTGCTCTATTACGACTTCCAGCGCGTGCCCACGCCGGAGATCCGCGCCGAGCTGGACTGGCTCACGCGGCAGTTCGGCAAGCTCGGCATCCAGCTGGAGATCCGCGCCACCGACTACAACCAGTTCCAGGAAAAGATGCGCCACGGCCGCGCGCAGATCTTCAGCTGGGGCTGGCTGGCCGACTACCCGGACCCCGAGAATTTTCTTTTCCTGCTCTACGGCCCCAATGCCAAGGTCGGGCATGACGGCGAGAACTCCAGCAACTACCGCAACCCCGAATACGACCGGCTCTACAAGCAGATGCAGTCGCTGGACGACGGCCCGCGGCGCCAGGCCGTGATCGACGAGATGGTGGACATCGTGCGCCAGGACGCGCCCTGGGCCTGGGGCTACTTTCCTTACGCGGCCTCGGCGTTCCAGCCCTGGGTGCACAACGGCAAGCCCAGCCTGCTGGTGCGCGACATGGCCAAGTACTACCGGCTCGACACGGAGTTGCGCGCGCAGCGCTGGGCCGAGTGGAACCGGCCGCAGTGGTGGCCGCTGCTGCTGCTGCCCGTGGCGCTGCTGGCGCTGCTGTGGCGGCTGCGCGCGCACTGGCGCGCGCGCGAGGCGGCGGCGGGGCGAAGTGAGGCCGGGGCCAAGCGCCCCGGGGAGGCCGCCGCATGATCAACGCCATCCTGCGGCGCGTGGCCTACGCGGTGCTGGTGCTGGTGGGCGTCAACCTGCTGACCTTCCTGCTGTTCTTCACCGTCAACACGCCCGACGATATGGCGCGCATGAACATCGGCGGGCGCCGCGTCGGCGCCGAGCAGATCGAGAAGTGGAAGGCCGAGCGCGGCTACGACCAGCCGCTGATGTGGAACGAGCAGGGCGAGGGCACGGAAAAACTCACCCGCACCGTGTTCTGGCAGCGCTCGGTGTCGCTGCTGTGGCTGGACTTCGGCCGCTCCGATTCGCAGAGCGCGCTGGACATCGGCCGCGAGATCCGCACGCGCATGGGGGTAAGCCTGCAGCTGGCGGTGCCGATCTTCATCCTGCAGCTCATCGCCTCGGTGGGCTTCGCGCTGCTGCTGGTGTTCTTCAGGCACACCCGCATCGACTTCTGGGGCGTGGTGCTGTGCGTGCTGATGCTGTCGATCAGCAGCCTGTTCTACATCATCGTCGGCCAGCTGCTGTTCTCGCGCGTGCTCAAGCTCGTGCCGATCTCGGGCTGGGCCCCGGGGCTGGACGCGTTGAAGTTCCTGGTGCTGCCGGTCTGCTTGAGCCTGCTGGCGCGCCTGGGCGGCGAGGCGCGCCTCTACCGCGCCATGCTGCTGGAGGAGGTCGGCAAGGACCATGTGCGCACCGCGCGCGCCAAGGGCATGAGCGAACCCGCGGTGCTGCTGCGCCATGTGCTGCCCAACGCGCTGATCCCGATCCTCACCAGCGCTGGTTCCTTCCTGCCCTACGTGTTCCTGGGCAGCCTGCTGTTCGAGAGCTTCTTCGGCATTCCGGGGCTGGGCGCCTACGTGGTGGACGCCATCTCGGCGCAGGACTTCGCCGTGGTGCGCGCCATGGTGTTCCTGGGCGCGCTGCTCTACGTGGCGGCATTCCTGCTCATCGACATCGCCTACACCTGGGTCGATCCCCGGGTGCGGCTGGAGTAGCGCATGGCGCCGCTGCCTCGTCCCGTGCTGTTGTGGACCGACGCGGTGCTGTGGCTGCTGGTGGCGGCGCTGGCGCTCTACGGCTGGCGGCTGCAGCGCGACCCGGCGCGGCGCGCGCCCTGGCGCCGCATCCTCCATGACGCGCCGGCGCTGTGCGCGCTGATCGTGTTCGGCGCCTTCGCGCTGGTGGCCTTGCTGGACAGCCTGCACTTCCGCCGCGCGCTGCCGCCCACCGCCTCGGGCGAGGTCTTCTACGCCACGCGCACCGAGAGCCTGCTCGACGTGCTGCTGGCGCGGCCCATTGCCATGCGCGAGTCCAGCTACTCTGCGCCGCTGGCCACGCACGCCTTCAACCGCCAGAGCGTGGAGCAGGGCGGCAGCGTGGTGCGCACCTTCCCTCGCCTGCAGCATGGCGGCGCGCACCTGGCCGACCCCGGGCGTGATCGGGCCGGCGACGTCACCCGGCGCGTGCTGGCCGGCGTGGCGGGCGCCCTGGTGGTGGCGACCATGGTGCTGGCCCTGATGTGCCGGCGGCGCCGGCGGCAGAAAGGCATTCCGTGGCGCTGGGCGCTGGAGGACATCGTGCATGACCGCACCCGCGCGCCGCTGCGCGCGGCGCTGCTGTGCGTCACCGCGCTGTGCCTGGTGGCCGGGCCGGTGCTCGCGCTGATGGGCCACTACCACGTGCTGGGCACGGATCGCACCGGCAACGACGTGCTGGTGCAGGCCTTGAAGAGCGTGCGCACCGCCTTCGTCATCGGCAGCCTTGCGACCGTCGCCACGCTGCCGCTGGCGCTGGTGCTGGGCATCGTGGCGGGCTACCTGCGCGGCTGGGCCGACGCGCTGATCCAGTACCTCTACACCGTGCTCTCGGCCGTGCCCAACGTGCTGCTGATCGCCGCCTGCGTGCTGATGGTGCAGGTGTTCATCGACCAGAACCCCGGGCTGTTCGCCACCGGGGCCGAGCGCAGCGACCTGCGTCTGCTGCTGCTGTGCCTGATCCTGGGGCTGACCGGCTGGGCCACGCTGTGCCGGCTGCTGCGCGCGGAAACGCTGAAGCTGCGCGAGATGGAGTACGTGCAGGCCGCCACCGCCTTCGGGCTGCCGGCCGGGCGCATCATGCTGCGCCACATCCTGCCCAACACGCTGCACCTGGTGCTGATCACCACCGTGCTCGACTTTTCGGCCCTGGTGCTCTATGAGGCGGTGCTGAGCTACGTGGGCGTGGGCGTGGACCCCTCGCTCAACAGCTTCGGCGGGATGATCAACCTGGCCCGCAGCGAGATGAGCCGCGACCCGTTGGTGTGGTGGAGTTTCACCAGCGCCTTCATGTTCATGCTGGCGCTGGTGCTGTCGGCGAACCTGCTGGCCGATGGGGTGCGCGACGCCTTCGACCCGCGCGCGCGGGCGTTGCGGGTGCAACGAGGCTGAGGGGCTGCGCATGGCCGATCAGGAACGTGCTCAGGGCCGCTCCGCGCGGGGACAGGGACGCCTGGAGGTCCAGGATCTGGACGTGCGCATCGACACCGACGCCGGCAGCCTGGCGGTGGTGGACGCGCTGTCGCTGGCCTTGACGCAGGGACAGACCGTGGCGCTGGTGGGCGAGAGCGGCTGCGGCAAGAGCATCACGGCGCTGGCGCTGATGCGGCTGCTGCCCGAGGGCGGGCGCGTCGTGGGTGGGCAGGTGAAGCTGGATGGGCAGGACCTGCTGGCGCTGCCGGAGGCGCGCATGCGGCCGCTGCGGGGCCGGCGCATCGGCATGATCTTCCAGGAGCCCGCCACCAGCCTGGACCCGGTGATGACGGTGGGCGAGCAGGTGGTCGAGGCCATCGAGCGGCACCTGCCGCTGCATGGCGCCGCGGCGCGCGAGCGGGCGCGGCAGTGGCTGCGGCGCGTGGAACTGCCCGAAGGGGCGTTCGAGCGCTATCCCTTCACGCTCAGCGGCGGGCAGAAGCAGCGCGCCATGATCGCCATGGTGCTGGCCACCGAGCCGGACTACCTGCTGGCCGACGAGCCCACCACGGCGCTGGACGTCACGGTGCAGGCGCAGATCATGGAACTGCTGCGGGAGCTGCAGCGCGAGCAGGGGCTGGGGCTGCTGCTGATCACGCACGATCTGGCGCTGGTCTCCGGCTTTGCGCAGCAGGTGGCGCTGATGTATGCGGGCCAGCTGGTGGAGCTGGCGCCGGCCGAGGCCTTCTTTCACGCGCCGGCGCACCCGTATGCGCAGGCGCTGCTGCGCGCGTTGCCCGATGCGCGGCGCCGCGACGAGCCGCTGGCGGCCATCGCCGGCAGCGTGCCGGGGCTGTCCGAGCGCCTGCCGGGCTGCCGTTTCAAGTCGCGCTGCCCGCATGCCATGCCGGTGTGCGGCGAGCCGGTGCCGCTGTTCCGGCCCGGCAAGGGGCGGCAGGTGCGCTGCGTGCTGTACGCGCCGGGCGCGGTGCCCCCGTCGCCCGGCGACACGGCGGCGGCGCTGCAGCCCTCATCCGCCCAGCGGGCGCTGAAAGGCGTACCGCCCGCAGCCGGTTCGGTGCCGCTGTTGCAGGTGAAAAACCTGTCGGTGGGCTTTCCGGTGCGCAAGGGCTTGTTGCGCCGCGTGGTGGGCCATGTGGAGGCGGTGCGGGAGCTGAGCTTCGACATGCGGCCCGGGCGCACGCTGGCGCTGGTGGGCGAGAGCGGCAGCGGCAAGACCACCACCGGCAAGGCCATCGTGCAGCTGCTGCGCCGGCAGGCGCGGGTGCGGGGGCAGGCGCTGCTGGAGGGCGTGGACCTGTTCGCGCTGGAGGGCGACGCGCTGCGCGAGGCGCGCGCGCAGGCGCAGATCGTGTTCCAGGACCCGTTCGGCTCGCTCAACCCGCGGCTGCGCGTGGCCGAGCTGCTGGAGGAGGGTTTACAGGCGCTGCTGCCGCAGCTCGGTGCCGAGCAGCGGCGCGAGCGGGTGCAGGCGCTGGCGCGGCAGGTAGGCCTGCCCGCCGACGCGCTGCAGCGCTGGCCGCACGAGTTCTCCGGCGGGCAGCGGCAGCGCATCGCCATCGCGCGCGCCCTGGCGGTGGCACCGAAACTGCTGGTGTGCGACGAGCCGACCTCGGCGCTGGACGTGTCGGTGCAGGCGCAGATCCTGAACCTGCTGCGCGAGCTGCAGCAGCAGCTGGGACTGGCCTATCTCTTCATCACGCACAACATCGGCGTGGTGGGCTACCTGGCGCACGAAGTGGCGGTGATGCAGGGCGGGCGCATCGTCGAGATGGGCCCGGCCGAGCAGGTGCTGCAGGAGCCGCGGCACGAGTACACCAAGAGTTTGCTGGCGGCGGTGCCGAGGTTGGTGGTGAGACAGACGGCTGATGGTCCGAAGTAGAGAGCGCGGCAGCTCCGTTTCCGGCTGCCGTACAAACGCAAAAAAGCCGCCCCCAGGCGGCTTTTTCAAGCGAGACGCTTCAGCCTCAGGCCGACAGCGCGTCCATGGCGCGGGCGGTGATCTCGTCCACCGAGCCCAGGCCGCTGATCTTGGCGTAGCGGGGGGCCTGCGCGTCGCCGGTGGCGGCCCAGTCGGCGTAATAGTTGACCAGGGGACGGGTCTGGCTCTGGTAGACCTCCAGGCGCTTGCGCACGGTCTCTTCCTTGTCGTCATCGCGCTGGATCAGCGCCTCGCCGGTCACGTCGTCCACGCCTTCGGCCTTGGGCGGGTTGTACTTGACGTGGTAGGTGCGGCCCGAGGCCACGTGCACGCGGCGGCCGGCCATGCGCTCGATGATGGCCTCGTCGGGCACGTCGATTTCGAGCACCACGTCGAGCTTCACGCCGGCGTCACGCATGGCTTGCGCCTGCGGGATGGTGCGGGGGAAGCCGTCGAACAGGAAGCCCTTGGCGCAGTCGGGCTGGGCGATGCGGTCCTTGACCAGGCCGATGATGATCTCGTCGCTCACCAGGCCACCGGCGTCCATCACCTTCTTGGCTTCCAGGCCCAGCGGGGTGCCGGCCTTCACGGCCGCGCGCAGCATGTCGCCCGTGGAAATCTGCGGAATCCCATATTTCTGGCAGATGAAGGCGGCTTGCGTCCCTTTGCCGGCGCCCGGTGCGCCCAGAAGAATCAGTCTCATCGGTTTCCTTGATTGGTGTTCAGCCGCGCCTGCGGGACAGGCGCTCCACCGGCCGGGCGGCCGGCGTTGTCTCGGATGAGTATGCCATGCGGGTCTTTGCGCCAAGCTGACGCCTGTCAAGCGCCAACCCCCGTTCTAACCCGCATGCGGCGTGACGGTCATCACGCCGTGGGCATTTGCCTGACAGGGGTGTCAGCGTTGCGTCAGCATCTTTGGCTCACGCGCCGAGCCCGTCGCTTCAGGCCTTTTCGAGCAGTGCGCGCACGCGCTGCAGGTCCTCGGGCGTGTCCACGCCGGGGCCGGGCGCCTGCACCGTGACGTGCACCGCGATGCGCTCGCCATGCCAGAGCACGCGCAGCTGCTCCAGCGATTCGATGCGCTCCAGCGGCGAGGCCTCCAGCGTCGGATAGCGGCGCAGGAAGCCGGCGCGGTAGGCATACAGGCCGATGTGGCGCAGCGGCGCGGGGCTGGGCAGCGCGCCGGGCGGCACGGCGTCGCGCCAGAAGGGCACGCTCGCGCGCGTGAAGTACAGGGCGCGGCCGGCGGCATCGAGCACCACCTTCACCACGTTGGGATTGCGCCAGTCCTCCTCGCTCTCGATCACGTGGGCGGCGGTGCCCATCACGCAATCGTCGCGCTCGCGCAGCAGCGCGGCGCAGGCATCGACGAGGGCCGGGTCGATCAGCGGCTCGTCGCCCTGCACGTTGACCACGATGTCCTCGCCGTCCAGGCCCAGCAGCGCGCAGGCCTGCGCCAGGCGGTCGCTGCCGTTGGGATGGTCCTTGGCGGTCAGCACCGCCTCGACGCCATGCCTGGCGCAGGCCTGCACGATGCGCTCGTCGTCGGCCGCCACCACCACGCGGCGGGCGCCGGACAGCGCCGCGCGCTGCGCCACGCGCACCACCATCGGCAGCCCGGCGATGTCGGCCAGCGGCTTGTCGGGCAGCCGCGTGGAGGCCAGCCGCGCGGGAATCAGGACGGTGAAATCCTCGTGAGGCAGCACGCTCATATCGCGGCGGCGTCGTCGGGCGTGGGCGACAGCGGCGCCGCGGGCGCGTCCAGCGAGCGGGCCTCGTTCTCCAGCATCACCGGCAGGCCGTCGCGGATGGGATAGGCCAGTCGGTCGGCCGGGCACAGCAGCTCGCGCGGCTGCAGTTGCGTGTCGCGCAGCAGCTCCAGCGGGCCTTTGCACACCGGGCATACCAGCAGTTCAATCAGTCGGTGGTCAAGGCTCATGAGGCGGGGAAGGAAGCAGCCGGGCCAGTGCGGCCACGAAGTCGTCGGGGAGGGCGAAGTCTAGCGCCACGACCCACACGCGCGTTCCGGCGCAGCGCCCCGGCTCCAGCTTGATGGCGTCCTTCTCGGTCAGCACCACGTCGGCGCTGCCGGGCGGCCAGGGCAGCGTGGCGTAGTCATGGTGGTCGGGCACGGGGCAGGGCGTCAGGCTCAGCCCCTGAGCCTGCAGCATGGCGAAAAAGCGCTGCGGCGCGCCGATGCCGGCCACGGCCACGACGCGCCGGTCCCTCAAGGCCTGCAGCGCATCCGGGCTGGGCGGCCGGCCCGCCCACCAGTCGCCCAGCTCCACCGCGCCGGCCAGGCGCCGCTGCGCGCACCACCCCGGCAGCGGCGTGCTCGGGGTCGCGGCGTTGTAGAGCACCAGGCTGCGCGGCGGCACGCTGTCGGGCAGCCGCTGCCGCATCGGCCCGGCGGGCAGGGTAAAACCGTTGCCTGCGCCACGATCGTCGAAGACGATGACCTGCGCGTCGCGCGCCAGGCGCCAGTGCTGCAGGCCATCGTCGGCCAGCAGCAGGTTCACGTCCGGATGGGCCACGCGCAGCGCCTGTGCCGCGGCCAGCCGGTCCCGGCCCACCACCACCGGGGCGCCGCTGCGCAGGTGGATCAGCAGCGGCTCGTCGCCGACCTCGCGCGCGCGGCTGTCGCGCCGCACCTCCGCCACGCCTGCGGCGGCGCGCCCATGGCCGCGCGAGATCACGCCCGGCGTCCAGCCCAGCGCCCGCAGTGCTTGTGCCAGCGCGATGACGGTGGGCGTCTTGCCGGCGCCGCCGACGATCAGGTTGCCGACCACCACCACCGGCAGCCCGGGGCTTTGCGGCGTGGTGTTGCGGCGTTGGCGCTCGGCCAGCGTCTCGTACAGCAGGGAGAGCGGGCCCAGCAGCCGCGCGGCCGGCGAGGGCCGCGGCTGCCACCACTGCCGCTGCAGCCAGTCGCCCAGGCGCGACGTGGTGCCGCCGGGCGTGGCCTCAGCGCGGGTCACCGCTCTGGCTGGCGAAGGTCAGCCGCGACAGGCCTGCGCGCCGCGCCGCGTCCAGCACGTTGATCACCGACTGGTGCGCGGCCGTGGCGTCGGCGCTGATGATCACCACCGGCTGCGACAGGTTCTGCGTGGCGCCGCGCAGCTCGGCGGCAAGCGCCTCCACGCTGCGGCCGTCCACCACGCGCTGGTTGATCGCGTAACGGCCGTCGGCCGCCACGGCCACCACGACCTCCTGGGGCTTCTGCGCCAGCGGCTGCGTGCTGGCCGTGGGCAGCGTCAGGTCCAGCGCCGTGAGCCGGTTGAAGGTGGTGGTGACCATCAGGAAGATGAGCACCACCAGCAGCACGTCGATGAACGGGATCAGGTTGATCTCCGGCTCGTCGCGCCGAGGCTTGCGGAAGTCCATCGCCCGCTCCCGGCCGGCTCAGGCGCCGCGCGCCGCCGCCTGGCGCAGCAGCAGCGGCAGCAGCCGCTCGGCCGCCTGCTCCAGCACCAGCGTGTACTCGTCCACGCGGGCGCGGAAGTGCCGGTAGAACAGCAGCGCGGGGATGGCGATGGCCAGGCCGAAGGCGGTGTTGTAGAGCGCCACCGAGATGCCGTGCGCGATCTGCTGCGGGTTGGTGCCGCCGCCGGGCGTCTGCGCGCCGAAGAGTTCGATCATGCCCACCACGGTGCCGAACAGCCCCAGCAGCGGCGCGGCCGAGGCGATGCTGCCCAGCGCGCTCAGGTAGCGCTCCAGCTCGTGCACCGCCACGCGGCCGGCGTTCTGGAAGGCCTGGCGCAGCCGGCCCTCGTCGATGCGCGGCTCGCGCAGCACGCTCAGCATCCCGGCCGCCAGCACCTGGCCCATCACGGAGTGCTGCTCCAGCTTCTGCACCACGTCCGGCCCCGGCAGGGCGGCATGCGTGAGCTGCAGCACCTCGTCGAGCAGCTTCGGGGGCGTGATGCGCCCCGCGCGCAGGCTCAGCAGCCGCTCGATGATGAGCGTGAGCGCCAGCACCGAGCACAGCAGCAGCGGCCAGATCGGCCAGCCGGCGGCTTGTATGATCGAAAACAAGGGTGTCCCCAGGTCGTTGGGCAAGAGAAATCCGGGACTGCAAGACGGACCACCCGGATCGAGGGGCGATTATGCCGAAGGGCTCCAGCGGGTCTGGCCGCCGCTCAACGTGCCCTGTCCGCTGTCCACCGGAGCTGTGGACAAGTTTGTGACCAGCCCCGGGACAGCGCGCCGAACTGCTTGTCGGCCGGGTGCTTGGGTTGGATTGCCTCTTTTTTCAGCACTTCGGCGGATTTCATTCATTGGAGAACCACCACATGGCCGAGCCCACCACGATGGCGCGCCAGGTCTGGGGCGTGGCGGCGCTGTTGCTGGCCATGGGCGACGCGCTGGCGGCGCGCTTCGGCGCCTGCAGCGTGCGCGGCGAGCTCTCGGGCTTCACGCGCGCGGCCAGTGGCCACTGCTACTTCACGCTCAAGGACGCCGAGGGCCAGGCCGCGGCGCTGCGCTGCGCGATGTTCCGCCGCGCGGCCGGACTGCTCGACTTCAACCCGCGCGACGGCCAGCAGGTGGAGCTGCGCGGGCGCATCGCGCTGTACGAGCCGCGCGGCGAGCTGCAGTTCGTGGTCGAGGCCATGCAGCTCGTGGGCACGGGCTCGCTGTACGAGCAGTTCCTGCGCTTGAAGGAGCGGCTGCAGGCGCAGGGGCTGTTCGACGCCGAGCGCAAGCGGCCGCTGCCGCGCTTTCCGGCGCGCGTGGGCGTGGTCACCTCGCTGGCCGCCGCGGCGCTGCGCGACGTGCTCACCACGCTGGCGCGGCGCGCGCCGCAGGTGGAGGTGGTGATCTACCCGAGCCCGGTACAGGGCGCCGAGGCGCCGGCGGCGCTGGTGGCGGCGCTGGCGCTGGCCAACCGGCGCCGCGAGGTGGACGTGTTGATCCTGTGCCGCGGCGGCGGCTCGCTGGAGGACCTGTGGGCCTTCAACGACGAGCGCGTGGTGCATGCGGTGGCGGCCAGTGGCATCCCGCTGGTGTGCGGCGTCGGCCACGAGACCGACGTCAGCCTGGCCGACTTCGCGGCCGACCTGCGCGCGCCCACGCCCACAGCCGCCGCCGAGCTGGTGGCACCTTCGCAGGCCGAGGCCCTGGAGCAGCTGGCAACGCTGGCGCGGCGCATGCAGCGGCAGGTGCAGCGCCAGCTGGAGCGGCAGGCTCAGGACCTGGACCAGCGCGCGCTGCAGCTGGCCCGCCCCGGTGCCGTGCTGGCGCGCCATGCGCAGCAGCTCGACCGGCTGGAGGAGCGCGCGCGTCACGCGCTGCGCCACGCGCTGCAGCGCGCGGCCGAGGCGCCGCAGCGGCTGGCGGCACGCTTGGAGCGGGCCCAGGGCGTGCAGCGCGAGCGCGCCGGCGTGCGGCTGCAGGCGCTGGCGCAGCGCCTGCAGCGCGCCCAGGCGGTGCAGCGCGAACGCCGGGTCATTGCGCTGCAGGGCATGGAACAGCGGCTGGCGGCGCTGGACCCGCACCGGGTGCTGTCCCGGGGCTATGCCTGGGTGACGAACGAGCAGGGGCAGCCCATCGTCTCGTCACGCGCGCTGCGGCCCGGTCAGCAGGTGCAGGCGGTGTGGAGCGACGGCCGCGCGCTGGCGCAGGTGCTGCAGGTGCAGCCGGATGCCGAGGCGTGACTTCGTTCGCAAGGCCCTTGCACGGTCTGTGCACTTTGCCGCGCACTCCTACAATCGCCGCGGCATTGCCCCCTGCACGCTCTTTGTCGTGCGTCAATGAAACCAGGAGAAAAGATGGAACACGTCCTGCCCCCGCTGCCCTACGGCTACGACGACCTCGCCCCGCACTACAGCCGCGAGACGCTGGAATACCACCACGACAAGCACCACAACGCCTATGTCGTGAACCTCAACAACCTCCAGAAGGGCACCGAGTTCGAGAACATGTCCCTCGAGGACATCATCAAGAAGTCCTCCGGCGGCATCTACAACAACGCCGCCCAGATCTGGAACCACACCTTCTTCTGGAGCTGCATGAAGCCCAACGGCGGCGGTGAGCCCAAGGGCGCGCTGGCCCAGGCCATCAATGCCAAGTTCGGCTCCTACGCCGCCTTCCGCGAAGCCTTCGTCAAGAGCGCCGTGGGCAACTTCGGCTCGGGCTGGACCTGGCTGGTGGGCAAGGCCGACGGCAGCGTGGACATCGTCAACATGGGCGCCGCCGGCACCCCGCTGACCACCGGCGACAAGCCGCTGCTGACCGTGGACGTGTGGGAACACGCCTACTACATCGACTACCGCAACCTGCGTCCGAAGTTCGTCGAGACCTTCCTCGACAAGCTGGTGAACTGGGAGTTCGCGGAGAACAACCTCGCCGCCTGATCGATCGGGCATTGCGGCGCCCCGGGCGGGCGCCGCTTGAGCGATGTCAATAGGCCGGTCTTGCGATCGGCCTTTTCACGTCAGCGCTGCGGGTTGAAGACCGGACCCTTAAGCTTCGCGCCGGCCTGGATGCCGCGCTTGGCAAACCAGCCCTGGTTCATCTCCAGCGCATAGCGCACCGGCTTGGCCGAGCAGTGGGAGTCCAGCGCCTGCGGCTGCATGTCGGCGATGTTCACCACCGTCCCGTCATCGGCCAGGAAGGCG
The DNA here is from genome assembly GCF_012927045.1 of Azohydromonas caseinilytica. Taxonomy (GTDB): domain Bacteria; phylum Pseudomonadota; class Gammaproteobacteria; order Burkholderiales; family Burkholderiaceae_C; genus Azohydromonas; species Azohydromonas caseinilytica. The sequence goes on along the minus strand of NZ_JABBFW010000006.1, from coordinate 130,781 downwards.
ATGGACAACGGCAGCAGCGTGTTCTTCATCCAGAAGCACTGCGGCGCCGGCTGCTCGAACACGAACAGCATGCCCTCGTGAGCCGCCATCTCGCGCCTGTACATCAGGCCGGTGGCACGTTGCTCGGGCGTTAGCGCCACCTCGGCGCGAATGTTGTGCATGCCCGCGTTCAGCGTGATGGTTTCGAGCCGCTGGGGCTGGCTTTGCTGCGCGGCTGCGGGTGAGGTGGTGAGCACCAGGGCCAGCAGCCCCGCCAGGGATGCGCGTGTCTTGATCTGAGTCATGCCGTCACCGGGGGATGGACCCTAGATTATCCGGCGTCGTCGGGCCTGTGGCCGGCGCGCGCCTGTCGCCGATGAACGCTCCCACCGCCACTCTCGAATCCCCCGTACCGCCCGAGCTCGCCGTCCTCGACGACCCGCAGGAACAGCAGCGCTTCACGCGCTGGCGCGTGGGGCGCGACGGCCAGCGCAAGGGCGAGTCGGTGCTGCGTCTCTCGGGCATGTACTGTGCCGCCTGCGCCGACACCATCGAGCAGGCCCTGATGGCCGTGCCGGGCGTGGAGTCCGCGCGCGTGAGCGCCTCGGCCGAACGTGCCCGCATCGAATGGGACCCGGCGCGCACGCGCATGGCGGCGCTGGTGCAGGCCATCCGCCGCGCCGGCTATGACGCTGTGCCCGATGCCGCGGCCCCCGCGCGCGCGCTGCGCCAGGCCGAGAACCGGCAGGCCGTGTGGCGGCTGTTCGTGGCCTGGTTCTGCATGATGCAGGTGATGATGATGGCCTGGCCGATCTACGTGGCCAGGCCGGGCGAGATGGCGCCCGACCACTGGCAATTGCTCAACTGGGGCTCCTGGCTGCTGAGCGTGCCGGTGGTGTGGTGGTCGGCCGCGCCATTCCTGCAGGGTGCCTGGCGCAGCCTGCGCACGCGGCGCATCGGCATGGACGTGCCCGTGGCGTTGGGCGTGATCGTCACCTTCGTGGCCAGCACCGGCGCAACCTTCGACCCGGGCGGCATCTTCGGCCGCGAGGTCTATTTCGACTCGCTCACGATGTTCGTGAGCTTCCTGCTGGCCGGGCGCTATCTGGAGATGCGCGCGCGGCACCGCGTGGCCGCCACGCTGGAGGAAGCGCTGGCGCGCATGCCGCAGACCGCCAACCGCGTGGGTGCCGACGGCAGCCTGGAAGCCGTGAGCGTGCATGCGCTGCGCCCCGGCGACCTGCTGCAGGTGGCGCTGGGCGAGAGCTATCCGGCTGATGGCGAACTGGTTGAGGGCTCGACGCAGGCCGACGAATCGCTGCTCAGCGGCGAGTCGCGCCCGGTGGCCAAGCGGCCCGGCGATGCGCTGGTGGGCGGTGCCCTCAATGTCGGCGTGCCGGTGCGCATGCGCGTGCAGCGCGTGGGCGCGGACACCCGCTACGAGCACATCGTGGCGTTGATGCAGCAGGCCCTCACCGAGCGGCCCGCGCTGGCGCGCGCCGCGGACCGCTGGGCGCGGCCTTTCCTGTGGGTGGTGCTGGTGTTGGCGATCGGGGCCGCGGCGGCGTGGAGCGTGATCGATCCGTCGCGCGCGGTGTGGGTGGCGGTGTCGGTGCTGATCGTGACCTGCCCCTGCGCGCTGTCGCTGGCCGCGCCCTCCGCGCTGGTGGCCGCCGCCGGCGGCTTGGCGCGCCGTGGCGTGCTGCTGCAGCGGCTCGATGCGCTGGAGGCGCTGGCGCGGGTGCGCCGTCTCTTCATCGACAAGACCGGCACGCTGACCGAGGACAGCCTGGCGCTGCGCGAGCTGCAGCCGGCGCCGACGCTGGCCGTGGCCGACGTGCAGCCGCTGCGCGAGCGGGCGGCGGCGCTGGCGCGCTGGTCCACGCATCCGTTGTCGCGCGCGCTGGTGCAGGCGGTGTCCGCCGCTTGCAATGCCGGTGCGGTCGTTGAGGCCGGCTGGACGCAGGTGCGCGAGCAACCAGGGCAGGGCATGAGCGCGCTGGATGCGCAGGGCGTGGAGTGGCGGCTGGGTCGCGCGTCCTGGGTTGCCGACGCGAGCGTGGAGGAGGGCGGTGATGCGCTGCAGGTCGCCTTCGGGCGGCGCGGTCAGGTGCTGCTGACCTTCGGTTTCGAGGAACGGCTGCGCGAGGACGCGGCCGCGGCCATGGCCGCGCTGCGTGCCGCCGGCATCGAGCCGGCGCTGCTGTCAGGCGACGCGCCGGGGCGCGTGCAGCGGGTGGCTCAGCGCCTGAGCCTGCCGGTGGCGATGGCCGGCGCCACGCCCGAAGCCAAGCTGCAGGCGGTGCGCCAGGCGCAGGCCGTCGGCGACGTGGTGGCGATGGTCGGTGACGGCGTCAACGATGCGCCGGTACTGGCGCAGGCCGACGTGTCCTTCGCCATGGGCGAGGGCGCGCTGGTGGCGCGTGTGCATGCCGATGCCATCCTGCCCTCGCAGCGGCTGCAGGCGCTGGCTGACGCGCGCAGTATTGCCGCCAGGAGCATGCGCATCGTGCGGCAAAATATCGCCTGGGCCGCGCTCTACAACGCAGCCTGTATCCCGCTGGCGCTGGCGGGCTGGCTGCCTCCCTGGGCGGCCGGCCTGGGCATGGCGGCGAGCTCACTGCTCGTGGTGGGCAATTCGCTGCGCCTTGCGCGCTGAGGGCCGATGGAAATCCTGTACCTGCTCATACCGCTGTCGGCGCTGTTGGTCCTGGTGATCATCGGCGTCTTCGGCTGGGCCTTGCACGGCGGGCAATTTGACGATCTCGACCGAGAGGGCGAGCGCATCCTGAATGCGGATGGTGAAGCGTTGACAGGGGTCAAGCTTGAGGAAAGCTCGGCGCCGAACAATGCGCACCGGGTGGATTCTCACTAAGAAGGAGGCCAGTGATGGCTCAAGCGGCGCAACCGGGAAGACCGGTTTACAGCGACGCCCCCGTGCGATTGTTCGCACTGGCGGCGGTGCTCTGGGGTGTGGTGGGCATGTTCGTGGGCGTATTCATCGCCGCGCAACTGGCCTTCCCTGATCTGACGTTCGGCATTCCCTGGCTGAGCTACGGGCGCTTGCGTCCGCTGCACACCAACGCGGTGATCTTCGCCTTCGGCGGCTGCGCGCTGTTTGCCACGTCCTACCACGTCGTGCAGCGCACCTGCCAGACGCGCCTGTTCGCGCCGGGCCTGGCCATGTTCACGTTCGTGGCTTGGCAGCTGGTCATCGTGGCGGCCGCCATCAGCCTGCCGCTGGGCTACACCTCCGGCAAGGAATACGCCGAGCTGGAGTGGCCGATCGACATCCTGATCGCCATCACCTGGGTGAGCTACGCCATCGTGTTCTTCGGCACGGTGGGTATCCGCAAGGTGCGCCACATCTACGTGGCCAACTGGTTCTTCGGCGCCTTCATCATCGCCGTGGCCCTGCTGCACATCGTCAACAGCGCCGCCGTGCCCGTGAGCCTGTTCAAGAGCTACTCGGCCTATGCCGGCGTGCAGGACGCCATGGTGCAGTGGTGGTATGGCCATAACGCGGTGGGCTTCTTCCTGACCGCGGGCTTCCTGGGGATGATGTACTACTACATCCCGAAGCAGGCCGAGCGCCCGGTGTACTCGTATCGCCTGTCGATCGTGCACTTCTGGGCCCTGATCTTCACGTACATGTGGGCGGGTCCGCACCACCTGCACTACACCGCGCTGCCCGACTGGACGCAAAGCGTGGGCATGATCTTCTCGCTGGTGCTGCTGGCGCCGAGCTGGGGCGGCATGATCAACGGCATCATGACCCTCTCGGGTGCGTGGCACAAGCTGCGTGACGACGCGATCCTGAAGTTCCTGATCGTGGCGCTGTCGTTCTACGGCATGTCGACCTTCGAAGGTCCGATGATGTCCATCAAGACCGTCAACGCGCTGTCGCACTACACCGACTGGACCGTGGGCCACGTGCACTCGGGCGCTCTGGGCTGGGTGGGCATGATCTCGATCGGCTCGCTGTACTTCCTGATCCCGCGCATGTTCGGCCGCAAGACGATGTACAGCACCCGCGCCATCGAGCTGCACTTCTGGGTGGCCACCATCGGCATCGTGCTCTACATCGCCGCCATGTGGATTGCCGGCGTGATGCAGGGCCTGATGTGGCGCGCGGTGAACCCCGACGGCACGCTGGTGTACAGCTTCGTCGAGAGCGTCAAGGCGACCTATCCCTTCTACATCATCCGCATGCTGGGCGGTCTGCTGTACCTGACCGGTATGGTGATCATGGCCTGGAACACGGTGATGACGGTGCGCAGTGGCAAGGTCGCTGCCACGCCGGTGCCCCTGGCCGCGGCTCACGCCTGATTGGATTGAAGAAAGACCGACATGGCACACGCTAATCCGACTGGCCACGAGAAGATCGAGACCAGCAACTTCCTGATGATCGTGCTGATCCTGGTCACGGTCGCCTTTGGCGGCCTGACCGAGATCGTCCCGCTGTTCTTCCAGCACAGCACGACCAAGCCGGTGGAAAACCTCAAGCCGTACTCGGCGCTGCAGCTCGCGGGCCGGGACGTCTACATCCGCGAGGGCTGCTACAACTGCCACTCGCAGATGATCCGTCCCTTCCGTGCCGAGACGCTGCGCTACGGCCACTACTCCACGGCCGGCGAGTACGTCTACGACCATCCCTTCCAGTGGGGCTCCAAGCGCACCGGTCCGGACCTGCACCGCGTGGGCGGCAAGTACAGCGACGAGTGGCACCGCATCCACCTCATGAACCCGCGTGACGTGGTGCCCGAGTCGAACATGCCGGCGTACCCGTGGCTGGAAAAGGCCGCGCTCAACCCGGCCGAGGTGGGTCCCAAGATGGCGGCGCTGCGCAAGGTCGGCGTGCCCTACACCGATGACGAGATCGCCAAGGCGGCCGACGAGGTGAAGGGCAAGACCGAGCTCGAAGCCGTCGTGGCTTACCTGCAGGTGCTTGGCACCGCGCTGAAGTAAACCAGACCAGGAGCCACAGCGATGGACATGGACATCAATGCTCTTCGCAGCGCCGTGACGTTGATCAGCTTCGTGCTGTTCCTCGGCATCGCGTTGTGGACCTGGAGCAAGCGCCAGCGTTCCCAACATGAAGCGGCGGCCCAGCTGCCCTTCCTGGAAGAGGACGGCGAGCCCGTCGCTGCGGCCGCGGCCCGCTTCCAAGGGAGTAAGTGATGAGTGACTTTTTCAACAGTGGCTGGTCATGGTATGTGACCAGCATCGTGGTGGGCGGACTCGCGTTCTGCGTGTTCGTGCTGATGGTGGCGGCCAAGCGCAAGCCCATGGCCGACGACAACACCACCGGCCACATCTGGGACGAGGACCTGCGTGAGCTCAACAACCCGCTGCCGCGCTGGTGGCTGTGGCTGTTCGTGATCACGGTGGTGTTCGCGCTCGTGTACCTGAGTGTGTACCCGGGCCTGGGCTCGAACAAGGGCGTCTTCGGCTGGACCAGCGTGGGCCAGTACAACGCCGAGCAGGACAAGGCCCGTGCCGCCATGGCGCCGGTCTACGCCAAGTTCGTGAACATGAAGGCCGAGGAGCTTGCGCAGGACCCGCAGGCCATGGGCATTGGCGAGCGCCTGTTCGTCAACACCTGTGCCGGTTGCCACGGCTCGGATGCGCGCGGCAGCAAGAGCTTCCCCAACCTGACCGACAACGACTGGCTCTACGGCGGTTCGCACGACACGATCAAGCAGACCATCACCGGCGGCCGCCAGGGCATGATGCCCCCGATGGCGGAGGCCATTGGCGGTGGCGAGAACGTGCGTAACGTCGCCCACTACGTCCTGAGCCTGTCGGGCAGCCCGCACAACTCGGTGTATGCGCAACTGGGCAAGGAGAAGTTCACGATGGTCTGCGCGGCCTGCCACGGTGCCGACGGCAAGGGCAACCAGGCCATGGGCGCGCCCAACCTGAGCGACAAGATCTGGCTGCACGGCTGGGGCGAGCAGGCGATCATGAACATGATCAACAACGGCAAGACCAACATCATGCCGGCGCACGCCAGCCGCCTGAGCCCCGAGCAGATCCATGTGCTCGGCGCTTACGTGTGGAGCCTGTCCCACAAGGGCGGCGCCGCCACCACCGCCCAGTAAGAGAGGGTCGCGCCGCTTCGGTAAGCGGCTCTGCCACCGCCACGGCTGTGCCTCGTGCCGAGGCCGACGCCAAGACGGCGGTGGTGTCGCTCCATCAGGGGCAGCGCCGGATCTACCCGCTCGCCGTCAGCGGCCGCTTCGCCGCCTGGCGCTGGGCGGCCTGTGTTTTACGGGCTGCCTTGGCTGGAATGGAGCGCGCGCGCGGCGCCTCTGCGTCTTCGGCCCGTTCCTGTATCCGCAGGATGTCACTACCCGACTTCAAGGTGGATGTCGTGCACGCCCGTGCCGCGCTGGCTCGCCAGGTGGCACGGGCGAAATCGAGAACGTCTACCGCCTGCAGCCGATGAACGCCACCGGGCAGCCGCAGCGCTGCCGTGCCGGCGTCGAGGGGCTGGCCGGGACCGTTGTGGTCGAACCGGGCGCTGCCGTGGAAGTGGACGCGCCGCAGGCGCGCTGGATGCCCGTGGCGCCGGAAGCCGCCATGGCCCTGGGCGGCGGCGTGCATGAGCTGCGCTTCCGTATCGAACAGATGGTGCCCCGCGCGAAGGCGGTGGCCGCCGACCCCATCGAGAAATCCACCTTTGTCGTGCCGCGTTGACGCACTGTGCGTGCGAGGCCGGCCTGACCGGAGCAGTATTCCCCATGGATCGCAGAACCGATAAACAGGCCGGTGCCGGCCAGCGCGTGCCTTGGTGGCGCGTGCGCATGATGTGGCTGGTGGTGGGTGGGCCGTTGGCCGTGGTGGTGGCGGCGATCATCACCGCCGTCATTGCCGTGCGCGGCGCCGACGTGGTGATCGGCTCCGGCGCGGCGCCCCAATCGCAGCAGCCCGCGGAGGAGTCCTCGTCGGGCGACATGCGTCCGGCCCTCGAAGCGCGCAACAAGGCTGCGGCCGAAGCGGCTGCCGCTGCGGCCTCTGCGGGTCAACGCTAGGACGCGGCGCGTCAGGTACGCGCAAGAATTCACGCCAGGAGGTGATCGCAAATGACGACAACCCCTCGCGTGCAAGCGGTGATGCTGGTGGCCTGGCCGTCGTTCCTGATGGCCGCGGTGCTGGAGATGCTGGTGTTTGCGCTGGTCGATCCGCACAGCCTTCAAGGTGCCGGCGGTGTCTTCTCGGAGCTGTCGGCTACGACCGTCTACTCCCTGGCCTTCTTCCTGTTCTGGGCTGCCATCGCCGCGGCCGGGGCCCTGGAGCACTGGCTGGCGGCGCCCGCCGACGGGCCGCGCTCACGCGCGATGCCCGATGCTCACGGCCATTGACCTGAGACGACCCAAGAAAAAGGGCGCCCCTTGTGGGCGCCCTTTGTTCATTCGCTTGTCCGTTCTCAGCAGGCTGCGCCGTTGACCAGCTTCTGCAGCCCGTCCTGATCGACGATGCGGATTTGGCGCTGCTTGACCTCGAGCAGGCCTTCTTCCTGGAACTTTGAGAAGGTGCGGCTTACCGTTTCGAGCTTGAGGCCCAGGTAGCTGCCGATCTCCTCACGCGTCATGCGCAGGATCAACGAAGACGCCGAGAAGCCGCGGGCCTGGAGCCGCTGGGTCAGGTTGAGCAGGAAAGCCGCCAGACGCTCCTCGGCCCGCATGCTGCCCAACAGCAGCATCACGCCGTGGTCGCGCACGATTTCCCGGCTCATGATCTTGTGCAGTTGGCGCTGCAGGTCGGAGAACTCGCGCGACAGTTCCTCGAGCTGGGCATAGGGGATGACGCATACCTGCGAGTCTTCCAGGGCCACCGCGTCCACCGTGTGGCGGTCGCTGCCGATGCCGTCAAGCCCCAGGAGTTCGCCCGCCATCTGAAAGCCCGTGACCTGATCGCGGCCATCCTCGGCCGAGACACAGGTCTTGAAGAAACCTGTGCGCACGGCGTAGAGCGACTGAAACGCGTCACCGGCGCGGAACAAGGTGTCGCCACGCACCACCGAACGCCGCGTGGCCACCATGGTGTCGAGCTGCTCCAGGTCATTGCGCGACAGGCCCACCGGAAGGCACAGCTCACGCAGGTTGCAACTCGAGCACGCCACTTTGAAGGGCTCGGTGCGGATGGGCGGCATCGTGGAATTCATGTTGGTTCGCGGAGTTGAGCCAGCACAGCCCGAGGGCTGGATGCAGGAATCATCAGGGAAATCAGCGGTCTTCAACATGAATGATATGCCTCAAAAACTGGCGTTATTCTTGGTGTGGCTGGTATTTGCCCACTTGAGGCACATCAAGCTCGCATGGGCCAACTTTGGCAAAGTGGCGCCATGCTAAGCGATACCTCCGCCACCGGGCCCGTTCTGACCGAAAGCCTGCTCCAGCGCCTGGACGTGCCTGGGCCCCGCTACACCTCTTACCCGACGGCCGATCGCTTCGTCGAAGCCTTCGGGCCGGCCGAGTATCGACAAGCCCTGGAGCAGCGTGCCCAAGGTGCGACTGTGGGTGGCACGCCGCCTTTGTCGATCTATGTGCACATCCCGTTCTGCGAGTCGGTCTGCTATTACTGCGCCTGCAACAAGGTCATCACCAAACACCATGACCGCGCTGAGGAATATCTCCAGGCGCTGGAGGCCGAGATTGCCCTTCATGTCGCAGTGCTGGGTACGGGCAAGGCCGTGTCGCAACTGCATTTTGGCGGCGGCTCGCCGACGTTCCTGTCCGACGCCGAGATCGAGCGCCTGATGAACGTGCTGCGCGGGGCGTTTCGCATTGCTCCGGGTGCGGAGCTGTCCATCGAAGTCGATCCGCGCACCGTCAGCGCAGAGCGGCTGCAGCATCTCGCGCGCCTGGGTTTCAACCGGCTGAGCTTTGGTGTGCAGGACTTCGATACCGAAGTGCAGAAGGCAGTGCACCGCGTGCAGTCCTATGAGAGCGTGCGCGAACTGGTGCTGAGTGCCCGTGCCCTCGGCTTCGAGTCGCTCAACGTCGATCTGATCTACGGCTTGCCCAAGCAGACGCCCGAATCCTTTGCCCGCACGGTGGAGCGGGTGGGCGAGCTGCGGCCCGACCGCATCGCGCTCTACGCCTATGCGCACCTGCCGGCGCGCTTCAAGCCGCAGCGCCGCATCGACCCGGCCCAGTTGCCGCCCCCCGGCCACCGGGTGCAGATGCTGGGCAATGCCATCCAGGGCTTCCTGGGCTTTGGCTATACCTACATCGGCATGGACCATTTCGCGTTGCCCGGCGACAGCCTGGCAGCGGCCAAGCGCCAGGGACGCCTGCACCGCAACTTCCAGGGCTACAGCACGCAGCCGGACTGCGATCTCATCGGCCTGGGCGTGTCGGCCATTGGCCGCATGGGTCCCACCTACAGCCAGAACGCCAAGACGCTGCCGGAGTACTACGACGCCGTGCGCCAGGGGCAGTTTCCGGTGGTGCGTGGCCTGGCCCTCACGCGTGACGACTTGGTGCGCCGCGCCGTGATCATGGCGCTGATGTGCCAGGGGCGCGTGGAGTTCGAGTCCATCGAGCTGGCACATCTGGTGAACATGCGCGAGTACTTCGCGACGGAGCTTGAGGTGCTGCAGCCGCTGGTGGAGATGGGGCTGGTGGAGATCGAGCCTGATGCGATCCAGGTGACGCCGCGAGGCTGGTACTTCGTGCGTGGCGTGGCCATGGTGTTCGACCGGCATTTGCGGGCCGATCAGACGCGCGAGCGCTTTTCCCGGATCATTTGAGGCTTTGCCTGCACGCCCCGCGCAGGTCCGATAGCTTGCGGTCATGGATGTCGCCCTTGTCTTGAGCGCCCTGTTGATGGGGCTGGCTGGATCGCCGCACTGCATAGCCATGTGCGGCGCGGCATGCACGGCCCTGGCCGGGCGTTGCGGCGGCGCGCGGCCGCAGCAGGCGCTGGTCGGGTTCCATTTGGGGCGGCTGCTGGGCTACGCGGCGGCCGGCGCGGTGGCGGCGGGCAGCGTGTCGCTGCTGGCGCAGTTTTCGCAACTGACACCGGCGCTGCGTCCGTTGTGGACGCTGGTGCATGTGGCGGCGCTGGGGCTGGGTGTGTGGCTGCTGGTCAAGGGGCGCCAGCCGCAGTGGGTGGAGCACCTGGGCCGGGGCACGCGGCTGGCGCCAGTGGCGGCAGGCGCGGGGACAGCCGGCGGTTGGCAGCCCATGCTGGGCCCATTGAAGGCCGGGATGGCCGGCACGGTCTGGGTGGCGTGGCCTTGTGGGTTGCTGCAGTCCGCGCTGGTGGTGGCCGCACTGGGCCAGCATGCGGCTTCCGGGGCCTCGATCATGGCTGCCTTTGCGCTGGGTTCCTCACTCGGTTTGTGGCTCGGCCCGGCGCTGTGGTGGCGCCTTGGGGCGCCGGGCTCGCGATGGCTGGCCTCGGGCGGCTGGGCCGTGCGTCTGGCCGGTCTGGGCCTGGCCTCGGCCTCGGCCTGGGCATTGGGCCATGGGCTGTGGACGCGCATCGCCGCCTGGTGCGCGAGCTGAAGCACGCCTGCTTTCACCGGGTTTGACCCAGTCAGGCTTGTCAACTTCGCGTCAAGCTGCGCTGCAATGCTGTCCCGCTTGGAGCCACGTTGTCTCAAGTCTTATGTAAGACATAGGACTTCTCGCCGCGTCGCATAGAATCGCGGTCTCATTCCACAACCCCACGCCGGAGCGAGTTTCCATGTACCAACACATCAAGGTGCCCGAGGGTGGGCAGAAGATCACCGTCAATGCGGACTTCTCGCTCAATGTCCCCAGCAACCCGATCATTCCGTACATCGAGGGCGACGGCACCGGGTTCGACATCACGCCCGTGATGCTGAAGGTCGTGGATGCCGCGGTGGAGAAGGCCTACGGCGGCCAGCGCAAGATCCACTGGATGGAGGTGTACGCGGGCGAGAAGTCCACGAAGGTCTATGGCCCCGACGTCTGGCTGCCCGCCGAGACGCTGGACGTGCTGCGCGAATACGTCGTGTCGATCAAGGGCCCGCTGACCACGCCGGTGGGCGGCGGCATCCGCTCGCTCAACGTGGCCCTGCGTCAGGAACTCGACCTCTACGTCTGCCTGCGCCCGGTGCAGTACTTCAAGGGCGTGCCCAGCCCGCTGAAGGAGCCCGAGAAGACCAACATGGTCATCTTCCGCGAGAACTCGGAAGACATCTACGCCGGCATCGAATACGAAGCCAAGAGCGAGAAGGCCCAGAAGGTCATCAAGTTCCTGATCGAGGAGATGGGCGTCAAGAAGATCCGCTTCCCGGAGACCTCGGGCATCGGCATCAAGCCCGTGTCGATCGAGGGCACCGAGCGCCTGGTGCGCAAGGCGATCCAGTACGCCATCGACAACGACAAGCCCAGCGTGACCATCGTCCACAAGGGCAACATCATGAAGTTCACGGAAGGCGGCTTCCGTGATTGGGCCTACGCGCTGGCCAAGCGCGAGTTCGGCGCCGTGGAGATTGACGGCGGCCCGTGGTGCAAGTTCAAGAACCCGAAGACGGGCAGAGACATCATCGTCAAGGACTCGATCGCCGACGCGTTCCTGCAGCAGATCCTGCTGCGCCCGGCCGAGTACTCCGTGATCGCCACGCTCAACCTCAACGGCGACTACATCTCCGACGCCCTGGCCGCACAGGTCGGCGGCATCGGCATCGCCCCGGGTGCGAACCTGTCCGACTCCGTGGCCTGCTTCGAAGCCACGCACGGCACGGCGCCGAAGTACGCGGGCAAGGACTACGTGAACCCTGGTTCCGAGATCCTGTCGGCCGAGATGATGCTGCGCCACATGGGCTGGACCGAGGCGGCTGACCTGATCATCAGCTCCATGGAAAAGTCGATCCAGTCCAAGAAGGTCACCTACGACTTCGCCCGCCTGATGGAGGGCGCGACGCAGGTCTCCTGCTCGGGCTTCGGCCAGGTGATGATCGAGAACATGTGATGAGGCAGGGCCCGGCGCCTTCGGGTGCCGGGCCGGTTGTCCGTTCGGCGGGCTCACGTCATGAGCCTGCGCGGCCCGCAAGGAGCTGCCAGACAAAAAAGTGATGAAATCGCTTGCCAGGTCTGAAATCCTTGCTAGAATCTCAGCTTCTGTTCCCCGATAGCTCAGTCGGTAGAGCGACGGACTGTTAATCCGCAGGTCCCTGGTTCGAGCCCAGGTCGGGGAGCCAACAGAAACACTGAAGTAGTACCGAAGAGGCGCCGCGTTTGAGCGGTGTTTTAATTCCCCGATAGCTCAGTCGGTAGAGCGACGGACTGTTAATCCGCAGGTCCCTGGTTCGAGCCCAGGTCGGGGAGCCAAATTCCAGAAAATGCCCGCGCCAGCGGGCATTTTTTGTTGAGGGACGTCCTGCCGCCGCTGCAGTGGCAGGACGGGCCCGCCGCCCATGTGCGGCCGCAGGGAAGGGCGTCCGGAAGACGCCACCGACGCGGTTACACTAGCGGTTTCGGTCCGACGCGGGTGCTTAGCTCAGTTGGTAGAGCGGCGCCCTTACAAGGCGTAGGTCGGGGGTTCGAACCCCTCAGCACCCACCACCCCGCGGCGGCTGCAAGGCCGGCAGGCAGATGGCTTCAAAGGCGAACCGTGGTTCGCCTTTGTCGCATCCGGGCGACGCTTTTTCGCCGTGCCGCGGCCTCAGGACCCTGCTCGAGGAACCCATGTTCGATTTCGTACGCACCCACACCCGGCTGCTGCAGTTCCTGCTGGTGCTGCTGGTCTTTCCCTCCTTCGTGTTCTTCGGCGTACAGGGCTACAGCCGCTTCACCGAGGGCGGCAACGCCACGGTGGCCGAGGTCGACGGGCATGCCATCACGCAGGCGCAGTGGGATGCGGCGCACCAGCAGCAGGCCGAGCGGCTGCGCCAGCAAATGCCGGGCGTGGATGCCAAGCTGCTGGACTCGCCCCAGTTCAAGCGCGAGACGCTGGACCAGCTGGTGCGCGAGCGCGTGCTGATGTCCGCCGCTGAGAAGCAGCATCTGGCGGTCAACGACGAGCGGCTGCAGCGCCTCTTCGTCACCGATCCGCAGTACGCCTTCCTGCGCAACCCCGACAACAGCATCAACACGCAGATGCTGGCCGCGCAGGGCATGAGCTCGGCGCAATTCGCCGAGCGCCTGCGCCGTGACCTGACGCTGCGCCAGGTGCTCGCCGGCATCACCGAGACGGCGCCCGCCATGCCGGCGGCCGGCAAGCTGGCGCTGGACGCGCTGCTGCAGCAGCGCCAGGTCCAATTGCAGCGCTTCAACGCCGCCGACTACGCCGCGCGCGTCACCCCGACCGATGCCGAGCTCAAGGCCCACTACGACGCCAACCAGGCTCGCTTCAAGGCACCCGAGCAGGCCGTCATCGAGTACGTGGTGCTCAACGCCGAGGCGCTGCAGCAGGACGTGAACGTGAGCGAGGAAGACCTGCGCAAGTACTACGACGAGAATGCCGCGCGCTACACCAGCGCCGAGCAGCGCCGTGCCAGCCACATCCTGATCGCCTCCGACAAGGACCAGCCCGCGGCCGAGCGCGCCAAGGCCAAGGCCAAGGCCGAAGCGCTGCTGGCCGAGCTGCGCAAGAACCCGGCGAGCTTTGCCGACGTGGCGAAGAAGGAGTCGCAGGACCCGGGCTCTGCGCAGAAGGGGGGCGACCTGGACTTCTTCGCCCGTGGCGCCATGGTCAAGCCCTTCGAGGACGCGGCCTTCGCCATGAAGCCCGGCGAGATCAGCAACGTGGTGGAAACCGACTTTGGTTACCACATCATCCGCCTGGATGCCGTGCGCGGCGGCGAGAAGAAGCCCTTCGAGGCCGTGCGTGGCGAGATCGAGGCTGAGGTGCGCAAGCAACTGGCACAGAGCCGCTACACCGAGGCCGCCGAGCAGTTCACCAACACCGTCTACGAGCAGCCGGACTCGCTGCAGCCGGTGATCGACAAGCTCAAGCTCAAGAAGCAGACGGCCACCGTGCAGCGCACGCCCGCGCCTGGTGCGGCCGGTGCGCTGGCCTCGGCCAAGCTGCTGGAGGCGGTGTTCTCCAACGACGTGCTGCGCAACAAGCGCAACACCGAAGCCGTGGAGATCGGCGCCAACCAGCTCGTTTCCGCCCGCGTCGTGGAGTACCGGCCCGAGCGCGTGCGTCCTTTCGAGGAAGTGCAGCTGCAGGTGCGCGAGCGCGTGGTGGCCGAGCAGTCGCTGGCGCTGGCGCGCAAGGACGGGCAGGCCCGCCTGGCGCAGCTCAAGGAAGGCGGCGACGCCGCGGCGGCTTCGCTGCCCGCGCCCGTGACGGTGTCGCGCGCCGAGCGTGGCGATCTGGCGCCTGCGGCGCTGGATGCCGTCATGCGCGCCGATGCGAGCAAGCTGCCCGCGCTGCTGGGCGTGGACGTGCCGCAAGGCTTCGTGGTGGCGCGGCTGATCAAGGTCGAGGCGCCGAATGCGCAGTCGCCGGCGCTGGCCGCGCTGCAGGGCCAGTACCCGCAGGCCTGGGCTTCGGCGGAAGGCCGTGCCTACTACGAGACGCTGAAGAAGCGCTTTGACGTGAAGATCAAGGCGCCGGCCGTGGCTGCCGTGCCGGCCGAAAGCGCGGCTTCAGAAATTTCGCGCTGACCCTTGCACAGACGCAGGAATTCGTATTAGAATTTCATTTCTTCGACGGTGGCTGTAGCTCAGTTGGTAGAGTCCCAGATTGTGATTCTGGTCGTCGTGGGTTCGAGTCCCATCAGCCACCCCAAAACACCAGGCAGTGATGCCTGACACACAAAGCCTCCCTCGCGGAGGCTTTGTTGTTTTCGGGGATGCCCGAATCGTCCTGACTCGGCTGCTGAAATAAAAAGTCACAAATAGCACACGGGAGGGGAATGCACGATGGACGTCCTGCTGGCACACCAGCGGGCGGGCGAGGACGACTCGAAGTACATCCGCAGTTCCTTTCACGGCCTCGATCCGCAGCTCCGCTCCGTACTCGACACCACGCTGCTGCACGCGTCGCAGCGCGACTCATCGGCCCGAAGCATCCTTGCGGTGGTGGTGTGCCCGACGCCGGCCCGGCTCCAGGACGCGCTGGAGAGCCTGAACCGCTGCGCAGGCAACCACCAGGAGAGCGGCGGAGACCGCTTTCCCATCCGCTTCGCCGCATGCACCAGCCACGCGCCGCATGAGGTACACGAGCGCCTGCGTCTGGACCCGCCGCAACTGCTGCTGACCGACGCGGCGACGCTGGACCGATGGCTCATGGGTTGGGCCGGCCCCGAGCTGCGCGACAGCCTGCTTTGTGGACTGCGCGTGCTTGCATGCCTTGGCGACGCCCATGACCGCACCGGCTTGCAGGCTGCCGAGCTGGCGCTGCTCGTACGCCGGTACCGGATGCAGTGCCGGCACGCCTTGAGCTGCATCGGCAACCCGGAGCCACCGGCCATGCTGCATCCCGAACCGTTGCGGGCACACCTTCATGCACTGACCGTTTCCGAGGTCGGGTGGCCTGCATGGCCCTGGCGCGTCGATGGCCGGCCGTCGCTCAGCGCCTTCGTCGAGGAGAGCCAGCCCGGGCTGCCCCTGCGTCCCGAGCTGCGCGCTGCGCTGCGGCTCGCGCCCCAGATGCGTGACCGCATCCATGCTGCCTTCGAGCACAGCCTGCGCGATCTGCCGCTGCAGGTCCGTACCCAGCAGTTCGACCATGACCATGTCGAGCACGCGCTTGACGCGTTGCCCCAGCAGCTGGACCAGGCCTTGGACCGCTGGCGTGCGCTCTACCGTGCGGCTTATGCCACCCACGAGCATGCAACGTACAAGCTTCAAAATGAACTACTTTCCTCACGAGGAAAGGCCTGCCTTGACCAACAGCGCCGCCAGGACGAGGCGGCGCGCCAGCTCCGGTGGCTGCGCAACGCCTGCAGCGACGCCGGACCGGAATTCGATCCGGCCCACTTTCTCGCCGCCGAAGGCTTTCTGCCCAGCCACGGGGTGAGGCGGCAACCACTGCGCGTGTTCCTGTCGTCGGCGTGCGGCCCGGGTCAATTCATTTCACGCCCTCGCGCCACCGCCTTGCACGAGCTTGGGCCGCTGGCGCTCTTGCATCACGAAGGGCGGTGCTACCGCCTGACCCGGTTCGTGTTGCCGGACGCGGGCCCGGCGCTCACCGCGGCCAAGCTCTGCCGGTCTTGCGGCTGCCTGCTGGAAGCCGGGCAGCGCCAGCGCGAGACCTGCCCTGTCTGCGGAGTGAGCCTCTCGGACGCAGGCGTCAGCGAAGTCCTGCACGACCTGCTGGAGGTGGCTGACGCCCATGCCGAGGAGGTCGATGCGCCGTCTCCCGCTGACGAAGCGGGTGCGTGCGGCTTCGACATCGACACCTGCTTCAGCATCGGTGACGGCCACACGGGCGCCGTCAGGCAGGCCTGGTTGAAGGCGGGTGGCCGGACGTTGCTGGACCTGGGCTTCATCCCCGGCGCGCGCCTGGTGCAGCTCAACCGCGGCTGGCGCGGCAGCGAGGCCGAGGGCTTTCCGCTGGATCTGCTCAGCGGCACCTGGTGCCCTTGCGCACTTGAGAACGCTTCCACACCGCCGAGGCAGCTCCGCCGCGTCAGGCTCCGCGCCTCGTACCCGGCCGATGTGCTGCTGCTCCTGCCCGCGGTGTTCCTGGGCCTGGAGCGCGAAGGCGTGCTCGCGCTCCAGGACCTGCTGCTGCGTGCCATCGGGTACTGCCACCAACTGGGGCCAGGCGAGCTGGGCGCGGCCAACGTGGGGCAGGGAAGCCGGCCCGGCATCCTGCTGCACGAGACGGAGGCGGGCGGCGCCGGTGTGCTGTCGCGCCTGCTGGAGCCGGACACCTTCTCGACGGTGATAAAGCGGGCGCGGTCGCTGCGTCGCAGCGTCGGCGCGGTCGCCACGGCGCCGGATCGAAATGGCAGCAGTGACCGTATCGACGACGCGCTGGACCGGCTGTGCCGCGGCTCCCTGGAGCAGCCCGCTGCCGTTGCGCAGCAAGACTACGCGGCTCGGTACGCGCGGTTGCTGAAGCAACTTGATCCTGCAGCGCCCGCCGCCCGCCGCTTCATCGAGCACCTGTACGCGCGCGGCCTGCGCCTGCCCGACGTGGCCCGGCAGCGCGTGGACGGGCTCTACGTCCGCCCCGACTTTCACTATGCGCCGCGCGCCTGGATCTTCTGCGACGACCTGCCGGACGGCGAACTGGCCGTGCGCGAAGCGGATGAGGTCCAGCGCGAGGCCCTGCTGGCGCGCGGCGACGAGGTCTGGGTCTGGCATGCGGGGGACGACCTGGCCGAGCGCGTGGCGCAGCGGCCGGACCTGTTCGGCCCGGTGCGGTGAGCGTCGCCTTCCAGCCCGGCGGGCTCGTGTCCCTGCGCGGGCGCGACTGGGTCGTGCTGCCCTCGGCCGACCCCGAGCTGCTGCTGCTCAAGCCGCTGGGCGGCGCGGAGGACGAGGTCACCGGCCTGTTCCTGCCACTGGGCGGCGAGCTGCCGCGCGACGCCCGCTTCGAGCCGCCCAGCGCTGAGGACCTGGGCGACTTCGCCAGCGCGCGGCTGCTGCACGACGCCGCGCGGCTGGCGCTGCGCAACGGCGCGGGGCCGTTCCGCTGCCTGGCCAAGCTGTCGTTCCGCCCGCGTTCGTACCAGATGGTGCCGCTGGTGATGGCGCTGCGGCAGGACGTGACGCGGCTGCTCATCGCCGACGACGTGGGCGTGGGCAAGACGGTGGAGGCACTGCTGGTGGTGCGCGAGCTGCTGGAGCGACGCCGCATCCGGCGCTTCGCGGTGCTGTGCCTGCCACAGCTGTGCGAGCAGTGGCAGGCCGAGATCCGCGCCAAGCTGGACCTGGAGGCCGTGGTCATCCGCAGCAGTACCCAGGCGCGGCTGGACCGCCAGGTCCAGGGCGACACCAGCGTCTACGACCACTATCCGTTCCAGGTCATCAGCATCGACTTCATCAAGTCGGACGCGCGCCGGGACGTGTTCGTCGAGCAGTGCCCGGAGCTGGTGATCGTGGACGAGGCCCATGCCTGCGCCCGCCCCGCCGGCGCTGCCGCGGCGCAGCAGCAGCGCTACCACCTGGTCAGCCGCATCGCGGCCAAGCGGCAGCATCTGCTGCTGCTCACCGCCACGCCGCACAGCGGCAAGGCGCAGGAGTTCCAGTCGCTGCTGGGCCTGCTCAAGCCGGGCTTCGACAGCATCGACCTGCCCACCGCCACGCAGCCCCAGCGCCGCGAGCTGGCGCGCCACTTCGTGCAGCGCAAGCGCGCCGATGTCGAGAAGTGGTTGAACGAGGACACGCCGTTCCCCAGGCGCGACGCCTTCGAGCTGAGCTACGAGCTGTCACCCGATTACCGGCGGTTGTTCCAGGCGCTCATTCACTTGTCGCGCCGGCTCATCGCTCCAGCGGCAGGAGAGCCGTCGCAGCGGGCGCATTACTGGAGCGCGCTGGGCCTGCTGCGTGGCGTGATGTCCAGCCCGGCGGCGGGCATGGCGATGCTTCACATGCGGCTGTCCAGGCTCACGGACCTGGCGCGCGATGAGCAGTGCGCCGCAGCGGCGGCCGTGGACATCCCCGAGGACGACCTGTTCTTCAACCCCGTGGGCGACAGCGAGCCCGGCCGCGAGGACGACCACGCGCCGGTGCAGGTGGTGGAACGCGCCCACTGGTCCGAGCCCCAGCGCCGGCAGCTGCGCGAATTCGCCGCAGCGCTGCAGGCCCTGGCCGGCCCGGCGCAGGACCGCAAGCTGCTGGCCACCGCGCGCCAGCTCACGGCCTGGCTCAAGGAAGCCGCGCCGCAGTGCCCGGTGGTGTTCTGTCGCTACGTGGAGACGGCCAGGTACCTGGGCGAGCAACTGGGGCCGCTGCTGCGCCAGGAGTTCAAGGGCCTGGAGCTGCAAGTCCTTACCAGCGAGCTGCCCGACGAGCTGCGCCGCCAGCGCATCGAGGCCATGGGCCGCTCGCGGCTGCGGGTGCTGATCGCCACCGACTGCCTCAGCGAAGGCATCAACCTGCAGCAGCACTTCACGGCAGTGCTGCACTACGACCTGCCCTGGAACCCCAACCGCCTGGAGCAGCGCGAGGGCCGCGTGGACCGCTTCGGGCAGACCGCGCCGGTGGTGAAAGCCTGCCTGCTCTACGGCGCCGACAACCCCATCGACGGCGTCGTGCTGGACGTGCTGCTGCGCAAGGTGCGCGAGATCCGGCGCGCCACCGGCATCAACGTGCCGTTCCCGGAGGACTCGCGCACCGTCATTGAAACCATCACCCACGCGCTGCTGTTGAACCCGGAGCGCGGCCTCAGCACGCGCGAGGGCGCGCAGGGCCTGCTGTTCGAGGACGGCGATTTCGAAGAGGGCGCTGCCGCCAGGAACGCGGTTACGGACGAGGTTGATGCCGCGCTGGCCCAGCAGCAGGCCTGCACAAGCGTCTTCGCCCAGCACGCCCTCCGGGCCCAGGACATCGAGGCCGACTTGCGCGCAGTGGACGAGGCCCTGGGCGACCCGCGGGCGGTCGAGCGCTTCGTCACCCGGGCGCTGCCGGACCTGTTCGGCGCGCAGGTCCGGCCGCAGGGGCCGGGCTGGCGCATCGTCTGCGACAACCTCGCGCCCGCGCTGTGCGAGGCACTGCCCGGCGCCGCGGCCGGCGCGGCGGTGCGGGTGAGCTTTCAATCGCCGACGCCCGTGGGCTTCACGTACCTGGGCCGCAACCACGCCTTCGTGGAGCAGCTGTGCCAGCTGGTGATGACCAATACGCTGGTCCGGCAGGGCCCGCGTGCCGCGCGCGCGGCCGTGATCCGCACCCACGCCGTCGCCACCAAGACCACGCTCTTGCTGCTGCGCTGCCGCCACGTCATCGAGGCCGTGCGGGATCAGGCTCAGCTCGTGGCCGAGGAGATGCTGCTGTGGGGCTGGCACGGCCTGCCGCCGCAGCGCGGGTTCCTGGATCACGCGGCAGCCGAGGCGCTGCTGGCAAACGCGCGCGCTGCCTCGGAGCTGTCGCCGCAGGCGCGCGCCGCCTTTCTCGCCAACGAACTGAAAACCCTGGCGCGGCTGGATGCAGCCCTCACCGAGCTGGCCCAGAGCCAGGCGCGGCGGCTGGTCGAGGTGCATGAGCGCTTCAGCGCGCTGATGGACCAGCAGCGTTCTCAGCGCGTCCACCCCGTGCTGCCCATGGACCTGCTGGGCGTCTACGTGCTGCTGCCGGAGGTGCCGCGGTGATGTATCCGTCCCTGCGCATCGAGGGCGCGATCTTCTCGCCCGACATCCTGGGCCGGCTGGAAGACCTGCCCGGCCAGCGTCCGGCCGATTTCGGCCTGGCGGACGCTGCCAAGGTCAAGGACGAGATCGCCCGCGCCTGGGCCGACGCGCAGGAGCTCTGGCGCCTCTTTCAGCGCAAGCTGGCCGCGCTGTGCCCGGACAGCCCTGCCACCCGCGAGACACGCCAGCACTGGGTGCTGCCGTTGCTGGGCCTGCTGGGCTACCGGCTCGAATTCCAGACCCGGCACACGGAACTCAACGGCAAGCTCTATCCGCTGTCGCACCGCTTGGTCAATCGCGGCGGCAGCGTGGTCCACGTGCTGGGCTGGCGCGACCCGGCCGGGCTGGACCGCAGGGCCGAGCCGCGTGCCGGCGCGCCGCGCATGTCGGCGCATGCCATGGTGCAGGAGGTCCTGAACCTGGCCGACGAGCTCTACGGCTTGGTGACCAACGGCCGCGTGCTGCGGCTGCTGCGCGACAGCTCGCGGCTGATCAAGCTTTCCTACCTGGAGTTCGACCTGGAGCGCATCTTCGGCGACGGCCTGTTCGCCGATTTCGCGCTGCTGTGGCGCCTGCTGCATACCAGCCGGCTGCCGGCGCGGCGCGAGGAGGCGGCGCAGTGCTGGCTGGAGCGCTACCACCAGGATTCGCTGGACGCCGGCTCGCGCATCCGTGCCGGCCTGTCCCGCGCGGTGGAGCAGGCCCTGAAAGGACTGGCCAACGGTTTCATTCAACACCCGGCCAACGCGGCGCTGCGCGAGCGGCTGCGTGGCGGCGGGCTGGGCAGCGACCGCCTCTATCAGCAGCTGCTGCGGCTGATCTACCGGCTGCTGTTCCTGATGGTGATCGAGGAGCGCGGCCTGGTCTTCCCGCCCGGCGCGGACGCGCGCCGGCGCGAGGTCTACGCGCGCCACTACAGCCTGCAGCGCCTGCGCCGCCTGAGCGAGAAGCGGCACCTGGCCGACCGGCGCCACGCCGACCTGTGGCCGGCGCTGCTGTCCACCTTCGGGCTGTTCGAGGCCGGCGGGCCGGGCGCGACGCTGGGGCTGGCGCCGCTGGCCGGCGAGCTGTTCGGCCGCGACGCCCTTGTGGATCTGGCCGGCTGCGCGCTGGGCAACGACGCGCTGTTGCAGGCATTGCGGGCGCTGAGCCTGTACGCGCACCCGGACAGCGGGCAGCTCATCCGCGTCAACTACGGCGCGCTGAACGTGGAGGAGTTCGGCTCCGTCTACGAAGGCCTGCTGGAGTACGCGCCGGTGCTGCTGTGGCAGGGCGCGCAGCCCGCCTTTGAGTTGAAGCGGAGCGACGAGCGCGCCAACACCGGCTCGCACTACACACCCGACGAGCTGGTGCAGCCGCTGCTGAAACACTCGCTGGACCACCTGATCGCCGAGCGGCTGAAGGCGCCGGACCGCGCTGCCCGCGAGGCCGCGCTGCTGGACCTGCGCGTGGCTGACGTGGCCTGCGGCTCGGGACACATCCTGCTGGCGGCGGCGCGGCGCATCGCCACGGAGCTGGCCGTGGTGCGCACCGGCGAGGAGCAGCCCGCGCCTTCCACGTTCCGGCAGGCGCTGCGCGACGTGATCCGCCACTGCATCTACGGCGTGGACCTCAATCCGCTGGCGGTGGAGCTGTGCAAGGTGGCGCTGTGGCTGGAGGCGCACGTACCGGGCGAGCCGCTGCGCTTCCTCGACCACCACATCAAGTGCGGCAACGCCATCGTGGGCTATGTGCGGCGCGAGGACATCGGCGCGCGCGGCGTGCCCGACGAAGCCTTTACCCGGCTGCCCGGCGACGACAAGGACACCGTGGCCGCGCTGCGCCGGCGCAACCGCGCCGGGCACAAGGGCCAGGAAACGCTGAGCTTCGACCCGGAAGCCGCGCGCGACCTGGACGCTGCGCTGCGCGACTGGCGCGCGCTGGACGCGATGCCGGACCACACGCCGCAGGAGGTGCAAGCCAAGCAGGCGTGCTTCATCGCGCTGTCGCAGTCGCCCTTGGCGCAGCTGATGCGCCGGCTCGCGGCGCTGCCCATCGCCCAGTTCTATTTACCCAAGCAGGCCGGCCAGGCCGGGTTGCACGTGACCGAGGACGCCTTTCGCCCGTACTGGCGCGGCGAGCGCAGGCCGGAAGGGCCGGGCGTGGACGCGGCCTTGGCCGTGGCCGAGCGCAAGCGCTTTTTCCACTGGTTCCTGGAGTTTCCGGAGGTCATGGCGCGGGGTGGGTTTGATTGTCTCCTCGGTAATCCGCCTTATCTCGGTGACCGACAAATCAGCGGAAAGTACGGCCATGAATTTTGTTCTTACGTGAGATGGGAGTATGCTCCGGCTGGTCTGAGTGATTTGGTTGTCTATTTTGTGCGGCGCATGCACTCGCTGATGAATGTGGGTGGTTATATGGCCTTCATCACGACGAATTCGATCCGGGATGGTGATGTTCGCCAGGATGGATTGGAGGTTTTGTTGTCTAAAGGAGCAGACATTAACTTCGCCATGCGTGCTGTTAAGTGGCCGGGGCGAGCTAATATAGTTGTGTCTTTATTGGCTATTCATCAGGATAAATTTGCTGGCGGACGAATGCTTGATGGTAAAACTGCTCGCTCCATCAACGCCTTCTTGGATGATGAGGCACAGGATAAGACACCCAGCCAACTTGCTGAGAATGGTGCGCGCATCTTCGTTGGATCACATTTTTTGGGCGAAGGTTTTATTCTGAATCAGAAGGACGCTGAGGGCTTGATAGCCGAGGGCGAGGTCAATAAAGAAGTAATTTGGTCAGTTATTAATGGGCAAGAGATCAATAACGTGCCGGATCAACGTTCCGTTCGCATGATTATTAATTTCTCCGGTCGTAGTCAAGACGATGCATCTGCATATGAGGGGCCTTTTAGACGAGTTAAGGAGCTTGTAAAGCCCATGCGTGACTTGCAGAATCGAGTTCATGTGCGAGAGCGCTGGTGGATGCATGCAGACCATAGGCCAGGGTTGTATAGATCTATTTCTTCGCTGTCTTGTTGCTTTGTGACTGCCGGCACTACAAAATATTTAAATTTTTCTAAAGTGCCTGCTGACTATGTTTATTCGCACACTTTGAATGTCTTAGCTTCCGAACGTTGGGATATTTATGCCGTAGTTCAATCTGGTGTACATGAAATTTGGGTAAGAAAATACAGCGGTACCCTGAAGTAGGATCTGCGCTATTCGCCATCAAAATGCTTTGAAACCTTCGCCTTCCCCGGCAATCTCTGGCGTATTCCTGACCAGAAACTGGCCCGCATCGGCGAGCGCTACCACGAGCATCGCCGCCGCCTGATGCGCGAACTGTGGTTGGGGCTGACCGGTATCTATAACCTGTTCCATGCCCGAGCCTTAACGCCGGAGCTGGTGGCGAAAATCAGCAGGAAGCCGGCGGATGTGGCGCAGGCTGGTTATGAAAGGCTGCTGGAATTGCGCCGCCTGCATGTCGCGCTGGACAGCGCCGTGCGCGACGCCTATGGCTGGCAGGACTTGGACCTCGGCCATGATTTCTTTGAAGTCGAAACCCTGCCGGAAAAGGACCGCGTGCGTTTCACGATCAGCCCCACCGCGCGGCGCGAATTGCTGCGGCGGCTGCTGGTGCTGAATCACGAGCGGGCGGAGGCGGAGAAACTGCAGGCGGCCCAGGCTCCAAAATCCACTGCGAAAAAAGCCGGCAAGCGCCGGCCGGGGGTTGATGTGCAGACGGGGGAATTGTTTGGGGAGCTTCAACGCTCCGAAAGCTGAGCGTCCACGGTGGGCATGCTGGCGCTGCTCAACGTGGCGATGTTCGGAGCCATCGGCTGGCACTTGCGTGGGCTCTGGCCCTCAGGGATAGCTCACCGGCGGCAGCGGCCGGTTTTCGGGCAGCGGGATGAACTCCGTCTCCTGCGGCACCGGCGCGAAGCGGCCGGCGGCCCAGTCGGCCTGGGCCTGCTGGATGCGCTCGCGCGAGCTGGAGACGAAGTTCCACCACACGTAGCGCGGCCCGTCCATGGACGGCCCGCCCAGTAGCACCAGGTGCGCCGGGCCGCGCGGCGCGCACAGCACCACCGGCTCGCCCGGCTTGAACACCAGCAGCTGCTGCGGCCCGTGGCCGTGCGCCGCGTCCTCGGCATTGACCGAGACCTGTCCGGACAGCACGTAGGCGGCGCGCTCCTCGTGCAGCGGCGGCAGCGGCAGCTGCGCGCCGGGCGCCAGGTGCACCTCCACGTAGAACATCTCCGACAGCGTGCGCACCGGCGAGTGCGCGCCCTCGAAGTCGCCCAGGATCACGCGCAGGCGGCAGCCCTCGGCCTCCAATTGCGGCAGCTCGCCCGCGCCGTGGTGCACGAAGGAGGGCTCGACTTCCTCCTGCGCCCGGGGCAGCGCCACCCACAGCTGCAGCCCGGCCAGCATTGCCTGGCCGTCGCGGGCCTCGGGCGGCGTGCGCTCGGAGTGCACGATGCCGCGCCCGGCCGTCATCCAGTTCAGCTCGCCGGGGCGGATGGGCTGCACCACGCCCAGGCTGTCGCGGTGCAGGATCTCGCCCTGCGTCAGGTACGTGACCGTGGCCAGGCCGATGTGCGGGTGCGGGCGCACGTCCAGCCCGCGCCCGGCCTCGAAGCGCACCGGCCCCATCTCGTCGAAGAACACGAAGGGCCCCACCATGCGCCGCGCCGCCGAGGGCAGCGCGCGGCGTACGGTGAAGCCCTCGCCCAGGTCCGAGCTGCGGGGAATGACGATGGTTTCCAGAGCATCCATGGGGGTCTCCCGGGGCGGTCAATCGAGCTCCAGCAGCAGCGGCTGGTGGTCGGAGGCGGTGGTGGCGGCGTCCACCCGCAGCGCGCGCAGGCGCGGCAGCAGGTCGGCGCTGGCGAACACGAAGTCGCAGCAGTAGGGCGCCTCGGGCGCTGGCCCTTCGTGCGGGGCGAAGGTGGGCGGATGCGGCTGCCCGGGGTGCAGCCGGGTCCAGGCATCGGTCCAGGCGGGCGTGGCGTCGGGGAAGGGCGCCAGCAGGCGCCGGTACTCCGGCGAGTCCGGCTTGAAGTTCATGTCGCCCATCAGCAGCGCCGCGCCGCCGCGCGGCAGCGCCGCGAAGGGGCCTTCCTCCGCGGGCCGCGGCTGGCGCGCGTGCGCCACCGCTTCCTGGTGCAGCTCGCGCAGCCGCTGCACCTGGGCCAGGCGCTGCCGCAGGGAGTAGTAGGCAAGGTGGGTGGTCATGACGCGCAGCGGCCCGAAGGGCGCACGCAGCGTGGCCTCGATCACCAGCCGCGCCATGCTGGGCACGGCCGGGTCGGCCGGCCAGGGCAGCTGATGCCGCAGCACCTGCAGCACCGGCAGCCGCGTCAGCAGCAGGTTGCCGAAGCGTCGGCGCGTGCCGCCGGGGCCGGGCAGGTCCGTCGCCACGCCTTCCACCGCGCTGAAGCCCGGCAGCGCCAGGGCGAGGTCGCGGAACTGGTTGCCGGCCGCGCCGCCGGGCAGGTCGGGCCAGCCGTCAGCCACCTCCTGCAGGCACAGCACGTCGAAGTCGGCGAGCTTGCGGGCATCCGCCAGCAGGCGCGGCAGGTCGACGCGGCCGTCGCTGCCGCGGCCCCACTGGATGTTCCAGGTCACGAGTTTCAAGCGGGTTCTCCCGGGCTGAGGGCGGGGCGGGCAGATGGGATGCCCGCACGTTGCCCCGACTGTGCCGCCGCCGGGCAGATGGGGCTGCAAGCAATGTTGTCAGCCGCTCACGCTATCCGGACAGCTTCGAGCGCTGCCGCAGCGCCGCCGGCGACTCCCCGGTCCAGCCCTTGAAGGCGCGGGTGAAACTTTTTTCGTTGTCGAAGCCCGCCGCCTGCGCGATCTGCTTGATGGGCCGGTTGCTGCGCAGCAGCTGCTCCACGGCGATGTCGCGCCGCACCGCGTCCTTGAGCGCCTGCAGCGTGGTGGATTCCTCCTGCAGCTGCCGGTGCAGGCTGCGCGTGGACAGGAACAGCGCCGCCGCCACCTCGTCCGCCGTGGCCCCGGGCTGCTGGCGCAGCCGCTCGCGCACGCGCTGCGCCAGCAGCCGGTCGCGCCGGTACTGCCGCACCGTCAGCGGCAGGGCACGCTTCAGCATCGCATTGAGCGCCGCCTCGTCGCGGCGCAGCGGCAGCGCCAGGTAGCGCGCGTCGAAGCTGAAACCCGCCGCGTCGGCGCCGAAGCGCACCGGGCCGGGGAACATGTGGTCGTAGGCGGCGGCATGCGGCGGGGCCGGGAAGGGAAAGCTCGCCTCCAGCAGCGGGATGCGCGAGTCCACCGCCCAGCAGGCGTAGCCGTGCACGTAGCGCAGCAGCGTCACCAGGCAGAACTCGCGCAGGGGGCCGAAGTCGCGCTGCTCGGTGATGGACAGCCGCGCCGTGTCATCCAGCACCTCCAGCCGCAGCAGCACGTCCTCGGTGAGCAGCCGGTGGTGCCGGCACCAGCGCTTGAGCGCCAGGCCCAGCGTGGCGGCGCCGGTGCTGGCGCGGCACAGCATCCCGTAGCTGCCCCAGGGCAGGCGGCGCGAGAACCAGCCCAGCGCCTCGTCGTCCAGCGCCTGCATCGCCGCGGCGGACACGGCCTCCATCTGCAACGCCGTGATGCGCGCGTCCGCTTCTTGTAACTGCGCTGGCGTGATTTGTGCCGCCGCCAGCGCCGGGGCCGGGTCCATCCCGCGGCGCTCGAAGGCCAGCGCGATGCAGCGGACGAAGGCCATGGGCGTGACGGCGGCGGGCTGTTGCATGGCCCGAAGTTTGGCAGCTTTTGCAACCTCCCTGGCCGCCACCGTGCTGCGTCCGCGCCTACCCTTGACGGATCGGACCCCGCCTGAACCCGCACAAGGAGACATCCCCCATGAGCCAGCTTCCCGGCCTGAACTTCGGCCTCGGCGAGACCATCGAGATGCTGCGCGACACCGTCGCCAACTTCGCCGCCAAGGAGATCGCCCCGCGCGCCGCGGCCATCGACCACGACAACCTCTTCCCCGCCGACCTGTGGAAGAAGCTGGGCGAGCTGGGCCTGCACGGCATGACGGTGAGCGAGGAGTACGGCGGCACCAACATGGGCTACCTCGCCCACATCATCGCGATGGAGGAGGTCTCGCGCGCCTCGGCCTCGGTGGGCCTGAGCTACGGCGCGCACTCCAACCTGTGCGTGAACCAGCTGCACCGCAACGGCAGTGCCGCGCAGAAGGACCGCTACCTGCCCAAGCTGGTCAGCGGCGAGCACGTCGGGGCTCTCGCCATGAGCGAGCCCAACGCCGGCTCCGACGTGGTCAGCATGAAGCTGCGCGCCGAGAAGAAGGGCGACCGCTACGTGCTCAACGGCTCGAAGATGTGGATCACCAACGGCGGTGACGCCGACACCCTCATCGTCTACGCCAAGACCGACCCCGAGGCCGGCCCCAAGGGCATCACCGCCTTCATTCTCGAAAAGGGCTTCAAGGGCCTGTCCTTCGGCAACAAGCTCGACAAGCTGGGCATGCGCGGCTCCAACACCTACCCGGTGTTCTTCGAGGACTGCGAGGTGCCCGAGGAGAACGTGCTGGGCGCCGTGGGCGGCGGCGTGAAGGTGCTGATGAGCGGCCTGGACTACGAGCGCGCCG
The DNA here is from genome assembly GCF_012927045.1 of Azohydromonas caseinilytica. Lineage (GTDB taxonomy): Bacteria > Pseudomonadota > Gammaproteobacteria > Burkholderiales > Burkholderiaceae_C > Azohydromonas > Azohydromonas caseinilytica. Next base: position 102,964 of record NZ_JABBFW010000006.1, on the reverse strand, counting down.
TGCTCTCCGGCGGCCCGCTGGGCATCATGGCCGCGTGCATGGACGCGGTGATCCCGTACATCCACGACCGCAAGCAGTTCGGCCAGTCCATCGGCGAGTTCCAGCTGATGCAGGGCAAGGTGGCCGACATGTACACCACGCACCAGGCCTGCCGCGCCTACGTCTACGCCGTCGGCAAGGCCTGCGACTCGGCCGACCACGCCCGCTCGCTGCGCAAGGACGCCGCCGGCGCGATCCTGTACTCGGCCGAGAAGGCGACCTGGATGGCCGGCGAGGCGATCCAGACCTTGGGCGGCGTGGGCTACACCAAGGAATTCCCGGTGGAGCGGCTGTGGCGCGACGCCAAGCTCTACGAGATCGGCGCGGGCACCAGCGAGATCCGCCGCATGCTGATCGGCCGCGAGCTGTTTGCGGAGACGCTGTGATGCAGGCGCTGGACAGTCGCATCGATCCGCGCTCGGCGGAGTTCAAGGCCAATGCCGACGCCATGCGCACGCTGGTGGAGGACCTGCGCCAGCAGGCCGCCCAGGCCGCGCAGGGCGGCGGCGAGGCCGCGCGGGCCAAGCACACCGCCCGCGGCAAGCTGCTGCCGCGCGAGCGCGTGGACCAGCTGCTGGACCCGGGCAGCCCCTTCCTGGAGATCGGCCAGCTCGCCGCGCACGGCATGTACAACGGCGACGCACCGAGCGCCGGCCTGATCGCCGGCATCGGCCGCGTGCAGGGCGTGGAGTGCATGGTCGTGGCCAACGACGCCACGGTGAAGGGCGGCACCTACTACCCGATGACGGTGAAGAAGCACCTGCGGGCCCAGGAGATCGCGCAGGCCAACCGGCTGCCGTGCATCTACCTGGTGGACTCGGGCGGCGCCTTCCTGCCCAAGCAGGACGAGGTGTTCCCGGACCGCGACCACTTCGGCCGCATCTTCTACAACCAGGCCAACATGTCGGCGCAGGGCATCGCCCAGATCGCGGTGGTGATGGGCTCGTGCACGGCCGGCGGCGCGTACGTGCCGGCCATGAGCGACGAGACCGTGATCGTGCGTAACCAGGGCACGATCTTCCTGGGCGGCCCGCCGCTGGTGAAGGCCGCCACCGGCGAGGTGGTCAGCGCCGAGGACCTGGGCGGCGGCGACGTGCATACGCGCATCTCCGGCGTGGCGGACCACCTGGCCGAGAACGACAGCCACGCCCTGTACCTGGCGCGGCGCATCGTGGACCGGCTCAACCACCGCAAGCCCGCCACCGTGGCGCTGCAGTCCAGCGAGCCGCCGCGCTACGACCCGGAGGAGCTGTACGGGATCATCCCGCGCGACACGCGCAAGCCCTACGACGTGCGCGAGGTCATCGCCCGCGTGGTGGACGGCTCGCGCTTCGACGAGTTCAAGGCCCGCTACGGCAGCACGCTGGTCACCGGCTTTGCGGCGCTGCACGGCATGCCGGTGGGCATCGTCGCCAACAACGGCATCCTGTTCGGCGAGTCGGCGCAGAAGGGGGCGCACTTCATCGAGCTGTGCGCGCAGCGCGGCATCCCGCTGCTGTTCCTGCAGAACATCACCGGCTTCATGGTCGGGCGCAAGTACGAGAACGGCGGCATCGCCAAGGACGGCGCCAAGATGGTCACGGCCGTGGCCACGGCGCAGGTGCCCAAGATCACCGCGATCATCGGCGGCTCCTTCGGCGCCGGGAACTACGGCATGTGCGGCCGGGCCTACTCGCCGCGCTTCCTGTGGATGTGGCCCAACTCGCGCATCAGCGTCATGGGCGGTGAGCAGGCCGCGTCGGTGCTCGCCACCGTGCGCCGCGACGGCATCGAAGCCAAGGGCGGCAGCTGGAGCGCCGAAGAGGAGGAGGCCTTCAAGGCCCCGGTGCGCCAGCAGTACGAGGACCAGGGCCATCCGTACTACGCCACGGCGCGGCTGTGGGATGACGGCGTGATCGACCCGGCGCAGACGCGCCGCGTGCTGGCGCTGTCGCTGTCCGCCGCGCTCAATGCGCCCATCGAGCCGACGCGCTTCGGCGTCTTCCGCATGTGAGGCCGGTATGAGCACGCAACCCTTGAAGATCGAACGCGCCGGCGGCGTCGCCCGCGTGGTGATGAGCCGGCCCGAGGTGCACAACGCCTTCGACGAGGCGCTGATCGCCTCTCTCACGCAGGCGTTCCGCGAGCTGGACGCGGACGAGTCCGTGCGCGTGATCGTGCTGGCGGGCGAAGGCAAGAGTTTTTCCGCCGGCGCCGACCTGAACTGGATGCAGCGCCAGAGCGCAGCGCCGCTGGAAGCGAACCTGGAGGACGCGCGCAAGCTCGCCGAGCTGTTCCGCACCATCGCCGCCTGCGCCAAGCCGACCATCGCGCGCGTGCACGGCGCGGCGCTGGGCGGCGGCATGGGGCTGGCCTCGGCCTGCGACATCTGCGTCGCTTCCTCCGCGGCGGCGTTCGCCACCTCGGAAGTGAAGTTCGGGATCATTCCCTCGGCCATCAGCCCTTACGTCATCCGCGCCATCGGCCAGCGCCAGGCCACGCGCTACTTCCAGACCGCGGAGCGCATCACTGCGCAGCGCGCCTGGGAGCTGGGCCTGGTGCACGAGCTGGCCGAGGCCGAGGGGCTGGACGCGGCGGTGGACAAGGTGGTGGAGGCGCTGCTGGCCGGCGGCCCGCGCGCCCAGACGGCGGCCAAGGAGCTGATCCGCGCCGTGGCCGACCGGCCCATCGACGCCGACGTGATCGAGGACACCGCGCGGCGCATCGCCACGCTGCGGGCCACGCCCGAAGCGAAGGAGGGTTTATCCGCCTTCCTGGAGAAGCGGCCGGCGGCGTGGGTGGGAGGACGTTGAGATGTTCAAGAAGATCCTGATCGCCAACCGTGGCGAGATTGCGTGCCGCGTCATCAAGACGGCGCGGCGCATGGGCATCGCCACGGTGGCCGTGTATTCCGAGGCGGACGCCAATGCCCGCCATGTGCGGCTGGCCGACGAGGCCGTGCTGATCGGCCCGGCCGCGGCGCGCGAGTCCTACCTGGTGGCCGAGCGCATCCTGGAGGCCGCGCGCGCCACCGGCGCCGAGGCGGTGCACCCGGGCTACGGCTTCCTGTCCGAGAACGAGGACTTCGCCGAGGCCTGCGAGGCTGCCGGCATTGCCTTCATCGGCCCGCCCGCGTCCGCCATCCGCGCCATGGGCAGCAAGTCCGCCGCCAAGGCGCTGATGCAGCAGGCCGGCGTGCCGCTCACCCCCGGCTACCACGGCGACAACCAGGAGCCCGCCTTCCTGGCCGCGCAGGCCGAAGCCATCGGCTACCCGGTGCTGATCAAGGCCAGCGCCGGCGGCGGCGGCAAGGGCATGCGCCGCGTGGACCGCGCCGCCGACTTCGAGGCCGCGCTCACCTCGTGCCAGCGCGAGGCCACCAACGCCTTCGGCGACGACCACGTGCTGGTCGAGAAGTACGTGCTGCAGCCGCGGCACATCGAGATCCAGGTCTTCGGCGACAAGCACGGCAACTGCGTCTACCTCTTCGAGCGCGACTGCTCGGTGCAGCGCCGCCACCAGAAGGTGCTGGAGGAGGCGCCCGCGCCGGGCATGACGCCGGAGCGCCGCGCCGCCATGGGCCAGGCCGCGGTGGACGCCGCCAAGGCCGTGGGCTACGTGGGCGCCGGCACGGTGGAGTTCATCGCCAACCAGGACGGCTCGTTCTACTTCATGGAGATGAACACCCGGCTGCAGGTCGAGCACCCGGTCACCGAGATGATCACGGGGCTGGACCTGGTGGAGTGGCAGCTGCGCGTCGCCTCGGGCGAGCCGCTGCCGCTGTCGCAGGAGCAGCTGTCCATCGACGGGCACGCGCTGGAAGCGCGCATCTACGCCGAGGACCCGGACCGCGGCTTCCTGCCCTCCACGGGCCGGCTGGTGCACCTGGTGCCGCCGCCGGAGAGCGACCACGTGCGCGTGGACACCGGCGTGGAGCAGGGCGACGAGATCACGCCGCACTACGACCCGATGATCGCCAAGCTGATCGTCTGGGGGGCGGATAGGCGCCAGGCCCTCTCGCGCATGCGCCAGGCCTTGGCCCAATACCGCGTGGTGGGCGTGCAGAACAACGTCGAGTTCCTGGCGCGGCTGGTGGCGCTGCCCTCGTTTGCCGAGGCGCGGCTGGATACCGGGCTGATCGAGCGCGAGCAAGGGCTGTTGTTCCCGCCGGTGCAGGCCGTGCCGGAGGAGGTGTGGCTGATCGCCGCGCTGGCCGAGCTGCTGCGCGAGCAGCGCCTGGCCGACAAGGCCGCGCAGCGCAGCGCCGAGCCCGACTCGCCCTGGACCGCGCTGGACGGCTGGCGCCTCAACGGCCGCGCGCGGCGCAAGCTGCAGCTGCGCCTGGGCGAGCAGCAGCAGTCCATCGGCGTGGAGGTGCTGCCGCGGCAGGCCTGGCGCCTGGCGCTGGAGGGTGGACCGGCCGTGGAGGCGCGGGCCACGCCCGGCGCCGACGGCGCGCTGCTGGTGCAGCTGGGCGAGCGCCGGCTGCACGCGGCGGTGGTGGCCGCGGGCGAGCGCCGCCATGTCTTCCTGGACGGGCGCAGCTGGCCGCTGAGCCTGGTGGACAGCCTGCACGTGGGCGGCGGCGGCGACGAGGCCGAGGGCGGCCTGCGCGCGCCCATGCCCGGCAAGGTCATCGCCTGGCTGGCGCAGCCGGGCGCGGCGGTGGAGAAGGGCGCGCCGCTGCTGGTGCTGGAGGCCATGAAGATGGAGCACACCATCACCGCGCCGCGTGCCGGCGTGGTGAAAGCCTTCCGCTTCTCGCCGGGTGAGCAGGTCAGTGATGGTGCTGAGCTGGTCGAGTTTGGAGAGCAGTCATGAGCCGCAGCGTGCGCATCGTCGAGGTCGGGCCGCGCGACGGCCTGCAGAACGAGAAGCAGCCCGTCTCCACCGACGTGAAGCTGGAGCTGATCGGGCGGCTGGCCGATGCCGGCCTGCGCGACATCGAGGCCACCGCCTTCGTCTCACCGAAGTGGGTGCCGCAGATGGCGGACCACGCCGACCTGATGCAGCGCCTGCAGCGCCGCGAGGGCGTCAATTACCCGGTGCTGGCGCCGAACCTGAAGGGCTTCGAGGCCGCGGTGGCGGCCGGGGCCAAGGAAGTGGCGGTGTTCGCGGCGGCCTCCGAAAGCTTCTCGCAGAAGAACATCAACTGCTCGATCGCCGAATCCCTGGCGCGTTTCGAGCCGGTGATGGCAGCCGCGCGCGCGGCGGGCGTGAAGGTGCGCGGCTACGTCTCCTGCGTGGTGGCCTGTCCCTACGAGGGCCCGGTCGCCCCGGTGCGGGTGGCGGAGGTGGCGGCGCGGCTGCACGGCATGGGCTGCTACGAGGTGTCGCTGGGCGACACCATCGGCACCGGCACGCCGGCCACGGTGCTGGCAATGCTGGAGGCCGTGGCGGACCGGGTGCCGCTGGAGCGGCTGGCCGGCCATTTCCACGACACGTGGGGCATGGCGGTGGCCAACGTGTACGCGGCCTACGACTTCGGGCTGAGCGTGTTCGACGCCTCCGTCAGCGGCCTGGGCGGCTGCCCCTACGCCAAGGGCGCCTCGGGCAACGTCGCCACCGAGGACATCGTCTACCTGCTGCAGGGCCTGGGGGCGGACACGGGGGTGGACCTGGGCAAGCTCACCGAATGCTCGGCCTGGATCAGCTCGGTGCTGGGGCGCGAGCCGGGGTCGAAGGTGACGCGGGCGATGCGGGCGGCTTGCGCCTGAGGCCGGGCCGTTGCTGGAGCCCGCGGCAGCCGGAAGGCGGGCCGCGGGCTTTTTCATTGAAGGTTCAATGCATCGGCGCCCGCCCGATGCGCCCCCAGCGCGCGCCATGCATCAGCGCATGGAACTGCTCCTGCGTCAGGCGCAGCAGCGACTCGTGGTCGCCGCATTCCAGGTAGACGAGCTCGCGCTGCTCCAGCTCATCGTCCACCACGGTTTCCATGCCCCAGGCCATGCCCACGGGCGGCACGGCGCCGGGCTCGCAGCCGTCGAGCAGTTCGCCCAGGCGGGGCTCCTTCACCAGCCGCAGCTCCTGACGGCCCAGCAGCTCGGCCACCTCGTGCGGCATCACGCTCTTGTCGGCGGGCAGCACCGCGATCACGCACCCGTGCTGGTCTTCCAGCATCACCGCCTTGGCCAACTGGCTGGGCGGCACGTGCGCGCTGCGGGCGGTCTCGGCGCTGCTGCGGCTGTGGGGATGCATGCACAGCTCATAGCGGGTGCCGTGCTGCTGCAGGTAGTTCGATAGACGCGAAGGAATGGACATGTGAGCCTCCTTGGTCGATGCGAAAGCGGCCCCGCGCGGCGGGGCGCAGGCTGAGTGTGCGCCGCGCAGCGCGGACCGGCGGCTTGGCCCCGATGGCGTCGCAGTGGCACACGGGTGCAGGTCCTGGAGGGCTGCCAACGCCTGGGCAGACCTTGCCGGCGTGAATCGGCAGCTCTCGTGCATTCACGCTTGAGACCAGGACGCTGGGCTTGTAACGCGCGGGCCATGAATATGTTTGAAAACAATTCCTGGAGAGCGCGGAATTGATCTGGCGCAATGAGCATTCCAACTGCTGCGGAACGCTGAATGAACCTGCCATGGAGGTTTCATCATGAGAAATTCGCGCCCTGTCCGAAATGCTCTGAGGATTATCGGTCTCGTGGCAGTATCTTGTTCGGCGCATGCACAACCGCTAGGCAACTCTACGCCCGCTGCCCCATCTTTCCCTGATTTGATGGCTCCTGAAAAGTCCTTTGCTGCACCGTCTCTCCGGAATTGCCCCTGCAGCCAGCAGAACGCAAATATCCTGGCCAAGCGGGGAGAAAACGCCACGCTGGCGCTCGAAAGCCTGTACCGGCAGATCGAAGAATTCAGCCATCCCACGACCCGGAGCTTGCTGTGGACAAAACAGCGCAATCTTGAGAGCGACGAGTTGATCCAGGAGTCCATTGATGCTGGCCGGGACCCCGCGCCTCCAGACGGAACCGGGCCTGCAACGGCGGCACCGGCGGTTCCGAATTCGTTGGGGTTCACGAATGGAGGCGATTGCAAAATCACGATTTCCGTGTCCTCCCCCTGCCTGGCCGAGATATTGAGGCTGCACGAGGAAGTCCATCGGCGTGCCTGCAAGAAATTCTTTGACAGCAATTATAACTTTACTGTTATTGATTATCGAGCGAAAATGCGCATGGTGGATTATTTGAATGAGCACGTCGAGGCTTATAGCGCGGAGATCAGGGCCATTGGTGAACAGGCCAGGTATTGGGTGGCGACCAGATGCACCTTTTGATACCACGGTCGTCTGAGTTTTCCCGCGTGTGCCAGCTCGCTTCGAGGTTCGAGCGTGTTCGCAGTGGTTGGAGCAATTTCCGGCAGATGGGCAGATGCTCCTTCACTGAGAAGATGGCGTCTGCCCCAGCCGCTGCGCCGCCTCCACCGCGCCCATCTTCAGCGCCGCTTCCCATGCCGTCATGCCGGCTGCGTCCCGCGCCGCCGGGTCGGCGCCGCGCGCCAGCAGCAGTTCCAGGATGTCCAGCCGGTTGAACATCGCCGCCACCATCAGCGGCGTGCGCCCGTCCGGTCCGGTGCCATCGACACGCGCGCCATGGTCGAGCAGCAGCCGTGCCATGCGCAGGTCGCCCTTGAAGGCGGCGCCGGCCAGCGGGGTCTGGCCGCGGTCGTTGGCCAGCTCGGGATCAGCGCCATGGCGCAGCAGCGCCTCGGCGGTGTCGAAGTGGCCGTGGTAGGCGGCCAGCATCAGCAGGCTGTCGCCCTTGTGGTCGCGCAGGTTCGGCGGCAGGCCTTTATCGAGCAGCGGCGCCAGCCGCGCCGCCTCGCCGCGGCGCACGGCGTCCAGCACCGCGTGCAGGAAGTCCAGGGTTTCGGGGTCCATGGGCGGCTTGGGGGCGACGGCGTCGTGCATGAGGGCTCCTGAATCTGAATCCGGGTCGGCCGGGCGAGGGCCGCAGCCTCAGCAGGCCGCATGCCGGCGTTTCAAGAGCCCGCCGCCTCGATGGCGCGCAGCCGCTGCCGCGCCTCGCGCAGCTCCAGCTCGATGGCGGCCCGCGCCGTGAAGATGCGGTAGACCGACTCCAGCAGCAGCTCCTCCCCGCGCGGCTCGCGGTCCAGGAAGGCCAGGTGGCCCAGCACCCGGCCGTCCTGCGCCACGATCGGCAGGCCCAGGTAAGCCTCGTAGCCGGATTCCACCGGATACAGGCGTTGCACGTCGCTGCGCAGGAAGCAGGTGCGCCCGCCGCCCACGACCTGCTCGCAGGGCGTGCCGGGCAGGCCGTACTCGATGTTGTCCTGCCAGCGCTGCCCGGCCCAGAAGGCCAGGGTGCGCACGCGCGTGGGCGGCTGGTCGGCACACTCGGTGATGAAGGCGCAGTCCACCTCCAGCGCCCGCGCGAAGTGGCGCACCAGCGCCTTGAAGAAGGCCTCGCCGAAGGCATCGGCGGTGCCGCGCGCCACGGCATCGAGGATGGTCTCGACGCGCTTGAGCGGCGTGACGTCGGTGTCCAGGCCGACCATGCGGTAGGGCGTGCCGCTGGCATGGCGCAGCGCCACGCCGCGCGACAGCACCCAGCGCAGGCTGCCGTCCTTGTGCAGCAGGCGCAGCTCGCACTGGAAGCGCGCCTGCGCGTCGGCCAGGTGCCGCTGCAGCGCCTGCTCCAGCGCGGGCAGGTCCTGCGGGTGGATGCGCTCGCGCCACTGCGCGCGCGCCTCGCCCAGCTCATGCTCGGCGAAGCCCAGCATGCTTTTCCAGCGCGGCGACAGCCGCATGCGGTCGGCGGCGATGTCCCATTCCCACAGCCCGTCCTGGCTGCCGCGCAGCGCCAGCTCGTAGCGCTGCTCCCCCGCGCGCACCGCCGCCATCGCCTCGCCGCGCTGGGCCTGCGCCACTTCCAGCGCCTGCTGCAGCGCGCCCACGCGCTGCGCCTGCTCGACCAGGCGCATCTGCAGCATCTGCTCGTGCCGGCGCGCCCGGCGCAGCAGCAAGGCGGCCAGCAGCAGCGCGCACCCCAGCGCCGGCGCCAGCGCGGCGGGGCCCGGCTGCAGCGCCAGCCCGCCCAGCGTTGCGGCCAGGACCAGCAGCAGGCCCAGCACCCAGAAGTGCCGGCTCGGGGTGTGAGCGTTCATGGCGCGGCGAGTGTGTCGCCCGCACCCTCGGGCCGGAGGCCGCTTTGTGTCGCGTTGTGTCCCTGCTCGTTGTGCAGCGCCGCAGTGCCCGCCGGCCGGGTTTCGGCCAGCGGCAGGTCGAAGCTGAAGGTGGTGCCCTGGCCCGGCGTGCTGCGCACCACGAGCTGCCCGCCGTGCAACTGCACCATCAGCCGCGCGATGGCCAGGCCCAGCCCGGCGTGGTGCCGCGCGCCGGTGCGGTCGGCGCGGTAGAAGCGGTCGAACACCTTGTCCAACTCGTCGGCCGGGATGCCCACGCCGGTGTCGCTCACGGCCACGCTGGCGCGCCCCTGCGCCAGGCCCAGCGCCAGCGTCACGCAGCCTCCTTCGGGCGTGTGGCGCAGGGCGTTCTCCACCAGGTTCTCCAGCACGCGCTCGACCATGCCGATGTCGGCCTCCACCAGCGGCATGGCGGCGCCGCAGGCGGCGTGCAGCGTGAGCCGGCGCTGCGCGGCGTCCAGCGCGAACTTCTGCGCCACGTCCTGCACCAGCTCGGCCAGCGGAAAGCGCTCGCGCTGCGGCTGCACGTCCTCGGCTTCCAGCTTGGTGAGCTGGAACAGGTCGTTGACCAGCCGGCCCAGCCGCTCGCTGTGCTTGGCCGCGACTTCGAGGTAGTTGCGCTCCTCGGCCTCGGACAGCTCGCCGCGGCGCAGCAGCAGGATCTCCAGGTAGCCCTGCATCGAGGCCAGCGGCGTGCGCAGGTCGTGCGAGACGTTGGCCAGCAGGTCGCGCCGCCGCGTCGCCAACCGCTCCAGCTCCGCCAGCTGCGTGGCGATGCGCCCCGTCATGCCCTCCACATGCGCCGCCAGCCGTTCGATCTCGTCGCCGCGCGGGTCGGCCTCGGCCAGCCGCAGCGGGGTTTTGAAATCGCCATGCTGGTAGGCGTCCACCGCCTCGGTCAGGCGCTTGAGCCGGCGCGTGAACAGGTTGAACACGCACAGCGCCGCCAGCAGCGAGAACACCACGCTGCCGATCATCACGTCGGTGGACAGCTCCAGAAGCCGCGCCGGCTCGAACATGGCCTGCGTCGCCACCACCAGCAGCCCGCCCACGGCCAGGAAGGCGGCGGCCAGCAATGCGGCCAGCTTCACCGACAGGCTGTTGCTCACGGGCGCGCGGGCGTGCCCGTCCGCCTGGTGCAGGGCCGTGCTCATGGCTGCGCCGCGAAGCGGTAGCCCACGCCCCACACGGTCTGGATGTGCGAGGGCTGCGCCGGGTCGCGCTCGATCTTGTTGCGCAGCCGGTTGATGTGCGAGTTGACGGTGTGCTCGTAGCCGCTGTGGGTGTAGCCCCAGACCTGGTCCAGCAGCTGCGCGCGCGTGAACACGCGCCCCGGCGCGCGCGCGAAGTGCACCAGCAGCTCGAACTCCTTGGCGGTGAGGTCCACCGGCTTGCCGCCCACCTGCACCTCGTGGCGGTCCAGGTCGATGCGTAGCTCGCCGGCCTCGATCAGCGCCGCCGCCGGCGCGGCGGCGGCCTCGAAATGCTCCTGCCGGCGCAGGATCGCCTTCACCCGCGCCGCCAGCTCCAGCATCGAGAACGGCTTCACCAGGTAGTCATCGGCGCCGAGCTCCAGGCCCAGCACGCGGTCCAGCTCGGAGGACTTGGCGGTGAGCATGAGGATGGGCAGGTAGGCCTCGCCGCGGCTGCGCAGGCGCTTGCAGATCTGCAGCCCGTCCAGGCGCGGCAGCATCAGGTCCAGGATCAGCAGGTCCCAGCGCCCGCCCTCGGCCTCGGCCAGGCCCTGCACGCCGTCGGCCACCAGCCGGTGCTCGAAGCCCAGCTCGGCCAGCTGCAGCGTCACGAGGCGGCCGATGTCCGGGTCGTCCTCGATCACCAGCACGCGGCGGGTGTTCATGGCGGGTCTCCTCGATCCAGGGCGCGAAAGTTTTCCAAGGCCAAGTGCCGCGCCAGCACCGTGGCGAGATCGAAACCGGCATCCGCCTCCAGCGCCCGCGCGCAGGCTTCGGTCAGCGGCTCGCCGTCCTCCAGCGCCCGCAGCCAGCGGTATTCGCCGGCGTCGAGCCGCTGAAACTCGACCTCCAGCGCCCGCTGCGCCACCAGCAGCCGCACGCCACCGTGCAGGTCAATGCTTTCCATCACCACCGCGCCGCCCTGGTGCGCCTGCCACAGGTCCAGCACCGGCCAACCCGAGGCCAGCAGCCGCGCGCAGGGCTGCAGTTGCAGCCGCAACGCGGCTTGGGCTTCGGCCGGCAGCGCGGCGAGCTGCGCGAGCGTGAGCGCCGGCACGGGCGCCTCGTGATAGACGGCATGAGCCGCCCATTCCAGCGCCGCCACGTCCGGCAGGTAGGGCAGGCCGGCCGCCGGCCCGAAGCCACGAAGGAAGTCCGGCAGCTCGGCGCCGAAGTCGTGCAGGTTGCCCGAGCGCGAGGGGAACCGCGGGATGAAACGCCGCGCCATGGCCCTGAAGAAATCCTCGCCCACCAGCTCCTGTACCACCGGGTACACGGCGGCCAGGGCCGCCGTGAGGCTTTCGAACAGGTTGTTGCGGTAGAGCTGCAGCCGCCGCGCCGCGTCCAGCCCCGGCGTGGGCCGCAGCAGCGCCGTGGCGGCGCCGGCATCGCCGCGCTGCAGCAGCGCGTCCATCACTTGGCGTTGCAGCTCATGCAGGGCAGGCATCGGTAGCCTCCATCAGCGCGGCGGCCCGGGCGGCCTCGTCCAGCAGCGTGGAAAGCGGCGGGATGTCCGCGTCCCACTCGATGAGCGTGGGGCGCGGGCCCAGGCGGCGCAGCGCCTCCCGGTACAGCGCCCACACCGCCTCGCTGACGTGGCGGCTGTGGGTGTCGATCAGGATCTCGGAACCATCGTCGAAGCGGCGGTGCGTGAAGCCGGCGAGGTGGATTTCCTGCACCGCGCTCGCCGGCAAAGCATCCAGGTACTCGATGGGATCGAAGCCATGGTTGCGCGCGCCCACGTACAGGTTGTTCACGTCCAGCAGCAGGCCGCAGCCGCTGCGGCGCGCCACTTCGGCGACGAAATCCCATTCCGGCATCTCGTCGGCGTCGAAGCGCAGGTAGCTGGAGAGGTTTTCCAGCAGCAGCTGCCGGCCCAGCGCGTCCTGCACCTGCTGCACGCGCGCCACCACGTGGGCCAGCGCCTCGCGGGTGTGCGGCAGCGGCAGCAGGTCGTTGGCGTAGACGCCGTCCACGCCGCTCCAGCTCAGGTGCTCGGACACCAGCGCCGGCTGCAGCTCGTCGATCAGCTCGCGCAGGCGGCGCAGGTGGTCGCGGCGCAGCGGGTCGGCGGAGCCGATGGACAGGGCCACGCCGTGCAGGCTCAGCGCGCAGTGCTCGCGCGCGCGGCGCAGCCAGTGCAGGGGCGGGCCGCCGCGGCCGAAGTAGTTCTCGCTGTGCACCTCCACGAAGCCCGGCAGGGATTGCACTTGCGGCAGCGCCGCATGGTGCTCGGCGCGCAGGCCGATGCCGGTGCAGCGGGGCGGCAGCGATGGACTGACGGCGTGCATGGCGCGCTCCTCGGCCCTGGCGGCAGGGCGTGCGGAAAGTCTAGGCGGCACTGTCCGCGGCGCCGCCGCCGTGATCGAAATGTGATCTTTGGCGCCCGTCGGGCGGTGTGACCAAAACGTGATCAACGCGGGACGGCGCGGTGACGGCCGGCGCCGAAATTTGTCTGCGGGCGGCTCGAACAGGGCCGGTCCATGGAACCCCTTCGATGGAGCACGCAGCAATGAACCGCACGATCTCTCCCTGGCGCAGCGCCGCCTTCGCCGCCGTCGCCACGCTGGCCGCCGGTGTGGCCCTGGCCGGCGAATGCCCGGCCGACAAGCGCGTCCCGGACGGCCGCGGCCAGGCCATGGGCCCGACCATGCCGCAGGGCGTCACCGACGTGGTGCGCGCCATGACGGACCTGTCGCGCGAGCCGCTGGCGCTGCAGGGCCGGCAGTTCCGGCTGCGCCAGCTCGACATCCAGCCCGGCGGCATCGTCCCGTGGCACAGCCACGACCACCGCCCGGCCATGATCTACACCGTCTCGGGCGAGGTCACCGAGTACGCCAGCAGCTGCGCCGTGCCCATCGTGCACCGCGCCGGCGACGTCGCGGCCGAGCGCAACGGCACCTCGCACTGGTGGAAGAACACCGGCGCCACGCCGGCGGTGCTGATCTCGGTGGACCTGTTCCCCGTGGACAAGCCCCAGCAACCCCACGACATGTGACCCGCAGCCGCGGCGCGGGCCGTGACGTCCGCGCCGGGGAAGGAAGCGTCCCTTCACGGAGACCGCCATGAACATCCGCCATCCCGCCCGGAACCTCTCGCTGGCGCTCGCCTCGGCGCTGGCCACCGACCTCGAAGGCGTGGACGACAGCCTGTCGGCCGGGGAGGGCGCCTCGGCGCCGCGCCGGCCGCAGGAGGACGAGTGCAACGTCGTCCTGTTCGGCCAGTTCTGGCCCGCGGCGCTGCTGGGCGTGCAGGCCCAGGTGCGCATGGTGGAGGCGGACACGGTGGTGGTCTGCGGCCCCGCGGGCGACGCCTGTGTCTACGCCGCGGGCCGGCTGCTGTACCGGGTGGCGCATCCGAACCGGCGCTTCTTCCTGGACCTGTCCGCGCAGGCCATGGCCCAGCCCGCGGCGCAGGCCGCCTACGACGGCCGCGACACGCCCGACCTGGAGGCGGTGGACTACGAGCTCGAAGGCGCGCTGGCGCGCCTGTGCGGCGCGGCGCAGCACCTGGCCTCGGAAGAGGCGCTGAGCGCGGCGCGCGTGCTGCGCGAGTACGTGCAGCGCTTCGAGGCGCTGGCGGCGGCCTGAGCCGGCGCCGTGACCAAAACGTGAACTTCACGAAACGGCCGCGTGAACCCTGGCAACCAGACTGGATTCACGGCGCGATCGAGGTTGCAGCCGCAACCGGGACGCCCTGGCCCCCGACCCCTCACTTCCTCACTTCATTCCAAGGAGCACGACATGAGCACCCCATCCAAGACCCTCGTTGCCGCCTCGATTGCCACGCTGGTGGCGCTGGGCGGGTCGCTGGGCAGCGGCCCGGCGCTGGCGGCCAAGGGCGACATGGAGAAATGCGCCGGCATCGTCAAGGCCGGCAAGAACGACTGCGGCACCAGCAAGAGCGCCTGCGCCGGCACCGCCGCCATGGACCGCGACTCTGAAGCCTGGATCTACGTGCCCAAGGGCACCTGCGAGCGCATCGCCGGCGGCATGGTCACCGACAAGCCGGAGAACGTGCACGGCGGCGCGGCGGCGCTGATGAAGGACGGCAAGAAGGCGGGGTGAGGCGCCTCAGCCGCGAAGCGCAAAGCCCGCCGGCCTCTTCCTGCAGCCGCGAAGCGCATACGCCGCCAGCTTCCCCTCGCCCGCTTCGCGGGCGAGGGGAAGGCGGCGCAGCGGCTTCGATCACCGGAGCTGCGTCCTCGTGCCGCCCTTGTTGCGCCATCTCAGGAGCATTCAACATGCATTACGTCAACAACCCTCTCAACCTTCCTGCCGCGCCCCCGGCCGTGCGCGGGGCAGTGGACCTGGGCCGGCGCCTGGTGCGCGGCCTGGACCTGCTCTCGCCGCTGGTGGACCTGGGGCTGCGCCTGTTCGTCGCGGCCGTGTTCTTCCAGTCCGGCCTGACCAAGCTCGCCAGCTGGGACTCGACCTTGGCGCTGTTCGAGAACGAGTACGCCGTGCCGCTGCTGCCGCCGGAGCTGGCGGCGCTGCTGGGCACGGGCGTGGAGCTGTTCTTCCCGGTGCTGCTGGTGCTGGGCCTGGGCACGCGCCTGGCGGCCTTCGTGCTCTTCGTCTTCAACGTCGTGGCCGTCATCTCCTACCCGGACCTCGGCGCCGTGGGCCTGAAGGATCACCAGACCTGGGGCCTGCTGCTGCTGGTGACGCTCACGCACGGCCCGGGCGCGCTGTCGCTGGACCGGCTCATCGGCCGCCGCGTGCGGCCATGACACACCCTTGCGAGGACACCACCATGCTGCTTGCCCACAAGAGCGCCATCGTCACCGGCTCCACCAGCGGCATCGGGCTGGGCATCGCCCGCGCCTTCGCCGCGCAGGGCGCCGACGTGATGCTCAACGGCCTGGGCCAGGCCGACGAGATCGAGTTCACCCGCGCCGAGCTGCAGCGCGAGTACGGCGTCAAGGTGCGCTTTCATGGCGCCGACATGCGCCGCCCGGACCAGATCCGCGACATGGCCGCGCTGGCCGCCACCGCCTTCGGCCAAGTGGACATCGTGGTCAACAACGCCGGCATCCAGCATGTGGCGCCGGTGGAGGCGTTCCCGCAGGAGCGCTGGGACGCCGTGCTGGCCATCAACCTCACGGCCGCCTTCGTGCTGGTCCAGGCCGTGGTGCCGGGCATGAAGGCGCGGCGCTTCGGCCGCATCCTCAATGTCGCCTCGGCGCACGGGCTCACGGCCTCGCCCTTCAAGTCGGCCTACGTGGCGGCCAAGCATGGCCTGGTGGGGCTGACGCGCTGCGTGGCGGTGGAGCTGGCGGAGTTCGGCATCACCGCCAACACGCTGTGCCCGGGCTACGTGAAGACGCCGCTGGTGGAGCGGCAGATCGCCGACCAGGCCAGGGCGCATGGCATCGCGCCCGAGGCCGTGGTGCGCGACGTGATGCTGGTGCACCAGGCGCGCAAGGAGTTCGTGCGCGTGGAGGAGCTGGCCGCGCTGGCGGTGTTCCTGGCCTCCGACGCCGCCTCCTCCATGACCGCCACCGCCATCCCCATGGACGGCGGCTGGACCCAGCACTGAGCGACGCGAGGGCATCCATCGGTTTCCGTCAGCCACACACCTCCTGCCGGCCGGGCCCGAAGATGGACCCGGCCTGAACGGAGTCACGCGGAGCGGAAAGCCATGAAGCCCAGGACACCACGCAGCGAACCACGCAGCGATCGAGGAGAAGTCATGGACATGCGCGTGCAACCCGGCCGCCGGCGCGCGGCCCTGCGGCCCGAAGTGAAGACGGTCAACCTGGCCCTGCAGGGCGGGGGCGCGCATGGCGCCTTCGCCTGGGGCGTGCTGGACCGGCTGATCGAGGACGGCCGTATCCGCTTCGAAGGCATCAGCGCCACCAGCGCCGGCGCCATGAACGCCGCGGTGCTGGCCCATGGCTGGACCGTGGGCGGCCCCGACGGCGCGCGCGAGGCGCTGGCAGCCTTCTGGCGCGCGGTGAGCGAGGCCGGCCAGCAGTGGAACCCGTACCGGGCACTGCCCTGGGCCGGCTGGTTCCAGCAGCACCTGCTGGAGCAATCGCCGGCCCACCTGTGGATGGAGTTCCTGACGCGGGTGTTCTCGCCGTACCAGCTCAATCCGCTGAACCTCAACCCGCTGCGCCAGGTGCTGGAGGCGCATGTGGACTTCGAGCGGCTGCGGCGCGAGTCGGCGGTGAAGCTGTTCCTGTGCGCCACCAACGTGCAGACCTGCAAGGTGCGCATCTTCAGCTGCGCCGACGTCAACGCCGACGCGGTGTTGGCCTCGGCCTGCCTGCCCTTCCTGTTCCAGTCGGTGATGATCGACGGCGAGCCCTACTGGGATGGCGGCTACATGGGCAACCCGGCCATCTACCCGCTGATCTACGACTGCAATGCGCGCGACGTGCTGATCGTGCACCTCAACCCGATCGTGCGCCGCGGCGTGCCGCGCAGCGCCGGCGAGATCCTGAACCGGCTCAACGAGGTCAGCTTCAACTCCTCGCTGATGCGCGAGATGCGCGCCATCGCCTTCGTCACCGCGCTGATCGAGCGCGGCAAGCTCTCCGGCGACGAGTTCAAGCACATGCTCATCCACTCCCTCCGCGCCGACGACGTAATGAGCGGCTACAGCGCCGCCAGCAAGCTCAATTGCGACTGGGGTTTTCTCACCGAGCTGCGCGACGCGGGCCGCGCGCACGCGGGGCGCTGGCTGGAGCAGCACTTCGACGCGCTGGGGGTGAGGTCGAGCGTGGACATCCGGGGGGAGTTCTTGTGAGGCGAGGGCGGGCCGGGGGCTGAGCGAGGGCGTCACGGGTTCGGCACCAATCACTGTCCGCAGAACGCAGCGGCTTCGCGGTGGCCCGGAGGCGGAGCTGTTCCGCCTTCTACTTCGTCATTCCCGCCGGCGCGGGAATGACGAAGTGGGGCGCTCAACACACCAGCTCACGGCCAACGTCCAGCAACTTTCCCGGACAGCACTTCGCATGCGTGGGACGGCGAAGTGGTGAGCGAGACGTCCCACTCACGGCCAGCAGCTCGCGGCCTTCCGCTCCGGAGCATCGAGATTCAAGGAGCCCTCCATGGAACCCTCACTCACCCCCTTCGCCCTGGCGACCGTCCTAGGCGCCGTCGCCCTCATGGGCTTTGCCATTCAGCGCGGCGGCACCTGCACCGTCGCGGCCGTGGAGGAAATCCTGCGCCAGCGCAGCACCCGGCGGCTGCGCGCCATGGGCGAGGCTGCTCTCTGGGTGGCCGGCGGGCTGGCGCTGGCGCAGGCGCTGGGCTGGACCCGCGCCATGCCGGCGCCGCAGCCGCCGGGCCTGCACACCGTGCTGGGCGCGGTGCTGCTGGGGCTGGGCGCGTGGATCAACGGCGCCTGCGTCTTCGGCGCCATCGCGCGCCTGGGCTCGGGGCAGTGGGCGCAGGCCGCCGTGCCGGCCGGGTTCTTTCTGGGCTGCCTGGGCATCCAGGTGCTGGGCGCGGCACCGGCCGTCCAGCCGTCGGCCCAGTCCGGCGGCTTGCCCCAGGCGCCGCTGGCTGCGGCCTTCGTGCTGTTCGCCGCCTGGCGCCTGGTGCGCGGCCTGCGCGGTGGCGGGGGGCGCTCGCTCGCGGCGCGGGTGTGGGCACCGCATGCGGCCACCGCCGTGATCGGCCTCACGTTCCTGCTGAGCTGGCTCATGGCCGGCGCCTGGGCCTACACGGACCTGCTGGCCGCGCTGGCGCGGCGCATGGCGGCGCAGCCGGCGCTGCCGCTGGCGCTGCTGGCCGCGCTGCTGGGCGGGGCGCTGCTGGGCGGCTGGACGGCCGGGCGGCTCAGGAGCGAATGGCCCACGCCGGCGCAGTGGGCGCGCAGCCTGGTCGGCGGCGCGCTCATGGCCGCGGGCAGCCTGCTGATCCCGGGCTCCAACGACGCCCTGGTGCTGGTCGGGCTGCCGCTGTTTCACCCGCACGCCTGGCTGGCCTTCACGGTGATGTGCCTCTCCATCGCCGCCGCGATGCGCTTGGCGGCCGGGCTGCGCGCGCCGGCGGCACGCAGGGGATGGCAATGAGCGCGGACATTCACTCCGCGGCGGGCCTGCCACCCGGCCACGACGGTGCGGACGACGAGGCGGCGGTGCCGCCGCTGCGCATCGCCCCGGGCCGGGCCACGGCGCTGGGCAACGCGCTGGTGCTCGGCGGCGCGCTGATCGCGGCCGCGGCGGCGGTGCAGCGCTACACCCATGTGCTCAGCGCGCCCGGTGCCCAGTTCGCCCTGGAGCGCGAGCGCTGCCACGGCGTCGTGCGCGCCGGGCGCAACGACTGCGGCACCAGCCGCCACGCCTGCGCCGGCCAGGCCCGTGAGGACCGCGGCGCCGAGGAGTGGATCAGCCTGCCCGCGGGCACCTGCGAGCGCATCGCCGGCGGGGGCGCGTGATGGGCGCGTCGTCCTAGCGCTCCTGGCTGCTGCTCAATGCCTGCGGCGCGGCGCTGCCGCCGCGGGTGCGGCAGGCGCTGCAGGCGGAGCAGTTCCGCGCCGAGCTGCTGGTGGCGGGCGTGCAGCTGCTGCTGGCCGCGGGGCTGGCGCTGGGCGTGGCGGCCACGCCGCCGGACTTCGCGCCCGATGCGCCGGTGCAGGCCGTGCCGCTGGGCCTGAGCCTGTTCGCGCTGCTGGTGCTGCTGCGCCTCTACGCCGCCTGGACCGGCCAGCTCGGCCCCGCGCTGCTGGCTGCCGGCGTGGTGGCGGAGATGGCGGTGCTCATCGGCACGCTGGCGCTGCTGCACCTGCAGTACGAGCAGCCGCCGCAGTTCGCGCTCAAGGGCCCGGCCTTCGTCTACGTCTTCGTGCTGATCGGGCTGCGCGCGCTGCGCTTCGAGCCGCTGTGGGTGGCGGTGTCGGGGGGCACGGCGCTGCTGGGTTGGGTCGCGCTGCTGGGCTGGTCGCTGTGGCGCGCGCCTTCCAATCCGCTGACCTGGGACTACGTCACCGCGCTGCGCTCCTTCCAGATCCACTTCGGCGCCGAGGCGCAGCGGCTGCTGGCGCTGGCCCTGTTCACCGCCACGCTGACGCTGGCCCTGGCCCGCGCGCGCTCGCTGCTGCGGCGGGCGCTGGCGCAGCAGCACGCGGTGGCGGACCTGTCCCTCTTCTTCGACGCCGCGGTGGCGCGGCGCATCACGGCCTCGGAGGCGGCGCTGAGCGCGGGGCAGGGCGAGCGGCGCCAGGTGGCGATCCTGTTCCTGGACCTGCGCGGCTTCACGCCGGCCGCCGCCCGCCTGGGCCCGGAGGGCGTGATCGCGCTGCTGGGCGAATACCAGCGCCTGGTGGTGCCCATCGTGCGGCGCCATGGCGGCAGCATCGACAAGTACCTGGGCGACGGCATCCTGGCCAGCTTCGGCGCCGTGGCGCCCGACGCCGTCTACGCCGCGCGGGCGCTGCGCGCGGTGGACGAGATCGTGCGGGCGGTGGACGGCTGGCGCGCGGCGCGCACCCGGGCCGGTCTGGCGGCGCCGGACGTGGGCGCGGGGCTGGCCACGGGCGAGGTGGTGTTCGGCATCGTCGGCGACGGCCGGCACCTGGAATACACCGTCATCGGCGACGCGGTGAACCTCGCGGCCAAGCTGGAGAAGCACAACAAGGCGCAGGGCACGCGGGCGCTGGCCACGCAACAGGCCTACGAGCAGGCGCGCGCGCAGGGCTACGAAGGCGAGAAGGCGCTGTGCGGGCAGGTGGGCGTGGTAGGCGCCGCAGAGCTGATGAATCTGGCGGTCTTGGCCGGCCGGCCGGGGCAGTGAAGCTGAACTGGGCCCAGAAATGGGAAAAGCCGGCACATGGCCGGCTTTTCTTTTTGGTGCCCAGGAGAGGACTCGAACCTCCACGGAGTTACCCGCTAGTACCTGAAACTAGTGCGTCTACCAATTCCGCCACCTGGGCAGGTGTTCGTCTCAGAAGCTGCGCAGTTTAAAGCATTTTCAGCAGCTGTCAAGCGTTTCTATCGTTTTTTTCTCAGGCAACTGCTTTTTCGAAGCCGGTGGCCTCGTCCAGGCGCCCGCGGTAGAGCGCGGCGACCAGGTCCGACTGCGTGACCATGCCGACCAGGCGGTACTCGGCGTCGACGATGGGGATGTGGTGCAGCCCCAGGTCCGACAGCAGCGGCACGAGCTCGACGATGTGCGTGTCCGCGGTGGCCGTGTGCACGCCGGTGGTCATGATCTGGCCCACCACCTCGGGCTTGGTGCCGTGCACCAGGCCGTCGGGTCGCAGGAAGTCGCGCAGCTGGCGCGCCCAGCCCTCATGGCGGTCCAGCCCCGCGTGCTTCATGAAGTCCACCAGCGTGACGATGCCGATCACGCGCCGGGCGCGGTCGATCACCGGCAGCGCCTTGACGCGGTGGCGCCGCAGCAGGTTCCAGGCCTCCTGCAGCGGC
The DNA here is from genome assembly GCF_012927045.1 of Azohydromonas caseinilytica. GTDB lineage: Bacteria > Pseudomonadota > Gammaproteobacteria > Burkholderiales > Burkholderiaceae_C > Azohydromonas > Azohydromonas caseinilytica. The sequence goes on along the minus strand of NZ_JABBFW010000006.1, from coordinate 82,213 downwards.
GTGCCGAACTCCAGCGTCACCACGTCGCGCGACATGATGTCGCCGCAGCGGATCACGCCGAAGCGGCGCCGGTAGGCCTCCATCTCGGCCTGGTGCAGCAGGCTTTCCAGGTCTTCGCGGTCCACGTCCAGCACCTGGCCGTAGCGGTGCAGCACGGCGTCCAGGTCCTCGTGCGTGAAGCCCAGGCGCTGGTTGGGCGCGGGGTCCTTGGTGCCGTGGCTCACCGCCGGCGCGACGCGGTGCGGGTAGTCGCGGCCGGTGGCCCGGTTGTAGAGCACCGCCGCCACCAGCATCAGCGCCGTGTTCACCCCCACCGGCGCCAGCACGAAGTGAAAGCCCTGGGCGTGCAGGGCCGGGCCGCCCAGCACCGCGGTGAGCGCAATGGCCCCGCCCGGGGGATGCAGGCAGCGCAGCGCGAACATGGCCAGCAGCGCCAGCCCCAGGGCCAGCGCGGCGCCGAGCGGCGTGTTGCCCAGCGCCAGCGCGCAAGCCATGCCGACCGTGGCCGAGACCATGTTGCCGCCCAGCACCGACCAGGGCTGGGCCAGCGGGCTGGCCGGCAGCGCGAACAGCAGCACGGCCGAGGCGCCCATCGGCGCGATGAGCGCGGGCTGGCCGGCGTTCAGCAGCGAGCGCGCCAGCAAGGCCGTCATCAGGATGCCGGCCAGCCCACCGCCGGCGGCGCGCAACCGTTCCGTGAATGCCACGTCCATGCGCGGCGGCAGCAGGTGTTTCAGACGCGAGGCCAACAGCATCAAGCGCAAGGATGAGAAGAGGGAAAGGGCGGGAGTCTGGGCGCTGGCGGCTAGACCCACCGCCCGTAGGGGCTCCAAGGTCGGGGCAAGTGCCCACGCCTTGGTTCAGACCGCGCTCATGGCCGAGCCTTGCGGGAAGACCCGCAGCCCGTGCCGAAAGGCGGCCCGGCCGGGTGAAACCTTCATCTGCACCGCCGGAGTGAAGATGAGCGAGAAGCCTCTCGCGCACTTTCACTCCCGCAGTGGAAATCTGCGGGCGGCCCGGCCGGGCCTGGGTACGGCGCGGCGTCAGGCCGCGTCCAGCGCCTCCAGCGGGCCGAAGAACTCCCAGCGCAGCCGCTCGGGGTGCACGCCCAGGGCCAGCGCGTGCTTGCGCACGCTCTGCATGAACGGCTTCGGGCCCAGGAAGTACAGGTCCACGTCGCGGTCGGCGGGCAGGTGCTGCGCCAGCACCTCGGGCGTGAGGCGGCCCACGCCGTGCGGCTTGTCGCCTGCGCGCGGCTCGTCGTACAGGAAGAAGGCCTGCACGTTGGGATGCTGCGTCGCCAGCGCCTGCACGCGCTCGCGGAAGGCATGCACGCCGCCATGGCGCGCGGCATGCAGGAAGTGGATGGGCCGGCCGGTGTCGGCCAGGGTCTCCAGCATGCTCATCGCCGGCGTGATGCCCACGCCGCCCGTGATCAGCAGCAGCGGCCGGTGGGACTCCTCCTCGTCCAGGGTGAAGTCGCCCGCGGGCTGCAGCACCTGCAGCTCGGTGCCGACCTGGGCATGGTCGTGCAGCCAGTTCGAGACCTTGCCGCCGGGCTCGCGCTTGACGCTGATGCGCCAGTTGTCCTGGCCCGGCGCGCCGGACAGCGAGTAGTTGCGCCGCGTGGGCTGGCCGTCGATGTCCAGCAGCAGCGTCAGGTACTGGCCGGGGCGGTACGCGGGCAGCGTGCCGCCGTCGGCCGGCGCCAGGTAGAAGGAGGTGATCAGCTCGCTCTCCACCTCGCGGCGCACGACGCGGAAGGTGCGCGCGCCGCGCCAGCCGCCGGGGCGTCCGGCGTTCTCGGCGTAGACCTGCTCCTCGGCGTCGATCAGCACCTTGGCCAGCAGGCCGTAGGCCTCGCCCCAGGCGTTGATGACCTCGTCGGTGGCCGCCGCGCCCAGCACCTCGCGGATGGCGCGCAGCAGGTACTCGCCGACGATGGGGTAGTGCTGCGGCTGCACGCCCAGCGCCACGTGCTTGTGGATGATGCGCGGCAGCTCGCCGGCCAGCTCCTGCAGCCGGTCGATGTTGGCGGCGTAGGCCAGCACCGCATGCGCCAGCGCGCGCGGCTGCGAGCCGTGGGCCTGGTGCGCCTCGTTGAAGAAAGCCTTCACCTCCGGCCGCTCGCGGAACATCAGCGGATAGAAGTGACGGGTGATCGCCTCGCCGTGCTGCTGCAGCACGGGAACGGTGGCCTTCACGATCTCGATCGTCTTGGGCGACAGCATGTCGGGTTCTCCTGGACTTGGATGGCTTGCCTGATATCAAGACTCGGGCCAGCCCTACGGGACGCGCCAAGTGCTTGATTCAGAACAAGTCGAGTGGGGCTGTTGTCGTCTTGACCACGATATGTGGTAGTCAAACGGACAACAATGTGGTCATGGAAACCTCAGAGCATCAGGTGGCGCCGGAAGCCGGGCACTACGCGGAGCTGCTGTCCGCGGTACGGGGCATGGCGCATGCCGACGCCGCGGCGCTGCTGCGGCTGGACGGCGAGGTGCTGGTGCCGGTGGCGGTGCAGGGGCTGAGCGAGGAGGCGCTGGGGCGGCGCTTTCTTGTCGAGGCGCATCCGCGGCTGGCGTTGCTGCTGCGCAGCCCGCAGGGCCGGCGGCTGCCGGCGGATTGCGCGCTGCCCGATCCCTATGACGGTCTGGTGGCGCACCAGCCCGAGATCCTGCCGGTGCACGACTGCATGGGCGCGCCGCTGGCGCTGCACGGGCGTCCCTGGGGCCTGCTGACGCTGGACGCGCTGCAGCCCGGGCGCTTCGAGGCCGTGCAGGAGCAGCTGCCGGCCCTGGCGCGCCTGGTGGAGCAGGGTGTCGCGGCGGCGCACACCATTCGCGAGCTGGCCGACCGTGCCGAGCGCGAGCACGAACTGGCGCGCGAGCTGCAGACCGGGGCGCAGCCGCCGCGCGAGCTGCTGGGGCGCAGCCCGGCCATGCAGCGGCTGCGGCGCGAGATCGACACCGTCGCACCCACGGAGCTGACGGTGCTGATCCTGGGCGAGACCGGCGTGGGCAAGGAGCTGGTGGCGCAACGGCTGCACGCGCGATCGCTGCGCCGGGAACGGGCGCTGGTGCAGGTGAACTGCGCGGCGCTGCCCGAGAGCCTGGCGGACAGCGAGCTGTTCGGCCATCGCCGCGGCGCCTTCACCGGCGCCACGCAGGCCCGAGCCGGGCGTTTCCAGCTGGCCGACGGCGGCACGCTGTTCCTGGACGAGGTGGGCGAGCTGTCGCTGCCGGTGCAGGCCAAGCTGCTGCGCGTGCTGCAGAGCGGCGAGGTGCAGCGCCCGGGCAGCGACGAGCTCATCCACGTGGACGTGCGCGTGATCGCGGCCACCAACCGCGACCTGGCGGCCGAGGTCGCGGCCGGGCGCTTCCGGGCCGACCTCTACCACCGCTTGTCGGTGTACCCGCTGCATGTGCCGCCGCTGCGCCAGCGCGGGCGCGACGTGCTGGCGCTGGCCGAGGGTTTCATGGAGGAGAACCAGCACCGCCTGGGCGCGCGCAACCTGCGCCTGTCGCCGGCGAGCAAGGCGCTGCTGCTGCAGCAGCCCTGGCCGGGCAATGTGCGCGAGCTGGAGCACCTGGTCAGCCGCGCCGCGCTGCGGGCGCGCGCCGAGCCGGGCAAGGGACGCTGGATCGCCGTCGAGCCGCGGCACCTGCTGGGTGAGGCGGCCACGCCGTCACGCGCCGGGACCTCCCACTTGCCGGTGGGGGCTGCAGGCGCGAGCGTCGCGGTGCCTGAAGCCCCGTCCGGCGAGGCAGTGGAAGGCGGGCTCACCCTGCGCGAGGCCACCGAGCGCTTCCAGCGCGAGTGGATCAGGGCGGTGCTGGCGCGCCATGGCGGCTCGCTGGCGGCCGCGGCGCGCGAGGCGGGCATGGACCGCAGCAATTTCCACCGGCTGGCGCGGCGACTCGGCCTGGCCGCCGAGCGCCGGCGCGGGCTTGGCTAAGCTCGCGCGGATGGGCAAAGAACACAGCATCCGACAGGGCGCGCAGGGACCGCGCGAGCGCTGGACCCTGGACGCGGGCAGCGCCGACGTGGCGCGGCTGGACATTCCGGCCGACGCGCTGCGCGAACGTCACTTCGAGCTGGACTGCCGCTTCGCCGTGCGCCGGCGCGCGGACGCGGCCGAGGCCTGGCACGAGCTGCGCGTGTCGGTGGACGGCGCGCTGCGCTGGTCGCGCCGCGTGGACAGCGCCGAAGGCAGCGACTCGCTGGATTACCGCTTCAGCCTGCGGCTGCCGCCGGGGCGCCCGCTGCGGCTGCTGGCCACCACCGCCGTGCAGGGCGTGCAGCGCGTGTCGCTGGTGCTGGACGCGGTGGAGGAGTGAGCAGGCTGCGCGGGGTGGCCGCTCGGCTCAGCCGGGCTTGAGCTTGCGGTAGATGGCCAGGATCTGGTCGTTGACGCTGGACCAGTCGAGCCGCAGCAGCCCGGCGATCTCCTTGATCGTGAAGCCCTTGCTCAGGAAGGTGAGGACTTCGTTTTCGCGGGGCGTGAGCTGTGGCGGCTCATTGGGCCAGGCCGGTGGCCGGCTCGGCCCCGCGGCGAACGCGCCGGCGCGGAAATGCGACAGCAGCCGCCGCGCGATGGCCGGCGACAGCGGCGGCTGGCCGCGCACCGTGCGCTGCAGCGCCTCCACCAGCAGCTCGAAGCGGTCTTCCTTGAACAGGTAGCCGTCGGCGCCGCGTTGCAGCGCGGGAAAGAGGTGCTCGTCGTCGGCGTACAGCGTGGTCACGAGGCACAGCGCCGGCTGGCCGGCCAGCTCGGCCAGCAGCTCCAGCGCCTGGCCGTCGGGCAGCTCCAGGTCGATGAGCACCAGCCGGAAAGGATCGGGGCCGGCCTGTGCGATCTGGCGCCGCGCGCCCTGCGTGTCGCCGGCCTCGGTGATGCTGATCGCATCGCTGAAGCTCTCGCGCACGACGCGGCCCAGGAAGCCGCGCGCGACCGGGTTGCCTTCCAGGATCAGGACCTTGACGGTCATGGCAGCGTGTCCTCCCAAGCGATGCCGCGGTGCCGGCCGTGCGGGTTCGGGCATGAACAAAATGCGGCCGGTGTGATATTGAAATTATCCTCACACCCGCTAACCTTGCGCCGGCTTCGGCCGGCTGCGCCCGCCCCGGGCGGCCTCATCAGGCCCGCCGAGGCCCCAACCCAGAAAGCATCAATGCGCATCCTGATCGCCAATGACGATGGCTATCTCGCGCCTGGACTGGCCGCCCTGGTGGCAGCCATGCAGGACCTCGGCGAGATCGACGTGATCGCCCCCGAGCAGAACGCCAGCGGCACCTCCAACTCGCTGAGCCTGCACCGCCCGCTGTCGGTGTTCAAGGCCGGTAACGGCTTCAACGTCGTCAACGGCACGCCCTCGGACTGCGTGCACGTGGCACTCACCGGGCTGCTGCCGCAGCGGCCGGACCTGGTGCTCTCGGGCATCAACAACGGCGCCAACATGGGCGACGACACGCTGTACTCCGGCACGGTGGCCGCGGCGATGGAAGGCTACCTGTTCGGCATCCCGTCCATTGCCTTCTCGCAGACCGAGCGCGGCTGGCACCACCTGGAGAGCGCGGCCCGCGTGGCGCGCGCGGTCGTGGACGAGGTGCTGTGCCAGCCGCCGCCCACCGGGCCGTGGCTGCTCAACGTCAACATTCCCAACCATCCCGAGGCCGAACGGCTGCCGCGGATCGTGACGCGGCTGGGGCGGCGCCATGCCAGCGAGCCCGTGATCCGCCAGACCAATCCGCGCGGCGAGCCGATCTACTGGATCGGCCCCGCGGGCGACGCGCGCGAGGCGGGCGAGGGCACCGACTTCCACGCCACGGCCAGCGGCTGCGTGTCGATCACGCCGCTGCAGGTGGACCTGACCGCGCATGCCACGCTGCCGGCCTGGCGCGCGGCGCTGCAGCGCCTGTCATGAAGCCGCGGGCGCCGCGCTTCCCGATCGGCCTTGACCGGGTCGCCCCGGGCGCGCAGGCCCCGGGCGCCACGCAGCGCCCGCAACGCCCGGTGCAGGAAGCCGCCGCCGATGCGCGCCGGCACAGCGCGCCCAGCGGTCTGGGGCTGGACTCCGGGGCCGTGCGCGCGCGCATGGTGCAGCGCCTGCGCGCGCAGGGACTGCACTGCGAGCCGGTGCTGCAGGCGCTGGAGCAGGTGCCGCGCCACCATTTCGTCGACGCGGCGCTGGTGGTCCAGGCCTATGAGGACACGGCGCTGCCCATCGGCCATGGCCAGACGATTTCCAAGCCCTCGGTGGTGGCGCGCATGCTGGCGCTGTTGTTCGAGGGCCGCTCGGCGCAGCAGCGCGGCTCGCTGGGCCGCGTGCTGGAGATCGGCACGGGCAGCGGCTACCAGGCCGCGCTGCTGGGCGTGCTGGGCACGCAGGTCGTCTCGGTGGAGCGGCTGCGGCCGCTGCACGAGCGCGCGCGCACCCTGCTGCAGCCGCTGCGCCGCTCGAACCTGCGCCTGGTGTGGGGCGATGGGCGCCTCGGTCATGCGCCCAATGCCCCTTACGACACCGTGATTGCCGCCGCCGGCGGCGAGGCCCTGCCGCAGTCCTGGCTGGACCAGATGGCGCCCGGGGCGCGGCTGGTGGCGCCGCTGCATGCGGGTGAGAGCGGTGGCCAGGTGCTGATGGTCGTGGACCGTACCGAGACCGACTGGGTGCGTCGGGTCCACGAGGCCGTGCATTTCGTGCCCCTAAAATCGGGGCTTGGTTGAACGGAGGGTCGTTTTGTCGATGAGTTCGAATTCCTGGCGTAGCGCCTTGGCCGTGGCGGCTGGCGTGTCGACGGTGCTGATCGTCGGCTGTGCCTCGCCGACGCAACAGGCGCCCGTCGAGGACCGCCCGCGTACCGCCGTGCGCACGCCGACGCCATCCACGTCGATGCCGGCGCCGGTCCAGGTCGTGAAGCCGCTGCGCGGCATCGAGAACGCGGGCAAGCCTGGCTACTACACGATCCGCCCGGGTGACACCCTGATCCGCATCGGCCTGGAGCATGGGCAGAGCTGGCGCGACATCGCGCGCTGGAGCGGCATCGACAACCCCAATCTCATCGAAGTCGGCGAGGTCGTGCGCGTGGTGCCGCTGGGCGTGGACCCGATGGTCGTGGCCTCGCGCCCGGTGGCGAGCACCCGCGTGGAAAGCCGTCCGCTGGACGCCAAGCCCGCGCCGGTGGCCGCGGCCAGCGTGCCGTCCTCATCGTCTGCGCCGTCCGCTGCTTCCACGCCGTCTTCCGCTTCCGCGCCCGCGACGCCGGTCGCCGCCGCGGCTTCCGCCAGCGACACCGCCTCGGCGGCCGTGCCCAGCGCACCGGCTCGCGAAACGGCGGCACGCGACCCGGACGACAGCATCAACTGGATCTGGCCGGCGGGCGGCAACGTCACCGCAGCCTTTGACGACACGCGCAACAAGGGCATCACCATCGGCGGCAAGGCCGGCGACCCGGTGCTGGCCGCGGCCGATGGTCGCGTGGTCTATGCCGGCTCGGGCCTGCGCGGCTACGGCAACCTCGTGATCGTCAAGCACAACAACACGTACCTGACGGCCTACGCGCACAACCAGACGCTGCTGGTCAAGGAAGACCAGGTGGTGCGCCGCGGCCAGCGCATCGCCGAGATGGGCGCCAGCGACGCCAATCGGGTACAGCTGCATTTCGAGATCCGCAAGCAAGGCAAGCCGATCGATCCGACCCGGCTCCTACCGCCGCGCTGACGGCACCACTTCACCGGAGGACACCGATGACCAGGCGATACGACATGCGCGAGGGCTCGGGAGTGAATCCGGTGAACATCGCGCCGCTGGTGGCGGCGCTTGAAGACCTGGAAGCGCCGCCGGCCGCCGTGCCGGAAGAGCCGGCCGCGGAGCCCGCTGCGGATGCGGGCGCGGTACTGCCCGTGGGCGAATCCGATGTCGGCAACACCCTGCAGCTCTACCTGCGCGAGATTCGCCGCGCGCCGCTGCTGACGCCGGAACAGGAATACGCCACCGCGGTGCGCGCGCGCGCGGGCGACTTTGACGCCCGCCAGGCGATGATCGAGCGCAACCTGCGCCTCGTGGTGAGCATCGCCAAGAACTACATGGGCCGCGGCCTGCCCATGACCGACTTGATCGAAGAGGGCAACCTCGGGCTCATGCATGCCATCGGCAAGTTCGAGCCGGAGCGGGGATTTCGCTTCTCCACCTACGCTTCGTGGTGGATTCGCCAGAGCATCGAGCGCGCGATCATGCACCAGGCCCGGCTGGTGCGGCTGCCGGTGCATGTGGTGCGCGAGTTGAACCAGGTGCTCAAGATGCGCCGCGCGCTGGAGAGCGAGAACGGCGGCGCCAACGGGAATGGCGCCGAGCGCGGCGTCAGTGTCGAGCAGGTCGCCGCGGCGCTTGGCCGCTCGGCGCAGGATGTGGCGGCGCTGCTGCGCTTTGCCGAGCAGCCCACGTCGCTGGACGCGCCGTTGGAGCGCGACCAGGGCGAATCCATGCTCGACACCGTGGCGGACGACCAGGCGCTCGATCCGCTGGGCCAGACCCTGGTGCGCGAGGTCGAGCAGTTGCTGCGCACCGGCATTTCCGAACTCAACGAGCGCGAACGTGAGGTGCTGACCGGCCGCTACGGGCTGCACGACCGCGAGCCCGAGACGCTGGAGGTGCTGGCCGAGCGCATGGGGCTCACGCGCGAGCGCATCCGGCAGATCCAGCAGGAGGCGCTGGTCAAGCTGCGGCGGCGCATGGTGCGCCAGGGCGTTGATCGCGACTCGATCTTCTGACGGCTTCTTTGCGCCATCCGGCGCTTTGCACGCGCGGATTTGTTCCGTCCCGGGTGCTGTGCAAAGCCGCGCACGGCAGGGGCCTCATGGCCGGGCCGGATAATCCGCGCCCATGACGGTTGACAAGGAATGGCTGCGTGTCGAGTCGCTGGACCTCGATGCGCAAGGCGTGGCCCACAACGCCGAGGGGAAAGTCGTCTTCATCGAAGGAGCGCTGCCGGGCGAGCAGGTGCAGGTGCAGGTGTCGCGGCGCAAGAACAACTGGGAGCAGGGTGTTCTCGAAGCGTTGCGGCGCGAGAGTTCGCAGCGTGTGACGCCGGGCTGTCCGCACTTCGGACTGCATGCTGGCGCCTGTGGCGGCTGCAAGATGCAGCACCTGCATCCCGGCGCGCAGATCGCCATCAAGCAGCGCGTGCTGGAGGACAACCTGTGGCATTTGGGCAAGGTCAAGCCCGAGCGCATGCTGCGCCCGGTGGAAGGCCCGACCTGGGGCTATCGCTATCGCGCGCGGCTGTCAGTGCGCCATGTGGCGAAGAAGGGCACCGTGCTGGTGGGCTTTCACGAGCGCAAGTCCCGCTACGTGGCCGACATGCAGCGCTGCGAGGTGCTGCCGCCGCATGTGAGCGCGCTGCTGATGCCGCTGCGCGCGCTGATTGCGTCCATGGAGGCGCGTGACCGGCTGCCGCAGATCGAGGTCGCGATCGGCGAAGGGCCGCAGGGGTTGGTGACGGCGCTGGTGCTGCGTCATCTGGAGCCGCTGAGCACGGCCGACGCGGACCGCCTGCGTGCCTTTGCCGCCGAGCATGGCGTGCAGTGGTGGCTGCAACCCAAGGGTCCGGACACGGTGCACCTGCTCGACGAAAGCGGACCGGAGCTGGCCTACGCGCTGCCGGAGTTCGGTGTGGTCATGCCTTTCAAGCCCACCGACTTCACCCAGGTCAACCATCACATCAACACGGTGCTGGTGGGCCGGGCGCTGCGGCTGCTGGACGTGCAGCCCGGGGAGCGCGTCATCGACTGGTTCTGCGGGCTGGGCAATTTCACGCTGCCGCTGGCCACGCAGGCGCGCGAGGTGCTGGGCATCGAGGGCAGCGAGGCGCTGGTGCAGCGCTCGCGCGAGAACGCGCTGCGCAATGGCCTGGCGCACAAGGCCAGCTTCGCGGCCCGCAACCTGTTTGAACTTACTCCCGAGGACATCGTGACGTACGGGCCGGCGCGGCGCTGGCTGGTCGATCCGCCGCGCGAGGGCGCTTTTGCCTTGGCCAAGGCGCTGGCCGACCTGCACCAGTCGCCGCAGGACGCGCCGCAGGGCTGGGAGCCGCCGCAGCGCATCGTCTATGTGAGCTGCAACCCGGCCACGCTGGCGCGCGACGCCGGGCTGCTGGTGCACCAGGCCGGCTACCGCTGCACGGCTGCCGGCGCGGTCAACATGTTCCCGCACACGGCGCATGTGGAGAGCATGGCGGTGTTCGAGCGCGATCCGTTTGCGGTGCCGAAGGCGACCGAGGTCGATGCCGGTGCAGCGTCCTCCGCCTGAGGCGGCATGTACATGTGTCCATGAAAAAGGCCCCTCGCGGGGCCTTTTTGCTGGAAGCGGTATTCGAGTTATTCGCGGTCGCCGCCAAAGATGCCCAGCAGCGCCAGCAGGTTCTGGAAGATGTTGTACAGGTCCAGATAGATGGCCAGCGTGGCGGTGATGTAGTTGGTCTCGCCGCCGTCGATCACCCGCTTGATGTCATAGAGCATGAAGGCGGAGAACAGGCCGATGGCGATCACCGACAGCGTCATCATCAGTGCGCTGGACTGCACAAAGATGTTCACCAGCATTGCCACCAGCAGCAGGATCACGCCCACGAACAGGAACTTGCCCATGTTCGTGAGGTCGCGCTTGATGACGGTGGCCAGCGAGGCCACGGCCAGGAACACGCCGGCCGTGCCGCCGAAGGCCAGCATCACCAGCTGCGCGCCGTTGGAGAAGCCCAGCACCACGGCCAGCAGCCGCGACAGCATCAGGCCCATGAAGAAGGTGAAGGCCAGCAGCACGCCGACGCCGGCGGCGGAATCCTTGGTCTTCTCGATGGCGAACATCAGGCCGAAGGCACCGACCAGGAACACGACCAGACTCATGCCCGTGCCCATCGCGGCCACGATGCCGGTGCTCACGCCGACCCAGGCACCCAGGACCGTGGGCACCAGCGACAGCGCCAGCAGCCAGTAGGTGTTGCGCAGCACGCGGTTGCGCTGCTGCACGCTCAGCGAACCCGCCGTTCCCTGGCTGGAATAGACAGTCTGCAGGCGTTGGTCCATGTAAGAAGCCTCCAAAGATGATCAGGACGCGGATTCGATCCGCTTCAATGATTCTAGTTCCGCCCCTTGGGGGAGATTTACCGCGCCGTTCCAGCCTGCGGGCCGCTGCCGCCAGTGCAAATCTGTTTTTCGGATGCGTCCTCGAAAGGGCCATTCGGCCACGCCTACAGTAACGGCCCTTTTCACCTTCAAAAGCAGTTCGAACATGAAGAACCGACCGATGTTGACCCAGGACGACGTGCAAGCCATGGGCGAGGCCGCGCGCGCCGAAGCGCAAGCCAACGGCTGGGCCGTGACCGTCGCCATCGTCGATGACGGAGGGCACCTGCTGTGGCTGCAGCGTCTGGATGGCGCCGCACCGGTGTCGGCCCAGATCGCGCCCGCCAAGGCTCGCACTGCGGCGCTGGGTCGGCGTGAAAGCAAGGCCTACGAGGACATGATCAACCAGGGCCGCACCTCGTTCCTGAGCGCCCCGGGCATCGAAGGCCTGCTCGAAGGCGGCGTGCCGGTGATCGTGGATGGCCACTGCATCGGTGCCGTGGGCGTGAGCGGCGTCAAGTCCAACGAGGATGCGCAGATTGCGCGCGCGGGTATCGCCGCACTCCAGGCCGCCTGACACGGCAAGGCCTGCCATGCGCCAGCGAGGTGCCGCAGGGCACCGAGTCGGCGCATGACTGGTGGCAACTCCTTACGGGGCAAGGGGCGGTTCTGGGTGAAAACCCGGGGTCGGCTATAATTCCAAGGTTTACCCGCCAACATCCCGCCCGGCGAATTTCCGCCTCATCTGCCGCCGGTCCCGTACCGGTTGCGCACCAATATCGAGCGCCACAGCAGCGCCGGGCGTGCACACACACCGGAGTCTTCCTTGCTGCCTGTACAGCCTCCCGCACTTCTCGCACTTGCAGACGGCACGGTCTTTCAGGGCACCTCGATCGGCGCAGCCGGTCATACGGTCGGCGAAGTGGTGTTCAACACCGCGCTCACCGGCTATCAGGAAATCCTCACCGACCCGAGCTACTGCCGCCAGATCGTCACGCTGACGTATCCGCACATCGGCAACTACGGCGTCAACGGCGAGGATGTCGAGGCCTCGAAGGTCCATGCTGCCGGCCTGGTGATCAAGGACCTGCCCGTGCGCCTGTCCAACTTCCGTGCCGGACAGTCACTGCCTGAATACCTGCAGGCGCAGGGCACGGTCGCCATCGCCGACATCGACACGCGACGCCTGACGCGCGTGCTGCGCACCACCGGGGCGCAGAACGGCTGCATCGTCGCTTTCCCCGTTGGCACTGAAATCACCGAGGCGCACAAGGCCGAAGCGGTGGAACGTGCCAAGGCCGCGCCCAGCATGGCTGGACAGGATCTGGCCAAGGTGGTGTCCACGCGCCAGGCCTATGAGTGGACGCAGTCCGAATGGACGCTTGGCGTCGGCTACGGGGTCCAGGAAGCACCGCGCTTTCACGTCGTGGCCTACGACTACGGCGTGAAGTTCAACATCCTGCGCATGCTCGCCAGCCGCGGCTGCCGCATCACGGTGCTGCCGGCGCAGACGCCGGCGCGCGAGGCGCTGGCGTACAAGCCCGACGGCATCTTCCTGTCCAACGGTCCTGGCGATCCGCAGCCCTGCGACTACGCCATCGAGGCCGTGCGCGAGCTGATCAACAGCGGTCTGCCGACCTTCGGCATCTGCCTGGGCCACCAGATCATGGCCCTGGCCGCCGGCGCGCCGACCTACAAGATGAAGTTCGGCCACCACGGTGCCAACCATCCGGTGAAGGACCTGGACAACGGCCGCGTGAGCATCACCAGCCAGAACCACGGCTTTGCCGTAAAGGCCGATGCGCTGCCTGTGAACCTGCGTGCCACGCACGTGAGCCTGTTCGACGGCTCGCTTCAAGGCCTGGCCTGGACCGACAAACCCGCCTTCTGCTTCCAGGGGCACCCCGAGGCCTCGCCCGGCCCGCACGACATTGCGTACCTGTTCGACCGCTTCATTGAGCTGATGGCGGCGCGCCAGACGGAGAAGAACTGAGATGCCCAAGCGCACCGACATCAAGAGCGTCCTCATCATCGGCGCCGGCCCGATCATCATCGGCCAGGCCTGTGAGTTCGACTATTCCGGCGCCCAGGCCTGCAAGGCGCTGCGCGAGGAAGGCTACAAGGTCATCCTGGTCAACTCGAACCCGGCGACCATCATGACCGACCCGGCCACGGCCGACGTCACGTACATCGAGCCCATCACCTGGCAGGTGGTGGAGCGCATCATCGCCAAGGAGCGCCCGGACGCGATCCTGCCCACCATGGGCGGGCAGACGGCGCTCAACTGCGCCCTGGACCTGCACCGCCATGGCGTGCTGGACAAGTACGGCGTGGAGATGATCGGCGCCAACGAGCACGCCATCGAGAAGGCCGAGGATCGCCAGAAGTTCAAGGAGGCGATGACCAAGATCGGCCTCGACTCTGCCAAGAGCGGCATCGCCCACAGCATGGAAGAGGCCTGGGGCGTGCAGAAGCGCATCCAGGCCGAGATCGGCGGCTCGGGCTTCCCGATGGTGATCCGCCCCAGCTTCACGCTGGGCGGCACCGGCGGCGGCATCGCCTACAACCCCGAGGAGTTCGAGGAGATCTGCAAGCGCGGCCTGGACCTCTCGCCGACCAAGGAACTGCTGATCGAGGAGAGCCTCATCGGCTGGAAGGAGTACGAGATGGAGGTCGTCCGCGACAAGGCGGACAACTGCATCATCGTGTGCTCGATCGAGAACCTGGACCCGATGGGCATCCACACCGGCGACTCGATCACGGTCGCGCCGGCGCAGACGCTCACCGACAAGGAGTACCAGCTGCTGCGCAACGCCTCCATCGCCATCCTGCGCGAGATCGGCGTGGACACCGGCGGCTCCAACGTGCAGTTCTCGATCAACCCGACCAACGGCCGCATGATCGTGATCGAGATGAACCCGCGCGTGAGCCGCAGCTCGGCGCTGGCCTCCAAGGCCACGGGTTTCCCGATCGCCAAGATCGCCGCCAAGCTGGCCGTGGGCTACACGCTCGACGAGCTCAAGAACGACATCACCGGCGGCGCCACGCCGGCGTCCTTCGAGCCCAGCATCGACTACGTCGTCACCAAGATCCCGCGCTTTGCCTTCGAGAAGTTCCGTGAGGCCGATCCGCACCTGACGACGCAGATGAAGTCCGTGGGCGAGGTGATGGCCATGGGCCGCACCTTCCAGGAAAGTTTCCAGAAGGCGCTGCGCGGCCTGGAGACCGGTATCGACGGCCTGAGCGAGCGCTCTACCGACCGCGACGAGATCGTGGAGGAAATCGGCAGCCCGGGCCCCGAGCGCATCCTGTTCGTGGCTGATGCCTTGCGCATCGGCATGAGCCTGGACGAGATCTTTGAAGAAACCGCGATCGACCCGTGGTTCCTGGCACAGATCGAGCAGATCGTGCAGACCGAAGAGGCCGTCAAGGGCCGCACGCTGGAGAGCCTGTCCAGGGACGAGCTGTTCTTCCTCAAGCGCAAAGGCTTCTCCGACAAGCGCCTGGGCAAGCTGCTGGGCAGCAACCAGCATGACGTGCGCCGCGCGCGCCAGGCGCTGGGCGTGCGTCCGGTCTACAAGCGCGTGGACACCTGCGCCGCCGAGTTCGAGACGCAGACGGCTTACATGTACTCCACGTACGACGAGGAGTGCGAGGCCCAGCCCAGCGACAAGAAGAAGATCATGGTGCTCGGCGGCGGTCCGAACCGCATCGGCCAGGGCATCGAGTTCGACTACTGCTGCGTGCACGCGGCGCTGGCGATGCGTGAGGACGGGTACGAGACCATCATGGTCAACTGCAACCCGGAAACCGTGTCCACCGACTACGACACCTCGGACCGCCTGTACTTCGAGCCGGTGACGCTGGAGGACGTGCTGGAGATCGTCGACAAGGAAAAGCCCGTCGGTGTGATCGTGCAGTACGGCGGCCAGACGCCGCTGAAGCTGGCGCTGGACCTGGAGGCCAACGGCGTGCCCATCATCGGCACTTCGCCGGACTCCATCGACATTGCCGAGGACCGCGAGCGCTTCCAGAAGCTGCTGCACGAGCTGGGCCTCAAGCAGCCGCCCAACCGCACCGCCCGCACCGAAGAGGCGGCACTGGAGCTGGCGCACGAGATCGGCTACCCGCTGGTGGTGCGGCCGAGCTACGTGCTGGGCGGCCGCGCGATGGAGATCGTGCACGGCGACAAGGACCTGGAGCGCTACATGCGCGAGGCCGTGCGTGTGTCCGAGAAGTCGCCGGTGCTGCTGGACCGCTTCCTTGATGACGCGATCGAGGTGGACGTGGACTGCATCAGCGACGGCGAGGCCGTCATGATCGGCGGGATCATGGAGCACATCGAGCAGGCTGGCGTGCACTCGGGCGACTCCGCGTGCTCGCTGCCGCCGTACTCGCTGCCTGCGTCGCTGCAGGACGAGCTGCGCCGCCAGACGGCGCTGATGGCCAGGGCGCTCAAGGTCGTGGGCCTGATGAACGTGCAGTTCGCCATCCAGGGCGAAGGGGACAAGGCCGTCGTCTATGTGCTGGAAGTGAACCCGCGCGCCTCGCGCACCGTTCCTTATGTCTCCAAGGCCACGGGCCAGCCGCTGGCCAAGATCGCCGCGCGCTGCATGGCGGGCCAGAAGCTGTCCGAGCAGAAGGGACCCGATGGCCGCGCGCCGCGCGAAGTGGTGCCGCCGTACTTCAGCGTCAAGGAAGCGGTGTTCCCGTTCAACAAGTTCCCGGGCGTGGACCCGATCCTGGGCCCGGAAATGCGCTCCACGGGCGAGGTCATGGGCGTGGGCAAGAGCTTCGGCGAGGCCATGCTCAAGAGCCAGCTCGGCGCAGGTTCGCGGCTGCCGACGCAAGGCGCGGTGGTGATCAGCGTGAAGAACAGCGACAAGGCGCGCGCTGTCCAAGTGGCCGCCGAGTTGCACGCCATGGGCTTCAAGCTGCTGGCCACCAAGGGCACGGCTGCGGCGATTGCTGCCGCGGACATCCCGGTGAAGACCGTGAACAAGGTCAAGGACGGTCGTCCGCACATCGCCGACATGGTCAAGGCGGGCGAGATCCAGCTGGTGTTCACCACGGTGGACGAGACGCGCACGGCGATTGCCGATTCGCGCTACATCCGCACTGCCGCGCTGGCCAACCGTGTGACCTACTACACCACCATGGCCGGCTGCGAGGCCGCTACCGAGGCCCTGAAGCATCAGGCGGACCTCAGCGTGATCTCGCTGCAGGAGATGCACGCCCAACTGCACTAAACTGCGGGCGCTTCACCGTCACCCCTGGCCAGCAGGGGGACGGTTTTCCACACCTGAACCGAAACGCGCCGCGGGCGCGTTTTGCTTTTCATCCATCGATCCAGACCATGGCCACCATTCCCATCACCAAGCGCGGCGCCGAGAAGCTCAAGGAGGAGCTGCAGCGCCTGAAATACGTCGAGCGGCCCGCGGTTGTCCTGGCGATTCAGGAGGCGCGGGCACAGGGCGACCTGTCGGAGAACGCCGAGTACGACGCCGCCAAGGACAAGCAAGGCTTCATCGAGGGCCGCATCCTGGAAATCGAAGGCAAGCTGGCCGCGGCGCAGGTGATTGATCCTTCCGAGCTCGACGCTGGCGGACGCGTGGTGTTCGGCGCTACGGTGGACCTGGAAGATAAGGCCACCGGCGCAGGAGTCACTTACCAGATCGTGGGTGATGACGAGGCCGACCTCAAGCAGGGCCTCATTTCCATCAGCTCACCCATCGCGCGTGCCCTCATCGGCAAGGAAGCCGGTGATGTGGCGGAAGTGCAGGCTCCGGGCGGTATCAAGCACTACGAGATCGTGGACGTGCATTACCGGTGAGGCACATGACGACCGGTGGCGGCTTGGCTCGTTTGCGCCGGCTGCTGCCACCACTGTGGGCAGGTCTGCTGCTGTGTGTGGCGTTGGTGGCCACACCGGCTCCGTTCGCAACGCTGGAGCGTGTTCAGGCCGGGCTGGTGGTGGCCTTCATCTTCAAGCGGGAGGCTTTCCTGAGCTTGGCTGCGGCGTTGGCGGTTGTGCTCATCGAACGGCGGCGGGCGCATGCCGGTCTGGGTCCGCAATTCAGCTTTGAAATGGCGTTGGCCCTGGGAGCGCTATTTTTCACGGTGGCCGGCTACTTCGGCCTGCAGCCCATGATGGCCGCCGCACGCGCCGGGCAGAGTGCTCTGACTTTTGGACAACTGCACGCCGTAAGCCTGGTGCTTTTCGGCTTCAAGATCCTGTGCGTGTTGCTGCTGTCCTGGCGCGTGGCGGCGCCAGAGAAGGCGCCGCATTCTTGATAACGGTAGCCGCTTACTCAGCGACGCGCTTCTTGACGCTGGTGGTACGTTGTTTGGCTCGCTTGACGCTACCGCCAGGCGTGACACGCTCATTGCCCAGCACGCGCACCTTCTTGACTTGCGGGCGGTGGTTGCCACTCTTGCTGAACTTCACGATTTTGACCACCTTTGGCCCGGGGCGACGGTCCTCACGTTCGACGGATTCTTTGGGTGGGATAGGGCGCCACAGCACCAGCAGTTTGCCGATGTGCTGGATGGGCGCAGCGTCGAGTTGGTCGGCCAGTTGGCCGAGCAAGGCTTCACGCGCGGCGCGGTCGTCGGAGAAGACACGCACCTTGATCAGGCCATGAGCCTTGAGCGCGGCATCGAGTTCCTTGAGCACGCCGGGCGTGAGGCCATCGGCCCCGATCTGTACGACGGGGTCGAGGTGGTGAGCGGCGGCGCGGTGTTCCTTGCGCTGGGCCGGGGTCAGATTGATCGCAGACATCTTTACATTATCGACGCAGCATGAAGATCAAGACCAAGAGCAAGAAGGTCAACAAGGCTTGGCTGGCCGACCACATCAATGACCCTTACGTGAAGATGGCGCAAAGGGACGGCTACCGCTCCCGTGCCGCCTACAAGCTCAAGGAAATCGACGAGACGCTAGGCTTGGTGCGGCCCGGGCAAGTCGTGGTGGACTTGGGCGCTGCGCCAGGCGCCTGGAGCCAGTACCTGCGCCGCCGATTTGCGCCTAAGGCGGCCGGTGCGGGCGGTGCCGCTGTCGGTGAACTGAACGGCAGGCTTATCGCGCTGGATATCCTGCCGTTTGAGCCGGTTGAGGGTGTGCATTTCATCCAGGGCGATTTCCGTGAGGACACGGTGCTGGCGCAGTTGCACGAGGCACTGCAGGGACAACAGGCCGATCTGGTGGTGTCCGACATGGCGCCCAACCTGTCTGGCATCGAAAGTGCCGATGCCGCGCGCATTGCCGATCTGGTCGAGCTGGCCGTGGAGTTCTGCGAGGGGCACCTCAAGCCGTCTGGCGCACTGGTATGCAAGGTTTTTCACGGCAGTGGCTACAGCCAGCTGGTGGAATTGTTCAAACGGCATTTCCGCACGGTCAAGCCGATCAAGCCCAAGGCGTCGCGCGATCGCTCGGCGGAAACTTTCCTCGTTGGCATTGGTCTGAAAAGGTCATGATGTTCAGTGTCCGTAGGCGGCAGCAGGCAGGCGAAAACACCTGTGCTGTCCCGGGACAAAGCAAAAATTGCCGAACCCTTGACTGAACTAAAATTGCCCCCAATTCCGCACAGTCGCGCCTCGCGGGCGTGGCTGTGCCTGGTTTGCTAGAAGGAGCCGCGGTGAACAATCAATGGTTCTCTAAAGTCGCTGTCTGGATGGTGATCGCACTCGTGCTGTTCACGGTCTTCAAGCAGTTCGACCGCGGAGTGACGGCCGGTAACCAAATCGGTTATTCAGATTTTCTGGAAGAGGTGCGTGCCAAGCGCATCAAGTCCGTGACGCTGCAGGAAGGCAATGGCGGCACTGACATCATCGCCATTACCACTGACGACAAGCGGTTGCGCAGCACCGCCACGTATCTCGATCGGGGGCTGGTGGGTGACCTGATCAACAACGGCGTCAAATTCGACGTTAAGCCGCGTGAAGAGCCTTCGGTGCTGATGAGCATCCTTGTGAGTTGGGGACCGATGCTCCTGCTCATTGGCGTGTGGATCTACTTCATGCGCCAGATGCAGGGCGGCGGCAAGGGCGGCGCCTTTAGCTTCGGCAAGAGCAAGGCGCGCATGCTCGACGAAGCCAACAACTCCACCACCTTTGCCGACGTTGCTGGCTGTGATGAGGCCAAGGAGGAAGTGAAGGAACTGGTGGACTTCCTCAAGGACCCACAGCGCTTCCAGAAGCTGGGTGGCCGCATCCCGCGCGGCGTGCTGCTGGTCGGCCCCCCGGGTACCGGCAAGACGCTGCTCGCCAAGGCCATCGCGGGCGAGGCCAAGGTGCCGTTCTTCAGCATTTCTGGCTCCGACTTCGTGGAGATGTTCGTCGGTGTCGGTGCGGCTCGCGTGCGTGACATGTTCGAGCAGGCCAAGAAGAGCGCTCCCTGCATCATCTTCGTGGACGAGATCGACGCCGTGGGTCGCCACCGTGGTGCCGGCCTGGGCGGCGGCAATGACGAGCGTGAGCAGACTCTCAACCAGATGCTGGTCGAGATGGACGGCTTCGAAACCAACCTGGGTGTGATCGTGATGGCGGCCACCAACCGGCCTGACATCCTCGACCCCGCGCTGCTGCGTCCGGGCCGCTTCGACCGCCAGGTCTACGTCACGCTGCCCGACGTGCGGGGCCGCGAACAGATCCTCAATGTGCACATGCGCAAAGTTCCGGTCGGCCAGGACATTCGCGCCGACATCCTGGCGCGCGGCACGCCGGGCTTCTCGGGTGCCGACTTGGCCAACCTGGTCAACGAAGCTGCGCTGTTCGCCGCCCGCCGCAATGCGCGCGTGGTGGAAATGGTCGACTTCGAGAAGGCCAAGGACAAGATCATGATGGGCCCGGAGCGCAAGTCCATGGTCATGCCCGAGGAGGAGCGCAAGAACACGGCGTACCACGAGGCTGGTCATGCTCTGGTGGCGCGCCTGATGCCAAAGACTGACCCGGTGCACAAGGTCACGGTGATCCCGCGCGGTCGTGCCTTGGGTGTGACGATGCAATTGCCTGAAGGCGACCGCTACAGCATGGACAAGGAGCGCATGCTCTCCACCATCTCCGTGCTGTTCGGTGGCCGCATTGCGGAAGAGGTGTTCATGAACCAGATGACCACCGGCGCTTCCAATGACTTCGAGCGCGCTACGCAGATTGCCAGAGACATGGTCACGCGCTATGGCATGACGGACGAACTGGGCCCTATGGTGTACGCGGAGAACGAGGGCGAGGTGTTCCTTGGCCGCTCGGTCACCAAGCAGGTCAACGTCTCCGAGGAGACGATGCAGAAGGTGGACAAGCAGATCCGCAAGATCATCGACGAGCAGTACGCCATCGCGCGCCGGCTCATCGAAGAAAACAAGGACAAGATGCACGCGATGGCGCGGGCGCTGATCGAGTGGGAGACCATCGACAGCGACCAGATCGACGACATCATGGCCGGCAAGCCGCCGCGCCCGCCCAAGGACTGGACGTCCACGCCGCCGCGTTCCGGTGGCAGTGTCACGCCGCCGGTCAACCCGGACGGCACGCCCGCCACGGCATCGTCCTGACCTCGTTTTGCTGAACCCGCACGGGGCCCTTCGGGGCCCCGTGTTTTCTTTCATCTGCCCATGTACTGGTCCACCACACGCTTTCGCATCGATCTCTCGCGCCCGCAGGTGATGGGTATCGTCAATGTCACTCCGGATTCGTTCTCGGACGGTGGTCAGCATGCCGATGCGATGTCGGCGCTGGCGCATTGCGAGCAACTGTTGGCGGAGGGCGCTGATATCTTGGACATCGGCGGCGAATCGACCCGGCCGGGTTCCAGCACGCCAACTGAGGCAGAAGAGCTGGCTCGCGTCGAACCGGTGCTGCGTCACGCGGTGAAGCTGGGCGTGCCGGTGTCGGTGGACACCAGCAGTCCGTTGGTGATCCGTACCGCGCTGGACCTAGGCGTGGACATCATCAACGACGTGCGCTCGCTGCAGCGGCCCGGCGCACTGGAAGCGCTGCTGGCGAGCGGCGTGGGCGCTGGCGTATGCGTGATGCACATGCAGGGCGAGCCGGCCACGATGCAGGTGGCGCCGGTCTATGGCGACGTGGCAGCGGAAGTCGGTGCGTTCCTGGCCGAGCGGTTGACGGCGCTGCGCGCGCACGGCGTGGCCGACGAGCGCGTGGTCCTGGACCCAGGGTACGGCTTCGGCAAGACCGTCGCGCATAACCTGGAGCTGCTGCAGCGTCAGCGCGAACTGCTGGTACTGGGTCGGCCGCTGCTGGTAGGTTTGTCTCGCAAGTCTTGCCTTGGCACGGTCACTGGCCGACCCGTGGACCAGCGCTTGGTGCCCAGCGTGGCCGCAGTCCTGGCCGCCGTGACGCAGGGCGCACGCGTGGTACGAGTTCACGATGTGGCCGCGACCGTGGATGCGATGCGGGTCTGGCAGGCAGCCGGCTTGGCCGGGAGCAACTCGGCTCACTGAACTGGTGAACGACAATGCCAAGTTGCCCTGGAAAGGGCCGTGGACGCTGACGCACAAGCACAACGAGGAAAGAGGATGAGCAGGAATTACTTCGGCACGGACGGTATCCGGGGGACCGTTGGCCAATCGCCGATCACGCCGGATTTCATGCTGCGGCTTGGACATGCCGTCGGGCGTGTGCTGCGCACCGGGGCGAAGCGCCCCACGGTACTGATCGGCAAGGACACGCGCATCTCCGGCTACATGATCGAGTCCGCGCTGGAGGCCGGCTTTGCTTCGGCCGGTGTGGACGTCCTGCTCAGCGGGCCGCTGCCCACGCCCGGTGTGGCCTACCTCACACGTGCATTGCGCCTGGACCTGGGCGTGGTCATCAGTGCCTCGCACAACCCTTTCAACGACAACGGCGTGAAGTTTTTCTCGGCTCATGGCCAGAAGCTGCCCGATGCCTGGGAATTGGCAGTCGAGGCGGCGCTGCTGGAGTCGCCGAGCTGGGTGGATTCCACGGGTTTGGGCAAGGCACGCCGGCTGCAGGATGCGGGCGGGCGCTACATCGAGTTCTGCAAGAGCACCGTCAGCAACGAGCTTTCGTTCAAGGGCATGAAGCTGGTGGTGGATGCCGCGCATGGCGCGGCTTACCAAGTGGCTCCGGCGGTGTTCCATGAGCTGGGCGCCGAAGTCGTGACCATCGGTGCAAGTCCGGACGGCCTCAACATCAACGCTGGCGTGGGCGCGACCGCGCCCCAGGCCCTGGTGCAGGCCGTGCGCGAGCATGGTGCGGACTACGGCATTGCCCTCGACGGCGACGCTGATCGGTTGCAGATGGTGGATGCCGCCGGCCGGCTCTACAACGGCGACGAGCTGCTCTATGTCATGGTGGCCGACCGCTTGGCGCAAGGGCAGGGCGTGCCCGGCGCGGTGGGCACTCTCATGACCAACATGGGTGTGGAATTGGCCTTGCGTCGCCTGGATGTGCCGCTGGTGCGTGCCAAGGTCGGCGACCGCTATGTATTGGAAGAGCTTTCGGCGCGCGGTTGGCAACTCGGTGGCGAAGGCTCCGGCCATTTGATTGCCCTGGATCGCCACACCACGGGCGACGGCATCGTCAGCGCGTTGCAGATCCTGCAGGCCGTGTGCCGCCATGGCCGCTCGCTGGCCTCTTTGCTGGAGGGCGTGTCCCTGTTCCCGCAAACGCTGCTCAACGTGTGCCTGGCCGAAGGCGCGGATTGGAAGCGCAACACGAAGCTGGCCGAAGTGCAGGCGGACGTCGAGCGTGCGCTGGGCGAAGCAGGCCGCGTGCTGATCCGGGCTTCGGGCACCGAGCCCGTGCTGCGCGTGATGGTCGAGGCCCGGGATGGTGAACAGGGGCGCGCCTGTGCCGAACGGCTTGCCGAAGCCGCACGCGCCTGACGGTATCTGGAACCTATCGGTCCCGACGAGAGGCGGCATGTCCGCCTCTTTTTTTGTTCGCTTGAACAGTGCACTGGCATGTGCTGCCTCGATGACGTGCGCGTGACGTTGCCGCCATGGCCTTGGCGCCGGCGTCAGGGCGTTTCTATGAGACCGGGATGTGACAGTGCATTCATGGTTACGGCGTCACTGTCATAGAGATGTCACACAGGCTGCCTACAGTCGCGCTCATCGCTCAACTGCCTTGAGGACCCGCGATGTCGCGCCACTCCTTGCCGCTGCTGCTCGGCACCCTGCTCACCGCCGCCGTCGGCACCGCCGCCGCTCAGGATGTGACGGGTGCAGGGGCCACGTTTCCGGCACCCATTTACGCCAAGTGGGCCGATGCCTACAACAAGGGCACTGGCGTACGTGTGAACTACCAGTCGGTGGGCTCGGGCGCCGGTATCAAGCAAGTCAAGGCCAAGACGGTGGACTTCGGCGCCACCGACATGCCGCTCAAGGACGAGGAACTGGCCAAGGACGGTCTGCTGCAGTTCCCCACCGTCATCGGCGGCGTGGTGCCGGTGGTCAACGTCAAGGGTCTGCAGCCCGGGCAGTTGAAACTCACCGGCCAGGTGCTGGGTGATATCTACCTGGGCAAGATCAAGCGCTGGAACGATGCTGCGATCACCGCATTGAATCCCGGCTTGGCATTGCCCGATGCGGCCATCGCCGTGGTGCGCCGCGCCGACGGCTCGGGCACGAGCTTCCTGTTCACCAACTACCTCTCCAAGGCCAACGCCGAGTGGAAGTCCAAGGTGGGCGAGGGCACGGCGGTGAACTGGCCCACGGGCGCGGGCGGCAAGGGCAACGAGGGCGTGGCCGCCTTCGTGCAGCGCCTGCCCGGCGCCATCGGCTACGTCGAGTACGCCTACGTCAAGCAGAACAAGATGACGTACGCGCTGCTGAAGAACCAGGCCGGCAGCTTCGTGGCCCCGGACGACGCCAACTTCAAGGCTGCTGCCGCCAGTGCCGACTGGAACAAGAGCTTCTTCCAGGTGCTCACCGACCAGCCGGGCAAGGATGCCTGGCCGCTGACCGGCGCGACCTACATCCTCATGCACAAGACGCCGGAGAAGGCCGCCTCGGCCGCGGCGGCGCTGAAGTTCTTCGACTGGGCCTACAGCAGCGGCGACGCCATGGCCACCGAGCTGGAGTACGTGGCGCTGCCCGAGCCCCTCAAGGCGCTGGTGCGCAAGCAGTGGGCCGGCATCAAGGGCAGCGACGGCAAGGCACTGGCTGCCAAGTAAGCGGAAACCGTGGCCTGCCATGGCGCTGCACTTGCTGACATTGCCCCATTGGCGCGATTTCCATTTTCTGTCTACTGAAGGCGGCCACACCGGCCGCCTCAGTGCTGTGAGCCCCGACACATGACCGCTACCTTGCCGGCGTCCTCGCGTCTGGACAGCGCCGACACCATGGATTCTTTGGAGCCCGCGGCCCGGCCGCCTGCTGTGCGTCGCTTCTCGCCCTGGCCCGACCGCCTGTTCTCGGCCGCCGCGCATGCCGCCGCGGCACTGGTGCTGACGCTGCTCATCGGCATCATCGTCTCGCTGCTCATCGGCGCCCGCCCGGCCATCGAGGCCTATGGACTGGGCTTCCTGTGGAACAGCGAGTGGGACCCGGTACAGGAGCGCTTCGGCGGCCTGGTGATGATCTGGGGGACGCTGGCGAGCTCGCTCATCGCGCTGCTCATCGCCGTGCCCGTGAGCTTCGGCATCGCGGTGTTCCTCACCGAGCTGGCGCCCGGCTGGCTCAAGCGCCCGCTGGGCATCGCCGTGGAACTGCTCGCCGCGGTGCCCTCCATCGTCTACGGCATGTGGGGCCTGCTGGTGTTCGGCCCGCTGCTGGCCACCTACGTGCAGCAGCCGCTGCAATCAGTCTTCGGCGAGGTGCCGGGGCTGGGGCAGCTCTTCGAGGGCCCGCCCGTGGGCCTGGGGCTGCTGTCGGCCGGGATCATCCTGGCCATCATGATCATTCCCTTCATCGCCTCGGTGATGCGGGACGTGTTCGAAGTGACGCCGCCGCTGCTCAAGGAGTCCGCCTACGGGCTGGGCGCCACGACCTGGGAGGTGGTGTCCAAGGTGGTGCTGCCCTACACCAAGACCGGCGTGGTGGGCGGGATCATGCTGGGGCTGGGCCGCGCCATCGGCGAGACCATGGCCGTGACCTTCGTGATCGGCAACATGAACCAGCTCGGCTCGCTGTCGCTGTTCGAGCCGGCCAACAGCATCACCAGCGCGCTGGCCAACGAGTTCGCCGAGGCCGGCGAGGGCCTGCACCAGGCCTCGCTGATCTACCTGGGGCTGGTGCTGTTCTTCATCACCTTCGTGGTGCTGGTGCTGTCGCGGCTGCTGTTGACGCGGCTGAAGAAGAGCGAAGGAGCGCGCGCATGAACACCCTGACGAGCCCTGCGGACAAGGCTCTGGACGACAGGCGCCTGGCGCGCCACCGCGCCCGCAAGCGCACCAATGCCATCGCGCTGGCGCTGGCGCTGGCCGCCATGGCCTTTGGCGTGTTCTGGCTGATCTGGATTCTCTGGGAGACGCTGCGCCTGGGGCTGCCGGCGCTGTCCCTGGACGTGTTCACGCGGATGACGCCCGCGCCGCAGTCCGAGGGCGGGGGCCTGGCCAATGCCATCTTCGGCTCCTTCTTGATGGTGGGCCTGGCCACGCTCATCGGCACGCCCATCGGCGTGATGGCCGGTGTCTACCTCGCCGAGTACGGCCGCAAGGGCTGGCTGGGCGCGTGCACGCGCTTCATCAACGACATCCTGCTGTCCGCCCCCTCCATCGTCATCGGCCTGTTCATCTACTCGGTGGTCGTGACGCAGATGCGGGGCTTCTCCGGCTGGGCCGGCGTGCTGGCGCTCACGCTCATCGTCATCCCCATCGTCGTGCGCACCACCGAGAACATGCTCTCGCTGGTGCCCAATGCGCTGCGCGAGGCGGCCTACGCGCTGGGCACGCCCAAGTGGAAGGTCATCGGCGCCGTCACGCTCAAGGCCGCGCGCTCGGGCGTGGCCACCGGCGTGCTGCTGGCGCTGGCGCGCGTCTCGGGCGAGACCGCGCCGCTGCTGTTCACGGCGCTGTCCAACCAGTTCTGGAACGCCGACCTCGGCCAGCCGCTGGCGAGCCTGCCGGTGACGATCTTCAAGTTCGCCATGAGCCCCTACGAGAACTGGCAGCAGCTGGCCTGGGCGGGCGTGTTCCTCATCACGCTGGGCGTGCTCGCGCTCAACATCGCCGCGCGCGTGCTGCTGCGGCAAAAGCATTGACAAAAGCCATCGACATGAACGCCGTCGCCGAGAAAACCGTGCTCGACTTCGAGCTCCCCGCCCACGAGAAGGCCAAGCTCTCCGTGCGCGACCTGCGCTTCTATTACGGCAAGTTCCTCGCGCTCAAGCACATCAACCTCGACATCCCGGAAAACAAGGTCACGGCCTTCATTGGCCCCTCGGGCTGCGGCAAGAGCACGCTGCTGCGCACCTTCAACCGCATGTTCGAGCTCTATCCCGAGCAGCGCGCCGAAGGGCAGATCCTGCTCGACGGCCAGGACATCCTCAAGTCCGGCCTGGACGTGAGCCTCATCCGCGCCAAGGTCGGCATGGTGTTCCAAAAGCCCACGCCGTTCCCGATGTCGATCTACGACAACATCGCCTTCGGCGTGCGCCTGTTTGAGACGCTGCCGCGCGTGGAGATGGACGAGCGCGTGGAGTGGGCGCTGCGCAAGGCCGCGCTGTGGAACGAGGTCAAGGACAAGCTGAGCCAGAGCGGCGCGGGCCTCTCCGGCGGCCAGCAGCAGCGCCTGTGCATCGCCCGCGGCATCGCCATCCGCCCCGAGGTGCTGCTGCTCGACGAGCCCTGCTCGGCGCTGGACCCGATCTCCACGGGCAAGATCGAGGAGCTCATCCACGAGCTCAAGAGCGACTACACGGTGGTCATCGTCACGCACAACATGCAGCAGGCCGCGCGCTGCTCGGACTACACCGCCTACATGTACCTGGGCGACCTGGTGGAGTTCGGCCCCACGGCGGAGCTGTTCATGAAGCCGCGCAAGAAGGACACCGAGGACTACATCACCGGACGCTTCGGCTGACGCGTTGCGCGCCAGCTCATACCGACCGACCTGCAAGGACACACTGCCATGGCCGACAAGCACCTCTCCACCCAGTTCGACGCCGAGCTCAGCGGCATTTCCAATCGCGTGCTGGAGATGGGCGGGCTGGTCGAATCGCAGCTCGCGCAGGCCATGGCGGCGCTGTCCAACTTCAGCTCCGAGACGGCGGCGCAAGTGATCGCCCGCGAGGAGCTGGTCAACCGCATGGAGCTGGAGATCGACCGCGACCTCTCCGGCGTCATCGCCCGGCGCCAGCCCACGGCGCGCGACCTGCGCCTGCTCATCGCCGTGAGCAAGACCATCGCCAACCTGGAGCGCGTGGGCGATGAAGCCGCGCGCATCGCCCGCACCGTGGACAAGCTGATCAACGCCGGCGTGTCCACGCGCCTGCGCCAGCCGGTGGCGGACCTGGCCTACGAGGCGGAGCTGGCCACGGCCAGCCTGCGCAAGTCGCTGGACGCCTTCGCGCGGCTGGACACGGCGCGCGCGCTGGAAGTGCTCAAGCAGGACGACCAGATCGACCAGGAGTTCGACGGCCTGCTGCGCAAGCTCATCACCTACATGATGGAAGACCCGCGCACCATCTCCGCCAGCATCGACCTGGTGTTCGTGGCCAAGGCCATCGAGCGCGTGGGCGACCATGCCAAGAACCTAGCCGAGGTCATCATCTACGTCGTCAAGGGCACCGACGTGCGTCATGCCTCGATGGAGGCGGTCGAGAATGCAGTGCGCTGAGCCCCAATCCAGGACCGCCGTGCGATTCAGGAGCCGGCCGTGAGTGAGGTGCTGGTGGTGGAGGACGAGCCGGCCATCGCCGAGCTCATCGCGATGAACCTGCGCCATGCCGGCCATGCCGTGACAGTGGTGGGCGACGCCGAAAGCGCCGTCGCGGCGGTGGACCGCGTGCTGCCGGACTTGGTGCTGCTGGACTGGATGCTGCCCGGGCGCTCCGGCGTGGCGCTGGCGCGCCAGTGGCGCAGCCAGCCACGCACGCGCGAGCTGCCCATCATCATGCTCACCGCCCGCTCCGAAGAGGCCGACCGTGTCGGCGGCCTGGACGCCGGGGCGGACGACTACCTGGTCAAGCCTTTCTCGATGCAGGAACTGCAGGCCCGCATGCGTGCCGTGCTGCGCCGCCGTGCGCCCGAGGCGCTGGAGGCGCCGCTGGAAGCAGCGGGGCTGCGCCTGGACCCGGCTTCACGCCGCGTCACGCGCGAGATCGACGGCACGGCGCGTGAAGTCAAGCTGGGCCCCACGGAGTTCAAGCTGTTGCACTTCCTGATGGCGCATCCCCAGCGCGTGCACTCGCGCGCGCAACTGCTCGACCGCGTCTGGGGCGACCATGTCTTCATCGAGGAACGCACGGTGGACGTGCACGTGAAGCGGCTGCGCGAGGCGCTGGGCACGGTGGACTGCGCGGCGCTGATCGAAACCGTGCGCGGCGCCGGCTACCGGCTGGCGCAATGGTCCGAGACCGGCAAGGCGAGCTGAGCCCGTGCGCTACCTGTTCGGGCGCCCGCTGGGCGCAGTGTCAGCCTGGGCGCTGGGCTCGGGCGCCGGTGCGCTGATCGGTGCAACCCTGGGTGAAACCCTGCCCGGGCTCGTCGCCGGCGGCGGTGCGGGTGTGCTGCTGCAGGCGTCGCTCGATGCGTTGCGCGGGCAGCGGCTGATGCGCTGGATACGAGGCGCTCAGGACAGCACCGCGCCCCGCGATACAGGTTTCTGGGGAGAACTGGCCTACCGCATCGAGCGGGCGCTGCGCCAGCGCGAGCGACAGCTGGCGCAGGAGCGGGCTCAGCATGCCCAGTTCCTCAATGCCATCGACGCCTCGCCCAACGGCGTGTTGCTGCTGGACGGGAACGACGCCATCGTCTGGTGCAATCCGGCAGCCGCCGACCATTTCAGCGTGGACCCTGAGCGGGACCACCTTCAGCGCATCACCAACCTCGTGCGCGCGCCGGGCTTCGTGGCGCTGCTGCAGGCTGAGGAGGCGTCGGCGCAGCCGCTGCTGCTGTCCGATCTGCGCCGGCCGGGGACGCTGGCGGTGCTGCTGCGTCGCTATGGCCCGGGGCTCAAGCTGGTGCTGTCGCAGGACGTCACCGAGCGTGAACGCCATGAAGCCATGCGCCGGGATTTCGTGGCCAACGTCTCCCACGAGATCCGCACGCCGCTGACGGCCTTGTCGGGCTTCGTGGAGACGATGCAGAGCCTGCCGCTTTCCGAGCCGGACCGGGCCCGGGTCCTGGCCATGATGGCGCAGCAGACTTCGCGCATGCGCACCCTGGTGGACGATCTGTTGACGCTGGCCCGCCTGGAGGGCAGCCCACGTCCTGCGCCCGATCACTGGTTTGCGCTCGACCCGCTGCTGGAGCAGGTGCAGGTGCGCACGCAGTCCTTGTCCGGCGCACGGCATGCGTTGCGCTTCCCCGAGGTGTCAGGCATCGAGCTCGCAGGCAGCGAGGGCGAGATCGACAGTGCCCTGACCAATTTGTTGAGCAACGCGGTGCGCTACACGCCCGAAGGCGGACAGATCAGCGTCACGCTGCGGCGGTTGGACGACGGCCGGCTGGAAGTGGCCGTGCGCGACAGCGGTATCGGCATCGCCCGCGAGCATCTGCCGCGGCTGGCCGAGCGCTTCTACCGCGTGGACGGCAGCCGCTCGCGCGACACCGGCGGCACCGGCCTTGGACTGTCCATCGTCAAGCACGTGGCGCAACGCCACGGTGGCGAGCTCGGCATCGACAGCGCGCCGGGAAAGGGCTCGACGTTCAGGCTGCTGCTGCCGCCGGCCCGGGTACGGCAGGCGCAGGGTGCGCTGGATCAGCGTGCAGAAGTGGCGCGGCGGTAGATCAGCACACTTTCGTCCCGGTCGGTGGGTCGGCGCTCGCGCGCCACGAAGCGCCAGCCGGGCAAGGTCGGCACTGCGCGCGTCGTACCGGGGTCGGGCTGCAGCAGCACCGGGCAGGTTGCCGGCCGCGGACGGGCATCGACGTGCCAGCCGCCGAAATATTCCAGGCCGGCCACCGCGGCGCGCGGCATCCCCGGCGCAGCGATGCAGGCTGGGTCGTGGCCCACGTGGCGCGCGATGCGCTGTACCCACGGCCGGTAGCTGCGCGCGTAGTCCAGTGCGGGCAACCACAGCGTCATCACCAGCAGCCAGGCCAGGGCCACGCCACCGGCCGGCAGCACCAGGCTCTTCCACAGTGCTTGCGGATGGCGCGCCGTGCGCCAGCGCACCAGGGCCAGCCAGGCCAGCGTGCCCGCGGCCGCCGCCAGCAGCCGTACCAAAGAGAATTCAGCGGTGAAGCCAGGTGCCAAGCGGGCGATGTTGGCGGCTGTGCGCTCCGGCACACCGGTCTGCATGGCGACGTACACCACCCAGATCACCAACGCACCGGCGGTGAAGAAAAACACCGAAAACCAGTCGATGGCCGCACTGGCGCTGCGCCGCAGTGTCGGTAGCGCAAAGGCGGCGAGCACTGCCAGGGCCGGCAAGGTCAGCAGCAGGGCGCGGTCCGAACCGCCCAGAGCAATGCTGGCGGCCAAGCCCACCAGCGCCAGCCCCAGAGGCAGCGCGATGTGTCGCTTGAGCAGATGACGGCGCCAGCGCCACAGGGTCAACGGCACGAGCAGCCACACCGGCCACAGGAACCACGACAGCAACCGTCCCAACTGCAGCAGTTGTGCCGCGTTCGGCGTGAAGTGCCAGCGCCAGCGGACGTGCTGCAGTGCCAGCGTCAGTGCCAGGGCGGCCAGCGTTCCGATACCGGTCCAGATCGCGAAACGCCGCATGGGTGCGTCGGCCGAGCGCAGGCATACCACCGTGCCGACGAGGCCAGCGGCCAGTGCCACGTTGGGGGCGTCGCAGGCCGCCAGCAACGGCAAAGCCGCCAGTACCGCGGCGCGTGCCATTACGCCCCGGTAGGTCGCGGCGGCCAGTCCCCACAGCAGCAAGGCCATGGCAAAGAGCTGCGCCAACTCGGGCGTGGTTTCGTGGCCCAGTTGCAGCAGGCCCAGCGTCGCCATCAGCGCCAGCAAGGCACCGTCGGCCACGGCACGCGCGTAGTCCACGGTGTCGGCTTCGCCGCCGAAGGCCAATGCCACGGGCTGCGCGGCCTCGGTGCGCGCCAAGTGAAAGGCGCTGTACCAGGTGAGTGCCAGCGTCAGTGCGAGCAGTAGCGCAAACGGCAGACGCGCTGCCAAGGCGGGCTCCAGCAAAGGGGACAGCAGCGCGATGAAAGCTGCGCCAAGCCAGTGGGGCAACAGAGGGCCTTCAGGCGGCAGCTGGCCCACCAGCGGCGCCAGCCAGGGGCTGCGGCCTTCTCCGATGGCGGCCATGTAACCGAAGGCGGTGATATCGGCACTTTTCCAGGGATCGCGTCCGAAAAGGCCGGGCAGCAGATAGGCAGCGCACAGCAGCAGCAGCGGCAGCCGCGGCAGCCGCTGCACCGCGCGCTGCGTCACCAGGGCAGGAGAGGGGATATTCACGCCGGAATCATGCCGTCAAAGCAATACAGGGCCGCCCGGCGCAAGCCGCGCTCCGTGCCGCGATGCGCGGCTTGCAGGCGGCGCAGGCAGAAAAAAAGGCAGCCGAGGCTGCCTTGGGTGTCGCCGTGGCGCGACCTCACTTCTTGAGGCCGACGCGCGCGAACTTGTTGCGGAACTTCTCGACCCGGCCGCCGAGGCTGTCCACGCTCTTTTGCGTGCCGGTGTAGAAGGGGTGCGTCTCGCTGGTGGTTTCCAGCTTCACCAGCGGCAGCTCGCGACCGTCGTCGAGCTTGATGGTTTCCTTGCTCTGCACGCAAGAGCGCGTGACGAACTTGAAACCGTTGGACAGGTCCACGAAGCAGACTTCGCGGTAGTTCGGGTGGATGCCTTCTTTCATCGGAAACCTCGCTGCGTTGCCGCCAGCCACGCCACCCCATGCGGCGCACTTGGCGAAAGCGGAAAACCCGCGATTGTAGCCCAAGCCAGGGGATTGACCCGGGATTTGGCGCCAGCGCAGTGGCGCCCATGATGCGTTGCTGCCCAGGGCAGCAGGCCGTGCGCGGACACGGCCACCGCGAGCAGCAAGACTCAGCCGCCGCGGCGCA
Organism: Azohydromonas caseinilytica; assembly: GCF_012927045.1. Lineage (GTDB taxonomy): Bacteria > Pseudomonadota > Gammaproteobacteria > Burkholderiales > Burkholderiaceae_C > Azohydromonas > Azohydromonas caseinilytica. The sequence goes on along the minus strand of NZ_JABBFW010000006.1, from coordinate 49,979 downwards.
TCATGTCGAAGAAGTCCAGGTTGTTCTTGGTGGACTTCATCTTGTCGAGGATGAACTCCATCGCCTCGATTTCGTCCATCGGGTAGAGCAGCTTCCGCAGAATCCAGCTCTTTTGCAGGATCTCGGGCTTGAGCAGCAACTCTTCGCGCCGCGTGCCGCTCTTGTTGAGCAGGATCGAGGGGTAGACGCGCTTCTCGGCCATGCGGCGGTCCAGATGGATCTCGCAGTTGCCCGTGCCCTTGAACTCCTCGTAGATCACCTCGTCCATGCGGCTGCCGGTGTCGATGAGCGCGGTGCCGATGATGGTGAGCGAGCCGCCTTCCTCGACATTGCGTGCCGCGCCGAAGAAGCGCTTGGGCCGCTGCAGCGCGTTGGCGTCCACGCCGCCGGTGAGCACCTTGCCGGAAGAGGGCAGCACGTTGTTGTAGGCGCGGGCCAGACGGGTGATGGAATCCAGCAGGATCACCACGTCCTTCTTGAGCTCCACCAGACGCTTGGCGCGCTCGATCACCATTTCGGCCACCTGCACATGGCGCGCTGCAGGCTCATCGAAGGTGGAGCTGATGACCTCGCCGCGCACCGTGCGCTGCATTTCGGTCACTTCTTCAGGACGCTCGTCCACCAGCAGCACGATGAGGTGCACGTCGGGATGGTTCGCGACGATGGCGTGCGCCAAGTGCTGCATCATGACCGTCTTGCCGCTCTTGGGCGGCGCCACCAGCAGCGCCCGCTGGCCTTTGCCGATGGGAGCGATGAGGTCAATGATGCGGCTGGTGATGTTTTCTTCGTTGTTCTTGATATCGCGTTCGAGCCTGAACTGTTCCTTGGGGAACAGCGGCGTCAGGTTCTCAAACATGATCTTGTGCTTGTTCTCCTCCGGCGTCAGGCCGTTGACACGGTCTACCTTCACCAGCGCGAAGTAGCGCTCGCCATCCTTGGGCACGCGCACCTCGCCTTCGATCATGTCGCCGGTATGGAGATTGAAGCGGCGGATCTGGCTCGGGCTGAGGTAGATGTCGTCGGTCGACGCCATGTAGCTGGTGTCGATCGAGCGCAGAAAGCCGAAGCCATCAGGCAGCACCTCCAGCACACCGTCGCCGAAGACCTGCTCACCAGCCTTGGCGCGCTTTTTCATGATTGCGAACATCAGCTCCTGCTTGCGCATGCGAGCGACGTTGTCAATCTCCAGTGCCTCGCCCATCTTGATGAGCTCGGACACGTGCAGCGCTTTCAGTTCGGACAGATGCATGGAAGGCAAACCCTGGGAGGGGAGGGGCACGCTTCCTTGCCATGGGAGCATGCCGGGTCACTACGGCTCTAAAGGCCCTTGTCGGGCGGCACCAACCCGCGAGACGCGGCAAAGACAGGACATGCGCGGGGGGTTGGGAGCCGAATTCACGCGCCACAAGCCGCCGAAGCGGCTGAGGGCGTGATGGCAATTTGGGCGCTGCGGAGGCCGCCTGTGGCCAGTTTTAACAGTTGCTGTGCTGGCAGCTTCAGGCAAGCTTGGTTCGCAACAATTTTGAAATTATAGATTAGCGTCCAAGAACGCCGTCAACTGGGCTTTGGAAAGCGCGCCGACTTTGGTGGCCGCAACTTGACCATGCTTGAACAGCATCAACGTCGGAATGCCGCGGATGCCGTACTTGGCCGGCACATCGCGGTTTTCGTCCACGTTGAGCTTGGCGACCTGCAACTTTTCGCCGTAAGTCTGGGCCACCTCATCCAGGATAGGGGCAATCATCTTGCAGGGTCCGCACCACTCGGCCCAGTAATCGACGAGCACGGGCTTGTCGGCGTTCAGTACGTCACCTGCAAAGGAGGCGTCGGAAATGTGTTTGATCAGTTCGCTGCTCATGATGGGTTCGCATGCGCCCACCGGAACAGCCAGCGGCGCGGTGCGTGATAGCGGTGGGCTGTCGATTCTGACACAAAGCCCCAGGCAGGCCAGGCCATCGGCGTACTCCAGAACGCCTCATGTCCGCGGCCTGCAGTTGAAATCTGGCTTGAAATGCGGAGCAATCTGTAATCTGTCCGAGCCACAACACGAAAAACTGCAGCGCGAAGCTATAACAGTTTGATGCTTAGGAAGATCGAGGCAAAGTCGAAGGCGCGGTGAGCACTGCCCTCTGCAGTGGCAGGCATGCCCTACCGCTGACTGACTGCCGTTTACACCCGTTGTTGCCGAGACAATTGAATGCAAACGGCCAGAGGTTTGCAAACAAAGAGGGGGTTGACGAGCCTTACCCCCGGCACTGGTCACAACGGTTGGGGCTGCTTCGTTCCCGACCTGACCCGGTTCGCCGCGCTTCCATGCGAGGAGGCCCGTCAGCGTGCATTGTAGCCTACCCAGCCGCCCCGCCCTGACGCGGGGTACAGCAGTCGCGCCGCCGGCTGCGCGGCGCGTTGCTGGAGCAGTGCTCAGCGCAGCTGCAGATCGTCGTCACCAAAGCGAATGCCCAGCGGCTCGATCAGCAGCTGCTTGTCGCCTTCTTCGACACGGCCGGCCACCAGTGCCGGGATACCCTGGCTTTGGGCGATTTCCGCCGTGCGTTGCGCATCCTCGGCGCGCACGAACAGGGCAAAGCCGGCGCCCATGTTGAGCGTGCTGTAGGCCTCGCGATCGTCGTGACCCGCATGTTGCGCAATGAACTTGAGCACCTCCGGCACCTCGGGCACGGCATCGATGCGGTAGGTGAAGCGCGCGGGGTGGCGCAGCAGCTTGCGCCAGCCGTGGCCGGTGATGTTGGCGCAGTAGTGCGGCGTGATGCCGGCCTTGTAGAGCGCTTCGGTCACTGGCGAGTACAGCGTGGTGGGCGCCAGCAGCGCTTCGCCATAGGTCTGACCGCTGGTCAGCGGCGTGAGGTAACCCTGCGGCAGCCGTTCGGTGAGCTTGCGCGCCAGGCTCAGGCCATTGGCGTGGATGCCGCTGGAGGCGAGCAGCACGATGGCGTCACCGGCGGCGAGCTTGTCGCCCACCGACAGCCGCTCCTTGGGATTGATCAGGCCGGTGCAGGACGCGGCCAGGTCGATGCGGCCAGCCTCGACGATGCCCGCCAGCGCCGGCGTCTCGCCGCCGCCCCAGGCCACGCCGCAGGTGTCGCAGGCCGCCTTCCAGCCGGCCACGAGCGCCTGCGCGCGCTGCGCGTCGCCGAACCAGTCGCTGCCGCCGGCGGCCCAGTAGGCCTGCACCACCAGCGGCGTGGCGCCGACCGTGATGAGGTCGTTCACCGCCATGGCGATGGTGTCCTGGGCGATGCCCTCGTAGAAGCTGCGGCCGGTGAGCTGGGCCATCTCGTCGGCCACCAGCGCCTTGGAGCCCAGGCACTCGACGATGCTGGCGATGTAGAAGGGGCCGACATCGACCACGTAGGCCGATTCGCCGCGCGAGGCGGCCACTTCGGCGAAGCCATGCGCGGCCACATGCTGCGCCGTGGCGGCGGCGGCGCGCTGGGCGCTGACCTTGAGCGGGTCGATGAGGTCGTAGTTCACGCCCGCCTGTTCGTAGCTCAGGGGTGCGGCGGTGTTGTCGGAAGAAGAGGGCGTTTGGGCGTTCATGGGGGCGGATTATCGGCCAGCGTCCCGGGGCGCCCTTGCGGCGCGCGCTGCCGGCAGGGCCGCCGGGCGGGTGCGGCGCGCCCCGTAGAATCGCCGGATGTCCTACGTGGTCCTTGCCCGCAAATACCGCCCGCGCAGTTTCGACCAGATGGTCGGCCAGGCGCATGTGGTGCAGGCGTTGACCAACGCGCTGCAGCAGCAGCGCCTGCATCACGCCTATCTCTTCACCGGCACGCGCGGCGTGGGCAAGACCACCGTCTCGCGCATCCTCGCCAAGAGCCTCAACTGCACCGGCCCCGACGGCACGGGCGGCATCACCGCGCACCCGTGCGGCGTGTGCACCGCCTGCACCGAGATCGATGCCGACCGCTACATCGACTACGTCGAGCTCGACGCCGCCAGCAACCGCAGCATCGACGAGATCCGCGACCTCATCGAGCGCGCCGCCTACAAGCCCAGCGTCGGCCGCTTCAAGGTCTTCATGATCGACGAGGCGCACCAACTCACGCGCGATGCCTTCAACGCGCTGCTCAAGACGCTGGAGGAGCCGCCGGAGTACCTGAAATTCGTCCTGGCCACCACCGACCCGGACAAGATGCTGCCCACGGTGCTCAGCCGCTGCCTGCAGTTCAACCTGCGGCCCATGGCGCCCGAGACCGTGCACGAGCACCTGCTCAATGTGCTGCAGGCCGAGGGGGTGCCCTTCGACGCGCCCTCGCTGCGGCTGCTGTCGCGCGCGGCGCGCGGCTCCATGCGCGACGCGCTCTCGCTCACCGACCAGGCCATCGCCTATGGCGGCGGTGCGCTGGCCGACGACACCGTGCGCGCGATGCTGGGCAGCGTGGACCGCGGCGATGCGGCCTCGCTGGTGCGTGCGCTGGCGCAGCGTGACGGGACCTCGGTGCTGGCGGGCGTGCAGGCGCTGCGCGAGCGTGGGCTCTCCGCCGCTGCGACGCTGGAGGAGATGGCCACGCTGCTGCAGCAGGTCGCCGTCGCGCAGATGGTGCCCGGCGCGCTGGACGAGACCGATCCCGACACGGGCGGCGCCGTCGAGCTGGCCGCACTGATGCCGCCCGACGAGACGCAGCTGCTCTACAGCATCGCGCTGCATGGCCGTGCCGAGCTGAGCCTGGCGCCCGACGAGTACGCCGGGCTGACCATGGTGCTGCTGCGGCTGCTGGCTTTCCCGTCAGCCGGCGGCGCGCCGCAGGGTGTGGGCCGGCCGCAGCCGGTGCGCACCGCGGCCGCCGCTGTGCCGGTGGCGGCGCCGGCAGCGCAGCCGATGGCCCCTGCCGCCGCACTGCGGCCCTCGCCCTCCCAGTCGGTGGCGCCGTTGGCGGTTGCCGGCGCGGCCGCCACGATCCGGACTCCCGTGCCGCCGCCGGTGCGGCCGGAGCGCACAGCCGTCCCGCCCCCCACGCGTGCCGAAAGCGCTGCGGCACCCGCTGCGCCAGCGCGTCCCTTGTCTGCCCCGGCACGTCCGCCCGCATCGGCCGCGGCCGAGGTGGCGCCATCACGGCCCGCTCCGGCACCTGCGGCACGGCCACCGGCGCCGGCAGCTGCCCGCTCGCCCTCGGCTGCCCTGCAGGAGCCGCCGTCCTGGCATGACGAGGTACCGCCCTGGGATGACGAGCCCGGCGGCTGGCAGCCGGGCGCGGCGCCGGAGACGGAACCGGCCGATTTCCCGTTGGCCGACGAGCCCGCATTGGCTGTCCCGGCCGCATCGCCGGCTCGGCCGCAGGCTGCGGTCGAAGCGGCGCCCGAGTTGGCGCCCACCGTGCTGGGCGAGCGTTGGACGGGCGTCGTGCAGCAGTTGCGTTTGGTAGCGCTGGTGCGCGAGCTGGCGATGCAGGCCGAGTTGGTGGCGGTGGAAGAGGCCGACGCGCCGCTGTGGCGGCTGCGCGTGGAGCGCGAGTCGCTGCGCAACCCGGCGCTGTGCGAGAAGCTACAGACGGCGCTGCGCGAGGTGGTACACCCCGCGCTGCGCCTGGAGGTGGAGGCCGGCAAGGCGCAGGACTCTCCCGCGCTGCGCGAAGCTGCCGAGCGCGACCGCCGCCAGCGCCAGGCCGAGCGCATCATCCAGGACGACCCGCTGGTGCAGCAGATGCTCCAGCGTTATCCCACGGCACGCATCGTGCCGGGGTCAATCAAACCGAACTGAAACGAGGAATTCACGATGATGAAGGGACAACTGGCCGGCCTGATGAAGCAGGCGCAGGCAATGCAGGACAACCTCAAGCGCGCGCAGGACGAGCTGGGCAGCATCGAGGTGGAGGGGCAGTCCGGCGCCGGGCTGGTCAAGGTCACGATGACGTGCAAGCACGACGTCAAGCGCGTGACCATCGACCCCAGCCTGCTGGCCGACGACAAGGACATGCTCGAAGACCTGGTGGCCGCGGCCTTCAACGACGCCGTGCGCCGTGCCGAGACCGTGAGCCAGGAGAAGATGTCCAAGCTCACCGCCGGCATGCCGCTGCCGCCGGGCATGAAGTTCCCGTTCTGAACGGCTTTCCCGCTGCCTCGGCTTGAACGCTCCGGCCAGCCACCTCGATGCGCTGATCGACGCCCTGCGCCGCCTGCCCGGCGTGGGCGTGAAGTCGGCGCAGCGCATGGCCTACCACCTGCTGCAGCATGATCGCGCCAGCGCGCAACGCCTGGCCTCGGCGCTGCAGGCGGCCGCCGAGCATGTGCAGCACTGCCGGCGCTGCCATGGTCTGAGCGAAACGCCGCTGTGCGGCATCTGCGCCGACCCCGAGCGCGACGCGCGCCAGCTGTGCGTGGTGGAGGGGCCGGCCGACCTGGCCGCGCTGGAGCGCACCGGCAGCTACCGCGGCCTGTACTTCGTGCTTAAGGGCCGGCTGAGCCCGCTCGATGGCGTGGGCGCGCGCGACATCGGCGCGACCGAGCTGCTGGAGCGCGCCGCCGACGGGCAGGTGCAGGAGGTCATCCTCGCCACCAGCTTCACCGCCGAGGGTGAAGCCACGGCCCATGTGCTGGCGCAGGCGCTCAAGGCGCGCGGCCTGCAGGTCACGCGCCTGGCCCGCGGCGTGCCTGCGGGCAGCGAGCTCGAATACGTGGATCTCTCCACCATCGCGCACGCCCTGGTTGACCGGCGCTAAGCCGCCGGCTTCCTGCGGCCGGCTCCCCCACTGTCGGCTGCCCTGTTCACCCGTCGCGAGCCTGCGCGGGTCAACTCCATGCCTGGACTTCGTTGGCTGCCGTTGCCGGCATGCGCGTATGCGCTTGGTGTCGGGCCGGCGTGGAGCGACGGCCAAGGCCATGTCCGAAATCTTGCGGTCTCCTCGGCAAGTCCGTGATGGACTTCCTCAGCATTTGTCCGTATTGACTCGCAATTCGCGGAAAAAAATTGGTTAACCGTTAAGATTGTGTGGCTTTTGCAGCAATGAGTAAAAAAGCTTGACTTTGCTGAACAAGCTAAACCATTTCTTCTTAAAAAAATCCATGAGCAAAATCAAAAAACTTCTTTCCGTGGCCGGCATTGTTGGCGGTGCCCTGGCAACCCTTGACGCGGCCCAGGCCAATTTCTGCGGCATGCCCGGGCTGCCGGCCTGCGCGGTGCCCGAGCCCGGCTCGCTGCCGCTGGTGATCGTCGGCATCGCCGGCGCTGCCGTCGTGGCGCGCTTCTTCAAGAAGAAGTAAGCCTCGCCGGCCTCCCGCGCCCGCTGCTGAGGCAAGGCGCTCCCGGGCTTCGTGCCCGGCCCTCACTTCTTCCGTTCACATCCGGTCCTTCAGGGCCCATTGCCCGAGTGCCTGCGCTGGCTGGCGACTCGGGCCGCCGCATGGCCGGTCGGACTTCGCTCGCTAAAGGTTTTCCATGGCACTGGCACCCAACATCACCGTCTCCCTCAGCTATCCGGGCTCCCTGCTGGAGTCCAGCTTCGGCGATGCGCGGGTGACTTCGTCGAACGCAGTGCTGAACCCGGGTGCTCCGGCCGGCGGCACGGTCTACGACGTGTGGTGCATCAACATGAACGTGCAGATCCAGCTGCCGGGCACCTACAAGGCCTGGGTCTACTCGGCCTACGAGCTCACCACCCTCACCGCCAACGTGCCCACGCTGCGTACGGGCGTGAACCTGGCCAATCTCGACAACGTCAACTGGCTGCTGAACTACTACAACGGCGCCAACCCGGGCATTTCCTTCGGCGAGGTGCAGAGCGCGATCTGGCAGCTCCTGGGCTTCAAGTACACCATCGCCTCCTACCTGGGTGAGCAGAACGTGCCCGACATCGACGCACTGGTGGCCCTGGCATTGGCCAATGATGGCTACGTGCCCGACGCCGGCGAGGTCATCGGCATCGTGCTGGACCCTACCTCGTCGACCGGCCTCACGCACTACCAGCCGCTGATCATCGAGAGCCGGGCCGCCAAGATCGGCAACTTCGTCTGGGATGACCTCAACGTCGACGGCGTGCAGGACGCGGGCGAGCAGGGCATCGCCGGGGCCACGGTGGAGCTGGTGCGCGACATGAACGGTGACGGCCAGTTCTCCGGCAACGAGATCCTGGCCACCACCGTCACCGACCTCAGCGGCTATTACAGCTTCAAGGGCCTGACGCCGGCGCTGGAGTACCAGGTGCGTTTCACGCGTCCCGCCGGCTTCGACGGCAACAGCCCGCGCCAAGTCGACGGCAGCGCCAGCTCCGACAGCAACAGCGACGGCTTGTTGTCCAGCGTCATCGTGCTCAAGCCGGGCGAGTACAACGCCGGCATCGACGCCGGCTTCTTCCGCCATGCGTCGCTGGGCGACCGGGTCTGGCTCGATGCCAACGGCAACGGCCGGCAGGACGCCGGCGAGGCCGGCATCGCCGGCGTCACGGTCCACCTGCGCGACGCCGCCGGCACCGTGGTGGCGACCACCACCACCGATACCCTGGGCGCCTACAGCTTCTCGGGCCTGCGCCCAGGTACCTATGACGTGCAGGTCGTCACCCCGACGGGCTTCACCGTCACGCGCCAGGACGTGGGCGACGACGCCACCGACAGCGACCTCGGCACCACCGGCCTCACCGGCCGCTACACCCTGACCTCCGGCGCCACCGTCACGAGCGTGGACGCGGGCTTCTTCCGCACCGCCGGCCTGGGCAACCGGCTGTGGCTGGATGCCAACGGCAACGGTCTTCAGGACACGGGCGAGCAGGGCATTGCCGGCCAGACCATCACGCTCATCGGCGGTGGCATCGACCGTGTCGTGGGCACCGCCGACGACACCACGGCGGCGATGACCACCGACGCCAACGGCTACTACCATTTCACGGGCCTGGCGCCCGGCGTGCAGTACCAGGTGGTGTTCGGCCAACCTGCGGGCACGGTGTTCACCAGTCGCGACAGCGGCAGCGACGTGATCGACTCGGACGTGGGCAGCACCGGCCGCAGCCCCGTCGTCACGCTGACCTCGGGCCAGGACAACACCAGCATCGACGCGGGCGTCTACGTGCCGGTGTCCATCGGCAACCGCGTCTGGGAGGATGCCAACGGCAACGGCCGGCAGGATGCCGGCGAGGCCGGCATCGCCGGTGCCACGGTGCAGCTGCTCAACGCCAATGGCGTGGTCGTGGCGACGACCACGACCGATGCCGATGGCAACTACAACTTCGCCAACCTCAAGCCGGGCCTGTACGACGTGCGCTTCATCGCGCCGACGGGCTACATCGACACGCGCCAGGCCACGGACAGCGGAGGGCCGGTCGCCGGTGACGGCATGAGCAGCGGCTACCTGCTGGCCTCGGGTGAAAGGGTCACGGACGCGAATGCGGGCTTCTTCCGCAGCGCCAGCCTGGGTGACCGCGTGTGGCTCGATGCCGACGGCAGCGGCCGCCAGGACGCGGGCGAGCAGGGCCTCGCCGGCCAGACCGTCACGCTCATCGGCGGTGGCGCCGATGGCGTCATCGGTACCGGTAACGACGACACCACGACGACGGTGGTCACCGATGCCGATGGCCGCTACAGCTTCACGGGCCTGCGGCCCGGCACGCAGGTCCAGGTGGTGTTCGGCAAGCCCGAGGGTGCCGTGTTCACCGGCCGCGACAGCGGCGACGACCTGGGCGACTCGGATGCCGACGCCGCCGGCCGCAGCGCCGTCATCACGCTCACTTCGGGCGAGAACAACACCAGCGTCGATGCCGGGGTGTACCTGCCCGCGTCCATCGGCGACCGGGTGTGGGAAGACGTCAACGGCAACGGCCGCCAGGACGCCGGCGAGGCCGGCATCGCCGGCGTGACGGTGCAGCTGCGCGATGCCATGGGCGCCGTGGTGGCCAGCACCACGACCGACGCCGAGGGCCGCTATGCCTTCACGGGGCTGCGCCCGAGCAGTTACGACCTGCAGTTCACCACGCCCACGGGCTTTGTGGTCACGCGCCGGCACGTGGGCGAGGGCGCCGGCGACAGCGACGCCGACGCAACTGGCCTCACCGGCCGCTACACCCTGTCCTCCGGCGCCGTGGTCACGACCGTGGACGCGGGCTTCTTCCGCAGCGCCAGCCTGGGTGACCGCGTGTGGCTCGATGCCGACGGCAGCGGCCGCCAGGACGCGGGCGAGCAAGGCCTCGCCGGGCAGACGGTGACGCTCATCGGCGGCGGCACCGATGGCGTGATTGGCACCGCCGACGACACCACCGCCAGCGTGACCACGGATGCCGACGGCAACTACCGCTTCAGCGGCCTGACGCCCGGCGTGCAGTACCAGGTCGTTTTCGGCAAGCCCGAGGGCAGCGTGTTCACCGGCCGCGACAGCGGCGACGACCTGAGCGACTCGGACGCCGACGCCGCCGGCCGCAGCGCCGTCATCACGCTCACTTCGGGCGAGAACAACAGCAGCGTCGATGCCGGGGTGTACCTGCCCGCGTCCATTGGCGACCGGGTGTGGGAGGACGCCAACGGCAATGGCCGCCAGGACGCCGGCGAGGCCGGCATCGGCGGCGTCACGGTGCAATTGCGTGACACCGATGGCGCCGTGGTGGCCAGCACCACGACCGACGCCGAGGGCCGCTATGCCTTCACGGGCCTGCAGCCCGGGCAGTACGACCTGCAGTTCGCCACGCCCACGGGCTTCGTGGTCACGCGCCGGCACGTGGGCGAGGGCGCCGGCGACAGCGACGCCGACGCATCCGGCCTCACCGGCCGCTACACCCTGGCCTCGGGCGATGCCGCCACGACGGTGGACGCCGGCTTCTACCGCACGGCCAGCCTGGGTGACCGCCTCTGGATCGATGCCAACGCCAACGGCCAGCAGGACGCGGGCGAGCAGGGTCTCGCCGGCCAGACCGTCACGCTCATCGGCGGTGGCGCCGATGGCGTCCTCGGCACCGCCGACGACACCACCGCCAGCGTCACCACCGATGCCGACGGCAACTACCGCTTCACCGGCCTGACGCCCGGCGTGCAGTACCAGGTGGTGTTCGGCAAGCCCGCGGGCTACGTCTTCACCGCCCAGGATCGCGGCGGCGATGCCACCGACTCGGACGCCGCCATGGCCACCGGCCGCACGCAGATCGTGACCCTGGCCTCGGGCCAGGCCGACCTGTCGCTGGATGCCGGCGTCTACCAGAGCGCCAGCCTGGGCCAGCGCGTCTGGCTCGACCTCGACGGTGACGGCGTGCAGGACACGGGCGAAGCCGGCCTGGCCGGCGTGCGCGTGACGCTGGTGAGCGGCACGGGTGCGGTGCTGGGCAGCCAGCTCACCGATGCCAACGGCAACTACCTGTTCTCCAGCCTCACCCCGGGCAGCTACGGCGTGCGCTTCGACCCCGCCACGCTGCCCCTGGGCTACACCAGCACCACGCTGCCCCTCAACGCGGGCAACGGCAGTGCCGGTGCGCCGACCGTGCTGGAGTCTGGCGAGGCTGACCGCAGCTTCAACCTGGGCCTCAATGCCCGGGTCGGGATCGACGTCGAGAAGGTCGTGCATGGCGAGTACGTGCTGCGCACGCCCGGCGCCGGCGACGAGGGCCTTACGCCCGGCTTCTGGAAGAACCACACCGGCGCCGGCGGCGCGCCGCTGGCCGGCTGGCCCGATACCGGGCTCTCGCCCCAGGCCAGCTACGAGGCGCTGTTCGGCGTGGACGTGCGCGGCAGCGCGCCCACGCTGCTGCAGGCGCTCGGCGCCAACGGTGGCGGCGTCAACGCGCTGCTGCGCCACTCGGCCGCGGCGCTGCTCAACGCCGCCGATCCGTACGTGGACTACTACTACAGCCGCGAGCAGATCATCTCCATGGTGCGGCAGGCCTTCGCCACGGGCGACTACGAGACGGTGAAAGACCTGTTCGCCGCCCGCAACGAACTGGGTGCGGACCGCGGCACGCTGGAGGGCGGCAGCACCGTCAAGGTGGTCACGCTCGACATGGACGCCGACACCGCCGCCAGCGGCCCGACCATTCCCATGGGCGGCGAGGCGGTCTTCACCTACGTGGTGCGCAACACCGGCACGGTGGCGCTCAGCGGCGTCAGCGTCACGGACAGCCACACCTCGGGCCTGCAGTTCGTCGGCGGCGACACCGACCGTGACGGCTGGCTCGATGTGGGCGAGACCTGGACCTACACCGCCCGCGAGGCGGTGCAGACCGGCGGCACCACCGTCGGTGCCGGCACCGCCACGGGCCGCGACGCCGTCTCCGGCCGCACCGCCAGCGACACGGACCTGACCCACTACACCGCCGGCGTGAGCGGCGGCGTGGAGAAGAGCAGTGGCAGTGCCAGCCTCGACCTGGAAAAGCTGGTGCATGCCGAGTACCGCATCGCCACCGACGACCGGGGCACCGAGGGCCTGGCATCGGGCTTCTGGGTGGACCACAGCGGCAGCGGCGTGGGCTGGTCCGAAACCGGGCTATCACCCGACGCGAGCTTCGAACAGCTCTTCGGCGTGGACGTGCCCGACGCCGCCCCGACGCTGCTGCAGGCGCTCTCCGGCGAGGGTGGCGAGGTCCAGGCGCTGCTGCGCCAGGCGGCCGCGGCGCTGCTCAATGCCTCCGATCCCTACATCAGCTACCTCTACACCCGCGAGCAGGTCGTGAGCATGGTGCAGGAGGCCTTCGCCGGCGGCGACTACGAGTCCGCCAGGAACCTGTTCACGGCGCAGAACGAGCTCGGCGCCGACCTGGACACGCTGGCCGGCTCGACGCTGGTGGTGAGCGCCGATGTCGATGCCGACACCGCCGACGCCGCCCTGGCCGTTCCGGCCGGCGGCCAGGCGGTCTACACGTACCTGCTGCGCAACACCGGCAGCGTGGCGCTGGACCGCGTCGTCGTGAGCGACGACCGCCTGGCGGCTCCCACGCTCATCGGCGGCGACGCCGACGGCGACGGCCGCCTCGACGTGGGCGAAACCTGGGTCTACACCGCCCGCGAGACGGTGCAGGCCGGTATCGAGCTCGTCAGCACCGGCAGCGCCTCGGCCCGCAATCCGGCCTCGGGCGCGGTGCTGCGCGACGACGACGCGGCCCATGTCCATGGCACGGCGCCGGTCGAGACGTCGCTCGCCCTGCTCGGCACGCTGTCGAGCGACGCGACCACGCACACGCTGGCCTGGTAATGAAGGGGCTCGGGCATGGGCCGCACCGGCCCATGCCCGGGACGGGCGCCATGAAAAAGCCGCCACAGGAAGCTTCCTGTGGCGGCTTTGTGCTGTCCGGCCCGGGCCGGCGGAAGAGGCGGCGCCTGCGGCGCCCGCCGCTCAGCGGCGGATGCTGTCGCGGGCCTCGGCCACCCTCATGCTGCCGTTGCGGCTGGCCACGGCACGCGTTGCGGCCGGACGGGCCGCGGCGGTGCGCTGGGTGGCGGCCGGCCGTGCGGCAGCCACGGCGCGGCGCTGCTGGGTGGCCGGGCGGGCGACGCTGCGGCTGGCCTTGCCGCGCGCGCTGGCGCTGGCCTTGGCGGCCTGGGCCTGTGCCGGCTCGGGCGCGGCCGAGGCCATCGCCACCTGTGCGGCCTTGGCCGGCAGGTACAGCACCACGCTGGCGCCCGGGGCGAAGCGGCCGCGGGCCGCCACCTTGTTCCAGGCCGCGAGCTGGGCGGTGGTGGTGCGGGTGCGGCGCGCCACGGAGGCGACCGTTTCGCCCTTGCGCCCGGCCTTGAGCACCACGCGCTGCAGCGGCGGCACGTCCGGCGCCAGCGCGATGGAGGCGTTGTCGGCGATGTGCCCGGCCACGTTGCTGGCGGCATCCGCGGCGCGCGGCACGATCAGCGTGGAGCCGGCCTTGACCAGCATGCGCATCGGGATGCGGTTGGCCTCGCGCAGCGTGTCCTCGTCGACGTCGAGCTCCCGGGCCACGTCGGCCGGGCGCATGGTGCGCGGCACCACCCAGGCGGTCCAGCTCGCGAGCTGCCCGCGGTAGCGCGTCAGGTTGTTCACGAAGATGCTGGCGTTGTCGTAGGGCAGCAGCACCTGCGGCGTGCCCGCGGCCAGGATCACGGGCTGGTTCATCTGCGGGTTGAGCGCCTTGAACTCCTCCAGCGACAGCCCCGCCAGCCGTGCCGCGACCGCCACGTCGATGTCGCGCTCGATGGGCACGCCCAGGAAGTAGGGGTGGTTCTCCAGCGCCGGCAGCGTCAGCGCGAAGGCGTCCGGGCGCAGCACGATGTTCTTGACCGCCTGCAGCTTGGGCACGTAGTAGCGCGTCTCCTCGGGCATGCGCAGGCTCTCGTAGTCCGTGGGCTGCCCGGCGCGCTCGTTGCGCGCGATGGCGCGCTGCACGTTGCCCTCGCCCCAGTTGTAGGCCGCCAGCGCCAGGTGCCAGTCGCCGAACATGCCGTACAGCCGCGTCAGGTAGTCCAGCGCGGCGCGGGTCGAGGCCAGCACGTCGCGGCGGTCGTCGCGGAACATGTTCTGGCGCAGCTCGAAGTCGCGGCCGGTGGCGGGCATGAACTGCCACATGCCCGAGGCCTTGGCCGAGGACAGCGCCTGCGGATTGAAGGCGCTCTCGATGAAGGGCAGCAGCGCCAGCTCGGTGGGCAGGCCGCGGCGCTGCACCTCCTCGACGATGTGGTAGAGGTAGCGCCCGCCGCGCTCGGTCATGCGCTGCACGTAGTCGGGCCGCTGCGAGTACCACTGCTCGGCGCGGCGCACGTAGTCGTTGTCCAGGTCCGGCACGCTGAAGCCGGTGCGCACGCGCGCCCACAGGTCCACGCGGGCGCTGCTGGCGTCCAGGTTCACCGCCTCCTCGGGGCGCAGCGGGTCCACCGGCGCAGCCACCGACGTCGGCGCCACGGGCTTGGCCGGCGTGACGACGATGTCGGAGGCCGCTTTGGGCTGGAGCGGCGGCGCGGCGGCGACGTCCTCCGGCGTCACCGGGCCGCCGGGCATGGGCGCCGTGGCGCAGGCGCTCAACGCCGCCGCGGCGGCCAGGGACAGCAGGGTGCGCCAGAAAGGCGGCAGCAGAGGCGGGATGTTCTTCATTGGAATCCGTTCTTCCATTCACGCAGCGTCGCCAGCACCTCGACGTCGCCATGCGTTCCCGGCCGGCGCTGCTGCGCGGCGCGGACGACGTCCGGCTGCGACAGGCGCAGGAAGGGATTGATCTGTCGCTCCAGCGCGAGGCTGGAGGGCAGGGTGGTGCCTCCATGTGCCCGTTGGTTTTCGCACCAGGCGCGGTGCTGCGCAATGGTGGAATTGTCGGGCTCCACGGCGGCGGCGAAGCGCAGGTTGGACAGCGTGTACTCGTGCGCGCAGCACACGCGGGTGTCGTCGGGCAGCGCGCTCAGCGCCGCCAGCGAGGCCTGCATCTGCGCCGGCGTGCCCTCGAACAGCCGGCCGCAGCCTGCGGAGAACAGCGTGTCTCCGCAGAAAAGGATGGGGGCGCCGTGCGCGCCCCCAGGGAGGTAGTAGGCGATGTGGCCGGCGGTGTGGCCGGGCACGTCGATGACCTGGAAGTCCAGGCTCAGGAGGGAGGCGGTGTCGCCACCGCGCAGCGGCGTGAAGGGCTGCGGGATGCGCTCGCGCGCCGGGCCGAACACGGGGCCTTCCAGCAGCGGGCGCAAGGCGTCGACGCCCCCGGTGTGATCGCCGTGATGGTGGGTCACTAGAATGCCCGCCAGCCGCAGCCCCTGGGACTGCAGCGCCGCTTGCACCGGCTCAGCCTCGCCCGGATCGACCACCAGCGCCTGTCTGCCGTCGTGCAGCATCCAGATGTAGTTGTCGGTGAAGGCGGGCAGGGCGAGCAACAGCATGGCGGGCGATTATAGGAAGGCTCTCCACGTGAAAACCCTGTGCGGGAACCGGCGTCCGTGATGGAAGCCGAGCCGCTGAATCCCTTGGCGTCCCGCGCGCAGTCGCAGCACGAAGCCTTGCGGCGCTGGCTGAACACGGCGCCGGGACGCTATCTGCTGGCCTGGGAGCAGCAATGCATGGACCTGGCGGTGCCGGATCTGTTCGGTTTCCATGCCCTGCAATTGGGGTTGCCGGAGCTCGACGCGCTGCGCATGAACCGCATGCCGCACCGCTGGTGCGCCAGCGACGAGCCGCTGGACCTGCATAGCGCCGGCCGCCGCGCCGCGGTGGTGACGCTGCATTGCGAGTCCGACGCGCTGCCCTTCGCCAACGCGAGCCTGGACCTGGTGGTGCTGCCGCACGCGCTGGAGCTGGCCAGCGACCCGCACCGCACGCTGCGCGAGGTCGAGCGCGTGCTGGTGCCGGAGGGGCGGGTGGTGATCCTGGGCTTCAACCCGTGGAGCCTGTGGGCGCTGCGGCAGCGGCTGGGGCGCTGGCGCCGGCGGCTGGGCTCGCGCGCGCCGCTGTTCCTGCCGCCCTCGGGCGAGCCCATCGGCTACTGGCGGCTGCGCGACTGGCTGCGGCTGCTGAGCTTCGAGGTGGAGGCCGGGCGCTTCGGCTGCTTCGCGCCGCCGCTGTGGCGCCGGCGCTGGCTGCAGCGCTTCGCCTGGATGGAGGACCGCGGCGACCGCTGGTGGCCAGTGTTCGGCGCGGTGTACCTGGTGGTGGCGGTGAAGCGCGTGCGCGGCATGCGCCTGGTGGGGCTGGCGCGCAGAGAAAGAGTCAAGGCCAGCACGGCACCCGCCGTGGTGGCAAACAAGGAAGGACTGGAAGTTGAGTGATGTGAGTACGGCGGCCCCGGGTCGCGAGCAGGCCGCCGCGGCGGCACCGGCCGGCGTGGTCGTCTACACCGACGGCGCCTGCAAGGGCAACCCGGGCCCCGGCGGCTGGGGCGCATGGCTGCGCAGCGGCGCGCACGAGAAGGAGCTGTGGGGCGGAGAGCGGCTGACCACCAACAACCGCATGGAGCTCACCGCCGTGATCGAGGCGCTGTCGGTGCTGAAGAAGCGCTGCCGCGTGGACATCCACACCGACAGCGAGTACGTGCGCAACGGCATCACCACCTGGATTCACAACTGGAAGAAGCGCGGCTGGACCACGGCCGACAAGAAGCCGGTGAAGAACGTGGAGCTGTGGCAGCGCCTGGACGAGCTGGCGCAGCGCCACGACGTGCGCTGGCACTGGGTGAAAGGCCACTCAGGCGACCCGGGCAACGAGCGCGCGGACCAGCTCGCCAACCGCGGCACGGCGGAAGTGATGCGCTGAGGTTGGACGCGGCGCCCACCACCGAGGCGACGCACCTCCCACTTCCTCATTCCCGCGCAGGTGGGAATCCAGGCAGTTCCCAAGCTGTCCGGGAGCTGGATGGCAGGCGAACTGCGCAGCAGCCCGTAGAAGAAATGTCGTCATGCCCGCGCAGGCGGGCATCCACGCTGGCCGGGATGCAGCCCGGGGCTCGTGGACATCCGCCTTCGAGGGTGTGGCGAGGTTTTTTCCAGCACTCAGCAGCGATCAGGACGAGCCAGCTGTAGCCGCGTCAGCCCAGGGCAGGACTCATTCCACTTCTGGCTTCTAAGTGAAGTAATCCCGTTCGTCCTGAGGTATCGAAGGATGAACGGCCCCTGCCGTGGTGCCGCCATCGCAGCCTTTCGGATTCGTACTTCGATACCTCAGTACGAACGGGTCATTTCACGACCAAAGTGGAATCGGTATCAAATCAATCCTTCAAACGGCAGCACGTCCACCAGCTCCCCGGCAGCCACATTCCCCTGCTCGTGCCCCAGCACGATCAACCCGTTGGCCTCGCTCATGCTGCGCAGCACGCCGGAACCCTGGCTGCCGGTGATGCGCACCGTCCAGGCGCCGTCGGCGCCGCGCTCGACGATGCCGCGCTGGTACTCGGTGCGGCCGGCCTTCTTGCGGATTGGGCCGGCGCTGGCGGCGCGGAGCATCGGCAGCGGCGCGCCTTCCGCGCCCGCCATGCGCAGCAGCGCGTCGCGCACGAAGGCGTAGAAGGTCACCATCACCGCCACCGGGTTGCCCGGCAGCCCGAACAGCACCGCCTGGTGCCCCGGCTCGCCGATGCGGCCGATGGCCATGGGCCGGCCCGGGCGCATCGCGATCTTCCAGAACAGCACCTCGCCCAGCCCGGCCATCACCTGCTTGGTGTGGTCGGCCTCGCCCACGCTCACGCCGCCCGAGGTGATCACGGCATCGGCGCAGGCCGCGGCCTCGCGGAAGGCAGCTTCCAGGGCGGCACGGTCGTCGCGCACCACGCCCATGTCGATCGCCTCCACGCCCAGGCGCTGCAACATGCCCCAGATCGTGTAGCGGTTGCTGTCGTACACGCAGCCGGCGTCCAGCGGCTCGCCGATGGAGCGCAGCTCGTCGCCGGTGGAGAAGAAGGCCACGCGCAGGCGCCGCCGCACCGGCACCTCGGCCTGGCCCAGCGAGGCCAGCAGGCCCAGGTCGGCCGGGTGCAGCACGCGGCCGGCGCGCAGCGCCGGGGCGCCGCGCTTGAGGTCTTCGCCCGCCAGGCGGCGGTTGTCGCCGGCACGCACCACGCCGGCGGGCAGCAGCACCTTGCCATCGACGAGCTTGGTGAATTCCTGCGGCACCACGGTGTCCAGCCCGGCCGGCATGACAGCGCCGGTCATGATCCGCACGCAGTGCCCGGCCGGCACCTCGCCCTCGAACTGCGCCCCGGCCAGGCCGGTGCCGGCGATGGCGAGCAAGGTGTCACCCTCGGCCGCCATGTCGGCGCTGCGCAGGGCAAAGCCGTCCATGGCCGAGTTGTCGTGCGCCGGCACGTCGATGGGAGAGATGACGTCACGCGCCAGCACCCGGCCCAGCGCGCTGCGGATCGCCAGGCTTTCCACCACCTGCACGCGCGGCACCATCTGGCTGATGAAGGCCTGGGCCTGCGCCACGGGCAGGGCGTTGGGGTCGTAGCCGCTGAGGCAGGAGGCGATGTCGGCGAGGGAGTTGTTGTTCATGGGCTCTGGGGCTTGGTCCGTTCGCCCTGAGGTATCGAAGGGCGAATCCGTCAGGCTGTGATGGCTACACCCCGGCGGGGGCCGTTCATCCTTCGATACCTCAGGACGAACGGAAATGCGCAGCCAGATCGGTCAGATCAAACGTCGAGCTGGCGCAGATCGGCCAGCGTGTTGGCGTTGAAGAAGGCCGCGGCGTCGTCGAAGGGCACTTCCACGCGGCGGTGCTGGCCGGTCCAGCGGTCGATCTTGCGGCCGCCCTCGCCGGTGAAGCGCACCAGGCTCTCCAGCAGCGACGCCTTCATCAGGCAGAACACGGGCTGCACCTGCGGGCGGCCGTCCTCCTCGGTGATGGGCATGGCGATGTCCGCGCCCTCGGCCTCGGCGGCGTCGGCCAGGCGGCGCACCAGGTCCTCGGGGAAGCGGGGCGTGTCGCAGGGCACGGTCACGAGCCAGGGCGTCTCGCAGTGCTCCAGCCCGGCCAGGAAGCCGGCCAGCGGCCCGGGGAAGTCGGGCAGGGCGTCCGGCCACACCGGCACGCCGAAGGATTCATAGGCGGCGAGGTTGCGGTTGGCGTTGACCAGCAGCGCGCCCACCTGCGGCTGCAGCCGCAGCAGCGCGTGCAGCGCCATCGGCATGCCGTGCAGGTTCTGCAGGCCCTTGTCCACGCCGCCCATGCGGCTGCCGCGTCCGCCGGCCAGGATCAGGCCGGTGATGTCTTGGGTGTCGATCATTGGGAGCGGGCGCGCGGGTCTTCGTGGGGTAGCGGATAAGGGTCGGCGCTGCGCGCCGGCCCCTGCATGACGCGGCGCACCCAGCAGCCGATGGCCACGGTCAAGATCATGGTCAGCCCGAACACCAGCGCGCCGATGACGATGTAGTCCACCAGCAGCTGCTGGCGCACCGGGTCGTCCGACAGGCCCGGCTGCATGAAGTGCTTGGCGAACTCGCCCAGCAGCAGCGGCAGCCCCAGCGTGGCCGCGGCCGTGCCGAGCAGCAGGCGCTTGCAGGAGCCCGTCATGGGCAGGAAAGCCATGGCCTCAACCTCCGATGTAGTGCATCTCGACGCGGCGCTGGCCCGTCCCGGTGTCGGCCTGCATCGCGCCGCGCAGCTCGGAGTAGCGGTCCCCGCGCTCCTGCCAGATCAGGCCGATGGCGGCGGCGATCTGCTCATCGCTGGCGCCGCCGCGCAGCAGCGCGCGCAGGTCCTGCCCCTGCGAGGCGAACAGGCACAGGTACAGCCGCCCCTCGGTGGACAGCCGCGCGCGGTTGCAGTCGCCGCAGAAGGCCTGCGTCACGCTGGAGATCAGCCCGACCTCGCCGGCACCGTCGCGGTAGCGCCAGCGCTCGGCGGTCTCGCCGGTGGCGTTCGGTTCCAGCGGCTCCAGCGGGAACACCTCATGGATGCGCTCGCGCACCTGCGCCGAGGGCAGCACGTCGTCCATGCGCCAGCCGTTGGAGGCGCCCACGTCCATGAACTCGATGAAGCGCAGGATCACCTGGCCGTCGTAGTGCTCCCGGAACCAGCGCGCCATGGGCACGATCTCGTGGTCGTTGGTGCCGCGCTTGACCACCATGTTGACCTTGATGGGGCCCAGGCCGACGCGGCGCGCCTCCTCGATGCCGGCCAGCACCTCGGCCACCGGGAAGTCCACGTCGTTCATGCGCCGGAACACGGCGTCGTCCAGCGCGTCCAGGCTCACCGTCACGCGCTTGAGACCCGCATCCTTCAGCGCCTGGGCCTTGCGCGCCAGCAGCGTGGCGTTGGTCGTGAGGGTCAGGTCCAGCGGCTGGCCGTCCGGGGTGCGCAGCTCGGACAGCATGGCGATCAGCGTCTCGACGTTCTTGCGCAGCAGCGGCTCGCCGCCGGTGAGCCGGAGCTTGTGCACGCCGTGGGCGACGAACAGGCGCGCCAGCCGCGTGATCTCCTCGAAGCTCAACAGCGACGACTGCGGCAGGAAGCCGTAGTCGTTGGTGAAGATCTCCTTGGGCATGCAGTAGCTGCAGCGGAAGTTGCAGCGGTCGGTGACCGAGATGCGCAGGTCGTGCAGCGGGCGGCCGAGGCGGTCGGAGAGCAGGCCGCTGGGCGGCGTGAGCTGCTCGGGAATGCGCGGCGTCGCCGCGGCGTAGCGCAGGTCGGCTATGGGAATCGCTCGTTCGGCCATCCCGCGATTGTGCCCCTCACCCAAAGGCTGGCCTTGAATCAGGTTGGCTTTCAGGCCTCGGGCGCCGGGGCGGCACCCGGGATGTGTCTCAGGGGCTGGGCTGCTGGACGCTCACGCCGCGCAGCATCTGCGCGCCGTCGGCGCCGGGCACGCGGCGCGCGCCGGTGAAGCGGCGCGCCCAGTAGGCCTCGCGCATGTCCTCCATGCGCACCACCTGGCCGGTGCGCGGGGCGTGGATGAACTTGCCGTCGCCCACGTAGATGCCCACGTGCGAGAAGGTGCGGCGCAGCGTGTTGAAGAACACCAGGTCGCCGGGCTTGAGCTCGTCGCGGGCGACGTTCTCCAGGCCGTCGGCCTTGGCCTGCTCGTCGGCACGGCGCGGCAGCACCAGGCCCAGCGTGCGCTCGAACACGTGGCGCGTGAAGCCGCTGCAGTCGAAGCCGGTCTCGGCCGAGTTGCCGCCGCGCCGGTAGGGCACGCCCAGGAAGTCCATGGCCGACAGCACCAGGTCCGAGGCGCGGTCCCGCATGTTCTGCACCAGCGGCATCGCGCTCGACGGCAGCAGCCCGCGCTCGAACAGCAGCTGCGTCACGCCGTCGGACGCGGGCGCCTCCGGGTTGTGGGCCGGGGGCGCAGCCCGCACTCCGCCGGCGGCGAGCAGGGCACACGAGAGCAGGAGGGAGGGCAGGGGCAGCTTCACGGGCGCGGAGAATACCACGGTCAGGGGGATGGACTTTTCGGTAAAACTTGGCGTGTTCCACCACGTGGTAGGGCGTCAGCATGCCGTCAGGGCATCGGCATGCAATTCACCCCTCAAAAAGCAGGCGCCGCCCCGCCGGCCGCTCGCGCAGCAAGGAGACAAGCCCGATGTTCCAAGCCCTGTACCTGCACAAAGACGCTGGCGGTTTCAGCGCGGCACTGCGCGAGTTGCCGCCGCTGGAGCCGGGCGAGGGCGAGGTGCTGGTGCGCATCGAGTACTCGACGCTGAACTTCAAGGACGGCTTGGCCATCACCGACCGCGCGCCCGTGGTGCGCAGCTTCCCGATGGTCCCGGGCATCGACGGCGCCGGCACGGTGCTGATCAGCCGCCATCCGGACTGGAAACCCGGCGACCGCGTGGTCAGCACCGGCGCCGATGTGGGCGAGCTGCGCTGGGGCTGCCTGGCGCAGCAGGCGGTGCTGCCGCCGGACGGTATGGTCAAGCTGCCCGATGGCTTCAGCGCCCGCCATGCCATGGCCGTGGGCACGGCCGGCTTCACCGCCGCGCTGGCGGTGCTGGCGCTGGAGCGGTACGGCCTGCCGCCGGGCGGCGAGGTGCTGGTGACCGGCGCCACCGGCGGCGTGGGCAGCATCGCCGTGGCGCTGCTGGCGCGCGCCGGGCACCGCGTGACGGCGCTCACCGGCAAGCCGGCCGAAGCCGACTACCTGCGCGAGCTGGGGGCCGCTGACATCCTGGACCGCGCCACGCTGGCCGCGCCGGGCCGGCCGCTGCAGAAGGAGCGCTGGGACGGCGTGGTGGACGCGCTGGGCAGCCACACGCTGGTCAATGCGCTGGCGCAGACGAAGCGCGACGGCGTCGTGGCAGCCTGTGGCCTGGCCCAGGGCGGCGACCTGCCCGGCACCGTGATGCCCTTCATCCTGCGCAACGTGACGCTGGCCGGCATCAACAGCGTCTGGCCGGCGCGCCCGCTGCGCGAGGCGGCCTGGCAGCGCATCTTCGAGGCCCTGGACACCACGCTGCTGGACCGGCTCACGCAGGAAATTTCCCTGGCTCAGGCGCAGGAGGGCGCCCGGGCCCTGATGGAGGGCAGGGTGCGCGGCCGCATCGTGGTGCGCATCGACGCCTGACCCCCTAAGCAGGACGCGGTGCCCGGACACTGTCGTCATACCAAATTTTGAATTCATTATTTCGCATCCAAGCAGGAGCCCCACTATGAGCTACGCGGACTTTCACAAGCGCTCGGTCGAGCAGCGCGAGGACTTCTGGGCCGAGCAGGCGCAGTTGATCGAATGGCACAAGCCCTTCGAGCAGGTTTGCGACTACAGCCGCGCGCCCTTCGTGCGCTGGTTCCCGGGCGGCGAGACGAACCTGTGCCACAACGCGGTGGACCGCCACCTCAAGGACCGCGCCGACCAGAACGCGCTGATCTGGGTCTCCACCGAGGTGGACCAGGAGCGTGCCTACAGCTTCCGCGAGCTGCATGCCGAGGTGCAGCGCATGGCGGCGGTGCTGCAGGCGCAGGGCGTCAAGAAGGGCGACCGCGTGCTGCTGTACATGCCGATGATCCCGGAGGCGGTGTTCGCGATGCTGGCCTGCGTGCGGCTGGGCGCGATCCACTCGGTGGTGTTCGGCGGCTTCGCCAGCCACAGCCTGGCCAGCCGCATCGACGATGCCGCGCCGGTGGTGGTGGTCAGCGCCGACGCCGGCTCGCGCGGCGGCAAGGTCATCCCGTACAAGCCGCTGCTGGACGAGGCGCTGCGCCTGGCCAGCCACAAGCCGGCCAAGGTGCTGCTGGTGGACCGTGGCCTGGCGCCGATGGAGCGCACCGAGGGCCGTGACGTGGACTACGCGTCGCTGCGCGAGCAGTTCATCGACGCCGAGGTGCCCGTCACCTGGGTCGATGCCACGCACCCGAGCTACACGCTCTACACCAGCGGCACCACCGGCAAGCCCAAGGGCGTGCAGCGCGACACCGGCGGCTACACCGTGGCGCTGGCCGCGAGCCTGAAGCACATCTTCCAGGGCGACCCGGGCGAGACCTTCCTGTGCACCAGCGACATCGGCTGGGTGGTGGGCCACAGCTACATCGTGTACGGCCCGCTGATCGGCGGCATGGCCACCGTGCTGTACGAGGGCCTGCCCACGGTGCCCGACGCCGGCATCTGGTGGAGCCTGGTCGAGAAGTACAAGGCCACGGTGATGTTCAGCGCCCCCACGGCCATCCGCGTGCTCAAGAAGCACGACCCGGCGCTGCTCAAGAAGTACGACCTGTCCTCGCTGAAGGCGCTGTTCCTGGCCGGCGAGCCGCTGGACGAGCCCACCGCGCGCTGGATCAGCGACGGCCTGGGCTGCCCGATCATCGACAACTACTGGCAGACCGAGACCGGCTGGCCGATCCTGTCGATCGCCAACGGCGTGGAGAAGCAGCCCAGCAAGTTCGGCAGCCCCGGCGTGCCGACCTACGGCTACGACGTCAAGCTCATCGACCAGCAGACCGGCGAGGAGCTCGATGGGCCCGACCAGAAGGGCGTGGTGGTGGTGCAGGGCCCGCTGCCCCCGGGCTGCCTGCAGACGGTGTGGGGCGACGACGACCGCTTCGTCAAGACTTACTGGCAGAAGGTGCCGGCGCTGGACGGCCAACCCGAGCGCTGGCTGTACAGCACCTTCGACTGGGGCATCCGCGACAAGGACGGCTACTACTTCATCCTGGGCCGCACCGATGACGTGATCAACGTCGCCGGCCACCGCCTGGGCACGCGCGAGATCGAGGAGAGCATCTGCAGCCACGCGGCCGTGGCCGAGGTGGCGGTGGTGGGCGTGGCTGACCAGCTCAAGGGCCAGGTCGCCATGGCCTTCGCGGTGCTGCGCGACGCCTCGGCGCTGGGCGACGAGGCGCGCCTGGCGCAGATCGAGGGCGAGATCATGAAGACGGTGGACGCCCAGCTCGGCGCCGTGGCCCGTCCGGCGCGCGTGCGCTTCGTCTCGGTGCTGCCCAAGACGCGCTCGGGCAAGCTGCTGCGCCGCGCCATCCAGGCCGTGTGCGAGCAGCGCGACCCGGGCGACCTGACCACCATGGAAGACCCGGCCGCGCTCAAGCAGATCAGCGACCTGGTGACGGTGAAGTAATCAAGGACGTTGCGAGGAGGGGAAAGGGCCGCGAAAGCGGCCCTTTTTTCGTCAGTGGTTGCAGGGGCAACGCGCGTGCTCAGCAGCACTTCCCCGCCCGCCCCCCATACCGCGCCTGCTGCCGCTCCCTGAAGAAGGCCTCGTAGCTCATCGGCTCCTGGTCGGGGTGGGTGCGCTGCATGTGCTCTAGGTAGCCGCCGTAGTCGGGCAGGCCCACCATCAGGCGCAGGCCCTGCGCGAAGTAGCGGCCGGCCTGGCCCAGCCGGGCCAGGCCTTGCGAGGCCTTGGCCTCAGGCATGGGCCGCCGCCTTGGCGTCGGCGCTCAGGCGCTCGTAGGGCATCTCGCGCGCCGTGGGCTGGCGGCTGGCGCGGGCGGCCAGCACCGAGCGCACCGCGTACACGAGGATGCTCACCACCACGAACATGAACAGCGCGCACAGCGCGGCATCGAGCCGGTCGTTGAAGATCACGCGCTCCATCGCCTCCGGGGTCTTGGCCGGGGCCAGCACCTGGCCCTGGGCCAGCGCGTCGGCGTACTTGCGGGCATGCGACAGGAAGCCCACGCGCACGTCCTCCGAGAAGATCTTCTGCCAGCCCGCCGTGAGCGTGCACAGCAGCAGCCAGATCGTCGGCAGGATCGTCACCCAGGCATAGCGGTCCTTCTTCATCCTGAACAGCACCACCGTGCCCAGCAGCAGCGCCACCGCGGCCAGCATCTGGTTGGCGATGCCGAACAGCGGCCACAGCGTGTTGATGCCGCCCAGCGGATCGACCACGCCCTGGTACAGGAAGTAGCCCCAGGTCGCCACGCACAGGCCCGTGGCCAGCAGGTTGGCCGGCAGCGACTCGGTGCGCTTGAGCGCGGGCACGAAGCTGCCCAGCAGGTCCTGCAGCATGAAGCGGCCGGCGCGCGTGCCGGCGTCCACCGCGGTGAGGATGAACAGCGCCTCGAACAGGATGGCGAAGTGGTACCAGAAGGCCATCATGGCCTTGCCGCCGATGACCTGGTGCAGGATGTGCGCCATGCCCACGGCCAGCGTGGGCGCGCCGCCGGCGCGCGCCAGGATGGTGTTCTCGCCCACGTCCTTGGCGGTCTGCACCAGCATCTCCGGCGTGATCACGAAGCCCCAGGTGGACAGCGTGGCTGCCACCGCCTCGGGCGTCTTGCCCACCAGCGCGGCCGGGCTGTTCATCGCGAAGTACACGCCCGGCTCGATGCACGAGGCCGCCACCAGCGCCATCACCGCCACGAAGCTCTCGGCCAGCATGCCGCCGTAGCCGATGTAGCGCGCGTGCGTCTCGTTCTCCAGCATCTTGGGCGTGGTGCCCGAGGAGATCAGCGAGTGGAAGCCGGAGACGGCGCCGCAGGCAATGGTGATGAACAGGAAGGGGAACAGGTTGCCCGCCCACACCGGGCCGTTGCCGGCGGCGAACTGCGTGAACTTGGGCATCTGCAGCGTGGGCGCCACGATCAGGATGCCCACGGCCAGCGCCACGATGGTGCCGATCTTGAGGAACGTGGAGAGGTAGTCGCGCGGCGCCAGCAGCAGCCACACCGGGATGGACGCGGCCACGAAGCCGTAGCCGATGAGCATCCAGGTCAGCGCCTTGCCGTCGAAGGTGAACAGCGGCGCCAGGGTGGGGCTCTCGTGCACCCACTGGCCGCCCAGGATGGCGCCCATCAGCAGCACGAAGCCGATGACGGAGACCTCGCCGATGCGCCCGGGTCGGATGAAGCGCAGGTACACGCCCATGAACAGCGCCACCGGGATCGTCGCCGCCACCGTGAAGGTGCCCCAGGGCGACTCGGCCAGCGCCTTCACCACGATCAGCGCCAGCACCGCCAGGATGATGATCATGATCATGAAGGCGCCGAACAGGGCGATCAGCCCCGGCACCGTGCCCATCTCCTGCTTGACCAGGTCGCCCAGCGAGCGGCCGTCGCGGCGCGTGGAGATGAACAGCACGATGAAGTCCTGCACCGCGCCGGCGAAGACCACGCCGGCCAGTATCCACAGCAGCCCGGGCAGGTAGCCCATCTGTGCCGCCAGCACCGGCCCCACCAGCGGGCCCGCGCCCGCGATGGCGGCGAAGTGGTGGCCGTAGAGCACGTGCTTGTTGGTGGGCACGAAATCCAGGCCGTCGTTGTACTTCCAGGCCGGGGTCTGGCGTGTGGCGTCCAGCCCCAGCACCCGTTGCGCGAGGAACAGGCTGTAGTAGCGGTAGCCGATCAGGTACACGCACACGGCCGCGACGACGACCCACAGCGCGCTGACGGCCTCGCCGCGCGACAGGGCCACGGTGGCCAGCGCAAACGCGCCTAGCAAAGCCACGCCCGCCCAGGCGAGGTGGCGACGGATGAGGGACATGAGGGGGCTCCTCCGGAGCGCGCCGGGCAGGGCTCAGGCGCCCAGCGCGGGTGGTGATGGACAGGGGCGTCATGGTCCGCATCGGCGCCCCCCGTCGCATCCGTCCCGTCCCCGGTGCCGCCTGCGTGGCGCCACCTAAGGGTCAACCCCTAGATTTCAGGGATTGCGGGCGTGCTCCAGCGCGTAGCGCATGAGATCGGCGGGGGTGTCCAGCGCCAGCTTGCGCTTGATGTTCTGGCGGTGGCTCTCGACCGTGCGCACCGACAGGTCCAGCGCGCGCGCGATCTGCTTGCTGCTTTCGCCGCGGGCCAGCGCGCTGAGGATTTCGCTCTCGCGCGGCGTGAGGATGGGCTTTGGTGCCTGGGCCCGGAACAGGCGCTGCGTCACGCCAGGGCTCAGGAAGGTGCCGCCGGCGCGCACCGCCTCGATGGCGGCCAGCAGCTCGTCGGCCGAGGCGTCCTTGAGCACGTAGCCGCGCGCGCCGGCCTGGAGTGCACGCTGCACGTACTCGGGGTTGTCGTACATGCTGAACATCAGCACGTGCAGTCCGGGGCAGCGCTCGATCATCCGGGCCGCCAGCTCGATGCCGTTGCTGTCGCTGCCCTTGAGGCCCACGTCCATCAGCACCAGGTCGGGCCGCTCGCGCAGCAGCGCCTGCAGCGCCGACCCGGCCGCGCCGGCCTCGGCCGTGACCGCGTAGCCGCCCTCGGCCTGCAGCCGCGCGCGCAGGCCTTCGCGCACCAGCGGGTGGTCATCGACGAGCAGGATGCGCAGCGGCTTCGCGGGAGGCAGGCTCATGGCGCGGGATTGTCGCGTGCGAGCTGCGCCAGCCGCGCCGCGTCGATCACGGCCTCGACCTGCGTGCCATGGCCCGGGCGGCTCTGCAACTCCAGCCGGCCGCCGATGGAGGTCAGCCGTTCGCGCATGTTGCGCAGGCCGATGCCCGGGCCCGGCTGCTCCTGCGCCGCCTCGGCGTCGAAGCCGCGGCCGTCATCGAGCACGCGCATGGCCACGCCGCCCTCGGGCGCGAACTCCAGCGTCAGCGCCACATGGGCCGCGCCGGCGTGCTTGGCGACGTTGGTCAGCGCCTCCTGCGCCACGCGGAACAGCACGGTGTTGACGACCTCGGGCAGCGCGCGCGGCGTGCCCTCGACCGAGGCGCCGGCCTGCACCGCGCCGCTCTCGGAAAACTCCTGCGCCAGGTGCGCCAGCGCCGCCGGCAGGCCCAGCGTGTCCAGCAGGGCCGGGCGCAGGCTGTGCGAGATGCGCCGCACCTCGTTGAGGCTGTCGCCCAGGCGCTGCGCGGCCTGCTGCAGCAGCTCGGGCCGGGCGTCGCGCTGGGCGGACTCCACCAGCAGCTTGATCGACACCAGGTGCTGGCTCAGGCCGTCGTGCAGCTCGCGCGCCAGGTGCGCGCGCTCCTGCTCCTGCAGCCGCACCACCTGGTGCGCCAGCGCGCGCAGCTTGTGCTCGGCCGCGCGCTGCTCGCTGAGGTTGAGGGCCAGGCCGCTGGCGCTGATGAGCAGCAGCGCCGTCAGCGCGATGCCGCCGATGAGCCACAGCGTGCGCGCGACGTTGGCGCGCGCCTCGCCTTCGAGCTGGGTAAGTGCCGCCTGGATGTCGTCCAGGTAGAGCCCGGTGCCGAGCATCCAGTCCCATTGCGGCAGCGCCACGACGTAGCCCAGCTTGGGCGCCATGCGCGCGCTGGAGGGCTGGCGCCACAGGTACTCGACATAGCCGCCGCCGGCCTTGGCCTG
This sequence comes from Azohydromonas caseinilytica, assembly GCF_012927045.1. Taxonomy (GTDB): domain Bacteria; phylum Pseudomonadota; class Gammaproteobacteria; order Burkholderiales; family Burkholderiaceae_C; genus Azohydromonas; species Azohydromonas caseinilytica. Next base: position 21,007 of record NZ_JABBFW010000006.1, on the reverse strand, counting down.
CGCGATGAGGCGCTGGATGGTGGGCTCGCCCTTGGGGTCGCGCAGCGCCCACAGGTTCTGCCCGACCAGTTCGGGCTGGCGCGAGTGCATCAGCACGCGACCCTGCAGGTCGTAGACGAAGAAGTAGCCGTCGGTGCCGTAGTCGAGTTGAGCGATCAACTGCAGCGCCTGCTCGGCGGCGGCCCGGCGCCCGGCCTCGTCCAGCTTGGCGGAGCGTTCGTACAGCGGGCGCACGTTGCTCACTGCCAGCTCCACGTAGTGCTGCAGCTCGCCGCGGCGCGCCTCCATGTACGCGCGCTGCACCGCGGTGCGCTCGCGCTCCAGCAGCTCGTGCTCCTGGTGCACCACGGCCCAGGCCACCAGGCACAGCGCCGCCACCAGCGGCAGGATCGCCAGCAGCAGGATCTTCAGACGCAATTTCATCGGGGGCGGACTGTAGCGCCGGCGCCCGGGCGGGCCGGAAAAGAGAAAGGGCTGCCTGCGCAGCCCTTGTTGCCTTGGCGCCGAGCGCCGTCGGCGCTTACAGCACTTCCGAGGCGAAGTCCGCCAGCCTGGAGCGCTCGCCGCGCGCCAGCATGACGTGGCCCGAGTGCGGCCAGCCCTTGAAGCGGTCCACGGCGTAGGTCAGGCCCGAGCTGCCCTCGGTGAGGTAGGGCGTGTCGATCTGGGCCAGGTTGCCCAGGCAGACGATCTTGGTGCCCGGGCCCGCGCGCGTGATGAGCGTCTTCATCTGCTTGGGCGTGAGGTTCTGCGCCTCGTCGATGATCACGTACTTGTTGAGGAAGGTGCGCCCGCGCATGAAGTTCAGGCTCTTGATGCGGATCTTGCTGCGCACCAGCTCGTTGGTGGCGGCGCGGCCCCACTCGCCGGCACTGGAGTCGCTGCGCGCCAGCACCTCCAGGTTGTCGTCGAGCGCGCCCATCCACGGGCCCATCTTTTCCTCCTCGGTGCCGGGCAGGAAGCCGATGTCCTCGCCCACGGGCACCGTCACGCGCGTGACGATGATCTCGCTGTAGCGGCGGTCATCGAGCACCTGCGACAGCCCCGCGGCCAGCGTCATCAGCGTCTTGCCGGTGCCCGCCGTGCCGGTGAGGGTGAGGAAGTCGCACTCCGGGTCCATCAGCAGGTTCAGCGCGAAGTTCTGCTCGCGGTTGCGCGCCGTCACGCCCCACACGGCGTTCTTCTGGTGCGTGTACTCCTTGAGCGTCTTGAGCACGGCGCTCTTGCCGGTGATCTCGGTGACGCGCGCGTACAGCGGCGCGGCGCCGGGCGTCTCCAGGTAGACGAACTGGTTCACCAGCAGGGCAGGGACCAGCGGGCCGCTGATGCGGTAGAAGGTGTGCCCGCCCTGCTGCCAGCTCTCCATCGTCTTGCCGTGGCGCTCCCAGAAGTCCGGCGGCAGCTGCAGCACGCCGGTGTAGAGCAGATCGACGTCGTCGAGCGTCTTGTCGTTGAAGTAGTCCTCGGCGGCCAGGCCCAGCGCGCGGGCCTTGATGCGCATGTTGATGTCCTTGGACACCAGCACGACCTCGCGCTGTGGCTGTTGTTCGCGCAACGACTGCACCACGCCCAGGATCTGGTTGTCGGCCTTGCCCTGGGGCAGGCCCTGGGGCAGCCGGGTTTCCAGCAGCTGGGTCTGGAAGAAGAGCTTGCCCAAGGCCTCCTTGTGGCCGGTCTTGGCCAGCGCGATGCCTTCGGCCGGGTCGAGCTTGGCGGCGTCGGGGCCGCCGGCCAGGGCGTCGAGGTCGCGGCTGACCTGGCGCACGTTGCGCGAGACCTCGCTCATGCCTTTCTTGTGGCCGTCGAGCTCCTCGAGCGTGATCATCGGCAGGTAGATGTCGTGCTCGTCGAAGCGGAACAGGCTCATCGGGTCGTGCATGAGCACGTTGGTGTCGAGCACGAAGAGCTTGGCCGGACCGGTGCTGCGCGGCTTGCGCGGGCGCGGTGCCGCCTTGGTGTTGGGCGACTCGGGCTGCGCGCTGGGCGCGGCCGCCACGGGAGGGGTGACTTCAAGGGGCGGAGCCGCGGCCTCGGCGGCGTCGTTGCGCAGATCCAGCAGTGCCGGCTCGGCTTCCGCGGCAGCGGCCCGTTTCAAGCCGCGTTTGCCGCCTTTGGGAGCGGCTTGCGACTCGAAGTCGGCAGGCGTGAGCTGAGCGGCTTTGCGGGCAGGCGGCTTGGGAAGGGGCATGAAGGTCCTCTGGAAGATCCAATTGCGGAGGCCAAAAACGCCGAAGCCGCACGGTCGGCAACGACGGTGCGGCTTCGGCTCGATGCGCGCTGAGAGCTCAGGGGCATGCAGCCATCATAACCCGCTCGAACGAGGGGATAACTGCTGCAACAAGGCCTCGGCGCCATGGCGCGTTTCTAGCAGCTTGCATGCCTGTGGCAGCGCGGGGCGGTGCCTGGTGGGGTTGTCATGCGGGCGTAAAAAAGCCGGCGCAGGGGGCCGGCTGAGTGCGTCGGCGCACGGAACTGGTGCGCCGCGTCGGAATTCGCGCCTGGATCAGGCCGTGGTCTTGAGTGCCTTGACGGCCTTGAGGACCTCGTCCACATGGCCGGCAACCTTGATGCCGCGCCATTCGGCGCGCAGCACGCCGCTCTGGTCGATGAGGAAGGTGCTGCGCTCGATGCCCTTGACCTTCTTACCGTACATGATCTTGTTCTTGACCACGCCGAACATGTGGCAGAGCTTTTCCTCGGTGTCGGCGATGAGGTCAAAAGGCAGTTCCAGCGTCTGGCGGAACTTGTCATGCGAGGCCATGTTGTCGCGCGACACGCCGAACACGACTGCGCCGGACTTCACGAATTCCTTGTGTTGATCGCGGAATTGCAACGCCTCGGTGGTACAACCGGGGGTATTGTCTTTGGGGTAGAAATAGAGCACCACGATCTGCCCCGCATAGGCGGCGGGCGTGAATTTGATGCCGCTTGTGGCGAGCGCTTCGAATTCCGGAAGGGGCTTGTTCAGGGCAGGCGTCATGGAGGAGTGTTTCTCTTCTCGCTATGGGGCCGGGCAGCGCCGGAGCAACTGTTTATTATAGACCGGCGCCGGTTACGGCTGCTTGCGCCAGGAAATAGCCCTGGGCGAATTCCACCGAATGCGCGGCAGCCGCCGTGACGCGGCGCAAAAAGCGCCGGCCCACGACAGCAGAGATGGGCGTCCGCGAGCGGATTTCAAGCTTCGGCTCAGCCGCGCTCCAGCAGCAGCGCCGCGGCCACGATGCGGCCTTCGCTGGCCAGCACGTTGTAGGTACGGCAGGCCGCGGCGGTGTCCATGGTCTCCACGCCGATGCCGGCCTGGATCAGCGGGCGCAGCAGCGCGGGCCTGACGAAGCGCAAGCGCGGGCCCGAGCCGAAGATCACCAGCTCCGGCCGCAGCTGCAGCAGCTGCGCGAAGTGCTCCTCGGCAAGCTCCTCGAAGCGCTGCACCGCCCAGGGCAACGGGTCGCCGCGCACGGGCACGAGCACGCTCTCCACCCATTCGGTGGTGTTGACCCACAAGCGCTGGGGCTCATGGCGCGAAATGGCATTGACGCCTTCGAGTCGATCGGGCTGGAACTTCACGTGGATAATTCTAGTTTTCGCGCGCCGCGGTGGGCAGCGCGTTTCGCCGGAGACCCTTCTTGAAGCCGATTTCCAAGTCCAGCAAGCTTGCCGACGTCTGTTACGACATCCGTGGCCCCGTGCTGGAAAAGGCCCGTCAGATGGAGGAAGAGGGCCAGAAGATCATCAAGCTCAACATCGGCAACCTGGCCGTGTTCGGGTTTGATCCTCCTGACGAGATCGTGCAGGACATGATCCGCAACCTGCCCGCTGCGGCCGGCTACACCGACAGCAAGGGCCTGTTCGCGCCGCGCAAGGCGGTCGTGCACTACACGCAAGAGAAGAACATCAACGGCGTCACGGTGGACGACGTCTACCTGGGCAACGGCGCCTCGGAGCTGATCGTGATGGCGCTCAACGCGCTGCTCGACACCGGCGACGAGATCCTGGTGCCCGCGCCCGACTACCCGCTGTGGACCGCGGCCGTGTCGCTCTCGGGCGGGCGCCCCGTGCACTACGTCTGCGACGAGCAGGCCGACTGGACGCCCGACCTCGACGACATCCGCAGGAAGATCACGCCCAACACCAAGGGCATCGTCGTCATCAACCCCAACAACCCCACCGGCGCGCTGTACCCGCCGGAGGTGCTGCGCGAGATCGTGGAGATCGCCCGCCAGCACCAGTTGATCCTCTTTGCCGACGAGATCTACGACAAGACGCTCTACGACGGCGCCACGCACACCTCCATCGCCTCGCTGGCCGACGATGTTCTCTGTGTGACCTTCAACGGCCTCTCGAAGAACTACCGCTCCTGCGGCTACCGTGCCGGCTGGATGGTGGTGTCGGGCCCCAAGAAGCACGCCCGGGACTACATCGAGGGCCTGAACATGCTGGCCTCGATGCGGCTGTGCGCCAACACGCCGGGGCAGCTCGCCATCCAGACCGCGCTGGGCGGTTACCAGAGCATCAAGGACCTGGTCTGCCCCGGCGGGCGCCTGGCGCGCCAGCGCGACCTTGCCACCGATCTGCTGAACCAGATTCCGGGCGTGAGCGTGGTCAAGCCCAAGGCGGCGCTCTACATGTTCCCGCGCCTCGATCCCAAGCTGTACCCCATCGCCGACGACCAGCAGTTCGCCTACGAGCTGCTGGCCGAGGAGAAGGTGCTCATCGTGCAGGGCACCGGCTTCAACTGGCCGCAGCCGGACCATTTCCGGCTGGTGTTCCTGCCCAACTCGGACGACCTCGCCGACGCCATCGGGCGCATCGCGCGCTTCCTCGACCACTACCGCAAACGTCACTCGTTCTGACTGAAACCGCTATGAAACCCATCCAGGTCGGCCTGCTCGGCATCGGCACCGTCGGCGGCGGCACGTTCAACGTGCTCACGCGCAACCAGGAAGAGATCCGCCGCCGCGCGGGTCGCGGCATCGAGGTCACCATGGTGGCCGACCTCGACGTCGAGCGCGCCCGCAGCCTCGTGGGCGAGCGCGCCCGCGTCGTGGCCGACGCCCGCGAAGTCATCGCCAACCCGGAGATTGACATCGTGGTCGAGCTCATCGGCGGCTACGGCGTGGCCAAGACGCTGGTGATGGAAGCCATCGCCGCCGGCAAGCATGTGGTCACGGCCAACAAGGCGCTGCTGGCGGTGCACGGCACCGAGATCTTCGAGGCCGCCCGCGCCCGCGGCGTGATGGTCGCCTTCGAGGCGGCGGTGGCCGGCGGCATCCCGATCATCAAGGCGCTGCGCGAGGGCCTGAGCGCCAACCGCATCGAGTGGATCGCCGGGATCATCAACGGCACCACCAACTTCATCCTGTCGGAGATGCGCTCCAAGGGCCTGGACTTCGACGTGGTGCTCAAGGAGGCGCAGCGCCTGGGCTACGCCGAGGCCGACCCGACCTTCGACATCGAGGGCGTGGACGCCGCCCACAAGGCCACGATCATGGCCGCCATCGCCTTCGGCATTCCGGTGCAGTTCGACAAGGCGCACGTCGAGGGCATCACCAAGCTGCAGGCGGCCGACATCCGCTACGCCGAGCAGCTGGGCTACCGCATCAAGCTGCTGGGCATCGCGCGGCGCCGCGACAGCGGCATCGAGTTGCGCGTGCACCCGACGCTGATCCCGGCCAAGCGCCTGATCGCCAACGTCGAGGGCGCCATGAATGCCGTGGTGGTGCAGGGCGATGCCGTGGGCACCACGCTCTACTACGGCAAGGGCGCGGGCGCCGAGCCCACCGCCAGCGCCGTGATCGCGGACCTGGTGGACGTGACGCGGCTGCACACCGCCGACCCGGGCAACCGCGTGCCGCACCTGGCCTTCCAGCCCGATGCGCTGGCCAACACGCCGATCCTGGACATCGACCAGGTGCGCACCGCCTTCTACCTGCGGCTGCAGGTGGCCGACGAGGCCGGCGTGCTCTCGCGCGTCACCGGCATCCTGGCCGAGCACGGCATCTCCATCGACGCGCTGCTGCAGCGCGAGTCGGCCGAGGGCGAGCAGAACACCGACGTGATCATCCTCACCCACGACACCATCGAGGGCCCGATGCGCAAGGCCATCGCGCAGATGCAGGCGCTGCCCACCGTGCTGGCGCCCATCGTCAGCCTGCGCAAGGAAGAGCTGGCCTGACCGCAGCAAGGAGATCCGTTCGGGCTGAGCCCGTCGAAGCCCCGCCGCACAGCTTGGCTGCAGGCCCTTCGACAAGCTCAGGGCGAACGGGGAGTTGATTCCTGAACCTTAGCCGGCAGTGCCTGCGCGCACTGCCGGCCACGAGACGCCCCGCATGAAGTACCTCAGCACCCGCGGCGACGCCACGCCGCGCGGCTTCTCCGAGATCCTGCTCGAAGGCCTGGCGCCGGACGGCGGGCTGTACCTGCCCACCCACTACCCCAAGATCGACGAGGCCACGCTCGCGCGCTGGCGCGGCTTGGCCTACGCCGACCTCGCCTTCGAGATCCTGTCGCTCTACATCGACGACATCGCCGCGGAAGACCTGCGCACCCTGGTGCGCAAGACCTACACCGCCGAGGTGTTCGGCACGAATGAGATCGTGCCCCTGAAGCCGCTGGAGCCGGGGCTGGTGCTGGAGGCGCTGTCCAACGGGCCGACGCTGGCCTTCAAGGACATGGCCATGCAGCTGCTGGGCCACCTGTTCGAGTACGAGCTGGGCCGCCGCGGCCAGACGCTCAACATCCTGGGTGCCACCTCCGGCGACACCGGCAGCGCCGCCGAGCACGCCATGCGCGGCAAGAAGGGCGTGCGCGTGTTCATGCTCAGCCCGCACGGCCGCATGAGCCCGTTCCAGCAGGCGCAGATGTTCAGCCTGCAGGACGAGAACATCCACAACATCGCCGTCGAGGGCGTATTCGACGACTGCCAGGACATCGTCAAGGCCGTCAGCAACGACCTGGAGTTCAAGCGCAAGTACCGCATCGGCACCGTCAACTCCATCAACTGGGCGCGGCTGCTGGCGCAGGTGGTGTACTACTTCGCCGGCTACTTCCAGGCCACCAAGAGCAACGCCGAGCGCGTGAGCTTCACCGTGCCCTCGGGCAACTTCGGCAACATCTGCGCCGGCCACGTCGCGCGCATGATGGGCCTGCCCATCGAGCAGCTCGTGTGCGCCACCAACGAGAACGACGTGCTCGACGAGTTCTTCCGCACCGGCACCTACCGCGTGCGCGCCGGCGCCGAGACCCACGAGACCTCCAGCCCCTCGATGGACATCTCCAAGGCCAGCAACTTCGAGCGTTTCATCTTCGACCTGCTGGGCCGCGACGCGCAGCGCACGCGCCAGCTGTTCAAGGACGAGATCGACGCCAAGGGCGCCTTCACGCTGTCGGCCGACGAGTTCCGCCGCATCGGCGAATTCGGCTTCGTCTCGGGCCGCAGCACGCATGCCGACCGCCTGGCCACCATCCGTGATTGCTACGAGCGCTGCGGCGTGATGATCGACACCCACACCGCCGACGGCGTGAAGGTGGCGCGCGAGCGGCTGCAGCCGGGCACGGCCATGATCGTGCTGGAGACGGCGCTGCCGGTGAAGTTCGCCGCCACCATCGTCGAGGCCCTGGGCCGCGAGCCGGAACGGCCCGCCGCGCATGTGGGCATCGAGGCGCTGCCCAAGCGCTTCACGGTGCTGCCGGCCGACGCCGCGAAGGTCAAGGCGCTGATCGAGGCCCAGTGCCCCGAGCGCGCCACCGCCTGACGCCGCGTTCTTGTCGATGAAGGTCGTGGGCTTTTGCGGCCCTTCCGGCGTGGGCAAGACCACGCTGCTGGAGGGCGTCATCGCCGCGCTGCGCGCCGCGGGGCAAGGTGTGTCGGTGATCAAGCACACCCACAAGCGCTTCGACATCGACCAGCCCGGCAAGGACAGCTGGCGCCATCGCCAGGCCGGCGCCGGCGAGGTGCTGCTGGCCAACGACCGCCGCCTGGTGCTGCTGCGCGAGCGGGCCGAGCCGCGCGAGCCCGACGTGCACGCGCTCATTGCCGAACTCTCGCCGGTGGACTGGGTGCTGGTCGAGGGGTTCAAGCATGCGGCGCTGCCCAAGGTCGAGGTCTGGCGCGCGGCGCTGGGCCAGCCGCTGCTGCACCCGGGCGATGCGCACTTCATCGCGGTGGCCGCCGACGACCCGGCCGCGCTGCCGCAGCCCGTTCCCGGGCTGCCGGTGCTGCCGCTGAACGATTCCCAAGCCGTGACCGCTCAATTGCTCGCCTGGAGCGAGCGGCTGGCGTACGCAGGAGAACAGATTCATGGCTGACAGGCCCCCGATGCTGAGCCTGGACGAGGCGCAGGCGCGCCTGGTGCAGGGCGCGCTGGCACAGGTGATCCGCGACACCGAAGAGCTCTCCACCTTCGACGCGCTGGGCCGCGTGCTGGCGCGGGACCTCATTTCGCCGCTGGACGTGCCCCCGGCCGACAACAGCTCCATGGACGGCTACGCTGTGCGCGCCGCCGACGTGAAGCCGGGCCAGGCCATGCCCGTGTCGCAGCGCATCCCGGCCGGCCATGTCGGCCAGCCGCTGCAACCCGGCACGGCGGCGCGCATCTTCACCGGCGCGCAACTGCCCGCCGGCGCCGATGCGGTGGTGATGCAGGAGGAGGCCACGGCCGGCGAGGGCACCGTCACGTTCAACGCTGCGCCCGCTGCCGGCCAGTGGGTGCGCCCGCGCGGCGAGGACGTGCGCACCGGCGCCGTGGTGCTGCCGCGCGGCAGCCGCCTCACGCCGCAGGCGCTGGGCCTGGCCGCCACGGTGGGCGCGGCGCGCCTGACCGTGCTGCGCCGCCCGCGCGTGGCGCTGCTGTCCACGGGCGATGAGCTGGTCATGCCCGGCGAGGTCGCGCCGCAGGACCTGCCGCCCGGCGCCATCTACAACTCCAACCGTTTCACGCTGCGCGGCCTGCTGCAGGCCGTGGGTTGCGAGGTGACGGACCTGGGCATCGTCCCGGACAAGCTGGAAGCCACGCGCGAGGCCATCCGCCAGGCTGCCAACGGCCACGACCTGATCATCAGCACCGGCGGCGTCTCCGTCGGCGAGGAAGACCACATCAAGCCGGCCGTCCAGGCGCTGGGCCGGCTGGACATGTGGTCGATCAGCACCAAGCCGGGCAAGCCGCTGGCCTTCGGCGCGGTGCGGCGCGAGGGCGACGGCGAAGCGCTGTTCCTGGGCCTGCCGGGCAACCCGGTGTCCACCTACATCACCTTCTTCCTGGCGGTGCGCTCGGTGCTGTGCGCGCTGCAGGGCCTGCCCACGGCCCTCCCGCGCGGCCTGGAGCTCAAGGCGGACTTCGACCTGCCCAAGCCGGACAGGAACCGCCGCGAGTTCCTGCGCGTGCGCCTGGGCGCCGACGGGATGCTGGAGCTGTTCCCCAACCAGAGCTCGGGCGTGCTCACCTCCGCGGTCTGGGCCGACGGGCTGGTGGACAACCCGCCCGGCACCGTCATCCGGCGCGGTGATTCAGTGCGCTACCTGCCGCTGTCCCAACTGCTGTCTGCCTGCTGATGAACGTCCAGATCCGCTACTTCGCCTCGCTGCGCGAGGCCCTGGGCCCCGGCGAGACCGTGGCCGACCTGCCCGAGGGCAGCACGCTGGGCACGCTGCGCGACGCGCTCATCGCCCGCGGCGGCGCGCATGCGCAGGCCCTGGCGCGCCAACGCAACGTGCGCTGCGCGCTTGACCAGAAGATGAGCGACGAGAGCGCCGTGCTGCAGGAAGGCGCCGAAGTCGCGTTCTTCCCGCCCGTCACCGGCGGCTGAGCGCGGCGGAGGGCGCGCGCAGGGCAAGCGCCGTCCCTCCCCAGGGCACGATGCCCCTCCAAAAGGGGCATGAAACCGCCGCGCGGGGCCCTGAGGACGGGCGCCGCATCCGAAACGACTTGCAACCCGGCGCCGCATACAGGGCGCCCATAGTCAGGCCATGACACCGCCTGACGCTCCCACATCGCCCGCCGCCCGCGCGGTGGGTTCCTCACTGGCCGGTTGCACCATCGAGGCCGTGCTGCATGCCGGCCCGGTCTGCACCGTGTACCGCGTGCGCGACGGCGCCGGCCCGCCCGGCGCCGGGCGCTTCGCCCTCAAGGAATACGCCCCCCAGGCGCTGTGCGAGCGCGACCAGGCCGGCCTGCCGCGGCTGCGCCAGCCGGACGACCCTGCGGCGCAGGCCGCCTTCGACGCCGGCCGCACGGCCTTCGTGGAGGAGCTGCGCATGCTGTCGCGGCTGCACCTGCCGGGCCTGGTGCCGGTGCTGCAGATCCGCGAGGACCACGACGGCCCCTGCGGGCTGATGCCGCTGCTGCCCGGCGGGCCGCTGCAGCGGCTGCCCATCCCGCAGAGCGACGACGCGCTGCACGCGCAGCTGCTGGCGCTGCTGGAGCCGCTGGCGCAGCTGCACGCCGTCGGCGTGGTGCACGGCGCGCTGCATGGGCGGCAGCTGCTGTGGGCGCCGCGGCAGGCGCCGGTGCTGCTGGGCTTCAGCCTGGCGGCGCGCGCCCTGGGCCGGCCGCGCGAAGGCGCCAGCCCGCCTGAAGCTGGGGCCCAGAGCGCCCACCTGCCGCAGGGTCCCTGGAGCGACCTGTACGCGCTGGCCGCCATGGTGCTGGGCCAGCTCTCGGGCCAGGCCTGGAGCGGAGCGCCCACCGCGGCCGGCGTGGGTGCCGTGCTGGAGCAGGCGCTGGGGCCCACGCCCGAAACCGCCAAGCGGCATGTGCTGGTGAAGGCGCTGCAGTCCTGCCTGCTGCCCTCGCCCAGCGAGCGCCCGCCCCACGCCGGCGCGCTGCGCGAGCTGCTGGGCGGTGGACCGGCGCGCGCGTCGCACGCCGCACCGTCACAGCCGCATCCGCATTCACACCCGCATCCCGACCCGCAGTCGCATCCGCAGCAGCCCGGGGCCGGTGCGCCGGAGCATGCCGCGGCCGCGGCCCGGACAGCGCCCGGTGCGGCGCCGGGCGGCGTGCCGGTCCGGACGCCCGGGGCCGGGCACGGCGTGCCGGCCGCGGTGCGCAGCGCCGGCTTCGTGATGCCGGCGCTGCCGCCGCGGCGCTCGGACAACCGGCGCATGGTGATGGTGTCGCTGCTGCTGGCCGTGGGCTGCGGCGTGACGGGCTGGTGGGCGCGCGACCTGTGGCAGCAGGAGCGGGAACGGCATCGCGTGGACCACCTGCTGGTCACGGCCGCGGCCCAGGCGCCGGCGCAGCCGGGCTGGACCTCGGCCGCCGCCGCGCTGCCGGCCCTGGATGACGCCGTGGCCGCCCGGGTCGCCGCCGCCGAAGCCGCCGCCACGGCGGCGCTGCAGGCCACCGCGGCCCGGACGCAAGCCGTGGCGGCCGAGCTGCCGGCCCAGGCCGACGCGCCCGAGCCCCAGGCCGCGCAGACGCTGGCCGAGGCGCCGTCGCAGCCACAGTCTTCAGGCCCGGCCACGCCGCCCGCGACGCAGCCCGCCATCGCGGGCGTGGTGGCCCCCGCCGTCGGGCCGGCCACGGCGCCGGTACAGACGGTCGCCGCGCCCCAGGCCACGGAGCAGCCCCCATTGAAGGTGGCCGCCGCCAGGCAGAAGGCTGCCACGCCGTCCGACATCCCGGCGCAGTCCGGCGCCGCTCCCCAGGCGGCCCAGGAGCCGGCGGTCCAGGTGGCCGCTGCGCCCAACCCGCCGGCCCCGGTGGCCGCGCCGCTCCAGGCTGCGGTGGAGCAGGGCGCCGTGCACGAAGCCCGGGACAAGCCGGCGCCGGACGTTGCGGTTGCACCGGCCCGGCCCGCGCCGGAACGGGCTGTGGCGGGCGAGGGCGCCGCGCGTCAGGCCCCGGACAAGGCCGCGGTGAAGGGTGCTGCCGCGCCGGCCGCGGCCGAACGCCCGGCGGCCAAGGCGCCGCCGCGCCCGTCTGCCAAGCCGGCCCCGGCGCCGGTGCGCACGGCCAAGGCGCCCGGCCCGGCGCCAGCCCGCAGCGGCCCGCCGCGCAACGCCTGCGCCAGCCTGACCAAGTACGCGCTGCTGCAGTGCATGCAGCGCCAGTGCAGCCAGGCCGCCGCGCGCCGCCATCCGCAGTGCCAGCGGCTGCTCAATGACAACGTGTTGAGTTCTTGAGGGGGAGGGGCGCTTCTCCAGGCTGGAGCGTTGGGCGCGGTGATGCAATCCGCTGCAGGCCAGCCGCTCAGCTCCCGCTCACCACGGTGTCAGCTTCCCCTCTCCCGCTGTCGCGGGCGAGGGGAGCGCTGTTCCTCGGCTTCGGCCTGCAATCCAGGCTTTTCAGGCTTTTTTGTCCACCATTAGGCAACAGTAGCCTCAACGAGTGACATATGCAGGCTGAAATGTGAGCCCCTATTAAACAATCCGGCGCTGATGCCAAAGCGCCGCTTGGACTCACCACGGCAACGTCCAGCGCCGTGCCTTCCCCCCAGACACCACTTGCAACCCCCCGCCCACGGAGGGACGCCATAGTCACGCGATGGTGGTTTCCCCGAACGACTCGGTCCCGGCCGCGGCGCGCGCGGTCGGCACGGTGCTGGCGGGCTGCCGCATCGAGGCGGTGCTGCATGTGGGCCTGGTGTGCACCGTCTACCGCGCCGGCGACGCCCTGGGCGCCGGGCGCTTCGCCCTCAAGGAGTACTGCCCGCAGGCGCTGTGCGTGCGGGCCGGGGACGGCGCGCCGCAGTTGCGCGATCCGGCCGATGCCGCCGCACGCGCCGCCTTCGAGGCCGGCCGCGTCGCCTGCCTGGAGGAGCTGCGGCTGCTGGCGCGGCTGCGCCTGCCGGGCCTGGTACAGGTGCTGCAGGCCAGCGAGGTGCAAGGCTCCCTGTGCGGGCTGATGCCGCTGCTGCCCGGCGTGCCGCTGGACCAGCTGCCCGCGCCGCGCAGCGACGAGGCGCTGCGCGAGCTGATGCTGGCGCTGCTGGAGCCGCTGGCGCAGCTGCATGCCATGGGGCTGGTGCATGGCGGCCTGCAGGCGCGGCAGCTGCTGTGGGCGCCGGGGCAGCGCCCGGTGCTGCTGGGCTTTGGTTTTGCCGCCCGCGCGCTGCGCCTGCCGCAGGCCTTCGAGGGCGTGGCGCCGGAGCTGCGGCCCGACGGTGCGCACCTGCCGCGCGGGCCCTGGACCGACCTGTACGCGCTGGCCGCCACCGTGCTGCGGCAGCTCACCGGCCAGCCCTGGGATGCGGCCCAGCCGCCCGAGGCCGTGGCCGCGGCGGTGGCGCGCGCCCTGCCGGCCCCGGGCAGCGCCGCGCGGCTGGCGCTGGTGCAGGCGCTGCAGGCCTGCCTGCGGCCGTCGCCCACCGAGCGGCTCGCCAGCGCGGTGGCGCTGCGGGCGCTGCTGACGGGGGGGCCGCCGCCGGGCACGCAGCCCTTGCCGCCGAGGATGGCCGTGCCGCCTGGCGCCGCGGCATCGCCGCCCGCAACGCTGCGGCCCGGGGTGTCGCCGGCAGGGGCTGGCACCGGCATGCCGCCCGGCACGGCCGCGCCGCCATCCGGCGCAAGCGCAGCCCCCACGGCATCCGGCGCACCGCCCGCGCCGCCATCCGCCGCGGCCAGCGCGCCGGCCAGCGCCAGGGCAGGGCCGACGGTTCCCGGCACCAAGCCGCCGGAGCCTTCGCCCGCGGCCCGGCCGTCCGCGCGCGTCGAGCCGGTCGAGCGCTCCGGCGCCACCTTCGTCCGGCCGGGCCCGCAGCCCGGCGAGGCGCCGCCGCGGCATCGGGCCTGGCGCATGGCCGCGCTGGCCGCGCTGCTGGCCGTGGGCGGCGTGGCGGCCTGGTCGGTGCACGGGCTGTGGCAGGCCGAGCGCGAGCGGGATCGCATCAGCCGCATGCTGGCCGACGCGGCCTCCCAGGTGCCGGCGGCCTCGGCGCCGGCCACACCGGGCGGTCCCGTGGACGCGCCCCTCCCGCCGCTCGCGCCCGGCGTGGAGCGCCCGGCGGTCAGCGGGCCAGGCACCGCGCCGCCCCCGATGGACCCGGGCTTGGCGACGCCGCCGTCACCACGGCCGGACCAGCCCGGGGCCCTCGCCGTACCGCCGTCCCAGACCGCGCAGGACGCGGCCCGTCCCGCCGCGCCTTCCGCACCTGCGGCACCGGCTCGGGCCCGCGCCGTCGAAACGCCGCGTGCGGAGGCGCGTCCGCCGGCCGACCTGCCGCTGTCGCCGCTGGCGGCCTGCGTCTCGCAGGCCAAGTCGGCGCTGGAGCGCTGCATGCGCCAGCAATGCAGCCAGCCGGCCTGGCGCGGCCATGTGCAGTGCCAGCGCCTGCGCGAAGAGGGCTGGAACCCCTGAGCGCCGCCGCGCCGGACCCCCGCGAACGCGGTGCGACAATTCCCGCATGACTGCCACCACCCTCCCGCGCGTCCTGATCCAGACCGACGACTTCGACCTCGGCGCCGAGGTCGAGAAGCTGCGGGCCGGGGACCCGGGCGTGGGCGCGGTGGTCAGCTTCGTGGGCACCGTGCGCGAGCACAGCGAGGGCGCGGGCGTGAGCCTGATGGAGCTGGAGCACTACCCGGGCATGACCGAAAGCGCCATCGAGGCCATGGTCGATGAGGCTTTCAATCGCTTCGACATCCGCGCCGCGCGCGTCATCCACCGCGTCGGGCCGCTGCAGCCGCTGGACCAGATCGTGTTCGTGGCCGTCACTTCCGCGCACCGCGGCCAGGCCTTCCAGGCCTGCGAGTTCCTGATGGACTACCTCAAGACCCAGGCCCCGTTCTGGAAGAAGGAGCACACGCCGCAGGGCGCGCGCTGGGTCGATGCCCGTGTCGCGGACGACCAGGCGCTGGCGCGCTGGGGCATCCAGGCCGGCAACGCCGCCTCGGCCTGAGGCGGCCCGCGCGCGATGCAGCCCCCCGTCATTGCCCCGCCGCAGGTGCTGGCCGTGGCGCTGGGCGCCGGCGCCGGCGCCGTGCTGCGCTGGCTCGCGGCGCTGTGGCTCAACGGCGCCTGGGCCGGCTTCGCACTGGGCACGCTGCTCGTCAACTGCCTGGGCGGGCTGCTGATCGGCGTCTCGCTGGAAGTGTTCGCGCGCGCGCCCAACGAGCTGCTGCGGCTGCTGCTGGTCACCGGCTTTCTGGGCGGCTTCACCACCTTCTCGGCCTTCTCGGCGGAGTCGCTGTCGCTGCTGCAGGCCGGGCGCTGGCCCATGGCGCTGGCGCATTCCTTCGCCCATGTCGCCGGCGCGCTGGCCTGCTGCGCGCTGGGCCATGGCCTGGCGCGGCTGCTGTGGGTGCGGGGCTGATCAGCGATCACGACACCAAGGAGGGACTCCATGACTGACGCTCATTGCACCTTTGGCGAATTCGAACGCGCGGGCTGGGACGACGAAGCCACGGTCAGCGGCTACGAACGGCACGTGGCCACCGTGACCCGCCAGTCCATGGAGGCACTGCTGGACGATGCCGGCGTGGCCGCCGGCCAGCGCGTGCTCGACATCGCCACCGGCCCCGGCCATGTCGCCGCCGCGGCGGCGCGGCGCGGCGCCGAGGTGCTGGGCATCGACTTCGCGGCGGCGCAGGTCCGCCTGGCGCGCCGGCGCCATCCCGAGCTGCGCTTCGAGCAGGCCGACGCGCAGGAGTTGCCGTTGCCGGCCGGGAGCTTCGACGCCGTCGTCAACGCCTTCGGCATGTGCCACCTGCCCGAGCCCGAGCGGGCGCTGCGCGAGGCGCTGCGGGTGCTCAAGCCCGGCGGGCGGCTGGCCTTCGCGGTGTGGGACGTGGCCGAGCGCGCAGTGGTGTTCGGGGCCTTCTACGCGGCGCTGCGCAGCCATGGCGAGGCCGACGTGGGCCTGCCGCCGGGCCCCAACTTCTTCCTGTTCAGCGATCCCGAAAACAGCCTGCGCGCGCTGCGCGAGGCCGGTTTCAGCCACCCGAGCGTGCGCACGGTGCCGCAGGTGTGGCGCCTGGCCGGGGTCGATGAGCTGATCTCCATCGTGGAAGGCAGCACCGTGCGCGCCGCGGCCACCTGGGGCGCGCAGACGCCGCCAGCCAAGCAGCGCATCCGCGCCGCGCTGGCCGAGGCCCTGGCGCCGTACCGGCAGGGCGAGGTCTTCGATGTGCCCGTGCCGGCGCTGCTGGCCTCGGCCGTGAAGCCATGAGCCGGCTTTCCCACTCTTTCATCCGGCGGACGCGCCGCCGCGGGCCCGGCCCGTGGCGGCCAGCCGCCCGCATCCCGCGATGAGCGCTTCTCCCACCGCTTCCCCCGTGGCCGTGCCGGCCGATGCCGCGCCTGTGTCCACGCCCGCCGTCGCGCCGGCGCCGCCCGTCGAGGCGCCCGCGGACATCACGCCGCAGGCCCTGCGCGGCGCGCTGGGGCGCTTCGCCACGGGCGTGACCCTCATCACCTGCGTCGATGCGTCGGGCGCGCGCGTCGGGCTCACGGCCAACTCCTTCAGCGCGCTGTCGCTGGAGCCGCCGCTGGTGCTGTGGTCGCTGCGCAGCGCCAGCGCGAGTCTTGCGGCCTTCGAGCAGGCCTCGCACTTCGCCATCAACGTGCTGGCGGAGGGGCAGCTCGGGCTGTCGCGGCGCTTCGCCAGCGGCAAGGAGCCGGACAAGTTCGGCGAGGGCCTGTGGAGCGAAGGGCTGGGCGGCGCCCCGGTGCTGGCGGGCTGCACGGCGGTGTTCGAATGCGAGTGCGTGGCGCGGCAGGTGGCGGGCGACCATGTGCTCTTCATCGGCCGCGTGCAGCGGCTGGCCGAGGCGGTGCTGCCGCCGCTGCTGTTCCACGGCGGGCGCTACCACCTGCTGGGCGAAATTCTTTGAGGCCGCGTGCCGCTCGACCCGGGCGCGGCGGGGAGGACGGTGAATGGACGACGCTTCTTGCATTCAGGCCCACATCGCGGGCGATGCCTCGCGCCTGAGCGCCGCGCAGCGCGCCTGGGTGGCGCACGCCGCGGAGCTGGGCCCGCGCTTCGCGGCGCGCGCGCCGGAACATGACGCGGGGGCTTCCTTCCCGCGGCGCAACTTCGAGGAACTGCACCAGGCCGGGCTGCTGGCGCTGGCCGCGGCGCCTGAGCGAGGCGGGCAGGGCGCCGACCTGCTGGGCTGCGCCCTGGTGGCGGCCGAGCTGGGCCGCTGGTGCGGCGCCACGGCGCTGTGCTTCAGCCTGCACGTCAGCACCACGCTGTGGAGCGGCCTGGTGGCGGCGTCGCTGGAGATGACGCCGCAACAGCGCGCGGCGCACGAGGCGGCACGGGCGCGGCATGAGGCCGGCATCGTGCGCGACGGGCAGGTGTGGGCCCAGACCTTCTCCGAAGGCAGCGCCGCCGACGCCGGCAAGGCGCCCTGGGCCACGGTGGCGCGGCGCGTGGACGGGGGCTACCTGGTCAACGGCCGCAAGGTGTTTGCCTCCATGGCGGGCGAGGCCGACTTCCATGGCCTGCTGTGCACGCTGCAGCGCCCGGCGGCGACGCAGGCCGACACGCTGTTCCTGGCCGTGCCGCGCGACGCCGAAGGGCTGCGCGTGAGCGGCGAGTGGAACCCGCTGGGCATGCGCGGCACGGTCAGCCGCACCCTGGAGTTCCATGACGTGTTTGTGCCCGAGGGCGACCGGCTGCTGCCGGAAGGGATGTATGCCCAAGCGGCGGCGCGCTGGCCGGCGATGTTCCTGATGACCAGCCCGGCCTACCTGGGCATCGCGCAGGCGGCGCACGACTTCACGGTGTGCTTCCTGCGCGGCGAGGTGGCGGGGCTGCCGCCGGTGCAGCGGCGCATGTACCCCACCAAGCAGTTCGCGGTGGCGCAGATGCGGCTGAAGCTGGAGCAGATGCGCGCGCTGCTGTTCGATGCGCTGGCCGGCGCGGGGCCGGACCCGGACCGGCATGCGCGGCTGCGGCTGCTGGCGGCGCAGCATACGGTGGTGGAGCAGGCGGCGGAGATCTGCCAGCTGGCGCTGCGCACCTGCGGCGGCCAGGCGCTCACCAAGAACCTGCCGCTGGAGCGGCTGCTGCGCGACGCCCGCTGCGGCGCGGTGATGCTGCCGTGGACGGCCGAGCTGTGCCTCGATCAGCTGGGGCGCGACAGCCTGTACTGGGCGGGCGAGGACGAGGAGCGGATCGAGGCGTGAGGGGGCGGCGGCACGCCCCCTGCCGCGCTTGCGTCAGCGCAAAACCCGTGCCAAAAGCGCCGCGCGCCGGCCTTGAAATCGGTGCGTGTCGCCCAAACTCGTTGCGCAACGGAGGATTCATCCATGCGAATCGACAAGCTCACCACCGCGTTCCAGCAAGCCCTGGCCGAGGCCCAGAGCCTCGCCGTCACCCAGGACAACCCGTACATCGAGCCTGCCCACCTGCTGGCTGCGATGCTGGCGCAGCCGGATGGGCCCAAGGCGCTGCTGGACCGCGCGGGCGCCAACACCGCCGGGCTCAAGACCGCCATGGAAACGGCCGTGCGCAACCTGCCGCAGGTGCAGGGCGGCGGCGGCCAGGTGCAGCCCGGGCGCGACCTGGTGTCGCTGCTGCAGGCGGCCGAGAAAGAGGCCAGCAAGCGCGGCGACCAGTTCATCGCCAGCGAGATGTTCCTGCTGGCGCTGTCCGACTCCAAGACCGACATCGGCGCCACCGTGCGCGGCCATGGCCTGACGCGCAAGGCGCTGGAGGCCGCCATCGAGGCCGTGCGCGGCGGCGCCAAGGTGGACTCGGCCGAGGCCGAAGGCCAGCGCGAGGCGCTCAAGAAGTACACGCTCGACCTCACCGACCGCGCCCGCCAGGGCAAGCTCGACCCGGTGATCGGCCGCGACGACGAGATCCGCCGCGCCATCCAGGTGCTGCAGCGCCGCACCAAGAACAACCCGGTGCTGATCGGCGAGCCCGGCGTGGGCAAGACCGCCATCGTCGAAGGCCTGGCGCAGCGCATCGTCAACGGCGAGGTGCCCGACACCCTCAAGGACAAGCGCGTGCTGGTGCTGGACATGGCCGGGCTGCTGGCCGGCGCCAAGTACCGCGGCGAATTCGAGGAGCGGCTGAAGGCCGTGCTCAAGGAAGTGGCCCATGACGAGGGCCGCATCATCCTGTTCATCGACGAGCTGCACACCATGGTCGGCGCCGGCAAGGCCGAGGGCGCCATCGACGCCGGCAACATGCTCAAGCCGGCCCTGGCCCGCGGCGAGCTGCACTGCATCGGCGCCACCACGCTCGACGAGTACCGCAAGTACATCGAGAAGGACGCCGCGCTGGAGCGCCGCTTCCAGAAGGTGCTGGTCGATGAGCCGTCGGTGGAGGCGACCATCGCCATCCTGCGCGGCCTGCAGGAGAAGTACGAGGTGCACCACGGCGTGGAGATCACCGACCCGGCCATCGTGGCCGCGGCCGAGCTCTCGCACCGCTACATCACCGACCGCTTCCTGCCCGACAAGGCCATCGACCTGATCGACGAGGCCGCGGCCAAGATCAAGATCGAGATCGACTCCAAGCCCGAGGCCATGGACCGGCTCGACCGCCGCCTCATCCAGCTCAAGATCGAGCGCGAGGCGGTCAAGAAGGAGCAGGACGAGGCCTCGCAGCGCCGGCTGGGCCTGATCGAGGAGGAAATCTCGCGCCTGGAGCGCGAGTACGCCGACCTCGACGAGCTGTGGAAGTCCGAGAAGGCCACCGCGCAGGGCTCGGCCCAGGTCAAGGAGGAGATCGACAAGATCCGCTTCCAGATCGAGGAGCTCAAGCGCAAGGGCGACTTCAACAAGGTCGCGGAGCTGCAGTACGGCAAGCTGCCCGAGCTGGAGAAGCGCCTGAAGGAAGCGCAGGACAAGGAAGCGGGCAAGGCCGCGGGCGCGGGCCCGAAGCTGCTGCGCACCATGGTCGGCGCCGAGGAGATCGCGGAAGTGGTGTCGCGCGCCACGGGCATCCCGGTGTCCAAGCTGATGCAGGGCGAGCGCGACAAGCTGCTGCAGATGGAGGCCCGGCTGCACGAGCGCGTGGTGGGCCAGGACGAGGCCATCCGTGCCGTGGCGGACGCGATCCGGCGCTCGCGCGCGGGCCTGTCCGACCCGAACCGGCCGCTGGGCAGCTTCCTGTTCCTGGGCCCGACCGGCGTGGGCAAGACCGAGCTGTGCAAGGCGCTGGCCACGTTCCTGTTCGACAGCGCGGACCACATGATCCGCATCGACATGAGCGAGTTCATGGAGAAGCACTCGGTGAGCCGGCTCATCGGCGCGCCCCCGGGCTATGTCGGCTACGACGAGGGCGGCTACCTGACCGAGGCCGTGCGCCGCAAGCCGTACTCCGTGATCCTGCTCGACGAGGTGGAGAAGGCGCACCCGGACGTGTTCAACGTGCTGCTGCAGGTGCTCGACGACGGCCGGCTGACCGACGGCCAGGGCCGCACGGTGGACTTCAAGAACGCCGTGATCGTGATGACCAGCAACCTGGGCTCGCACCTGATCATGCAGATGGCGGGACAGGACCCGGCGCTGATCCGCGACGCGGTGTGGGCGGAGGTCAAGACGCACTTCCGGCCGGAGTTCCTGAACCGCATCGACGAGACGGTGGTGTTCCACGCGCTGGACCAGAAGCACATCGAGTCCATCGCCAAGATCCAGCTGCGCGCGCTGGAGCAGCGGCTGGAGAAGATGGACATGAAGCTCGACGTCTCGCCCGCGGCGCTGGCCGAAATTGCCAAGGTGGGCTTCGACCCGGTGTTCGGCGCGCGTCCGCTCAAGCGCGCGATCCAGCACCGCATCGAGAACCCGGTGGCCAAGCTGATCCTGGAAGGCCGCTTCGGCCCGAAGGACGTGATCCCGGTGGACGTGGGCGACAGCGGCGACTTCAGCTTCGGGCGCACGGTGCATTGAGCACCCGCTGAGTCACCGAGACTGACGGAGGGGCCGGGCAACCGGCCCTTTTTGTTTGCCGTGAGCTGGCCGGTTCCACTCACTAACCCGTCATCCTAAATCCGGCAGTTACCCCGTTGCCGGAAGGCCGGGAGGTACAGGAGAAGCGCGCAAGGACGGCGCGATGCGATCGCTGATGTAGTGCAGCATCGCGCCCCAGGGGTCGAGGTTGCTGAACT
>NZ_JABBFW010000059.1 GCF_012927045.1 Azohydromonas caseinilytica | reverse complement strand
CGGCCGGCCGTGCTCGATGTGCGGCGAGCCCTCGCGCAAGGCCCGCTCGATGTCCGCTCGCGCGTAGTGCCCGGACTTGGCCAGGTGCAGGGCAATCGCCCAGTCCATTCGCTCGAAGTCCACCGCGTCCAGGCCATGGTGCGCCAGGACGCGCTGCGCCTGCTGCCGGTACACCATGAGGGCGTCGCGCTGCCACACGTGGTCCGGCGCGGCCTGGATGGCCTCCAGCCGCGCCGCCCGCTCCAGCCCCTCCCCAACGTGCTCAAGGAACATCGGCGCTGCTGCAGCGACCCGGCCCGGGCTCTCGTGCACCAGCACGTAAGGCTGGCGGCCGTCGCGCGTGTGCCCGGGCTGCTGGTTCGTGAAGCCCGCCAGCCGGCCCCAGCTGCGGCTGCTGGCTTTCTCCCGCGTGCCCGCGTAGTGCTCGGCCAGCGCGCGCACGGCCGCCTCGCGCACCTCGGCCGGCAACGGCCGCGCTGACAGCTTCACCCACGCCTGGAAGCGCCCGGGGCTGGCCTCGATGGCCGCCGCCGGCGCGAAACCTTCTTCCGCCATGCGCGCCAGGTCCGCCCGCTGCAGCCCGTCCACCAGCACGAGGCCATGCTCGCCCTCGGGCCGGATGAACACGTCGTGGCCCCGTGCGTTCATCCGCTTGAGCCACGCCACCGACTGCTCCAGCTCCTGCGCGCTCCAGCTCCGCTTCACCACCGCCCCGGTCTGCGCCTCGCGCAACGCCACCTCCACCCGTGCCACCCCCAGCGCCTTCACCTGCGCCTGGACGGCTTCAAGGCTTCGATCACGGCGGGTTTCAGCACCTCGGCCACCGCCTTCGGGTCCAGCACCACCTCGGGCGACTTCGGCGGCGCCACCCAGAGCCAGAACACGCTCACGAGCGCCGCCGTCACGAGGCCGGTCACCCCCGCCAGCACGTAGTGGCTCCACGCCAGCCGCCGCTCGGCGCATAGCAAGGTCGAGGCGGCTTTCTCCGCGCGCTCCGTGGCTTGGTTCCAGGCCCGCGTGGCTTCGTTCATCTGCCCGGTGAATCTGTCGCCCTGCTCTCGCGTCCGTTGCTGGATTTCGGCCAGGGTGGTTTTCGTCTCGTCCGACAGCGCGGCCATGGCCTGCGCCAGGGGCTCCAGCGCCGCGGCCAATTCCTCCACGCTCTGGTGTTTGGACTGCCTCAACTGCTCGATCTGCCCGCTCAACTGCTCCAGGCGCTGCGCGCTCGATACCGCGGCGGACAGCCGCAAAGTCTCGGTCTTGCTCATATCCGATACCCCGCTTGGCCAAACCCGCCGGCGTGTAGCCCCGGCCCAGGTCGCTGCCTTTCATCACCACGCCGTCCAGCCGGTACGACAGCCCCGAAAGCTTCGCCCCCTGCAGTTGGACCACCGGAATCAATTCCACCCCGGCCGCCTCCAGCCGCTGCACGTAGTCGCTGAAATCCCGGCTTTTGTGCGCCGCTGCGTCGCACAGCGCATGCAATTGCATGCGTGTGGACGGCTTTCCCGTGCGCATCCCGTGCTCGATTTCGCCCCGGGTATAGGCCCGCCGCTGCGCTTCGTGGCTGGGGGCCACCCGCTCCAGGCGATAAACCCGCTCGATCTCGCGCACGATCCTTTCCTGGCGCGAATAGTCCAGGCTGTCGCTCACCACCTCGCCACCGAAGGTGATGCGGTTGGCCAGGATATGGATGTGCTCGTGGTCGGTGTCCAGGTGCCGGGTAATCAGGAATTGGTTGTCTTTGAATCCCATGCCCTGCAGGTAGCGCCGGCCGATTTCGCGCCATTGCTCGTCACTGAGCTTTTCACCCGGCGCCGCCGACAGCGACACGTGCAATACCGCCTTGCCCACTTTCGGGCGCAGCCGCCGGATTTCCCCGAATTCCGCCGCCAGCTCGCGCGGCGTCCGGCCGGCCATGTTGGTATCGATGACGCGGCCTTTTTCCTGCTTCAGGTCGTAGTCCAGGGCCCCACGGAATCCCCGGCCCTTGACCAGCTTGGCAATCACGCCCCGCGCTCCACGCCAATCAAGGCCAGGCGCAGCCGGTTCACCTCGCCGGCCAGGCGCTGCAAATGCGCTTCCGTCACGGTGACGAAAGCCCCTTCATTTGCCAAGCGCGTGAGCTGATTCAGATTCGCTGCCAGCCGGGCCAGCTCGGCATATTGCTCCCGGTTCACCGCCGGCACTGGCGGATCAGGCAGCCGCCTTTTCAGGGCCGCCTCGCGCAGG
This sequence comes from Azohydromonas caseinilytica, assembly GCF_012927045.1. Lineage (GTDB taxonomy): Bacteria > Pseudomonadota > Gammaproteobacteria > Burkholderiales > Burkholderiaceae_C > Azohydromonas > Azohydromonas caseinilytica. The sequence continues at coordinate 7,309 of NZ_JABBFW010000059.1, read as the reverse complement.
TAATGCGCCGGCGTCAGCCCTAATTGCGTCGCCTTCGCCTGCAGCGCCTCGAATTCCGCCGCCGACACGCGCACGCCGATGGTTTGCGAGCGCACCGCTTCGGGCTCCAGCCGGGGTCGCCCGCCCCGCCCGCGCCTGGGTTTCGTCTCCGTCACGAAAGCACCTCCCGCGTCCTGCGGCGGCGGCCAGCGCAGCGTGCCGCCGCCTCGGGGTCAAGGGGCGGCAGCCCCTTGCAAGCCGTTTGAGCGCTAGCGAAAACATGGCTTGCTTCTAGCCTTCGCTGCGCCGCCGTGTACGCATGGTGCGCCGGTTGTGCGCGCCCAAACGCAACGGTGTGTGCCAAGGTGCAGGAACTCTACAACTACTACCCGCTGCAGCTTCTCATCGACGCTTTAGTGCTAAATGAAAAATAGTAGAACGTGACAAAGGCCTCCAGTAACGATCCATACAACGTCTGAATATTTACCGCTTCGCCAAGAAATTTGATGCCTTTTGCTACCCCAAAAAACACAAACCCTTTTTAATAACTCATGAGCACAAGTGCGTTTGGCACGCAGTTGCATTCAAATCAAACAAGCAATTATGTATTGGTCGCCACAGAAAACTCATCACCGACGCCAAGCTGGCTATACTACACAATCATAACTGCAATTTAAAAACAGAACAGAATAACATCCTTACTAGCTTGCTACTCAAAGCCGCACGCCAAGATCAGCGCACTAAGCAACAGGAAATTTATTAGCCCACTAAGGGGGTGACTCGCAATGCATACAGAAAACACGCATTATGCTCAAAAACCAAAGAGCACCGTACACATAGTTTCTAAGTTAACATATTGATTCAATATATAAATTTTGATAGAATGAATGCCCAATCCGATCGATTGCACACCACAAAAGGGAAGCAATGAAGACAGATAAGACTCGAGCATATTTTCATACCGACGAACTTGAAAAAGAGATATGGAGTGACTGCATATTTGTTTTAGACACCTCTGCGATTCTCAGTTTTTATTTTTACTCCAAGGAGTCGCAACAAAAAATCATTGATAACGTTCTAAAGCCACTGCAGAGTCGCCTATGGATACCAAGTCATGTCGAATTTGAATACTTAAAAAACAGAAATAAAGCCATAGGCAATCCTATAAAAGAGAAATACGACCCAATAAAAAAACAGCACATTCCAGAAATAACGGACGCCATAAAATCACTGGACTCAAAAATAAATGACCTTAAGCAAAAAACTCAAAAGCAAGACACACATCCGTTTATTGCCTCATCAACATTCGAAAAAGTTTTGGAAGCTATTGATAGCTTGAGAAACAACTTTGAATCTTTCTCCAAGAGTTCAATCGATCAGATTGAAAATCAGATATTAGAAATCAAAAACATGGAGTCAAACGACACAGTGTTAGAAGGAATGTCTCAAATCCTACAAATAGGGAATGGGTTCAGTTATAAAAAGAAGTGTGAAATATTGGCAGAGAGCGAGATAAGGTATCGCAACAAGATACCACCCGGATACAAAGACGCAGAAGGCAAAGATGCAAAAGATGGAATGCAAAGGATTGGCGACCTGATAATATGGTTTGAGATAATTGAGAAAGCAAGGACCACCAAGAAGCCCATTGTATTTATCACGAATGATGTAAAGGAAGACTGGTGTCATACAACCAGACACGGTAATGAAACTCGCATTGACCGCCCTAGGGAAGAACTCATAGAAGAAATTAGAGAAAAAGCAGATGTTAACTTTTGGATGTATAGTTTTCCTCAATTCTTATATGTAGTCAACAAGCTTTCACCTGTGTCAGTTGATACTTTGACCATAGATGAAGCAAAAGCAGCTGCAGAGGAACAGCTTTTTCTAAGCACAGACAAAGTTCGCTACGACGGCATCTATGTGAGCCCGCACCCAAAGGATGGTTATTGTTATTGTTTGCGGTTTTTTGAAGACGGCTCGGTTTTCAGCAACACTGTTTTAGCTGAGCGAGCACACAATATCACAATAAACGCAAACAATTGTAAAGGCAGAGGACTATATATTATAGAGGACAATACTATATCTTTCGCTCTTAATTACGATAAGGGCGTGGTAGACTACGCTGGAAAAATAAGAGGCGAAAAGCTAATTTTCGATGTACATAGTCGCATAAATAGCTACAAACGAAAAGGCAGAGCATATTACTTCATTCCCCAGACAACGCGTATTTACGGGAATGTTGTTGTGCGTCAACGCGCGGGCAGGATAGTAGGTAGAGTTCGCTAACCGGCGGCGTTCAACTGGAACCCTTTGGCAGCGCTGTTGTGGCGCGACTGCGCTGTAGTCCACCGCTAGGCAGGACTGCAGTAATGGCACAACAGCGCAACTGTTTCCCGTCGGTGCTACACCCTGTCCCCAGGTGTCCGCTTAGCGCGCCCCTGTCCCCTCGGATAATCTCAATAATCTGAGGTCGGTTTTTTATTGTCAAAAGTATAGTCGTGAGATTTGGTGCTAGCTTTTCTAGCCGTGACAATGACTTGCGAATGGCTAAACAGAACTAGTACCAAGCGTGATAATCTTTTGTGCCAGGCTTTTGAACCACCTCAACTTAAGGAGTCAACAAAATGGCCCAAGAAGAATTTGATGAAGATTATGATGATGAAAACGAAGACACGGTTGACGATGATCGTGAGTATTTAGAGGCTTGCGAACGCGCAAACGCATTAGAAGATGCAGAAGCCGATAAAGAATGCGGCGACGATGATGATTATGATGAGGAGGATATGCACGGAAGTCATTCAATTGGCGACCCAGAAGATGAAGAAGAAATAGAAGACGAGGAAGAAGACGATGATGAGGATTTAACTCTGGAATAAACAAATACCGGCGCAAGAAGCATCCTTTTTGCGACGAATCAGCGACCCAAGCCTGACAAGGGTTTAGGTGTCGCAAAAAGCAGTCGCACAATGGCCCGATGGCACTCATCGGCTACGCGCGCGTCTCCACCGACGATCAGAACCCGGCTTTGCAGCTCGATGCGCTGCGCGCGGCCGGCGTGGACCAAGTCTTTGAGGACCGGGGTGTCCCCGGCGCCCAACAGGCCCGCCCAGGCCTCCAGAAGGCCCTAGGCGCGCTTCAAAGGGGTGACGTGCTGGTGGTGTGGCGCCTCGACCGTCTCGGGCGCTCCTTGGCCCATTTGATCGGTCTGGTGAACGAACTGCGGGAGAAGGGCTGCGGCTTTCGCTCGCTCACCGAGTCCATCGACACCGCCACCGCCGGCGGCGAGCTGGTGTTTCACCTCTTCGGGGCCATGGCGCAGTTTGAGCGCGCCCTGGTGGTGGAGCGCACCCGCGCCGGCTTGGCTGCGGCCAGGCAGCGCGGCGCCAAGCTCGGGCGCAAGCACGCTCTGACGCCTCGCCAGGTGCAGCACGCCCGCCAGCTCATCGAGGCCGGCGAGAGCCCCACGGCCGTAGCCCGGTCGCTGTCGGTAGACCGCTCCACGCTCTATCGGGCTTTGGCCCGCGTCAGCGCCAAGCCGGCGCCCTGAGGTCTTCTGGATGCCAAGGGGGCCCGCGCCGCGCCAGCGGCGTGGGGGTGAAGCCCCGCCGTAGGCGGCCCGTGGATCTGGCTTGCCGGAGGGAGAGCCGGCGAAGCCGGGGGAACCCCGCAGGGGTGCCCCGCTGACTTGTTCACACAAGTCGGCGCTCCTACTACAGGGAACTACAGGTAACTACAGGCGTTTATTAGGAGCGTCACCGTTTATGCGTGAAAGCGTCACCGTTTATGCGTGAAAGCGTCACCGTTTATGCGTGGATAACTTGCCCAATCCACAGCCTTGAAGTGTCCAGCTTGGCCTGGACACCGTCACCGTTTATGCGCAGTCATACGCTTGGCTTGCGTTGAACGTGAGGCTGCCCGGGTTTGACGGTTAGACCCTTGTCGGACACATCGAACTCGGCTGCGGGATAGACGGCAGCGACCTTGCGCAGCTCGGTCAAAAACGCTGCCTTGAACTGGCGCAGAAGCTTGTAGTCCGAACCGAACTGCCCGGCGATGGCTTCCCACGGGACCGTGCTGGCCTTAGTCATGTAGCTGGCTCTGTAGGTCAACCAGGCATAGGTGTCCAAGGCCAAAGGGGACTGCTTCAGCGCTTTGAGCGCCCGTTGATCTACCGGCACCGGTCGATCAAGGATCTCGTTGAAGAAAGGCTCACTCAGGACCACCTTGGATCGCCACTGCGCGGCCTGCGCTGGATCTTTGGCATCCCACCACAGCACCGCTCTGTCGGCGACGGAACGATTGAGGATGCCGGTTCGGCCACCCTCCTTGTAAATCGCGTTGACAGTGCAGGCGAACAGGCGCGCCGTTTGGTTCTTCAGCCTCGTGATGGAGCCCCAGCGCCCACCTGTAGGCACCAGACCGATTTCACGCATGAAGGCCGACATGCTGTCGCCCAGCTCGATCTCCCGGCTTCTGGTGCGGACGGCTTCCGTGCTCAACCAAGCCAGCAACAGGCGCGGGACACTGCCGTAGGGAAGGCCGGGATCGGCAGGCGCCATCATCGTGAGAGTGAACGAGCCGTTCTTGCGCTCGAAGTGGGTTCCCTCAACCTTCCGATGCGGCATGGTGGCTTGCACCATGCAACGGGCCAAGTAGCCCAGCGCACCGGCATCAGCGGCTGCCTCTGCTTCGATGGCCAACGCCTCGCTGATCAGGGCCTCTTCCGTTGGCTTCAGAGTCTGCTTACGGCTCGACATATTGATATCAAGCAATCACGATATCGTGATATCAAAAGCTGCGGCGCCGCGTTTTGGAACGTGGCCGCCCCTGGATCGGGCTCAACCCTTCCGACTCACGCATGCGGTTGATGGCGTGCTCCAGCAGTTCCTGCACCGACCAGCCGCGGTGTCGGGCGTAGTCGGACACGACTTCATGGTCACGAGGATTCAGCCGGAACACCACGCCGATAGGGCGGTTGTCCTCTTCAGACGGGATTTGCGGTGCAGGCGTAGGCGCTGGCGAAACGGCAGGAGCAGCCGGGGCAATACCGGCCAGCGCCCTACCCAGGACATTGGGCTTCTTGCTCATGGGATCAACTTCTGAATCTGGGCCCACAGCGCACCGATCTGCTCGGCAGCCTTGCTTCGTGGACTGAACTCGTGAACAGCCTGGCCCGTAGCCAGCGCACGGCCAAACTCGGCCAAGTCACTGCACTCGATCAAAGGCATCCCAATACCGGCCAGCGCCTCACGGGTCTGCTCGGCTTCGAGTCGTTGCCCTTTCACCTTGTTTAGGACCAAGACCGTGGGCTTGCCTGCAGCCTGCGCAATAGCCAGCGAGCGCGGCAATGCACTGAGCGGCAAGTAACTTGGCTCAGTCACGACGACATTCACATCGGCCAGCCGCATCAGATCGGCCACCGCAGCATCAGCACGCGGCGGCGTATCAACGATGACGTGCGTGGCACCCTCTGCTGCAGCCGTCGCCAGCAACCGCTTGAGGCCCAACTGCTTGAAGTCGCTGAACGAGTAGAAGCGAGGGACCGCTGCAGCTCGGGCCTTTATCCACGTCGCGCTAGACCCTTCCGCATCCTGATCGTCGGTGTCGATCAGCACGGCACCAGGGCCAGCACAGGCAGACAGGTGGCACGCCAGCGTGGACTTGCCAACGCCGCCTTTGCGAGCAGTGACCACGATCACGCGTAGTGGAAGGGTAGGATTGGGATTCACGGCAATCATGATATCTTGATATCACGATTTCATGAAATCTTTGATTCGTCACCCTGACGAAAACGGCTTGAGGCCGTAGCGTTCGCACAGCTCCCGCATGGCCCGCTCGGCTGCCCAGCGCTGAAAGTCGTGGAGCTCCGCCTTCTGCGGGTCCTCCAGGTCTCGCAGCAGTACCCCCAGAGCGTTCAGGAGGGCACCCGTGGGCTGGCCTTCGGGCTTGCCGGCTTCTGCCTCCAACTGCGCCCGCCATTGGCGCTTCCTGTAGGCCGCTTGCCGCTCCGCTTGGGTCATGGCCCGTGAGCCCTTCGGGGGCCGCCCGGTGGGCCGTCGCGCCAGCGCGGCCGGCTCGTCCTGTGCCGGTAGGGGAGGGGGAGCCTTGGGCATTTCAGCCTTTCGTCACGGTGACGAAAGACTCTACTGCGGCCGGGATGCCGCTGGCCGCGCCGCCACCGCTGCCCGTAGGGGCAAGCCTCACAGGCTGTGGCTTGGCCCCTCATGGCCCTTCCACGCATCCTGCTGACCAACGCTATGTCGGTCATTAGCAAGGACGTGTGTGGACAGCGAAAATCTAGGGCCTATCAAGCCGCTAGATCAGATTTTTTATGCGATAGATGCTTGCTTCTATCGCATAGAACTTCTATGATCTGGTCCTCAATCGACATGGAGGGGTAAGCATGGAATCTGTTGTTGTGTTTACGGGCAAGGATCGCTCTACGATGACCCAGGAGGGGGGATCTGGTCATTGGGCTGCGCGCGATGACCGAATTTCCAACGCAGAGTACGTGGTATGCGTTAGGAATCGTCGTGAGCAATGGGCAGCAACGGACCTTGAGCATGGAACGGCTTTTCTGGTTGGAAAGATTGCTGGTACAACCCCTGCCCCTTACGATGGACGGGTTATTATTAAGTTCAGTGAATACGCCGAGATTAATGTCCCTGATTCTTGGAAAGCTATCACTGGAGGGCAAAGGTTTCCTGTGGCCTACATCGAAACCAACAAGCTTTTCAACGCCCTAGGAATCAAACTTGAAAGTCTTGAATGGAAACCATTTCAAGAATCTCCCGAGCAAGACGAACCCAGGAGCAAATCCCCTTTCACGGAAGCCAAGGAATGGCTTGCCAAGCAGCTGAATATCGATGCAGACTCGATTGAAATTCATATTCGAGCCTAACAATTAATTGATTTGACGCCTTGCCGCAAGCATTGGCAGGGCGCCTCATCATCAATAAATTAGCTCAAATTCATAAAAAAATAAAATACACTATTAATCCTCTAATTCACCAATCTCTTATCCGCTTGAGCTACGCAACCTCACAGGCTGTGGCTCGGCCCCTCTCGGCCCCGCTCGGGCGCCCGGCCCAGCGCGCGCTGCTGCTGGATCTCCCGCCCATGCCCCCGCCAGTGCTCCAGCACTTCCGGTGCGTTCCAGGCCCGTTCGGACACCTGCCGGGCGTAGTCCTCGATCCCGCCCGGCCGGCCGTGCTCGATGTGCGGCGAGCCCTCGCGCAAGGCCCGCTCGATGTCCGCTCGCGCGTAGTGCCCGGACTTGGCCAGGTGCAGGGCAATCGCCCAGTCCATTCGCTCGAAGTCCACCGCG
>NZ_JABBFW010000058.1 GCF_012927045.1 Azohydromonas caseinilytica | reverse complement strand
GTCTTCCCGACCCAGATCGAGGAGATCGTGCTGCAGCACCCGCAGCTCTCGGGCCAGTACCAGCTGCAGGTGATGCGCGAGGGGCTGCTCGACGAGGTGCAGGTGCGCTGCGAGCTGCAGCCCGCGCCGGGCGTGATGGCGCCGGCGGCGGTGGAGGAGATCGCCAAGTGGGTGCAGCACCGCATCAAGACGCTGGTGGGCATCAGCACGCGCGTGGAGGTTCTGGTGCCGGACTCCATCGAGCGCACCCTCACCGGCAAGGCGCGCCGTGTCATCGACCGGCGCACCCGGTAAGGCAGCCTGCTGCGGCGCCATGGATCTTCGCCGCCCGTGCCGTGGTGCTTCGGCACCAGGCGTGCCGGCGGGCGCGCGGCCGCCTGCTGCAAGATGGCGGCTTTTTGCGCTCCAGAAGCGATTGACGGGAAAGAAGATCCATGGTCCGCATCCGCACATCCGGGTATGAAGAGCAGCGCGAGGCGATCCTGGCGCACGCGGCGCGTCTGTTCGCGCAGCGCGGTTTTCCGGCCACGTCCATGAACCAGGTCGCCGAGGCCTCCGGGCTGTCCAAGGCGACGCTCTACCATTACTTCCGGGACAAGTACGCCCTGCTGGTGAACATCGCCGAGGGGCATGTGAAGCGGCTGGAGATGCTGGTGGACGAGGTGGCGGACGAGCCGCTGAAGCCCGAGGCGCGCATCCGCGAGCTGATCCGGCGCTTCGTCGAGGAGTATTCGCACGCCCAGGACGCGCACCGCGTGCTGACCGAGGACGTGCGCTTCCTGGAGGACGCCGACCGCGAGCGCGTGCTGGTGATGGAGCGCCGGCTGGTGGAGCGCTTCGCCCAGGTCATCAGCCAGATGCGGCCGGAGCTGGCCGCGGCCAGCCTCACCAAGCCGCTGACGATGCTGCTGTTCGGCATGATCAACTGGATGTTCACCTGGCTGCGCCCGGACGGTGCGTTGGACCATGCCGCCATGGCGCCGGTCGTGGCCGACCTGTTCCTGGGCGGGGTGCCGGCGGTCAGGCCGCCGCAGGCCGGACCGGCGTCATCGTCCTGAACCCGACCCCAACGTGCCGTTGCCGGGTGGCGATCAGGCCGCTTCGGCCTGCGGGCCCTGGCCCAGGCGCACCGAGTTCATGTGCTGGCGCAGGAGCAGGGCGGACAGGAGCTTGCCCACGTCCGGGTAGCCGGCTGCGCGCAGCTCCGCCGCGGCGGCCATGGAGCGCCGGTCGGCGCGGGGCAGAAAGATCACTTCCGCGTCAGTCCCCGGCGCGGGCATGCGCTTGCTGAGATAAGGAATGCGCGATCCGCGCAGCGCTTCGTGGAAGCGGACGTTGGCGACGACGTCGCGGCAGGACACGGCGAACAGCTCGAAGTCGCGGCGCAGGTTGTTCACGGCCGGCGGCTCGATGGAATAGACCCGCAGCTCGCCGCACAGCGGCACCTTCTGGCCCAGGCGCGCGGCGACGAGGCGCGCCGCGGCGAACTGGCGCGAGGCGCCGCTGTTGATGAGGAAGACCCGGCCGTCCCAGAGAAAGCGCGCGAAGTGGTCGCTGGACTGCTGCCGGCGCAGGGTGCGGATCTCGCGACGGGCGAGCAGGGTGTTGAGCCGGGCGCTGGAGATCTCGTCCACCAGCTGCGGCGAACCCTGCAGCGCCAGGGCGTCCAGGGAGTCGTAGCGGGCCAGCTCGGCCTTCGAGGCCTGCAGCCCTTCCACGTCCTGGATGTCGCAGCGCCAGTCGGGAAGCCGGATGCAGCTGCCGAAGCGCGCCAGCTCCGGCAGCACGACGCGGTAGCTGTGGTAGCCGAAGTTGCGCTGCGTCCTCCAGCCCAGCAACTCGCCGGCCTTGAAGGCCACGCTGCCGCTGCGCAAGGCCTCACCCCATTCGTGCCAGCGCGGCATGCTCGCCGCCGCGATCGGGCCCGGCACGGCATCGAGCGAAACCTGCAGCTTCCGGGCGTTTTCGTCCAGGAAGGGGCGCAGCTTGTGCGGCGTCCCGAAGCGCTCACGCACCAGGTTCGTGACGAGTGACAGGCCCTTCTTCAGCATTGGCATCCCTCGACTTTCTTTCACATGTTTCCGGTCCCGCCGGCGCGCATGGCCGCAGGCGGTTGGACTCCGGATTGTCGCCCCGATGCGCCCGATGTTGACCCGGGATGGCGGTGCCGGGCCGGCCCGCCTCGGCAAGCCGTTGAAACAATCGGTGATCATCGCGGTGGCTCGGCCTGCCCGACAGGAAGTCGATGCCGCAACCGCTCCATGGGGCGGCCGGGCTGCTGCCAAGCCGGAGGAGCGTACGGGAACACCCGGGCGATGCCCGGGTGCGCGTTGAGGCCGGATGGGCTCCGGCGGGCGTGGACGGCAGTTGTGCCGTCACGACATTGAGCACGGTTGGGCTCTGTCACAATGGACTTGCCGCAACATGTTGATTCTGGAGGACCGCATGAACGCTTTCATTACCCAGGCTCAGGAAGCCGCCAAACAGTGGGGCGAGTTGAGCACGGCCTTTTTCCAGCAGCAGGCCAAGCTGTTCCAGGCCCCCCTGGCCGCCAATCCCGCAGCCGCTTCCGATCCCAACGCCGTCATGGCCGGTCTGGTCCAAGCCACGGAGCAGGCTGACGAGTTCATGGTCAAGGCCGTGAAGCTGCTCGATGCCCAGAGCGCCCAGCTGCTGGACGCCGCGCTGCAGGACAGCGCCGCCAAGGATTCGCTGGCACCGGTGGTCGCCGGCTACAAGAGCGCGTCGCAGGCCGTGGTCAGCGCCGTTGAGCAGCTGGCGCAAGCCCGCAAGGCGCTGCTGGACAAGACCCGCGGCGGCTGAGCCGCCAGGCTTCTTTTCCATCTCTGACCAGCCCGGGGGTCGCATGGCCCCCGGCTGCTTTTCAGCAACACGGCGCCAACTTTCGCGCCTTGGTTGCGAGCCCAACGGGCTCACCGGGGACATCCTCTCGTCCCCGAGCCGCGCCAGCCGCGGCCGCCTCGCTTCCCCGCTCAGAACTCGCCCGCGAACTGGTAACGGTTGGCCGGGTGCCACAGCGTGGCCGTGGAGGCCACCTGCCCCATCGACAGCGTCTTGCGCCGCAGCACCAGGCAGGGCTGGTGCACGTCGATGCGCAGCATGTCGGCGATGTCGGGCGGCGGCATCAGCGCCTCGATGCGGTAGCGCACGCCTTGCAGCGGCGCCACGCGCATCAGGTACTCGTTGGCCGTGGTCTTTCCGAAGTCCAGCTGCATGTAGTCCGGCGCCAGCGCTGGGTTGACGCAGCGGTCCTCGACCTGGATCGGCACCTCGTTCTCGAAGTGCACGACCACCGAGTGGAACAGCGGGCTGCCCTCGCGCAGCTCGAACTGCGCCGCCAGGCCGTCCGTGGCCTTGACGCGCTCGAGCCGGTGCAGCTCGCAGCGGTGCGCATGCCCGCGCGCGGCGATCTCGTCCGCGATGTTGCGGATCTCCACCAGCGTCGCCTGGTACTTCTGCTGCGCCACGAAGGTGCCCGAGCCCTGCACGCGGATGAGCACCTGCTCGTCGGTGAGCTCGCGCAGCGCGCGGTTGGCCGTCATGCGCGAGACCGCGAACTCCGCCGCCAGCGCCTGCTCACCTGGGATGGCATCGCCTTCCTTCCACTCCCCGGCGTGGATGCGCTCCAGGATGTGGCGCTTGATGCGCTTGAACGCCGGCTCTTGTTCGCGCGGGATTGCGTGGTCCATGGGGGCTCCATTCAGGGTTTGCACCGAGCCCGTGGGCCGGCTGATGTCTTTTCGACTTCGCTGCATTGGGACTATAGTTGTATAGACAAATCAAATCTAAACCGGCTAAATTGTCTATCTGCTTGCTGCTCATTGCTTGCAGCGCCGCGCCCTCACTGAACCGCCGCCCAAGGAGACCGCCATGAGCCCCGTCCCATCGTTGGACCAGGACCCCCGCTACGACGCCTCGCGCCAGATCCGCGCGCCGCGCGGCGGCACGCTGCACTGCAGGAGCTGGCTTACCGAGGCGGCGTACCGGATGCTGCAGAACAACCTCGACCCCGAGGTGGCCGAGAACCCGAAGCACCTGGTGGTCTACGGCGGCATCGGGCGCGCGGCGCGCGACTGGGCCTGTTTCGACCAGATCCTGCAGTCGCTGCGCGAGCTGGGGGACGACGAGTCGCTGCTGGTGCAGTCGGGCAAGCCGGTGGGCGTGTTCAAGACCCATCCCGACGCGCCGCGGGTGCTGATCGCCAACTCCAACCTGGTGCCCAAGTGGGCGAACTGGGAGCAGTTCAACGAGCTGGACCGCAAGGGCCTGTTCATGTACGGCCAGATGACGGCCGGCAGCTGGATCTACATCGGCAGCCAGGGCATCGTGCAGGGCACCTACGAAACCTTCGCCGAGGCCGCGCGCCAGCACTACGGCGGCAGCCTGGCCGGGCGCTGGATTCTCACCGCCGGCCTGGGCGGCATGGGCGGGGCGCAGCCGCTGGCGGCCAGCTTTGCCGGCGCGGCCTCGGTGACCATCGAGTGCCAGCAGAGCCGCATCGACTTCCGCCTGCGCTCGCGCTACCTCGACGAGCAGGCCAGTGACCTCGACGACGCGCTGGCGCGCATGGCCCGCTACACGGCGGAGAAGCGCGCCGTCTCCGTCGGCCTGCTGGGCAACGCGGCCGAGCTGTTGCCGGAGTTGGCCAGGCGCGCCCGCGCCGGCGGCCTCCGGCCCGATCTGGTCACCGACCAGACCTCGGCGCACGACCTGGTCAACGGCTACCTGCCCCTGGGCTGGAGCGTGGCCGACTGGCAGCAGGCGCAGCAGGACCCGGCCCGGCATGCGCAGCTCACCGAGGCGGCCGCGCGCTCCTGCGCCCGGCACGTGCAGGCGATGCTGGACTTCCACGCCATGGGCGTGCCGACCGTGGACTACGGCAACAACATCCGCCAGGTCGCCTTCGACCAGGGCGTCAAGAACGCCTTCGACTTCCCCGGCTTCGTGCCCGCCTACATCCGGCCGCTGTTCTGCGAGGGCAAGGGGCCGTTCCGCTGGGTGGCGCTGTCGGGCGACCCGGAGGACATCCGCAGGACCGACGCCAGGCTCAAGGAACTGTTCCCCGGTAACGCCAAGGTGCACCGCTGGCTGGACATGGCGGGCGAGCGCATCGCCTTCCAGGGCTTGCCCGCGCGCATCTGCTGGCTGGGATTGGGCGAGCGCCATGTGGCGGGCTTGGCCTTCAACGAGATGGTGCGCCGCGGCGAGCTGAAGGCGCCCATCGTCATCGGCCGCGACCACCTCGACACCGGTTCGGTGGCCAGCCCGAACCGCGAGACCGAGGCGATGCGCGACGGCACCGATGCGGTGTCCGACTGGCCGCTGCTCAATGCGCTGCTCAACACCGCGGGCGGCGCCACCTGGGTGTCGCTGCACCATGGCGGCGGGGTTGGCATGGGCTACTCGCAGCACGCGGGCATGGTGATCGTGGCCGACGGCAGCGAGGCGGCCGAAAAGCGCCTGGCGCGCGTGCTCGTCAACGACTGTGCCTCGGGCGTGATGCGCCATGCCGATGCCGGCTACGAGTTGGCCATCGAGACAGCGAAGAAGCACGGCCTGAAGCTGCCGATGCTGCGCTGAAGGCGGGCGGGACATGAGAGTCATCGATCCGCCCATGGACTGCTGGCACGGCCGCGTGGATGCCGAGGAGGGCGAGCTCGGCCGGCGCTGGCACCAGCTGGTGCAGCCGCTGTCCCCGACGTCGCAAGGCGTGGTGCTGACCGGCTTTGCCTGCGACGCGGGCGTGGCGCGCAACCAGGGGCGCGTCGGCGCGCGCGAGGGCCCGAGGGCGCTGCGCGCGATGCTGGCGAACCTGCCCGTGCACGGGCAGGCACAGCTGTCCGACGCGGGCGACGTGGTGTGCGAGGGCGATGCGCTGGAACACGCGCAGGCCCGCTTGTCCGGCCTGCTGTGCGGGTTGCTGGAGCGCGGCCTGTTCCCCATCGTCCTCGGCGGCGGGCATGAGATGGCCTTCGGCTCCTTCGGCGGGCTGGCGCGCCACCTGGCACGCCGGCATCCGGCGCCGCGCGTCGGCATCATCAACCTGGATGCGCACCTGGACCTGCGCCTCGCCCAGCGCGCCAGTTCCGGCACGCCGTTCCGCCAGATCGCCGAGGACTGCGCCGTGCGCGGCTGGCCGTTCCACTACTGCTGCCTGGGCGTGAGCGAGTTCGCCAACACGCCGGCGCTGTTCGAGCGCGCGCGCCGGCTGGGCGTGACCTGGCTGCGCGACGAGGACATGGGTGAGACGCGGCTGCCGCGGACGCTGGCGCTGCTGGAGCGCTTCCTGGCCGGCGTGGACCAGGTCTACCTCACCATTTGCCTGGACGTGCTGCCAGCAGCCGTGGCGCCGGGCGTGAGCGCGCCGGCAGCGCTCGGCGTGCCGCTGGTGGTGGTGGAGGCTTTGATCGATCGCGTCGCTGCCAGCGGCAAGCTGCGGCTGGCCGACGTGGCCGAGCTCAATCCGCGCCTGGACATCGACGGCCAGACCGCCCGCGTGGCGGCGCGGCTGGTGGGACGGCTGGCGCAGCGCCGGCAACAGGCGCAGACGGCCGGGGCTGCCCTGGCAGGAGCCCTTGCATGAACCACACCTGGGATGCCTTGTGGACCCATGTCCATCTCGCCACGCTGGCGCCGGCCGCGGCCGGCTACGGCGAGCTGCGCGACGCGGCGCTGGCGGTGCGTGACGGCCGCATCGCCTGGCTGGGGAGCATGCGCGAGCTGCCTGCCGGCGCCCAAGCCGCCATCGAGCACGACGGCCAGGGCTGCTGGGTCACACCCGGCCTGATCGACTGCCACACGCACATCGTCTACGCCGGCAACCGCAGCGACGAGTTCGAGGCACGGCTGCAGGGCGTGTCCTACGAGGAGATCGCGCGCCGGGGCGGCGGCATCCGGTCCACCGTGCGTGCCACGCGCGCGGCTACTTTCGAGACCCTGCTGGCGGCCTCGCTGCCGCGCGTGGCGACACTGCTGGCCGAGGGCGTGACCACGCTGGAGATCAAGTCCGGCTATGGCCTCGATCTGGACACCGAGGCCCGCATGCTGCGCGTGGCGCGCGAGATCGGGCGCGCCGAGCCGGTGCGCGTGCGCACCACGTACCTCGGTGCGCATGCGGTGCCGCCGGAATTCGCTGGCCGCACCGACGACTACGTGACGCGGGTGTGCGAGGAGGTGCTGCCGGCACTGGCGGCGGAAGGCCTGGCCGATGCGGTCGATGCCTTTTGCGAAACCATTGGCTTCACCCGGGCGCAGGTCGAGCGCGTCTTCGACGCGGCGCGGCGGCTGCAGCTGCCGGTGAAGCTGCATGCCGAGCAGCTCTCGGATCAGCAGGGCTCCCAGCTCGTGGCCCGCCACGGCGGGCTCTCGGCCGATCACCTGGAGTGGCTGTCACCGCAGGGCGTGCAGGCGCTGGCCGCAGCCGGCACGGTGGCGGTGCTGCTGCCGGGTGCCTACTACTTCCTGCGCGAGACCCGGCTGCCGCCATTGCAGGCGCTGCGCGACGCCGGCGTGCCGATGGCGGTGGCGACCGACTGCAACCCCGGCACCTCGCCAATGCCCTCGCTGCTGGCCGCCATGAACCTGGCCTGCACCCTGTTCCGCCTCACGCCGCAGGAGGCGCTGGCCGGCACCACGCGCCATGCGGCGGCGGCCCTGGGGCTGAGCGGGCAGCTCGGCACGCTGGAGCCGGGCAAGGTGGCGGACTTCGCGCTGTGGGCCATCGACCGGCCCGCGGATTTGAGCTGCGCGCTCGGCTTCAACCCCTGCGTCGGCGTCGTCAACGCCGGCGTGCCGCGGGCGCCCCGGCCACCGCAGGGCGGGCGCTGCTTCGACCAACCCGGACAGTGACTTCCGGGGCGCCGTCCCCGCGCGCCTGGCATTCAGACCCCATGACTCCCACCGGAAACCCGCACATGCAAACCCTGGAACTCAAGGCCGGCGCACTGACGCTGGCCGACCTGCAAACCATCCACGCCGGTGGCGTGTCGCTGGTGCTCCACGCCGCCACCCGCGACGCCATCGAGCAGGGCGCGGCCGTGGTGCGACGCGCGGCCGAGGGTGACGCGCCCGTCTACGGCGTCAACACCGGCTTCGGCAAGCTGGCGTCCACGCGCATCAGCCCGCAGGACCTGGACACCCTGCAGCGCAACCTGATCCGCTCGCACAGCGTCGGCGTGGGCGAGCCGCTGGCGCCTCCAATCGCGCGGCTGATGCTCGCGCTCAAGGCCGCGAGCCTGGCGCGCGGCTACTCGGGTGTGCGGCCGGAGGTGATCGAGCTGCTGCTGCAGGTCCACAACGCCGGCCTCGTTCCCTACGTGCCGAGCCAGGGCTCGGTGGGCGCCTCGGGCGACCTGGCGCCGCTGGCGCACATGACGCTGGCGCTGATGGGCGAGGGCGAGATGCTGGTGGACGGCCGGCGCGTCCCGGCGCTGCCGGTGCTGCGCGAGGCCGGCATCGAGCCGCTGGCGCTGCATGCCAAGGAGGGGCTGGCGCTGATCAACGGCACGCAAACCTCCACCGCGCTGGCGCTGCATGCGCTGCTGAGCTTCGAGCCGGTGCTGGAGGCGGCGCTGGTCGTGGGGGCGCTGACCGTGGACGCCGCACGCGGCAGCGACGGGCCCTTCGACCCGCGCATCCACCTGCTGCGGGGCCAGCCCGGGCAGATCGATGTGGCCCGCTACTACCGCAAGCTGCTGGAGGGCAGCGCCATCCGCGCCTCGCACCGCGACGGCGACGACCGCGTGCAGGACCCGTACTGCCTGCGCTGCCAGCCGCAGGTGGTGGGCGCCTGCCTGGACCAGCTGCGCCACGCGGCGCTGGTGCTGGTGCGCGAGGCCAACGCGGTGACGGACAACCCGCTGGTGTTTCCCGAGGACGGCGCGATGGTGTCCGGCGGGAACTTTCATGCCGAGCCGGTGGCGCTGGCCTGCGACGCGATGGCGGTGGCCATCGCCGAGGTCGGGGCCATCGCCGAGCGCCGCATCGCCATGCTGATCGACGCCGGCGTGTCGCGGCTGCCGCCGTTCCTGACGGCGGATGCCGGGCTCAACAGCGGCTTCATGATCGCCCACGTGACGGCCGCTTCGCTGGCCAGCGAGAACAAGTCGCTGGCGCATCCGGCCAGCGTCGACTCGCTGCCGACCTCGGCCAACCAGGAAGACCACGTCAGCATGGCCACCTTCGCGGCGCGCCGGCTGCAACCGATGATCGCCAACACCGCGCACATCCTGGGCATCGAGCTGCTGGCTGCCGCGCAGGGCATCGAGTTCCTGCGTCCGCTGGCCAGCTCACCGGCCCTGGAGGCCGCGCATGCGCTGCTGCGCGATGCGTGTCCTTCGGTGGACCGGGACCGCTACCTGGCTCCCGACATCGAGCGGGCCACTACGCTGGTCGGCGACGGTTCCCTGGCGCGGCTGCTGCGCAAGCTGCCGGGCCTGCCGGCGCTGTGGGTACCGGCCTGAAAAGCGGCCCGGCCATGAGCGACAGGTGCAATTGCGCGATGAGCCGTTGTCTTGGCACGCCTGGCCGGACACCGTCGAGGCTGTGTGAAAACGCGGCACGGCCGCATCATGTCGGCTGCTGGCGTACGACGTGGAGAGAACCATGGGTCGATACATCGGAGAGGCTGATCGGACGCAAACAGCCCTGTTTCCCGAGAGCCTCG
>NZ_JABBFW010000057.1 GCF_012927045.1 Azohydromonas caseinilytica | reverse complement strand
TGCCGGGCATGGCGGCCCCGGCGAGCGCCTTGCAGCCGTCCACGGCCCACCCGTGCACCGTCACGGCTGGCCGCGTCAGTACCGCTCAACATGCTCGGTGCAGGCAAATCGTTCACAGCTTCTCAGTCGAGCATGTCGGGCTGCGTGCGCACGAGCTGGTCCCAGATGGTCTGGAAGTGCAGCCAGCCGATGTAGTCGCTGCCCACGTTGTCGCGGCTGAAGCGCGACTTGTCCGGCGGCACCATCACCGGCTTGTGCCCGGTGGCCTCCACCAGCAGCTGCTGCTGGCAGCAGCGCTCCAGTGCGATGAACCAGAAGGCCGCGGACTCGATGCTGTGGGTGCTGCAGGTGAAGATGCCGTGGTTCTGGTGGATGGCCGCCTTCACGCCCTTGAACCAGTCGGCCACCGTGAAGCCGGCCCGCTCCTCCACCGCCACCTGCCCGGCCTCGCTCTTGATGACCACGTGGTCTTCGTAGAAGGCCGCGGCGTCCTGCGTGATGGGGTCCAGCGGGCGGCCCAGCGCGGCGAAGGCCGTGCCGTAGACGGTGTGGGCATGGCACATCGCCAGGATGTCGGGGTGCTTCTCATGCACCGCCGCGTGCAGCACGAAGCCGGCGCGGTTGACGGCGTAGGCTCCCTCCACCACCTTGCCCGCGTGGTCCACGAGGATGAGGTTGCTCACGCGCACGTTGCTGAAGTGCACGCACATCGGGTTGGTCCAGTACAGCTCCGGGAACTCCGGGTCGCGCACCGTCAGGTGCCCGGCAAAGCCGTAGTCGAAGCCCTGCAGCGCGAAGGCGCGGCAGGCCGCCACCAGCCGCTCCTTGCGGTGCTGCCGCTCCTCGGCGTGCGTCGCGAACGTGGGAATCTCCGGGAAGATCAACCCGGGCTGGGTCGGTTGGTACACCGAGATGCGCTTGCGGACCTGGGCGTCCGCCTGCCCCGCGCTCGGGCTTTCCATCGTGTCTTGCATGAGGCTCTCCTGGTGGGCTTCCGAGGCGCCGGAAGCCAGTGCCGCGAAATTTACGGAGTGCCTTGACCTGCATCAACGCGGTGGCGGCGATAAGACCTATTGCGCCCGGTAATGGATCGGCATCGCCCGCGCGAGGCCCAGGGCGTCTCACGCCGCCCAAGGCGGCGCGCTGAAGGCCTGGGTGAAGTAATCGACGAAGGCGCGGACGCGGGGCACGAGGCGGCGCTCGGGCAGGAACACGGCGTGGATGGCCGTGTCGTCAGCGGCCTGGTAGTCGGCCAGCAACGGCACCAGTTGCCCGCTGCGCAGCGCCGGCAGCGCCAGGTGCTCGGCCAGGCGCATGACGCCCACGCCGGCCACGCACATCTGGAACAGCGCCGTGCCGTCGCTGCTGCGAAAGCTCCCCTTCACCGCCAGATCCTGGCGCTGGCCATTGATCATGAACGGCCAGCGGTTGAGATGCTCGGCCGGCGGCATCCACATCAGGCAGTTGTGCCGCTCCAGGCCCTGCGGTGTCACGGGTGGGCCGTGGCGGTCGATGTAGCCGGGCGATGCGACGACGATGCGCTGCAGCGCGCACAGCCGCCGGCTCATGAGCGAGGAGTCCTGCAGGCGTCCCATGCGGATGGCAACGTCGAAGTTCTCCTCCAGCAGATTGGTCACCGAGTCCGACAGCTGCACCTGCACCGAGATGGCCGGGTACGTGGCCATGAACTGCGGCAGGCGCGGCACGATCTGGTCGCTGCCGAAGGCACGTGGCACCGTCACGCGCAGCTCGCCGGCGGGCTCGGGTGACGCAACCTCGGCTTCGGCCAGGTCGATCTCCTCCATCACGCGCCGGCAGGCGGCCAGGAAGGCCTGCCCTTCCGCGGTCAGGCGCTGCGTGCGCGTGGACCGGTGCAGCAGTTGCACGCCCAGGCGCCTTTCCAGCGCCGTGAGCGTCTGGCTCACGAAGGGCTGGCTCACGCCCAGCAGTTGCGCGGCCGCGGTGAAGCCGCCGGCTTCGGCCACGGCGCGGAACACGCGCATCTCCACGAGCCTGTTGTCCTTCATGCGGGCCATTGTCCGGCGCGGGAGCGCCGCCCCATGGCCGCGAGCCGGAGCGACGGCCGGCTGCCCAGGCCCGGCGGATGCCGCGCGGCGCCGGCCCGCGGCAGGGAGCCGTCCGGCATCCGGAATGCTGCGCATCAAGGCGCAAGCGACGGCCTCGCCCCAGGCTGCTCGCGCCGCCTCTTTCAACACAGGAGACAAGCCCCATGGCCACCACCCGCCGCACCACCTGCCTCGCGCTTGCCTGGGCCGCCGTTCTCGCCGCCGCGGCCGGCGGCGCGCAGGCGCAGGGCTACCCGAACAAGCCGATCACCCTGGTCGTGCCCAACCCGCCGGGCGGCGTGGTGGACACCTCGGCGCGGCTGGTCAGCGACCCGCTGACCAAGCTGCTGGGCCAGGCGGTGGTGGTCGAGAACAAGCCCGGCGCCAGCGGCAACGTCGCCTACCAGCAGGTCGCCCGCGCACCCAAGGACGGGTACACGGTGCTGGCCTCCTACTCGGCCTACCACGTCGGCAACCCGTCGATGTTCTCCAAGCTGCCCTGGGCGCAGGCCGACTTCGCGCCGGTGGCCCTCGTGGCCGCGGCCACGAACGTGATCACGGTGCACCCCTCGGTGCCGGCCAACAACCTCAAGGAGCTGATCGCCTACCTCAAGGCGAACCCGGGCAAGGTGAACTACGCCTCGCAGGGCAACGGCTCGCTGTCGCACGTGGGCACGGCGCTGTTCGAGCAGCAGACCGGCACGCAGATGGTTCACGTGCCCTACAAGGGCTCCGGCCCGGCGATCCAGGACGTGCTGGCCGGGCAGGTGCAATTCTTCATGACCACCCCGCCCTCGGTGATGGGTCATGTGCAGTCGGGCAAGCTCAAGGCCTTCGCCGTGACCGGCAAGACCCGCCATCCGATGCTGCCCAACGTGCCCACCACGGCCGAGGCCGGGCTGGCCGGCTTCGAGCTGGAGGCCTGGGTCGGCTTGTTCGCGCCGGCCGGGACGCCCGCACCGGTGGTCAACGAGCTCTCGGCCCAGGTGAAGAAGGCGCTGGACCTGCCCGAGACCAAGCAGCGCGCCGCCACGCTCGGCATCGAGCCGCGCTACCTCAACCCGGAGCAGCTCGGCGCCCTGGTCAAGAAGGACACCGAGTACTGGGGCGGCGTGATCCGCAGCCGCAACATCAGTGCCAACTGAGCGCCGCCCAGCCGGCAACGGCGGCGGCGCAGCGGTGCGGGCGCGTCAGCCCACTTCCGCGATGCGCAGCAGGTTGGTGCTGCCCGGCGTGCCGAAGGGCACGCCGGCGGTCACGACGATGGTGTCGCCCTGGTGGGCGAAGCCCTCGTCCTTGGCGATGGCGCAGGCCTGGTCGCTCATGCCCAGCACGTCGGACACCTCCTCGCACTGGACGGCGTGCACGCCCCAGGCCAGCGGCAGGCGGCGCGCGGTGGACTGCTGCGGCGTGATGCCGATGATCGGCGAGCGCGGCCGCTCCCGCGCCATGCGCAGCGCCGAGGAGCCCGTGCTGGTGTAGGCCACGATGGCGGCCACGTCGAGCAAGGAAGAAACCCGGCGCGTGGCGCAGCCGATGGCGTCGCCCGTCGTGGGCCGCGCCGGCGTGTGCGAGGCGTCGATCGCTTCGCGGTGGTAGGGATCGGCCTCGGTGTTGCGGATGATGCGATCCATCATCTGCACGGCCTCCACCGGATAGCGGCCGGAAGCCGACTCGGCCGACAGCATCACTGCGTCGGCGCCGTCGTAGATGGCGGTGGCCACGTCCGAGGCCTCGGCGCGCGTGGGCACCGGCGTCGCCACCATCGAGTCCAGCATCTGCGTCGCCACGATCACCGGGATGCCCCTGCGCCGGCAGCTGCGCACGATGCGCTTCTGGATGGCGGGCACCTGCTCCGCCGGCAGCTCGACGCCAAGGTCGCCGCGCGCCACCATGACGGCGTCGCAACGGTCCACGATGTCGTCCAGGCAGGCGATGGCCGCCGGCTTCTCCAGCTTGGCGATGAGGCCGGCGCGCCGGCCCACGATCTCGCGGGCCATGTCCACGTCGGCCGGGCGCTGCACGAAGGACAAGGCCACCCAGTCCACCCCCAGCTGCAAGCCGTAGTCCAGGTCGGCGAGGTCCTTGGCGGTGAGCGCGGACAGCGGCAGCACCACGTCGGGCACGTTGACGCCCTTGCGGTCCGACACCGTGCCGCCCACCACGACTTCCGTCTCGGCGTGGCTTTCGCTGCAGTTGAGCACGCGCAGGCGCACGCGGCCATCGTCGATGAGCAGGTCCACGCCGGGCTTCAGCGCGGCAAAGATCTCGGGATGCGGCAGCGCCACGCGCTGGCGGTCGCCAGGCCGGTCGCGATCCATGTCGAGGCGAAAGCGCTCACCGGCCAGGAGTTGCACCGGGCCGTCGGCAAAGGTGCCCACGCGCAGCTTGGGGCCCTGCAGGTCCAGCAGCACGCCGATGGGCCGGCCCACGTCCTTCTCGATGGCGCGGATGGCATCCAGCCGCGCGCGGTGGTCGGCATGCGTGCCGTGGCTGAAGTTGAGTCGGAACACATCCACGCCGGCGTCGAACAGCGCGCGCAGGGTTTCAGGGCTGCTGCTGGCCGGGCCGACGGTGGCAACGATCTTGGCTTGACGATGACGTCGCATCAGGGAACTCCTCGACAGATGCCACGATGTTCCGTGTCGCGGCACGCGCGAGGAAGGCTCAGGAATGGATATTTGCTATTCCTGAAAAGAATCCTGCCGTCGGGCCAAGCGCCCACAGCGGCGCCACCGGCAAAGTTGTCTCACGAGCCCAGGAGCCGCTTGAGCCAGTCGCGCCAGCCCCCGGTACGGCGTTCAATCAGCGGCGGCTCCTCGGCATCGTCACCTTGGCCGCCCGTGCGCTGCAGCACGCCCTCGGCCCAGCCCAGCTCCCACTGGCGCGCTTCCTTGGTTCCGGCCGGGTACGGGCAGCGGCTGCCGAACACCTGGCCCGCCTTGAAGCCTTCGTCTTGGACGCGTTTTTTTGCCATGGCCCGTTCTTCGAAGGACGCGGGCCATTGTTGCGGCCAGTAAAAAGACCGCTACGCGCTCATGGCAGGATTTTTGTCATCCGCGTCCTGACGCTGGGTGTCCCACGGCGGCCCAGCAGGGTTGGTTGCCGCTCATTGCGCGAGCCGCTCCCGGGCCTTGTCGAGCCAGGCCTGCACGCTGGCGGCCAGATCGTCCTGGCTGAACGAGCAGCTTTCACCGCCGAACATGGCACTGGATTCCAGCCGGTCCAGCAGGTTGCCCAGGACCTCGCCGTACCTGGCGGGCAACTCGGTCGGCAAGGGCTCGGCACGCAGGCGGCGGCAGAAGGCCGCCGCGTCGAGCGTGCCGCTGCGCAGCAGATCGAGCGTCTGCTGGATGGCTTCGAGCGACATGAATCAATCTTTCCTGGGGTTGGAACGCAGCGGCGCCAGCAGGTGCCTGAGGCCGTTGCGGTCGATCTCGTGCATCAGCGCCAGCAGTTCACCGATCTGGCCCTTGGGAAAACCCGCACGCGCGAACCAGTTCAGGTAGTGGCTGGGCAGGTCGGCGATGGCCGTGCCCTTGAACTTGCCGAAGGGCATGACGGTGCTCACCAGGCGCTGCAAAGAATCCGTCATGGGCGCGCATTGTGCGCCATCGCCGCCAGCGCTTAGATCTCTACGGAAATGGCGCGGACAAGGCAAGCCATCGGCTCCCCTCCAGCCTCAGGGATGCGGGTTGCACCAGCGGGACAGACAGTGTCTGTCCTGCCCGGGTCCACCGCTCCGCGATCCGGACATCCAAACGGGAGACTTTCGATGCCGATGAGGAAAATCCTGGCCGCGGCCGCCATTGCCGCGGCCACGCTGGCCGCGCATGCGCAGACCTCCGTGCCCAACGGGCCCAATGGCGACAACGACAGCATCGCCTCGCTGCGCACCTACGAGCAGATGGTTGCTGCGCTCAAGAGCAGCGTCCACACCAGCGGCGGCGCCATGCGCTACGACGTCCTGCCCTGGAAGAGCAACGGCGGCCGGGAGATTCCGTATGTCGTGGTCGGCAAGGGAGCGACCACCGCGCTGATCATCGCCCAGCAGCATGGCGACGAGATGGAGACCAGCGACTCGGCCGTGAACCTGGCCCGCACGCTGTCCAACAACTCCATGGCGTCCACGGCCATCCGCAACGCCCTGACCGTCATCATCGTGCCGCGCGTCAACGTGGACGGCTTCGACGGCCGCAAGGCCGACGGCACGCTCATCACCGATTCGCAAGGGCGCGTCCCGCCCTGGCGCCAGAACTACGACAAGACCTTCTCCGGCGCGGGCCCGGTACCGGCCTTCTACCAGCGCGGGCGTGGTTACGACATCAACCGCTACCACGCCTTCCGCCCCGAGTGCCCGCTGGACAATCCCAACTTCCCGAACATCACGACGGGCGTCGTCAGCTGCGAGAACCAGGACCTCGACAGCACCAAGCCCTATGGTCTGGCCGACCTGGGCAAGGGCAACCCCGTGCCCGAGGCCAAGAACATCCGCTGGCTGGCGGACAAGTACAAGCCTGCCGTGACGCTGGACCTGCACCACCAGGGCACGCGCGTCAACGATGGCAAGATGGTCACCGCCTCCACGCTGTGGCCCACCGCCGATGCCACCGCGCAGCGGCTCCTGGCGGTGGACCCGAAAGCGATGACGCGCTTCAACGCCGGGCAGGCCATGGCCAAGCGGGTGGTGGTCATCATCGCGCAGACCCTGGCGCAGTACCCCTACGCCAACCTCAGCCTGTACCCGGGCGGCACCGAGCCCGGCATCTCGCGCAACGCCTACGGCCTGCTGGGCTCGGGCTCGGTGCTGCTGGAGTTGCGCGGCGGCATCGGCACCAAGTCCGGCGGCTACATCCAGAAGATCGGCTACCACGCCTCCTATGCGGTGCTGCACGAGCTGGCGCGCGATGCCGGCCTGAACGGCTTCGATCCCAACCAGGCCGCGGTGCTGGTGAAGCCTGCCAACGGCCTGCCGCCCAATTCGGGCCAGGGCGAAAGCGAAGCCATCACCGCCGGCACCGTGCCCGAGGGCGACTCGGACGAGCACGACGACCACCACCTCGGCAACTGATCGAGCTCCCCGGCGGCTCCCCGGCCCCGGAGCTGCCGGGCAGTTCCTGCCGGAACTGCCCGTACGCGATGGCTGAACGCCTGGCGTCAGCGCACGATGGCCAGCTCGGCGCGCTGGCCGCCGCGGTAGGTGTAGAGCGTCAGCGCGCCGTCCTTGATGTCGCCCTTGCTGTCGAAGGCGATGTTGCCCGTCACGCCCTTGTGGCTGATGCCGGCCAGCACGGGCAGGTACTTGGCCGGATCGGCCGAGCCGGCCTTGACCATGGCGTCGGCCATCACCATCGTGGCGTCGTAGGTGTAGGGCGAGTAGATCTGCACCTCGCTGCCGAACTTCTTCTTGAAGTCGGCCCGGAACTTGTCCATGGTCGCCTTCTGCGACGCCTCGACACCACCGGCAACGGCGCAGGTCACCACATTGTCGGCCAGCGAACCCGCGGCCAGCTTGGGCAGCTCGGCGGTGCACACGCCGTCGCCGCCCATGAACTTGGCGTTGATGCCGAGCTGCTTCATCTGGCGCAGCATCGGGCCGGCCACCGCGTCCATGCCGCCGAAGAAGATCACGTCGGGCTTGGCTGCCTTGACCGAGGTCAGGATGGCGGTGAAGTCGGTGGCCTTGTCGTTGGTGAACTCGCGCTTGACGATGTTGCCGCCGGCGCCCTTGGCACCCTTCTCGAACTCGTTGGCCAGGCCCTGGCCGAAGGCGGTGCGGTCGTCGATCACGACGATGCTCTTGGCCTTGAGCTGCTGCACCGCGTAGCGGCCTAGCGTGCCGCCGAGCTGCGCGTCGTTGGCGACCATGCGGAAGGTGGTCTTGTAGCCCTGGGCGGTGTAGCGCGGGTTGGTCACCGACGGGGCGATCTGGGGAATGCCGGCGTCGCTGTAGATACGAGAGGCCGGAATCGCGGTGCCGGAGTTGAGGTGGCCGACCACGCCGTTAACCTTGGCGTCAACGAGCTTCTGGGCCGCGGCGGTGCCTTGCTTGGGATCGCCGGCGTCGTCCTCGGCCAGCAGCTCGAAGCGGGCCTTCTTGCCGCCAATGCTCACGCCCTTGGCGTTGAGCTCGTCGATGGCCATGCGCACGCCGTTCTCGTTGTCCTTGCCGAGGTGGGCGGCGGGGCCGCTGGTGGCGGCCACATGGCCGATCTTGACGACCACCTCCTGCGCCAGCGTGGCATTGGCAACACAGGCCAGAGCGGCCACGGCAGTGAGCTTGAGTGCGTACTTCATGCGGGAAATCGGAGTGCGGAAAAGGAGAGCCAGAGCGCGCCTCTGGCATGGCGGTGGGTCGAAACCCAAGGGACGCAAGTGTAAGAGGCGGCCGGAGGGTGCTCTTTGGAGCAGCCCAAAACCCGTGTGCCGGCGCTGGGTGGACCGCGTCGGTCCGCGGCGCCCGCGCGCCGGGCTCAAGGCGCCGCGGATTCCCGCGTCACCACCATCGGCAGGGGCTTGCGCGACACGCCCGGCAGCAGCCGCCAGGCCGACAGCGCCGGAACCTCCCCGGGCACGCTTTCGACGCAGACTGCCGCCAGGCAGCCAGCCCCGGCCTCGAACTGGCGGAAGTGCCAGCGCGCCGGCGTGTCCGCCAGCGACGCGTCGATGGCCAGCGCCACCCGCTGCGGATCAGGATCGAGCTCGAAGCTGAAGCGGTCGAGCGGGATCGACAAGCCCATGCCGCGCGCCTTGATGTAGGCCTCCTTCAACGTCCACAGCTCGAAGAAGCGGCGCCCCTGCCGCGCAGGCGCCAGCGCACGCAGCGCGCTCACCTCGCTCGGCGAGAAGAAGCGGTCGGCGATGTCGAGCAGGGCGTTGCGCGCGAGCCGCTCCACGTCCACGCCGAGCGCGCGCTGCTGCGTCACGCCGATCAGCACCACGCCTTCGGTGTGCGACATGTTGAAGCTCAGCGCATCGCGCCACGCCGGGTCGGCCACATGCGGCTTGCCCCAGGCATTCAGCTCGAAGCGCCAGTCGGCCGGTGCTACCGGCGCATGGCGCGACAGCGCCTCGCGCAGCGCCACGCGGGCGAGCATGTAGAGCAGGCGGTCGCGCTCGAAGTGGAAGCGGTCGCGCCGCGCACGCTCCTCGGCCGAAAGCCGCCGGTCGTACTCGCGCAGCAGTGCGGCGTCCCCCGCGGCATCGGCGGTGAAGACCACGGACAGCTCGACCTGCGGTGCGGCGGCCGGGTCCATCAGGTTCCCTTCAAGCCCCATGCCAGCATCCGGTCCGACACGCCGAAACCCGTTGCGTACGAATCGAACACCTGCCAAGCGTCCGCTGCGGGCCACAGTCCGGCGACGGCCCCAAGCCGGACCAAGAAGAAGTGCGTGTGTCAGCCATGCATTTGAGGAGAAACGCCGGATGCGCGCACCGGTCGGGGCCGTTGCGCAGGCCACGACCAGGTGCTGCGGGCGCACGGTTTCAAACAAAAGGGAGCTGCACTGCACCCGCAGGACTTTTGCCCATGACGGCCGCCCGCATTCTGCCCGAGGCAGCCGCCCGGCCCAGCCGGGTACATGGGCGTGGAACGCAAGTGCTTCCGTCAGGCTTCAGGCCCGGCCCCAAGTACGACGGCGCGCCGGGCGGCAAGGCCCGGCGCGCCGTCTCTTCGGGCGCGAGCCGCGCGCCAGAGGTCCCAAGAACCGCCTGGCGCCGCCCGCGCTGCAGTCGCAGGCTGCTCAGAACACGAACAGCTCCGGATGCGGGTTGGGCGCGAGCTCCGTGCCCAGCGTGAGCTCGGTGACGTCGGTGCCGTCGCTCACGCCGTAGCTCAGCGTGAGCGCGCCGCTGTAGCCGGCCTCGGGCGTGATGCT
>NZ_JABBFW010000056.1 GCF_012927045.1 Azohydromonas caseinilytica | reverse complement strand
AGGGGCCGGGCTCGTAGGCGCTGCTGGCCACGCCGGCCTGCGAGGCCTCCACCAGGCGGCGGTCCTGGTCGTTGGTGGCGTTCCACACGCGCGTGAGGTTGTCCACCGTGTAGTCCACGCCCTCCACGGCGTCACGGTGCACGCACCAGGTGGTGCGCACCAGCGTGCGCCCCGGGCTCAGCGGGATCACGGAGAAGCTCACCACGTGGTCGCTCATGAAGTGGTGCCAGGAGTTGGGCTGCGTCCAGAACGACAGCCCGCCCAGCGACTTGTCCTTGAACTCGCCCAGCAGCTTCTTGCACGCCACCTCGGTGCTCATGGTCTGGCTCTCGCCGGCGCGGTCCAGCGGCAGGCGCTGGGTACGGAAACCGGTGACGCGCGTGTCGAGCTCTTCCAGGCGCGCGCTGGGCAGGCCCATGGCTTCCCAGCGGGCGTGGCTGTCCTTGACGATCTGCTCGAAGCGCGCCAGGCCGTCGGCGTTTTGCGGGCCGGGCTGGTAGCCGAAGCCGTGCTCGTAGAGGGAGACGGTGAGCTCGGGATGGTTGCCCACGCAGTGGTAGCACTCGCGGTTGTTCTCCATCGTGAGCTTCCAGTTGCCCTCCTCGATGATCTCGACCTGCGCGGCCACCTTGCAGTCGTCGAGCCGGTGCGGCGCCAGGTACGGGCGCATGCGCTGGGCGACTTCCTCGAAGTCCGCCGGGGCCTCGTCGGCCAGGCAGATGAAGATCAGCCCTTCGAGGTTGCGCAGGTGCACCTTGTGCAGGCCATGCTGCTCGCGCACGAAGGCCTCGCCCATGTGGTCGGCGTGGATGAGCTTGCCTTCGAGGTCGTAGGTCCACTGGTGATACGGGCAGACGATGTTGCCCAGGCTGCCCTGGTGCTCCTCGCACAGCCGCGAGCCGCGATGGCGGCACACGTTGTGGAAGGCGCGCAGTTGCATGTCGTCGTCGCGCACGATCAGCACCGAGTCGTCGCCCACGTCCACCGTGATGTAGTCGCCGGCCTCGGGCACCTGCGGCGCCACGGCCACGAAGATCCAGTGGCGCCGGAAGATGTACTCCATGTCGGCCTGGAAGACCTCGTCGCTGCGGTAGAAGGGCGCCTCCAGGCTGTGGCCAGCGCGGCGGCGCTCCAGCAGATCGCGCAGCAGGGCGTCGGCGGCGCCGGCGCGGGGATGCAGGGTGACGGGTTGATGCTTGGTGGACATGACGGAGATCCTTGCAATGGCCTCACGGGAGCTGGGGGCTGGTCGGGCGCGGGGCCGGATACGGGCCTGCACCGATGGGGCTCTTCCCCGCGGCCTGCCTCGATTCCAGATGCCCTGGTGGCGCCCTGATGAGGCTCATTGTTTGGGGAGCCGGAACCAAAGCCTTGCGTGCTTCGGACGCGGATTTGTCAGGAACCGACATCAGCCCGGCCGGCTGCCGGGTGCTATCTCCGGCGCACTCTCCGTCTTGCGCGGGCCGGTGCTTCAAGGGCTCCCGGCCCGTTGCCGTAGCCAGTCGACAAAGCTGAGGACTTCGCCGCGCTGCGCATGTCGCACCGGGTAAACCAGGAAATGCGCCTGTACCGGCAAGGCCCAGCCTGGCTCGAAAACCGGGCGCAGCCGCCCTTTTTGCAGGTGCGGTTCACCGATGAACGTGCTCTCCAGCGCCACGCCCAGGCCCTGCACCGCGGCATCCAGCGTCATGAAGGCCCGGTCGAAACGGTAGGCGAAGGTGGCTGGCGAGTGGGCGATGCCGCGGCTGGTGAACCAGTCCGGCCACTGCACCACGCTCACCGTGGACTGGATCAGCGGCACCTGCAGCAGGTCCTCCGGCGTCTCAATGCGGTGGCGCCGCAGGAAGGCCGGGCTGGCCAGCGGCGTGATCTGCTCATTGAAGACCGGCTGCACCACCAGCTGCGGCCAGTTCGGTACGCCGTAGCGGATGTCAATGTCCACCTGTCCGGCAGTGAAGTCCGAGTGCTCCACCGATGAGGACAGTGACAACGAGATGTCGGGATGGGCACGCGCGAACTCCGCGAGCCGCGGCATCAGCCACAGCGTGGCGAAGCTGGGCGTGGAGTGCACGTGCAGCGTGTTGCTCACGCCCTTGCGCGCGCTGTCGGTGGCCGCGCTGATCGCGGCCAGCGCACCGGCCACCCGCTTCAGGTAGTCCTGCCCCGCCTGGGTGAGCTCGACGTTGCGCGCCGTGCGCTCAAACAGCCGCACGCCCAGGAATTCCTCCAGCTTGGCGATCTGGTGGCTCACCGCCGAAGGTGTCAGGAACAGCTCATTGGCCGCGACGGTGAAGTTCAGGCGCCGGGCCACGGCCTCGAAGGCCACGAGCGTGCTCAGGGGAGGGATGGAAGCGCGCATGGTCGTGTATCAGGTGAAACCCAAGCATGACGAAACATCAACCATGCTTGAAATCATATCGTTTGTATTCAACCAGGGCAGTTTCCAGAATTCGCTCCATCGCAGACCCCAACACCCCTTCAACGGAGACACGCATGCTGCTCGCGAACAAAGTTGCCCTCATTACCGGCGGTGCTGGCCTCAATGGCCTGGGCTTCGCCACCGCCCGCCTGATGGCCGAGCATGGCGCCCGTGTGGTTATCATGGACTTGGAGGCTGCCAACCCGGCCGCCGCCGCGGCGCAGCTGGGCGAGGGCCACCTCGGCGTGGTGGCCAGCGTTACCGACAAGGCGCAGGTGGAGCGCGCCGTGGCCCAGGCGCTGGAGAAGTTCGGCCGCATCGACGTCCTGGTCAACAACGCGGGCATCACCCAGCCGCGCAAGACCGTGGACATCACCGGCGCCGACTACGACGCCGTGCTGGACGTGAGCCTGCGCGGCACGCTGCTGGCGTCGCAGGCCGTGATCCCGGCCATGGAGCGCCAGGGCAGCGGCTCGATCATCTGCATATCCTCGGTGTCGGCGCAGCGTGGCGGCGGCATCCTGGGCGGCCCGCACTATTCGGCGGCCAAGGCCGGCGTGCTGGGGCTGGCGCGCGCCATGGCGCGTGAGCTGGCCGGCGCCGGCATCCGCGTCAACAGCATCACCCCGGGCCTGATCGGCACCGACATCATCAAGGGCAAGCTCGACGACGAGCGCAAGGCAGAGATTGCCGAGTCCATCCCGCTGGGCCGCCTGGGGCATCCCAAGGACATTGCCGGCGCGTGCGTCTTCCTCGCCAGCGATCTCTCCGCCTACTGCACCGGCGTCACGCTGGACGTCAACGGCGGCATGCTGATCCACTGATTTCAGCCGCTTCTGCGGGCATCCATGCGGGATGCCCGCCCCTTGCGCATCCTGACGACAGCCGCCCAGACGGCCAGCGTCGAGCTCACGCCAGCCAGGCGGAGATGGTGCCGCCGATGACAGCGAAGCATCGGCGTGTACCGGGCTTCAACGGCATGGCCTGAAGCATTTCTCACTACACAGGAGACAAGCAGATCATGGCGAATCCACGCCCTGTACTGTCGCGCCGTGCCGTTCTGGCCCGCGCCGCAGCGCTTCCGCTGTTCTCGATCGTCACGCGCCCGGCCGATGCGGCCGAGTTCGACCTCAAGTACGCCACCGGACAGGACCCCGCCCATCCGGTGAACGTGCGTGCCAAGGAGGCGTTTGCCCGCATCCGCGAGGCCACGTCGGGCCGCGTCAACATCAGGCACTTTCCGGCCAACCAGCTCGGCTCGGACACGGACCTGCTGGCGCAGGTTCGCAACGGCTCGGTCGAGCTCTTCAACCTGTCATCGCTGGTCCTTGCGACCTTCGTGCCCGTCTCGGGCATCACCAGCGTGGGTTTCGCCTTCAAGAACTACGACGATGTCTGGAAGGCGATGGATGGTGATCTTGGCAACCATATTCGTGCCGAGATCGCGAAGCGGCCCATCCTGACGGTCTCGAAGATCTGGGACAACGGTTTTCGCCACATCACCTCGTCCACGCGCGAGATCAAGTCCGCGGCGGATCTCAAGGGCTTCAAGGTGCGCGTGCCAGCCGCACCGTCGCTGACCTCCTTGTTCAAGGCCCTGGAGGCCGCGCCGTCGCCGATCAACTTCAACGAGGTCTACACCGCTTTGCAGACCAAGGTCGTGGAGGGCCAGGAAAACCCGCTGGCCATCATCTCCACCGCGCGGCTCTACGAGGTGCAGAAGAGCTGCAGCCTCACCGGGCATGTCTGGGATGGGTACTGGGTGCTGGCCAACAAGCGCATCTTCCAGCGGCTGCCTGAGGACATCCAGCAAATCATCTCCCGGGAACTCGACAGGTCCGCCAACGACCAGCGCGCCGATATCGCCAAGCTCAGCAGCAACCTGATTGCGGATCTCAAGGGCAAGGGCATCAGCTTTCCCAAGGTCTCGCAGGACGATTTCCGCGAGCACCTGGCCCGCACGCCTTTCTACGCCGAGTGGAAGGCCAAGTACGGCGCGACGGCCTGGGAGCTGCTGGAGCAGGTCTCCGGCAAGCTGGGCTGATGAGCAGCAAGACCTCATTGGAGGAACGCCATGGACATTCCAAGTGATACGCCCGGCATCGCCGGCTACGCTCAAGACACGGCCTGGCGCAAGCCGATCGGCTGGCTCGAACAGCTCAACAAGCTCATCGGCACGCTGGTCGAAATTCCGGCCGCGCTGCTGGTGCTGGCCGAAGTCGTCGTGCTGCTCATGGGCGTGACCAGCCGGTACGTTTTCCACCAGCCGCTGGTCTGGTCCGACGAACTGGCCTCGATCCTGTTCCTGTGGCTGGCCATGCTGGGATCGATCGTCGCGTTCCACCGTGGCCAGCACATGCGCATGACGGCGATCGTGGGCAAGCTCGAACCACGGCAACGGGCCTTCCTGGACCTCGTGGCGATTGCCGCGGCCATCGCCTTCCTGACCTTCGTCGTTCACCCCGCCTACGAGTTCGCGGTGGACGAGGTGTGGGTCGTCACGCCGGCCATGGGCATCGTGAACTCCTGGCGGGCCGCGGCATTGCCGGTTGGCCTTGGACTGATGCTGCTGATTGGCTTCATCCAGGTTTTCCGGGTCGGGCGCTTGCGTGACGCGATGCTGGCGGTGCTCCTGGTTGCGGCCGTCATTTGCGGCATGGCGCTGGCAGGGCCCGCCCTCAAGGAAATCGGCAACTGGAACCTGCTCATCTTCTTTGTGTTCGGCGTGGGCGCCATGGTGCTGCTCGGCCTGCCGATCGCCTTCTCGTTCGGTCTGGCCACGCTGGGCTATATCACGCTGACCACCAATACGCCGAGCATCGTGATCGTCGGGCGGATGGACGAAGGCATGAGCCACCTCATCCTGCTGGCCGTGCCGCTGTTCGTGCTGCTGGGCCTGCTCATCGAGATGACGGGCATCGCTCGCGCCATGGTCAACTTCCTGGCCAACCTGCTGGGGCACGTCAGGGGCGGCCTCTCCTACGTGCTGATCGGGGCGATGTACCTGGTCTCGGGCATCTCGGGATCGAAGGCGGCCGACATGGCGGCCGTTGCGCCCGCACTTTTTCCGGAAATGAAGAAGCGCGGCGCCAAGGAGGGCGATCTCGTGGCGCTGCTCTCCGCGACGGGTGCCCAGACCGAGACCATTCCGCCGTCACTGGTGCTGATCACGATCGGCTCGGCGACCGGCGTCTCGATCGCGGCACTGTTCACGGGCGGGCTGCTGCCCGGCGTGGTGCTGGCGCTGACACTAGGCGCACTGGTGTGGTGGCGCTATCGCCACGAGGATCTCTCAGGCGTGCGGCGCGCTTCCCGTGCCGAGATCGCCAGGTCCTTCCTGGTCGCCATTCCTGCGCTGGCGCTGCCCTTTGTCATCCGCGCAGCGGTGGTCGAGGGTGTCGCCACGGCGACCGAGGTGTCAACCATCGGCATCGTCTACGCCGTGATCGTCGGGCTTCTCGTGTACAGGCAGTTCGACTGGAAGCGGATCTATCCGATGCTCGTGGATACGGCGTCGCTTTCCGGGGCCATCCTCTTCATCATCGGCGCCGCCACCGGCATGGCCTGGGCGCTGACGCAGTCCGGGTTCTCGAACGAGCTTGCGGAAGCGATGAAGGCTCTGCCCGGCGGCGCCCCGACCTTCCTGGCGATCTCGGTCGTGGCCTTCATCATCCTGGGTTCCGTGCTCGAAGGCATCCCTGCCATCGTGCTGCTGGGCCCGCTGCTGTTCCCGATCGCAAAACAGGTCGGTATCCACGAGGTGCACTACGCGATGGTGGTGACCCTGGCGATGGGCATCGGCCTCTTCGCGCCGCCTTTCGGCGTGGGCTACTACGCGGCCTGTGCCATCAGCCGCATCCATCCGGACAAGGGCATGAAGCCGATCGTGGGCTACATGGTTGCGCTGTTCATCGGCGTGGTGATCGTGGCCGTGGTGCCCTGGATCTCGATCGGATTCCTCTGAACCTTCACGCCAGATTCCGAGCCGCGGCAGGCCCGCTGCCGCGCGTCCCTGGCGGATATCGACATCAACCTTCAGGCGTCGTTGTGCTGCATGCGCCAGCGCCTGGACCTTCCCGGACCGCTCACGCGGCCTGAATTCGAGACTTTCCCTTTGCAAGGAGACATTCATGTCTGACGTATCAAAGCTTCAGGAGTGCGCCTACCGCATCCGCCGCTACGCGCTGCGCATGGGCGAGGTGCAGGGCCAGGGCTACATCGGCCAGGCCCTGGGCTGGGCCGATGTGCTGGCCGTGGCCTACGGCCACGCCATGAGCTACCGTCCCGAAGACCCGAAGTGGGAAGGCCGCGACCGCTTCCTGCTCTCGCACGGCCACTACGCCATTGCCTTCTACGCCGCGCTGATCGAGGCCAAGATCATTCCCGAAGAGGAACTGGAAACCTACGGCAGCGACGACAGCCGCCTGCCCATGTCCGGCATGGCCACCTACACGCCCGGCATGGAAATGTCGGGTGGCTCCCTGGGCCAGGGCCTGCCCATCGCCGTGGGCATGGCGCTGGGCCTGCGTCTGAAGGGCAACCCGGCCTTCGTCTACAACTCCATGTCCGACGGCGAGCTCGACGAGGGCTCGACCTGGGAGGCGGCCATGGGTGCCGCGCACCACGGCCTCTCCAACCTCATCTGCCTGGTGGACATCAACAACCAGCAGGCCGACGGCCCCTCCGGCAAGGTGATGGGCTTCGAGCCGCTGGCCGACAAGTGGGCCTCCTTCGGTTGGCATGTGCAGCGCGTCAACGGCAACGATCTGCCGGCCGTCGTTGCCGCCTTCGATGCCGCGCGCAACCTCAAGGAGGCCAAGCCGCGCGTCATCCTGTTCGACACGCTCATGGGCAAGGGCGTGCCCTTCCTGGAAACGCGTGACAAGAACCACTTCATCCGCGTCGATCCGCCCGAGTGGCAGCAGGCCCTCTCGATCCTGGACCAGTCGCAAGCTTGAACTGAAGGAGACACCCCATGAGCACCACCACCGAAAAGAAGCCGCGCCTGACCACCTCGGCGATGATCGCCTCCATCGCCGGCGAGGGGCAGCGCGTCAAGGCCGCCCCCTTCGGCAAGGCGCTGGTCGAGCTGGCGCAGGAGCGCAAGGACATCGTCGGCCTCACCGCCGACCTGGCCAAGTACACCGATCTGCATCTGTTCGCGCAGGCCCAGCCGGAGCGCTTCTTCCAGATGGGCATGGCCGAGCAGCTGCTGATGGCCGCGGCCGGAGGCATGGCCAAGGAGGGCTTCGTGCCCTTCGCCACCACGTATGCCGTGTTCGGCACGCGCCGCGCCTATGACTTCGTGCACCAGGTGATCGCGGAAGAGAACCTGAATGTGAAGATGTGCTGCGCGCTGCCGGGCCTGACCACCGGCTACGGCCCCAGCCACCAGGCCACCGAGGACCTGGCGCTGATGCGCGGCATCCCGGGCCTGACCATCGTCGATCCTTGCGATGCGCTGGACACCGAGCAGGCCGTGCCGCAGATCGCCGCCCACCAGGGGCCGGTGTACATGCGGCTGCTGCGCGGCAACGTGCCGCTGGTGCTGGACGAGTATGACTACAAGTTCGAGCTGGGCAAGGCCAAGGTGCTGCGTGGCGGCCGTGACG
Source organism: Azohydromonas caseinilytica (assembly GCF_012927045.1). Classification (GTDB taxonomy): domain Bacteria; phylum Pseudomonadota; class Gammaproteobacteria; order Burkholderiales; family Burkholderiaceae_C; genus Azohydromonas; species Azohydromonas caseinilytica. The sequence continues at coordinate 2,282 of NZ_JABBFW010000056.1, read as the reverse complement.
TGCTGGTCATCTCCAGCGGCTTCATGACCATGCGCTCGCTGGAAGTGGCCGATCAGCTCAAGGCCGACAACGTGGACGTGGCGGTGCTGCACGTGCCCACCATCAAGCCGCTGGACGAGCAAACCATCCTGGCCGAGGTGGCGCGTCCGGGCCGGCTGGTGGTGGTGGCGGAGAACCACTCGGTGGTCGGCGGCCTGGGCGAGGCGGTGGCGGGCCTGCTGCTGCGTTCCGGCACAGTGCCGAAGGCCTTCCGCCAGGTGGCCCTGCCCGATGCGTTCTTGGACGCGGGCGCGCTGCCGACGCTGCATGAGCGCTACGGCATCTCCGCCAGCGCGATGAGCCAGCAGATCAAGTCCTGGCTGTGACGTTCACCGGGGGAAAGTCCTTCCCCCGGTGCCTTTTTTCAACCTCATGGTTGGCAAGCGGCTTGTGCGGTGCAGCGCCCTTGGGTTCACTGTGCAGGCCCTCCAGGAGACATCATGTTGATCGGAGTCCCGCTGGAGACGGCGGCCGGAGAAACGCGGGTGGCGGTCACGCCCGAGACCGCGAAGAAGCTCAAGAGCCAGGGCCACCAGCTCTTCGTGCAGTCCGGCGCCGGCCTCAAGGCCGCCGCCCCGGATGCAGCCTACGCCGCGGTGGGGGCGGAAATCGTCGATGCCCCGGCCGCCCTGGGCTGCGAGCTCGTGCTCAAGGCCCGGCCGCCCTCGGCCGAGGAGCTTGGCCTCATGAAGCCCGGCGCCACGCTGGTGGGCATGCTCAATCCGTTCGACCGCGAAGGGCTGGAGCGGCTGGCCGCCGCCGGGCTGACCAGCTTCGCGCTCGAAGCCGCCCCGCGCACCACGCGCGCGCAGAGCATGGACGTGCTCTCCAGCCAGGCCAACATCGCCGGCTACAAGGCCGTGATCATCGCGGCCGACCGCTACCAGAAGTTCTTTCCCATGCTCATGACGGCCGCGGGCACGGTGAAGGCCGCGCGCGTGGTGATCCTGGGCGTGGGCGTGGCGGGCTTGCAGGCCATTGCCACCGCCAAGCGGCTCGGCGCCGTGATCGAGGCCTCGGACGTGCGCCCCTCGGTGAAGGAACAGGTGGAGTCGCTGGGTGCCAAGTTCATCGACGTGCCCTACGAGACCGCCGAGGAGAAGGAAGCGGCGGAAGGGGTGGGCGGCTATGCGCGCCCGATGCCCGAGAGCTGGTTATCCCGCCAGCGCGCCGAAGTCGCCAAGCGCGTGGCGCAGGCGGACGTGGTGATCTCCACCGCGCTCATTCCCGGCCGCCCGGCGCCCAAGCTCGTCAGCGCGGAGATGGTGCAGTCCATGAAGCCCGGCTCGGTGATCGTGGACCTGGCGGCGGCCAACGGCGGCAACTGCGCGCTGACGGTGCCCGGGCAGACGGTGCTGCAGCACGGCGTGACGATCGTGGGCGAGACCAACCTGCCGGCCCTCGTGGCGGCAGACGCCTCGGCGCTGTACGCGCGCAACGTGCTGGACTTCCTCAAGCTCGTGCTGGCCAAGGATGCCGCGGCCGTGAACGTGCCCATGGATGACGACATCGTGGCCGCGTGCCTGATGACGCAAGGCGGACAGATCACCAGGAAGGGTTAAGCCGTGGAAATCTCGCACACCATCATCAACCTGATCATCTTCGTGCTGGCGATCTACGTGGGCTACCACGTGGTGTGGACCGTGACGCCGGCGCTGCACACGCCGCTGATGGCCGTCACCAACGCCATCTCGGCCATCGTCATCGTGGGCGCGATGCTGGCGGCAGCCCTCACTGAAACCGGCCTGGGCAAGAGCATGGGCGTGCTGGCCGTGGCGCTGGCCGCGGTCAACGTCTTCGGCGGCTTCCTGGTCACGCGCCGGATGCTGGAGATGTTCAGGAAGAAAGACCGGAAAGCGCCCGTCGCGGCGTCGGTTCAGCCGGCGCAGTAAGACGGACTTGCAGGTCGCCTCATGGACAAGATCGAGCAGCGCCACCTTGGCCTCTCGCTGTTTGCGGGGGTGATGCTTGCCCTGGCCCTTGGCATGGCAACGCACTGGAGCATGGGGCTGCTCCTGTTCCTTGCCTGGCTGGCCGTTCACGGACTCACCTGGGGATTCGCCGGGGCGATAGCGAAGCCTGATGACAGGCGCAAACCAGAATAGGAGACATCGTCATGAGCATGAACGTCGTCACGCTGCTGTACCTCATCGCCAGCGTGTGCTTCATCCAGGCCTTGAAGGGCCTGAGCCACCCCACCACGTCGATCCGCGGCAATGTCTTCGGCATGACGGGCATGGGCA
>NZ_JABBFW010000055.1 GCF_012927045.1 Azohydromonas caseinilytica | reverse complement strand
CTCGCCGGCGAGGTGGAGATGAACCAGGGCGGCGGCCTGCGCCCGCGCGAGGTGGCGCAGGGCTGGTTCCTGCCCTGCTGCAGCAAGCCGCTGAGCAATATCGAGGTCGAGCGCTAGTCCGGCACGCCCTCACCCAGCCATGACGAGCTTTTCCCCTTCCCCGTCTGTTCCAGGAGCTGAGATGTCGAAACCGAAGATCCAGATACGCGACTTGACCAAGGTCTTCGGGACCAAGCCCGAGCCGGCACTGGCGCTGCTGAAGCAGGGCCTGTCCAAGGATGAGATTTTCCAGCGCACGGGCCAGGTGGTTGGCGTCAACAAGGTCGGCTTCGACGTGCAGGCCGGCGACATCTACGTGCTCATGGGCCTGTCGGGCTCGGGCAAGTCCACGCTGATCCGGCTCATCAACCGGCTGGTTGAGCCCACGGCCGGTTCCATCAGCATCGACGGGCAAGACGTGTGCACCATGCCCGCGGCCGAATTGGTGCGCTGGCGGCGCAAGCGCGTGGCGATGGTGTTCCAGAGCTTTGCGCTGATGCCGCACCGCACGGTGTTCGACAACGTGGCCTTCGGGCTGGAGATCGCCGGCGACAGCGCCCGCCAGTACCGTGACAAGGTCATGGGTGCGCTGGAGCAGGTCGGCCTCAAGGCCTACGCCCAGAAGTACCCGCGCCAGCTCTCCGGCGGCATGCAGCAGCGCGTGGGCTTGGCACGCGCGCTGGCCGTGGACCCCGACATCCTGCTGATGGACGAAGCGTTCTCGGCGTTGGACCCGCTCAAGCGCACCGAGATGCAGGACCTGATGCTGGAGCTCCAGCGCGAGCACCGCCGCACCATCTTCTTCGTCTCGCACGACCTGGAGGAGGCTCTCAAGATCGGCAGCCGCATCGGCATCATGGAAGGCGGCAACCTGGTGCAGGAGGGCTCTCCGCACGAGATCGTCACCCGCCCGGCCAATGATTACGTGCGCCGCTTCTTCAAGGGCGTGGACACCTCACGCTACCTCACCGCCGCCGACCTGGTGGACAGCACGCCGCCCCCGGCCGACCTCATCGCGCGTGGCGCCTCGAACAGACTCCCAGCGACTACCACGTTGCCCGATGCCCTGCGTACCGTGCTTGGGCTGGATCAACCCGTGAGCGTCTTCGACGACGCCGAGCGCCTCGTGGGCTGCATCACGCCCAAGAGCCTTCTCCTCAAGATCGCGAGCACCCGCCATGCCAGCTGACTTCCTCTCCAATTTCCTGGACAACAGCAAGAGCCTCTTGCCGCTGGGTTCCATGGTCAACGATGGCGTCAAGCTCCTGCTGGACCAGGGCGGCAGCGTGTTCGACGCCGTGGGGGCCGTGGTCGAGGGCTTCGCCGGCCAGGTGGAAAGCGCCTTCCTTGCCATCCCCTCCTGGCTGGTGCTCGTGGCAGCGGTCGCGCTGGGGACGTGGAGGCTGAAGTGGCGCTTCGGCCTCTTCGTGCTGCTGAGCCTGCTGGTGATTCGCATCACGGGCTTCTGGGACCAGACCATGGTGACGCTGTCGCTGGTCTTTTCCGCCACCATCATCAGCCTGGTGGTCGGCGTGCCGCTGGGTATCCTGTGCGCGCGCAGCGACCGCTTCAACGCCCTGCTGCGCCCGGTGCTGGACTTCATGCAGACCATGCCGGCCTTCGTCTACCTGATTCCGGCGGCGATGGTGTTCGGCCTGGGCCGCGTGCCGGGCATCCTGGCCACCGTGGTGTTCGCCATGCCGCCGGTGGTGCGGCTCACCGGGCTGGGCATCCGGCAGGTCAACAGCGAGCAGGTCGAAGCCGGCCATGCCTTCGGCTGCAATGGGCTGCAGCTGCTGTGGAAGGTGCAGTTGCCCATCGCGCTGCCCACCATCATGGCCGGCGTGAACCAGACGATCATGATGGCGCTGTCGATGGTGATCATCGCCTCGATGGTCGGTGCCGGCGGCCTGGGCAACGACGTGCTCTCCAGCATCCAGCGCCTGGACATCGGCCTGGGCTTCGAGAGCGGGCTGTCGGTGGTGCTGCTGGCGATCATCCTGGACCGGTTGACCGAGAGCTTCGGTACGCGCCACCTGGAGGCCTGAGGTCGGAGGCCGTTGGATGAGCCCGCGCAGGCGGGCATGCCGAGAAAATGCCCGCAAGACGCGGGCATTTTTCATTGGTGATTCCAGTTCGTTTTCGAAAGTGAAGTAAATCCCGTTCGCCCTGAGCCTGTCGAAAGGCAGGCGCTCGGTTGTCGGCGCAGGGCTTCGACAAGCTCAGCCCGAACGGGGTTTCTTTCAGTGCCCACGAAGAACTGGAATGAGATCGCGAGCTTCGCGGGGATGACGAAATGGTGTGGGGTAGCGTGTCAGCTCACGACCGGCGCCCGTGCTCCTCGCGGACGGCACTATCCCTACGCGGGCATGCTGGGGTCATTCATCGCCCACCGGTGCGAAAGCTCAATGCCCGCCCGACTTCGAAAACACGTTCATCACCACCACCCCCGCCAGGATCAAGCCGATGCCCAGCAGCCCGGCGGCGTCGATGGCCTGGCGAAACAGCACCCAGCCGGCGAGCGAAACCAGCACGATGCCGGCGCCGGACCAGATGGCGTAGGCCATGCCCACCGGCACGGTACGCAGCGCCAGCGACAGGAAGTAGAAGGCCACCGCATAGCCCAGGACCACCGCCAGCGTAGGCCCCGGTCGCGACAGGCCGTCCGAGTGTTTCAGGAAGCTGGTGGCCACGACCTCGGCCACGATGGCGACTGTCAGATGCAGGTAAGGAGCTGCCATGGGTTCTCCGCTTGAAATGCCTGGGTTCAGGCTGCCTTGACGACTACAGCGACAAGGGGACCAGCCCTGCCGCCGCGCGGCCACAGGACTGGTCCCCCACCAGGCCAGGCCCTCGCCGGCCCGGCACGGTGCCCGGAAATTCGGCTCGGCGCCCGGGACGCCCGCTTCAGAAGCTGCGCGTCAGCGACACCACGAAAGTGCCCTTGAGCGGGTTGGAGACGGCCGGCTGGCCACTGGAGTCCAGGGCGCCGGTCGTGTAGTTGTCGTAGACATCCGTGCGCGCCCAGGCCCTGGTGTAGGCGCCGGTGAGGGTCCAGCCGCCGTCGAAGGTCTTGGAGAGCGCCGCGCGGGCATCGCGGAAGCTGTAGTCGCTGAAGTTCTTCACGCGCTGGCGCCCGACATGCAGCGACAGCGCCAGGCCGCTGCCCAGGTCAAAGTTGCCGGTGAGGTCGATGTAGCCTGAGCCGCGGCTGTGCAGGCCGGCCGCCTTGTCCTCGAAGCCGAAGTAGTTGCGCGTGTACGTGTGGAAGTACTTCAGCGTGAGCCAGCGCCAGGCGACGGAGCCCATCAGCTCGCCGTAGTTGTAGCTGGTGTCCGTGGACCGAATCCTGGCGCCGGGGTAGGCGTAGTAGTAGAGGGTGGCGCCATAGGTGACGTCGCCCACGGCCCGAGCGTAGCCGGCGTACAGGTCCCATTCGACCGTCGCGTCCTCGATGAACTTGCTGCTCACGTTGGAGGCCCAGGTGCCGATCGAGAAGCCGCTGGGGTGCGCATAGTCCACGCCGCCCTGGATGGCGGGCTTGCCCCAGGTCTGGCGGAAGCCGCGCGAGACGTACTGCGAGCTCAGCGTCAGGTTGGCCGTCAGCGGCGAGGAGGAGGGCGTCGCCGCATCGGGCAGCGTCTCCACGGGCAGCGGCGCGGCTGCCACTTGTCTGGGTGCGTCCGTGCCCTGGGCCTGCACCGCCCAAGGGCAGGCCGCTGCAACGGCGGCAGCGCCGACCAGAAGAGAAAGATGTTTTTGTGGCATGGCAAGCTTTCGTTGACGCTCCCCCGGGAAGCGGAGGTGCGAGGCCAGGAAAGAATCGCTGTGCCCGCGGACGGCGGCGCCGTCCTCAGGCCGATCGCGGTGTGATGCCGGGAAACCGCTGGTCGCTGGAGACCTCCCGCCAGCCAGCGATTCGCCTTGTCGCCATGGAAGCGGCACAGGCCGCGGCTTTGTTTGTGGCGCTGCTGCCGCTGTTTTTGAGCATCACCGCCCTGACCATAGAGACGCCGCCGGCGGCGGCTTCGCTCAGGACGACGCCGACATGTCTTGGTCCGACATGATTGTGATTGCGTGGGCAACCAGATCCAGAAGACCGCGCGTCGCGTTCAGCCAGCGACCATATGGGCAAAAAAGTGCACCGGCCAGGCGTGAGCCCGGCCGGTGCCTTGATCAGGAGCGGCTCGACCCGCGCTCCTGCCCTTGCTCACTCCGTCGCTTGCGGCGCTCAGCCCTTCAGCGCCTTGGCCACCACCGCGGACGCGTCCTCGCCCTTGAAGGTCTTCACGCCCTGCAACCAGGGCGTCACGGCCTGCGGATTCTTGACCAGCCAGTCGCGCGCAGCCTTTTCAGGCCGGGCCTTGTTCAGGATGCCCAGCATCACCTCGTTCTCCATCGCGGTGGTGAACTGCAGGTTCTTCAAGAGCATGGCGACGTTGGGACACTTGGCCTCGTAGCCGGCGGACACGGCGGTGTAAACCTTGGCCTCGCCGTAGTTGGGGCCGAAGACCTCGTCGCCGCCCTCGAGGTATTTCATCTTGACCTGCACGTTCATCGGGTGCGGCTCCCAGCCCAGGAACGCCACCGGCTTCTGGCTGCGTGCGGCGCGCTGCACTTCGGACAGCATGCCGGCCTCGGAAGACTCCACCAGTTTGAATTCCTTCAGCCCGTACTGGTTCTTCTTGATCATCTCGGCAATGAGCGCGTTGCCGTCATTGCCGGGCTCGATGCCCAGAATCTTGCCGCCCAGCGCCTTCTCGAACTTCGGCAGGTCCTTGAAGTTCTGCAGACCCTGCTCATACAGGTAGTCCGGCACGGCCAGCGTGTACTTGGCGCCCACCAGGTTGGGCCGCTCGAAGACCTGGATCTGGCCAGCCTTGACGAAGGGCTCCATCAGCGGCGTCATGCTCGGGTTCCAGTAGCCGAGAAAGGCGTCGAGCTGCTTGCCCTTCATGCCGGCGAAGGCAATGGGCACCGAGGCCACGGTCACGCTGGGCTGGTAGCCCAGTGCCTGCAGCACCACCGAGGCCAGGCCCGTGGTGGCGGCGATGTCGCTCCAGCCCACATCGGCAAAGCGGACCTTCTGGCAGGAGGCGTCTTCCTGGGCCCAGGCCGGGGCGGCACCGAGGGCGAGGCTGCCGGCCAGCGCGGCAATGCAAGGGGTCAGGCACTTCATGGCGATTTTTCAGCAAGGTGGGCAATGGACCCGCCGAAGCCGTTGCGGCGGGAGCGTGCGCCAACTCTTCCATGCCGGGCCTTGAAAACTTGCCTGCAGGCGACATGGAGTCCTACTGAAGCGTCACCCGCTCCTCGCCACCACGACGGGCGCGCAACGCCTGCTTCTGCTCGGTGATGTCCTGCGAGGCACCGACCATCGTCACGGCGTTGCCATGCTCGTCCACGGTGACTTCGCCATCCTCGCGGATCTCGCGCCGGCTGCCGTCGGGCCACAGGATGGCGTACTCGACGCGGTAGCGCGTGCGCGTGGCGACCGCCTCGCGAATGGCGGCCTCCACCCGCGCTCGGTCCTCGTCGACGATGGAAGCCAGGTAGCGCTCCATCGTCACCTTGAAGGCCTGCGGCGCCCAGCCAAAGATGCGGTAGGCCTCGTCGGTCCAGGCGCAATCGTCGGTCTGCAGGTTCCAGTACCAGCCGCCCAGGTGCGCCAGCTCCTGCGCCTTGGCCAGCAGCGCCTCGTTGCGGCGCAGTGCCGCCTCGGTGCGCCGGCGCTCGGTAATGTCCAGGCTCACGCCGATCAGCTTGACCGGGCGCTGCTCGGCGTCGCGCACCAGCGTCGCCCGCGAGGAGATCCAGCGCGTCTCGCCTTCACGCTGCACGCGGAACTCCCACTCGTGCATGCCCGGCGCCGACAGCGCCCGCTGCTGCAGCTCCTTCACGCGCGCGACGTCGGCGGGATGCACGCAGGCCCGGAAGTCGTCCATCGCGGCGATGGGGCGGCCGAACAGCGTGGCGGCGTTGGCGGAGTAGCTCACCGCGTCGGTCAGCACATTCCACTCCCAGGTGACGATGCCGGCCGCCTCCTGCGCGAACTTCATGCGCGCCTCGCTCTCCATGATCTCGCCCAGGTGCTTCTGGCGCAGGGCGCGAATGTGCGGGTCGGATGCGCCACTGCTCTCCAGATCCGCCAGGGCCTGCTCGCCATAGCGCAGCCAGACCCAGTTCACGCCCAGGAAACGCGCCAGCGCCAGCAGCCGCTCGTATTCGATCTCGCCGCCGCGAGTCCACTTGTGCACGGCCGAGGGCGATACCGACACTGCCTCGGCCACCTGCTTGAGCATGAGTTGCCTTTGGGCCAGCAAGCCCTTCAGTCGCGATGCAAAGCTGTCTTCCATCCTGTTCCACCAATTTACCGCTGGTGAATTGTGAACGCTGAAAACCGTGCGCGCTGCGTTCTTGGTACCGGTTTTCCATAGAGATCGACCATTGCACGGTGTGCACTCATGTGTCATTTCTATTTCCAGCTCTTGCACGCAGTTCACTACACTGCGCCCACATCACCATTGGTGATTTCAATTTACTATCGGTAAATTGAATATGCATTACGAACGGGTCGGATGGTCTTGTCCCCAAGCCACCGCACCCGCCTGCCAGGAACATCGCAGTGATCACTACCCAGCTCTACATCGACGGCCAATGGCAGTCGCCGGCCGCGCAAGGCACCCGCCCGATCACCTGCCCCATCGACGAGACCGTGGTCGCGCAAGCCGCTGAGGCCACGCGCGAGGACGCGCGCCGCGCCATCGCCGCCGCGCGCCGGGCCTTCGAGGGACCGTGGCGCAGCAGCACCATCCGCGAGCGCGCGAAGCTGCTGAACCGCATTGCGGATCTGATCGACAAGGACGCCCCTAACCTGGCGCGGCTGGAGTCGCTCAACACCGGCAAGACGCTCACCGAGAGCAGCACTGACATGAGCGACATCGCCGCCACCTTCCGCTACTTCGCCGCCCTGGTGGCAGGCGAAGCCGGCGCGGTGAATGAGGCGCCGCCGCACGTGATCAGCCGCACGCTGCGCGAACCGGTGGGCGTGTGTGGATTGATCACGCCGTGGAACTACCCGCTGCTGCAGGCGGCGTGGAAGATCGCGCCGGCGCTGGGTGCAGGCAACACGGTGGTGATCAAGCCCAGCAACCTCACGCCGTTGACCACGCATCGCTTCACGCAGTTGCTGTGCGAGCTGGATCTGCCGCCCGGGGTATTCAACCTCGTGACCGGTGGCGGTGAGGTGGGCGCCGAGCTGGCCGAGAGCCGCGACGTGGACTTGGTGTCGTTCACCGGGGGCGCGGTGGCCGGCGAGAGCATCATGAAAGCAGCCACCGGCAACTTCAAGCGCATTGCGCTGGAGCTCGGCGGCAAGAACCCCAACGTCGTCTTCGCCGACGCCGACCTCGACGTGGCGGTGGACTACGCGCTCAATGCCGCCTTCTTCCACGCCGGCCAGGTCTGCTCCGCCGGCTCGCGGCTGATGGTTGAGGATGGCATCTACGACGAGTTCTTGACCCGTCTGGCGCAGCGGCTGCCGCGCATCGTCGTCGGCAGCGGCCTGGAAGCCGGCACGCAGATGGGCCCGGTGCAGTCGGCGCAGCAGCGCGACAAGATCCTCGGCATGGTCGAGCGCGGTGTCGCCGAAGGGGCCCGCCTGGTCTACGGCGGCAGGCGGCCCGAGGGTGCGCGCTACGAAAGGGGCTTCTGGCTGGAGCCGACGCTGCTGGCGGACGTGACGGCCGACATGACGATCGCCAAGGAGGAAATCTTCGGCCCGGTGGTGACGGCCGAGCGCTTCACGTCGGAAGCCGAGGTGCTGCGCCTGGCCAACGACACGCCCTACGGACTGGCGGCGGCGGTGTGGACGCGCGACCTGGACAAGGCCAACCGGATGTCGCGCGCCCTGCGCTTCGGCACGGTGTGGGCCAACGACTACCACCCCTACTTCCCCGAGGCGCCCTGGGGCGGCTACAAGGCCAGCGGCATTGGCCGCGAGCTGGCCCGCGTCGGACTCGACGAGTACACCGAGCTCAAGCACAGCTACATCAACCTCGCGCCCAAGGCGATGGGCTGGTTCGGGGCCTGACAAGGCACTTTGCCCTACATGGGAATGACCCGTTGGCACTGAGGTATTGAAGTGCGAATCCGCCAGGCTGCGATGGCGGCACCACGGCAAGGGCCGTTCATCCTCCGATACCTCAGGACGAACGGAACTCCTGCTGGCGAATGATCTGGAGAAATACGCCATGAACACCACGCCCGAGTACGACTACGTGGTCGTCGGTGCCGGCTCGGCCGGCTGCGTGCTGGCCGCACGCCTGACGGAAGACCCCGACGTGACGGTGCTGCTGCTCGAAGCCGGCGGGCCGGACTGGCGCCTGGACTGGCGCACGCAGATGCCCGCGGCGCTGGCCTATCCGCTGCAGGGCACGCGCTACAACTGGGCCTACGTCACCGAGCCCGAGCCGCACATGGGCGGCCGGCGCATGACGCAGGGCCGCGGCAAGGGCCTGGGGGGCTCGTCGCTCATCAACGGCATGGTCTACATCCGCGGCAATGCCATGGACTACGACGAGTGGGCGAAGAACGCGTCGCTGGAGAACTGGAGCTACGCCGACTGCCTGCCCTACTTCCGCAAGGCCGAAACCTACGACAAGGGACCCAACGACTATCACGGCGGCGACGGCCCGCTGCATGTCACCACGCCCAAGGCCGATATCAGCCCGCTCTTCGACGCCTTCGTGCGCGCCGGCGAGCAGGCCGGTTACGCCCGCACCGAGGACCTTAACGGCTACCGCCAGGAAGGTTTCGGGCCGATGGACCGCACCACCACGGGCGACGGCCGCCGCTGCAGCACCTCGCTGGCCTACCTGGACCAGGCGCGGCAGCGCCCCAACCTCACGGTGAAGACGCGCGCCGTGGCCGACCGCGTGCTGTTCGCAGGCCAACGCGCCGTGGGCGTGGCCTACCTGCAAGGCGGCCAGGCCCATGAGGCGCGCGCACGCCGCGAGGTGATCGTCAGCAACGGCGCCATCGCCTCGCCGCAGTTGCTGCTGCGTTCGGGCGTGGGCAACGCCGACGAACTGCGTGCGATGGGCATCCAGCCGGTGGTCAACCTGCGCGGCGTGGGCGAGAACCTGCAGGACCATCTGGAGATGTACCTGCAGTACGAATGCACCCAGCCCGTGTCGCTGTACCCGGCGCTGCTGTGGTGGAACAAGCCGGCCATCGGCATCGAGTGGTACCTGCGCGGCACGGGCACGGCGGCCTCGAACCACTTCGAGGCCGGCGGGTTCATACGCAGCAGCGACGAGTTTGCCTGGCCCAACCTGCAGTACCACTTCATCCCACTGGCAATGAACTACGACGGCAGCAACCCGGTCAAGGCCCATGGCTTCCAGTGCCATGTGGGCTCGATGCGCTCGCCCAGCACCGGCTACGTCAAGCTCGCCAGCCGCGACCCGCATGCCAAGCCGCGGCTGCTGTTCAACTACATGGCGCATGACGTGGACTGGCGCGAATTCCGCGCCGGCGTGCGGCTCACACGCGAGATCATCGGCCAGCAGGCCATGAACGAGTTCCGGGGCCGCGAGATCAAGCCCGGCGCCATGATCCGCAGCGACGCCGAGATCGACGCCTTCGTGAAGGAGCATGCCGAGACCGCGCTGCACCCGTCCTGCACCTGCAAGATGGGCGACGCCTCCGACCCGATGGCGGTGGTGGACCGCGACGGCCGCGTGCATGGCGCCACGGGCCTGCGCGTGGTGGACGCGTCGATCATGCCGCGCATCATCACCGGCAACCTCAATGCGGCCACGATCATGATGGCCGAGAAGCTGGCCGACGTGATCCGCGGCCGGCAGCCGCTGGCGCGCTCCAATGCGCCCTACTTCAAGGCTGGCCGGTCCACGCCGGCGGGCCTGAGCGCCGGTGCGCTGCGCAGCGGGTCGCGTGCGAAGGTGACCGGCTGAGGGCAGACCATTGCGATCGCGCGCATTCTGAAGCCATGTCAAGGAGAAGCAGGGCCGGAGCATGACAATGCGGCTGTGCCGTCCCGGCCGCCCTGGCCGGGTCGAGCCGCCATGCAGGCCCGATGCCTGCTACGCCCTGGCGGCCCCCTCTGCTTCTTCACTTCCCATGAGCTTCCTGGACTTCATTGGCCTCATCGGCGTCGCTGCCTACGTTGCTGCGCATTTTTCTGTCCAGGTGCTGCACCAGTCGCCGACGGGACGGCTGGTGGTCCTGCTCAATATCGTCGGGCCAGCCTGCATCCTGGTTTCGCTGACGCATGCCTTCAACTTGGCCTCGTTCCTGACGCAGTGCTTCTGGCTGGGTCTGACGCTGGTGGGATGGTGGCGCAACCGGCGCCACAGGCGCACCGTGTGAACGGTGCGATGCCGGTGCTGCAGGGTATGCGCCCCGGGCCTCACTCCACCGCCTTGACCATGTCCTCGACGACCTTCTTGGCGTCGCCGAACACCATCATGGTCTTGTCCATGTAGAACAGCTCGTTGTCCAGCCCGGCATAACCGGCGGCCATGGAGCGCTTGTTCACGATCACGGTCTTGGCCTTGTAGGCCTCCAGGATCGGCATGCCGTAGATGGGGCTGCCCTTCTGGAGCGCGGCCGGGTTCACCACGTCGTTGGCCCCGAGGATGATGGCCACGTCG
>NZ_JABBFW010000054.1 GCF_012927045.1 Azohydromonas caseinilytica | reverse complement strand
TGGGCAACGCGGTGCACGCGCTGCTGGCACACCGCGAGCAATGGGAGCGCCTGTGCGAAAGCCCCGAGCTGCTGCCCAACGCCGTGCGCGAGCTGCTGCGCCATGACACGCCGGTGCAGTGGAGCGGGCGGCGCGTGATGGCCGACTTCACGCTGCACGGGCAGCGCATCCGCCGTGGCGAGCTGGTGCTGGCGCTGATCGGTGCCGCGAATCGCGATCCCGAGCGGCATGAGGCGCCGGACCGGCTGGACGTGGCGCGGGCCAATCCCGGCGCCCTGGCCTTCGGCACCGGGCCGCATGTGTGCCTGGGTGCGTCGCTGACGCAGCTGGAGGCGCAGACGGTGCTGGGCACGCTGCTGAAGCGCCGGCCGGGGCTGCGCTTGCGCGGCGCAGGCCTGCGCACGCAGAGCCCGCTGTACCGGGGCTTCGTCAGCCTGCCTGTCGGCGGCTAGGCAAGGAAGCGGGGCCTTGCATGGCCCCGATTCGCGACGAGGCCACCCGATGGCAAACCCGGCCCCCAGCGTTCCCCGTCTCGACCCCTACAGCCTTCGCCTCTTCGTGGCGGCGGCCGAGGCCGGCTCCATCGCCCGTGCGGCGGAGCGGGAGCACATCGCCGCCTCGGCGTTGAGCCGGCGCATCGCCGACCTGGAGCATGCGCTGGGCGTGGCGCTGCTGGTGCGCTCGGCACGCGGCATCGAGCTGACCGAGGCCGGCCGCTGCGTGTTCGAGCGGGGCACGCGCATCGAGGCGGAGTTGCAAGGCCTGGTCAGCGAGGTCTGGGGCCTGAGCGGCAACGTGGTGGGCACGGTGCGCCTGTATGCCAACGCGTCGGCCATCGTCGGCGAGCTGCCGGAGCGGCTGCAGGCCTTCAAGCAGCGCTACCCGGCGGTGAAGATCGCCCTGCAGGAGCAGCGCAGCTGGGAAGTGATGCGTGCCTGCCTGGATGACCGTGCCGACCTCGGCATCGCGGTCGCCACGCAGGCACCCAAGGGGTTGGATTCCTGGCATTTCGCGTCCGACCCGCTCATCGTGCTGCTGCCCGCGGGACATGAGCTGACCGCGCAGACGCGGATCGCCTTCAAGGACATCGCGGGCAGCGGCCTGGTCGGCATCCAGGCCGGTGGGGCCCTGGACCAGCTGATCCACGAACGCGCCGAAGTGGCCAGGGTGCCGCTGCGCATCGAGGTCACGGTCAACAGCTTCGATGCGGCCTGCCGCATGGTGCAGGCCGGCCTGGGCGCGGCCATCGTGCCCACCAGCGCCGCGACGGCCTATGCCGGCAGCGGGGCCTTCGAGCGGCGCGAGCTGGCCGAGTCCTGGGCGCAGCGGGAGCTGCGGCTCTACGCCCTCCACAAGTCGCCGCGCCTGCGGGCGGTGGACGTGCTCATCGACATGCTCCAGCGCTGATGCCGTCGCGGCGCCGCAGGCATCGCGCCTCGCGATGCCCCGCATGCCGAAGCAGCACTTCTTGACAGGCGCGGACCTGACTAGATTCGCGGCCATTCCCCGTGTCATGGCCTGCCCGGCCCCCGCACGGTTCCCGTCTCCCGCCCGCCAAGAAGCCATGCAGAACCTTGCCCTCGACGGCCGCATCCTGTTCCTGAGCCAGTCGCCCGACGTGATGCAACGCCAGCTGGCCGGGCAGCCCGCGACCCTGGCCGAGGTGCTGCCGCTGCGCGACGACGTATCCACCGACGAGATCACGCCGGTGCACATCCTGTCGCACTACGACGATCGGCTCGGACGCTTCACCTACACCGGTTTCAAGGCGGGTGAGAGTCTGCCTTTCAGCCCGGAGTCGGCCCGACAGGGTGGCTTCGCCGTCACCGTCGCGGGCAAGCGCTACGGCAAGGGCTCCTCGCGCGAGCACAGCCCCTTTGCCGAGAAGCTGGCCGGCATCCGGCTCGTGATCGCAGAAAGTTTCGAGCGCATCTACCGGCAGAACGCCGACAACATCGGCCTGTTCACCTCGACCGACTTCAGCCTGATCCCGCGCCTCCAGGCCGGCGAGGCCATCAGCATCGACGAGCTCGTGGCCGGGCGCGATGCGCTGGCCGCGGCCATCCTGCGTGCCGGCGGTCTGCTGCGCTTCGGACAGCAGTTCATGCGCGACGTGCGCCCGGTCGCCGTGCCCGAAGGCGGGCGGCCGCGCACACTGTTCGAGAAGATCGTGGCCCGCCATGCGCTGGCGACCGAGCTGACCGCGGCCGACCCGGCCCCCGGCGACGGCGCCTTCGTGCGCGCCGACCTGCGCTTCATCCACGAGTACTACACGGGCATGGCCGCGCACATGCTGCACGCCACCTTCGGCAAGCCACTGGCGCTGCACGACCCGGGCTCCATCGTCGTGTTCGAGGACCACACCAACTACGTGTCCGAGAGCCCGGCGCACGTGCGCGGCGGGCTGGTGGACAACGTGCTGGCCATGTGCCGCGCGCAGCGCGCCTTCGCGGCCGAACACGAGCTGCGCGAATACCGCGCGTTGACCGAAAGCGAGGCCGCGCTGGACGACGGCAGCCACGTCGCCGGCATCTCGCATGCGATGGTGGCCGAGCACTACGCGCTGCCCGGCGCCCTGGTGGTGGGCACCGACTCGCACACGCCGCACAGCGGCGCGCTGGGCTGCGTGTCCTTCGGCGTGGGCACGACGGACATGGCCAATGCCTTCGTCACCGGGGCGGTGCGGCTCACCGTGCCGCAGGTGCTGCGCGTGCAGCTCGACGGCGCGCTGCCGCCGGGGATCACGGCCAAGGACGTGGTGCTGCACCTGCTCGCCCTGCCGGCCATCCGCGCCGGCGCCGGCGTGGGCAAGGTGTTCGAGTTCGCCGGACCGGTGGTGCGCGCGCTCTCCATCGACGAGCGCGCCACGCTCACCAACATGACGGCCGAGCTGGGCGGCTTCACCGGCATCGTGGCGCCCGATGCGGAGACGGTGCGCTTCCTCAAGGAACGGCGCGGCGTGGATTTCAAGCTGGAGCCGTGGATGCACAGCGACGAGGGCGCCGCCTACGCCGAGGTGATCCAGCTGGATTGCAGCCGGCTCACGCCGCTGGTGGCCCGCCCGGGCGATCCGGGCAACGGCGTGGCGCTGGGCGAGCTGGCGGAGCGGGTGCGCATCGACATCGCCTATGGCGGCTCCTGCACCGCGGGCAAGCGTGAGGACTTCGACCATTACCACGAGGTGCTGTCCTGGGCGGCACGGCGCGGACTGCGCGTGGCCCCGGGCGTGCAGCTCTACCTGCAGTTCGGCACCACGGCCGTGCGCGACCACTGCATCGCGCGCGGCTACCTGGAGGCTTTCGAGCAGGTCGGGGCGCGCATCCTGCAGCCGTCCTGCGGCGCCTGCGGCAATTGCGGGCCGGGCTCGTCCACCGAAGCTTCGCAAGTCACGGTCAGTGCCATCAACCGCAACTTCCCCGGCCGCGGTGGCCCGGGACAGGTCTGGCTGGCCAGCCCGCCCACGGTGGCGGCCAGCGCCATCGCCGGGCGCCTGGTGTCCTTCGAAGAGCTGCAGGCGCAAGCCGGCTCTTGAAGCCCGTGTGAAGCCCCCTTGACGACAACAGAAGGAGACAACGTGACCGTTTGCACCCTCACGCGCCGAGGCGCGCTTGCCCTGGCCAGCCTGGCGCTGACACTGCCCGCCGCGTGGGCCCAGGCCCCCTCCGACAAGCCCATCCGCCTGGTCGTGCCCTTGTCCGCCGGCTCCACCGTGGATGCCGTCGCGCGGGCCATGAGCCCGCAGATGGCCAGGGCCATGGGCCACCCGATCGTCATCGAGAACCTGCCGGGCGCGGGCGGCATGACGGGCACCGTGCAGGTCGTGAACGCGCCCAAGGACGGGCTCACGCTGGGCATGATCTCGTCCAACCACGTCATCAATCCGAGCATCTACAAGAAGGTGCCCTTCGACTCGCTCAAGGACATCACGCCCATCAGCGTGATCGGCACCGTGCCGCTGGTCCTGGTGGCACATCCCTCGGTGAAGGCGCACAACGCGCGCGAGCTGGTGGCGCTGATGAAGGCCAAGCCGGGCACGCTGAATCTGGGCTCGGCCGGCAACGGCAGCACGCTGCACCTGGCCGGCGTGATGTTCGGCAACGAGGCCGGCGTGGAGATCCGCCACATTCCCTACAAGGGCACCGGCCCGCTGACCTCGGACCTGGTGGGCGGCCAGGTGGATATCGGATTCATCTCCGTGACGGCCGCCGCGCCGCACATCAGAGCCGGCAAGCTGCGCGCGATCGGCCTCTCCACGAAGGAGCGCTCGCCGGTGCTGCCCGAGGTGCCGACGCTGGCCGAGTCCGGGCTGCCGAACTACAGCTTCGATGCCTGGATCGCGCTGGTCGGTCCGGCCGGCTTGCCCGCGCCCATCGTCCAGAAGGCCTACGCCGACGTGAAGACGGTGCTGGCGCAGAAGGACGTGCAGGACGCCCTGGCCCAGCAAGGCATCACGGTCATCAACGGCACGCCGGAGCAGGCCGGACCCTTCTTCAAGGCCGAGCTGGACAAGCACGCGAAGCTGGTGCGGCAATCCGGCGCGACGGCTGACTGAGCCCATGGCCACAGCGCATCGCATCGCCGTCCTGTCCGGGGACGGCATCGGGCCCGAGATCGTGGCCCAGGCCGTCAAGGTGCTGCAGGCCTTGCGGGGACAAGGGTTCGATTTCGAGTTGCGGGAGGCGCCGGTGGGTGCCGGCGCTTACCTGCTGACGGGCACGCCCCTGCCGCAGTCCACGGTCGAGATGGCCTTGGCGTCCGACGCGGTGTTGTTCGGCGCCGTGGGCGATCCGCGCTTCGACCATCTGGACGCCTCGTTGCGTCCCGAACGGGCCATCCTGGGGCTGCGCCGCGCGCTGGGCCTGTTCGCCGACCTGAAGCAGGTCAGCGTGCCGGCCGAACTGGCGGAGCTGTCGCCCCTGCGTGCCGAGCGGGTGGCCGGCGTCGATGTGCTGGTGGTGCGCGAGCTCAACGGCGATGTCTACACCGGACAGCCCCGCGGCATGCGCGTGGCGCCTGACGGCCCCTTCGCCGGCGAGCGCGAAGGCTTCGACACCATGCGCTATGCCGAAGGCGAAGTGCGGCGCATCGCCCACGTGGCGTTCAAGGCCGCGCGGCGCCGGTCCGCGAAGCTGTGCAACGTGGACAAGGCCAACGTGCTGGCCACCTCGCGCGTCTGGCGCGAGGTCGTGATCGACGTGGCGCGTGACTACCCCGATGTGGAGCTGACGCACCTCTACGCCGACAGCGCGGCGATGCAGCTGATCTCCCATCCGGCGCGCTTCGACGTCATCCTTGCCGGCAACCTGTTCGGCGACATCCTCTCCGACGCCGCCTCCGTGCTCACCGGGTCCATCGGCCTGCCCGCCTCGGCGCTGCTGGGCGATGCGCAGCGCGGCATGTACGAGGCCGGCCACGGCACGGCGCTGGACATCACGGAACGCGACATCGCCAATCCGCTGGCGTGCATCCGCGCCGCCGCGCTGATGCTGCGCCACTCGCTCGGGCGCGACGATCTGGCGCAGCGCATCGAGGCCGCCGTGACGGCCGTGCTGCGCCAGGGCCTGCGCACGGCCGACCTGGCCGGTGGCTCGCGTGTCGTCGGCACCACTGCGATGGGCGATGCGGTGGTGGCCGCGCTGCGGTAGCCGACTCCGCGGCTCAATCCCCGCCAGGCGCCCCCACCGACACCTCCAGGTACTTGCACAGCGCGCTCGCCACCGGGCCCAGGCGCTGGCCCTTGCGCCACACCAGGCCCACTTCCATGGGCGGGATCGGGTTCTTCAGCGGCACGGTCTGGATGCGCCGGCCATCGAGTGACCAGGGCCGGAACACCATGTCGGACAGGATCGTGACGCCCAGGCCCAGCGCCACCATCTCGCGCACCGCCTCCATCGACGTGGTGCGCACGAAGGATTCCGGCTGCATGCCCGCTTCGTCCCAGTAGCGCATCGCCGCCACGTCGCCCTCGTCCACCGCGGGCAGGATGTAGGGATAGGGCGCCACGTCCTCCAGCGACGCCAAGCTCAGCTCGGCCAGCGGATGGCTCACGGCCGCCCAGAGCTGGCGCCGCGAGCGCGCCAGCTCTGGGCGCTGGAAACGCCTGGGCTCCAGCAGGTTGGAGGTCAGTGCCACGGCCAGCTCCAGTTCGCCCGACTCGATGCCGGCCTCGATGTGCTCGCGGTCGCGCTCCACCGGCACGATGCGCGCCTCCGGATAGAGCTTCTGGAACTTGGCGATGAAGGGCAGCAGGAAGTAGCCCAGCACGGTGTAGCTGGCGGCGAGCTGCAACGTGCCCGACACCGTGCCGCGATCCTGGAACGGGTGGCGCGCCGCATCGGTTGCGGCCTCAATCACTGCCTGCGCTCGCTGCAGGAACAGGTGCCCCTCGTAGGTCAGCGTCACGCCGCTGCGGCCGCGCTCGAACAGCATCGTCCCCAACACGCGCTCCAGCTCGGCGATGGCCGCCGTCATCGTGGACTGCGTGACATGGGCTTGCGCCGCGGCCAGCGAGATCTGGCCGGTGCGGGCCACCGCGGCGAAATACTGCAGCTGGCGCAGCGTGAAACGGATGGCGGGCTGCGAAGTGGACATCGATTTCCTCGATGGCTGATAGCGAACATTTGCGTTTTACCTCGGAGCGGCCAATGTCCAAACTGCCCGCACACCGACAGCCCCATGTCGGTCCCAAGCACCGAGACTGTGATGAACCATCCCCAAGCCCTTGCCGACCTCACGCTGGAAGACAAGTACACGCTGCCCAAGGGCCGCGTCTACATGACCGGCACCCAGGCCCTGGTGCGGCTGCTGCTGGCGCAAAAAGAGCGTGACGCGGCCGCAGGCCTGAACACCGGCGGCTTCGTGTCGGGCTACCGCGGCTCGCCCCTGGGCGCCGTGGACCAGGAACTGTGGAAGGCCAAGAAGCATCTGCAGGAACACGACATCAGGTTCGTGCCCGGCCTCAACGAGGAGCTGGCCGTCACCGCCGTGTGGGGCACGCAGATGGTCAACCTCGACCCCAACGCCACCGTCGATGGCGTGTTCGCGCTGTGGTACGGCAAGGGCCCCGGGGTGGACCGCAGCGGCGACGTGCTCAAGCACGGCAACATCGCCGGCTGCTCCAGGCACGGCGGCGTGCTGCTGGTTGCGGGTGACGACCATGCCTGCAAGTCGTCCAGCCTGCCGCACCAGAGCGAGCACGCCTTCATCGCCGCCATGATCCCGGTGCTCAACCCCTCAGGCGTGCGCGAATTCATCGAATTCGGCCTGCACGGCTGGGCCATGTCACGCTACTCGGGCTGCTGGGTGGGCTTCAAGTCCATCAGCGACACCATCGAATCCTCGTCGTCCTTCGAGATCGACCCGATGGCCGTGGACATCAAGGTGCCCGACACCTACCCGATCCCCAGCGACGGCTTCCACATCCGCTGGCCCGACCCGCCGCTGGAGCAGGAGAACCGGCTGCAGCGCGAACGGCTGTATGCGCTGCTGGAATACGTGCGGCTGAACCGCCTGAATCGCCAGGACTGGGCCGCACCCGACGCCAGGCTCGGCATCGTCACCACGGGCAAGAGCTACCTCGACGTGCGCGAGGCGCTGGCGATGATGGGCATCAATGAGGCCACGGCGCAGGCGCTGGGCCTGCGGCTGCTCAAGATCGGCGTGTCCTGGCCGCTGGAGCCCGAGTGCATCCGTGAGTTCGCCGACGGGCTGGACGAGATCCTGGTGGTCGAGGAGAAGCGCCAGATCATCGAGTACCAGCTCAAGGAACAGCTCTACAACGCGCCGATCGCCTCGCGGCCGCGCGTGGTGGGCAAGTACGACGAGAGCGGCGAATGGGTCAAGGTGCCGCACGACGGCATCCTGCTTTCACCCAACGGTGAGCTCACGCCGGCGGCCATCGCCGGCGTCATCGCGGCGCGCATGGCCAAGGTGCTGGGCGTGGAGCAACTGCCTGACGGCGCCCGTGCCCACCTGACGCCGTGCCGCGCGGCCGACGGCTTCACCCGCGTCGAGCCCGGCTCGCAGCAGCGGCTGCCGTACTTCTGCTCCGGTTGCCCGCACAACACCAGCACCAAGGTGCCCGAGGGCTCGCGCGCCGTGGCCGGCATCGGCTGCCACTACATGGCGCAGTGGATGGACCGCCGCACCGAAACCTTCACGCAGATGGGCGGCGAAGGGGTGAGCTGGATCGGCCAGGCGCCCTTCACCGGCACGAGGCACATCTTCGCCAACCTGGGCGACGGCACCTACATGCACTCCGGGTCGCTGGCGATCCGCGCCGCCAAGGCCGCGGGCGTGAACATCACCTACAAGATCCTGGTCAACGACGCGGTCGCGATGACCGGCGGCCAGCCCGTGGAGGGCTCGCCCACCGTGCCGCAGATCCTGCAGCAGTTGGCGGCCGAGGGCGTGGAGCACCTGCACCTGGTCTCCGACGAGCCGGAGCTTTACAAGGGCATGAGCGGGCTGCCTGCCGGCGTGAGCATCGGCCACCGCGACGGCATGGACAGGCTGCAGCGTTCCTTGCGCGAGAAGCAGGGCGTCTCCGTCATCGTCTACGCCCAGACTTGCGCAGCCGAGAAGCGCCGGCGGCGCAAGAAGAAGCAGCTCATCGACCCACCCAAGCGCGTGCTCATCAACGAGGAGGTGTGCGAGGGCTGCGGCGACTGCGGCGCGCAGTCCAACTGCGTCTCCATCCTGCCGCTGGAAACGCCGCTGGGCCGCAAGCGCCAGATCGACCAGAGCTCCTGCAACAAGGACTACTCCTGCGTGAAGGGCTTCTGCCCGAGCTTCGTCACGGTCGAGGGCGGCGCGCTGCGCAAGCCGGCCAAGTCGAAGGCGACGCCGCCGCGCGACCTGCCCGCTCCTGCCCTGCCGGCGCTGGCTGCGCCGTGCAACGTGGTGGTCACGGGCGTCGGCGGCACCGGCGTCGTGACCATCGGCGCGCTCATGGGCATGGCCGCGCACCTCGAAGGCAAGGGCGTGCTGGTGCTGGACATGGCGGGCCTGGCCCAGAAGGGCGGCGCGGTGATGTCGCACGTGCGCCTGGCCGCCACGCCGGCCGGGCTGCATGCCGCGCGGGTGGCGGCGAAGCAGGCCGACGTGGTGCTGGGCTGCGACCTGATGGTGGGCGCCGGCAAGGATGCCCTCGCCACCATGGACGCCGGCCGCACGCGCGCCGTGATGAACACCGACGTGGCGCCTACCGGCGCCTTCACCCAGAACCCGGAGTGGCAGACCGACCCCGAGGCCATGCTGCAGCGCGTGCGCGGCGCGGCGCAGTCGGTGGAGGCGTTCAATGCCTCGGCCCTGGCCACCGCGCTGATGGGCGACGCCGTGGCCACCAACGTGTTCGTGCTGGGCTATGCCTGGCAGAAGGGCTGGATTCCGCTGCAGGAGGCCTCCCTCATGCGCGCCATCGAGCTCAACGGCGCGGCGGTGGCGATGAACCAGGCGGCCTTCGCCTGGGGCCGGCAGGCCGCGCTGGACCTCGGCGTGGTGCAGCAGGCCGCCGGCCTCGCCAAGCCGGTGGCCGTGGTGATGATGCCGGCGCGCATGCCGGGCCTGGAGGCGCTGATCGAGGACCGCAGCCGGCGCCTCGCCGCCTACCAGGACGCCGCGTATGCGAAGCGCTATGAGGGCTTCGTGCGCGAGATCGCGGCGGCCGAGAAGCCCGTCACCGGCGGCGACCGCCTGGCGCGCGAAGTAGCGGTGAGCCTGTACAAGCTCATGGCCTACAAGGACGAGTACGAGGTGGCGCGGCTGTATGTGGAAACGGATTTCTTCAAGCGCGTGGCCCAGCAGTTTGAAGGCGGCTACAAGTTGCGTTTTCACCTGGCACCGCCGCTGTTCTCCAAGCGGGATGCGGAGGGCCATCTGGTCAAGCAGTCCTACGGGCCGTGGATCGCCACCGCCTACCGGTGGCTGGCCAAGGCCAAGTGCTTGCGCGGCACGCCGCTGGACGTCTTCGGCTACACGGCCGAGCGCCGCGGCGAGCGTGCCGCCATCGGTGAATACATGGCGCTGATGCGCCAGGTCATCGGCGCGCTGACCCCCGGTCGCCTCGACACCGCCCTGGCGCTGGCCCGTCTGCCCCAAAGCGTGCGCGGTTTCGGCCACGTGAAGGAGCACCACGCCGAGGCCGCCCGCCAGCGGCAGCAGCAACTGCTGGCCGTGATGACGGCGCCGGCGCAGCCGGCAGGCACGGACCGCGCGGCGGCCTGAGCGGCGCTGCAAACCCAGACGCCGGCCCGGTGCGGGCGTGGCGTGATCGGTGGGGCGCCAGGGGCCCATGTTGTGAGCGACCAGCATGAAACCCCGGTCTGGAGTGCTGGAACGGCTGGCACGATTTGCAACCTGGTTGGCACCCATCGCGCGCGGCAGCGGCTACCTTTGCCCACTGTGTAGACCGGCGTTCCCACCGGTCCGGTGACCACCACGGAGCCCTTACCATGGCTTTTCTGCGGCAGTGCCTTCAGGAGTTCAGGCAGCGCTCAGGCGAGCACGAGAGCTGGTCCGCCTTGGTCGGATCGGTGCTCGATGCCGAGACCGGCCTGGACGAGCAACGCGCACCGTCGTGCTGGTATCCCATGTCGCTGGCCGCCGAGTCCTCGTACCGTCCACCGAGCCCGGGCGTCTCTCCTTCTTCACCGGGCCGCTGATCGCCGTCTTCGAGCGCCCTAGCCTTCCTGCCTTTGCCATGACATCCGAAGCACTTCTCCAGCAATACGGCCCGCGCGAGTCCATGGACTACGACGTGGTGATCGTCGGCGCCGGCCCCGCGGGGCTGGCCACCGCCATCCGGCTCAAGCAGCTCGCCGCCGCCGCGGGCTCGGAGCTCTCGGTGGTGGTGCTGGAAAAGGGCTCCGAACCCGGCGCCCACATCCTCTCCGGGGCCATCATGGACCCCATCGCGCTCAACGAGCTCTTTCCCGACTGGCAGGCCTTGGGCGCGCCGCTCAGGCAGCCCGTCACCGAGGACGAGTTCCTGTTCCTCTCCGAGACCGGCGCGAAGGCCACCCCGCACGCCCTGCTGCCCGACTGCTTCAAGAACCACGGCAACTACATCGTCAGCCTGGGCGAGGTGGTGCGCTGGCTCG
>NZ_JABBFW010000053.1 GCF_012927045.1 Azohydromonas caseinilytica | reverse complement strand
CCGTTCAAAGCCAAGCGCTCTCGCCGACTTCAGCTATGTCACCTTCGGATATAGAGTCTTGCTGTTTCCCCCTGCTCTTTACACGGATCCGCCTCTCGTCGGATCCGACTATCCCCGTGGGCCGGGCCGGGCCGGACCTTAGGAGAAGTGGTAGAGGCTATCAACCTCCGCGGAGACGAAGCTCCAACTACTGCGAGACGAGAATCTCCGTTACGCCACGTTACCAATCATAAAGGCAAAAACAAGCGCTGTAAAGTCATCGATATTTTTTACATAAAAGATTCTGTCAACGTGACGACTTTCTCTTGAGTCACCGCCAAGCAGGGCTTGGTGGTGTTCGTGCGCGCTGGCACACATGCTGAGTTGTTCAAGTAATCAGGCCCGCCGGCTCTGAGCCCACGCCGTTGGGATTTCAAACAGGGCTGTGACAGCGCGACTTCAGCGCCAAAACCGCATCCAGGCTGCTGAACTTCCGTGGTGTTTCCGAACTGCGAAGCGCGGGCAAGATAGGTGAAGTAGGCCCACCAGCGGCGCTGGCGGACCTACTTCACGGGCCCTTATTCGCCCCTGCGGGGCTCAACGGGATCGCTAAAGAAGCGCTGTAACAGCGCTGAAGCCGCGCGGTGGCAGCACGGAAGAACCGCTGAAGCAGCGCTGAAGTGGCGCTGCAGCTCCACGCTGGCGGCGCACGCCTCCAGTTCCCGCTCAAGGCGCCCTTATGCCCACGGATAACGTCAATAAGCCAACTTGAATTTGGAATTACCACCCCAAGCGGGGAAAGAGGTACTTCCAATATGGGTGGTCTTCAAGGTTGTCGCGCAACCTTTCGCTTAGCTGCATCGGGTTGTAGTGGGGACGGAAGCGACGAAGCTCGACAGGGTCATTTTCAAGCAACCAGCCTTGGTCGTCCTGTGGACAGTGAAAGTATCGACGCAGACACTCTTCAATCACACGCTCAGCTTCGTGCGGTGCACACTGAAACCATTCACTGGGCTTGTTGGTGATGAGATGGTAATGATGCAAGTATCGTTTACTCAACTCATAATGAATCCAAGATTCTAGTCTCACCGTATCGCTTGCCTCGACATGGTACGCAACATGGATGGCATAAAATGGATTAGTAGTTTCGGTGGTGCGCACATAAAGCCGTCGCTTTGTACGGCCGACTTTGCAGCACGTTGCATCGCGCGTGTTCACGGCGACATAAATCCAACCTGCCAGATCGGGATCGGCACCAACCCCAGTCATCGGCCATTCTTCACTGCGCGCCCAGTTCCAAGTGTCATAAGGCATATATTCCTCCTTCCTCTGGTGTACATAAGTTCGCTACGCGATGGGGCAGCGGACCGTTAGCGTTCCAGTGTAGAGGGTCCGTGACGTCCTACCGCTCAACTGCCAAATTTCATACAACAGGTTCTAAGGCATGGATAATATCAATAATCTGAGCCCTCTTTCTGTTCGTTAAAATAGAAAACGGCAAGGTTAGGCTTTTTCACGGACTACAGTCTCTTAGAAGCCAAGAAGAGGACGGCGGAACAGTGTAAGGAGCGTCCCAAACAATAAAAAGGTCGCTGCACCACCTATTAACCAACCCCATATTTTATCTGAGCGATCAGAAGCACGCGATTTAAAAACATTATAAGGCCTAAGATCACCCATGAAAAAAAGATAAAACCAAATCAAAGCAATCAAAAAAATCCACAAACTATAAAAGTTTTCTTTTTTATCCGCAAAGTTAATTGCGATATACCCCAGAATACATGCAGCCACAAATAAAGCGCCCCCTACCTGTGGTACAGGATGCGCAATCCAATGCCATATCTTTTGTGACTCAAGAAGTCTCAGCAAACCATTCCTTAATCCAAGAACAAATTCTCTTGAATTTGGCATTACTGCGCTAATGTAAAGCTTGGCATACATTTTTTTTCTTGAGAAATTTAACCGCACTCTTGCTTTTATTCCATCATCTCTATAAGGCAACTCAAATTCCACATCAACACTTGAAGTGCTATCAGCAAATAAGGAGGTATTCATCTGTTTTATAGATGAAAGTTTCTCAACACCAAGATTGTCTTCTATTTTTACAGAAAAAATACCATTTCTTTTTTCCGCATCCAAAAAAGATGCGTCCAAGAAATATTTTTCCAGATACTCTTCCAGCTCCAAGATGGAATTTTTTTCAATCCTAACGGAGGGCAAATATTGCTCATGCGCAAATGATGGGTAAGACATTTATTTCAAACTTTATATTTATCTTGGTAAGCCTAGATGAACACAAATTGCATCCTCTACAGCTCGCATATCAGCCTTAGACAAGGCCCCAAGTTGGTCCTTCAACCGCTCCTTGTCGGCGGCCATGATTTGATCAGCCATCGCCTTGCTGCTTTTGCCGCCTACGCTTACCAACGCCTCGCCTGGGTACTGGCGCCCAGTGTTGCTAGTCAGAGGTACTACCACCACGCGCGCTAGATTCCGGTTAGCCGCATCGTTGCTCACGATCACGGCCGGTCGCGTTTTGCGGACCTCGCTGCCTACGGCGGGGTCGAACTCGACCCACCAGACCTCACCGCGTTTCATCGCGCATGTCGCCGGCTAAACCGTTGCACCACTCCTGCGCCTCGGCCTCACGCGCTTGGTCGGCGGCCATGGCCCGGTAACCGTCATCAAGCGTCGTGTCCAGCACATGCGGGCGCAGCAGGTCCTCGATGAACTGGCTCATGCGCCGCTTACCCACCGTACGGTAAAGCCCCTCGTACACGGCCTCATCGAGCGTGATCGTCATTCGCCTGTGCATCACTAACTCCAGAAATACGTTATGCGTATAACGTACTTTACAGGACCGTGGTAGACAAGCTGGACGGTGTATGTGTTGTAAAGACGATCCTTTTTGCGACGCTTCGGCACTCCAGGCGTGACAAGGGCTTAGGTGTCGCAAAAAGCAGTCGCAGAATGGCCCGATGGCACTCATCGGCTACGCGCGCGTCTCTACCGACGATCAGAACCCATCCCTGCAGCTCGATGCGCTGCGCGCGGCCGGCGTGGAGCAGGTCTTTGAGGACCGGGGCATCCCCGGCGCCCAACAGGCCCGCCCAGGCCTCCAGAAGGCCCTAGGAGCGCTTCAAAGGGGTGACGTGCTGGTGGTGTGGCGTTTGGACCGTCTCGGGCGCTCCTTGGCCCATTTGATCGGTCTGGTGGGTGAGCTGCGGGACCGGGGCTGTGGTTTTCGCTCGCTCACCGAGTCCATCGACACCGCCACCGCCGGCGGCGAGCTCGTCTTTCACCTCTTCGGGGCCATGGCGCAGTTCGAGCGCGCCTTGGTGGTGGAGCGCACGCGCGCCGGCCTGGCCGCAGCCAAGCAGCGCGGTGCCAAGCTCGGGCGCAAGCACGCCTTGACGCCTCGCCAGGTCCAGCACGCTCGCCAGCTCATCGAGGCCGGCGAGAGCCCTACGGTTGTAGCCCGGTCGCTGTCAGTGGACCGCTCCACCCTCTACCGGGCCTTGGCCCGCGTCAGCGCCAAGCCGGCGCCTTGAGCCCTTCTGGATGCCAAGGGGGGCCCGCGCCGCGTCAGCGGCGTGGGGGCGAAGCCCCGCCATAGGCGGCCCGTGGATCTGGCTGGCCGGAGGGGGAGCCGGCGAAGCCGGGGGAACCCCGTAGGGGTGCCCCTTGCCGCGTTGTCCACAGAACGCGGCGCTCCTACTACAGGGAACTACAGGGAACTACAGGATCTTTATTAGGAGCGCGACCGTTTCATCGCAAAAGCGCGACCGTTTCATCGCAAAAGCGCGACCGTTTCATCGCAAATAACTTGCTCAATCCACAGCCTTGAAGTGTCCAACTCAGCCTGGACACCGTGACCGTTTCTGCGTGCTTCAGCGCTGGAGGCGCGACCGTTTCATCGCACTTTGCCCACGTGCGGCGGACTGGGCTTTAGGACCAAGCCAGAGCTGCTTTCTTCCACTTGGGCATCGGGGTAGACGGTCAGCACCTTGTGCAGTTCGTCCTTGAAGGCAGCCTTGAAATCCCGTTCACGGCTGTAGTCAGCACCGAATTGCGCAGCAAGGGTGCTCCACGGGATAGCAGTCGGCCGAGTCAGATAGCTGTAGCGATAGGTCAACCAGATGTAGGTGTCTAGGGCCATCGGACTGCGCTTCAGGGCTGTCAGGGCGCGCATGTCAATAGGCACAGGGCCTTCCACCACTTCACGGAAGAAAGGTTCGGTCAGTGTGATGGTGGAGTGCCATTGATCGTCCTGCTCAGGGTCCTGGGCATGCCACCACATGTCGATCCTGTCGGCCAGCCGAAACCCCATATCGGTCATCCGGCCAGGCCCTTCGTAGGTCAGCGAAACGGTACTGGTGAATAGCCGGCGAGTTTGGTCCTTCAGCCGCGTGATATCGCCGCGCGGGCCACCGGCCCGGATCAAGCCAAGTTGCCGCATGAATGCAGCCATGGACTCACCCAACTCGATGACACGGCTGTTGGTGCGCACGGCTTCTCTGGTGACGTAGGCCAGGAGAAGGCGCGGGATCGTGCCGTAGGGTAGACCGATCTTGGAGGGCGCCATGATGGACAGGGTGTAGCTGCCGTTCGTGCGGGTGAACTCGTTGCCCTCGACCTTCTTGTGCGGCAGCGTGGCCTGTACAAGTGCGCGAGCCATGAAGCCAACAGCGCCCGCAGTAGCGGCATCCTCGCTGGAGATAGCCAACCCTGCATTGATGAGCGTCTCGTCAGCAAAGGTCAGCTTCTTGGAACTGGTCATCGCTGCTCAGCCTCGATGGCACGGCTGATAGCCATCTTGATGAACGACGCACGCGTGATGGACAGCTTCTTGGCTGCGGCGTCGATCCGGTCCACCAGCTCGGGAGGCATTGCCACCGTGATCTGACGCTGGTTGCCAGCCATCACCCCCTTGACCACCGGCGGCACCTTTTCGCCTGCATCCGGAGCCGCCTGGATGAACGTCTCAGCGGATTTCTTGGGGGGCCGTTTTGTGATCGCCATAGCTTGTATTTAATATCAAATTGAATTGAAAACAGCATTAATCAATGCCGTGATCTCTTCAACGGCTTTGCCGTCCTTGGGCGAGAGTTCCAACACGCTCATGCCTTGGCCGGCGGCGTTGGCCAGCGCCTTGCGGCGACGGATCGGGGTGGCCAGATACTGCAGTTGCGGGAAGTCGGCCAGTGCTTCGACAGCCTCTTCGTTGTCCTGGCCGGAAGCGTCGGCGTTGTTCAGCACGGCCACGGCGCGCAGGCCGTCACGCACTGAGCGTGCCTCGTCGATCAGGCTGCAGATATCAGCCAGGGCCCAAACGTCGAGGCTGCGCGGCGCGAAGGGCACCACCAGCACATCGGAAAGCACCAGTGCCGCACGCAGCGCTGTGGAGTCCCGCCCGCCAGCGTCAATCACGATGTCCTGAAACTTCGGCCCGACCTGCTGCACCTGTGCGCGCAGCGTCGAGCCGTCGGCGTACTGCGCGCATGCGATGCGCGGCTGTCGGCCGGCCTCGGACCGGACCGTGATGGCGGTCTGGGCGGTGCCCTGGCGGTCGCCATCGATCAGCCACACGTCACGGCCAGCGATGGCGCGCGCGATGGCGAGGTTCAGGGCAAGAGTCGTCTTTCCGACGCCGCCCTTGGTATTGCCGACCGTCACGATCATGGTGATGCTTTGCTTTGTTATTGACCGTTATTTAATATTAAATAACGGTCATAAAACCGTGAAATCATAGCGGCACCTTGGCGCTCTACCGGTACACGTTGCGCCGGTTGCTGACTCGCACAGAGGAAGGCCACCAGGCTCAGGCCGCGGTGTCCTGGGGCCTCGGCGCCGGCCGCACGTTCAGCGGCACCTCCTTGACGTGCTGCTCAGCCTGCCAGTGGTCATAGGCGGATTGCTCGGCCAGCCACACGGTAGCGTCGCCGCCACGGTCCTTGCCAAGCCACGCCTCGATGCGCAGCGCCATTTCCGGTGAGATCGCGGCATGGCCGTTGATGACTCGCGACAGCGTGGAGCGGTCCACGCCAAGCTGTTGGGCCGCCTCGGTCACGGTCAGTCCAAGCGCGGGAATCACGTCGTCGCGCAGGGTCAGGCCGGGGTGAGGGGGGTTAAACATGCGTCCCATGTGCAGGTCCTTTCAGTGGTAGTCCTGGTAATCGACCAGTTCCGCGTCGGCGCCGTCGAATCGAAAGGTCAGCCGCCAGTTGCCGCTGACCGACACCGCCCAATGGCCCGAGAGGGAGCCTTTGAGCGGATGCAGCTTCCAGCCCGGCAGGTCCATGTCTTGCGGGACGCTGGCCACGTTCAGGCGGCGCAGCATGCGCCCCATCCGATCCGCGTGCTGGGCCTGGATGCCCGCTGTGCTGCCGGTCTCGAAAAACCGCTTCACGCCCTTGTGCAGGAAGCTCTTGATTGCCATGCCTCGATTGTGACGCGTGACGCATCACGCCACAAAGTCCAGTCCCGACAGTTCCCAAGGGCCGCGCCGCCACCCGGTGGGTAGTGGCAAGGTTCACCGGCCGAGGCTCGGCCCTTCGCGGCCTCGCTCCGGTGCCCGGCCCAGCTCACGCTGCCGCTGGATCTCGCGCCCGCGCCCCTGCCAGTGCGCCAACACCTCCGGCGCGTTCCAGGCCTGCGCGGCTGTGCGCCGGGCGTAGCCCTCGATTCCACCCGGCTGGCCGTGCTCGATGTGGGGCGAGCCTTCGTGCAAGGCCCGCTCGATCTCCTGCCGCGAGTAGCGCCCGGACTTCGCCAAGTGCGTGGCAATCGCCCAGTCCACCCGCTCGAAGTCCACCGCCGGGCCATGGCGCGCCAGGAGCTGCTGCGCCTGTTGCCGGTACACCGTGAGCGCATCCCGCTGCCACACGTGATCCGGCGCCGCCCGGATGGCCTCCAGCCGCGCCGCCCGCTCCTGCTGCTCCCGCTGCCGCTCCAGCCCCTCCGCGAGGTGCTGCAGGAAAGCCGGCGCTGCGGCGGCCACCCGGCCCGGGCTCTCGTGGGCCAGCACGTAAGGCTGGCGGTCTTCCTTGCGCAGCGCCGGCGCCTGGTGCGTGAAGCCCGCCAGCCGCCCCCAGCTGCGGCTGCTGGCCTTCTCCAGCGTGCCCCCGTAGTGCCGGGCCAGCGTGCGCGCCGCCTGGTCGTGCACCTCGGCCGGCAAAGGGCCCTCCGACAGCTTCACCCAGGCCTGGAAGTGCCCCGGGCCGGCCTCGATGGTCGCCGCCGGCGTGAAGCCTTCCTTTGCCATGCGCGCCAGGGCCTCCCGCTGCAGCCCGTCCACCAGCACGAGGCCATGCCCGCCTTCGGGCCGGATGAACACGTCATGCCCTCGCGCGTTCATCCGCTTGAGCCACGCCACCGACTGTTCCAGCTCTTGCGCGCTCCAGCTCCGTTTCACCAGCTCCCTGCCCTGCGCCTCGCGCAAGGCCACCTCCAGCCGCGCCACCCCCAGCGCCTTTACTTGCCTTTGGACGGCCTCAAGGCTTCGATCACGGCGGGTTTGAGATGGGCCGCCACCGCCTTCGGGTCCAGCGTGATCTCGGGCGACGTCGGTGGCGCCACCCAAAGCCAGAACACGCTCACGAGCGCCGCCGTGAGTAACCCCGTCATCCCGGCCAGCGCGTAGTGGCGCCACTCCAGCCGCTGCCCGGCCAACTCCAACCGCGTCCCGGCCTGCGCCGCGTGCTCGGCGGCCTGGTTCCAGCTCTTGGCGGCTTCGTTCATCTGGCCGGTGAATTTCTCGCCCTGCTCCCGGGCCTTCTGCTGGATTTCGGCCAAGGTGGTTTTCGTCTCGTCCGCCAGCGCGGCCATGGCCTGCGCCAAGGGCTCCAGCGCTGCGGCCAATTCCTCCACGCTCTGGTGTTTGGCCTGCCTCAACTGCTCGATCTGCCCGCTCAACTGCTCCAGGCGCTGCGCGCTCGATGCCGCGGCGGACAGCCGCAAAGTCTCGGTCTTGCTCATATCCGATACCCCGCTTTGCCAGACCCGCCGGCGTGTAGCCCCGGCCCAGGTCACTACCCTTCATCACCACGCCGTCCAGCCGGTACGACAGCCCCGACAGCTTCGCCCCTTGCAGCTGGACCACGGGAATCAACTCCACCCCGACGGCCTCCAGCCGCTGCATGTAGTCGCTGAAATCCCGGCTTTTGAGCGCCGCTGCGTCGCACAGCGCATGCAAATGCATCCGGGTGGACGGCTCTCCCGTGCGAATCCCGTGCTCGATTTCGCCCCGGGTATAGGCCCGCCGCTGCGCCTCGTGGCTGGGCGCCACCTGCTCCAGGCGATATACCCGCTCGATCTCCCGCACGATCCTTTCCTGGCGCGAATAGTCCAGGCTGTCGCTCACCACCTCGCCGCCGAACGTGATGCGGTTTGCCAGGATATGGATGTGCTCGTGGTCGGTGTCCAGGTGCCGCGTGATCAGGAATTGGTTGTCCTTGAATCCCATCCCGCGCAGGTACCGCTGGCCGATCTCGCGCCATTGCTCATCACTGAGCTTTTCACCCGGCGCCGCCGACAGCGACACGTGCAAAACGGCCTTGCCCACTTTCGGGCGCAGTCGCCGGATTTCCCCGAATTCCGCCGCCAGCTCGCGCGGCGTCCGGCCCGCCATGTTGGTGTCGATGACGCGGCCTTTTTCCTGCTTCAGGTCGTAGTCCAGGGCCCCACGAAATCCCCGGCCCTTGACCAGCTTGGCAATCACGCCCCGCGCTCCACGCCAATGAGCGCCAGGCGCAGCCGGTTTACCTCGCCGGCCAAGCGCTGCAAATGGGCTTCCGTCACGGTGACGAAAGTACCTTCATTCGCCAGCCGCGTCAGCTGATTCAGATTCGCCGCCAGCCGGGCCAGCTCGGCATATTGCTCCCGGTTCACCGCCGGCACCGGCGGATCGGGCAGCCGCCTTTTCAGCGCCGCCTCGCGCAGATAATGCGCCGGCGTCAGCCCCAAAACTGCCGCCTTCGCCTGCAGCGCCTCGAATTCCGCCACCGACACTCGCACGCCGATGGTTTGCGAGCGCACCGCTTCGGGCTCCAGCCGGGGCCGCCCGCCCCGCCCGCGCCTGGGTTTCGTCTCCGTCACGAAAGCACCTCCCGCGTCCTGCTGCGGCGGCCAGCGCAGCGTGCCGCCGCCCCGGGGTGCAGGGGCGTGAGCCCCTGCCAAGCCGTTTGAGCGTTAGCGAAAACATGGCTTGCTTCTAGCCCCGCTGCGCTGCCGTGCACGCATGGTGCGCCGGCGGCGCGCGCTCAGGCGCAACGAGGTGTGCCAAGGTAAGGCGACTCTGCACAGTCGCTGCTCGCCGCACTTGGCCCCCCAACCGGCGCCCTTAGTCTTAGTCCTGTGACGACTAAGCACGTTGATGCTATCTAGTAGCGCTTCATCAACGACTGGACAATTACCTAGACGGCCGAGTGACTAAGCGTCAAAAAATTAACTTTTCATAGATGAAGAATTATCTTGCGCTTTAGGCGAGATGTCACTCCAAGAAGCCTTATCAGGCATTACATCAGGAACACAAGCCTCTTCAAATTTCCTTTTTTCAGAAGCACTTGCCTCCTTCCGCCTCAAAACTGACTGGGCCTGGGATATCTTTGAATAAATTTTAAAAGCCCAAGACTTATACCTTTTGTCAACATAGGCAGCCTCACCAAGCAAACCGCCCATTTTTCGCATAAGATCAAGCCGCTCCTCATCATTAGAAGCCACCGCAATTGCCTTTTCTATTGCGCGAGCCTTCTTGAATCTAATATGAGGAACAGTTAAATTTCCCTCATAGATCACCAAGCCAGTCACATGCTTGGCCTCATTTTCACGAAAAATCTTTGTCTTCGACAAGGATAAGCTATGGCCGTATTTTTCAACTATTGATTTAACTTGCCAAACTATATTGCGAGGCAAAACATCCCCAGAAATTGTAAAATCATCAATATAGACAGTCATCAGAAGATGATTCTCTTCCGCGAGACGATTAAGCACACGAAACAATTCGCAATTAGCCCAATAAGCCAAAATTGGACTGACAGGGGAACCAGTCGCCAAAGCTCCATGGCAAACACACAATTTTGTTAGTATGCGAGCAACATCCGGCGCACACTGAAGTGTGTTTCTAAAGAAACTAAAAACTCTTGAAGCAGACGTTGACGGGAAAAACGACTTTAGATCAAACGTCGCGACGTTTTTTGCATCAACATGCGCTTTGGCATTAGATCTGTAAGAGCTACCTTGTTTTGCGCCATGGCAAAACTCAGGCATTTCCACCCTTGCCAACAAGGAGAGAATGCGGCGCTGAACCAATTTCAGCTCCGGCAAAGGATTCTGAACTCGCCGAGCCCCTTTCACTTTCCCAGTGAAAGGACATATTTGCTCTTTTAAGGTAAAAACAAAGTAGTTTCCTTTGTCCACCCCCAGCGGTTCAAGCCTGTCTTGAGAAACTCTCAGTATTGCCGCCAGTCGCTTCTTTGATCCAATTTTAAAAAGGGCGCACTGATCTAGGCTATAGAGTTTTCTCTTTTTTTTCGACTTAAATTCTTCTTTCATTCCTTGCCTCAATCCACTGAAGCAAAGATATAACCTTCTTCGCCAGTTTTATTCTAACCCCCTCTGTAATTCCGCCATTACTTCTTTCAGAAAAAAAATGAATAGAAGAAACGGGAACGCCAAAGGTTAAGCTATAGGCACCAATAACGCTTTCAGTGGCAATTTCCTCGCCACTCTCTATTCTCGCAAGCCGGCCTTTAGAAAAACCAAGCCTTACGCAACACTCATTTTGAGAAAGATCATGATAAGCCCGAAGAAGACGCAGAGCCTCATGAATCATGATTCAATAGATTGTAAGAAAGCGGGGTAATTCAAAGTTAAGCGCTACCTCCGAAACTTTTTAGTAACTCCATGAGGCTATCCCAGTGAGGCTTTCCTTGCTCATAGAGCCAGTTTATACCTCTAAGGGCGTTGCCAACACGTCCCAGTCCGAAGAACAGTGACGTGATGAAGTTAGATTTCGGAGTTTTACCTCCCTTTGACGGGCAAGACTCTGCGGCTTTAAGCGATGACATAAGGATTAATCCTTTCAGCTGTTGTCGCGCTTGACACTTCGAACAACAGAATGCCGTTCAAAGCCAAGCGCTCTCGCCGACTTCAGCTATGTCACCTTCGGATATAGAGTCTTGCTGTTTCCCCCTGCTCTTTACACGGATCCGCCTCTCGTCGGATCCGACTATCCCCGTGGGCCGGGC
>NZ_JABBFW010000052.1 GCF_012927045.1 Azohydromonas caseinilytica | reverse complement strand
CCGGGCATGGCGGCCCCGGCGAGCGCCTTGCAGCCGTCCACGGCCCACCCGTGCACCGTCACGGCTGGCCGCGTCAGTACCGCTCAACATGCTCGGTGCAGGCAAATCGTTCACAGCTTCTCAGCGCTCCAGCAGCGCCGCGTCCCAGGCGTGGACGGCCTGGCGCTGCTCGCCCAGGCCCGCGATGCCCAGCCGCATCACGTCGCCCGGGCGCAGGTACACCGGCTGCGGCTTGGCGCCCATGCCCACGCCCGGCGGCGTGCCGGTGCTGATGAGATCGCCCGGCTCCAGCGTCATGAAGCGGCTGATGTAGCTCACCAGCTGCTGCACGCCGAACACCATGGTGCGCGTGCTGCCGTCCTGCCAGCGCCGGCCGTTGACCTCCAGCCACAGGTTCAGGTCTCGCGGGTCGGGCACCTCGTCCCGGGTCACCAGCCAGGGGCCGACCGGCCCGAAGGTGTCGCAGCCCTTGCCCTTGTCCCAGGTGCCGCCGCGCTCCAGCTGGTACTCGCGCTCGGACACGTCGTTGACCACGCAATAGCCGGCCACATGCTCCAGCGCCTGCTCCTCGCTCACGTAGCGTGCGCGGCGGCCGATGACCACGCCCAGTTCCACCTCCCAGTCGGTCTTGAGCGAGCCCTGGGGCAGCACCACCGGGTCGTTGGGGCCGTTCACGGCGCTGTCGGCCTTGATGAACAGGATCGGCTCCTCGGGCACCGGCAGATTGGACTCGGCGGCATGGTCGGCGTAGTTCAGGCCCACGCAGATGAACTTGCTGATGCGGCTCCAGGGCGTGCCAATGCGGGCGGGCTCGGGCAGCAGCGGCAGCGAGGCCGGGTCGAGGGCCTGCAGCCGGCGCAGGCTTTCAGGGTGCAGCGTGTGAGCGTCGATGTCGGGAATCACGCCCGAGAGGTCGCGAAGCCTGCCCTGTTCATCGAGCAGCGCGGGACGTTCGGCGCCGCGGGCGCCATGGCGAAGCAGTTTCATGGAATGTCAGCGGAGTGAGCCTCCGCGGACTGTAACCACGGTGCCCGTGCGGCACCGGCGCCGGGGTCAGTTCGCCGAGGCCGCCGCCAGCCCGTTCTCGAAATGCGCGCGCATGAGCGCCTGCGCCCTGTCGGCGTCGCGCGCCAGCAGCGCCTGCACCAGCGCGCGGTGCTCGGCCAGCGACTCGCCCACCCGGCCCTGCCGGAACAGCGAGTGGTGGCGGTTGAGCTTCATGACCTTGCGCAGGTCGTCCACGATCTGGGTGCGCCAGCGGTTGCCCGCAATCTGCAGCAGGCGCTGGTGGAAGGTTTCGTTGGTGGCGAAGAAAGCGTCGCGCTGCTCCACCTCGGCTTCCAGCTGCTCGTGCAGCTTGGCCAGCTCGGCCAACTCACCCTCGCCGGCGTGGCGCGCGACCTCGGCCGCGGCGTCGCTCTCCAGCACGCCCAGCAGGTGATAGACCTGCGACACGTCCTGCTTGGACATCTCGGTGACATAGGCGCCGCGGCGCAGCTTCATCGTCACCAGCCCTTCCACGGCCAGCACCTTCAGCGCCTCGCGCAGCGGCGTGCGGCTGATGCCCAGGGCGGCCGTGAGCTTTTGCTCATCGATCCAGCTGCCGGGTTCCAGTTCGCGATTGAAGATCTGCTCGCGCAGGCGCTCGGCCACTTCCTGGTACAGCGGGCGTTGCCCCAGCGGCGCGGCCACGGATTTCGCCGACGAAACGGCGACGGTAGCGGGGTCGGAGGCGGACACAGGCATTTTTGGGATCGGGTCTTGGATTTTGAATTATGCATCTTGTATGATGGATGGCAAGTCAGAACACCGCCCTGCGTGAGGAGTACCGATGTCGTCCGCCCCCGAGTTCAACCAAGCCACGCTGCAGCAATGGACGCAGGCCGCCGCCAAGTCCGCGCCCGGCGGTGACGTGTCCGCGCTGACATGGAGCACGCCCGAGGGCATTGCCGTCAAGCCGCTGTACACGGCCGCCGATCTGGAAGGCCTGAAGTTCACCGACACGCTGCCGGGCTTCGAGCCTTTCATCCGCGGCCCGCAGGCCACGATGTACGCGGTGCGCCCGTGGACCATCCGCCAGTACGCGGGCTTTTCCACGGCCGAAGAATCCAACGCGTTCTACCGCAAGGCGCTGGCCGCCGGCGGCCAGGGCGTGTCGGTGGCCTTCGACCTGGCCACGCACCGTGGTTACGACAGCGACCATCCGCGCGTCACCGGCGACGTGGGCAAGGCCGGCGTGGCCATCGACTCCGTGGAGGACATGAAGATCCTGTTCGACGGCATTCCGCTGGACAAGGTCAGCGTCTCCATGACCATGAACGGCGCCGTGCTGCCGGTGCTCGCGGGCTACGTGGTGGCCGCCGAGGAGCAGGGCGTGTCGCAGGACAAGCTGTCCGGGACCATCCAGAACGACATCCTCAAGGAGTTCATGGTCCGCAACACGTACATCTATCCGCCCGAGCCGAGCATGCGGATCATCGGCGACATCATCGAGTACACGGCGCAGAACATGCCGAAGTTCAACTCGATCTCGATCTCGGGCTACCACATGCAGGAAGCCGGCGCCAACCAGGCGCTGGAGCTGGCCTTCACGCTGGCCGACGGCAAGGAGTACGTGAAGACCGCGCTGGCCAAGGGCCTGGACGTGGACGACTTCGCCGGTCGCCTGTCGTTCTTCTGGGCCATCGGCATGAACTTCTATCTGGAGATCGCCAAGATGCGCGCCGCGCGCCTCTTGTGGTGCCGGATCATGAAGGGCTTCAATGCCAAGAAGCCCAAGAGCCTGATGCTGCGCACGCACTGCCAGACCTCGGGCTGGAGCTTGACCGAGCAGGACCCGTACAACAACGTGGTGCGCACCACCATCGAGGCCATGGCCGCGGTGTTCGGCGGCACGCAGAGCCTGCACACCAACTCGCTCGACGAAGCCATCGCGCTGCCCACCGAGTTCTCCGCCCGCATCGCGCGCAACACGCAGCTCATCATCCAGGAAGAGACCCACATCACCAGCGTGGTGGACCCGTGGGCCGGCTCCTACATGATGGAGAAGCTGACGCAGGAGATGGCGGACAAGGCCTGGGCCATCATCGAGGAGGTCGAGGCCATGGGCGGCATGACCAAGGCGGTGGACTCGGGCTGGGCCAAGCTCAAGATCGAGGCCAGCGCCGCGGAGAAGCAGGCGCGCATCGACTCGGGCAAGGACGTGATCGTCGGCGTCAACAAGTACAAGCTCGCCAAGGAAGACCCGGTCGAGATCCTGGAGGTGGACAACGTCAAGGTGCGCGAGGCCCAGATCGCGCGGCTGCAGCAGATCAAGGCCACCCGCGACGGCGCCAGGGTGCAGGCCGCGCTGGAAGCGCTGACCGCCGCCGCGCGCGAGGGCAGCGGCAACCTGCTGGGCCTGGCCATCGAGGCCATCCGCGCCCGCGCCACCGTGGGCGAGGTCAGCGACGCGCTGGAGGTGGTGTTCGGCCGCCACCGCGCCGACATCCAGAAGGTGACCGGCGTGTACGCCGCTGCCTATGACAGCGCCGAAGGCTGGGAAAAGCTGCGCGGCGAGATCGAGGCCTTCGCGCAGGAAGCCGGCCGCCGGCCGCGCGTGATGATCGCCAAGCTGGGCCAGGACGGCCACGACCGCGGCGCCAAGGTGGTGGCCACGGCCTTCGCCGACCTGGGCTTCGACGTGGACATGGGCCCGCTGTTCCAGACCCCCGAGGAGTGCGCGCGCCAGGCCATCGAGAACGACGTGCACGCCGTGGGCATCTCCACGCTGGCCGCGGGCCACAAGACGCTGGTGCCGGCCATCATCAATGAGCTCAAGAAGCAGGGCGCGGACGACATCATCGTCTTCGTCGGCGGCGTGATCCCGCAGCAGGACTACGGCTTCCTGTTCGACGCCGGCGTCAAGGGCGTGTACGGCCCGGGCACCCCGATCCCGGCCAGCGCCAAGGACGTGCTGGAGCAGATCCGCGCCGCGCAGCGCTGATCCTCACCGGAAAGCCAAGCCGTCGGCCGGCGTCCTGCCCCCCAGCGCCGGCCTTCTTCCGCAGTACCCGCCTCCGCAGTACCCACAACATGAGCCTGTCCAACCAGGCCCTGGCCGACGCCGTGCTGGGCCCGCCCGGCCCCGCGCAGCGCCGCGCCATCGCCAAGACCATCACGCTGCTGGAATCGACGCGCGCCGACCACCGCGCGCGTGCCGACGAACTGCTCAACGGCCTGCTGCCGCACAGCGGCAAGTCGCTGCGCCTGGGCATCTCGGGCGTGCCGGGCGTGGGCAAGAGCACCTTCATCGAGGCGCTGGGCCTGTTCCTGATCAACCAGGGCCACCGCGTGGCGGTGCTGGCGGTGGACCCGTCCTCCAGCGTCTCCGGCGGCTCGATCCTGGGCGACAAGACGCGCATGGAGCAGCTTTCGGCCGACGAGCGCGCCTACATCCGCCCTTCTCCTTCGGGCGGCACGCTGGGCGGCGTGGCGGAGAAGACGCGCGAGTCGCTGCTGGTGTGCGAGGCCGCGGGCTACGACATCGTGATCGTCGAGACCGTGGGCGTGGGCCAGAGCGAGACGGCGGTGGCGAACATGACCGACATGTTCATCCTGCTGCAGCTGCCCAATGCCGGCGACGACCTGCAGGCCATCAAGAAGGGCGTCATGGAGCTGGCCGACCTGGTGGTCATCAACAAGGCCGACCTCGACGCCCATGCCGCCACGCGCGCCCGCGCCCAGATCACCAGCGCGCTGCGCCTGTTCGGCCAGCACGGCGACCCTCACCATGCCGCGCACGACCAGGCGCTGTGGCAGCCGCAGGTGCTGCAGCTCTCGGCGCTGAAGTCCCAGGGGCTGCCCGAGTTCTGGGCCGCGGTGAGCCGCTACCGCGAGCTGCAGACGGCCAACGGCCGCTTCGCCGCGCGGCGCCACAACCAGGACCAGGCGTGGATGTGGGAACGCATCGATGCCGGGCTCAAGCAACGCTTCCGCCAGCACCCGGCCGTGCAGGCCGCGCTGCCGCTGCTCTCGCAACAAGTGCGCGCCGGCGAGGTCGCCGCCTCGGTGGCGGCGCGGCGGCTGCTGGAGCTGTTCCACTGAATTGATCAACCGATCGAGCGATCGACGGAAATTACGAGGAGAGGTACCCCATGCACGACATCCAGCAGATGCTCGAAGACAAGCGCGCCAAGGCGCGCCTGGGCGGCGGGCAGCGGCGCATCGACGCCCAGCATTCCAAGGGCAAGCTCACCGCGCGCGAGCGCATCGAGATGCTGCTCGACGAGGGCACGTTCGAGGAATGGGACATGTTCGTCGAGCACCGCTGCGCCGATTTCGGCATGGCGGACAACAAGGTCCCCGGTGACGGCGTCGTGACCGGCTACGGCATGATCAACGGCCGCCTGGTGTTCGTGTTCAGCCAGGACTTCACGGTCTTCGGCGGCGCGCTCTCCGAAGCGCATGCCGAGAAGATCTGCAAGATCATGGACCAGGCCATGAAGGTCGGCGCGCCCGTGATCGGCCTCAACGACTCCGGCGGCGCGCGCATCCAGGAAGGCGTGGCCTCCCTGGGCGGCTACGCCGACGTGTTCCAGCGCAACGTGATGGCCTCGGGCGTGATCCCGCAGATCAGCATGATCATGGGCCCCTGCGCCGGCGGCGCGGTGTACTCGCCGGCCATGACCGACTTCATCTTCATGGTGAAGGACAGCTCCTACATGTTCGTCACCGGCCCCGAGGTGGTGAAGACCGTGACGCACGAGGAAGTCACGGCCGAAGAGCTCGGCGGCGCCTCGGCCCACACCACCAAGAGCGGCGTGTGCGACCTGGCCTTCGAGAACGACGTCGAAGCCATCCTGATGCTGCGGCGCTTCTTCAACTACCTGCCGCTCAACAACAAGGAAAAGCCGCCGGTTCGCC
This sequence comes from Azohydromonas caseinilytica, assembly GCF_012927045.1. Taxonomy (GTDB): domain Bacteria; phylum Pseudomonadota; class Gammaproteobacteria; order Burkholderiales; family Burkholderiaceae_C; genus Azohydromonas; species Azohydromonas caseinilytica. The sequence goes on along the minus strand of NZ_JABBFW010000052.1, from coordinate 7,011 downwards.
CCTCGGGCGACTCGGCCACGCGGCTGGACTTCTCGCTGGACACCCTGGTGCCCGAGAACCCCAACAAGCCCTACGACATGAAGGAGCTCATCACCAAGGTGGTCGATGACGGCGACTTCTTCGAGCTGCAGCCCGACTACGCCGCCAACATCGTGGTGGGCTTCGCGCGCATGGACGGCCAGAGCGTGGGCATCGTGGCCAACAACCCGCTGGTGCTGGCGGGCTGCCTGGACATCAAGAGCTCCATCAAGGCCGCACGCTTCGTGCGCTTCTGCGACGCCTTCAACATCCCCGTGATCACTTTCGTGGACGTGCCCGGCTTCATGCCCGGCACGGCCCAGGAGTACGGCGGCATCATCAAGCACGGCGCCAAGCTGCTCTACGCCTACGCCGAGTGCACGGTGCCCAAGGTCACCGTCATCACGCGCAAGGCCTACGGCGGCGCCTACGACGTGATGAGCTCCAAGCACCTGCGCGGTGACGTGAATTTCGCCTGGCCGAATGCGGAGATCGCGGTGATGGGCGCCAAGGGCGCGGTGGAGATCATCTTCCGCGAGGACAAGAGCGACCCGGCCAAGCTCGCGGCCCGCGAGGCCGAGTACAAGGCGCGCTTCGCCAACCCCTTCGTGGCCGGCGCGCGCGGCTTCATCGACGACGTCATCCAGCCGCACGAGACGCGCAAGCGCATCTGCCGCTCGCTGGTGATGCTCAAGGACAAGCAGCTCGACAACCCGTGGCGCAAGCACGGCAACATTCCTCTGTGATCGGGGCCGTGGGAGAAGTCAACATGTTCAAGAAGATCCTGATCGCAAACCGCGGCGAGATTGCCTGCCGCGTCATCAAGGCCGCCAAGAAGATGGGCATCGCCACCGTGGCGGTGTACTCCGAGGCCGACAAGGACGCCCTGCACGTGGAGCTGGCCGACGAGGCCGTGCTGCTGGGCCCGGCGCCCTCGCGCGAGTCCTACCTCGTGGCCGACAAGATCATCGCCGCGTGCAAGAGCACCGGCGCCGAGGCCGTGCACCCGGGCTACGGCTTCCTGTCGGAGAACGAGGACTTCGCGCGCCGCGTGGAAGAGGAAGGCATCGTCTTCATCGGTCCGAAGCACTACTCCATCGCCGCGATGGGCGACAAGATCGCCTCCAAGAAGCTCGCCAAGGAAGCCCAGGTCAACACCATCCCGGGCTGGAACGACGCCATCGAGTCGCCCGAGCAGGCGGTGAACATTGCCAAGGACATCGGCTACCCGGTGATGATCAAGGCCAGCGCCGGCGGCGGCGGCAAGGGCCTGCGCGTGGCCTGGAACGACAAGGAGGCCTTCGAGGGCTTTGCGTCGTGCCGCAACGAGGCCCGCAACAGCTTCGGCGACGACCGCGTCTTCATCGAGAAGTTCGTCGAGGAGCCGCGCCACATCGAGATCCAGATCTTGGGCGACGCCTACGGCAACGTGGTGTACCTCAACGAGCGCGAGTGCTCGATCCAGCGCCGCCACCAGAAGGTGATCGAGGAGGCCCCGTCGCCCTTCATCACCGATGAGACGCGCCGCGCCATGGGCGAGCAGGCCGTGGCCCTGGCCAAGGCCGTGAAGTACCAGAGCGCGGGCACGGTGGAGTTCGTGGTCGGCAAGGACCAGAGCTTCTACTTCCTGGAGATGAACACGCGGCTGCAGGTGGAGCACCCGGTGACGGAGTGCATCACCGGCCTGGACCTGGTCGAGCAGATGATCCGCGTGGCCGCAGGCGAGGCGCTGAGCTTCAACCAGGCCGACGTCAAGCGTGACGGCTGGGCCATCGAGTGCCGCATCAACGCGGAAGACCCGTTCCGCAACTTCCTGCCCTCCACCGGCCGCCTGGTGCGCTTCCAGCCCCCGGCGCAGGACCTGGAGGCTTCCGGTCCCGGCGTGGCAGGCGGCGGCGTGCGCGTCGATACCGGCGTGCAGGAAGGCGGCGAGATCCCGATGTTCTACGACTCGATGATCGCCAAGCTCATCGTGCACGGGAAGGACCGCCTGGACGCCATCAAGAAGATGCGCGAAGCCCTCAACGGCTTCGTGATTCGCGGCATCTCCAGCAACATCCCGTTCCAGTCGGCGCTGCTGGCGCATCCGAAGTTCGTCACCGGCGACTTCAACACCGGCTTCATCGCCGAGCACTATCCGAAGGGCTTCAACGCCTCGGACGTGCCGCACGAGGACCCGGACTTCCTCGTCGCCCTGGCCGCCGCGGCCAACCGCCGCTTCCTGGAGCGCTCGGCCGGCATCAGCGGCCAGCTCAAGGGCCACAACGTGGGCATCGGCGAGGAGTTCACCGTCATCGTCAAGGGCGCGCAGGGCAGGAACCAGCACCGCAGCGTGACGGTCAAGCCCAACGGCGTGCTGGCCGTGACGGTGGAAGGCAAGCGCTACGAGCTGGCCAAGGACTGGGCCATCGGCAGCATCCGCGCCTCGGGCACCTGCAACGGCGAGGCCTTCACGGCGCAGATCGAGCGCAAGGGCGTGTGGCTGCGCGTGGCGCACAACGGCCTGGCCATCGAGGCCCTGGTGCTGTCGCCGCGCAGCGCCGAGCTGGCCCGGCTGATGCCCTTCAAGGCGCCGCCCGACACGTCGAAGTTCCTGCTCTCGCCCATGCCGGGCCTGCTGGCGGACCTGCTGGTGCAGCCCGGCCAGAGCGTGCAGGCCGGTGAGCGCCTGGCCGTGATCGAGGCCATGAAGATGGAGAACATCCTCGTGGCCGCGCAGGACGGCGTGGTCGAAGCCGTGATGGCCAGCAAGGGCGAGAGCCTGGCCGTGGACCAGCCCATCTTGAGGTTCAAGTGATGAGCAGCCCGAAACCGTTTCGCATCCTGGGCATCCAGCAGATCGCCATCGGCGGTCCTGACAAGGCCAAGCTGAAGTCGCTGTGGGTGGACATGCTGGGCCTGCAGGTGAAGAGCACCTTCGTCTCCGAGCGCGAGAACGTGGACGAGGACATCTGCGCCCTGGGCAGCGGGCCGACCGCCGTCGAGGTGGACCTGATGCAGCCGCTGGACCCGCAGAAGAAGCCGGCCGTGCATGCCACGCCGCTCAACCACGTCGGCCTGTGGGTGGACGACCTGCCCAAGGCCGTGGAGTGGATGACGGCCAACGGCGTGCGCTTCGCCCCGGGCGGCATCCGCAAGGGCGCGGCCGGCTACGACATCTGCTTCATCCACCCCAAAGGCAATGAGGAGTTCCCGGTGGGCGGTGAAGGCGTGCTGATCGAGCTGGTGCAGGCCCCGCCCGAGGTGGTGCAGGCGCTGGGTTGAGGACAATCGGGGCGTCGCGGCGCACGGAGCCCCACGCTCCGTTCGTCCTGAGGACTCGAAGGCGGGCACGGTGAACTGGTGCATCGTCCGCACTTCGGGTCCTCCGCCCAACGGGCTGCCCCCATCCAGCAGCCCCCTGATTTGTCTTGAAGGAAAGCCCGACCCATGACCAGCAACGCCGAGTGGCAGCGCCGCAGTCTCGCGAGCCTTTGGCACCCTTGTACCCAGATGCAGCGCGCGGCCAAGGTGCCGCCGCTGCCCATGGTGCGCGGCCAGGGGCCGTGGCTGTTCGACGCCGAAGGCAAGCGCTACTTCGACGCCCTCAGCAGCTGGTGGGTCAACCTCTTCGGCCACGCCGATGCGCGCATCGGCGCGGCCATCAAGGACCAGCTCGACACCCTGCCGCACGTGATGCTGGCGGGGTGCACGCACGCGCCGGCCGTCGAGCTGGCCGAACGGCTCTCGGCGCGCACCGGCGGCGCGCTGGGCCATGCCTTCTTCGCCAGCGACGGCGCCTCCGCCGTCGAGATTGCGCTGAAGATGAGCTTTCACCATTGGCGCAACCGCGGCCTCGCGGACAAGCAGGAGTTCGTCTGCCTGAAGCAGGGCTACCACGGCGAGACGCTGGGCGCCCTGGCAGTGACGGACGTGAAGGTGTTCCGCGACGCCTACGACCCGATGCTGATGCGCGCGCACCAGGTCAGCTCGCCCGACGCGCGCCAGGCCGGGCCGGGCGAAACCGCCGCCGACGTCGCCGCGCGCGCCGTGGCCGAGGTGCAGGCGCTGTTCGCGCAGCGTGCCGACCGCATCGCTGCCGTCATCGTCGAGCCGCTGGTGCAGGGCGCCGCCGGCATGGCGATGCACGACGTGTCGTACCTGCGTGCCCTGCGCGCGCTGTGCACGCGCTTCGACGTGCACCTCATCGCCGACGAGATCGCGGTGGGCTGCGGCCGCACCGGGACCTTCTTCGCGTCGGAGCAGGCGCTGCCCACGGGCGTTTCGGACGCCGAGCGCCGCACCGCCTGGCCCGACTTCATCACGCTGTCCAAGGGCATCAGCGGCGGCTTCCTGCCGCTGTCGCTGGTGCTGAGCACGGATGCCGTGTATGCCGCCTTCCTGGACGAGGACGTGGCGCGCGGCTTCCTGCATTCGCACTCCTACACCGGCAACGCCCTGGCCTGCCGCGCCGCGCTGGCGGTGCTGGACCGCTTCGACCAGGAGGACGTGCTGGGCCGCAATGCGGCGCAGGCTCAGGGGCTGAGCCAGGCGCTGGCGCCGGTATTCAATGACCCGCGGGTGGAGCACCCGCGGCGCTGCGGCATGATCTGGGCCTTCGACGTCAAGGCCGAGCATGCCGGCGGCAATTTCGCCGAGCGTTTCCATCTGGCGGGACGGCGGCACGAGCTGCTGATCCGCCCCATCGGCCGCACCGTCTACCTGATGCCGCCCTACGTGCTGGACGAAGCGCTGTCGCCCTGGCTGGCGGCGCGCGTGCAGGCCACGCTGGCGGACGTGCTGGACCATCCCGATGCTGATCGAACACATCAACCGCCGACTGCTTGAGCTGGACGCCGCGGCGCTGCGCCGGCGCCTGCGCACGGCCGAGTCGCCCTGCGCGCCGCTGCAGTCCTTCGAGGGCGAGCTGGGCGGCGCGCCGCTGCTGGCCTTCTGCAGCAACGACTACCTGGGTCTGGCGGCCCACCCTGCCCTGGCCGAGGCCATGGCCGAAGGCGCGCGCCGCTGGGGCACCGGCAGCGGCGCCTCGCACCTGGTCAGCGGCCACATGCGGCCGCATGCGCAGGTGGAAGCGCTGGTCGAGCGCTGGTTCGCGCCGCACATCCCGAACGCCCGCGCGCTGCTGATGGGCAGCGGCTACGAGGCCAACCTGGCGCTGATGACGGCGCTGGGCGACGGCAGCGCCACCCTCTTCTGCGACAAGCTGAATCACGCCTCGCTCATCGACGGCGCGCGCTTGGCCGACGCCGAGGTCAAGCGCTATGCCCATGGCGCGCTGGACGTGCTGGAACGGCAGCTGGCCGCCTGCGCCACGCCCGTGAAATTGATCGTGACGGATGCCGTGTTCAGCATGGACGGCGACATCGCCGACCTGCCGGCGCTGCTAAAGCTCGCCGAGGCGCATGACGCCTGGCTGATCCTGGACGACGCGCATGGCCTGGGCGTGCTGGGCGCCTCGGGCCACGGCTCGCTGGAGCATTTCAAGCTGCGCAGCGAGCGCTTGATCTCCATGGGCACGCTGGGCAAGGCCGCGGGCGTGTCCGGCGCCTTCGTGGCGGCGCACCCGGCCGTCATCGAGTGGCTGGTCCAGCGCGCGCGCAGCTTCATCTACACCACGGCCATGTCGCCGGCGGTGGCGCACACGGTGCTGGCCAGCCTGGCGCTGATCGAGAGCGCCGAAGGCCGCGAGCGGCGCGCGCATCTGCAGGGCCTGATCGGGCAGCTGCGCACCGGGCTGCAGGCGCTGGTGGACCAGAAGCCGGGCTGGACGCTGGGCGAAAGTTGCACCGGCATCCAGCCGCTGATCGTGGGCGACAACGAGACCGCCCTGAAGCTCTCGGCCGCGCTGCGGCAGCGCGGCATCTACGTGCCCGCCATGCGCCCGCCCACCGTGCCGGTGGGCACGGCGCGGCTGCGCATCACGCTCAGTGCCGCGCACACGGCCGGGCAGGTGCAGCGGCTGCTGGACGCGCTGGCGCAAGCCCTGGAGGAGACGCGATGAACGCGAACCTGGATGGCGGCCTGCGCGGCTGCTTCGTGACCGGCACCGACACCGGTGTCGGCAAGTCACACGTCAGCGCCGGCCTGCTGCACTGGCTGGGGCAGCGCGGACACCGCGCCGCGGGCTACAAGCCGGTGGCGTCCGGACTGGACCTGGATGCGGACGGCCGGCTCTACAACGAGGACGTGGAGCGCCTGCGCCGCGCCGGCAGCGTGCCGCTGCCCGCGGCGCTGGTCGGCCCCTGCCAGTTCAAGGAAGCATGCGCCCCGCATATCGCCGCCGAGCTGGAGGGCCGCACCATCGACCGCGTCGCGCTGCTGCGTGGTGCGCAGGAGTTGGCGCAGCGCGCGGATTTCCTGGTGGTCGAGGGCGCGGGCGGGCTGATTATCCCCCTGGGCGCCGACTGGGACAGCACGCAGCTGATGAGCGCGCTGCGCCTGCCGGTGGTGCTGGTGGTGGGCATGCGCCTGGGCTGCCTGAACCACGCGCTGCTGACGGCCGAGGCCGTGCTGTCGCGCCGGCTGCAGCTCGCGGGCTGGGTGGGCAACGTCATCGACCCCGGCATGCCGCACCTGCAGCGCAACATCGAAACCCTGCACCACGAGTTCACGCGCCGCCACCAGCTGCCCTGCCTGGGTGTGGTGCCGCACCTCACGAACCCGACGGCCGCCGCCGTGGCGCAAAGCCTCAACGATGCCGCGCTCCGGAGCCTGTTCGGCCTGGAGTGACAATCCACCCTTCACCCCGAATCTTTCGCAGCAGTAACCCGCCATGAGCACCGTTGCCACCATTCCCGTCTCCTCCCTGCGCCGCCCCGCCCCCGTAGAAACGAAGCCGGGCCGCTGGTCCGTGGCCGAGGTGCAGACGCTGTATGAGCTGCCCTTCATGGAGCTGATGTTCAGAGCGCAGCAGGTGCACCGCGAGCATTTCGACCCCAGCGAGGTGCAGCTCTCCACGCTGCTGTCGATCAAGACTGGCGGCTGCGCCGAGGA
>NZ_JABBFW010000051.1 GCF_012927045.1 Azohydromonas caseinilytica | reverse complement strand
TTCTGCTCGGTGACCAGCTTCACCGCCTCGGCACGGAACTCCGCCGTGTAGCTCTGATTCTTCTTCATCCTCTTGCCCGTCTGCTCTCTGTTCGAGGCGGGTGTCCACGGAAGTCAGGCTACCTCAAGCTCCGGTAGCAGAACTGTTGAGTCAATGCGGCTCTCACCTTGATTGACGCGCGGCAGCTTGAGCAGCACCAAGCTCCAGCGCTCCTGGCCCTGAGGCGGCTCGCTGCAGGCCAACGCAATGAGTTGCGCCTCGCCCGCGCCATCGAGCGTGCGGGCCTTGCGATGCGCCTGGGGTCGGCGAAACACCGCCGCCTGCCAGCCTTCTTCAGCGCAATGCTGGTGCACCCGGCGAACCGTCGCCACACAGCTGCGCAATGCTGCAGCAATGGCCGCATCCGTAGCCCCGTCGACCGAGCGCAGCAGGATGCGCGCATGCAGCCGCTCCCGGGTCGAGCGACGGTACGAGCGAACCACGCGCTCCACCGCCGAGCGGTCGTCGGCACTGAGTTCCACCGGATGCTGCTTGGCCGACATGACTGTCTCCCGGCTGCCAAACCCAGGTTAAACCCCACTTCGCAGCAAACGTTTCATTGCTACGGCGGCAGAGCAGTAGCACCGAGCAGCGGTGCTGGGATTGTCACCTCTACAAGGCGCGCCACTTGGTTAAGAGCTTCTTCGCCCGGTTCAAGCAATACCGCGCGATTGCCACCCACTGCGACAAAAAAGTTTTGCAATTTCCTTGGCGCCATCCACTTGGCGACTTCTATCGTTTGAATCAATTGCTGATGGCCCTGACCGAATGCTGCACGCTTCACGGGCGACAAGTCAGACGCGAGACGGTGATACCACTCATCGCATCCTCCAATAAATGAAGGCCAGTGTCATACAGCAACAGCATGCAGTTCGTAAACACGTTCTTCTCGCTCCACTTGGGAAGGCTGAGACAGCAAGAAAGTGTTCCAACCTAGATGCGAGGCCGATGCTGTGGCTGCGCCACCAAGCCGGGTAAGTGCTACAGCTTCGACGCGCAGGCGCAAGTGCACTTCGTATTCCAGATTTACACCGCTGGACAGCGTTAATAACTCCTTGAGCGCCAGCGCCCCCGGGCGGCCAGGAAGAAAGCGTCGATACTGAGCTTCACTCAGCGGGCCCACGACCACGCGCAATCGCAAATCGCGCTGCCATACGCGTCCGCCAAGCAAAGCATTGCGACCCAATACCGCATTAGCGGAACCAAGCAAAGTCAAATTCTCGGACGCTAGTGCACACCACCGACCTATCAACTGCTTGATATTCACTGCCACGCCAAAATAGTCTGACAGCACACGCTGTAGATGGCTGGCACTGATACAGCGGCGTTGAAGCAGTCCGGCGTAATAAGCCAGTGCATGATCAGACACACCACCCTGGGATGCAAGCAAGCGATTTTGCAGCGAAGTTGAGCCCATCCCAGCGAGGCTGAGCACCATAGATAAGCCGTGGTCGTGACCGCGAGCCTCCGACCGCAACGGCAGCCGATGCTTGTGCCAAGCTGCGTGGAAAAGCGTAACGGCGCGGTGCTGAAAAATGTCAAGAAACGCTCGGGCAGTGCTGTCGCGATGCAATATCTCGCGTGCGATCAGTTGCTCGCTATAGGCCAGCGGCAGCACACCGCTGGCACCTAGCAGGCTCATAAAAGACGGCGTGATTTCGATTCGCTGCCAAGCCGATGGATCAAGCGCCTCGCTGCCTGCAGCGTCCGGGCTGTCGACAACGTCATCAAGAACGACATCCAGAGCCGCAATCTCACTGGCTGGAAATGAAAGCGAAATTGCGTTGCGAAATTGCAGCGCAAGCTTCCGGTTTTGCGCATGACATGCCACCCAATTCTCGATCAACCGCACCGCCTGATGGAATTCAAATTGATGAGGCTGGCGAAACAGCTGGACAATCGGGCGCATCAAGGAATTAACCCGGCCAAGGGTCTCTAGCGGTAAAGCACGCATCACGGTCATATCAATGGTGCGCCACCAATGCGGGGCGCTCCATCAAACAGTACTTGGTCCGTACGAAACGACAGCAACTGCAATCGAACAAAGGTATTAAGGTGCGCGTACAGGCCAAAGAAATGTTCCATTACTTGAGCAAACAGGAATAGGCCACGACCAACGAAATAATGCTCATTGACCGTCAGCTGGATTTCAGTGCCACGCACGAGGACGGCATAAGGGTTACCCACCGCACAGCCTTCTACAGACCGATACTCGACACTGACCAGCCCATCTATCAACCGCTCGGCATGCGTACAGTCACTGAGGTCGTATAGGCGCAGCACCTCTTTGAGAGCATCAATGCCCATTTTTGGCAACGACAAGTGACTTAATGAAAGAAGCGACATAAGCCGCCGCAAGCCTTCTGTATGCAAGTTAATGCGCCTAGGCAATGAAGGCCTGCGCAGCAGCCGTGGCCGTATTGACTCAAGAACCAAATCGGTCTTGTCAGCCTGCGAATTTCCGTCGGCCCATCCAATCTCACCCTTTTGAACGATCAGTTCAAGATCGCCATCCGCCTTCCCAATACTTATCTGGCAAGGCAGCTCCCGGTTAGTCGCGCGTAACTCGATAGAAAGCGTGTCGGCATGATTGACAGATGCATCAAAGCACATGTCTGTTAAACCAATTTCCGTTTCACAGCCCGGGCTCATTTCCGACATCATATCGCTGCGAAACGCATACCAATAAGGTGGAGGCTGATCACCGTTAGATGACAAATGCTCGTGAAGAAGCGAATAAATATGTGGGATCGCCTCAACAGTCGTGCCCATCTCAGTTTCATGAGCGCGGAGTACCCGATCGATCGCGTACACCTCGTAATTGGGAATGTTGGCGTGCTCTGGAAGCACCCGATAAGTGGTGGAGCGGTGGTTAATTTTGATGGGTGAAGCCTGCCGGCTGAACAAATTGATAACTGGAGCACAACCGGTCAGAAAATTACTTGCATTGACAAGCTCGAGCAGGCGTGCTTCTTTGCTGTCGCTCCTGATCCCCGACAGAATGAAATGCAGACAAAGTTCTCGGTCATCGACGTGCATTGCAAGCTCGGGCAATGGCAAGTCGACGAAATTAAATTTTTCTGGAAAAGCAAAGTAATCAATCAGCAACTGATAGGCTTGGTGGCACCGCGCATCGACATCGATCAAAACCTCGCTGTCATGAAAACCAACCGGCCGCGGGCGAAGCGTTGACGAATGCCAGGAGCCATATTTTGAGGTTTGGACCAGCGTCGCGGTAACCTTACTGACCAATGTCTCGCGCAACAAAGTCACCAACGCAGGTTCTCCGTCAATAAACAAACGGATGTGTTCAACACCAAGGTCTCTCCAGCAGGAGACACTTGGTGCGAGCTCGAAGCGAATGGATAACCTTGCCGTGTCATAGTCGGAAAGCGTGGGACTGTACGGTTCATTGATACCAGCCCGGAGTCCCGCATCAACCACCTGCAAGGGCAACAATTGCGCGGTGGCCGTGGTCGTGAAGCGGCAGGTGACGTTATGGATCGAGCGGGCGTCCAGCACCGCACCGCGTGGAATTGCTTTGCTGGTGTGCATGCATTGCGCCGCCTGGCCCAAATCGAAACGGACGATGGAACAGGATGGAAAAGGACGCAAGTAATGGGGGTAGAACAACCCAAGGAGAGTCTGCGTGAACAGGGGAAAATCGTCATCAAGGCGCTTGTGCATGCGAGCACTCAGCACTGCGAAGCCTTGAGCGAGACGCTCCACGTGGGGGTCCTGCAGTACTTGGTTGCCTGTTAAGAGACGCCCTGCAATGCGCGGATAGCGGCGCGCAAATTCATTTGCCGTGTCGTGCAAAAACGCCAACTCACTTTCAAACTGGGAAAGCAACCGGTGCATTGCATCTGCTCCTTCAAGACCGTGCCAAAGCACGAGGGCCGTTGGAAACCGCATAACGGTTGGAGCCTGGATGCAACACAGCATCGAAAGCCACCGGCTCGGAATCGGACGTGACCTGAAGGTTGGCATGGATGGAGAAGCACAGCGCGGCATTGGCGGACAGGTCCTCGCGAACAAAGACATGGACATCGGAGAGCCGTGTCTCATGGTCCTGCAGCGCGCGAGTGATGGCGCAAACAATACGATGGCGGTCGCGGTCGCTGGCTAAACTTAACGAAGTAATATCGGACAAGCCAAAGGTCAGAAGTGAGCGGGCAGTACGGGGATGGTTTGCCAGTTGCCCCGGGCCATAGCCGGGCCTGGTGTTGAGCAGTGTTTCGATATCACGCGCTACCGATGCCTTGACTTGCTCAATATCCTGGCTTGTCGCAGATGTCACATCGGTGCTGGTCACCGCACCAAGCAGTTTGTCGAGCAATGAGGGCGCAAAGCAATTCATGGCGCGAAAGCTGGAAAATTAGCAGGTACTGCGGCGGCACGTGCACCGGCTATGGGCCTATTCACGTCGAAACGCGTACGGCAGGCCCATATCCTAGACCAGTGCCCAGTTGAGCATGCCGCGCGTGCAGGCAGCGGCGCGCCTATCAAACGGCAATATTGCGGGCCAAGTCCCAGCCGGCAATACCGGTGGAGGCAGACGATCCGTCCAGCTTGTGCTGTTTATACTCCCACGTGATCTTGCTGCACTTGAGGCCAAAGCGTTGCATGGGCAACTCGCCCTCACCGATTTCTGTGGCCACTGATGACACAATCACGTCGTCCAGCACAATCTTGTAGTAGTCAATCCGAGTCTGCGCTGTTGAAGTCGCGTTCTTGCCGCCATAAGCCCGGTAGAACGTGATGTAAACCTTGGGATATACCGTACCTGCAGCGCAGGCGCGGTTGAGCTTGGCCGATGCACGGTCGATGTCCTTGGTGAACACCAGCTCGCCAATCTCCGTACGCTCGGCCGTATGGGCACCTGCCGTGGAAGCCGTGGAAGACTTCGGTTGAGTGATAAGGTGGCTGAACGAGGTAATCTCTATCTCGTTGAGATGTGCGGTATCGGTGCTGTCACCCTGCAGCTCCGTTGCGCCAACGAATTTCAGGTAGATGTCTTTCATGGCAGAACGCTCTCCTTAGGTTGAGTCATCCCTTTTGGGATTGGGGCAGCTCGGCGACCAGACGCAAAGACACTGAAAGCTCATCGAGCTGGAAATGGGGCCTGATGAACGAAACTGCCCGGTAGACGCCAGGCCGTCCCGCAACTTCGGCCACCTGCACGCTGGCCTCGCGCAGGGGATATGTGGCTTTGGTTTCCTGCGTGGCGTTGTCGTCTTCGACAACGTACTGCCGCAGCCAGCGATTAAGAAAATCTTCAACGTTCTTGGCCGATGCGAAGCTGCCTATCTTGTCGCGCATCATGGCTTTCAGGTAATGCGCAATACGGCAAATACTGAACATGTACTGCAATTGCACCGAGAGTACTGCGTTGGCATTGGCAGCATCGTTGCTGTATTTTCTTGGTTTTTGGGTAGACTGAGTTCCAAAAAACGCGGCGTAATCAGTGTTCTTGCAATGCACCAAGGGAATGAAACCCAAGTCACTAAGTTCCTTCTCGCGGCGGTCCGTGATGGCGATTTCAGTGGGGCACTTGAGTGCCACCTCACCGTCGTCTGTTTTGAAGCAATGGGCGGGGAGGTCTTCTACCAAACCTCCCCCCTCAACACCACGAATGGCGGCACACCAGCCATGACTCTCGAAGGCTGCGGTGAGACGCGCAGCCATGGCATAGGCAGCGTTGATCCATAGGTACTTGCTATGGTCGCTACCATCAACGTCCTCGACAAAATTGAAGCTGTCGACCGCCGTGCCATCCTTAGGATTAAACGGCAAGCGGCCGAGAAAACGAGGCAGCGTCAAGCCGACGTAGCGCGCGTCTTCCGAATCTCGGAAAGAACGCCAACGTATATAGTCCACCGTATCGAATACTTTTGACATGTCGCGCGGCTTGCCCAACTCCGTGAAAGACTCAAGACCGAGCAATTCCGGGGATGCAGCAGCGATAAAGGGAGCGTGCGCCGCTGCAGCGACATGTGACATTTGCTCAACGAAGTACATATCCTCCGGTTGACGCGTAATATCGAAATCGCCAATCAATGCACCATAAGGTGCGCCACCAAAGGTTCCGAATTCTTCCTCGTACACTTTTTTGAAGAGCGTGCTCTGATCAAAATCAATCGCCGCCTTGAAATCCTTAACAAGCTCTTTTTTCGTCGCGTCAAGCACCTGTATTTTCATGCCCTTGCCAGCAGCGGTATGCTGACAAAGATAGCGCAGACCGCTCCAACTGGACTCAAGCTTCTGGAATTCGGGGTGGTGCATGACTTCGTTGAGCTGGGCAGAAATAAGCTCATCGATTTCTGCAATACGGACATCCAGCATGACCCCAAGGTTGTCAGAGATGGTCACCGTGCCCTGCATAACCTCTCTCACCAACTCCGAGACGAGATCGCATGCCCGGCGATGCTCGATCTCGGAGCGCGCCATCCTGCTTTGCACAACAATCTGGTTCAACAGGCTCATTTCCGTCACCGGTGTGACGGTGGTAATTTCCGTGGCAGCCTCGACCATGGCGTCACTCCTTTGGTTTGGAAGTTTCATCGCTCAAGCGCAGCAAGTTTTCGGTGTTGGACAACATCTCGCTGAGCAAGTCGTCCAGTCGATGATTGCCGGCCAATTTATTGCGCAAATCGGAAAGCCGGGTACGGGCTTCAATGAGTCGTCGTAGTGGCTCAATCTGCTCGGCCACGGCTTCGGGACGGAAATCCCGCATCGCGTTGAAGCACAAGTCCACTGCAAACTCTCCCGCTTCAGGGGTCAGCCTGTTTTTCACGCTGAACGAGGCGCCAGGCTGCATGCCTGCCATAACGTCATCGAAATTGTCGAGATCGACATGAACGAATTTTCGATCCTTCAACTTGCTCGGCGGCGTGACGGAACCAGACATGCCTGAAAAATCGCCAAGCACGCCAACGACAAATGGAAGCTCTTTCTTCTCAATCGCGTCGCCTACTTGAACGTCATAAGTAAGCTGGACCCGGGGAGGCCTGACCTTCTCAAGCCGTTTTTGCGCGCTGTCTTTTCGGGTCACTTCGTCCTCCTTGGCGGATTAGGTTTTCCGAGTAAAAACGGACTACTTCAGCTTGTCGAGCGGATTGCCTGCTGACGCGGCAGGGCGCTGTACGACGGGTTTCTTCAAGCGAGACACGGAAGGTTGGCTGGGAGGCGTCAACAGCGAGGCGGCCCCCAGCGTATCTCGCAGCGCTCGGGCTACGGTAATGGCCTCGTCACGCGACCCGACAGGGTAGGAACCCTCCTGTCGCAATGCCACAAGCGACCCGGCTGTGATGCGTAACCCACTCACCGCCAGAATGCTGTGTGCGACGTGATCCTGGCCATCTCGCTGCAATGCTTCTTGCGCCATGAGTATGGCGTTGCCATAGTCCTGAGCATTGAAATAGTTTTCAGACAGCCTCAGCCAAGGCAATTTTTCAGTGGGATGGCTTTGTGCTGCGGCACGGTATGCTGTACGCGCTTTTTCTTGATTTCCCTCCGACAGCGCGAGCTTGGCCTGTGTCATCCACTCATCCATCGATACGACTTTAGGTGTAACTTCGGATGGCTTTTCTGGCAACCGAGGTGATGACGCACAGCCTCCCAGCAGTATTGCAAGACAGCATCCGGCTGTAAGGCGGCCAACTTTAATTTGGACTTGAGGTGTGCTGCTAATCCTTGTTTTCCCCAAGAGGTCTTGGGCCAGAAAAAGCTTTTCCATGCCGAGCGTCCCTCCGCTTTGCTGAGTTGGATACCGTTGATGTAGAGGCGATTCCACCCTGCTGGGCCTCGCCCTAATGAAAGAAGCAAAGTCTGCAGGTGATGGAGACGATATCTCATTCTTTCCGTTAGGAAAGTGGCATCCGCTTACAAATGGGGGTTGGCTTTACCGGAGTCAGCGTGGTGTACGCGCGTTGTACAACCTGAGCCCATCAGGCCTGTCCATGCGGGAAGGGAAAACGCTTGTTTACATTTATTGAAAATCTTTGCTGGCCAAGCTGGGGCATTCCTGAACAGATGCAGGGCTCTGCTCATTTGCTGGTTGCAGTGAAGCCCTCGGTCCTGCGCTTGGCTTCTTGCTCCGCCGTACTGTCGTGTTGTTTGCTTTCCGCATGCAGTACCGCTTCAGAAAGTCACCACTCCGTGCTGGACAGCACGCTGCACAGTATTGGATTACAAAGGCTAGACGGAAATCCACTACCCAAGATCATATCTCCTGTCAATAGCAACATGACAGGAAATGAAACAAGGCGTTTTGAACTCAGACTGCATGCAGCTTACCTGCTGAACGTTGCGGAAGGAGGAGTGTCATTGCCCGTGGTAACCAAACTGTACAAGCTGCGCAATAGGTCGGCTTTTGAGCGAATGCCATTCAGCGCTTTTCAGCAATCGGATTTCAGGAATTACCAAAATTTATCCAATGACATCATTGAAATCCGTGAAATCGTTTTGACGCCGGGAGAGAAGTACGAGACCATGGAGAGCATGGAACCTGATGCCTCCTATTTTGCCGTCGCAGCCATTTTCCGTTCTCCCGCAGAAAGGCGTTGGCTTTTCATATTCGATGCTCGCACCATTGCCAACACCGGGGTTACGCTGGGTCTGCATGGGTGTGCAGTCAGCGTGGCGGCAGGACAACCGTTGAATGTACCCTCTGAACTCAAATACATTGCTGGCGTGCGCTGTAACGGACCATTTCCTTGATCGCCAATCCCGGCTTGCTGTGCAATTCAATTTCAGGCCTTGGGGTTTGCTTGCTGTGCAATTGCAGCGTGCGGGGTGAATTCATGACCCAGGAGTTCAAATGATCCGTTCAGCCAAGGTTTTATGGGGCGAAGGCCTTTTTCTTAGGCCTCAGCACTTTCAGAGACAAGATGCCTATCACGAGTGGCGCCAAGCAGAGATTGCGCGCGCGCTACATCCATACAGTTGGGGCATTCGCGAATTGAAATTCGACACCGGAGCACTCTTAACCGGTGTGCTGAGAATCACGGAATTGCGGCTTATATTTCCAGATGGTGAGCTTTACTCCGCGCCGCACGACGACGACTTGCCCGATCCGCTGTCACTCTCGGACTGGCACACTGGCGCCACGGAAGCCGTGCTGTACCTGGCCATGGCGCCAATGCGTAGCGTGGGAGCAAATTTTTCTCAGGAATCCAGCGGTGCTTCAACAGGCATGCGTTATGCGTTGCACGAGGAAACTGCCCATGATTGGTTCACCGAATCGGCGGAGATGCAACTGTCAACGCTGCGTCGCCGAGTACGTCTGCTGAGCGAGCAGGACGCACGCGAGCACTTGATCTCGTTGCCGCTGCTGCGCTTGCGGCGTCGCCCGGCAGGTGGGGTCGAAATTGATGCATCGTTCATTCCCCCATCCTTGTCGTTGGCGGCTTCACCTGCGCTGCAGGACATGCTGCGTGGCCTGCTCGACACCCTGCACGCCAAGGCGAATGCTTTATATGGTGTACATCGTGAGCCATCGCGCCATGTGATTGAATTTCGCTCTGGAGACGTAGCGTCCTTTTGGCTGCTCCACACTTGCAATGCGGCGTTCGCTGCCTTGTCCCATCTGTATCGGCACCCGCTGCTGCACCCCGAGCGCCTGTTCGAGCGAATGCTGGAACTCGCAGGTGCACTGACCACCTTTTCCAGGTCTTACAGCTTGGCCGATTTGCCGGCCTATGATCACGACAAGCCGGCAGCTTGCTTTGCCAAGCTCGAAAATATTGTGCGAGATTTGCTCGATACAGTAATATCGACCCGCTATTTCTCGATCGCACTGCAAGAGGTACGCAGTTGCTACTATCAAGGTCGGCTTGATTCGCAGAAAATAAACTCCAACACTTGGTTTTTGGTGGGAGTACAGGCTCGCTTGCCCGCAGCTGAATTGGTGGAGCTGATTCCGCATCGCTTTAAAATTGGTGCACCAGATGATGTCGAGAAATTGGTGCTGTCCGCCACCCATGGCGTGCGGCTTGTGCATACACCGCAAGTGCCAGCGGCGATTCCCGTACGACCCAATGCGTTGTACTTCAGCTTGGATTGCCGTGGTCCGTTGTATGAGCGCATGCTGCAGTCGGGCACCTTGACCCTTTATACGCCTTCCGGGTTGCCTGACCTGCAACTCGAACTCTTTGCCCTGAACGATGCGCAGTGACGGCAAGGCGTACCTCACTGCTCGCGCGCAAAGGACTCGACCATGAAAAGTGCTCAAGTGCCCTCAATTCTGGCCGAGGGCAGCAGGCCGTCGTCATCCCAAACAGGATGCGCGCCAGCAGAATTAGGTGAAAAACCGCGCACGCTGACGGATCTGCTCCATCCCGGTTTTTATATGGTTTTTCTA
The DNA here is from genome assembly GCF_012927045.1 of Azohydromonas caseinilytica. GTDB lineage: Bacteria > Pseudomonadota > Gammaproteobacteria > Burkholderiales > Burkholderiaceae_C > Azohydromonas > Azohydromonas caseinilytica. The sequence continues at coordinate 6,332 of NZ_JABBFW010000051.1, read as the reverse complement.
CTGCGCAATGGCCATGTACCGGCAGAAGGGTCTACCTTTCGAGAGCAAGTGCGCCGCCTTCTGTCCGAAGTCGAGCATCATGCGCACGAGTTGCAGCTGCCCTCGGACCATGCGGCGGAGGCATTATTTGCTTTTTGTGCCTTGATTGATGAAGTCATATTGGAGTCAAAGCTGAGTATCCGGAGTGATTGGGAATGCAGCCCCCTGCAATTGGAAATGTTTGGCGAGCATATGGCAGGCGAGCGCTTTTTCGATAAGCTGGAAATTCTACGCAGGCACAGTGCAGTTCATCTGAGCGTGCTGGAAGTATTCCATATGTGCTTACTGCTGGGTTTCAAGGGTCGCTATGTGCTCGAAGGCAAAGAGAAGCTCGATTATCTGACGGCACGGTTGGGCGATGAGATTTCACATCTGCAAGACCGGCGTGCCGCTTTTGCGCCGCACTGGGCTGTGCCAGACAACGTTGTGCATCGGCTGCGCGGTGATACACCCCTGTGGGTTACGCTGCTTCTTTTTGTCGCTCTGACACTCGTGGCATTCATCACTTTGCGCTTGAAATTGCAGGATGCTTCCGAGCAGGATTTAGCGAGATATAGCGATATCGTGCAGCTGGCGCCGCGATCCGCTCATGTCACGATCACGTTGCCGTGACGCGCTTGTCAATAACAGTTCATTGATAAATAGAGGCGGTCTCAAATCTGAAGTGCAACACCTCGCCGGCAGGTAAGGTCTGCACGTGACGTCATCGCAACACAAGCAACTCCAGCCCGAGGACCGGGTGACGACTGCCAGCCTCAAACAGCAAGGGCGCAGCGTTTCGATGCCGTTGCCCGCTTCTGTGCAGGCAGTCAGCGGCCTGCCACCGCCTGCGCCAGCAGCGCGTCCCACCCTGGATAGTCTTGCGGCGCCAGCGTGAACTTGCGGGCAAAGGCACCGATGGACGCGCCCGCCGCCAAGGCTCGCACGTAGGCGGCGCCGTTCGTGACCCAGCTGCCGCCCAGCAGCGTGATGCCGCGGGCGAACAGCGGGTCCGGTGGGCAGCCCACGCTGGGTCCGACCAGCGCCAGTCGCCGCGCGCCGCGGCAGTGCGCCAGCATGGCGTCCAGCGTGTCGTTGAGCAGCAGCGTGCCGGTGGAGAGCACCTTGTCGCAGCCGGAAAGCTCGGCCGGGTCCAGCGTCACCCGCACCCCGTCACGCTCCCCCACCAGATCGGCCCGCAGCTCGACCACCAGCACCCGGGCGCCACGCGCCCGGATCAGCGGGATCAACGGAGTGAAGTAGCCGATCATGCCCACCGTCTCGTCCCGCTGCGGATCGAGCGCGCCGATGGAGTCACGACTGACTGGCGGCACGAAACCGGCCCGGTCGAACAACCAGCGAGTCAGCGCATTGAGCGCCGCGAAACCCAGCGTGCGCTCGATGGGATCGGCACTCGCGTAGCACTGCGCCAGCGCCGGCGCATCGACACCGGCCAATGCCGCACGGTCCACCCGGTGGCGCAGGCCGGCCCAGGTGTCACCCAGCAGCACATAGGACAGGCCTAGCGTGCCCTCCTCCAGCTCCAGCGCGGCGAACTCGCCGCGCATCGCTTCGGTAGCGGGCGGAGGCGGCAGGTGCAGAGCTCGCACGCGCGGCAGCGGTGCCAGGGCCGTGAGCGCCTGGATCAGGGCAAGGGCGTCGGTGGCGTAGCTCATTCCGTCTTTCCGGTGGCATGCCGCGCCGCGCGTGGGGACAGGGCATTGGGAAAGTACAGCGCCGTCAGGCTCTTGCTGTGCACGGGCGAGAAGCCGCGGCTGTCGCCGCCTTCGGCCGCATCGGCATAGCGGCGCCAGTCGCGCACCCAGTGGATGTCGTCGCAGACCTCCAGCAGCCCTATGGTTTCGCGGTCACCCACCAGCACGCCCTGCACGCGCAACCCGAAGCGGGCCTGCGCCTCGTCCAGCCGCTGCAGCGTGTGCGGCACGCAGCCGAACTCGCCATCGCTCACCAGCAGCACATCGGCGTGATGCCAGTGCGCCTCGTGCACGCGCTCGATGGCCCGCTCGATCGGCGTTTGGATGTCGGTGCCGCCGTCGAAGCTCTGGCCCATGAGGTCCAGCAGCCCCTGCAACCCGCCCCCGCCGCCGAGGTCGCGTTCCAGCACCTCGTTCGGACCGCCGAAGGCGATGAGCTTGCAATCGCGGCCCTGCTCGTGCGCCGCGCGCAGCGCCGCGATGGCCACCGCCTTGGCGATGTTCTCGGGTGCGCCGCGCATCGAGCCGGAGGTGTCCAGGCACAGGATGATGGGCCCACGCTCCAGCGGCTCCGGCTCGGCCTGGGCGGCGCGCCGGCGCGTCGGCGCCTGCGGGTCCGCACGCCAGTCCGTCAGCACGGCCTGCGTTTCCCAGCTCAACAACCGGGCCTCGGCATGGCGGGCGCGCCAGAGCTTCTTCAGCACCGGGTGGCGCAGCATCACCGCCTCGCTGGCAAGCATGCGTTCCGGACGCGAAGAGAAGCGCACCCCGACGATCTCGCCGGGCGCATCGGGCAGCCGGGTCTCGATGGCACGCAGGGCCTGCGGCGGGGCATGGCGCGCACTTTCGCGCGACTGCGGCGCGGCGGCGGTGGCGCTGCGCTCGGCCCGGCCCAGACGCCGGATCAGCGCCACCAGAGCCGGCAGCTGCTGCAGCCACTCGCTGGCGCGGCGCGCGGCCTGCCAAGAGCGCGAGTGCAGCTGCCCGTGCAGCTCGTCCCAGCGCATGTGGCCGAGGTCGCCCAGGCTGCGCAGCAGCGCCAGGTGCTCCTCCAGGCCAGCGCTCTCCAGTGTCCACTCGCTGCGGAACGCCTCCGTGATCCGAGCGATGGCCTCGTCGCGCGACAGCCGCGGCTGATGGTCGACGATGCGGTCCAGGTGCCACAGCAACGTGCGCAGCACCTGCTCGGCCAGGGCGGGCACGCCGCGCGCGAGGCTGGGCAGGCCCAGCTCGCCCACGACGCGGCGCAGCGGCACGCTGGCGGCAGCGTCGCCGAAGTCCGCATCCGCGGGCGGCAGCACACCGGCCGTGAGACGGTCGAGCCAGAGGCGCGCGTCCGCAAGGCGCTGGCCCCGTTCACCGGCGCTGGTGATCAAGCTTGGCAGCCACAGCGAGCGCGGCAGCGCCTGCAGCTGGTCGTAGGGACGGTCCAGGTCAGCAGCCATGCCGGCGTCAGGCTTGCAGCGCCTCGAGCGGCACCGGCGAGGGTGCGGCGCTGTCGAGCTGTGCATCAACGGGCAGGCCCGCAAAGCCCTCGCGCGCATGCGCCAGGCGCTGGATCAGCCCTTCCAGCACGGAGCGGGTGTGGGCATGCGCGCCCCGCATGCGCTGCGCCAACTCGGGAGGCAGCCAGAAGCGTCCTTGCAGCCGCGCGGCCAGTGCCCGTTCCGCGGCCGCAGCCGCGGCGCGCTGGTCGCGGGCCTGAGCCAGCACCTCATCGACCTGTGCCACGCGCGCCTCGATGTGGACCGGGCTGTAGCGGCGACGCAGCTTCTCCTCCAGGGTGCCGGACACCATGCGCAGCACTTGCTGGCCCTCCTCGCCGCCAGCGATCGAGCGCGCCAGAGCCAGCTTGCCGGCGGCATTGGCGGCGTCGGGGTCATCGGGCGCCGACTGCTCGATCTCCAGCTGCTTCTCGATGGCCTCGACCGCGCGCGTCAGCCAGGGCGCGTCCTGGGGCACCGCGCCAATCAGCGTGTGCGCGAACCAGGCCGCCAGACGCGGCACGTCGTCCGGACTGCCGCAGGCCACATAGGGCGCCGTCCACAGGTCCAGCGCGTCGATCTCCGCGCGGCCCTCGGTGGCCGCTGCCACGCGCAGCAGTCCCACCCACTGGCGCCAGCGCCGGTCCGACAGGGGAAGGTCCTGTGAGCGCAGCCACTCGCGCAAGGCACGGCAGGCCGCCTCGGCCGCCTCGCTCAGCCCCACCTGTGCCGCGGCTTGCGCCACCGTGGCGCGCTCCTCGGCGGTCAAGGGGTCGGCCGGCACGCCGGCCATGGGCTGGAGCTGGAGCAAGGCGCTGAACGACGCGTCGCTGACCGGCGCCACCGGCACGCGCAGCAGGAAGCGGTCGAAGAAGGCCTGCAATGCTTCGTCTGCAGGCACCTCGTTGCTCGCCCCCACCACGCTGATCAGCGGCGTGCCCTCCCGCCCGCTGCCGTTGTCGAACTCTCGTTCGTTGAGCAGCGTGAGCAGCGCATTGAGGATGGCCGAGTTGGCCTTGAACACCTCGTCAAGGAAGGCAATGCCGGCCGTGGGCAGAAAGCCGTCGGTCAGCCGCTCGTAGCGGTCGTCCTCCAGCGCCTTGAGCGACAGCGGGCCGAACAGCTCTTCCGGCGTCGAGAAGCGCGTGAGCAGGCGCTCGAAATAGTGGGCGCCCGCGAAGGCACGGTGCAGCCGCCGCGCGAGCTCGCTCTTGGCGGTACCGGGCGGGCCGATCAACAGCACATGCTCGCCCGCCAGCGCGGCCAGCAAGGCCAGCCGCACAGCCGTCTGGCGCTCCAGCAGGCCGGCTTCCAGTGCTTCGAGCAGCGCGCCCAGGCGCGCGGGAGGGATGGGTGTCATGCGGTGATTGTGGCAATCGGCCCAGCGCCCCAATAAGGAACAGGATCAAGGAATCGCCTCATTGAGGATGAGAGCGGCACACGCGTCCTGTCCGAATCGGTCCAGATGCGACGGCGTACGCGCTGCTTCGCACACCGTTCTTTACCTGGGCTTTACATGACACAGGTGAACGGCGTGTGCTCCCGATCCGTTGGAAGTACCTGCATGGCTCTACGGAGCGGTGCCGCTACACCCAAGGAGATGCATTCATGAGCAGCAACAAGTTCGTCATCGCGGTACTGGCCCTTGCAGGCGCCCTGGGCGCCGGCGCGGCGCAGGCGCATGGCGGCGACGACGTCCAGTGGTCCGTGACCATCGGCAGCCCGGTCGGCGTGCCGGTGTACCGGCAACCGGCGCCGGTCTACACGCCTGCACCGATCGTCGTCCCGGCACCGGTCTACGTGCAGCCCGCGCCCTATCACGTCCAGCCTCCGCCCTTGAGCCGGCCGCGCGGCTACCAGCAGCCGACCCGTTGGGACCACGACGGCGATGGCATCCCCAACCGCCGCGACCGTCTCTACAACCCCGCCTGGGACCGCGACGGCGACGGCATCCCCAATCGTCACGACCGCTACAACAACATGCGCCACGACCGCGACGGCGACGGCATCCCGAACTGGCGCGACCGCCGCGACGGCTGGCGCTGAGCCCGTGCCGCGACGGCGGCCTGCAGGGCGGGAGCCCGCAGCCAAACGCCGCAGCAACAGCCCTCACAAACGCGATGGCCGTGCCTCCATCACGGCGACACGGCCAGCACGGCAATGAGACAAGCCGTGGCCATGAGCCATCCGGTGGGCTCACGGCCACAGACTCATGGTGAGGGTTGGAACACGATGTCCACCCAGTAGTTCGAACCCCGGTAGGACGAGTTCGGGAACTGCACCGTGGTGCCGCCGTAGGCGTACACGCCGTTGCCCCCGCTCTCGCCGTCCTTCAGCAGGTGGATGGGTCCGGTATCCACGCCACTGTTGACAAAGTAGCCGGAGTCCCCGGCATAGCGCCCGTTGGGCGCCCGGTACGAGGCCACGTAGACGGTGTTGGCGGTGATGGGCACCGGCGTGGTGAAGTTCGCCTGCTGCCAGCCCGTGGCCGTTTCGTTGATGAACTCCGCGGTGGCCAGCAGCGTGCCGTCGCTCGTCCACAGCGCACCGACGTGCGTACCGGTATTGCCGGAGCCCTTGTAGAAGCGGATGCCGGTGATGTGACCGCCCTTGTCGGTGCGGAATTTCACGCCGACGTTCACGACCGCGGCATCCCCGTCGCTGGCCACTGTCGGCGTTGCGGACTCGGGCCAGGCGGAGCACGGGCACACCATCTGCGTCACCGTCACCGTCCGGGTGGAAGGGGTACCCTGGATGTTGCCGGTGTCGTCCACCGCGCGGCTCATCAAGGTCGCCGTGCCCGTTTCCGTCGGTACCCAGGCGTAGCTCCAGTTGGCGCGGCCGTTGGCCGGATGCCAGGTGGCGCCGCCATCCACCGACACCTCCACCGCGCCGACCACGCCGCCGCCGCTGTCGCCGGCAGTGCCTGTGATCGTCACGCGGCTCGCGGCCGGGACGCTCGCACCAACCGTGGGCGAGGTGATGGTCGAGGTGGGCGCCGCCGTGTCGGTGGAGGCCGTGGCCGCCACCAGCGGCGACTGCAGCGTCGCGGGCTGCACGCCCATGTCCGCAAACAGGTTCACCGTGGCTTGGCGCATGCGCTGGTCCACTGCGG
>NZ_JABBFW010000050.1 GCF_012927045.1 Azohydromonas caseinilytica | reverse complement strand
CCCGAACAGGACCGTGAAACACCTCAGCGCCGATGATAGTGCGGATTCCCGTGTGAAAGTAGGACATCGTCAGGCTAATATCCCGCCAAACGCCCCGACCAGAATATGGTCGGGGCGTTTTGCTTTGTGGATTTGAAGACCAAATGGACTGCACAGCTGTTTGAGCGCCGAATTGGCTTCAATCGATTAGGCTGAAGATGGTTTCAGGCACGGAAGGACCCACACTGGCCATGTGCAGCATGAAGTGGAAGGCCGCAGTGCTGATGGCATGCAGCTTGGCGATGACACCGGCATGGGCCGACTCCCGGGTGGACGTCGTCGGGCGCTCCTGCGAAGCGATTGCCCAAGAAGTGGTGCAGGCACAGCAGCGGGCCGATGAACTGCACGACGCCCGCCGTGAGCGCATCGGGCGCAATGCGGTGGCGGCCGGCGCTGCGCTCATCTTCTGGCCGGCTCTGCTGGCCATGCGGATCGATCCGTCGCAGGAGCAAGCCCAGCAGGAAGCTCAAGCCCGTGCCGACCAGTTGCTGCGCGACGCCGAGGCGCAAGGCTGTGCCGATGTGCTGCAACTTCCGGCGGCACAACAAGCGGCACTGCCCATCGCCGTGGGCGATGTGTTGGTCTACCGCGAACGCTCGGCGTCCGGTGCCGTGCGCACGCTGCGCCTGCGCGTACAGCGTCTGGAGCGGCGGCGTTTTCTGTTCGAGCTGCAGTCGGACGCGGTTTCAGGCGCCTGGGTGCAGGACCGCGCCGGCAATGTGCTGACGGCGCCCGCCGAGCTCGCATCCTGGCGCGGTCTGCTGCAGCCCGCCCTGGCCAGCGGCACTCGCGTCTCGGGCGAATTGATGAACCTGCATGGCGCCACGGCGCAATTGAAAGCCCAGGTCGTGGCCGAGCATGCCAAGACGCCTTTCGGCTCCAAGTTCGATCCCGTGGTGCTGGACCTCCAGGGCGACATCGAGCCCGGTACGCCGCCAGCGCGCGCGCAGGGCGTGATGGTGGTCGATCGTCTCAGCGGCATCCTGCTTCGGCTGGAGGTGCAGGCCAGCGATCCCCAATTCGATCTGGAACGTCAACTGGTGCACATCGAGGCGGCACCACGCTGAGCTCAATGGGACGCGGTCTGCCTTGGGTGGCTCCGTCCCACGCGGGCCAGCACTCCGGTCAGCGCCAATGCGGCCGCGATCAGCCCGGCCGCCGCAGCGGCCCAGAAGCCGCGCGCACCCTGCAATGCCGGTGAGAGGTGCCACAGGTCGAAGGCCAGGACATAGCCGCCGCCCAGGCCGAGCACCCACACCGCCAAGGCGTAGATCAGCATCGGCAGCGTCGTGACATGCCAGGCGCGCAGTACCGAGGCCACTACCGCCTGCACCGCGTCGCCCAGATGAAACAGCGCCAGCCAGCCGAGCAGCGGCAGGGCCGCGGCCACGACGGCGGCCTCATGGGTGTAGAGGGCGACGATGGCAGGACGTGCCAGGAACAGCAGCAGCCCCAGCAGCAGCGCGCCGGTGGCTGCGATCTGCACCCCGCGCCAGCCCAGGCGACAGGCGCCGGCCGGGTCCTGGGCGCCGATGCGCTGCGCCACCAGCGTCCCGCAGGCGTTGCCAATGGCCAGCGGCAGCATGTACAGCAGCCCGGCCAGGTTGGCCGCGATCTGGTGGCCGGCCACCGGCAGGGTGCCCAGGCGGGAGATGAAGAAGGCCATGAAGGTGAAGCCCGTCACCTCCACCACGATGGCCAAGCCCATGGGGATGCCCAGCTTCAGCTGTGCCGCCAGCGCCGCCCGCCGCGGGCGACCCCAGCGGCGCAGCTGGAACGGCTTGTAGAAGGGGTCGCGGCGCAGCAGCGCCAGAGCGGCCAGCGCCTGTACCCACATCAGCAGCGCCGTGGCGATACCGCAGCCCGTCACGCCCAGAGCCGGCAGGCCCAATCCGGGTTGGCCGAACACCAGCAGCCATGACAGCGGCAGCTTCAGCAGCAGCGCGCCGAGCTGCAGCACCATCACGGCCTTGGGCCGCGACACCGCGGTGTTGAAGCCCCGGAAGGCGGCGAAGGCCAGCGCCGCGGGCAGGGCGAAGGCCAGCGCCGCCATGTAGCCGCGTGTGCGCTGTGCCACCTCGGGCGCGGCCTGCGCCAGCCACAGGAACGGCTGCGGAAAGGCCAGCAGCACACAGCCCGGTACGGACAGCGCCAGGGCCAGCCACAGGGCCTGCTGCAATTGCTGGCCGGCCTCGGCCAGGCGCCGTGCGCCAAACAGCCGTCCCGCGATGGGGCCAACCGCCAGCACCACGCCCATCAGGCCGATGAAGACGCTGATGTAGGCGGCCGAGCCCACGGCCAGCGCCGCCAGATCGCGCGCGTCGTGGCGGGCCAGCAGCAGCGTGTCGATGGTGGCGAAGGCCAGCACGGCGATCTGGCCCACGAACACCGGCCAGGCCAGCGCGGCGATGTGCCGCAGGTCCTGCCCGAAGCTGGGCGCGGCGCTGGCCGTCAATGCATCAGTCCCGAGCTTGGGCGTCCGGCGATGGCGGCGCCGCGCGCTCGGCGTAGCGGTTGAAGCGCCAGGCCGTGCCTTCGAACGTGATGCGGCGCCAGGTGGCGCGCTTCTCGGCCGGGCTCATGCGCGGCCAGTGCTGCACCTCGTCGAAGCTGCGGCCGCAGCCCTTGCAGATCTCGTCGCCCTGGCTGGTGGAGCAGATGGCGATGCAGGGCGCGTCCGGCGTGCTGGCGTACCAGTCCAGCCACGCCATCTGGGCTTCAGGCGGCATGGCGTCCTCGTCCTGCTCGTCGCGGCGCTCATAGACCATGAGGGCGTAGACCTCGGCCAGGGCCTGCACTTCCGGGCAGGTGCTGATGCCGTCAGGCGAGGGCGAGCGGCGGCGCCACCAGTTGATGGCCGCCTCAATGTCGAGCAGATGAATCCCGGCCATGCGAGATGAGTTCCTACAGCTTCAGTCCTGCGCGGCCACCAGCGTCGCCAGGGCCGCCTCCACCTGCACGCGCTCCGCGCTGGCGTCCCACTGCACCGGCGCACCTTCCAGCGCCGCGGCGCCTTCGGTCTTGAGCCGCTTGACCCAGGCCCCGGCCTCGCGGCCCTCAGCAATCGGCGTGCTCTGCAGCAGCACCGCGCCTTGCGGGCTGGTGAGCTTGAAGAAGAAGGCGCCGCCCTCGCGGTACTGCTTGAAATCCGGCAGCGCCGCCTTGGCGGTCGCCGCCTGGGCCTTGGCCGGTGCCGCCACGGCCACCATCGGGCGCAGGCCCACGGCGTGGCGCAGCTCGGCCAGGAAGGGCGTGGCGATGGCGCGGGCCTTGCGCGCACCCTCCTGCAGCGCTGCCTCGATGCGCTCGGGATGCGCCATCAGCTCGGCATAGCGGGCCCGCATCGGGCCAATCTCGCCCTCGATCAGCGCCACCAGCCGCTGCTTGGCCTCGCCCCAGGCCAGGCCGGCGCGCAGCTCGTCGCGGAAGGTTTGGCGAGCCGCGTCATCGGCGGCGAAGGCGTCGTAGATCGTGACCAGGTGCGAGGCGTCCGGGTCCTTGGGCTCGCCGGGCAGGCGCGAGTCCGTGACGATGCGCGCTACCGCCTCCTTGAGCCCCCGCTCGCCGCCTTCGAACAGCGGGATGGTGTTGTCGTAGCTCTTGGACATCTTGCGGCCGTCCAGGCCAGGCAGCGTCGCCACCGCTTCCTCGATTTCCGCCTGCGGCAGCACGAACAGCTCGCGCCCGGCGCCGAAGAGGTGGTTGAAGCGCTGGGCCACGTCGCGCGCCATCTCGATGTGCTGCACCTGGTCGCGGCCCACAGGCACGCGGTGCGCATTGAACATCAGGATGTCGGCCGCCATCAGGATGGGGTAGCAGAACAGGCCCATGGTCACGCCGGCGTCGATGTCCTCGCCCGCGGCGGCGTTTACGTCGGTGGCGGCCTTGTAGGCGTGGGCCCGGTTCATCTGGCCCTTGGCGGTGACGCAGGTCAGCAGCCAGGTCAGCTCGGTGATCTCGGGGATGTCGCTCTGGCGGTAGAAGGTCACGCGCTGCGTGTCCAGGCCGGCGGCCAGCCAGGTGGCGGCGATCTCCAGCCGCGAGCGCTCGATGCGGGCCGGGTCGTCGCACTTGATCAGCGCGTGGTAGTCGGCCAGGAAGAAGAAGCTCTCCACGCCCGGGGCGCGGCTGGCAACGATGGCCGGCCGGATGGCGCCGACGTAGTTGCCCAGGTGCGGCGTGCCGGTGGTGGTGATGCCGGTGAGAACGCGTTCGGTCATGGTGGAAGCGGGAGTGGCGCGCGAAGCAAAACCGGCCATTCTAAGGAGGCGGCTACACTCGCTGCCCCCATGAAGCGCATCGTCATCCTGATCTCGGGCCGCGGCTCCAACATGCAGGCCGTGGCCGAGGCCTGTGCCCGCGAGGGCTGGCCCGCCACCGTCGCCGCCGTCATCTCCAACCGTCCGCAGGCCGCGGGCATCGCCTGGGCCGCCGAGAGGGGTATCCCGACCGCGGTGGTGGATCACAAGGCCTACGGCTCGCGCGAGGCCTTCGATGCCGCGCTGCAGCAGGCCATCGACGCCTTCGAGCCGGACCTGCTGGTGCTGGCGGGCTTCATGCGCATCCTGGGCGCCGACTTCACCCGCCACTACGCCGGGCGCATGCTCAACGTGCACCCCTCGCTGCTGCCGGCCTTCACCGGGCTGCACACGCACCGGCGCGCCATCGAGGCCGGCTGCAAGGTGGCCGGGGCCACGGTCCACTTCGTCACCGCCGAGCTGGATCACGGGCCCATCGTGGCGCAGGCCGTGGTGCCGGTGCTGCCCGGCGACGACGAGGCCCAGCTGGCCGCGCGCGTGCTGCAGCAGGAGCACAAGCTCTACCCGATGGCGGTGCGCTGGTTCGTGGAGGGGCAGCTGCGCATCGAGGACGGCATCGTCTGGCATGCCGGCGGCGCACCGCAGCTGCTGGTCTGAGCCCAGGACAGCCCCGCAGCCGGTCGGCTGAGTGCCGGCTGGGATAATCCCAGGGATGCATCCGAATGCCCTGCTGGACCTGAGCACTGAGCTGCTGCGGGCCGTACTCAAACTGGACCAACCTGCCGACGCCGTGGTGTCGGCTTTCTTCCGCCGCCAAGGCAAGCTCGGTTCGCGCGAGCGCCATGCGCTGGCCGAGACCACCTACCACGTGCTGCGGCATCGCCTGCTGCTGCAGCATCTGGCGCAAAGCGGCAGCGGCGCCATGGAGCGGCGGCTGGCCATCCTGGGCTGGCAGGGCACCGAGTCGGTGCTCAAGGCCGCGATCGGGCCGCAGGAGCAGCAGTGGCTGCAGCATGCGAAGTCCATCGACGTGTCCACGCTGGCCGACAAGCTGCGCCACAACCTGCCGGACTGGGTCGCGCAGCCGCTGCGCGAGCGCCTGGGCGAGGAGGAATTCATGGCGCTGGCGCGCGCACTCAACGAGAGCGCCCCGCTGGACCTGCGCGTCAACCTGCTCAAGTGCAAGCGCGAGGAGGCGCTGGCGGCGCTGCAGGCGGCGGGTATCGAGGCCCGGCCGACGCCGTACTCGCCCTGGGGCCTGCGCGTGCAGGGCAAGCCGGCGCTCAATCGCCTGGAGCTGTTCACCAGCGGCGGCGTCGAGGTGCAGGACGAGGGCAGCCAGCTGCTGGCGCTGCTGGTGGCGCCCAAGCGCGGCGAGATGGTGGTGGACTTCTGCGCCGGTGCCGGCGGCAAGACGCTGGCCCTGGGCGCGGCGATGCGCAACACCGGACGCCTCTACGCCTTCGACGTCTCGGGCAGCCGGCTCGATGCGCTCAAGCCGCGGCTGGCACGCAGCGGCCTGTCCAACGTCTATCCGGCGCAGCTCGCGCATGAGCGTGACGAGCGCGTCAAGCGCCTGGCCGGCAAGATCGACCGCGTGCTGGTCGATGCGCCGTGCTCAGGCCTGGGCACGCTGCGCCGCAATCCGGACCTGAAGTGGCGCCAGTCGCCGCAGGCGGTGCAGGAGCTGCGCGCCAAGCAGTCGGCCATCCTGGCCAGTGCGGCGCGGTTGCCCAAGAGCGGCGGTCGGCTGGTCTACGCCACCTGCAGCTTGCTGCCTTCGGAGAACGAGGACATTGCGCGGGAATTCAGTGCCGCGCATCCGGAGTACGAGCTTCTGGATGCCGCCGAGCTGCTGGCTCAAGCGCAAGTACCGCAGGCCGACACGCTGGTCAGCGACGGCTTCCTGCGCTTGTGGCCCCATCGCCACGCCACGGACGGTTTTTTTGCCGCTGTTTGGCAGCGGCGTTGAGTTTTTTGGGCTTTGTGGCCCGCTTTGCGCAGGCATCCGGCATGCTGCGCGAGGGTGTTCCCAACGGCGCGGGTGGGGCACCGTGTAAGTTCGCTGTGACTTGTGGCGTAGCCAACCAAGGGCTTACGCGGTTGTGCGGACTGTGATGAGGGGTATCCCCCTTAAAATCCGCGCCGCTCGATTGGTGCTCAAGGCTTGACTTCATGAACGAACTTTTGGTGGTGCGTGACGCGCTGTTGCAATGGCTGGCTTATGGCCTGACGAAGGCTTCCTGGTGGCAGGTGCTGGTCTTCACGCTGGTGGTGACGCACCTGACGATCCTGTCCGTCACCATCTTCCTGCACCGCTCGCAGGCGCACCGGGCGCTGGATCTGCATCCGCTGCCGGCCCACTTCTTCCGCTTCTGGCTGTGGCTGACCACCGGCATGGTGACCAAGCAGTGGGTGGCCATCCACCGCAAGCACCACGCCAAGTGTGAAACCGAGGAAGACCCCCACAGCCCGCAAACCCGTGGCATCAAGACCGTGCTGCTGCAGGGTGCCGAGCTCTATCGCGCCGAGGCCAAGGTTCAGGAGACGCTGAAGAAGTACGGCCATAACACGCCGGACGACTGGATCGAGCGCAACCTCTACACCCGTCACAGCGCGCTGGGCGTGTCGCTGATGCTGATCATCGACGTGGCACTGTTCGGCGCTCTGGGTCTGTCGGTGTGGGCGGTGCAGATGCTGTGGATTCCCATCAACGCCGCCGGCATCATCAACGGCATTGGCCACTACTGGGGCTACCGCAACTTCGAGGCCAATGACGCCTCCACCAACGTTGCGCCCTGGGGCATCGTGATCGGTGGCGAAGAGCTGCACAACAACCACCACACCTACCCGACCTCGGCCAAGTTCTCCGTGAAGCCTTTCGAGTTCGACATCGGCTGGGGTTACATCCGGGCGCTGGAAATGCTGGGGCTGGCCAAGGTGCGCAAGACTGCGCCGCAGCTCAAGCTTGGGCCGGTCAAGCCGGTGGCCGACGGCAAGACGCTGGAAGCCGTTATCGCCAACCGCTATGAGGTGATGGCGCGCTATGGCAAGGAGCTCAAGCGGGCTTGCGCTGCGGAACTGGAGCATTTGAAGGCGCAAGGTGCGCAGAACACCGCCAAGTGGGCCGAGCTGCGTCTGGCCAAGCGCTGGCTGCATCGTGACGATGACAAGATCCCCAGCGCCGTGAAGGCGCAGATGGCGCAGGCCCTGTCCAACAGCCCGGCCCTGGCCAAGCTGGTGGCCATGCGCGAGGAACTGCGTCAGCTCTGGACCCGCACCAACGTCTCGGCCGAACAGCTGGTGTTGGACCTGCAGGCTTGGTGCCACCGCGCCGAGGAGAGCGGCATCACTGCGCTGCAGGAGTTCTCACGCAAGCTGCGCGCGGCGCACGCCTGACGCGAATCTCCACCATTCACGAAAAAGCCCGCTGCAGCGGGCTTTTTTATGGGCGCTTGGGGGCCGCGTGGGCCTGTCTGAGCTTGCGTGGCGCAGGGTGGAGGGCTACTGCGCAGTGACTGCTTTGCATCGTTGTGGCTGGCACCGAACACAGTGCGGCTGCGTGACGGCGCAGGGGGAGGGTTGTGGCGTGTACCGCGGCCGGGTTGGTGAGTCGTTTGGGGACGTCACGAGAAACGCCGCGAAGACATCCATGCCCAAAGAAAAAGGCCCGCTGGTGCGGGCCTCTTCTTCGGCTGTGAACCTGGGGTCAGGTCACTTCAGCTTGATTTCCTTGTACAGGACGTGCTTGCGCGCCTTGGGATCGAACTTCATGAATTCGAGCTTTTCGGGCGTCGTCTTCTTGTTCTTGTTGGTCGTGTAGAAGTGACCCGTGCCGGCCGTGGATTCCAGCTTGATCTTCTCGCGTCCGCCTTTGGTGGCCATGATGTGCTCCTAGTGATTGCGGCGGCTGCTTACAGCTCGCCCTTGGCGCGCAGGTCGGCAACGACCTGGTCGATGCCGACCTTGTCGATCAGGCGCAGCGCGGCGTTGGACACACGCAGACGGATGAAGCGGTTCTCGCTTTCCATCCAGAAGCGACGGTACTGCAGGTTCGGCAGGAAGCGACGCTTGGTTTTGTTGTTGGCGTGGGAGACATTGTTCCCAACCATCGGGCGCTTGCCCGTGACTTGACAGACGCGTGCCATGACGCTTCTCCACTTTCTCTCGGATTTCGGGAGCGGTGCGCAGCGCAGGAGAACCGTAAGACTTCAGCCATCCAGCAAGGTCAGGCTTGCCAAGCCCCCTGATGCACACCCTTCGAGGGCCTGCGCGAAAGGAATTTTCGCTTTGTGTGCAGGCCGCTTCTCGGCAAAGACGGCGATTATAGCCATAAACCGCCAAGCCCTTGTGCTAAGGCTTGGCTTGTGCCCGGAATCGCCGCCCTCGCTCATGGCGGCCGTCAGGCCGCCGTGGTCATGCGCTCAGAGCTGTTGCTCCAGAAAGCGCTGCGCATCCAGCGCCGCCATGCAGCCGGTGCCGGCGCTGGTGATGGCCTGGCGGTAGACGTGATCCTGCACATCGCCGGCAGCAAAGACGCCGGGTACGCTGGTCATGGTGGCAAAGCCCGCCAGGCCAGAGCGGGTGAGGATGTAGCCGTCCTTCATCTCCAGCTGGCCTTCGAAGATCTGCGTATTGGGCTGGTGGCCCACGGCGATGAAAACGCCCTGCAGCGCCAGCTCCTTGGTGCTGCCGTCCTGCACGTTGCGCAGGCGCACACCGGTGACGCCGCTCTGGTCGCCCAGCACTTCATCCAGCGTGTTCCAGAGGTGCAGCTCGATCTTGCCTGCGGCCACCTTTTCCATGACCTTGTCCACCAGGATGGGCTCGGCACGGAACTTGTCGCGCCGGTGGATGAGATGAACCTTGGCGGCGATGTTGGACAGGTAGAGCGCATCCTCCACCGCCGTGTTGCCGCCGCCGACCACGCAGGCTTGCTGGTCGCGGTAGAAGAAGCCGTCACAGGTAGCGCAGCCCGAGACGCCGCGGCCCATGAAGGCTTCCTCGCTGGGCAGGCCCAGGTACTTGGCGCTGGCGCCGGTGGCAATGATGAGCGTGTCGCAGGTGTAGACGCCCGAGTCGCCCTTGAGCGTGAACGGACGGCGGCTGAAGTCCACCGTGTTGATGTGATCGAAGACGATCTGCGTGTTGAAGCGTTCGGCGTGCTGCTGGAAGCGCTGCATCAGGTCCGGGCCCATCACGCCCATGACATCGGCGGGCCAGTTGTCCACTTCGGTGGTAGTCATGAGCTGGCCGCCCTGGGCCATGCCCGTGACCAGCACGGGCTTGAGGTTGGCGCGGGCGGCGTAAATGGCGGCGGTGTAGCCGGCGGGGCCGGAACCCAGGATCAGGACCTGGGCATGGAGGGTGCTGTCGTTCATGGCGGTGGGAATTTCTTGGATCGGACACGGCGTGGGTCGCCGCCCGGCCGGGGAGTCTGACACGGCGCGCCGCAGCGGTAGGGCGCCCGCGCCAAACGCCACAATAGCTGATGGGCGCAGCGTGAAAATCCAGGGCGGGGCCCTGACGCTGCTGCTGCAAGATGGCGCTCGGCCCGTCGTTGCGCCGCTTCATGAAAGGATGCCGATGTCGCTGTTGCTGTCGAACCTGGACCTGATCCGTCGAGTGCCTTTGTTTTCGCTCTTGACCACCGAGCAGGCGCAAACCATTGCCGACAGCGTCGTCAAGCGACGTTTCCGGCGCGGCGAGCTGGTGGTGGAGCAGGGTCGCAAGAGCAACGCGCTGTTCATCCTGCTCAATGGCCGGGCACGCGTGCTCACTGCCGACGCCCGCGGGCGCGAGGTGATCCTGGCCGTGCTGCAGGCCGGCGACTACGTGGGCGAGATGAGTCTCATCGACAACGAGCCCCACTCCGCCACCGTGCGCGCCGAGGTGCAGACCGACATGCTCATCCTCGGACGCCAGGAGTTCGCGCGCTGCCTGCCCGAAGGCTCCAGCCTGGCCTACGCCATCCTGCGTGGCTTGGTGGCACGGTTGCGCAACGCCGATCGCCAGATCGAATCGCTGGCGCTGCTGGACGTGTACGGCCGCGTGGCGCGCACCCTGCTCGACATGGCCGAGGACGACAACGGCGTGAAGATCATTCGCGGCAAGGTGTCGCGCCAGGACATGGCCAAGGTGGTGGGCGCCTCGCGCGAAATGGTCAGCCGCGTCATGAAGGACCTGGAAGAGCGCGGGATGATCGAGACGCAGGAAAGCGGCGCCGTGGTGCTCAAGGACCGGCTGCTGTCTGACTGAAGAAGGCACGTCCATGGCGGGTGCGGTAGCCCGAAAGCAGCCCAGGTTGGCCTGCGCCGGGCCTGCCGCGCGACGTATCCGCTGGTGAGTACGGCGGTGAGGTGCTGCCGCCGCGCCACAATCCGGGGATGAGCTTTCCGCTGGGTTCCTTCACCGAGTCCCCCTCCAACACTTACCGGCGCCGTTCCGGTGCGTCACCGACGTCCACGCCGCCGCCGCGCTGGCGGACGCAACTGTGGCTGACGGGTGGCGCCATCCTGGGCCTGCTTTGGCTGCTGGCCCTGCTCACTCACGACCCGGCGGACCCGGGCTTCTCCACCTCGGGTGACGGCCGGCCGCTGGTCAATAACCAGGTCGGGCTGCTGGGGGCCTGGGCCGCGGACCTGGGGCTGTTCCTGTTCGGCTGGTCGGTGTGGTGGCTGCCCGTGATCGGCCTGCGCCTGTGGCTGGGCGCGCTGGCGCGACTGCTGCGCGGCGAGGGCGGCCCGTCGCGGCGGCTGGGGTTCTGCATCGGCGTGGTGCTGCTGATGTCGGCCAGTTGCGCGCTGGAGTGGACGCGGCTGTACCGCTGGGAGGCCGGTCTGCCTGGCCACGCCGGCGGCGTGCTGGGCTACCTGCTTGGCCCGTGGAGCCTGAAGTGGTTCGGGTTCGCCGGCTCGGGTGTGGGCTGGATCGTGGCGCTGGTCCTGGGGCTGTCCCTGTCGCTGCGCTTTTCGTGGGCGAACCTGGCCGACCGCATCGGCGGCGCGGTGGAGGCGGTGGTGCAGGGCATGCGTCAGCGCATTGAAGGCATGCTGGATCGCCGTGCCGGCCGCCTGGCACAGCAGGAGCGTCGGCGCGAGGAAGTGGCCGAGCGTCAGGCCCATGAGCCTCACTCCGTGCGCATCGATCCGCCGCTGCAGGAGGAGCCGCCCGCTGCGGAAGCAGCGTCGGCTCGCCCAGCGCGCAAGCGTGCGCCGGTGAAGCCGGTCGAGCCCGTGGAAGCCGTGGAGCCGGTGCTGGTGACCGATCCGCCCGCTCCGGCCGCGGCTGCAGCCGCCACCGAGGTGGTGGAGCCCGAGCCGCTGGTGGTGGACGTGCCTTTCACCGAAGTCAAGGCAGCGTCCGCCAAGGCCCCCGAGCCGCCCTGGGCTGACAGCGTTGCCGCTGCTTCGCCGCCTGTCCCCGCCGACGCTGATCGCGACGACGAGCCGGAGGCCGAACTCCCGCCGGCACCGCCGCCCCCGGTCCCGAAGCCGGCCACACCCGTGCCGCCGTCGCCGTCCGTGGCTCCGGCGGTTCCCGTGGCCTCCGTGGCGCCTGTGGTTCCTGAGGCCTCTGTGGTTTCTGAAACACCTGCTGCTGCTCCCGTGGCGCCTGTTGCTCCCATGGCCAAGGCGCCTGTCAAGGCGGCTGTGCCCGTGCCGCGTGCGGTTTCTCCAAGTGAGAGCACGCTGCCGCAGGTCGATCTGCTCGACGCCGCGCCGGCGCAGCGCGAATCGGTTTCGCCCGAAACGCTGGAGATGACCTCGCGCCTGATCGAGAAGAAGCTCAAGGACTTCGGCGTGGAGGTGCGCGTGGTGGCGGCCTCGCCGGGCCCGGTGATCACGCGTTACGAAATCGAGCCCGCCACGGGCGTGAAGGGCTCGCAGATCGTGAATCTGGCCAAGGACCTGGCGCGCTCGCTGAGCCTGGTGAGCATCCGCGTGGTCGAGACCATTCCCGGCCGCACCACCATGGCGCTGGAGCTGCCCAACGTGCGGCGCCAGATGATCCGCCTCACCGAGATCCTGGACTCGCGCGTCTACCGTGAGGCGCAGTCGCTGCTGTCCATCGGCCTGGGCAAGGACATCGTGGGCGCGCCCGTGGTGGCCGACCTGGCCAAGATGCCGCACTGCCTGGTGGCGGGCACCACCGGCTCGGGCAAGTCGGTGGGCATCAACGCCATGATCCTGTCGCTGCTCTACAAGGCCGAGGCCGACGAGGTGCGGCTGATCCTCATCGACCCGAAGATGCTGGAGATGAGCGTCTACGAGGGCATTCCGCACCTGCTGTGCCCGGTGGTGACGGACATGAAGCAGGCGGCCAATGCGCTCAACTGGTGCGTGGCCGAGATGGAGCGCCGCTACAAGCTCATGTCCAAGCTGGGCGTGCGCAACCTCGCCGGCTACAACAAGAAGATCGACGACGCCGCGGAGCGCGAGGAGCACATCCCCAACCCGTTCAGCCTCACGCCCGAGGAGCCCGAGCCGCTGGAGCGGCTGCCCTTCGTCGTGGTCGTCATCGACGAGCTGGCCGACCTGATGATGGTGGTGGGCAAGAAGATCGAGGAGCTCATTGCCCGCCTGGCGCAGAAGGCGCGTGCCGCCGGCATCCACCTCGTGCTGGCCACGCAGCGGCCCAGCGTGGACGTGATCACCGGCCTGATCAAGGCCAACATCCCGACGCGGCTGAGCTTCCAGGTCAGCTCCAAGATCGACTCGCGCACCATCCTCGACCAGATGGGCGCCGAGGCGCTGCTGGGGCAGGGCGACATGCTCTACCTCACGCCGGGCGGCGGCATTCCGGTGCGCGTGCACGGCGCCTTCGTGTCCGACGAGGAGGTGCACCGCGTGGTGGACTACCTCAAGCAGCACGGCGAGCCCAACTACATCGAGGGCATCCTGGAGGGCGGCGTGCTGGAGAGCGACGGCGGCAACGGCGTCACCAGCATCGGCGGCAGCGTCGATGCCGACGGCGAGTCCGACCCGATGTACGACCAGGCGGTGGCGATCGTGCTGCAGCACAAGCGTGCTTCCATCTCGCTGGTGCAGCGCCATTTGCGCATTGGCTACAACCGCGCTGCGCGGTTGCTGGAACAAATGGAGAAGTCCGGGCTCGTATCGGCCATGGCCACCAACGGCAACCGGGACATCATCGTCCCCAAGCGTGAAGAGGTATGAGCAAGAGCTGGAACATGCGCCTGATCCGACCCCTGGCAGCCGCCGCGCTGCTGCTGGCCGCCGCGGGGGCGGCGCGCGCCGACGCGGTGGAGGCGCTGCGCGACTTCGTGCGCGAAGCCAAGACCGGCCGCGCCGCTTTCACCCAGACCGTGACCGCACCCGACGGCGCCAAGAAGAAGTCCTCCAGCGGCAGCTTCGAGTTCGCGCGCCCGAACCGCTTCCGCTTCGAGTACCGCAAGCCCTATGAGCAGCTGATCGTGGCCGACGGGCAGAAGGTGTGGATCTTCGACGCCGACCTGCAGCAGGCCAGCGCCCGCCCGCTGGCGCAGGCGCTGGGCGCGACGCCGGCGGCGCTGCTGGCCGGCGGGGCGCTGGACAAGGATTTCAACCTGTCCAACCTGCCTTCGGCGCAGGGGCTGGACTGGGTGCAGGCCATGCCGCGCGACAAGGAGGCCGTCTTCCAGTCGCTGCGCGTGGCCTTCAAGGGCCGCACGCTGGCCGCCATCGAAGTCGTGGACAGCTTCGGCCAGCACTCGCGGCTGGATTTCAACGAGCTGGCCACCAACGTGCCGGTGCCCGCAGAAGACTTCAGGTTCGTGCCGCCCAAGGGCGTGACGGTGGTGGAGTAACCGGGCTTCAGAACGCCAGCTTCAGGCCCAGCGTGAGGACGCGGGCGCCGCTGCCGGTCTGACGGCCCCAGCTGGTGTCCACGAACAACCGCGACGGCCGCAAGGCCCAACGCGCGCCGACCTGGAGCCAGGGATTGCGGTCCTGGTCGTCGACGAACACCTCACCCATCAGGTCCAGGCCCGAGGTGACCCGGTGCTCCAGCGCCAGCGCCCAGGCCGCGGCGCCCCGGTCCTCGCTGCGCCGATATCCCAGGTTGGCATGCAGCGTCCAGTCCGCTGCCAGCGGTTGCGACAGCACGCCCAGCAGGGCGCGCTCGTCGCGTTGCAGCACCCAGGACAAGCTCAGTTGCGGCCCATTGCCATCCTCGTCGCCGTTCAGCCGTGTCTTGCCCTGCAGCCCGGCCAGAGTGTTGCGCTCGGCGCCATCATGGCTGTGCGACAGGCTCAGGCCCAGCTCCGAGCGCCAGCCCACGCCGCAGTCCAGCTCCAGCTCGCGTTCGCGGCTGCGCTGACCTTCGCTCCATTTGCGGCCGACATGGCTTTCAAGCTCGCATTCGCCGCGGTCCTCCACCTCGGCATCCTCGGTGAACAGCGGCCGGTCGGCATGAGCCACCGGGATCAACAGGCTCAGAGCGAGCGCGGACAGCAGACTTCTCATTTCGGCACTGTAGGTGGGGTGCTTGGAGGGATGCCGGACAATCGGTGCATGAACGGGTCCTTGTTCGACGATGAGCCTGGCCGGGCCATGGCCCCCGGCGCGCCGGGGCATGTGCCGCTGGCGGAGCGGTTGCGGCCGCATACGCTGGACGAAGTAATTGGGCAACAGCATCTGCTGGGCCCGGGCAAGCCGCTGCGCCGCGCCTTCGAGACCGGTCGGCTGCATTCGATGATCCTGTGGGGCCCGCCGGGTGTGGGCAAGACCACGCTGGCACGCCTGATGGCGCAAGCCTTCGACGCCGAGTTCATCGTCATCTCGGCCGTGCTGGGCGGTGTCAAGGAAATCAGGGAGGCGGTGGAGCGCGCACGCGCCGCGCAGGCCACGGGGCGCGCGGCGGTGGTGTTCGTGGACGAGGTGCACCGCTTCAACAAGGCGCAGCAGGATGCCTTCCTGCCGCACGTGGAATCGGGCCTGTTCACCTTCATCGGCGCCACCACCGAGAACCCCAGTTTCGAAGTCAACGCTGCGCTGCTGTCGCGGGCCACGGTGCATGTGCTCAAGGCGCTGGGCGACGAGGACATGCGCAGCCTCATCGAGCGCGCGCGGCAGGCGCTGCAGGCGCCGCCCATGAGCGAGGCGGCACAGGCCCGGCTGACCGGCTATGCCGATGGCGATGCACGCCGGCTGCTCAATGCCTTCGAGAACCTGGTGGCCTTGGCCGGCAACGCCCCGGAACTGGACGAGCCGCTGCTGGAGCGCACGCTGGGCGAGCAGCTGCGCCGTTACGACAAGGGCGGGGACCAGTTCTACGATTCCATTTCCGCACTGCACAAATCGGTGCGCGGCTCCGACCCCGACGCCACGCTGTACTGGCTGGCGCGCATGCTCGACGGCGGGGCGGATGCGCGCTACGTGGCGCGGCGCCTCATCCGCATGGCCGCCGAGGACATCGGCCTGGCCGACCCGCGCGCGCTGCGCCTGGCATTGGATGCGGCCGAAACCTATGAGCGCCTGGGCTCGCCCGAAGGCGAGCTGGCGCTGGCCGAGGCGGCGGTCTACCTGGCCGTGGCGCCGAAGTCCAACGCCGTCTACAAGGCCTGGGGCGCGGTGCGCGCCTTCGTGAAGCACGACGGCACCCGACCGGTGCCGCTGCACCTGCGCAATGCACCCACGGCGCTCATGAAGCAGCTCGACCATGGGCGCGGCTACCGCTACGCGCATGACGAGACGGGCGCCTACGCCGCCGGCGAGCGCTACCTGCCCGAGGGCGTCGAGGAGCGCTTCTACGAGCCCGCACCGCGCGGGCTGGAAATCAAGATCGGCGAGAAGCTGGCCGAACTGCGGCGTCTGGACGCCGCGGCGCGCCAGGATGACGACCGTTAAGCGCTTTTGATGTAAGCGAACTTTTCAGCACTTGACGTGCTACGCGCGGGCAACTCCCAAGCAGAGGACGTGCCGCGCACACCTACAATCCGCCGTTTTTCGGCTGCCGGACCCGCTCACCTCGGGGCCGGCATGGCCCGTGCGTATCCCTTGCACGGCCGCGACCAGGACGAGCCGGAAAAATGGGCGCCAGCCATGCGCCGGCAGTAGCAGCAGGAGATCCCTCGGATGGATATTTTTCTTCAGCAGGTCATCAACGGCCTGGTGCTGGGCAGCATGTACGCGCTCGTGGCACTGGGCTACACGATGGTCTACGGCATCATCAACCTCATCAACTTCGCCCACGGCGAGGTGCTGATGGTGGGCGCGCTGGTCAGCTGGACCGTCGTGACGGCCCTGGGCGACTCGGGCCTGCCCGGGTGGGCGCTGATGCTGATCTCGCTCATCGCCGCCGTCGTCATCTGCTCGGCGCTGAACTTCACGATCGAGAAGCTGGCCTACCGGCCGCTGCGCAACGCGCCGCGCCTGGCCCCGCTGATCACGGCCATGGGCATGAGCCTGCTGCTGCAGACGCTGGCCATGATCCTCTGGAAGCCCAACCCGAAACCCTTCCCGCAGCTGCTGCCCACCGACCCCATCGAGATCGGCGGCGCCGTCATCAGCGTCACGCAGATCCTGATCCTGAGCATCACGGCCATGGTGCTGGCCGCGCTGCTGTTCCTGGTGAACAAGA
>NZ_JABBFW010000005.1 GCF_012927045.1 Azohydromonas caseinilytica | reverse complement strand
TAAGCTGACCAGTACTAATTGCCCGTGCGGCTTGACCCTATAACTTTGACCCAGCGGTCAAGGTAGAGAATTCAAGGTTGTTGCCCGAAAGAAGGCGACGCAATCAATGAGCTGAAGTCGACTCTATCGAATTGGCTGGGCTGCCCCAAAAAGCAGCCCGGCGACCAGTTCAAGCCTGATGACCATAGCGAGGTGGTCCCACCCCTTCCCATCCCGAACAGGACCGTGAAACACCTCAGCGCCGATGATAGTGCGGATTCCCGTGTGAAAGTAGGACATTGTCAGGCTAATATCCCCGCCAAACGCCCCGACCAGAATATGGTCGGGGCGTTTTGCTTTGTCAGCTGTTAAATCGATAGAGGCTCTGGCACCAGCTCAAGGCTGGAGAATGGGCGACAGGCATTGACAACATTCTGAATGCCGCATCCGCGATGATTGCCCGCCTCCTGCAGTTCACCACCGGCCTTTGGCTCGCCTCCGTGCTGGGTTGGCTCGGTTGGGCTTTCTCTCGTGGTCGCCCGCTGACGGCAGTGTTGGGCGCGCTGCTTCTACTCAGCTTGCATGCCGTGGTGTTGGGGCTGGAGTTGCTGTTACATCGCCATGTCAGCCGGCATGACGGTGTGACGCCCGCGCCGCTCCGGGCTTTATCGCGTGCCTGGTGGACAGAATGCGTGACCGGTGTGCGGGTCTTTTGTTGGCGGCAGCCATTTCGATATCGCAGCGAGTCTGATTTCCTGCCGCCAGCCGGTACCAGCAGCGGCGTGCTGCTGATTCACGGTCTGGTCTGCAACCGCGGTGTCTGGAATTCCTGGCTGCGTACATTGCGCCAGCGCGGCATTCCGGTGCTGGCGCCCAGCGTGGAGCCGCCTTTCGGTCGGATCGATACCTGGGTGCCAACCATTGATGCAGCGGTGCGCCGGCTGCATGCCCACACCGGCGGGCCAGTCCTGATCGTGGCGCACAGCCTCGGCGGCATCGCGGTGCGTGCTTGGCTGCGGCAGGGCGGCGATGCTGCCCTGGTGCAGCGTGTCTTCACCATTGGTTCTCCACACCGCGGCACTTGGCTGGCCCGATTCGGCTGGAGCCCCAACGCCCGTCAGCTGCGATTGGACAGTCCCTGGCTGCAAGCACTGGCCCGGCACGAGGCAAAGACGACACCGCGCGTGCCGTTCACCTGCTTTTTCAGCGACTGCGACAACGTCGTGTTTCCACCTTCGGTGGCCACACTGCCGGGGGCTGACAACCGCTTGCTGCGCGGCTGGGCGCATGTGGATCTGCTCGACGCTCCCGAGATCCTGGAGACGGTGCTGCAATGTGCGGCAGCTCCGTCCCCGGTACCTCATGCCGACTGGCGCACCGGCACGGCCTCGAAGCCCTGACTCACTCCTCTTCGCGCACCTTGTACTGGCTGACCAGCTGCTGTTGCGTGTTGGGCGGCACGGGGTCGTAGTGCGACAGCGCCAGCGTGTAGCGGCCCTGGCCGCTGGTCATGGCGTTCAGGCGTGACTGGTAGTTGCTCAGCTCCGACAGCGGCACCTGTCCGCGCACCAGCATCGTCCCGGCGGCGCCGTTTTGCGTGCCATTGACTTGCCCACGACGCGCGGAGAGATCGCCCGTGACGTCACCCATGGCCGTGTCCGGCGCCAGGATCTCCACGTTGACGATGGGCTCCAGCACGATGGGCCGTGCCTCGCGTATGGCGGCCATGAAGGCCTTGCGCCCGGCCGTGACGAAGGCGATTTCCTTGCTGTCCACGCTGTGGCTCTTGCCATCCAGGACGACGACACGCACGTCCACCACCGGATAGCCGGCAATGGCGCCCGAGGCCAGCACCTCGCGCACGCCTTTCTCCACCGCCGGAATGAACTGGCCCGGGATGGCGCCGCCCTTGACCTGGTCCACGAATTCGAAGCCCGCGCCACGCGGCAGCGGCTCCACCCGCAGCATCACTTCGCCGAACTGGCCGGCACCGCCGGTCTGCTTCTTGTGGCGGTGGTGCCCTTCCGCGGCGGCAGTGACGGTTTCCCGGTAAGCAATGCGCGGCGGCCGCGTCTGCACTTCGAACTTGTAGACCTCGCGCAGCCGCTCCAGCAGCACGCGCAGGTGCAATTCGCCCAGGCCGTAGACGATGGTTTCGTTGGTGGTGGGCACATGCTCCACCTTCAGGCACGGGTCCTCGTCGAGCAGCTTGGTGAGAATTTCCCACAGCCGCTGCTCGTCGCCATGGCGCTTGGGTTCGATGGCCAGGCCATGTACCGGCACCGGGAAGTCCAGCGGCTGCAGGTGGATGTGGTCGTCCTCGGCCGCGTCGTGCAACACGGCGTCAAAGTGCAGCTCGTCGATCTTGGCCACCGCGCACAGGTCGCCCGGCAGGGCGCGCGAAACCTCCACATGCTCCTTGCCCTGCAGCATGAAGAGGTGGTTGACCTTGAAGGGCTTCCGGCCGTCGCCGATGTAGAGCAGGCTGTCCCTGGTGACCGTGCCCTGGTGCACGCGGAAGATGCCCATCTTGCCGACGTAGGGGTCCACCGTGACCTTGAACACATGGGCCAGCACGTGCAGCGACGGATCGGGCTGCGCCTGCAGCGGCTGCGCTTCTTCGCGTTCGCCCTTGAGGAACGCCGGCGGGTTGCCTTCGCCCGGGTGCGGCAGCAGCTTGTCGATGACGTCGAGCAGTTGCGCCAGGCCGGCACCGGTGCGCGCGGAGACGAAGCACACCGGAATCAGATGACCCTCGCGCAGTGCCTGCTCCAGCGGCGCGTGCAGCTCACTGGCGTCCACGTCGCCGTCGTTGAGGTAACGCTCGACGAAGTCGCCATCCACCTCCACCACCTGCTCCACCAGCGCGCGGTGCGCGTCCTCCACGGCGCCGAAGTCGGTCTGGCCTTCACGGTTGAAGAAGCAGTCCACCACCCGGCTGCCGCCTTCGGCCGGCAGGTTCAGCGGCAGGCATTCGCGGCCGAAGGTTTCCTGCAGCTGCGCCAGCAGGGCGGGCAGGTCCACGCCCTGGGCATCGATCTTGTTGACGATGATCAGCCGGTCGAGCCGGCGCTGCGCCGCGTACTCCATCATGCGCACCGTCATCGGCTCGATGCCGGTGGCGGCGTTGACGACCACCGCGGCGGTTTCCACCGCTTCCAACGCCGGCAATGACTGGCCGACGAAGTCGGGCGCCCCAGGCGTGTCGATGAAGTGAATCCGCGTGCCCTGGTGGTCCAGGTGCATCAGCGCCGAGTTCAGCGAGTGCTGCATGCGGCGCTCCAGCGGGTCGAAGTCGCTGACCATGCTGCCTCGCTCCAGGCTGCCCGGCGCGCCGATGGCGCCGGCGTGGTGCAGCAGTGCCTCGGCCAGGCTGGTCTTGCCAGACGCCGCCGCGCCCACGAGGGCCAGGGTGCGGATCGCGGCGACGGAAGAGGATGGGCTCGACATGGCGGTCTCCTTGTGCGCCGGCTCCGCGGCACGGCGCGGTTGAGGTGGTGGCAAACCAGCGTACGGGATCGCCCCGGGGTGCACAAGGCGAGCGCCTTGCGCCATGTCGTGGTGCGTGCGTCTCAAGCGCCGTGGGTCGGGGCGGGTGTCGACCGGGACGGCGCCGCTCAAGCCTGCGGCTTGGCCATCCGTGCCGTGACCCGGGTGCGGCGCAGCCGCGCCTCCAGGCCGAGGTAGACCAGCGCCGCCGCCGCCAGCGGCAGCAGGTAGAACAGCGCCCGGTACGCCAGCAGCGCCGCCAGCAGCTGCGCCTCGGGCTGCAGCCCGGCCAGCAGTGCCATGAACACGGCTTCCAGCACGCCCAGGCCCGCCGGCACGCGCATCGCGATCACGGCCATGCTGGTCATCATCAGCGCGCCCAGCACCGTGGGGTAGTCCACGCGGCCGTGCAGCAGCACGTACAGCACGCTGGCGACAAAACCCCAGTGCAGCGCCGACAGCAGCACCTGCAGCAGCGCCAGCCCGGCGCGCGGCAGCTCCAGCCGGTGGCCGCGCAGCGTCCACAAGCGCCGCGGCGACCAGCGGCAGGCCGCCAGGTACACGCCCACCACGGACCAGAGCACCAGGCCGACCCAGCGCAGCGCATCCGTGGTCAATGGCGCCTCGGGCGGCAGCCGAACCCAGCCGCTGAGAAACACCGCCCCGGCCAGCGCCGCGTAGCCGATCCAGTTGGTCAGCAGGCTCAGCCCCCAGACGCGCAGGATGGTGGCGATCGGCAGGCCTTGCTGCGCGTACAGGCGCAGGCGCAGCGCCACGCCGCCCACCATCGAGCCCAGGTTCAGGTTCGCGGCAAAGCTGACGAAGGCGGTGGCTGCCACGCGTGCCGGTGGCAGCTGGTGGCCGCTGTAGTAGCGGCCGAGCAGGTCGTAGCTGATGTAGAGCCCGTGCGCGACCGCCACCGCCAGCGCCGCCAGCAGCAGCGTGCCTGGGCGGTAGGCCAGCAGCGCCTCCCAGGCGGCGGCCCAGTCCAGGCTGCGCGCGCGCCAGGCGATGAAGCCCAGCAGCCCCAGCAGCGCCAGCGCCAGCAGCGGCCGGCGCACGCGGACCCAGGCCTGGGCCAGGAGCCGGGCCGGCAGCGCACCGTGGGCCACCGCGCGCTCCATGTCAGCGGTCGGCCTGGTGCAGCGCCTCGGGATGGACGTCCACCTGACGCCGCCCGATGAAGGAGCGCACGAACTTGCCGCTGCGCGGCAGCACCTCGGCCCAGCTCGGGAAGTGGCGCAGCAGGTGGAAGGCCAGCGCGCTGCCGAGGTAGCGCCACATCGTGCGCTTGGGCAGCGCCTCGCGGCTCATCTCGGTGCACTCGTTGTCGATGAGGCGCTGCAGCCGCTGGCGCAGGTCCGCGGCGAAGTCGCGGTCGCGGATCAGCAGGTTGGCCTCCAGGTTGAGCGACAGGCTCAGCGGGTCGAGGTTGCTGGAGCCCACCGTGGCCCACTCGCCGTCCACCACCGCCACCTTGCCGTGCAGTGGGCGCTTGCAGTACTCGTGCACGTGCACGCCGTCCTTGACCAGCGAGTGGTAGAGCATGCGCGCGCCGATGCGCACGATGGCCATGTCGGGCTCGCCCTGCAGGATCAGGTGCACCGCCACCCCGCGGCGCGCGGCGCGGCGCAGCTCGCGCAGCAGCCGGTAGCCGGGGAAGAAGTAGGCATTGGCGATCACGACCTCGCGCCTGGCGGTTCGGATGGCCGTGCGGTAGCAGCGCTCGATGTCGTTGGTGTGGCGCTCGTTGTCGCGCGTCACCAGCACGGCCTGCGCGCTGCCCACGGGCGGCAGCACCGACGGCGCGGGCGGTTGGATCTTCACCGGGCGCCTGAAGCCGTGCCGCACCCACTGCAACAGCGCGTGGCGCACCGGCGCCAGCACCTCGTGCACGAAGCCGTGCATCTGCCGCACCACCGGCCCCTGCACCTGTACCGCGTAGTCCTGCTTGGACATCGGGCCGCTGGCGATGAGGTGGTCCTCGGAGAAATTGATGCCGCCGATGAAGGCCAGCTCGCCGTCGATCACCACGATCTTGCGGTGCATGCGGCGCACGAGGTTGTAGCGCAAGCCCAGCAGCCGCGGCCGGGGGTCGTACACGTGCAGCCGCACGCCCGCGTCGGTGAGCGCGCGGATGAATTCGTCCGACAGGTCGGGCGAACCGTAGCCGTCCACCGTCAGGTCCACCTGCACGCCGCGGCGCGCCACTTCCAGCAGCACCGCGTGCAGCTGGCGGCCGACCGGGTCGTCGAACAGGATGAAGGTCTCGATCACCACCTCGCGCCGAGCTGCCGCGATGGCGGCAAACACGCGCGGGTAGTACTCCTCGCCGTTTTCCAGCACTTCAATGCGGTTGCCCGCCGTCCAGTCCAGCTTCACAACATCACCTCCGCAGCCAGGGGCGCGTGGTCCGACAGGTGGGACCACGGACGCTTGGGCAGTCCAATCGGGGCGTGGCGCAGGTTGCGCACGTAGATGCGGTCCAGCCGCAGCACGGGATGCCGTGCCGGGAAGGTGCGCGGCGTGCGCCCATGCGCATGCGCATGCACCTCCTGCAGCTCCAGCTCCTTCTGCAGCCGCGCGTGCGCGCACAGCCGCCAGTCGTTGAAATCGCCCGCGATCACCAGCGGTGCCTGCGGCGGCACCGCGTCGCGCAGCAGCTGCCCCAGCAGGTCGATCTGACGCTGGCGCTGCGACTCGCGCAGCCCGAGGTGCACGCAGATGGCATGCAGCGGGTACTCCGAGTCCGGCAGCTCCAGCTCGCAGTGCAGCAGGCCACGCTTCTCCACCCCGTCCAGGTCCAGGCTCACGTCCACGTTGCGGTGGCGCAGGATCGGGAACTTGGACAGCAGCGCGTTGCCGTGGTGTCCGCCCGGCGAGACGGCGTTGCGCCCGTAGGCATGCTGGTGCCAGATGGTGTCGGCCAGGAACTCGTACTGCGGCATGCGCGCCAGTGCCTGTCCGGCACCGCGCCCGTCCAGGCGGTGCGCGGCCTTGCCGGCCAGGGCCTTCACCGGGCGCAGGTCATGGCGGTGCGAGGCCGCGCCCGCCACCTCCTGCAGGAAGACGATGTCGGCGCCCGTGGCGCGCACCGCTTCCCGGATCTCGGCCAGCACGTAGCGGCGGTTCATGACCGTGAAGCCCTTGTGCAGGTTCAGCGTCAGCACGCGGATGTGGGGCGCCGGGTGGGCGGGGGCGTCGTCGCGGCGCAGCGGGACCGGCAGTCGCATCGTGGCCGGGCCCTCAGTGCTGCAGCAGCGCCCGCGCGCAGGCATTGCACAGGTCGGCGGCGCCGGGCCGCTCTTCGGGCAATGGCGTCGCGACCGTCTCGTCGTCCGGCGGCAGGTCGTCGAGGCTGGGCTCGCCGCCGTAGAACCAGCGCTGGATGCCGTCCAGCCGGTCGTGAAACTCGTTCATCACATGCTCCTGGGTGCTCGACACACTGGGAGCAATGGTTGCGCCCGAGGGCGCGGCCGTCAGGCGGCTGCCGCCGCGTCCGGACGTAGGAAGCGGCCTACCCGCGCGCCGCGGCCGGCAGGGCGCCGGGCGGTCGCGGCGGGAAGTGAGGCTTACTGGAAGGCGACCTCGGCGAAGCTGCGCAGCTTGCGGCTGTGGAGCTGGTCCAGGCGCTGCTGGCGCAGGATGTCAATGGCGCGCATGCCGATGCGCAGGTGCTGGTCCACGCGCTCGCGGTAGAACTGGTTGGCCATGCCGGGGAGCTTGATCTCGCCGTGCAGGGGCTTGTCGGAGACACAGAGCAGCGTGCCGTAGGGGACGCGGAACCTGAAGCCGTTGGCGGCGATGGTGGCCGACTCCATGTCCAGCGCCACGGCGCGGCTCTGGCTGAAGCGGCGCTCGGGGCCCGGATGCGGCAGCAGCTCCCAGTTGCGGTTGTCGGTGGAGGCCACGGTGCCGGTGCGCAGGATGCCCTTGAGCTCGAAGCCGCGCAGCTGCGTGATGTCCTCCACCGCCTGCTCCAGCGCCACCTGGATCTCCGCCAGCGCCGGGATGGGCACCCACAGCGGCAGCTCCTCGTCGAGCACGTGGTCCTCGCGCACGTAGCCGTGCGCCAGCACGTAGTCGCCGAGCTGCTGCGTGTTGCGCAGCCCCGCGCAGTGGCCGAGCATGATCCAGGCATGCGGGCGCAGCACGGCCACGTGGTCGGTGATGGTCTTGGCGTTGGCCGGGCCCACGCCGATGTTGACCATGGTGATGCCGGCGCCGTCCGGGCGCACCAGGTGGTAGGCCGGCATCTGCGGCAGCCGCGGCGGCGGCGCGCCCAGCGCGTCGCCGGGCTGGGGCGCATGGCCATGGCGGCGCGTGACGACGTTGCCCGGCTCGATGAAGGCGCAGTAGCCGTCGGCCGCCGCGTCGCCCTCGGGCGCGGCCATCAGGCTGCGGCCCAGGCGCACGAACTCGTCGATGTAGAACTGGTAGTTCGTGAACAGCAGGAAGTTCTGGAAATGCTCCGGCGCCGTGCCCGTATAGTGGCGCAGCCGGTGCAGCGAGTAGTCCACGCGCGGGCCGGTGAAGAGCGCCAGCGGCATGGGTTGACCAGGGGGCACCTCGTGCGTGCCGTTGGCGATGCCGTCGTCCATGGACGCCAGGTCGGGCAGGTCGAAGAGGTCGCGCATGCGCTGGCGGCGCTCGGCGCTCATCGTGCCTTCGATGTGGTCGTGCTCGGAGAAGGAGAAGTGGATCGGGATCGGCTGCGTGCTCATGCCCACTTCCAGCGGCACGCCGTGGTTGCGCAGCAGCAGCTCGAACTGCTCCAGGTAGTAGTCGCCGAACAGGTCCGGGCGTGTCAGCGTGGTCTCGTAGGTGCCGGGGCCGGCCACGAAGCCGAAGGACAGGCGCGAATCGGCGCGTGCCACGGTGTCAGTGTGGATGCGCACGAAGGGGTAGCAGGCGCGCACCCGCCGCGCCGGGTCGGTGCCGGCCACGAATTCCTGCAGCGACTGGCGCAGGTGCGTGATGCCGATGTCGTAGATGTGGCGGGCATGTGCCAGCGCGTCCGCCGCGCTGGTGAAGGATTGGGTCGCGATGAGCGTGGGCATGGCCCATTGTGGCGCGGCGCCGGAGCTGCTGCGTTGCAGCAATCGCTTGCGCCTTTTGATGTCTGCCCGGCGTGCCGGACCGGTAAACTGCCCCCCTTTTAGGCTTGTTCCGCCCCCATGGCCGCTGTTTCCGCCGGAGTGACGTCTCCCTTCGACCTCAGGAGCGCTTCGCTGACGCTGCTGGCGCTGCTGCTCAAGACCACGGACTTGAAGTTGCTGGCGGCGGAGCTGGCGCAGCGCCTGGCCGAAACGCCCGAGCTCTTCAACCAGGAGCCGGTGCTGGTGGACCTGACGGCGGTGCATGCGGACCCCACGCCGCTGGACATGGCCGCGCTGGTGGCCCTGCTGCGCCGCCACCGCATGCTGCCCGTGGCCGCGCGCGGCGGCAGTCCGGCGCAAATGGAAGCCGCTTCCGCCGCCGGCCTGGGCGACTCGCCCGATGCCGTGCCGCTCACGCCCCGTGCCGAGGCCGTGCGCGAGGTGGTGCGGGAAGTGGTGCGCGAGGTGCAGGTGCCCGGGGCCACGCTGCTGGTGGACAAGCCGCTGCGCTCGGGCCAGCAGGTCTATGCCCGCGGCGGCGATCTGGTGGTGCTGGCGCAGGTCAACTGCGGCGCCGAGGTCATCGCCGACGGCAACGTGCATGTGTACGCGCCACTGCGTGGCAAGGTGGTGGCCGGTGCGCGCGGCGACACCAGCGCGCGCATCTTCACCACCTGCCTGGAGCCCGAGCTCATTTCCATCGCCGGGACCTACCGTACCGCCGAGAACCCGCTGCCCGCCGATGTGCTGGGCAAACCGGCGCAAGTGCGGCTCGACGGCGAGAAGCTGGTGATCGAGCCCATCAAGATTTGAATGCGCCAGCCGTGCGCAAGACACACCGAACCGACAGCTGAAAGGATGTACCTGAGATGGCCAGAATCGTCGTCGTGACTTCCGGCAAGGGCGGGGTCGGCAAGACCACGACCAGCGCTAGCTTCTCTTCCGGCCTCGCGCTGCGCGGCCACAAGACGGCGGTGATCGACTTTGACGTCGGCTTACGCAACCTGGACTTGATCATGGGTTGCGAACGCCGCGTGGTGTACGACCTCATCAACGTCATCAATGGCGAAGCCAACCTCAACCAGGCGCTGATCAAGGACAAGCACTGCGACAACCTGTTCGTGCTGCCCGCCTCGCAGACGCGTGACAAGGACGCGCTGACCAAGGAAGGCGTGGAGCGTGTGCTGGCCGACCTGGCCGAGCAGGGCTTCGACTACATCGTCTGCGACTCGCCCGCGGGCATCGAGAGCGGCGCCATGCTGGCGATGCACTTCGCCGACGATGCGCTGGTGGTGACCAACCCCGAGGTGTCCTCGGTACGCGACTCGGACCGCATCCTGGGCATGCTGGGCTCCAAGACGCGCCGCGCCGCGCAGGGCGACACCCCCGTCAAGGAGCACCTGCTCATCACGCGCTACAACCCGTTGCGCGTGGAGGACGGCCAGATGCTGTCGCTGCAGGACATCCAGGACATCCTGCGCATCGAGCTCATCGGCGTGATCCCGGAATCCGAGGTGGTGCTGCAGGCATCCAACCAGGGTGTGCCGGTGGTGCACATGAACGGCACGGACGTTGCCGAGGCCTACAAGGACGTGGTGGACCGCTTCCTGGGCAATGACAAGCCCATGCGCTTCACCGACGCCGTCAAGCCCGGCTTCTTCAAGCGCCTCTTCGGCGGGAGGTAACGCGTCATGAGTTTTCTGTCCTTCCTGATGGGCGAGAAGAAGCGCTCGGCCAACGTCGCCAAGGAACGGCTGCAGATCATCCTGGCGCACGAGCGCACCAGCCGCAGCCGCAGCCCCGACTACCTGCCGGCGCTGCAACGCGAGCTGCTGGCGGTGATCACCAAGTACGTCGCCATCAGCTCGGAGGACGTCAAGGTGCACCTGGAGCGGCAGGACAACCTGGAAGTGCTGGAAGTGAAGATCGAGCTGCCCGAAGCGGCACGCTGAAGCCGTACCGAAGCAACATTGCCGGATTGAAGGGGCACGACCATGGGTTGGCTCAGCGCGCTCAGGCTGGTGCCCTGGTCCGAAGTGATCGAGGCCGCGCCCGGGCTGGTGCGCGGCGCGCGCCGCATCTTCGACCGCAGCCAGGAGCTGCCCGCCGCCGAAGCCCTGGCCGAAGCGACCGCTCCAACGGCCGACCCCACGGCCGCGCTGCAGGCGCAAGTGCAGCAACTCACCGCCCGGCTGGACGAGCTCACGGCCCAGCAGCAGGCCAGCGCCGGCCTCATCGAGACGCTCTCCGAGCACAACGCGCGGCTGGTGGAGGCCGTGCAGACGCTGCGGCTGCAGCTGCGCTGGCTCACGGCCGGCGCCGCGGTGCTGGCCGTGGCCGTGGTGGCCCTGGCGCTGCGCGGTTGAGCCGCCGTGCCGAGGCCCGCTGTTTCACCCTGATACCCTCGCGCCCATGAGTTTCCTGGCCATCGACATCGGCAACACGCGACTGAAATGGGCCCAGTACGCCAGCCCACAGCCCGGCGCGGCGGTGCTGGCGCAGGGCGCGGCCTTTCTCGAAACCATCGACGAGCTGGCCGACGCGCAGTGGAAGAACCTCGCGCCGCCCACCAGCATGCTGGGCTGCAACGTGGCCGGCGACGCCGTGCGGCGCCGCGTCGAGGAGCAGCTGGAGCTGTGGGATCTTTCGCCGCGCTGGGCCGTCTCCACCGCGCACGACGGTGGCGTGCGCAACGGCTACGACCATCCCGGCCGCCTGGGCGCGGACCGGTGGGTAGCGCTGATCGGCGCACGCTCGCACGCGCATGCGCGCGGCCTGGACGGCCCGGTGCTGGTGGTGATGATCGGCACCGCCGTGACCGTGGACGCGCTCGACGGCGAGGGCCGCTTTCTGGGCGGCTTCATCCTGCCGGGCCACGGCATCATGCTGCGCGCCCTGGAAAGCGGCACGGCCGGCCTGCACGTGCCCACCGGCGAGGTGCGCGACTTCCCCACCAACACCTCCGACGCCCTCACCAGCGGCGGTACCTTCGCCATCACCGGCGCCATCGAGCACATGCACCGGCGGCTGCAGCGCCACTGCGGGCGGGCCCCCATCACGCTGATGACCGGCGGCGCGGGCTGGAAGGTGTCACCGCACCTGGACATCCCGCACGAGCTGGTTGAGTCGCTGATCTTCGACGGCCTGCTGGCGTTGCAGGCGCATCGGCTGGCGCTGTAGCCGCCAGCCCGACGGGGAGTGGATTGTTGACTGCCGGGTGACTCTCAGGTCACTAGAGGGGCAATGAGCAAGACATTGTTGCTCGCGGGGTGACAATCTTGCGGCAACCCGGTCCGCTCTCACTCCGTGACCTGTACGCCCTTCCAGAACGCGATGCGGTCCTTGATCTGCGCCGCGGCCTCGCTGGGCTCGGGGTAGTACCAAGCGGCCTCGGGATTCACGTCGCCGTTGACCAGCAGCGACCAGTAGCGCGCCTGTCCTTTCCACGGGCAGCTCGTGCGGTGGTTGCTGGCCAGCAGGTACTCCTTCTTCACGGCGCTTTCGGGGAAGTAGTGGTTGCCTTCCACCAGCACGGTGTCGTCGCTCTCGGCGATCACCGCGCCGTTCCAGATCGCTTTCATTGCTCGCCTCCGCAGTGAAAAACTCTTTGCCCTGAGCGCAGCGGCCTCAGGCGCCGTCGCGCGCCAGCCGCAGCCCGGTGAATTGCCAGCGCGCCGCCGGCGCGAAGAAGTTGCGGTAGCTGGCCCGCACATGCCCGGCCGGGCTGGCGCAGCTGCCGCCGCGCAGCACGTTCTGGCCGACCATGAACTTGCCGTTGTATTCGCCCACCGCGCCGGGCAGCGGCCGGAAGCCGGGGTAAGGCTCATAGGCCGAGCGGGTCCACTGCCACACGGCGTCTTCGACTTGCAGCAGCCCGGGGCCGTCGCCGGCCGGCGCCGGATGCAGGTGCCCCTCCAGCGCCTTGGCGGCCATTGGCGCGGCGGGCTGGAGCTGCACGGCGGCTTCCCACTCGGCCTCCGTGGGCAGCCGCGCGCCGGCCCATTGGGCGTAGGCGGCGGCCTCGTAGAGATTCAAATGGCACACCGGCTCGGCCGGGTCCAGGGGGCACGCGCCGTGCAGGGTGAAATGCGTGCCCGCCTCGGGGTTCCAGTACAGCGGCGCCGAGACGGCGTGGGCCTGCACCCAGGCCCAGCCGTCGCTGAGCCAGAACTCGGCCCGCCGATAGCCGCCGTCGGCCATGAAGGCGAGGTATTCGCCGCAGCTGACCGGGCGGCTGGCCAGTTGGTAGGGCTCCAGCCAGACGCGATGGCGCGGCGTCTCGTTGTCGAAGCCGAAGCCCGCGCCGCCATGGCCGATCTCGACCAGCCCGCCCCCGAAATCCAGCCAGCGCAGCGGCACCGCCTCGCCCGGTGGCCGGGGCGTCGCGCCCGGCAGGTAGGCCGGCTGCAGCGGATTGAGCGACAGCAGGTGTTTCACATCCGTGAGCATCAGCTCCTGGTGCTGCTGCTCGTGCTGCAGGCCCAGCTCGATCAGCCCCGCCGCTGCGGACAGCGCCCTTTCATGGCCGGCCTCGATGAAACCCTGCAGCGCCGCGTCCACATGGCGCCGGTAGTCCAGCACCTCTTGCAGGGCGGGGCGCGAGAGCATGCCGCGCTGCGGGCGCGGATGGCGCGGCCCCAGCGCCTCGTAGTAGGAGTTGAAGAGGAAGCCGAAGCGCTCATCGAACACCCGGTAGCCCGCGCAGTGCGGGCCCAGCACCAGCGTCTCGAAGAACCAGCTCGTGTGCGCCAAGTGCCACTTGACCGGGCTGGCGTCGGGCATGGACTGCAGCGCGCAATCCTCGGCTGACAGCGGCTGCGCCAGCGCCAGGCTGTGCGCGCGCACCGCCTCCAGGCGGCGTTGCAGGCGAGAGCGGTCCATCGTGCGGGCTCCTTTCGAGGTCGCCGCGGGCGCGCAGCGGGCCGCCGCCTGGGGGCAAGCGGCCGGCCCACTCATCTCCTTTTCGCCCTGAGCCCTTCGACAGGCTCAGCCCGAACGGTTGTGCGCTCAGAGGATGAAGCGCGACAGGTCCTCGTTGCGCGAGAGCTCGCCGAGCTTGGCGTCCACCGCCGCGGCATCGAGCGTGACGGTGGTGCCCGCGAGGTTGGGGGCGTCGAAGCTGACCTCGTCGAGCAGCCGCTCCATCACCGTGGCCAGGCGCCGCGCGCCGATGTTCTCGGTGCGCTCGTTGACGTCGAAGGCGATCTGCGCCAGGCGCCGGATGCCCTCGGCCGTGATCTCCAGCGCCACGCCCTCGGTGGCCAGCAACGCCTGGTACTGCTTCACCAGGCTGGCGTGCGTGGACTTGAGGATGGCTTCGAAGTCGTCCACCGACAGCGAACCGAGTTCGACGCGGATGGGAAAGCGCCCTTGCAGCTCGGGAATGAGGTCACTGGGCTTGGACAGGTGGAACGCGCCCGAGGCGATGAACAGGATGTGGTCGGTGCGCACCATGCCGTACTTGGTGTTGACGGTGGTGCCCTCGACCAGCGGCAGCAGGTCGCGCTGCACGCCCTGGCGCGAGACGTCGGCGCCGCGCGACTCGCCGCTGCCGGCGACCTTGTCGATCTCGTCGATGAAGACGATGCCGTTGCCCTCGGCATGGGCCAGCGCCGCGGTCTTGATCTCGTCCTCGTTGACCAGCTTGGCCGCCTCTTCCTCCACCAGCAGCTTCAGCGCCTCGGCGATCTTGAGCTTGCGGGTGTGGCGCTTGTTGGCGCCGAACTGCGAGAACAGGCCCTTGAGCTGCTCGGCCATCTCCTCCATGCCCTGCGGGCCCAGGATCTCCAGCGCCGGGCGGTGGTCGGCCACCTCGATCTCGATCTCCTTGTCGTCGAGCGCGCCCTCGCGCAGCCGTTTGCGCATGCCCTGGCGCGCGGCGTTGTCGGCGGGCGGGGCGGCGATCTCGGTGAGGCCGAAGCCCGAAGAGCGGGGCATGGGCACCAGGATGTCGAGCACGCGCTCCTCGGCGGCGTCCTCGGCCTGTGCGCGCTTGGTGCGCATCTGGCGCTCGCGCTCCTGCTTGACGGCCACGTCCACCAGGTCGCGCACGATGGTGTCCACATCCTTGCCGACGTAGCCTACCTCGGTGAACTTGGTGGCCTCGACCTTGATGAAGGGCGCGTCGGCCAGCCGCGCCAGGCGGCGGGCGATCTCGGTCTTGCCCACGCCGGTGGGGCCGATCATCAGGATGTTCTTGGGGGTGATCTCCGTGCGCAGCTTCTCGTCCACCTGCTGGCGGCGCCAGCGGTTGCGCAGCGCGATGGCCACCATGCGCTTGGCCTGCGCCTGGCCGACGATGTGGCGGTCGAGCTCGGAGACGATTTCCTGGGGGGTCATGGCGCTCATGGCGTGACTCGAAAAAGAAGTGAGATCCAACAAACGCGCGAGCCTCAGGCGGCGGCCGCGGGAGCGGCGCCCAGGGTCTCGATCACGTGGCTCTGGTTGGTGTAGATGCACAGGTCGCCGGCGATGGTCAGCGCCTGCTTGACGATCTCCTGCGGCGACAGCTCGGTGTGCTGCAGCAGCGCGCGCGCTGCGGCCTGCGCGTAGGCGCCGCCGGAGCCAATGGCCACGATGCCGTGCTCGGGCTCCAGCACGTCGCCGTTGCCGGTGATGATCAGCGAGGTGTCCTTGTCCGCCACGGCCAGCATGGCCTCCAGGCGGCGCAGCACGCGGTCGGTGCGCCAGTCCTTGGTCAGCTCGACGGCGGCGCGCACCAGGTGGCCCTGGTGCTTCTCCAGCTTGCCCTCGAAGCGCTCGAAGAGGGTGAAGGCGTCGGCCGTGGCGCCGGCAAAGCCGGCCAGGACCTGCTCACGGTAGAGCCGGCGCACCTTGCGCGCGCTGGACTTGACGACGATCTGGCCCAGCGTCACCTGGCCGTCGCCGCCCAGGGCGACGAGGGGGCCGCGGCGCACGCTGAGGATGGTGGTGCCGTGAAAGGGTTCCATGGGTCTAGAGCCTCAAGCGGCGCGAAGGCCGCGTCAAAGAGCCGCCCGACAGGTGGACGGCGGGGTTCAGGTGTTGTGCACGCGCACGCGGGCGTGCTCGTTGATGCCCATCGCGCCCAGCAGCAGCGCGACCAGGCGGTGGGTGTCGGAAAAGCCCAGGCTGCGGTTCTCCTGGCGCCGCGCCTGCACCCATTTGAGCAGGGCGCCCGCGGCATTGAAGTCCACGCGCACCAGCCGCGCGCAGCGCACGTCCACGCGCACGGCGTTGCCCAGCTGCTGCTGCAGCCGTCGCAGCGTGGGGCCGATGTCGCCCACGAGCTGGCCGGCCAGCTCCACTTCCACCGTGGAGCTGTCGTGCAGCGAGGATTCGAAGTCGGACACCAGGGTCGCCGTCGTCGAGCTGCCCAGCGTCGAGGACGGCGCGGCCAGGCCCTCGCGGGTCAGGCGCACGCGGCAGCTGGGCGGCTCCCAGGGCGGGGGCGAGATCTCGTAGGTGATGCAGTAATCGATGGCGGCCTCGTCGAAGGCCTGGGCGCGGTGCAGCAACCGCAGCGCCTGCAGCCGCAGCAGCCACAGCGCGGGGTCGGTGTCACGCACGCCGGCGGGCGTGGCCTCGCGCAGGCGCTGCAGCAGCATGTCGCTGCCCAGCCAGTGCATGTGCAGCGGCTGGCCGGCCCAGGCCTGCAGCAGCGGCGCCAGGCTCGCCGGCGCGTCGGCATGCACATGCTGCAGCCCCGACCAGTCCAGCACCCAGGGTTGCGGCACCTCGCGCACGAAGTCCTGCAGCCGCTGCACCGCCGCGGCGTCGAGCACGGCCGGGCAGGCCCAGTCCTGGCCCGGGCGCGGCGCGGCGCCGGCCGGCGGCGGCAGCTGCGTCAGGCGCTGGGGCAGCGAGAACCATTGCGGCGGCGAGCGGTGGAAGCGCTGCGCGAACTCGGCCGCCAGCGTCTCGAAGGCGGCCTGCGCACCGGTGGCGCGGTAGAGGTCCAACCGCACCAGCCAGGTCTCGGCATGGTTGGCGCGCAGGCCACCGGGGCCGGTGAGCTCGGCCAGCAGCTGCTCGCAGCGCACGAACTCGCCGTTGGCGAAGGCGATCACGGCCTCGTCGAGCAGCGGGTCCTGCATCACCTCGCTGCCGCCCTTCGAGCCCGTGCCCGGCGCGGGGGCATACGTCGTGTAGGAGCGTGCGGCGCTGCGTGCCAGCGCGCGGCTGGCGGGCGTGGCGTCGCCCACCATCTGCTGCTCGATCGCGTCGATCTTGGCCTTGACGCCGTTCTCGGCAGGCTGCGCACCGGGGGTGTCGGCGCGCGGCTCGGTGTCCAGGTGCAGGACTTCCAGCGCGGCGGCGCTGGCCATGCCCTCGCGGCGCAGCTTGCGCAGCATGTCGAACTCGCGCTTGCGCACGAAGTCGTTGCGGCGCTTGCGCTCGATCATGGCCTTGAGCTCGGAGCGCTCCAGGCCCATCAGGGTGCTGTCGTCCGTGGGGCTGCCGCCCTCGGCGCCGGTGGGGGCCACCAGGCGCACCACCTTGCGCAGGAAGCTCGTGCCGTCCTTGGGCTCGGCCATGGGCGGGGGAGGGCGGCGCGGCGTGCTCAGTCGCCGAACATCTTCTGCTTGAGCTCGCGGCGCTGCTGCGCTTCCAGCGACAGCGTGGCCGTCGGGCGCGCCAGCAGCCGGCCCAAGCCGATGGGCTCGCCGGTCTCGTCGCAGTAGCCGTAGTCGCCGGCGTCGATGCGTGCCAGCGACTGCGAGATCTTCTTGAGCAGCTTGCGCTCGCGGTCGCGGGTGCGCAGCTCCAGCGCATGCTCCTCCTCGATCGTGGCGCGGTCGGCCGGATCGGGAACGATGGAGGTGTCCTCGCGCAGGTGCTCGG
Source organism: Azohydromonas caseinilytica (assembly GCF_012927045.1). GTDB lineage: Bacteria > Pseudomonadota > Gammaproteobacteria > Burkholderiales > Burkholderiaceae_C > Azohydromonas > Azohydromonas caseinilytica. The sequence continues at coordinate 308,012 of NZ_JABBFW010000005.1, read as the reverse complement.
TGGTCTCGCCGGCGTTGGACAGCAGGTCGTCCTTGAGCGCGGACAGCCGCGTACGGAAGAACTCCAGCTGCTTGTCGTTCATGTACTCGCTCTCAGGCATGGCGAGCAGTTCTTCTTCGGTGAGCTCGCTGCCCGACTTGGTTTTCCAGGCGTTGGCGAGCTTGGGGTCCGCCTTGACGGGGGGCTTGAGAGTTTCCATGGCGGGATCGGGATAGGTTCTGGCGGCGGGTTGAGGAGAGGGCGAAAAGCGCTCGGCGAAGCGGCTGGTGGCCGGGGATGAGGCCACGGCCGTGGCGGTCTCGATCGGGGATGACGGGCCGGCGGCCGCCGCAGTCTGGACCGGGGTCTTGCTCACATCGCTCTCCTCGAATCGACGGGGCGCCGCGCGGGGGGGTGCGCACGGCGCGCGGCATTGTAGCCACGGCCCTGCTGTGCACCCCTTACACCAGGCATTGCTCCAGGCCCTGCAACAGGATGTCGCGCGGCAGGTCCACGCCGATGAACACCATCTTGCTTTGCTTCTTCTCGCCCGGCGCCCACTTCGGGCCCAGGTCGCTGCCCATCATCTGGTGCACGCCCTGGAACACCACCTTGCGGTCGCTGCCCTTCATGTAGAGCACGCCCTTGTAGCGCAGCATCTTGGGTCCGTAGACCTGCACGATGGCGCCCAGGAAGTCCTCCAGCTTGGCCGGGTTGAAGGCCTTATCGGCACGGAAGACGAAGGACTTGACGTCGTCGTCGTGATGGTGGTGGTGCGGGTGGTCGCAGTGCTCGCCGTGCTCGTGATCGTGCTCGTGATCGTGATCGTGGTGATGGTGATCGTGCGCGGTGTCGTTAAGGAACTCCGGGTCGATCTCGAGCTTGGTGTTGAGGTTGAAGCCGCGCAGGTCGAAGACCTCGCTGATGGGCACCTCGCCGAAGTGCACCCGGCGCTGCGGCGCGCGCGGGTTCATGTGCTTGAGGCGGTGCGAGAGCTCGTCCACCTCCTCGGCCGGGACCAGGTCGGACTTGCTGATGAAGATCTGGTCGGCGAAGCCCACCTGGCGGCGCGCTTCCTGGCGGGTGTCGAGCTGCTGGTTGGCGTGCTTGGCGTCCACCAGCGTCAGGATCGAGTCGAGCAGGAAGCTCTCGGCGATCTCGTCGTCCATGAAGAAGGTCTGCGCCACGGGGCCCGGATCGGCCAGGCCGGTGGTCTCGATGACGACGCGCTCGAAATCGAGCTCGCCGCGGCGTCGCTTGGCCGCCAGCACCGACAGGGTGGAGCGCAGGTCCTCGCGGATCGTGCAGCAAACACAGCCGTTGGAGAGCTGGATGATCTGCTCCTCGGTGTCGGCCACCAGGATCTCGTTGTCGATGTTCTCCTCGCCGAACTCGTTCTCGATCACGGCGATCTTCTGGCCGTGGGACTCGCTGAGAACGCGCTTGAGCAGCGTGGTCTTGCCGCTGCCGAGGAAGCCGGTGAGGATGGTCGCGGGGATCAGTCCGTTGGACATGGGCTGCTGCCTGGCCCGTGAGCCAGGGGGGTCGGATAAGGGCGACGGACTGTCATGCAAGCTCCGTGCCCTGTCAAGCCGATCGGGTATTCTTGCCCTCTTCCCACTTCCGACACCTGCCGTGTCAGAGCCGCCTCAACCAGCCAAATCCGCGTCCGGCCGACCTCCGCGCCTGGCGCCCGAAAAACGCAGCCTGTTCGAACGCCTGGTGGAGTTCATCTCCCCGGGGCCCGATTCCAAGGCTGAACTGATGGAAACGCTGGCCGACGCCGAGCAGCGCGAGCTCATCGAACCCGAATCGCGCCTGATGCTCGAGGGCGTGCTGCGCATGGCCGACATGAGCGCCGGCGACGTGATGGTGGCCGCCCCGCGCATGGACCTGCTCGACATCGAGGCGCCCTACGAGGCGCTGCTGGAGCTGGTCATCGGCGCGGGCCACTCGCGCTTTCCGGTCTACGACGGCCGGCGCGACAACATCATCGGCATCCTCATGGCCAAGGACCTGCTCAAGCTGCAGCGCGCGCCCGAGCTCAAGCTGCGCACGCTGCTGCGCCCGGCCGTGTTCGTGCCCGAGAGCAAGCGGCTCAACGAGCTGCTGCGCGACTTCCGCAGCAACCGCAACCACCTGGCCATCGTCATCGACGAGTTCGGCAACACCGCCGGGCTCATCACCATCGAGGACGTGCTGGAGGAGATCGTCGGCGAGATCGAGGACGAGTTCGACGACAAGGACGCCGAGTCGGCCGTCTACACCCTGGCCGACGGCAGCTACCGCGTCGCCGGCGACGCCGAGATCGGCGACGTCAACGAGGCCTTCGCCGCCGCGCTGCCCAGTGAGGACTTCGACACCATCGGCGGCCTGGTCGCGCACGAGCTCGGCCATGTGCCCCGGCGCGGCGAGGCGGTGGACATCGGGCCGCTGCGCTTCACGGTCATGCTCGCGCGCGGCGGCGCGGTGCGCTGGTTCAAGGTCACGCGCATCCCCGGCGCTGACGCGCCCGCATCTTGAATGCCGTTTCGCGCCTGATCGGGCGGCTGGAGCTGCCGCTGGCGGCGGCGCTGGGAGCGCTGCACGCTCAAGTCTTTGTCCACACCGGCGCCTGGCTGGTGCAGCTGTTGTGCGTGGCGCTGCTGGCGTGGCGCGTGCAGGAAGCCGCGCCGCGGCGCGCGGCGCTGCTGGGCTGGGTCTTCGGCAGTGCCTGGGTCGGCACGGGCACCTGGTGGCTGTTCGTGAGCATGCACCGCTACGGCGGCCTGCCTGCGCCGCTGGCCGTCATCGCCGTGGTGCTGCTGGCGCTGGCGATGGGGCTGTACCTGGGCGTTGCCATGGGGCTGTTCGCCCGATGGCGGCGCGGGCGCACGGTGCCGGATGCGCTGCTGTGGGCGGCGCTGTGGCTGCTGGCCGAGCTCGGCCGCGGGGTGCTGTTCACCGGTTTCCCCTGGCTGGCCAGCGGCTACGCGCAGGTGGACGCGCCGCTGGCGGTGCTGGCGCCCTGGGTGGGCGTGTACGGCATCGGCGCGGCGGCGGCGCTGCTGGCGGCGCTGCCGGTGCTGGCCGCGCGCGCGGGGCCGCGCGCGCTGGCGCTGGCCCTGGCCGGGGTGGCGGTGGTGCTGGGGCTCAGCGCCGCCTCGGGGCCGGCGGCCTTCACCCTGGGCCACGGCACGCTGCGCGTGAGCCTGGTGCAGACCAACGTGGCGCAGGACGAGAAGTTCGCCGTCGAGCACCTGCCCGGCGCGCTGGCCTGGCTGCGCCAGGCGCTGATGCAGGCGCGCGGCGACCTGGTGGTGGCGCCCGAGACCGCCATCCCGCTGCTGCCCTCGCAGCTCAAGGACTTCGACCCTCGCTACTGGGACAGCCTGCGCGACCACTTCGAGCACTCGCCCAAGTCCGCGCTCATCGGCGTGCCGCTGGGCGACTTCGAGAACGGCTACACCAACTCGGTGCTGGGCGTGTCCTCGCACACGGCCTCGGGCGCCCCCTACCGCTACGACAAGGTGCACCTGGTGCCCTTCGGCGAGTTCATTCCCGCGGGGCTGCGCTGGTTCACGAACCTGATGCAGATCCCGCTGGGCGACTTCGACCGCGGGCCGCTGAACGCGCCGTCCTTCAACACGCTGGGCCAGCGCCTGGCGCCCAACATCTGCTACGAGGACCTGTTCGGCGAGGAGCTGGCGCAGCGTTTCCAGGAGCCGACGCTGGCGCCCACGGTGTTCGTGAACCTGAGCAACATCGGCTGGTTCGGCCCGACGGTGGCGCTGCCGCAGCATCTCAACATCAGCCGCATGCGCGCGCTGGAGTTCCAGATCCCGATGCTGCGCTCCACCAACACCGGCATCACCGCCGTCATCGACGAGCAGGGCCGCGTCACGGCGCAGCTGCCGGCCTTCACCCGGGGCACGCTCGACGCCACGGTGCAGGCGCGCGAGGGCGTCACGCCCTTCGCCTGGTGGGCGGCGCACGGCGGGCTGTGGCCGCTGCTGCTGGCAGCGCTGGGCACCATCGTGCTGGTCCTGGCGCGGGTGCGGCGCGCCTGAGGGCGGCTGCCGGGCCGCCGCCACCGCGATCCGGCCGGCGCCCGCGCAGGATTGGCGTGGGCGGGGCCACGGTCCCCGGCCGCGCGAGGGCGTCCCGGGCGCCACCCTAGAATCAAGGGTTTAGGTCCGAACTCCCACGCCATGGCCACGCTGAGCTTCCAGCAAATCATCCTTCGCCTGCAGGAATACTGGGGCGCCCAGGGCTGCGCGCTGCTGCAGCCTTACGACATGGAGGTCGGCGCCGGCACCAGCCACACCGCCACCTTCCTGCGCGCAATCGGCCCCGAGCCCTGGAAGGCCGCCTACGTGCAACCCAGCCGCCGGCCCAAGGACGGGCGCTACGGCGACAACCCCAACCGGCTGCAGCACTACTACCAGTACCAGGTCGTGCTCAAGCCCGCGCCGGCCAACATCCTGGAGCTGTACCTGGGCTCGCTGCAGGCGCTGGGCTTCGACCTCAAGAAGAACGACATCCGCTTCGTCGAGGACGACTGGGAGAACCCCACGCTGGGCGCCTGGGGCCTGGGCTGGGAGGTGTGGCTCAACGGCATGGAGGTGACGCAGTTCACCTACTTCCAGCAGGTCGGCGGCATCGACTGCAAGCCCGCCACCGGCGAGATCACCTACGGCCTGGAGCGGCTGGCGATGTACCTGCAGGGCGTGGAGAACGTCTACGACCTCGAATTCACCCCGGGCCTGAAGTACGGCGACGTGTTCCACCAGAACGAGGTGGAGCAGAGCACCTACAACTTCGAGCACTCCGACGTGGAGTTCCTGCTCACCGCCTTCGGCGCGCACGAGAAGCAAGCCCAGCACCTCATCGCGCAGCAGCTGGCGCTGCCGGCCTACGAGCAGGTGCTCAAGGCGGCCCACACCTTCAATTTGCTGGACGCACGCGGCGCCATCAGCGTGACCGAGCGCGCGGCCTACATCGGCCGCATCCGCAACCTCGCGCGCGCGGTGGCGGCGAGCTACCTCGACAGCCGCGCCCGCCTGGGCTTCCCCATGGCGCCCAAGGCCTGGGCCGACGAGGTCACGGCACAACTCGAACTCAAGAAGAAGGCGGCGTGATGGCGGCTTCCGACATGACCAAGAACCTGCTCGTCGAACTGTTCGTCGAGGAACTCCCGCCCAAGGCGCTCAAGAGCCTGGGCGATGCCTTTACCCAGGGCCTGCTCAAGGGCCTGCAGGCCGCCGGGCTGGCCGGCGCCGATTCGGTGGCCACGCCCTTTGCCTCGCCGCGGCGCCTGGCCGCGCACCTCACGGGCGTGGCCGCGCAGGGGGCCGACCGCGAGCAGCTGGTGAAGCTGATGCCGGTGGCGGTGGCGCTCAATGCCGAGGGCCAGCCCACGCCGGCGCTGCTGAAGAAGCTGGGCGCGCTGGGCGTCGACGCCTCGGTGCTGCCGCGGCTGCAGCGCCGCCCCGACGGCAAGGCCGAGGCGCTGTTCCTGCAGACCACGCAGCGCGGCGCCACCTTGGCCGACGGCCTGCAGAAGGCCCTGGAAGAGGCCCTGGCGAAGCTGCCCATCCCCAAGGTCATGAGCTACCAGCTCGCCGACGGCTGGAGCAGCGTGCACTTCGTGCGCCCGGCGCATGCGCTGGTGGCGCTGCACGGCGCCGACGTGGTGCCGGTCCACGCGCTGGGCCTGCAGGCCGGCCGCGCCACGCACGGCCACCGCTTCGAGGCCGCCACCGACCCCGTGGTGCTGCTCGATGCCGACGGCTATGCGCAGCAATTGCAGCAAGAAGGGGCGGTGATTGCCGGTTTCGAGGCCCGCCGCGCCGAGATCGCGCGCCAGCTGCAGGAAGCCGCCGCCAGGGAAGGCCTCAAGCCCATCGACGACGAGGCGCTGCTCGACGAGGTCACGGCCCTGGTCGAGCGCCCCAACGTGCTCACTTGCCAGTTCGACAGCCAGTTCCTGGAAGTGCCGCAGGAGTGCCTGATCCTGACGATGAAGGCCAATCAGAAGTACTTCCCGCTGCTGGACGCCCAGGGCAGGCTGACCAACCGCTTCCTGGTGGTGAGCAACATCCGCCCCGAGGACGCGAGCGCCGTGGTGCAGGGCAACGAGCGCGTGGTGCGCCCGCGCCTGGCCGACGCCAAGTTCTTCTTCGACCAGGACCGCAAGAAGACGCTGGCCTCGCGCGTGCCCGGCCTGGCCAAGGTGGTCTACCACGGCAAGCTCGGCACTCAAGGGCAGCGCGCCGAGCGGGTGCGGGCCATCGGCCACGCCATCGTGAACCAGATGCGCCTGGCCACGGTGCCGTACACCGTGGAGGCCAAGGACGAGTTCGAGGTGCTCGACAGCAAGGTGCGCGAGGCCGCGCTGCTGGCCAAGACCGACCTGCTCACCGACATGGTGGGCGAGTTCCCGGAGCTGCAGGGGATCATGGGCGGCTACTACGCGCGCCACGAGGGCCTGCGCGACGGCGTGGCCATCGCCATCGAGGACCACTACAAGCCGCGCTTCGCCGGCGACGTGCTGCCGCGCAACCACACCGGCACCGTGCTGGCGCTGGCCGACAAGCTGGAGACGCTGGTGGGCCTGTTCGGCATCGGCCAGCTGCCCACCGGCGACAAGGACCCCTTCGCGCTGCGCCGCCATGCGCTGGGCGTGATCCGGCTGCTGACCGAGAAGAACCTGCCGCTGGCGCTGCCGGAGCTGGTGGCGCAGGCCGTGCCGCCCTTCGGCGAGCTGATCACCGACCCCGGCGCCGCGCTGCTGGACTTCATGTTCGACCGCCTGGCGGTCAGCCTGCGCGAGCAGGGCTACAGCGCGCAGGAAGTGGACGCGGTGCTGGCGCTGCGCCCGGCGCGCCTGGGCCAGGTGCCCAAGCGGCTGGCCGCGGTGCGCGCCTTCTCGGCCCTGCCCGAGGCGGCCTCGCTGGCGGCGGCCAACAAGCGCGTGGGCAACATCCTCAAGAAGTCCGAGGGCGGCGCCGGCCCGGCGGTGGACACCGCGCTGCTGCGCGAGAGCGCCGAGGCCGCGCTGTTCGAGGCGCTGCGGGCGGTGGCGCCCAAGGCCGACGCCGCCTTCGAGGCCGGCGACTACCAGGGCTCGCTGCAGGCGCTGGCCGCGCTCAAGGCGCCGGTGGATGCCTTCTTCGACCAGGTGATGGTCAACGCCGAGGACGCGGCGCTGCGCGCCAACCGCCTGGCGCTGCTGTCCACGCTGCACGCGGCGATGAACCGCGTGGCCGACCTCTCGCGGCTGGCCGCATGACCCCCATACCGAAACTTGTCATCCTGGGCCGCGACGGCGTCCTCAACCAGTACCGCGAGGACCACGTCAAGGAGCCGTCGGAGTGGGTGCCGGTGCCCGGCGCGCTGGAGGCGCTGGCGCGGCTGAACCATGCCGGCTGGCATGTGGTGATCGCCACCAACCAGGCCGGCATCGGGCGCGGGATGATCGACATGACCTCGCTCAACGCCGTGCACGCGCACATGATGAAGCTGCTGGCGCAGCAGGGCGGACGCATCGACGCCGTCTTCCTGTGCCCGCACACGCCCGAGGACCACTGCGACTGCCGCAAGCCGCTGCCCGGGCTGATGCTCGACATCGGCCGCCGCTACGGCGCGGACCTGACGCAGGTGCCGCTGGTGGGCGACACCGCGCGCGACATGCTCGCGGCGCGCGCCGCGGGCTGCCAGCCGCACCTGCTGCGCAGCGGCCGCGGCGCGTCGCTGGACGACGCGCAGCTGCAGCAGCTGCTGGCGCAGGTGCCCGGGCTGCAGGTGCATGCCGACCTGTCCGCCTTTGCCGACTACCTGCTGCAGCGCGAGCAGCCCGAGGCCGGCGCCGATCCGGAAGGCAGCCGCTGATGGGTCGCCTGCTGTCCATCCTGCGCTCGGCGCTCTACCTCGTCTTCCTGGCCGTCACGGTCGTTCCCTGGTCGCTGACGGTGGTGCTGGCCTCCATCTTCATGCGCGGCAACCCGGTGTACTGGATGTGCGCGGGCTGGCTGCGCACGGCCATCCTGGGCGCGCGCTGGATCTGCGGCGTGCGCTGGCGCATCCAGGGCATGGAGCACCTGCCCAAGGGAAAGACCGAGGCCGTGCTGCTGGCGGCCAAGCACCAGTCCACCTGGGAAACCTTCGCTTTCCCGGCGCTGATGCCGCACCCGCTGGCCTACGTGTTCAAGCGCGAGCTGCTCTACATCCCGTTCTTCGGCTGGGCCATGGCGCGGCTGGACATGATCCACATCGACCGCAGCAAGCGCACCGAGGCCTGGAACAAGGTCGCCTCGCAGGGCCGCAAGTTCATGTCGCACGGCACCTGGGTGATCATGTTCCCCGAGGGCACGCGCGTGCCGCGCGGCGAGCAGGGCCGCTACCAGAGCGGCGCGGCGCGCCTGGCGCTGGCTACCGGCGTGCCGCTGGTGCCCGTGGCCGTCACTTCCGCGCGCTGCTGGCCGCGCAAGAGCTGGCTGCTGCGCCCGGGCGTGATCGACATCTCCATCGGCGCGCCCATCCCCGTGGCGGGTCGCAGCGCCGAGTCGCTCACGCGCGAGGTGCAGGGCTGGATCGAGGCCGAGATGCGCCGCCTCGACCCCGAGGCCTACGCCGCGGACGGCGTGCACCCGGCCGCCGCCGCCCGGACTTGAGCCGCCGCACGGCGCCCGTTGCTCCTGCCGCGGCACCGGCCGGGGTGCCGGCCCCCTCGCTGTGGCGCCATCCCGAGGCCCGGCATGCCGTGACGCTGCCCGGCGGCGAGGTGGCCTACGCGCTGCGGCGCAGCCAGCGCCGCAGCATCGGGCTGGTGGTCGATGCCCAGGGCTTGCGCGTGGCCGCCCCGCGCGCCGCCACGCTGGCCCAGGTCGAGCAGGTGCTGCAGGCCAAGGCGGCGTGGATCCTGCGCCACCTCGCCGCGCAGCAGGAGCGGGCGCTGCGCCGCCAGGAGGCGCAGCCGGTGTGGGGGCCGCAGGCGCCGCTGCCTTGCCTGGGCCGGACGCTGCGGCTGCAGGCCCAGGCGCCGGCCTGGCGGCTCGATGGCGAGCTGCTGCACGTGCCGCTGCCCGACGAGGCGCCGCCGGCGCAATGGGCCGCCGCGCTGCGCGGCTGGCTGCAGACGCGGGCGCTGGAGGTCTTCAAGGAACGCTGCGCGCTGTACGCGCCCCGCATGGGCGTGCGCCCGGCGCGGCTGGCGCTGTCGGCCGCGGCCACGCGCTGGGGCAGCGCCAGCGCCGCCGGCGTGATCCGCCTCAACTGGCGCCTGGTGCACCTGGCGCCCGCGCTCATCGACTACGTGGTGGTGCACGAGCTGGCGCACCTGCGCGAGATGAACCACAGCGCCGCGTTCTGGGCCCATGTGCGCGCCGTGCTGCCCGATTTCGAGCAGCGCCGTGCCGCGCTGCGCGCCGCGGTGCTGCCGGCGCTGGAGTGAGAAAGTCCCGCGCCGGCCGGAGAAATTCACCGATCCGCTCGGGCGCGGCCTGTGGCCGGAAGCGTGCATGGTTCACGTCGGCCCGTGCGTCGGTGCGTCACTCGGATTTGGAGCGGCCCCAGACTGGCGGCACGCTGTCCATGACGGCGTGCACCGAGGGAGGAGGCCGCGTCCGACGGCGAGGGCGGTGCACTGCAATGGGCCTGTCCACGCGGGTGGGCAGGCCCATTTTTCTCAGCGCACCCGCTTCAGGCGCCTGTGCTGCGCCGCGGCCCGTGGCCCGTGCGGCTGGATTGTCCACCTGCGGTTGACATTGATCTCACTCCTGGCTGAGAAGTGAGGTGGCGGTTGCCTGGGGACTGACAATCCCGTTTGCCGGCTTCAGGCCTTCCCGAAGCGCCAGACGCCATCCGCGTCCGCGTGGCGGCGCAGCTGGCCGGAGAGCCACAGCGCGTGCAGGTGGGCGATGGCCTCGCCCATGGCGAAGGTGGTCTGGTGCATGTCCAGCGGGCGGCGGAACAGCACCGGCAGCAGCGCCGCGGCATGCAGCGGCTCGCGGGCGCAGGCCTGCAGCACCTCCTGCAGCCGCGCGTCGTGGTGCTGGCGCAGCTGCGCCACCCGCTGCGGGATGCCGACGAAGGGTTTGCCATGCGAGGGCAGCACCAGCGTGTCCGGCGGCAGCTGCGCCAGCCGCTCCAGCGAGGCCAGGTACAGCGGCAGCGGGTTGGCCTCGGGCTCCAGGTCCAGCACGCTGACGTTGGTGGAGATGCGCGGCAGCAGCATGTCGCCCGAGATCAGCACGCGCAGCGTCGGGCAGTGCAGGCTGATGTGCTCGGGCGCGTGGCCGTAGCCCACGATGCATTCCCACTCGTGGCCGCTCACGGGCAGCCGCATGCCGTCGAGCAGCCGCCGGTACTGCGAGGGCACCTGCGGCACCATGCTGGCGTAGTAGTTGCCGCGCTCGCGCACCTTGGCCAGCGCCTGCGCGTCCGCCAGCCCGTGGCTGCGGAAGAAGGCCGCCGCGGCGGCGCCGCCGTGGCCGGTGGTGCTGCGGCTGCCGTGGCAGGCGGCGTGGTAGTCGGTGGCGCTGATCCACAGCCGGCAGTTCCAGCGCTCGGTGAGCCAGTGCGCCAGCCCGATGTGGTCCGGGTGCATGTGCGTGACGATCACGCGCAGCAGCGGCAGCCCGTCCAGGGCCTCGGCGAAGACGCGCTCCCAGGCCGCGCGCGTGGCGTCGTTGGCGATGCCGGTGTCCACCACGCTCCAGCCGTCAACGCCGTCGAGCCGCTCGCGCAGCAGCCAGACGTTGACGTGGTCCAGCGCGAAGGGCAGCGCCATGCGCACCCAGCGCACGCCCGGCGCCAGCTCCAGGGCCTGGCCCGGTGCGGGCAACGTGTCGCCCAGCGGGTAGCGCAGGGCCTGATCCGGTACAGCTGTCATGCGCGGGCAGTGTAGCGAGGCCCCCCTAGAATCCGGGAACCCGTGCCCAGTAACCGGAGGATTGATGAGCTTCGTTCCCGCAGATGCCGGCTATGCACAGCGCGTGCGCGAGAGCTTCGCCCGCCAGGGCGCGATGCGCACCCTGGGCGCCACGCTGGAGGCGGTGTCGCCGGGGCATGTGGTGGTGGTGCTGCGCCACAAGCCTGAGCTGTCGCAGCAGCATGACTTCATGCACGCGGGCATGCTGACCGCGGCGCTGGACTCGGCCTGCGGCTACGCCGCCTTCTCGCTCATGCCGGCCGACGCCTCGGTGCTGTCGGTGGAGTTCAAGGTCAACCTGCTGGCGCCCGCGCAGGGCCCGTGGCTGCGCTGCGACGCGCGCGTGCTCAAGGCCGGGCGCACCATCAGCGTGGTCGAGGCCCGCGCGCTGCAGCACGAGAGTGGCGGGCCCGAGAAGCTGGTGGCCACCATGACCGCCACCATGATGACGGTGCAGGGCCGCCCCGACGTGCGCGGCTGACGCGCCGGCACAGCCTGCCGGAGCCGCGACGCGCGCCGCGCACGGCGCGCCGTCCCCCTCCCGCCTCCCACCCGTTCCCCAAGCAACCTTCTCCCGCCATGTCCAACGACCTGCAAGACCTCTTCGAGCGCAACCAGCAGTGGGCCGACCAGACCGAGGCCCGCGAGCCCGGCTTCTTCTCGCGGCTGCTCAAGCAGCAGACGCCGCAGTACCTGTGGATCGGCTGCGCCGACTCGCGCGTGCCGGCCAACGAGCTGGTCGGGCTGCTGCCGGGCGAGCTGTTCGTGCACCGCAACGTGGCCAACGTGGTGGCCCACTCCGACCTCAACTGCCTGTCGGTGCTGCAGTACGCCGTGGATGCGCTGCGCGTGCAGCACGTGATCGTGGTGGGCCACTCCAACTGCGGCGGCGTGAAGGCCGCGCTCAACGACCTGCGCGTGGGCCTGGTGGACAACTGGCTGCGCCACGTGCAGGACGTGCGCGACAAGCACCGCGACTGGCTCTACAGCGTGCCCGTCGAGCACCGCATCGACGCCCTGTGCGAGCTCAACGTGCTGGAGCAGGCGCTCAACGTGTGCCAGACCACGGTGGTCAAGGACGCCTGGCTGCGCGGCCAGAGCGTGGTGGTGCACGGCTGGGTGTACGGGCTGCACAACGGGCTGCTGCAGGACCTGTGCATGACCGTGGGCGGCCCCGACGACGTGGCGCCGGCCTACGAGAAGGCGCTGCGGGCGCTGCACCGGCGCGTGGAGGCGCTGCCGCCGCCGCCGCCCAAGGCCGATGACGAGACCGAGATCGAGGCCATCGGCGCCGCGCCCCGGCCGCAGGCCGCCGCTCAAGCCGAGCCTGACACCGAAGCCGAGAGCGAGGCCGAAATCCAGGCCCAGCCGCCGGTGGCCTGAGCACGACGACGACAGCGCGGAGGAGGCCCCCGGTGATGAACAACCCCAGCCTGTTCCCGCGGCTGCTCGACGACAGCCGCGCCTACGCCATTGCCGGCGCGCTGCTGGAGGGCTTCAACCGCCACTACCGGCTGTTCCGCGAGACCAGTGCCGCGGCCAAGCAGCGCTTCGAGCAGGCCGACTGGCATGGCCAGCAGCGCGCGCAGCGCGAGCGCATCGAGTTCTACGACAAGCGGGTGGAGGAGGCCGCCGAGCGCTTGCAGACGGAATTCCGGGCGTCAAGCCTGCCGATGGACACCTGGCAGCAAGTCAAGCTGCACTACATCGGGCTGCTGACCAACCATCACCAGCCCGAGTGCGCCGAGACCTTCTTCAACTCGGTCACGACCAAGATCCTGCACCACAACTACTTCCACAACGACTTCATCTTCGTGCGCCCGGCGGTCTCCACCGAGTACATCGAGAACGACGAGCCCGCCGCGGCGCCCACCTACCGCGCCTACTACCCGACGCCGCCGACGCTGCGCGAGACGCTGCTGCGCATCGTCCACAACTTCCAGCTCAAGCTGCCCTTCGAGGACCTGGACCGCGACATCGACCACGTGCTGGAGGCGATGCGCCGCCAGCTCGGCGACACGCGCTGGCGCACCAACTTCCAGATCCAGGTGCTGTCGTCGATGTTCTTCCGCAACAAGGGCGGCTACATCGTGGGCAAGATCGTCAACGGCTTCCACGAGACCTCGTTCGCGCTGCCGATCCTGCACGCGCAGGAGGGCCAGACGCTGGCCATCGACGCGGTGCTGTTCGGCGAGGAGGACCTGCTGCTGCTGTTCAGCTTCGCGCGCGCCTACTTCATGGTGGACATGGAGATTCCGGCGGCCTACGTGCAGTTCCTGCGCAGCCTCATGCCGCGCAAGCCGCGCTCGGAGATCTACAGCGCCATTGGCCTGCAGAAGCAGGGCAAGAACCTGTTCTACCGCGACTTCCTCTACCACCAGCGCCACTCGACCGACAAGTTCCGCATTGCGCCGGGCATCAAGGGCATGGTGATGCTGGTGTTCGACCTGCCGAGCTTTCCCTTCGTCTTCAAGTGCATCAAGGACTTCTACCCGCCGCCCAAGGAGACCACGCGCGAGATCATCCAGGGCAAGTACCAGCTGGTGAAGACGCACGACCGCGTCGGGCGCATGGCCGACACGCTGGAGTACAGCAACGTGGCCTTCCCGCGCGCGCGCTTCGAGGACGCGCTGGTGGAGGAGCTGCTGCACTACTGCCCCAGCCTGGTGGAGATCTCCGACCGCGACGGCGACGGGCAGCTGGAGGTGATCCTCAAGCATGTCTACATCGAGCGCCGGATGATCCCGCTGAACATCTTCCTGCAGGAGGCCACGCCCGAGCAGATCGAGCATGCGGTGATCGAGTACGGCAACGCCATCAAGGACCTGGTGGCGGCCAACATCTTCCCCGGCGACATGCTGTGGAAGAACTTCGGCGTCACGCGCAACGGGAAGGTCGTGTTCTACGACTACGACGAGATCGAATACCTGACCGACTGCAACTTCCGCAAGGTGCCCCAGCCGCGCAATGAGGAAGAGGAGATGTCGGGCGAGATCTGGTACCACGTCGGCCCCAAGGACGTGTTCCCGGAGACCTTCGGCCCCTTCCTGCTGGGCAACGCCAGCGTGCGCGAGGTGTTCATGAAGCACCACGCCGACCTGCTCGACGCCGACTTCTGGAACGTGCACAAGCAGCGCATCCAGGCCGGCGACGTGCACGACGTCTTCCCCTACGACCCGCACAAGCGCTTCGTCAACCAGCGCGCCGCCGTGGCGGTGCTGGCCGACGCGGCACAGGACTGAAGGCCGCCAGGGCGCCGCGGCCGGGGCCGCGGCTTGCCCCGTGGAATCCCAGCCCCGGCGCATCGCCAAGTCCGGCGGAAAGGAAGACAGCCAGCATGCAAAAGGTTCTGGTCATCGGCGCGTCGCGCGGCATCGGCCTGGAGTTCGTGCGCCAGTACCGCGAGGCCGGCGCGCAGGTGTGGGCCACGGCGCGTGGAGAACAGCTGACGGCGGTGCAGGCCCTGGGCGCCACGGCCTGGGAGCTGGACGTGGCGGACGCGGCCAGCGCCTCCAGCCTGAGCTGGCGCCTGGACGGCCTGGGACTGGACGTGGCGATCTACTGCGCCGGGCTGATCGGGCCGCGCAGCGCCGGGCTGGAGCCGCCCACGCAGGCCGACTTCGACGCCGTGATGCACGTCAACGTGCTGGGCGCGATGCGGCTGCTGCCGGTGATGGCCGAGGGCCTGGCGCCGGGCGGCACACTGGCCGTGCTGTCCTCGGTGATGGCCTCGATTGGCGGCCGCAACTCGCCGTCGTCATGGCTGTACCGCGCCTCCAAGGCGGCGTTGAACTCGGTGCTCAAGGACGCCGCCCTCGTGCTGCAGGGCCGCGCCACCTGCGTGGCGCTGCACCCGGGCTGGGTGCGCACGGCCATGGGCGGGGAGGGGGCACCGCTGTCGGTGGAAGAGAGCGTCGCGGCGCAGCGCCGCGTGCTGGCCGGGCTGAGGCCGGAGCAGAGCGGCAGTTTCTTTGACGAGCAGGGGCGGGTGATTCCCTGGTAGGAAAGTGCGAAGGGCCGCCCGGTGGGCGGCCCTTCGCGGTCAGGATGTGGCCGGCGCTGCCTTCAGCGCGGCGCCACCGGCAGGTAGCGCCGGTCGGAGTAAGTGAGCAGCCATTGCGGGCGCCAGGCCACGAAGATGGCGCACAGCATGCCGCTGAGCACGGCATCGCTCCAGGCCACCAGCCAGCGCCCGGTGAGCACGGCGGCCACGTCGCTGCCCGGCGGCAGCGGATGGCGCAGCAACCACAGCACCCCAACCAGCGCCATGGCCAGCAGCGTGGCGCCGAAGCCGCGCGCCAGGATGTAGACCATCAGGTGCTGCGGCAGCCAGCGCCGCGTCACGATGCCCAGTCCCAGCGCCATCGTGGCCGGCAGCACGCCGTTCCACACCGCCTGGTGCAGCGCGGCTTGAGCGCCGCTGGCGTCGATCAGCGCCGTGCAGATTGCCACCGGCACGCAGCTCAGTACGGCCAGCGGCCAGCCGAACATGAGCACCAGCAGCGCCGCGCAGGACAGCTGCAGCGGCGGCCCGCCGGGCAGCACGCTCTGGAACGACCACACCCAGGGCAGCAGCACCAGCGAGGCCAGCCAGGGGTGGCGCAGATCGGCCGCGCGCAGCGTCGCCCAGGGCCTGAAGTACAGGGCCGCGCCGCAGGCGGCGAGCAGGACGACGAGTTCAAGCAGCATGTTCATGGTCAAGCATCCATCGTGCCCAGATTTCAACGCGGCTGTTTTCTTCTGACGCAAGGGAATGCGCCGATACGGCACAGGCATGGGGCCGCTAGCGTGTGGGCATGAGCACCATTGACTTCTGGTTCGATTTTTCCTCGCCCTACTCGTACCTGGCCTCGACCTGGATCGAGCCGCTGGCTGCGCGCCATGGCCGCACCGTGCGCTGGCACGCCATGCTGCTGGGCGCCACGCTGGCCGCGGCGGAGCTGCGTCCGCCGGCGTCCTACCCGCTCAAGGGCGCGTACATGCTGCGCGACTTCGAGCGCTCGGCGCGCTTCGAGGGCGCGCCCTACCGGCCGCCGCCGCGCTTTCCCATCGCCACGCACAACGCCGCGCGCATCTTCTGGTGGCTGCAGGCGCAGGACCCGTCCCGCGCCGCGGCCTGGGCCCGCCATGGGCTGGCGGCCTACTTCGCCGAGGGCGTGCTGCTCGACGAGCTGCCCGCGCTGCTGGCGCTGGCCGAGCGCTGCGGCATCGATGCGGCGCAGGCGCAGGCCGCATGCGCCGATCCGCAATGGAAGGCGCATCTGAAGCAGGTCAACGACCAGGCCATCGCCGCGGGTATCTTCGGGGCGCCCTGGATCGTCGTGGACGGCGAGCCGTTCTGGGGCAACGACCGCCGGCCGCAGATCGAGCGCTGGCTGGCGGCGCCGTACTGACATCCAACAAGGACAAGACATGAAGAAGACCGCCAAGCAGATGGTTGAGGAGGCACTGGCGCTGGTGAAGACCTGCTCGCTGCAGGAGGCACTGGAGCTGCACGGCCGCGAGGAGGTGCAGTTCATCGACCTGCGCGACATCCGCGAGCTCGAGCGCGACGGCACCATCCCCGGCGCCTTCCATGCCCCGCGCGGCATGCTGGAGTTCTGGGTGGACCCGGAGAGCCCCTACCACAAGCCGCTGTTCGCGCAGCCCAAGCAGTTCGTGCTGTTCTGCGCCGGCGGCTGGCGCTCGGCGCTGGCCGCGCGCACGCTGCTGGAGATGGGCCTGGACCAGGTCGCGCACATCGACGGCGGCTTCAAGCGCTGGAAGGAGGGCGGCGGGCCGGTGGGCACGCTGCCGCCGCGGCGCTGAAGGCTTTGCGGCGCTGGCTATAGTCCCCGCTCGCCGCCATCCGCAGCGGCACGAGGACGACATGGACGAGCAATTGCAGCAGCGCCCGGAAGGCTTCATCCGCGTGGCGCAGGCCCTGGCGGCGCAGGGCCATCCGCACGCGCCGCGCTACCTGGAGGTGGCCGCGCGCACCGCGCAGGAGGCGGCCGACGCCCTGGGCGTGACCGTGGGCCAGATCGCCAAGAGCGTCATCTTCAAGTCGCGCACCGAGGGCCGCGCCGTGCTGGTGGTGGCCTCGGGCGACCGGCGCGTCGATGAGAAGAAGGTTTCTGCGCTGGTGGGGCCGGTGGGCCGCGCCGACGCGGACTTCGTGAAGGCGCAGACGGGCTTTTCCATCGGCGGCGTGTCGCCGGTGGCGCATGCCAACCCGCCGCTGACGCTCATCGACCGGGAGCTGTTCCGCTTCGACGAGATCTGGGCCGCCGCCGGCCATCCCAACGGGGTGTTCAAGCTCAGCCCGCAGCAGCTCACCGCGCTCACCGGCGCGCCGGTGGCCGACGTGGTGCAGCAGCCGTGACGGCGCCGCCCTTGCCGGCCTCCGCCGAGGCCCCCGGCCCGGCGCCGCAGACGCCCGTGGGCTCGCCCTGCACCGGCGTATGCACGATGGACGCGGCCACCGGCTGGTGCCTGGGCTGCGCCCGCACCATCGACGAGATCGCCGCCTGGTCGCGGCTGGACGACGAGGCCAAGCGGGCCGTGTGGCGGCTCCTGGCGCCGCGGCAGCAGCAGCTCCAGGCGGCGCAGGCCGTCGTATCCGTGCCGCCGCCCGGGCCGGAGCGCCGATGAAGACCCTGGATTTCTGGTTCGACGTCGTCTCGCCCTACGCCTACCTGGCCTTCGAGCGGCTGCCGCAGGCGCTGGAGGGCTGCTCGTACCGCGTGCGCTACCGCCCGCTGCTGTTCGGGGCGCTGCTGAGCCACTGGGGCCAGCTGGGGCCGGCGGAGTTCGAACCCAAGCGGGCCTGGACCATGCGCCAGGTGCACTGGCTCGCCCGCGAGGCCGGCGTCGAGCTGGCGCTGCCGGCGCAGCACCCGTTCAACCCGCTGGCGCTGCAGCGGCTGGCGCTGGCCTGCGGCGAGGTGGAGGAGCTGCCCAACCGCCGCGTGGTGGAGGCGCTGTTCCACCATGTGTGGCGCGGCGGGGCCGACGCCAATGACCCGGCACGGCTGCAGGCGCTCACGCAGACGCTGCGGCCGGCGCTGGACCCGCAGAGGAACGAGGTGAAGGGCCGGTTGCGTGCGCACACGCAGGAGGCCATCGACCTGGGCCTGTTCGGCGTACCCACCATCGCCCTCGACGGCAAGCTGTTCTGGGGCCTGGACGCGCTGCCGATGGTCAGGGCCGCGCTGCAGGGCGACGCGTGGTTCGACGGCCCCTGGCAGGAGGCGGCGCGGGCGCGGCCCGGGGTACGGCGGCGCTGACTCCCTTTCTCCGTTCGCCCTGAGCTTGTCGAAGGGGCGTCATGCCGGGCAGGGCGCATGCGGCTTGCTGGGAGGGCGTACTGCATCAAGTTCGCGTCAGCCCGCGCTGCACACAATGGAAGGCTATGCCCAGCGCCTTCAACTTCGACGCCTCTCCCTTCGACTGCCTCGACGCCGAGGAGCGCCAGCTCGTGCGCAACAGCGTGGACATCGCCTACTTCCGCGCCGGCGATCCCATCCTGGAGCCCGGCAGCGAGCCCGGCTACCTGTTCGTGATCATCAAGGGCCACGTGCAGCAGTTCGATGAGGACCAGCAGGTGCTGGCCACCTACGGCCCCGACGACACCTTCGACGGCCGCGCGCTGGTGGCCGGGCGCGTCACCAGCCGCTTCGTGGCGCTGGAGGAGGTGCTGGCCTACCAGCTCGCGCGCCGCGCGGTGAGCGAGCTCATCGCCCGCAACGCCACCTTCGGCGCGCTGCTGTTCTCGGACCTCTCCAACAAGCTCTCGGCGCTGTCGCAGCGGCGCAGCCAGCACGAGATGCAGTCGCTGACCATGGCGCGCATCACCGAGACCGGCGTGCGCCCGGCGCAGGAGGTGGGCGCCGACACCTCCATCGTGGAAGTGGCGCGCGTGTTCCAGGAGCACAAGGTCTCCAGCGTGCTGGTGCGCGACGAGGCCGCCACGCCGCCGCGGCTGGGCATCTTCACCACCACGGGGCTGCAGCGCGCGATCCTGGACGGCACGCCGCTGGAGCGCCTGCCGGTGGGCAAGCTCGCCACCTTCTCGCTGATCTGCGTGAAGCCCTCCGACCCGGTGGGCGAGGCGCTGGCGCTGATGCTGCGCCACAACCTGCACCGCGTCGTGGTGCGCGACGAGGAGGGGCTGGTGCACGGCGTGCTGGAGGCGCTGGAGCTGTTCAGTTTCCTCTCCAACCACTCCTACCTGGTGGGACTGCAGATCGCGCAGGCACGGGACCTGAAGGGCCTGGCCGACGCGGCGCAGCAGATCACGCGGCTCATCGCCATCCTGCACCGCGGCGGCACGCGCGTGGGCATGATCGCCCGGCTGGTGAGCGAGCTCAACGCCAAGCTGTTCGAGCGCACCTGGCAGCTCATCGCACCGCGGGAGCTGCTGAAGAACAGCTGCCTGTTCGTGATGGGCAGCGAGGGCCGCGGCGAACAGCTGCTCAAGACCGACCAGGACAACGGCCTGGTGCTGCGCGACGGCTACACGCCGCCGGCGGACCTGGAGGACATCTGCGCGCGCTTCTCGCAGGCGCTGGTCGATTTCGGCTACCCGCCGTGCCCGGGCGGCATCATGGTCAGCAACCCGGCTTGGCGCCAGCCGCAGACGGCCTTCGCCGAAACCGTGCGGCGCTGGATTCTCATGCCCAGCGCCGAGAGCCTGATGTCGCTGGCCATCTTCCTCGATGCCCATGCCGTGTGCGGCGACGCGGCGCTGCTGGAGGCGCTGCGCGACGAGGTGTTCTCGCTGGCGGCCGACTCCGACGCGTTCAAGGCGCGCTTCGCCTCGGCCATCACGCTCTTCGACGAGCACACCGGCTGGTGGAACCGGCTGCTGACGCTGGGCGACAACGACCCGGAGCGCCTGGACCTGAAGAAGGCGGGCATCTTCCCGCTGGTGCACGGCGTGCGCAGCCTGGCCATGGACAAGCGCATCCGCGAGTGCGGCACCGTCGAGCGCGTGCAGGCGCTGGTGGCCGCGGGCCACATGGCGCCCGAGATCGGCTCCGACGTGGTGCAGAGCCTGCACTTCTTCATGGACCTCAAGCTCAAGGTCGGGCTGCAGGAGCTGGAGCTGGGCCGCGGCGTCAGCGGCGGCGTGCACACCAACCAGCTCAACAGCCTTGACCGCGACCTGCTCAAGGACACGCTGGGCGTGGTCAAGCGCTTCAAGGCCACGCTGCGCTTGCGCTATCACCTGGACGCGCTGCAGTGAGGTCCACCGTCAACCTCCTGGGGCCGCTGGCCGGGCCCTGGGCAAAGCTCAAGAAGGGCTGGCTGCTCTACCACCTGGCCAACGACAACTACCGCTTCATGTTCGAGCCGCCGCCGCCCGACGAGTGGGTGTGCCTGGACTGCGAAACGACGGGGCTGGACCGGCGGCGCGACGAGATCGTCTCCGTCGGCGCGGTGCGCATCGTCGGCAGCCGCGTGCTCACCAGCGAGCGGCTGGAACTGCTGGTGCGGCCGGAAAAGCGCGCGCTGTCGGCCGAGGCGGTGAAGGTGCACCGGCTGCGTGAGCAGGACGTGGCGCAGGGCATCGCGCCGGAGGCGGCGATGGCGCAGCTCATGCGCTTCATCGGCAGCCGCCCGCTGGTGGGCTACTACCTGGAGTTCGACGTGGCCATGCTCAATCGCGTCATCTGGCCGATGCTGGGCCTGCGGCTGCCGCAGCCCAAGATCGAGGTCTCGGCCCTGTACTACGACTGGAAGAACCGCCAGCTGCCCGCGCACGAGCGGGGCAACCGCAACATCGACCTGAGCTTCGCCACCATGATGGCCGACCTGGAGCTGCCGCTGTACGAGGCGCACGACGCGACCAACGACGCCGTGATGACGGCGCTGGCCTTCGTGAAGCTGCGCGCGCTGCTGGGGCAGGACCGCGTGGTCAGCGGCGCAACCATCTAGGAAAAAAGGCCCGCGTGGGCGGGCCTTTGCGTGGCGGGTGCGGGGCCGGCGTGTCAGGCCGTGGTGGCTGCGGCGGCCGGCGCCGGGGAGCGGATCAGGTGGTCGAAGGCGCTGAGCGCCGCCGCCGCGCCGGCGCCCGCGGCGATGATGATCTGCTTGTACGGCACCGTGGTGCAGTCGCCGGCGGCCATCACGCCGGGCACGTTGGTCTGGCCCTTGGCGTCGATCACGATCTCGCCGTAGCGGCTGAGCTCCACCGTGCCCTTGAGCCACTCGGTGTTGGGCACCAGGCCGATCTGCACGAACACGCCTTCCAGCGGCACGTGGTGCTCCTCGCCCGTGGTGCGGTCCTTGTAGCGCAGGCCGTTGACCTTGCTGCCGTCGCCGGTGATCTCGGTGGTCTGGGCGCTGGTGATGATGGTGACGTTGGGCAGGCTCCTGGCCTTGTTCACCAGCACCGCGTCGGCCTTGAGCTGGTCGGCGAACTCGACGAGCGTCACATGCTCGACGATGCCCGCGAGGTCGATGGCCGCTTCCACGCCGGAGTTGCCGCCGCCGATCACCGAGACGCGCTTGCCCTTGAACAGCGGACCGTCGCAGTGCGGGCAGTAGGCCACGCCCTTGTTGCGGTACTCCTGCTCGCCGGGCACGTTGACATTGCGCCAGCGCGCGCCGGTGGCCAGGATCACCGAGCGGCCCTTGAGCACCGCGCCGTTGGCCAGCCGCACCTGCACCAGGCCCGAGCCGTCGGCCGGGACGAGCGCCTCGGCGCGCTGCGCGCTCATGATGTCCACGTCGTAGTCCTTGACGTGCTCCTCCAGCGCCAGGGCGAACTTCGGGCCCTCGGTGGCGACGATGGAGATGTAGTTCTCGATGCCCAGGGTGTCGAGCGTCTGGCCGCCGAAGCGCTCGGCCACCACGCCGGTGCGGATGCCCTTGCGCGCGGCGTACACGGCCGCGGCCGCGCCGGCGGGGCCGCCGCCGACGATGAGCACGTCGTAGGGCGCCTTGGCGTTGAACTTGACGGCGTCGCGGGCGGCGGCGCCGGTGTCCACCTTGGCCAGGATCTCCTCGATGCCCATGCGGCCCTGCCCGAAGAGCTGGCCGTTGAGGAAGACCATGGGCACAGCCATGATCTGGCGCTCTTCCACTTCCTTCTGGAACAGGCCGCCGTCGATGGCGGTGTGCTTGATGCGCGGGTTGATCGCCGCCATCAGGTTCAGCGCCTGCACCACGTCCGGGCAGTTGTGGCAGGACAGCGACATGTAGGTCTCGAAGTGGAGGTCGCCCTCCAGCGCGGCGATCTGCTCGATCACTTCGCGCTCGACCTTGGGCGGGTAGCCGCCGACCTGCAGCAGCGCCAGCACCAGCGAGGTGAACTCGTGGCCCATGGGCAGGCCGGCGAAGCGCACGCCGATGTCCGTGCCCACGCGGCGGATCAGGAACGAGGGCTTGCGCTCGGCGTCGTCGCGGCTCTCGACCAGCGACACCTTCTCCGACTGCTCGGCCACGTCGCGCAGCAGCTCCAGCATGTCCTGCGAGCCCTTGGAATCGTCGAGCGAAGCGATGAGCTCGATGGGCTGCGTGAGGCGCTGCAGGTAGCCCTTCAACTGGGCCTTGAGGTCGGCGTCCAACATGGCGGTGTCCTTCGGGTCGAAAAACGTTTGATTGGGGTTCGGATGCGGGCTCGTGGCCGCATGGAAAGCGCCCGGCGGGCGTCGTGCGCTGCGGGCGCTTTCCGGGAGGCCCGGGCAGGGAACGTGCCGCGGCTGAGGCGGCACTTGCGGCGGCTGCAGCCGCCGCGCCGTCGGAAAGGGCGGCAAAAAGCCGCCCGCTACTCCAACTTAAATTTTTCCGACCAGGTCCAGCGAGGGCTTCAGCGTCTGCTGGCCTTCGGTCCACTTGGCGGGGCAGACTTCGCCCGGGTGCGAGGCCACGTACTGCGCAGCCTTCACCTTGCGCAGCAGTTCCTTGGCGTCACGGCCGATGCCGTTGTCGTGGATCTCGCACAGCTTGATCTGGCCTTCGGGGTTGATGACGAAGGTGCCGCGCAGCGCCAAGCCTTCCTCTTCGATCATCACCTCGAAATTGCGGGTGATCGTGCCCGTCGGGTCGCCCACCAGCGGGTAGTTCACCTTCTTGATGGCTTCCGAGGTGTCGTGCCAGGCCTTGTGCGAGAAGTGGGTGTCGGTGGACACGCCGTAGACCTCGACGCCCAGCTTCTGGAACTCGGCGTAGTTGTCGGCCAGGTCTTCCAGCTCCGTGGGGCACACGAAGGTGAAGTCCGCCGGATAGAACACCACCACGGACCACTTGCCCTTCAGGTCCTCGTTGCTCACCGGCACGAACTTGCCGTTGTGGTAGGCGGTGGCCTTGAAGGGCTTGACTTCGGTGTTGATCAGGGACATTGCGTGTTTCCTGTGGGTTGGTGAAGGGATGGGTTGAATACTATAGCCATCGGTCACTCGGTTGGAAAAGTTAATCAAATGAGGCCGATTGGCTTTGCCTATCGCCCTGCCGCTGGCCGGCACGGCCCATGCCCGGCAGCGTGCCGGACATCCCGACTACGTTAGCGCAGGCGGCCGAGGCTTGCAGTCCAGCCCCATCAGCGGCCTGACCTGTGTCACTGGCGTTGCCGGGCTTGCCGTTCCTACGATGCGCCGCCTTATCGGTGGCAAGGAGATAAACCCATGCGATACATGAATGGCCGGCGCTGCGTCGCCGCTGCGGTCCTGGCGCTGGCCAGCGGCTGGGCTGCGGCCGGGACGAGCAGCAGCTTCGACTTTGGTCCGCAGAGCTACGCCGGTTCCCAGCTGCGCCGCGTGCAGGTGTACCTGCCTGACGGCCTCAGCGGCCCGGCGCCCATGGTCATGGCCTTGCACGGCTGCCAGCAGACCGAGCAGAACGTGCTGCAGGACTGGGGGTTGCGCGCGGCGGCCGACCGCTACGGCTTCGTGCTGGTGACGCCCTTCATCACGCGCTACGACGGCCTGCGCAACGCCAACTGCTGGGGCTTCTGGCTGGACCAGCACCGCCACCAGGGCCGCGGCGAGGTGGAGGACCTGCACCGCATCGCTCAGGAAGTGGAGCGGCGCTGGAGCATCGATCCGAGGCGGCGCTACATCACCGGGCTGTCCTCGGGCGGGGCCATGACGGTGGTGGCCTCGGTGGCGCACAACGAGTATTGGGCCGCCGCGGCCAGCGCCTCGGGCCTGGGCTACGGCGAGGACGCGGCCTCGGTGTCCTTCTCCGGCTGCCCGGGCTCGGCCACCTTCCATTCGGTGGACCGTCTGGCGAGCGACATGCGCGCCGAGCGTGACAGCAGCTACCCGATCCCGCTCATGGTGTTGCAGAACCGGCAGGACTGCACCGTGCTGGCGCGCGCCGGCGAGCTGCTGCGCGACGCGCAGCTGAAAAGCTTCGGCGACGCGGCGCACGACACACCGGCCGAGGCGCTGGCCGAGGAAAAGGCCTGCAGCCCCGTGTTCGGCCCCGACTACGGCTGCAAGCACAGCCGCTACACGGCCGACGCGAAGCCGGGCAGCCGCTCGCTCGTGGAAACCATCTTCTACAGCGGTCCCATCGCCACGCCCAGTACCGGCGACACCGACCACGGCCACTACTGGATCGGCGGCGAGCAGGGACTGGATGGCAACTGGTCGCTGCGCCAGGGGCCGAGCTACCCGGACATCGTGTGGAACTTCTTTGCCCGCCATCCCCGCGCCGATGGCGGCAATCCCCCGCCACCGCCGCCGGACGTGGACTGCACCGGCACGGCGGCCTCGCCCTCGGCCCATGTCTCGGCCACGCGCGCGGTGCAGGGCGGGCTGTTCAACCTGCGGGCGCTGGCCACCGCGGACCAGCGCGACATCGGCTTCGCCTACGACAGCTGGTCCAGCGTGCGTCTGTACCAGGTGGGTGCCGGCCGTTGGCAGCTGGACCGGCCCGCGTCCTGCGGAAATTGAGAACTGGAGAAAAGGCGCGGCCCGCCCTCGCGGCCGGGCCGCGCCATGTCAGGGCTTGGCCGTGTGCCAGACCTGGTTGACGCCGTCGCCCGTGCGGTCGCCGGGCCTGGTGTCCTTGGCCCAGTAGTACAGCGGCTTGCCCTTGTAGGCCCACTGGCGCGTGCCATCGTCGCGCGTGAGCACGCTCCAGTCGCCCTGGGCCCGGGCGTCAGCCGCGGCTGCCAGCGGCGGCCAGTTGACGGCGCAGGGACCGTTGCACGCGCTCTTGCTGCCCTCGGCAGGGTCTCGGTCGAAGGTGTAGAGCGTCATGCCGCCGGCGCCCACCAGGACGCCATCGGATACCTGGGCCGGTGCGCCGCCTCCCGGCGTGGCACAGGCCTGCAGCAACGCGGCCAGCGACAGCGCGGCCAGCAGCTTCTTCCTCATCGTCCTCTCCTTTATTGATCGGGACAGGACGTGTACGCGGTACGGAGCTGCTTTATTCCCGGTTCATGCGGGCGGCAGCCACGCGTAGGGCGGAGGGCCAATCCCGGCCAAGGAGCACGCGCACATGGGCCTCCTGGGTGGCTTCGGGGCGCAGCGCCACCGGCAACGGCAGCGCTCGGGCCACTTGGCGTGCGGCCGCCTCATGGCCGGGCCGGTACAGCACCATGGTGCGCGCTTGCCGATAGGGTGGCAGGTTGCTGGTGCGCTCCACGTCGAAGCCGCGGCTTTCCAGCTGCTCCCGCAACTGCTGCGCCGCGCCGCGCCGTCCCATGCCGTTGGTCACTTCCAGCGTGAACGGAGCGGCCATCACGTCCGGCGCCGCTTTGGACGGCAATGAGGCAGCCGGTGTCGTTGCTGTCGAAACCAGGGCTGGCACGTCCGCCGCTGCAGGCGAGAGTGCGGACGGCGAGTGGCCCGGGACGGCCTGTGTCAGAGGCGGCAGCGTGGCGGCATCGAGCACCTGCAGCGCTGCACCGGGACGTGGCGCCGCGGCGGCCGGGACCGCCGCCGCTGGCGTTGTCGTCGCCGCTGCCGTCATGGCAGACGTTCCGGCCTGCGCCAACGCCATGGGCGTGGCGGACGCCGGAGCGCGTCCCTGGGCGAGTAAGAGGTTGGCCTGTGCCACGCGGTCCTGCGGATTCAGCGCCAGCGCGGCGTGCAGAGTTGCCTGGGCTTCTGGCAGGCGGCGTGCCAGCACCAGCAAGTAGCCGAGATTGCTGTGCAGATCGGCGCGCTGCGGCGCCGCCTGCAGCGCCAGGCGCAACTGCGCCTCGGCCTCCTGCAGCAGCCCCAGCCGGGCCAGCACCACCGCCAGCGCATTGCGCGCATCGATGTGGCCGGGGTCACTTTGCAGCGCCTGGCGGTAGGCCTCCGCGGCGCGCAGCCAGTCGCGCGAACGCTCGATCTGACGGCCGACCACGTAGTAGCTGTCGGCCGAGCCCTGGCCCAGGCCATGCGTGACCGACTGCACGGGCTCGATGCGCCAGGGCAGCCGGTCGGACTTCGTGGCACAGCCACCCAACGTGAGCATCAGGGCCGCGCACAAGGACAGAAGCGGGGATGGTTGCAGGCTCGACATGGCTTTCAGCCCGCACTGAGCGTCGGCATCAGTACGCGGTAGATGTTGATCATGGCGGGCCCCAGCAGGACCAGCAGCAAGGCCGGGAAGATGCAGAAGATCAGGGGCAGCAGCAGCTTGATCGCGATCTTGGCTGCCGCCTCTTCCGCCCGCTGGCGCCGCCGCGTGCGCAGCATGTCGGCATGCACGCGCAGTGCCTGCGCGATGCTGGTGCCGAAGCGCTCGGCCTGAACGAGCATGGACACGAAGCTGTCCACCTCATCCACTCCGGTGCGCATAGCCAGGTTGTGCAGCGCATGCTCGCGCGGCGCGCCCGCACGCAGCTCCAGCCCCACGAGCTGCAGCTCCGTGCTCAGCACCTGGCTGCGGTACTGCATCTCCTCCGACACGCGCGCCAGCGCGGCTTCGATGCCCAGGCCGGCCTCGACACACACGGTGATGAGGTCCAGCGCGTCGGGGAAGCTTTCAAAGATCTCGCGCTGGCGCAGGAACACCAGGCGCGCCAGTACCACGTTGGGGAAGTAGTAGCCCAGCGCTGCCGTGGACAACAGCACCAGCAGCAGCGCGCTGCCTTCCAGGGGCGTGGACAGCAGCAGCTGCGCGCTGAAGGCCAGCAGCGGCAGCACCAGGGCCAGCAGCGTCTTCGTGCCGTAGTAGGCGGTGGGGGCCTGCGGATGACGCAGGCCCGCGTGCATCAGCCGCCGCCGCAGCGCCGAAAGCTGGGCGCCGGTTTCGGATTCGGAAAAGCGCGCCAACGGCCGCGTACCGCGCGCCAGCATCTCGATCCAGGGCCGCTGCTTGCGGGGCTGCGTGTCGCCCGCAGCCAGGCGCCGCGCGCGCTCCTTGGTGGCGTTGCCGCCGGTGAGCTGGCCCACCAGCAACACCAGCGCCGCCGAGGCGACGAAGACCAGTACCACGAATCCCAGCTCGGCTGCACTCATCTCAGGCCTCTCAAATCCGGATGCGGATGATCTTGCGCATCCACAGCATGCCCAGCGCCATGGCGACCAGCGCGCCGCCGACCAGCTTGCGGCCTGTGGGGTCGGTCCACAGCACCTGCATGAACTCCGGATTGACCACGTTCAACGCGGCGGCCATCACGAAGGGCAGTGCGCTCAGGATCCACGACGAGAGCCGCCCTTCGGCCGAGAGCGTGCGCACCTGCCCGAGGAGCTTGAGCCGTGCGCGCACGATGCTGGCAATGTTGTCCAGCAGCTCGGCGAGGTTGCCGCCGGTCTCGCGCTGGATCAGCACGGCAATCACGAAAAAGCGCACATCGTCCAGCGGCACCCGCTGCGCCAGCCGCGTCAGCGCCTCGGGCAGGCCCATGCCGAAGTTGGTTTCTTCGGAAAGCTGGCGGAACTCGCGCGCGATCGGGTCCGATGTCTCCTCGCCCACCATCTTGATGGCCGTGGGCAGTGCGTGCCCCGCGCGCAGCGCACGGCCGATCAGGTCCAGGGCCAGTGGCAGCTGCTGCTCCAGGCGACGCAGCCGCTGCGTGCGCCGGCGCGAAAGCCACAGCCACGGCAGTGCCGCACCCGCGACGCCCGCGGCGGCCCCTTGCAACCCGTTCCACTGCAGCAGCAGCACCGGCAGCACGCCGAGGCAGCCCAGCAGCGTGCTCAGCAGCACCAGCTCGCCGGCACTGCGATCGGTGTCCGCGCTGCGCACGTAGCCCAGCAGCCGCTGCCCCAGGGCCAGCGGTGCCAGTAGCTCGGTTTCGATCCATTTCCAGCGCTGCTCGGCGTTGCGGTCCGCCTCCAACGAGGTCGGGCTTTCCGGGGTGCCTTCCAGGTAGCGCAGGCGCGCCGCCAGCCGCTTGGCTTCGGCGCTGTGGCGCGAGTTCCACACCTGGTACAGGCCTTCGAGCCCGAGTACCACGGCGACAAACAGCAGCACGCCGAAGAGCAGGTAGGACAGGTCCATTGCCGCCTCACTCCCAGCGCACGCTGGGGTCGAACAGGTTGTCTGCCAACGACAGCCCCCGGGACTTGAGCCGGTCCATCAGGCGCGGGCGCACGCCGGTGGCCTGGAAATGGCCTCGCACGCTGCCGTCCTCGCTCACGCCCGTCTGCTTGAAGACAAAGATCTCCTGCATCGTGATCACGTCGCCTTCCATGCCCGTGACCTCGGCGATGCTGGTGACCTTGCGCCGTCCGTCGCTGAGGCGGCCGGCCTGCACCACCACGCCGATGGCCGAGGCGATCTGCGTCCGCGCCACGCGCGGGGGCACGTTGAGTCCGGCCATGGCGAGCATGTTCTCCAGGCGCGAGAGCGCGTCGCGCGGCGTGTTGGCGTGGACGGTGGTCATCGAGCCTTCGTGGCCCGTGTTCATCGCCTGCAGCATGTCCAGCGCCTCCGCCCCGCGCGTCTCGCCCAGGATGATGCGGTCCGGACGCATGCGCAGCGCGTTGCGCAGCAGGTCGCGCTGCGTGATTTCGCCGCGACCCTCGATGTTGGGCGGGCGCGTCTCCAGCCGCACCACATGCGGCTGGCGCAGCTGCAGCTCGGCGGCATCCTCGATGGTGACGATGCGCTCGCCCGCGTCGACGTAGCTCGACAGGATGTTGAGCAGCGTGGTCTTGCCGCTGCCCGTGCCGCCGGAAATCAGCAGGTTGACCTCGGCCCGCGTGAACGCCTGCAGCAGTTGCGCCATCGACGGCGTCAACGACCTGTTTTCCACCAGGTCATCCATGGTCAGCGGCACCACCGCAAAGCGCCGGATCGACATCTGTGCGCCGTCCAGCGCCAGCGGTGGAATGATGACGTTCACGCGCGAGCCGTCGGGCAGCCGGGCATCGGCCATCGGGCAGGACTCGTCCACGCGCCGCCCCACGCGCGAGACGATCTTGTCCACGATCTTCATCAGGTGCTCGTCGTCGGCGAACACCACGTCGGTGAGGCTCAGCCTGCCACGGCGCTCCACCCAGACCTGATGTGGGCCGTTGACCAGAATGTCGGAGACGGTGGGGTCGGCCAGCAGCGGCTCCAGCGGGCCCAGGCCCACCATTTCATGCTGGATGTCGCGCACCAGGGTGCGGCGCTCGGCCGCGTTGAGCACCAGGTTCTCTTCGGCCAGCAGCCGCTCCACCAGGCTGCCCAGCTCCTGGCGCAGATGCTCCGGGGGCATGCCTTCCAGCGCGTGCAGGTCCAGGCGCTCCAGCAGTCGCTGGTGCACCTGTGACTTCATGCGCTGGTAGGCCTGCAGGTCTCGCTCTGCTGCGGCTTCGGGAAGCGGCGTGCTGCCGGCACCGTTGCCTGTGGCACCGGGCTGGGTCACGAGTTGCTGGCGCAGGTTCATGGCGAAACTCTCCTTCAGGCGCGTGCGAACCACTGCGCGAACCAGCCTTCCTTGCGCGGTGCGGCGTCTGGCGGTGCCAGGCGCTGCGCCGCAAGCTCGTCGAGCGCGCGCACCACGGGGCTGTTGGGGGCGATGGGCTGGCCCTGGTTGGCGGCCGTGTTGACGCTGGCGAAGTGGTTGGGCACGGTGTGTACGGGATCGCCACCGAGCACCTGTACCAGCGCCTGCAGCGGCAACTCGCTGTTCTTGTGGTAGCGGTTGACGAGCCAGCACAGCTTGTGCTGCGGAACTTCCAGAGACTGCAGCATGGCGCGCATGCGCCGTGCGTCACGCAATTGCGGCAGGTACAGCTGCAGCACCGGGAAGACATGGGCGGCCTGGTCCAGCGCGGGCAGGCTCAGCGCATCGATGCGTCCGCCCAGGTCCAGCACCACGTAGTCAAACATTTGACGAGCCTGGCGCACGATGGCCTGCACATGCTCGGCCTTGACCTCCAGCGCCTGTGCGATGTCCTCGGGCGCCGGCAGCACGTACAGCGTCTCGGACAGCGGCACCATGGCCGAACGCAGCAGGTCCGCGTCCAGCCGCTGCACGTTGCGCGCCACTTCCGCCACGTCGCTGGCAGCAGGTTGACTGCTCAACAGCAGCAGCGCATTGCCGCCGTGCAGGTCCAGGTCGATCAGCGCCACGCGCTTTTCGCCGGTGCTGGCAAGGCGATGTGCCAGATTGGCCGCCAGCACACTGGTGCCATTGCCGCCGCGGCAGCCGATGAAGGCCATCACCTCGCCCTGGCGTGACGAGGCCGGCGCATGCCGCCGTGCCGCACGCTGCACCGCCGCCCGCAGCGCAGCGGCATCGGCGCCGGCGGGCAGCACTTCGCGCACGCCGGCCTGCATGGCCTGCAGCAGGAACGCGGGCGACTGCTCGGCCGAAAGCACCAGGGTCTCGACCTGAGGGTGCTCCGTGGTGAAGCGGGCGATGGCCTGCAGCCCGGGCGCGTCCACGTCGTCAACCAGCACCAGCGACGGCCGGCTGCCGTTGACGGCCTGGGCCAGCGCCTGCGGCGCTGCCGTGGCGCACAGCACTTCCAGGCTGGGGTCAGCCTCGCCGAGCATCCGGGCGACCTGCTCGGCGCGCTGCACGTGGGGGGAGATGACCTTGATTTTCATGGCCTGTCCTGCGGTGGGGTTCATGCGGAGCACGCCGGTTGGTTGTTGGCCAGAACTTCACGCGGCATGGTGGTCGTGAACGGAGAAATGGGAATGGCAGCCAGCGAAGAGGGCAGCGGCACCAGCAGCTGGTGGGTGTAGCCATGCAGCGAGACGCGCACCAGGCGGGAATCGACGGCGTTGCTGACTCCGACTCCGCCGGGATTGAGGTACTCCAGCGTGATGTGGTCGTCCGTCAGCGCGGGCAGTCGCTCGCGCATGCGGGCCTTGATGCTGTTGTTCCCCATGGCACACACCGCCGCCAGCCGCGCGCCCAGCCGCGTGGCCTCGGCGGCAGCGTTCCAGGTCCACAGCAGCCGCCCGACCTCGACGGCGCCAATCAGCGCCATGAACAACAGCAGCGACCCCAGGCCGAACTCCACCGTCATCGTGCCGCGTTGATGCCGTACCGGGCCGTGCTTCATGGTCAAGGCCTCATCACATCGTCACGTTGATGGGGCGGAACGCGAACGTGGCCGGCAGCACGGCGCTGAACACCGAGGTGTAGGTGTAGCCAACGATGCGTACGGACACCAGGGTCATCGTGCTGCCTGCGCTGCCGACTACAGGGACGTTGTTGTGGTCCGCATCGCACAGCTTCGGCGTGCAGATCTGGACCATCGTTGACGTCAGACCCGGCACCAGCGGCGTGCCGCCGCCGTCGATGTCGCCGTACAGCGCCAGGTTCTTCACCTGCGCCTGGACCGTGACGTCGTCGGGTGTGGTGGACAGCGCCAGGTAGCGCGCCGCGCCGCGCGCTGCCTTGACCAGTGTGTCGTAGGTATAGAAGGCGCGCCCCAGGTCGGCCGTGGCCGACAGCAGCAGCACCAGCGGCAGCAGCACCAGCGCCAGTTCCACGGTGGCCATGCCGCGCTGGCCACGGCGCGCAGCAGGGCGGGCACGGGAGCGGAGGGGCGTCACGGCGAGCATCCTCATTGCACTAGGCTCGCCATCACGGTGCATCGCGCCGGCCCCGGAGCACAGTTGGGAGTGAATATGGCGAGCGTGGCCGCCGCTCTGGCGCTGACCCGGGCACTGGTGATGCGCAGCACGGGCATGATCCACAGCGCCAGGCTGGCCGGTGCCACCGTGCAGCGCGCGATGCGGGCATCGTTGGCCGACGCCTCGGCGGCGTTGCCGGTCCACGCAGCGTCTACGGGCGCGGTGGCGAACTCGACGGTCACGTCATCGCTCGACACGGACGAGCTTTGCAGGTCAAAGCTGTTTCTCATGGCCACGGTCCGGCCGGCATTGCGTGCCAGCTCGAAGGTCGCCGCCGGAATGACGCCGTTTGGGGGTAACACCTGTGCCGCCGCCAGCGCGCAGGCGTCGGCCGCGTTCTGCAGCTCGGCCTTGTTGACGTAGAGCCGTCCGCCATCGAGTGCCAGGCCGGCGAAACCCATGAGCACCACCAGCGACAGCGCGAACATCACGGCCACCGCGCCTTGCTGCGCGCGGCGCTGCGGCGAAGCGAGGCGACGACGTGCCATGCCTGCCTCCCGGTTCAGCGCGGGTTGACGCGTAGACGGGGCTCCGGCTTTGGAGGACGCTCCACGTAGTCATAGGCGTCGGCGTAGTCGCGCAGGTTGCCGGCCACGGCCTTGCCGTCCAGCCCCTCGGGGCGCGGCGCGCGGTTGCCCGCTGCGGGATCGATCAGCTGTGCAACGCGGGCTTGGCGCACGGAGTCGCCAAGCTGGGCTTCCCAGCCGGGTGTGGTGGCACAGCCGGCCAGCGCCAGAAGGGCCGACGCTGCGAGTACATGCCTCATGTCCATGACTGCTTCTCCTGCCTCACTTCACCTGAAAGCCGGACGCATCGGTGGCCGGCGGCTGCGTGCCGGACGGTGCCGCCGGTGCCGTGTCCGCAGCGCCGCTGCCCGTGCCTTCCATGCGTCCCATCAGGTGCAGCTGCACGCGGTCGGGCGGCGTGATGCGGTCGGTGGGCAGCGCATAGCCCGGCGGCAGCGGCTTGACCAGCCGCGGCGTGATCACGAACAGCAGCTCCGACTTGTCGCTCTGGAAGTCGGTGCTGCGGAACAGCGCGCCCAGCACCGGCAGCTCGCCTAGCACCGGGAAGGCGCGCACGCTGGTGGTGAAGTTGTTCTTGATGAGCCCGCCGATGGCGAAGCTCTGGCCGTCGGCCAGCTGTACGGTGGTCTTGGCGCGGCGCGAGGTGAAGGCCGGCAGCACCGCCAGGCCGCTGACGCCGGGCACCGTCAGGCCCACGCCTTCGCGGTTGAGCTCGGACACCTCGGTGTTGACTTCCAGGTTGATGCGCCCGCTGCCCAGCACCGTGGGCAGGAAGTGAACCGAGACGCCGAACTCCTTTTCCTCCAGCGTGACGGTGCGGCCGGAGCTGCCGTTGTCCACCGACACGGGGATGAAGATCTTGCCGCCTGCCAGGAACTGGCCTTTCTGGCCGCTGATGGCCATCACGGTGGGCTCGGCCAGGATCTTGACCAGGCCGTCCGTTTTCTGCGCGTTGACGCTGAGGTTGCTCACGCCGCGCGCCGGCACGGTGCCGTAAGTCGTCGTGTACTTGGGAATGATCTGGCCGTTGAGCGTGGTGAGTTCCTGCGTCACGTTGCCGGCGCTGCCGATGGCCGACGGGATGCTGCCTCCCACGACCGCGCCGACCGAGCTCAGGGGCGCGCCGTTGGCGCCGGTGCCCGAGAGCTGGCCCATTGAGGCGTTGCTGCCGCCAAAGATGCCCGAGAGGAAGCGGATCATCGAGCCGTCACCGGCGGCGTAGGCGCGCGCGAAGTCGATGCCGAACTGGTCCATCACCGACTTGGCGACCTCGGCCACCTTGACCTCCAGCATCACCTGCTGCGGTGCGCCCACGCTCAGCATGTTGACGATGCGCGGATTGATCCCGGCCACGTTAGAGCCGGTGCTGCCGCCAGCCACGCCCGTGCCCCGCACGAACGCGTTGGTGATCTCCATCACGTGCGACAGTGCGGTCGAGTCGCTGACCGTGCCCGACAGCACGAAGTTGTCGTACGCCACGCTCACACGCACGCCCTTTTCCTCGGGCAGCAACTGTTGCAGCAGGGCCTGCAGCGCACTGGTGTCCATGCTCACCACCACGTCCAGCGCCGTGCAGCGTCCCGACTGCTCCAGCAGCACCACGTTGGTCGTGCCCAGCGACTTGCCCAGCACATAGATCTCCGAGGGGCCCAGCAGCAGCACGTCGATGTCGGCCACGCCGGGGCGCAGTGGCGACTCTTCGGACGCGGCAGGCGCGCTCGGCGCACCGGTCGAGGCAGGCGTGGCGGGCGTGGCCGGGCGGGGCGCTCCGGCACGCGAGCCTTCAGCGTTGCCCAGCAGGATGCGCCGGATGGGGTTGCCGGGGCGGATCACGGTGGACTTGCCGGCGCTCACGTGCACCGGCGGCGCGATCTCGACGCGCGTGCACTGCGACGCCGCCGCAGCGAGCGGGGCCGCCTCGCGTGCGGGGGCTGCGGCGGCGCCCGGCATGGCCGGCACCGCCAGGGCGAGCAGGATCAGCGCCGCTGTGGCGATCGGATGGCTGCGGCCAGGGCCGGGCACGCGGCGCACCGAGCCCGTGCGAAAGGTGGAACACATACTGCGACTGCGGTGAAACGAGGACATCAGAAGCATTCGTTGGTGCGGGTCGTGCCGCGGATGACCTCGACGCACTGCTGGGCCGGGGCCGGAGCCTGCACCGGCGCAGCCACTGTCGGCGCCGTGCGACGCGGAGCGACCTGTACCGGACGCGGCACCACCACTGGCGCCGCGGTGGATACAGTCTGCAACAAAGAGTCCTTGGTTGCACCGGCAGTGCCACCGGGTTGCGGATCGACCTGATTGCGCAGTACCAGCGAGAGCGTGCCCACGCTGCGCGCGAGGTCGAGCTTCTCGGCCTGGTCGGGCGTGAGCTCCAGCGTCACGGCGTTGACGACCTTGGGCTTGGTGTCATCGCGGTTGGCTTCCTGCGCCACGGCCAGCACCAGGATGCGCTCCAGCACGATCTTGCTGATGGCCTTGTCCTGCGCATCACGCGACTCGCTGCCCTGCTGCTGGTTCTGCGTGTTGACCATGATGTCCACGTAGTTGCCCGGCAGCGCAAAGCCGGCCACACCGACGACGTCGTTGACGCGCACGGTCATGGCACGCTTGCCCTCCTGCACCACGGCCGAGAGCCCGCCCTTGGTGCCCACGGGCGCGAGCTTGCCCTCCAGCACGGGCTCCCCGCGGGTCAGCGAGGAGCGTGCGACACGGCCTTGCAACTTGGCGGGGTCGTCGAAGGCGCCGGGAGGCTCGCTGCCGCGCGGCCATTCGACCGTCTTGAGCGCCTCCGGCCCGATCTTGGCGCCAACCTCCACGTCCAGCGCCGCCACGACGATGCGGCCTCCGCCCACGGATTGCGTGCTCAGCCATCGGGCCGCGAACAGTGCAGCCAGCAACCCCGCCACCAGCGCCACGGCCAGCATCGTGAGGCCTCGCTTGTTTCCGCCCATGTCTTTTCCTCCGGTGTGCGGTGTGTGCGCTGGATGCGGCAGGGCTCAAGCCCAGGCCGCCCCGGTGGCGAAGTAGTTGCGCCAAGCCCACTTCATCAGCTTCGGACTGAGCTCGGGCTTGAGCCCGTTGTAGCGGGCGAAATCCACGATCTGGCTGACCAGGTCACGCGGATAGCAGGGCATCAGCGGCCGGCCTTCGGGCTGGTGCATCTCGTGCAGCAGCCGCTCGAAGGCCGTGTCGTCGTAGGGCACGCCGAACTGCTCGCAACTCTGGCGCAGGATGTGGCGATAGTCCTCGGGCGGGACGGGGCCAACGAAGATCTTGTAGCCGATGCGACGCAGAAACGCCTCGTCGCCCAGCTCTTCAGGACGCAGGTTGGTCGAGAAGAACAGCAGGCTGTCGAAGGGAATGCGGAACTTGATGCCGTTGCGCAGCGTCAGGTAGTCGTGCTGCTGCTCCATCGGCACGATCCAGCGGTTGAGCAACTGGCGTGGCGTGACGATCTGGCGCCCGAGGTCGTCCACCAGCAGCAGGCCGTTGTTGGCCTTGAAGTGCGGCGGCGCGTGGTAGAAGCCCGCGCGCTGGTCGAACACCAGGTCCAGCATCTCCAGCGTGAGCTCACCGCCGGTGATCACCACCGGACGCTCGCACAGCACCCAGCGGGCGTCTCCGCGGCGCGTGTCGTACAGAGCGCCATGGTCCGCAGCGGCCTCGGCCAGTGGCCGGTGCACCAGTTCGTCGAACACGTGGATGATTTCGCCGTGCACCTCCACCGCGTAGGGCACGGCCACCGCGCCCTGCAGCAGCGAGGCCATGCGTTCGCACAGGAAGGTCTTGCCGGCGCCGGGCGGGCCGTACAGCAGCTTGGCGCGGCGTGAGTTCATGGCCGCGCCCAGTTGCTCGCGCAGCTCCGGGCGCATGACCACTGACGCCATGGCCTGCTCGAAGCGCTCACGCGTGAGACCCATGTCGGCCACGCTCTGCGCCTGCACCCGTTCCACATAGGCCGACAGCGGCACGGGGGCGGGGCCGCTGTAGAGGTTGCGTGTCAATGCCTCGGCGGCCCGCGCACGCCCGGCCTGGGTGAGCTGGAAACTCACATCGCCGGCCAGGGTGCCGCGATGCTGCACTTCCACCAGGGCTTCGCGGCGCAACTGGCCCAGTACCGTATCCAGCAGCAGCGTGCCGAGCTTGAGATGGCGCGAGAGGTCGCGCAACGCGTTCAGTCCGTGCTGCTGCATCGCCTTGAGCACGAGCTCGGACAGCAGCGTGGGCGGCAGCCCCGTGTCCTGCACGCGCTGGGGCGCGGCAGGCAGGTTCTTGGGCAGCGCCGAGGGCAGCTCGTCCAGGGAGAAGATGGCGGCAGGCATGTGGGCTCTCCAGTGAAGGCCTTCAAACCGACAACAGCCGAATCAGTTCCACAGTGGTTCCGATGGCGATGGCCACCGCATAGGGCAGCCGTCCGGTGGTCTGCGCCTTGGGCTGCAGCAGCAGTCCGGCGGAGCCCGCGCGCATGGCCATCGAGCCGAGCAGGCGCGCCATGTTGCGTCCCACCTGGCGCAGCACCCCGGTGGCCATGGCCATGCCCAGGGCCAGCACGCCTCCGGCCAGAAGGGTCCAGAACGCGGCATAGAGCACGCCCTGCGTACCCAGCCAGGTGCCCACCATGGCCAGCAGCTTGACGTCACCGGCACCCAGGGTGCGCAGGATGTACAGCGGCAGGAACAGCGCCAGCCCGGTGAGGCCGCCTGCGAGCGCCGGCACGAGGCCCGAGGTGCTGCTCGGGAACAGCTCCGTACCGCTGGGAGCCAGGCCATGGAAGCACAGTGCCAGGGACATGCCGTACACCACCAGCATGTTGGGAATGCGCCGGCTGCGCACGTCGCTCGCGGCGGCAAGCAGAAGCAGGGCCGCCAGCATGGTCAACGACAGCAGTTGCAGTGTCATGGAACGCCTCGCGCGCAGGAGTGCCGGACGGGATCAGGTCGTCACGAGCTTGTTGCCGAGGGCATCGAACATCTGGCCCAGCTTGGTACCCAGGCCGCTCATGGCCACGGTTGCGGCCAGCGCGATGAGCGAGGCCACCAGCGCGTACTCGATGGCGGTCACGCCATCTTCCTCGCGGGCCAAGGCCTTGAGGTGTCGAATCAGGTTCATGGCGTCTTTTCTCCTGGTGAAGGGACTGTTTGCAGCGCTGTCTCTACGCCTGTGGAGCCGGCGAACGCGGCGGCGCTGACATGCCGCGCTGCCATGTGGCGTACCGCAGATGCGGGCCGTGTCCGTGGGACAGGCCCGCTGCGGCAAGCCTGTGCCTCAGGTAGTCACGAGCTTGTTGCCGATCGCGGTGAAGAACTGGCCCAGCTTGGTACCCAGGCCGCTCATGGCCACGGTGGCGGCCAGCGCGATGAGCGAGGCCACCAGCGCGTACTCGATGGCGGTCACGCCGTCTTCTTCGCGCACGAAGCCCTTGATGCTCTGCAGCAGCTGCATGGCGTCTTCTCTTGTCCTGAAGGGATCGTTACGGGGTGGCTTGCTCAGGTCGTCACCAGCTTGTTGCCGATGGCGGTGAACATCTGGCCCAGCTTGGTACCCAGGCCGCTCATGGCCGTGGCAGCGGCCAGCGCGATGAGCGAGGCCACCAGCGCGTACTCGATGGCGGTCACGCCGTCTTCTTCGCGAACGAAGTTCTTGAGGTGTTGGATCAGGTTCATGGTGTCTTTCCTGACGGTGCAGAGACCGCTTGCTGCGCCGCCACGGCTCGTCCCTGGTGGGCAGGAGCGCTGTGGCAGCGGAACGCGTCGCGGTGGACGTGGTCTGCAGCGGATATGGGCTCCGCCGCGGTGCCGCAGCCGGAGCTGCTCAGGTCGTCACGAGCTTGTTGCCGATGGCCGTGAACATCTGGCCGAGCTTGGTGCCCAGGCCACTCATGGCCGTGGCCGCGGCCAGGGCGATGAGCGAGGCCACGAGTGCGTATTCGATGGCAGTCACGCCGTCTTCCTCACGCACGAAGTCCTTGATGTGACGGATCAGTTCCATGGTGCTTCCCTTCCTGTTGCAAGACATGCCGTTGCCGGCTCTACCTCTCCCCTAGCGGGTTGAGATCGGGTTGCAGCTGCAACCGCACACACGGCGGCTCCAGGCATTGCAGCGTGGCAAGCGCCAGCTGGTGAGGCCATCGAGCCTCGTCCCCGGTCGCTGCGTTCCTTGCCTGGGGACGCGTCGGAGGCCAGCTTTTGTATCGCGTTGCCATGAAAGTAAATCTATGCAACACCTGCGTGGCCGGCATCAGAGGACTTGCCTGTGTCGCCCAGGAGTTGGCTCCCTGGGAGGCAGGACAAAGCGCCCCCCCCATTCAGGGGGATGGTTGCCAGCAAACAAGCCAGCAGCTCGGCACCGGGCACGGTTTTGGAAAGGCAGGCGCGGGCACCGAGCTGCAGCGCGCGTTGGCGCACGGGCAGCGTTGCTGTGCTCGTCAGCACCACCACTTGGCAGGTGGCCACGCGCTGCAGCATCGGAATGAGCGCCAAGCCGTCCTCGCCACCCAGGTCTGCGTCCAGAAGCACCAGTTCGGGACGCAGGCAGCGCGCCAAGGCCAGCGCCTCGGCGGTGCAGCCGGCACTGCCGGCGCTGTACAGGCGCGGACGCTCGGAGTCGATCAGCAGCCTCAGGCCAGTGCGGATGCTGGGCTGGTCATCCACCACCAAGACGCTGGTGGACGGTTGAAGGGGCATGCAGGCCTCCCGTTGATGGGCATGCCCCCTTGACATGCCCTCAACGTGAACCCTAGGGCTGCGGGCCGGACAGCAACAGGGTCAATGCAACTGGAATGGGATGGAGTTTTGTCCTGGGTCCGTGCCCAGGCGTGCTGTGCAGGCTGCGCGCCTGCACCGCGCATGTCCTTGGACGCCGGCGCGACGGTGCGTCGGCACGCTCAGGAGGCAGCGGCTCAGCCCAGGTTCATGTCGGCGGGCGCGGTGTTGGAGGCGGGCGGTTGCGCCAGCCCATGCTCCAGTGCATAGGCATAGAGCTCAAGCCGGCCGTGCACATTGAGCTTGCTGTAAATGACGGTGAGGTGGTTGCGCAGCGTGTGCTCGCTCATGGACAGCGTCTCGGCCACGATCAGGCTCTTGGCGCCGCGGTGCTGCACCACGGCCTGCACCACCTGGCGTTCCTTGGGCGTGAGCGAGGCGATGCGCTGTGCCTGTTCGCTCTGCGGCGTGGGGGCCGCGGGCGCCGACGCCG
This sequence comes from Azohydromonas caseinilytica, assembly GCF_012927045.1. Lineage (GTDB taxonomy): Bacteria > Pseudomonadota > Gammaproteobacteria > Burkholderiales > Burkholderiaceae_C > Azohydromonas > Azohydromonas caseinilytica. The sequence goes on along the minus strand of NZ_JABBFW010000005.1, from coordinate 268,436 downwards.
GCGCAGGCGCACCGGAGATCTGGCCCAGCAGTTGCGCCATGAGCGCGCGGTCCACCCACACCTCGCCGGCGTGCACGCGTTCGACGGCGCGCAGCAGCAGCTCGGTGGAGTGCGACTTGAGCACCACCCCGCGCGCGCCTTGCTTGACCGCTTCCATGTGCTGCGCGACGTTGAGGTTGCCGGTGAGCACCAGCACCTTGAGCTTCTTGTTCGTGAGCTGGCGGATGCATTCCATCGGATTGCCGTCGGGCAAGCCCAGGTCCAGCAGCACCAGGTCGGTCTCGGACAGCGCGGGATGGGCCATGAGCTCGCGCGTGCTGGTGGCGGTGCCCACGACCTGCATGCGCGGCTGGGCGCTGTCGATGAGCTGGCGCAGGCCCCACAGCACCAGGGCGTGGTCGTCGGTCAGCAGCACGCGGATCGGCCGGGCGGCCGTGGAGGCGGGGGAACTCATGCGGGACTTCCTATCAATGGCAGCGTGATGGCCACCTCGGTGCAGCCCGGCGGCTGGGTCACCGTCACGTGGCCACCGAACTCGTGGGCGCGCTCGCTGAGGGAGCGTGGTGTGAAGGGCCGTGCCGGCGCATGGCCGCCACGGTCGTTGCTGACGCGCATGCACAGCTGCTCGGGCTGAACGTCGAACTGCACCGTGACCACGGTGGCCTGCGTGTGGCGGCGCACGTTGGTCAGCGCTTCGTTGAACAGGTGCAGCAACGCCTTGGCCAGGCTGCCGCGCAGCGGCGGGTCCTGGGCCGGCAACTGCACTTCGACCTTGAGCCCGTACAGCGCCTCGAAGCGCTGCGCCTGGCGCTGCAGCGCCGCCAGCGCGCTGGCGCTGGCGTCAAGGGCCTGGCCACGGCGCAGCCCGCTGACCACGTCGCGCAGCGTCTGCAATTCGTCGTTGGTCATCTGCACCAGTTGGGCGATCTGCGGGCTCACCGGGTTGTCCGGTCCGGCCATGCGTGCCAACGCTTCCAGGCCGTACTTCAAGCCCAGATAGGGCTGCACCGCGCTGTCGTGCAGGTCGCGCCCGATGCGCTCGCGCTCGCGCGCGGTGGTTTCGTCCTGCAGTTGCTCCAGCAGGTCGGCACGCTCCAGCAGGGGGAGCAAGTCGCGCATGAGCGCATGCAGCCAGCGCAGGTCCGCGCCGCTGAAGGCAGGCTCCTGGCGCAGCAGGCACAGCTGTCCTTGGGTGCGGCCGTAGCTGTGCAGCGGCATCCACAAGCTTTGCGCCCCGGCACTCAGCAGCACGCGGCAGGCGCCCGGGTGCAGCGCGCTGCCCGGTGCACCGCTGGCTGGATCGAAAGCGCGCACTGAAACCAGGGGCTCGGCGCTGACCACGCAGCCCATGCCGTCGGGCAGCGCCGCGCGCTGCGCGCGCCAGTGCTGCAGTGCCTCTTGCTCCAGCACGTGCACGTCGCCTCCCGGCATCCAGCAGAACACGCGCGGTTCGGGGCCGGGCAGGTCCAGCAATGCCCGCTGCAGTCCGAAGCGTGTCCCCAGCAGTTCCAGCAGCACCGCGACCTGGCGCTGCAGCCCGCGCCGCGGGTTGGCTTGTTCGGCAAAGTCCGCCACCAGCCGCTGGCGTTCGCGCAATGCCGAGCCCGGGCGGGTGAGCAGGGCCACGGCCGGGCCCAGCGTCAGCAGCAGCAGCGGGGCGGTCAGCGCCACCGGATGGCCGCCGCTGTACGCCACCAGCCACAGCGCCGAGGCACAAGCCAGCGCCAGCACCGCTGCGGAGCGAAGGCCCCACAACAGGGCCAGAGCCACCACCGGCAGCACCGTCAGTGCTGCCATGGGCTGCGCCAGCAGCCGGCTCGCCAGCAGCAGCATGAGGGCGTCCGCCCACAGCCACATCCGCCATTGCGCCAGCGGCCAGCCGCGCAGCGTCAACAGCAGCAACAGCAACGCGCCGGCCGCATAGATCAGCAGCAGCAACGACGCCAGCGGGTTCTGGACCGCCGGCAACAGCGTCAGCCCGGCGCTGAGTCCCAGCAGTGCCCGCGTGCCGGCGACATGGCGCAGCAGCGCTTGGCGCGAGCGTTGCGGCAGGCGCTGCTGCGATTCAGGCGGCTCGATGACTGCGGATGGGGACGTCCCCTCGGCGCTCGGCATGGCTCCCTCTTTGTCCCCGAAGCGGCGCAGCCCTCGGTACCGCGCCCGCTCTCACTCCGTGGTGTTCCCTTGGATTCATATTGAGACACAGGAAACGTTTGATTGTCTATTGCAGTGCAACATAACCTCTCGTTGCTTCTTGGCACTGCTTGTCATATGACTGTAGCCATGGTCAGCGTTGCCGTGCTTTGTGACATCGGCGCTGTTACACGCGCGGCGCGCGCACCATGAAAAAAGGCCGGGTAGAACCCGGCCTTTGCCTTGTCGTGCCGGCGGGACCGTGGCCCCGCCGGGAGATGCGTCAGGCTCAGTGGCCCGAGGCGCCGGCCGCACCCAGGCCGGTTTCGGAACGCACCTGCTGCACCGCGAAGTCGGCGCGCTCCTTGGTGGCCTGCGCGCTGCGGTCCAGGATTGAGAACAGCCAGATGCCCACGAAGCCGATGGCCATCGAGAACAACGCCGGCGAGGTGTAGGGGAACCAGGCCGAGCCCTTGGGGTTGCCCAGCGTGACTTCCCACACCGAGGGCGACACCACCGTCAGCGCCACCGAGCTGATCAGGCCCAGGAAGCCGCCGATCACGGCGCCCTTGGTGGTGCAGTCCTTCCACAGCACGCTCATGAAGAGCACGGGGAAGTTGGCCGAGGCGGCGATGGCGAAGGCCAGGCTCACCATGAAGGCGATGTTCTGCTTCTCGAAGGCGATGCCCAGCACCACGGCCAGCAGGCCCAGCGACAGCGTGGTGATGCGCGAGACGCGCAGCTCGGCGGCGCTGTCGGCCTTGCCCTTCTTGAACACCGTGGCGTAGAGGTCGTGCGAGACGGCCGAGGCGCCCGACAGCGTCAGGCCTGCGACCACGGCCAGGATGGTGGCGAAGGCCACGGCCGAGATGAAGCCGAAGAACACGTCGCCGCCGACCGACTTGGCCACCAGCACCGCGGCCATGTTGGCCGTGCCCGCGCCGCCCTTGATCACGCCCTTGGCGACGTCGGCGAACTCGGGGTTGGTCAGCACCAGGGTGATGGCGCCGAAGCCGATGATGAAGATCAGCACGTAGAAGTAGCCGATCCAGGTCGTGGCCCAGAACACCGACTTGCGAGCTTCCTTGGCGTCGGGCACCGTGAAGAAGCGCATCAGGATGTGGGGCAGGCCGGCGGTGCCGAACATCAGCGCCATGCCGAAGCTGATCGCGGAGATCGGGTCCTTCACGAAGCCGCCCGGGCCCATGATGGACAGGCCGGTCTTGGCGGCCTCTTCAGGCGTCTTGCCCGCGGCGATGGCGATGGCGGTCTTGACGTCCACGCCCTTGGCGAACAGCGCCTCGGGGCTGAAGTTGAACTGCGCCAGCACCATGAAGGCCATGAAGCTCACGCCGCACAGCAGCAGCACGGCCTTGATGATCTGCACCCAGGTCGTGGCCGTCATGCCGCCGAAGAGCACGTACACCATCATCAGCGCGCCCACAATCACCACGGCGATCCAGTACTCCAGGCCGAACAGCAGCTTGATGAGCTGGCCGGCGCCGACCATCTGCGCGATCAGGTAGAAGGCCACCACCACCAGCGTGCCGGAGGCGGCGAAGGCGCGGATGGGGGTCTGCTTGAAGCGGTAGCCCGCGACGTCGGCGAAGGTGAACTTGCCCAGGTTGCGCAGCCGCTCGGCCATCAGGAAGGTGATGATGGGCCAGCCCACCAGGAAGCCGATCGAGTAGATCAGGCCGTCGTAGCCCGTGGCCATCACGGCCGCGGAGATGCCCAGGAACGAGGCGGCGGACATGTAGTCGCCCGCGATGGCCAGGCCGTTCTGGAAGCCGGTGATGCCGCCGCCGGCGGTGTAGAAGTCGGCGGCCGAGCGCGTCTTGGCCGCGGCCCACTTCGTGATCCACAGCGTGGCGGCCACGAAGATGCCGAACATGGCGATGGCCGTCCAGTTGGTCGCCTGCTTGGCGGCCTGGCCCACGTCGCCGCCGGCGGCCAGCGCGGCGCCGGCGCCACTCAGGGCCGCCAATGCGGCCAGGGTCTTGAGGTGCTTGCTGCTCATTTGGCCGCGTCCTTCAGGATTTCGGCCGTCAGCGCGTCGAACTCGCTGTTGGCCCGGCGCACGTAGATGCCGGTGATGATGATGGTGAAGATGATCACGCCCATGCCCAGCGGGATGCCCAGCGTCGTGACGCCGTTGCCCAGCGGCTGCGCCAGGAAGGGCTTGTTGAAGGCGATCAGCGAGATGTACCCGTAGTACACGATGAGCATCAGCGCCGTCAGCAGCCAGCCGAAGCCGCTGCGCTTGCGGCGCAGCTCGTGATACTTGGGGTTGGCCTGGATGCGGGCGACGATGGGGTCCACGGCACTTGTCTCCTCGGTCCTCGAACGGCCCGGGGCGCGTCCTACGGCAGATGCACTCATTGCTTTGTCTCTCCGGTGCAAGGGGTCTGGATGCCGGCCGCACTGCGGGCACGGCATCTCGGCCGAGCCAGTTTCGGCACAGCGTCTGACCAACTTCTTACAAAAACCGGGTCCTGCGGGTTCATCCTGACGCGTCAGCCAGGCGTCAGGCGAAGGTCAGCAATCCGTCAGACGGCGTGCCCAGCATGCGCCAAAAGGCGACCGCCGCAGGCGGCGTCCCAGCGACAAAAGCCGCCCAAGGAGACAAGCACCATGGCCACCCCCGCCCGAGCGCTCGGGCCTTCGCGCTCGACGGCGCCGATGACGCGCGAGGAGCGCAAGGTCATCTTCGCCTCCAGCCTGGGCACCGTCTTCGAGTGGTACGACTTCTACCTCTACGGGGCGCTGGCGCCGATCATCGCCAAGCAGTTCTTCTCGGGGCTGGACCCGGGCGCGGCCTTCATCTTCGCGCTGCTGGCCTTCGCCGCGGGCTTCCTGGTGCGGCCCTTCGGCGCGCTGGTGTTCGGGCGCCTGGGGGACATGATCGGGCGCAAGTACACCTTCCTGGTGACGATCCTGCTCATGGGCTTGTCCACCTTCATCGTGGGCATCCTGCCCAGCTACGCCAGCGTGGGCGTGGCCGCGCCGGTGATGCTGATCGCGCTGCGCATGCTCCAGGGCCTGGCGCTGGGCGGCGAGTACGGCGGCGCCGCCACCTATGTGGCCGAGCACGCGCCGCACGGCAAGCGCGGCGCCTACACCGCCTGGATACAGACCACCGCCACGCTGGGCCTGTTCCTGAGCCTGGTGGTGATCCTGGGCACGCGCACGCTCATGGGCGAAGCGGTGTTCGCCGACTGGGGCTGGCGCATCCCGTTCCTGCTGTCGATCGTGCTGCTGGGCATCAGCGTGTGGATCCGGCTGTCGATGAACGAGTCGCCCGCGTTCAAGAAGATCAAGGAGGAGGGCCGCAGCTCCAAGGCGCCGCTGTCGGAGAGCTTCGGCCGCTGGAAGAACCTCAAGATCGTGATCCTGGCGCTGGTGGGCCTGACCGCGGGGCAGGCGGTGGTGTGGTACACGGGCCAGTTCTACGCGCTGTTCTTCCTCACCCAGGCGCTCAAGGTCGATGCGCAGACGGCCAACATCCTCATCGCGCTGTCGCTGCTCATCGGCACGCCGTTCTTCATCGTGTTCGGCTGGCTCTCGGACCGCATCGGGCGCAAGCCCATCATCATGGCCGGCTGCCTGGTCGCGGCGCTGACGTACTTCCCGCTGTTCAAGGCGCTGACGGCGGCGGCCAACCCGGCGCTGGCGCAGGCGCAGCAGGCCGTGCCCGTCACCGTCACGGTGGACCCGGCGCGCTGCAGCTTCCAGGGCAGCCCCATCGCGCGCGAGGTGGACTTCCGCACCGACTGCGACCTGGCCAAGCGCACGCTGGCGCAGGCGGCCGTGAACTACACGGTGGTGCAGGGGCCCGCGGGCACGCCCGCGACGGTGCAGGTCGGCAGCCAGGTCATCCCGTCCCCCAACGCCACGCTCACCAGCGACGGCAACGCCTTCGACGCGGCCAGCCGCGCGCGCATCGCCGCGTTCAAGAAGGAGGTTGCGGACGCGACCAAGACCGCGGGCTACCCGGCCGCCGCCGATCCCGCGCGCATCAACAAGCCGCTGGTGGTGGCGATCCTGACGCTGCTGGTGATCTACGTGACCATGGTCTACGGCCCCATCGCGGCAATGCTGGTGGAGCTTTTCCCCACGCGTATCCGCTACACCTCGATGAGCCTGCCCTACCACATCGGCAACGGCTGGTTCGGCGGGTTGCTGCCCACCACGGCCTTCGCCATCGTGGCGCAGACGGGCAACATCTACAACGGGCTGTGGTACCCCATCGTGGTCGCGGGCGCGACCTTCGTCATCGGCACGCTCTTCATCCGCGAGACCAAGGACCGCGACATCTACGCCGCCGATTGAGCGGCGCCGCCGGGCGGTCCGCGCCGCCGCTCAATGGAAAAAGCGCGGCCGTGGCCGCGCTTTTTCTTCACGCCGGTGCGCGGGCTTCAAGGTCCGGGGTTGGGATTGTCCGCCGCCGGGGGCAGGGCGCTGAGGTACTCGTAGATGGCGCGCAGGTCGCCCAGGACCATCTTGCCGTACACCGGCCAGGGCATGACCTGCAGGATGTGCGAGTCACCGGGGTCGCGCCCGTTGCGCATCAGGCGGATGAACTGCCACAGCTTCAACCCCGCGGGGTGGCCGTCGGCGTCGGGCCGCAGGTTGGCCGAGGTGACGGTGCCGAACTGGCGCCCGCCGGTCAGGTACTGCGCGGCATTGATCACCTCCGTCTGCCCCAGGAAGGGGTCGCCGCCGGGCAGGTAGGAGGGGTGGGTATGGCAGTCGTTGCAGGCGCCCGCGGCGTTGACGAGGTAGCTGCCCAGGCCCACCAGGGCGCGGTCGCGTCCTTTCATGTTCAGGTGCACGCCCGCGGGCACGAGCTTGAGGCCGCGCCGCGCGCGCTCGTCCAAGGCCTCCGGCGGGGCGGCGCTGGGCCCCGCGCCGGGCTGGTCGTCTTCGACGGCGGCGCGCGCCGGCGCCGTGGCCGTCAGCGCGCACAGCAGGGCCGCGCCGGCCAGGGAACTCAGGGAAAGGGAGGTGCGAAGCATGAGGCGATCCTTTCACCACCGGGTCTTGCAAGTTGGCGCGCGCCGCGCTCGCGGTGCATGCCGGGGGGCTACCGTAGGCGCGGGTTCCGGGGGGCGCATCCCGGGGTCTCGCGCGGCACGCCGTGCGTTTGCGGGATGCGCGGCTTCTTGGCCTGTGGCAGCCCAGGGTCGGCGCCGCCCGCATAGAGTGCGCGCATGACATACACCTGGACACTGGCCCGCAAGCTGTTGGCCATTGGCGGCGCCATGCTGGTGCTGGCGCTGGGCTCCATCGGGCTGACGCTGTGGGTGAGCTGGCAGCTCGAAGGCGGCGCCGCCGCCGTCAACGAGGCCGGGCGCATGCGCATGCAGACCTGGCAGCTCGCGGCCTCGCTGCACGACGCGCCGCCGGCGCAGGTGCAGGCGCAGTTCGAGCGCTTCCAGGCCAGCCTGGACCTGCTGGCCCAGGGCGACCCCTCGCGCCCGCTGCTCGTGCCCTGGAACGACCCGGCGCAGGCCGCCTTCCACGACGTGCTCAAGCAGTGGCAGGCGCTGCGCGTGCGCTGGACGCAGCAGCCGCTGCCCGAGCCGGTGGCGGTGCGCGCCGATGCTGAGGCCTTCGTGCGCGCGGTGGACGTGCTCGTCAACGCCATCGAGCAGCAGCTCGCGCGCTTCACCAGCATCCTGCACCTGTACCAGCTGGCCATGCTGGGGCTGGCGCTGGCCGCGGCGGTGGCCCTGCTCTACACCGGCTACCTGTTCGTGCTGGAGCCGCTGGCGCGGCTGCAGCGCGGCCTGGAGCGCATGGAGCAGGCGGATTTCGGCGCGCGGGTGGAGGTCAACACCCATGACGAGTTCGGCCGCCTGGCCGCGGGCTTCAACCGCATGGCGCAGACGCTGCAGTCGCTCTACCGCGGGCTGGAGGACAAGGTGCGCGAGAAGACGGCCAAGCTGGAGCTGCAGCGCGGGCGGCTGGCGGCGCTGTACGACGTGAGCGCGCTGCTGGCGCGCGCCGACACGCTGGAGGCCATGGCGCAGGGCTTTGCCGCGCAGGTGCGGCGCATCGCGCAGGCCGATGCCGCGGCGATCCGCTGGTCCGACGAGGCCAACCAGCGCTACCTGCTGCTCGCGGCCGAGGGGCTGCCGCAGGCCATGAGCGAGAGCGAGCACTGCGTGCCCACGGGCGAGTGCCTGTGCGGGCAGTCGGCGGCGGACGCGCGCACGCGCGTCATTCCCATCGTCGCGGCCGACCGCACGCTGGGCCATTGCGCGCGCGAGGGTTTCAGGACGCTGGTGAGCGTGCCGGTGCAGTTGCACCACCGGCTGCTGGGCGAGGTGGACCTGTTCTACCGCGCCGACGTGGCGCTGGGCGAGGAGGAGAAGAGCCTGCTCGATGCCCTGGCGAACCACCTGGCCGGCGCCATGGAGGGCCTGCGCGCCGCGGCGCTGGAGCGCGAGCGCGCGGTGGCCGAGGAGCGCAGCTTCATCGCGCGCGAGCTGCACGACTCCATCGCGCAGTCGCTGGCCTTCCTGAAGATCCAGGTGCAGCTGCTGCGCGCGGCGCGCCAGCGCGGCGACGCGGCGGTGCTGGAGCGCACGCTGGGCGAGCTCGACACCGGCGTGCGCGAGTGCATGGGCGACGTGCGCGAGCTGCTGGTGCATTTCCGCACCCGCACCAACGCCGAGCACATCGAGCCCGCGCTGCGCACCACGCTGCAGAAGTTTGAGCACCAGACGGGCCTGAGGACGCACCTGGAGATCGACGGCCATGGCCTGCCGCTGGACCCGGACGTGCAGGTGCAGGTGCTGCACGTGGTGCAGGAGGCGCTGTCCAACGTGCGCAAGCATGCGCAGGCGCGCGAGGTGTGGGTGGAGGTGGCGGCCGACAGCGCGGGCTGGCGCTTCGAGGTGCGCGACGACGGCGTGGGCTTCGAGCCCGAGGCCGACCGGGCCGAGACGCATGTGGGGCTGCGCATCATGCGCGAGCGCGCCGCGCGCATCGGCGCGCAGGTGCGCATCGACGCCGTGCCCGGCGCGGGCAGCTGCGTGACGCTGACGCTGCCGCCCTCGGCCACGGCCGCCGCCACCACGCCGGCGGGCAGCGCGGCGGCGGCATGATCGCGGGATGACTTCTTCCCTGACTTCCGGCGCGGCGGCGCCGATCCGGCTGCTGGTGGTGGACGACCACACGCTGTTCCGCCGCGGCCTCATCGCGCTGCTGGCCGCCGACGCGCGCTTCGCGGTGGTGGCCGAGGCGGGCGACGCCGGCGAGGCGCAGCGCCACGCGCAGGCACTGCAGCCCGACCTGATCCTGCTCGACAACCATCTGCCCGGCGTCCACGGCGTGGACGCGCTGCGCGGCCTGAAGGAGGCGGCGCCCAAGGCGCGCGTGCTCATGCTCACCGTGAGCGAGGACGAGCGCGACCTGGCCGCCGCGCTGCGCAACGGCGCCCAGGGCTACCTGCTCAAGACCATCGACAGCGAGGCGCTGGCCGCCTCGATCGTGCGCAGCATGCGCGGCGAGTCGGTGGTGAGCCCGGAAATGACGGCCAAGCTGGTAGCGGCTTTTCAATCGCTGAACACGCCGCCCGCGGCACCGGCACAAGCGCCCGAGGCGCCGGCCGACCCGATCGTGACGCTGTCGCCGCGCGAGCGGGAAATCCTGCGCCACATCGCCCGCGGCGCCAGCAACAAGGAGATCGCCCGCGCGCTGGAAATCGCCGAGACCACGGTGAAGATCCACGTGCAGCACATCCTGCGCAAGCTCAACCTGAGCTCGCGCGTGCAGGCGGCGGTGTACGCGACGGAGCGGGGGGTCAATTGAGGCGGTATCCGGCAGGCTGATGCCGGTCCGTGCCTGCTTCGTCATGCCCGCACAGGCGCACTGCTGTCCGGGGAAAGTGGTTGGGACGTTGGCCGAAAGCTGACGCGCTGCGTTCCCCACTTCGTCATCCCCGCGCAGGCGCCCACCCTTGGTGAGCGCCCAGGCGGTCCCCAAGCAGCCGCAAGCTGCTTGAGCGGCGCGCTGAGGCACTGGATGTCGTGATGCCTGCGCTGTCTCTTACGTTCTGATGTGGGACGGCCTGGGTTCCCGCCTGCGCGGGAATGACGAGGTAGGGGGCGTGGCGTTCGAGCCTCCGGGCTGGCACGAGACTGTGCTTTTCCCGAACAGCACTTCGCCTGTGCGGGCCTGAACTTAACCCTCCTCCATCAACCCCTCCAGCAGCCGCGCCACGTGCACCGCCTCGCGCTGCGCGCCGTGCGCCACCTGGTGGCGGCAGCTGGTGCCGTCGGCGACCACGATGGCCTCGGGTTGCCGGCGCAACGCCGGCAGCAGCGACTGCTCGGCCATCGCCATCGACACCTCGTAGTGCCGCTGGTCGTAGCCGAAGCTGCCGGCCATGCCGCAGCACGAGCTTTCGATCAGCTGCGGCTGCGCGCCGGGAATGAGCTTGAGTACCTGCATGACCGGCTCCACGGCGCCGAAGGCCTTCTGGTGGCAGTGGCCGTGCAGCAGGATGGGCTTGTCCACGCCGCGCAGCGACAGCTTCAGGCGACCGGCCTTCGTCTCGCGCGCCAGGTACTCCTCGAACAGCAGCGCCTGCGCCGCCACCGCCTTGGCACGCTCGCCCAGGCCCAGCGCCAGCGCCTCGTCGCGCAGCGTCAGCAGGCACGAGGGCTCCAGCCCCACCACCGGCACGCCCAGCACGGCAAAGGGCGTCAGGTCGTTGACCAGCGCCGACAGCCGCTCCCGCGCCTCGTCCACCATGCCGGCGGCCAGGAAGGTGCGCCCGCAGCAGTGGTGGCCGCCGCGGTCGCCCTTGTCCAGCACGTGCACCGTGCAGCCCGCGCGCTGCAGCACGCGCAGCGCCGCCAGGGCGTTCTCGGTCTCGAAGCTGGCATTGAAGGTGTCCACGAACAGCACCGCCGCCGGCTTGCCTTGCTTGGCCGCGGCCAGCGTGGCCTCGGCCGTGGCGCCGCGGCGCGACTCCGGCGCGCGCCAGAAGGTGTCGCTGCGCCAGCGCGGCAGCGGCCGCTTCGCCGTGATGCCCAGCACCCGCTGCGACAGCCGCGCCAGGGCCGGCATGTCGTTGCGCAGGTTCAGCAGCGGCGCCCAGCGCGCGGCGCGCGGCGCGTAGTCGGGCAGCCGGGCAATCAGCTTGTCCTTGAGCGTGTGGCCGTGGCGGCGCTTGTAGTGGCTCAGCCACTCGGTCTTCATGCGCGACATGTCCACGCCGGTGGGGCAGTCGCGCTTGCAACCCTTGCAGCCCACGCACAGCTCCATGGCCTCGCGCACGGTCTCGCCGGTGAAGGCGTCGGGGCCGAGCTGGCCCGACAGCGCCAGCCGCAGCGTGTTGGCGCGCCCGCGCGTGAGGTGCGTCTCGTCGCGCGTGACGCGGTAGCTCGGGCACATGGTGCCGGCGTCGAACTTGCGGCAGTGCCCGTTGTTGTTGCACATCTCCACCGCCTTGGCGAAGCCGCCGGTGCTGTCGCCGCCGGTGCCCGGCGCGGTGGTCTGCTCCGTGACGGGATCGTTCTGCACGTCCCACGCCGACCAGTCCAGCACGGGCTTCAGCTCAATGGTGCGGTAGGGGCGCGGCGACTCGGCTGGCGCGAAGCGGAACAGCGCGCCGTCGTCCATGCGCGGCGGGTCGATGATCTTGCCGGGGTTGAACAGCCCGATCGGGTCCAGCCGCTCCTTGATGCTTCTGAAAGCCTCGTTGAGCGCGGGCCCGAACTGCCATTCGATCCACTCGCCGCGGCACAGCCCGTCGCCATGCTCGCCGCTGTAGGCGCCCTTGTAGCGGCGCACCAGCGCGGCGGCTTCCTCGGCGATGGCGCGCATGCGCCGGGCGCCGTCGCGGCGCATGTCCAGGATCGGGCGCACGTGCAGCGTGCCCACCGAGGCATGCGCGTACCAGGTGCCGCGCGATCCGTGGCGCGCGAACACCTCGGTGAGCGCATCGGTGTACTCGGCCAGGTGCTCCAGGGGCACGGCGCAGTCCTCGATGAAGCTCACCGGTTTGCCGTCGCCCTTGAGGCTCATCATGATGTTGAGCCCCGCCTTGCGCACCTCCCACAGGTTCTTCTGCGGGGCGTCGTCGGGCATCTGGACCACGCTGCCCGGCAGGCCCAGGTCGCCCATCAGCGCCACCAAGTCCTTGAGCCTGGGCAGCAATGCGGCCTTGTCGCTGCCGGCGAATTCCACCAGCAGGATGGCCGCGGGCTTGCCGATCAGCGCCGTCTCGATGGTCGGGCGGAAGGCCGGGTTGTTCAGGCTCAGCTCGATCATGGTGCGATCGACCAGTTCCACCGCCGTGGGGCCGAGCTTGACGATGTGCTGGGCCGCGTCCATCGCGGCGTGGAAGGTGGGGAAGTTCACCACCCCCAGCACCTTGGCGCGCGGCAGCTCCGAGAGCGCCAGCGTCAGCGTGCGGGTGCAGGCCAGCGTGCCCTCGGAGCCGATGAGCAGGTGCGCCAGGTTGACGCTGCCGTCGCTGGTGTACGGGCGCTCGTTCTGGTTGTGGAAGATGTCCAGGTTATAGCCCGCGACGCGGCGCAGCACCTTGGGCCAGCGCTGCTCGATCTCCGCACGGTGCTGGAGCGCCAGATCGCGCACGAGTTCGCCGATCTCGCGGGACCGCGCGCCCGCCTGCGCCATCGGGCCGAAGTTCACCGAGCTGCCGTCCGAGAGCCAGGCGCTGGCGCCCAGGACGTTGTGGACCATGTTGCCGTAGGCGATGGAGCGCGAGCCGCAGGAGTTGTTGCCCGCCATGCCGCCCAGCGTGGCCTGCGCCGCGGTGGACACGTCCACCGGGAACCACAGCCCGTGCGGCTTGAGCTGGGCATTGAGGTGGTCCAGCACGATGCCGGGCTCGACGGTGGCGGTGCGGTGCTGCACGTCCACCTCCAGCACGCGGCGCAGGTGCTTGGTGTGGTCGATCACCAGCGCCGCGCCCACGGTCTGCCCGCACTGGCTGGTGCCGCCGCCGCGCGGCAGCACCGGCACGCGCAGCTCGCGCGCGATGTCGATGGCGACGCGCACGTCCTCTTCGCTCCTGGGCACCAGCACGCCCACGGGCATGACCTGGTAGATCGACGCGTCGGTGGCGTAGCGCCCGCGCGCGCCGAGGTCGAAATGCACCTCGCCCCGGGTCTCGGCGCGCAGCCGCTTCTCCAGCGCCAGCGACACCTCGTTGGCGACCGGCTCGGTGCCGCGCGGCGCCAGCCGCTGGGGCGAGTCCATCTTCATGCTTGGCTCCCGTTGGCCGCGACGGGGAGCAGCGCCCCGTTGCGGATCATGTTCAACACGGTGTCGCGCTTGCGCTCCAGGTGCGCCACCAGCACCGCCTTGAGCCCGGCGGCGTCGCGCGCGGCCAGCAGCTCGATCATGCGTTCGTGCTCCTTCACGGCCTCCTGCCACTTGGTGCGTTCCTGGTTGGTGCGGAAGCGCAGCGACTGCACCCGGGCATTGAGCCCGCGGTAGGTGGCGGCCAGCACCGGGTTCTTGGCCGCGGCATTGATGCCGTCGTGGATCTGGGCATTGAGTCGGTAGTAGCCGGGCAGGTCGCCGCGCGCGTGGCAGGCCAGCATCTCGTAGTGCAGCGCGCGCAGTTCGGCCACCTCGGCGTCGGTGATGCGCTGCGCCGCCAGCTCGCCCGACAGGCCCTCCAGGCTGGCCAGCACCTCGAAGGTGTGGCGCACGTCCTCTTCGTTCATCTGCACCGCCACCGCGCCGCGATGGGGCAGCAGGTCCACCAGCCCCTCGGCCGCAAGCTGCCGGATGGCCTCGCGCAGCGGCGTGCGCGACACGCCCAGCCGCTCCGCCAGCTCGCGCTCGTTGAGCTTGGCGCCGGGCGCGATGCGGCCCTCCACCAGCATGTCGCGCAGCCGGGCTGCCACCTGCTCGTGCAGGCTGCGGCGCGCGATCTCGATGACTTCGGCCATGGTCCAAACCTCCGATTTCATTTTTGCATGCAACATGCAAATCCTGTTTTGCGAGTGTGCTGGGGATATCCCGAAGCATTTTTTGGCATTTTGTATGCAACATGGGTGCTGAAAGGACGTACCCATGCAGACTCTCGACGCTCATCCCAGCGGCCGCCACTTCCTGCAGATTCCGGGGCCCAGCCCGGTGCCGGATCGCATCCTGCGGGCCATGAGCCTGCCCACCATCGATCACCGCGGTCCGGAGTTCGGGCAGTTGGGCAAGCGCGTGCTGGCTGGCATGCAGCAGGTGTTCCAGACGCAGCATCCGGTGGCGATCTACCCGGCCTCGGGCACCGGCGCCTGGGAGGCGGCGCTGAGCAACACGCTCAGCCCCGGCGACACGGTGCTGATGTACGAGACCGGCCACTTCGCCACGCTGTGGCGGCGCTTGGCCGAGCGGCTGGGGCTGGAGGTGGAATTCCTGACCTGGCCGGGCAGCGACGCGGTGCTGCCCGAGGCGCCGGGCTGGCGCCAGGGCGTGCGCGCCGACCTGATCGAGGAGCGGCTGAGCCGCGACACGGCGCACCGCATCAAGGCCGTGTGCGTGGTGCACAACGAGACCTCCACCGGCGTCACCTCCGACATCGCCGCCGTGCGCCGCGCCATCGACGCCGCGCGCCATCCGGCGCTGCTGATGGTGGACACCATCTCGGGTCTCGCCAGCGCCGACTTCCGGCACGACGAGTGGGGCGTGGACGTCTCGGTCAGCGGCTCGCAGAAAGGGCTGATGCTGCCGCCGGGCATCAGCTTCAACGCGCTCTCGCCCAAGGCGCTGGAGGCCTCGCGCAGCGCGAAGCTGCCGCGCTCCTTCTGGGCCTGGGACGAGATCGTCGAGATGAGCGCCGGCGGCTACTGGCCCTACACGCCCAACACCAACCTGCTCTATGGCCTGTCCGAGGCGCTGGACATCCTGCTGGGCCAGGGCCTGGCGCAGGTGTTCGCGCGGCACCAGCGCTGGGCCGCGGGCGTGCGCGCGGCCGTCAACGCCTGGGGGCTGCCGATCCAGTGCGCCGACCCGAAGGTCTATTCGCCGGTGCTCACCGGCGTGATCCTGCCGCCGGGCGTGGACGCCGACGCGGTGCGCAAGCTCATCCACCAGCGCTTCGACCTGTCGCTGGGCACCGGCCTGGGCAAGGTCAAGGGCCGCATGTTCCGCATGGGCCACCTGGGCGACAGCAACGACCTCACGCTGCTGGCCATGGTGGGCGGCGTGGAGATGGGCCTCAAGCTCGCCGGCGTGCCGCTGGCGGGCTCCGGCGTGCAGGCCGCGATGGCGCATTTCGCGGCCTCGCCGAGTCCGGGGACGCCGGCGGATGTGGGCTGACGCTGAGCCGGCCGCAGTCATCACGTCGTCATTCCCGCGAAAGCGGGAATCCAAGTTTGCGGCCTCATGTGAATCCACCTGAAAGCCACCGTCCTGGCGGACGGCCAAACATGGATGCCCGCGTACGCGGGCATGACGACCGGTTTGGCTCACGGCCCACGTCCCAGGGCGCCCACTGATTGGGCTTTCCTTTCACCAGTCCTGCGCAGCACCACCCCTGCGCAGGCCCGACCCAGCGTTCCTGCATCCATAAACCTTCTTGCGGCGATAGACCCAACGACAGGAGACACAACATGCAACGCAGAACCTTCGCGGCCGCGGCCGCCGGCATCCTGGCCGCCCCCTGGGTGCACGCGCAACCGGCCTTCGGCGGCCCGGTGCGCATCGTGGTGGGCTTCGCGCCCGGCGGCGGCACCGACATCCTGGCGCGCGTGCTGGCGCAGAAGCTGGGCGCCATGTGGGACACCCAGGTCATCGTGGACAACCGCGCCGGCGCCAGCGGCACGCTGGCGGCCGACCTGGTGGCCAAGGCGCCCGCGGACGGCCTCACGCTGCTGATGGCGCACATCAACAGCCATGCCATCGCGCCGGCGCTGCTGCCCAGCATCAAGTACGACCCGGTGCGGGACTTCTCGCCGCTGGCCCTGGTCGGCGTCACGCCCAACCTGCTCATCTGCAACGACAAGCAGGAGGCGCGCACGGTCAAGGACGTGGTGGAGCTGTGCCGCAGGAACCCCGGCAAGATCAGCTTCGGCTCGGCCGGCACCGGCTCGGCGCAGCACCTGGCGCTGGAGATGTTCAAGCTCGCTGCCAAGGTCGATGCGCTGCACGTGCCCTACAAGGGCTCGGGCCCGATGCTCACCGACCTCATGGGCGGGCAGATCCACTACAGCTTCGACACCATGACCGCCGCCACGCCGCACGTGAAGAGCGGCAAGGCCATCGCCATCGCGCAGACCCGGCCGCAGCGCGCCAAGGGCCACCCCAACGTGCCCACCATGGCCGAGTCCGGCTACCCCGGCTTCGACGCCACCACCTGGTACGGCCTGGTCGGCCCGGCGCGCCTGTCGGCCGCGCTGGTCAAGCGCATCAACGAGGACGTGAACCGCGCCCTGGCGATGCCCGACGTGATCGAGAAGCTGGAGCAGTCCGGCGCCGAGGACGGCGGTGGCTCGCCGGAGAAATTCGCCGCCTTCATCCAGGCCGAGTCCCGCAAGTGGGCCAAGGTCATCAAGGACGCCAACGTCAAGGCCGACGCGTGAGCTTGAGCTCACTTCGATCGTGAATGACCCGTTCGCCCTGAGGTATCGAAGGGCGAATCCGCAAGGCTCGTACGCCTGCCGCACAGCAGGGGCCGTTCATCCTTCAATACCTCAGGACGAACGGAAACCTCACTGGCAAGCCCGAAATGTAATGAGTCACCCATGAGCAGTACCCCACTTGAAACGAATGGCGCACGCCCCTTGCCCCTGGCCGGCGTGCGCGTGCTCGATGTCAGCCAGGTCATGGCCGGCCCCTACGCCTGCATGCTGCTGGGCGACCTGGGCGCGGACGTGATCAAGATCGAGCCGCCGGGCAGCGGCGACCAGACGCGCGGGGCCATGGGCTTCAAGCTCAAGGGCGCCGACTCGCTGGGCTTCCTCAACCTGAATCGCAACAAGCGCAGCATCGCCCTCAACCTCAAGTCCGAGGCGGGCAAGGAGGTGATGCGGCGCCTGGTGGCCGAGGCCGACGTGCTGGTGGAGAACTACCGCCCCGGCGTCATGAAGAAGCTGGGCTTCGGCTACGAGGCGTGCCGCGCGATCAACCCGCGGCTGGTCTACGCCAGCATCTCCGGCTTTGGCCAGAGCGGCCCGTGGTCGGACCGCCCCGGCTTCGACCTGATGGCGCAGGCCATGTCCGGCGTGATGAGCGTCACCGGCCACCCCGACTCGCCGCCGGTCAAGGCCGGCGTGCCGGTGGCCGACATCGGCTGCGGGATGCTGGCGGTGTACGGCATCCTGGGCGCGTACATCGGCGCGCAGAAGAACGGGGAAGGCCAGTACGTCGATGCCTCGCTGTTCGACACCGCGCTGGCCTTCTCGGTGTGGGACGTCTGCGACTACTGGGGCACCGGCCGCGTGCCCGGCCCGGTGGGCACGGCCAACAAGATGAGCGCGCCCTACCAGGCCGTGGCCTGCGCCGACGGCCACTTCGTGATGGGCGCCAACAACCAGAAGCTGTGGCTGCGGCTGTGCCAGGTCATCAACCGCCCCGACCTCGCCGTTGACGAGCGCTTCGGCGACATCGCGGCGCGGCTGCGCAACCGCCCCGAGCTGATCGAGGAGCTGGAGAAGACCTTCAGGACCCAGCCCAAGGATTACTGGGTTGAGACGCTGCTGGAGGCCGGCATCCCGGCCGGTCCCATCCTCAACTACGCCGAGGCTTTCGACAGCGACCATGCCCAGGCGCGCGGCATGCGCATGGAGATCGACCATCCCGTCGAGGGCCGAGTGCCCAACATCGGCTTCCCGGTGAAGCTCTCGGGCACGCCGCCGCAGGTGCGGCGCCATCCGCCGCTGCTGGGCGAGCACACCGCCGAGGTGCTGGCCGAGCTGGGCATGTCGGAAGCCGAGCGCGCGGCGCTGGCGGGGCAGGGGGCGTTCAGCGATGAGTGAGAACAACCAGGCCGACGAGGGGCGCGTGCGCCTGGCGCTGCACGAGGGCGTGGCCGAGGTGGTGTTCGACCGCCCGGCCGCGCGCAACGCCATGACCTGGGCGATGTACGAGGCGCTGGATGCGATCTGCGCCCGGCTGGCGCTGGACCCGTCCGTGCGCGTGGTGCTGTTCCGGGGCGCGGGCGGGCAGGCCTTCGTGGCCGGCACCGACATCGCGCAGTTCCGCGATTTCAGCGCCGGCGAGGATGGCGTGACCTACGAGCGGCGCATCGATGCGCTGATCGACCGCGTCGCCTCGCTGCCCATGCCGACGCTGGCGCTGGTGGAGGGGTTTGCGGTGGGCGGCGGGCTGGCCATCGCCACGGCCTGCGATTTCAGGCTTGCCACGCCCGATGCGCGCTTTGGCGTGCCGATCGCGCGCACGCTGGGCAACTGCCTGTCCATGGCGAACGTGGCGCGGCTGCGCGACGCCTTCGGCAGCCAGCGCGTGAAGCGCATGCTGCTGCTGGCCGAGCTGCTGGGCGCCGAGGAGGCGCGGGCCTGCGGCTTCCTGCACGGCGTGCATGCGCGCGAGGACATCGAGGCCCAGGCGCGCGCGCTGTGCACGGCGCTGGCCGCTTTGGCGCCGGTGACGCAGGCGGTGGCCAAGGAGGCGCTGCGGCGGCTGGCGCTGGCGGCCGTGCCGGACGGGGATGACCTGGTGCGGCGCTGCTACGGCAGCGGCGACTTCCGGGAGGGGGTGGCGGCGTTCACCGAGCGGCGCGCGCCGCGCTGGCGCGGCGAGTGAGGCGCGCGGGTCGGGCCGCTACAGCTGCTGCTCGATCCATTCCCAGGCCTTCTTCGGCAGCCAGCCGGCGTAGTCGCGCGTGACCTTGATGACGAGCAGGCTGTCGTCGTCGTGCAGGGTCTTGCGCAGCCGCGCGGAGAGCTGGTCCGCCGCCTCGGCGGTGTGCACCAGCCAGGTGGTGCCGAGGTGGTGCCACCAGGCGTTCGAGCTCTTGAGCTCGTCGTGCAGGCTGGCGTAGTTCTGGCCGAGCTTGGTGAGGTCGTAGGAGACGCAATAGACGGGCATGGCGGGCGTCCGGTCGCGGGGCGGGTGGTGCGTGAAGCCGCTTATGTCGCGCGGGCCGGCCGTTGGCGCCAAGGCAGAAAGTCGCACCCGCGCGTGCCGGCCGAGTCGATGGCGCACGTGGCGCGGGGCGGCGTGAACTGCGCACGCGCGCGGCGGGGCACGGCGCCGTTCTCCTGGCCCGGCGCAAGCACACTGCAAGACCGTGGGCGCAACCTGGGGGACGCAGGCCCTGGGCGCCGGACGCGGGGAGTTTGGGCAGGGCGTGGCCGGGGGCTTGGCCCCGGCGAAGGTGGGAATGAGCGATGGACAACTTCACGAAATACGCCCGACACACGCACAAATTGTTTTCCTGCTCGGCCAGCCTGATGCTGCCGAATCATCGGCTGCTGCCGGCGCACACGGTGGAGATCAGTGCCGAGGACTTGAAGGCGGTCGTGTCCGAGAACCTGCCGGAGGGGCTGGACTGCCTGATCCGCCTGAACGTGCCGGTGAAGCCCGCCGGGGCGCATACCGTCATCGCCCATGTCGAAACCCGTGGCAGCGTCTTCGACGGCAAGCACGGCGGGTTTCTGGTGGAGTTGAGATTCACCGCCATTGCGGCGCAATCGCGGGCGGTGATCAAGGATTTTCTGGGGGCTTGAGAAAAAAGGCCAAGCCCCTGGCCTTCGCTCATTCCCGCGAATTCCGGCGCGACGCTTTTGAGTTGCCAAATATTTGCAAAAGAAGTTCTGCAATGATTCCGGTAATGAGCAAGGCGCCAAGGAGAACAGTGATGAATTCCAGGTCGGACGCCAGGCCGGGTTTCTGTCCGTCAAAAATCTGGTTGTGGAAGGACCACAAGGCTTCGGAAAAAGGAATGGCGCGAATGTCGTTGTGCCACCAGTAGGTCAGAAACAAGGCGCCGGCGATGGAAAGAGCGGCGCAAAGAATGCGCTTGAGAACTGCTTTTTTCATTGGGCCACCAGTCGGCCTCATGCTTCAATCTTTGTGCCTGGTATGCGTTCTTGCCGGTGTTGATTGCGCGGGATAGGGAGCAGTAGACAATACCTAAGCCCGGTCCGTGCGCGTTATTGAGGTTTTGAGGTAGGCGTGGGCGCAGTTGCAGGTGCGCCCCATAGGCCAGCGAGGCGGAAACGACCATCCTTTTCTTTGATTACAACGATGCGCTCATAGAATTTGCCTGCGGTGTAGGAGGTTGCATAGTTGAAAGCATATATTTCCCCCTTGATGCTGGTCGTTGGATCAGTTTGACTGTAAGCCATGTCCACGAACCTTGCCTCGTTGGCCGAGCCCAATTGAGACCTCCCCACAGTCATGTTTGCCATGAACGATTCTTTTGTCATTCGCTTCTTGAAGAATTCGCTTGTTTGTGAATCCCATAGCGTCTCGAACTGTCTTTGTTGGAGCAGTGCAAGGATTTCTTTTGCTGCTTTGGCTGCGTCATCTTGATCCGCTGCATGCACGGTCAAGGCAACCAGGGCAAGAAGAGTGGAAAGAAAGGCTTTTAGCAGACTTTTCAATTTTGGCTCCTAGTGTTGAGGTTAAGGGTCGCAGCGGCGAATAATTTTGGACTCTGGTGGAAACTTCGAGTAATCTGTGTAGGTTACTTCCGGGCATTGCGTGTTTAGCGGCGGTGAATTTGATGTATTCGAGTCCGGGCCCTTCATGCCGGCTGGTGGTGTGGAATTGTTTGCCGGGTCTTGTTTTTGATTGGAATCTCGTGGTGCGAATAGTTGTTGTGAGAGCAGTGCGGCGCTGACTGCTGCCGTCAGTAAAAATATTGCAATGCCCCAAAACTTTACCTTGCGCCTGCTTGAGAGGCTATTGTTTTGTGGTTTATCTTGGTTAAATGTGTGATTCCTCCAGTTGCTTTGGGTGATCGTTTGATCAAGAGCGTTTACTGCCTGCGCCACTTCGGCGGCAACGCTCCCTTCTGGCTCAAGGACTGTAACGGATTTGAGGTAGGGTGGGATCGCCGACCAGGACGTGTCCTTGAGCAGGACTGGTATAACTCTTTCCTTTGGGTGTCGCCATTTTGTTTTTGCGTACTTGAGTTCTGTGAGTGCAAAGCTGCCTGGGGATGTTGATTCCGGGCTTATTAGAAAAATGAAGATGTCGGCGCTTTTGACGGCGAGATCAATTCTTGTTTGATAGTCTCCCCCTGGAGGTAGGCTTTCTTTGTCAAAAAAGACGTCGTGGCCATGCGCAAGGAGCGCGAGTTGAACTTCTTCAGCCTTTTCCCGATCTTCCGACGCGTAGGACAAAAATATTTTCATATCTGGAAGATCGTGGTGAAGAGATAGCTGAAGTGAAGTGCAGTTGAAGAGCGTCTGCTGTGAGCGTTGCCGTCGCTAGTTCTTCAGAACGATGTCGCTTGTCAGCCGTCATCCTCCATCGGGCTACTTTTACATCGTCCTTTCCGACACCGGCACCTGACCGACAGAAGAATGGGCTGAATCCCGGGTAAACCCCAAAGTCGCGGCCATAGAGCAAACAGCAGGGGAACTCCATGGCCATTCCCGGGACAGCCACCATCGCGGCGCCGCGTGCCGCCGCCACCCGCCAGCGTCAGGCGCTGTCGGTGCTGGTGGTCAGCACGCTCGCGTTCACGGTGTGCTTCATGGTGTGGATGATGTTCGGCGTCATCGGCATCCCGCTGAAGAAGACGCTGGGCCTGAGCGCCACCGAGTTCGGCCTGCTCACCGCCACGCCCGTGCTCACCGGCTCGCTGGTGCGCGTGCCGCTGGGCATTTGGACCGACCGCTTCGGCGGCCGCATCGTCATGACCCTGCTCATGGCGCTCACGGTGCCCGCCATCTTCCTGATGGCCTTCGCGACGCAGTTCTGGCACTTCATCGTCATCGGCCTGTTCGTGGGGCTGGCCGGCGGCGCCTTCTCGGTGGGCACGCCCTACGTCGCGCGCTGGTTTCCCAAGAACCGCCAGGGCTTTGCCATGGGCGTCTACGGCGCCGGCAACTCGGGCGCGGCCGTCAACAAGTTCCTCGCCCCGGTCATCCTCGTGGCCGCCGGCTGGACCATGGTCCCGCAGGTCTACGCCGCGGTGATGCTCGGCACGGTGGTGCTGTTCTGGATGTTCAGCCACACCGACCCGTCGCACGTGGTGCCGAGCAACGTCACCTTCGCGGACCAGCTCAAGGCGCTCAAGGACCCCAAGGTGCTCAAGTATTGCCAGTACTACAGCATCGTGTTCGGCGGCTACGTGGCGCTGTCGTTGTGGATGGTGCAGTACTACGTGGGCGAGTACGGGCTGGACATCCGCGTCGCGGCGCTGCTGGCGGCCTGCTTCTCGCTGCCCGGCGGCGTGCTGCGCGCCATCGGCGGCTGGCTCTCCGACAAGTACGGCGCCCACAGCGTGACGTGGTGGGTGATGTGGGTGAGCTGGATCTGCCTGTTCCTGCTGTCCTACCCGCAGACCGACTTCAGCATCCAGACCGTCAATGGCGTCAGGACCTTCCACCTCGGCCTCAACGTCTACGCCTTCACGGGGCTGATGGCGATCCTGGGCGTGGCCTGGGCCTTCGGCAAGGCCAGCGTCTTCAAGTACATCAGCAACGACTACCCCAAGAACATCGGCGCCATCAGCGGCATCGTCGGCCTCGCCGGCGGCCTGGGCGGCTTCATCCTGCCCATCCTGTTCGGCGCGCTGATGGACCTCACCGGCATCCGCTCCAGCGCCTTCATGCTGCTCTACGGCGTGGTCTGGGTCTCGCTGGTCTGGATGTACTTCACCGAGGTCCGCCGCCAGCCCGTCATGGGCGAGGCCGCGGCCTGACCACCCACAAGTTCCAGGGCGCCGCGCACCGCCTCCTCCGGCAATCCACCCATCCCGCGCGGCGCCCCTTTCTTCTCTCCCGTTTCCTGTGGAGAACACGATGACTTCAACCTCAAGCACCGCCGTTGCCTTAGGCGCACGGCAAGGCCGCACCCTGCTGCACTGGCTGCCCGAGGACAAGGGCTTCTGGGCCCGCGAGGGCGAGGCCGTTGCACGGCGCAACCTGTGGCTGTCGGTGCCCGCGCTGTTCCTGGCCTTCGCCATCTGGCAGGTCTGGAGCGTGGTGGCGGTGAGCCTGCCGGCGCTGGGCTTCCAGTACTCCACCAATCAGCTGTTCTGGCTGGCCGCGGCGCCGGCGCTGTCGGGCGCGACGCTGCGCATCTTCTACTCCTTCATGGTCCCGGTCTTCGGCGGGCGGCGCTGGACGGCGCTGTCCACCGCCTCGCTGCTGATCCCGGCGCTGGGCATCGGCTTCGCGGTGCAGGACAACAGCACCGGCTACCCGACCATGCTGACGCTGGCGCTGCTGTGCGGCCTGGGCGGAGGCAACTTCAGCTCCAGCATGGCCAACATCAGCTTCTTCTTCCCGAAGGAAAAGAAGGGCGCGGCGCTGGGCGTCAACGCCGGCCTGGGCAACCTGGGCGTGTCGGTGGTGCAGTTCCTGTCGCCGCTGGTCATTGTCATGGGCCTGTTCGGCGCCATCGGCGGCGAGGCGCAGCAGATCATGAAGAACGGCACCGCCTCCGCGGTGTGGGCACAGAACGCCGCGTTCATCTGGGTGCCGTTCATCGCGCTGGCCGCGCTGGCGGCCTGGTTCGGCATGAACGACATCGCCGATGCCAAGGCCTCCTTCGCCGCGCAGGCCGCGATCTTCCGCCGCAAGCACAACTGGCTGATGTGCATCCTGTACCTGGGCTGCTTCGGCTCCTTCATCGGCTACGCCGCCGGTTTCCCGCTGCTGATCAAGAGCCAGTTCCCCGGTGTCAATCCGCTGGCCTACGCCTGGATGGGCCCGCTGCTGGGCGCGCTGATCCGCCCCGTCGGCGGCTGGCTGGCCGACAAGCTCGGCGGCGCACGCGTGACCTTCTGGAACTTCGCCGTGATGGCGCTGGCCGTGCTGGGCGTGCTGCACTTCCTGCCCGTGAACGGTGCGGGCGGCAACTTCACCGGCTTCTTCGCGATGTTCCTGGTGCTGTTCATGACCACGGGCATCGGCAACGGTTCCACCTTCCGCATGATCCCGGTGATCTTCCTGAGCCAGGCGCTGCGCGGCGTGGACCGCAACGACGCCACCGCCGTGGCCCGCGCCACCCGGGAAGGCAACACCGAGGGCGCCGCCACGCTGGGCTTCACCGGCGCCATCGGGGCCTACGGCGGTTTCTTCATCCCCAAGAGCTACGGCACCTCGATCTCGCTCACCGGCGGGCCCGAGGCGGCGCTGTACTGCTTCATCGCCTTCTACGCGCTGTGCGTGGCCATCACCTGGTGGTTCTACGCCCGCAAGCGCGCCGAGATGCCCTGCTGAGCGCGGCCCCGCGCTGACCGAGCACCGCATCCCCCCAGCATTACCGAGCAACGAGCATGAGCCACTTCCTCGATCGACTCACCCACTTCTCGCAGCCGAAGGAGGGCTTCTCCGACGGCCACGGCGTCACCACCGGCGAGGACCGCACCTGGGAAGACGCCTACCGCGCGCGCTGGCAGCACGACAAGATCGTGCGCTCCACCCACGGCACCAACTGCACGGGCTCCTGCTCGTGGAAGATCTACGTCAAGGGCGGCATCGTCACCTGGGAAACCCAGCAGACCGACTACCCGCGCACGCGCCCGGACCTGCCCAATCACGAGCCCCGCGGCTGCGCCCGCGGCGCCTCCTACAGCTGGTACCTGTATTCCGCGAATCGCGTGAAGTACCCCATGGTGCGCGGCCGGCTGCTCAAGCACTGGCGCGCGGCGCGCGCCGTGGCCAAGAGCCCGGTGGACGCCTGGGCCAGCATCGTCGAGAACGCCGACGCCCGGCGCGAATGGCAGCAGCAGCGCGGCCTGGGCGGCATGGTGCGCAGCACCTGGGACGAGGTCAACGAGATCATCGCCGCGGCCAACGTCTACACCGCCAAGAAGCACGGCCCGGACCGCATCATCGGCTTCTCGCCGATCCCGGCCATGTCCATGGTCAGCTACGCCGCGGGCTCGCGCTACCTCTCGCTCATCGGCGGCGTGTGCATGAGCTTCTACGACTGGTACTGCGACCTGCCGCCGGCCAGCCCGCAGACCTGGGGCGAGCAGACCGACGTGCCCGAGTCGGCCGATTGGTACAACGCCAACTTCATCATCGCCTGGGGCTCCAACGTGCCCCAGACGCGCACCCCCGACGCGCACTTCTTCACCGAGGTCCGCTACAAGGGCGCCAAGACCGTGGCGGTCACGCCCGACTACTCCGAGGTCGCCAAGCTCGCCGACCTGTGGATGCACCCCAAGCAGGGCACCGACGCCGCCCTGGCCATGGCCATGGGTCACGTCATCCTCAAGGAGTTCTACTTCGACAAGCGCAGTGCGTACTTCGACGACTACGCGCGCCGCTACACCGACCTGCCGTTGCTGGTGCAACTGGAACCGCAGACCCTGCCTGACGGCTCCACGGCGCTGGTGCCCGCGCACTACCTGCGTGCCAGCGACTTCAACGGCCAGCTGGGCCAGGCTGACAACCCGGAGTGGAAGACCGTCGCCATCGACGAGTCCGGCAAGGTCGTGCTGCCCAACGGCTCCATCGGCTTCCGCTGGGGCAAGGCCCAGGGCCAGTGGAACCTGGAGGCCAAGGAGGCCCGCCACGGCCAGCCGGTCAAGTTGAAGCTCAGCGCGCTGGAGGGTGAAGCGGTCGATGGCCTGGAGGCCGAGACCGCCACCGTCGCCTTCCCGTACTTCGGCGGCATCGACACGCCGCACTTCAACGCCAACCCGCAGTCCGGCGACGTGATCCGCCGCGTGGTGCCGGTGCAGCGCATCAAGCTGGGCAAGGACGGCGAGCAGCGCAGCGCCCTCGTCGCCACGGTCTTCGACCTGCTGGTGGCGAACTACGGCGTGGCGCGCGGCCTGCCGGGCGAGAACGCGGCCCGCAGCTTCGACGACGACCACCCGTACACCCCGGCGTGGCAGGAAAAGATCACCGGCGTGCCGCGCGAGCAGGCCATCACCGTGGCGCGCCAGTTCGCCGACACCGCGGACAAGACGCAGGGCAAGTCGATGATCATCATCGGCGCGGCCATGAACCACTGGTACCACGCCGACATGAACTATCGCGGCGTGATCAACATGCTCATGCTGTGCGGCTGCATCGGCCAGAGCGGCGGCGGCTGGGCGCACTACGTGGGCCAGGAGAAGCTGCGTCCGCAGACCGGCTGGACGGCGCTGGCCTTCGCGCTGGACTGGCTGCGCCCGCCGCGCCAGATGAACAGCACCAGCTTCTTCTACGCGCACACCGACCAGTGGCGCTACGAGCGCCTGGGCGTGGAGGAAATCCTCTCGCCGCTGGCCGACAAGGCCAGGTTCGGCGGCAGCCTCATCGACTACAACGTGCGTGCCGAGCGCATGGGCTGGCTGCCCTCGGCCCCGCAGCTGCAGACCAACCCGCTGACGCTGGCCGCCGAGGCCGCCCGGCGCGGCATGGAGCTCAAGGACTACGTGGTGCAGGGCCTGCAGAGCGGCGCGCTCAAGATGAGCTGCGAGGACCCGGACCACCCGGACAACTGGCCACGCAACATGTTCGTGTGGCGCTCCAACATCCTGGGCTCCTCCGGCAAGGGCCACGAGTATTTCCTCAAGCACCTGCTGGGCACCACGCACGGCGTGCAGGGCAAGGACCTGGGCGCCGATGAAGCGAAACCTGCCGAGGTGAAGTGGCATGCGCAGGCGCCCGAAGGCAAGCTGGACCTGGTGGTGACGCTGGACTTCCGCATGAGCACCACGTGTCTCTACTCGGACATCGTGCTGCCCACGGCCACCTGGTACGAGAAGAACGACCTCAACACCTCCGACATGCACCCCTTCATCCACCCGCTGTCCACCGCGGTGGACCCGGCGTGGCAGGCGAAGTCGGACTGGGAGATCTACAAGGGCTTCGCCAAGAAGTTCAGCGAGGTCTGCGTCGGCCACCTGGGCGTGGAGAAGGAGGTCGTGCTCACGCCGCTGATGCACGACACCGCCGCCGAACTGGCGCAGCCCTTCGGCGTGAAGGACTGGAAGAAGGGCGAGTGCGAGCTCATTCCCGGCAAGACCGCGCCGTCCATCGCCGTGGTCGAGCGCGACTATCCCAACACCTTCAAACGCTTCACGGCGCTGGGCCCCTTGCTGGAGAAGGTGGGCAACGGCGGCAAGGGCATCGGCTGGGACACCAAGGACGAAGTGGCCGCGCTGCGTGAGCTCAACGGCCGCGTGCACGAGGAGGGCGTGACCCAGGGGATGGCGAAGATCGAGTCCGACATCGACGCGGCGGAAGTCGTGCTGATGCTGGCCCCGGAAACCAACGGCCATGTGGCGGTGAAGGCCTGGGACGCCTTGGGCAAGCAGACGGGGCTCGATCACACCCATCTCGCGCTGCACCGCGAAGATGAAAAAATCCGGTTCCGTGACATCCAGTCGCAGCCGCGCAAGATCATCAGCTCGCCGACGTGGTCGGGCCTGGAGAGCGAGAAGGTTTCCTACAACGCCGGCTACACCAACGTGCACGAGCTGATCCCCTGGCGCACGCTGACCGGGCGCCAGCAGTTCTACCAGGACCACGACTGGATGCGCGCCTTCGGCGAGGGCTTCGTGGCCTACCGCCCGCCGGTGGACCTCAAGGCCGTGAGCCCGGTGATGGGCCGCATGCCCAACGGGCACAAGGAGATCGCGCTCAACTTCATCACGCCGCACCAGAAGTGGGGCATCCACTCCACCTACAGCGACAACCTGATGATGCTGACGCTCAATCGCGGCGGCCCCGTCATCTGGCTGAGCGAGACGGACGCGAAGAAGGCCGGCATCGTGGACAACGACTGGGTCGAGCTCTTCAACAGCAATGGCGCGATCGCGGCGCGCGCGGTGGTGAGCCAGCGCGTGAACGAGGGCATGGTCCTGATGTACCACGCGCAGGAAAAGATCATCAACACGCCGGGCTCGGAGATCTCCGGCACGCGCGGGGGCATCCACAACTCGGTGACGCGCATCGTCACCAAGCCCACGCACATGATCGGCGGCTACGCCCAGTACAGCTACGGCTTCAACTACTACGGAACCATCGGCACCAACCGCGACGAGTTCGTGGTGGTGCGCAAGATGGCCAAGGTCGATTGGCTGGATGACGAGCCGGTTGCGGCCGCACACGCCTGACCCGCACGCGAAAAGACACGGAGTACGACATGAAAGTACGTGCACAGATCGGCATGGTGCTCAACCTGGACAAGTGCATCGGCTGCCACACCTGTTCCGTCACCTGCAAGAACGTCTGGACCAACCGCAAGGGCCTGGAGTACGCCTGGTTCAACAACGTCGAGACCAAGCCCGGCATCGGCTACCCCAAGGAGTGGGAGAACCAGGACAAGTGGAACGGCGGCTGGATTCGCAACGCCGACGGCTCGATCGAGCCGCGCCAGGGCGGCAAGTGGAAGCTGCTGATGCGCATCTTCGCGAACCCGAACCTGCCGCAGATCGACGACTACTACGAGCCCTTCACCTTCGACTACGACCACCTGCAGTCCGCGCCGGAGAGCAAGGCCGCGCCCACCGCGCGCCCGCGCAGCCTGATCACGGGCCAGCGCATGCAGAAGATCGAGTGGGGCCCGAACTGGGAGGAGATCCTGGGCGGCGAGTTCTCCAAGCGCAGCAAGGACGCGAACCTCGCGACCTTCGAGGCCGCGCAGAAGGAGATCGTCGGCCAGTTCGAGAACACCTTCATGATGTACCTGCCGCGCCTGTGCGAGCACTGTCTCAATCCGGCGTGCGTGGCCTCCTGCCCCTCGGGCTCGATCTACAAGCGCGAGGAGGACGGCATCGTCCTCATCGACCAGGACAAGTGCCGCGGCTGGCGCATGTGCGTCTCGGGCTGTCCCTACAAGAAGATCTACTACAACTGGGAGACGGGCAAGGCGGAGAAGTGCATCTTCTGCTATCCGCGCATCGAGGCCGGCCAGCCCACCGTGTGCTCCGAGACCTGCGTGGGCCGCATCCGCTACCTGGGCGTGCTGCTCTATGACGCCGACCGCATCGAGCAGGCCGCCAGCGTGGAGCGCGACAAGGACCTGTACCAGGCGCAGCTCGACATCTTCCTGGACCCCCACGATCCGCGCGTGATCGAGCAGGCGCGGGCCGACGGCATCCCCGAGGCCTGGCTGGAGGCCGCGCGCCGCAGCCCCGTCTACAAGATGGCGGTGGAGTGGAAGGTGGCGCTGCCGCTGCACCCGGAGTACCGCACGCTGCCCATGGTCTGGTACGTGCCGCCGCTGTCGCCCATCACCTCGGCCGCGCAGGCCGGGCACCTGGGCGTCAACGGCGAGATCCCCGACGTGCAGCAGATGCGCATTCCGGTGCAGTACCTCGCCAACCTGCTCACCGCCGGCGATGAGAAGCCCGTGGTGCGCGCGCTGGAACGCATGCTGGCCATGCGCGCCTACCAGCGCGACAAGCACGTGGAGGGCCGCGAGAACCTGAGGGCGCTGGAGCAGGTGGGACTGAACCAGGCCGAGGTCGAGGCGATGTACCAGGTGATGGCCATCGCCAACTACGAGGACCGCTTCGTCATCCCGACCACGCACCGCGAGTACGCCGAGAACGCCTTCGACGTGCGCGGCGGCTGCGGTTTCAGCTTCGGCAACGGCTGCTCGGACGGTGCGGGCGAAACCAGCCTGTTCGGCGCCAAGAAGCGCCGCACGATTCCCATCCAGGCCACCGTCTGAAGGAGCATGCGATGTTCAACAAGGTGAAGAGCCACCGGCTCACGGCGCGCGTGCTGGCGGCGCTGCTGGGCTATCCCGGCGCCGGGCTGCGCGCGGCGCTGCCCGAGCTGGCGCAGGCGCTGGACGACGAGGCGGCGCTGCCCGCGCCGCGCCGCGCCGAAGTGCGACAGCTGATGAAGGTGCTGCACGCGGCCGATCCCTACGAGGTCGAGGCTCAGTACGTCGAGACCTTCGACCGGGGCCGCGCCACCTCGCTGCACCTGTTCGAGCATGTGCACGGCGACTCGCGCGAGCGCGGCCCGGCCATGATCGACCTGATCCAGACCTATGCGCAGGCGGGCCTGCACCTGGGCGACCAGGAGCTGCCGGACCACCTGCCCGTGGTGCTGGAGTTCGTCTCCACGCAGCCGCCGGCGGTGGGGCGGGAGTTCCTGGGCGAGATGGCGCACATCCTCAACGCCGTCTTCAGCGCGCTGCTCAAGCGCGGCAGCCCTTATGCCTGCGTCGTCGCCGCCGTGCTGGAGCTGGCCGGCGAGAAGCCGCAGGCGGTGAAGGTGGAGGCTGACGAGCCCCTGGATGAAGCGTGGGCCGAGCCGCCCGCCTTCGACGGCTGCAGCACCCGCGGCCAGGCCGCGCCCGGCCAGCCGCAGCCCATCCACATCGTGCGCAAGACCAACGCCCACGCGGCTTCCAACCAAGGAGCGCGAGCATGAAAGCCCTGGACCACTTCTTCTTCGGCCTCTATCCCTACATCTGCCTGGCCGTCTTCTTCGTCGGCAGCCTGATCCGCTTCGACCGCGACCAGTACACCTGGAAGAGCGATTCGTCCCAGCTGCTGCGCGGCGGCAGCCTGCGCGTGGGCAGCAACCTGTTCCACATCGGCGTGCTGTTCCTGCTGGTGGGCCACACGGTGGGCATGCTCACGCCGCACGCGGTGTACGAGCACTTCATCGGCGCGGGTTCCAAGCAGGTGATGGCCATGGTCAGCGGCGGCGTCGCCGGCACGCTGGCCTTCTTCGGCGTGACCATCCTGCTGAACCGCCGCCTGTCGGACCCGCGCATTCGCGCCACCTCCAAGCCCAGCGACATCCTGTTGCTGGCGCTGCTGTGGGTGCAGCTGGCGCTGGGGCTGGCCACGATCCCGCTGTCGGCCCAGCACCTGGACGGCAGCGTGATGCTGGTGCTCTCCGACTGGGCGCAGCGCGTGGTGACCTTGCGCGTCGATGGCGCGGAGCTGGCCGCGGTGGGCTGGGTGTTCAAGCTGCACATGGTCCTGGGCATGACGCTGTTCCTGGTCTTCCCGTTCACGCGCCTGGTGCATGTGTGGAGCGGCCTGGCCTCGGTGGCCTATGTGCTGCGCCCGTACCAGGTGGTGCGCAGCCGCCGCCTGAACCTGCCCGCCGGTCACCTGGCGCCGCGGCGCACGCTGGAAGAGACCGTGGGCCGGCCCGCAGTGCAGGTGCAGGGCGGTGCCGCGCCGGTGGCGGTGAAGCCTTCGCATGGGAGGGGCTGAGCCATGAGCGGATGCGGTGGCGGCCATGGCGGCTGCGGTTGCGGCGGCCAGAAGGCCCTTCAACACGAGGACTTTCCGGTGATGAGCGCGCCGGTGGCCGATCCGGACCAGCCGGTGGCGCGCGTCAACGGCGTGGCGCTGCATGCGCCGGGGCGGCGTCCCGACGAGCTCGAACTGCGCCAGCGCGCCTGCGGCGAGCTGCTGCGCCAGGCGGCGCAGCTGGCCGGGCTGCTGGATGCCAACGACCAGGCGCAGCTCGACGGCAGCATGAGCGCCGCGGCCTCGCAGGCCATCGAGGAGCTGCTGGCGCTGGAGCTGCGCTTGCCCGAAGCGGACGAGGCGGCGCTGCGGCGCCATCACGCCGCGCACCCGGCGCGCTTCGGCGCGCAGGAGCGGGTGGCGCTGCGGCACGTGCTGTTCGCCGTCACGCCGGGCGTGGACATCAATGCCCTGCGCAAGCGCGCCGAGGCGCTGCTGCTGGAGCTGCGCTGCGCGGAGGTGGCCGATGGCGCCTTCGCCCGCGCCGCGGCCGAGCTGTCCAACTGCCCCAGCGGCGCCCAGGGCGGCGAGCTGGGCGTGGTGACGGCGGCGGAGGTGGCGCCCGAGTTCGGGCGCGAAATCTTCGGCCACCCGGAAGTGGGCGTGCTGCCGCGCCTGGTGCACAGCCGCCACGGCCTGCACGTGGTGGAGGTGCTGGCGCGCGAGGGCGGCGAGGCGCTGCCCTACAAGCAGGTGCGCAATGCGGTGGTGCAGTCGCTGCAGCAGCAGGCCTGGATCACGGCGCTGCGGCAGTACCTGCGCGTGCTGGCCGGCACGGCGGCGCTGGAGGCGGTTGATCTCGAAACCGTGGACACGCCGCTGGTGCAGTGAGCCGCGCCTGAACTCCGATGCCTGACGACCTGCTGCAGCGGCTGCGCCGCTTCCATGACGACGCTTTCCCCCAGTACGAGCAGCATTTCAAGAGGCTGGTGGACCAGGGGCAGCATCCGACCACGCTCTTCATCGGCTGCTCGGACTCGCGGCTGGTGCCGTACCTGCTCACGGGCGCGGAGCCTGGCGAGCTGTTCCTGGTGCGCAACGTGGGTGCGCTGGTGCCGCCCTATGACGGCTCCGCCGGTTACCACGGCACGGCCGCGGCCATCGAGTTCGCGGTGCTGCAGCTCGACGTGCAGCGCATCGTGGTGTGCGGCCACAGCCATTGCGGCGCGATGAAGGCGCTGTACGGCGAGGTGTCGTCCGAGGCGAAGAACCTCCAGGTCTGGCTGGACCTGGCGCGCGAGGCGGCGCTGCCGGTGGTGCCCACGCCCGAGGCGTTGCGCCGCACCGAGCAGCGCGCCGTGGTGCTGCAGCTGGAGCGGCTGATGGAGTACCCGATGGTGCGCCGGCGCGTCGAGGCGCGGCAGCTCACGCTGCACGGCTGGCACTACGTGATCGAGGACGGAGAGATCCACGTCTTCGACGTGCGGCGCGGCGGCTTCGTGCCGGCCTCGCGCTCGGAGCACAGCGGCACCGGACCCTTCAAGGACGTGCCGGTCGAGGAGGATGTGCTGTTCAACGAGATCGGCGCCGCCTGGCCCTCGTGCGCTTGAGCTTGCTCAAACCTGACAAGGCGCCGCGCGGCCTAGAGTGGTCGGGCAGTTGCAGTACAGAGGAGAAGCGCATGTATCAACGCCTGCTGGTGCCCGTGGACGGCACTGAGCTTTCGGGCCGGGCCATGGAAGAGAGCATCCGCCTGGCCAGGCAGCTGGGTGCGGAGATCACCGGTTTCATCGCCGAGCCCGCCGTGGCGCTGCCCAGCTCCATCGGCACCCATCCCGACCGCTACCAGCGCGCCGCCACGGCGCACGAGGAGATGACGGCCGAGCATGCCCGCAAGCTGCTGGGCCGCTTCGAGGCCCGGGCGCGCGAGGCCGGGGTGGAATTCAAGGGTCATTACACCCGCAACAACAACATCGACGCGGCCATCGCCGACGCCGCGCATGAGCAGGGCTGCGACATGATCGTCATGGTCACCCACGGCCGCGGCGCCTTCGGCGAGCTGCTGTTCGGTTCGCACACCAAGGCGGTGATGTCGCGCAGCAAGCTGCCGGTGCTGGTGTTGCATTGAGGCAGCAGCCCGGACGGCGCGCCCGCTGGCGCGCCGCCGTGCCGGCCTTGCATTTCCCCTCTCCCGCTTCGCGGGCGAGGGGAGCGCGGCATGTCAGCCTTTCAGGTGGCGAATTTGAAGCCCCTGCGAGCCGACTCCGCCCCCGCGTCACGTCCCCAACCGAATCGTCACCAGCAGCGCGCTGTCGCCGTCGGGCGAGCGCAGCTCGTGCGGGTGCTGCTTGGGCACCAGCACCACGTCGCCGCTCTCCAGCGGGATGTTCTTGTCCGGTGTCACCAGTTGCGCGCGGCCGGTGAGGCACTGGATGGTGCACTCGCCGGCCACCCAGTGCGCCGGCAGCACGCCGCCGGCGCGCAGCACCACGCGCAGCAACTGCAGCTCCGCGCTCTTGATGAGGCTGACGCTCACGGCGTCGGGCGGCAGGGTGCCGTCGGGATGCAGCCGGATGGGCTGCAGCGGGGATGCGTGTTCGAGGGCCATGGCCGCAGCATCGCCACGCCCGCGCGGCGCTGCAAGCCACGTCACCCCAAATCCACCACTGCCAGCGGGGGCATCACTTCGTCACAACAACGGCGCGCGCCATCGCGGTGCGGCATGACAAGGATCAAGGAGGCGCCCGGGTGGGCTGCGTAAGGTGCGCAGCCTGTCTGTTCTCGCCTGTTCCCATGAATCCGCACATCGACCCCGTCCTCGCGCCCGTCCTGGAGCAAAGCCGCCTGCGGGCGCTGCGGCTGGGCGGCCGTTCGCTGCTGCCCATCGTGCAGGGTGGCATGGGCGTGGGGGTGTCGGCGCACCGGCTCGCGGGCAGCGTGGCCGCGCTGGGCGGGGTGGGCACCATCAGCTCGGTGGACCTGCGCCGCCACCATCCGGACCTGATGGAGCGCACCGAGGGCGCCGCCGCGCGCGCCGGCCACGAGGCCGAGGGCAAGGCGCTCATCGACGCGGCCAACCTGGAGGCGCTGGAACGCGAGATCAAGGCCGCGCGCGCGCTGTCGCAGGGTCGCGGGCTCATCGCCATCAACGTCATGCGCGCGGTGGCCGCGTACGCCGCCAGCGTCAAGCGCGCGCTGGAGGCCGGCATCGATGCCGTGGTGGTGGGCGCGGGCCTGCCGCTGGACCTGCCCGACCTGGCGCAGGACCACCCCAATGCGCTGCTGGTGCCGATCCTGTCGGACGCGCGCGGCGTGCAGCTGGTCATCAAGAAGTGGGAGCGCAAGAAGCGGCTGCCCGATGCCATCGTCATCGAGCACCCGCGCCTAGCCGGCGGGCACCTGGGCGCGGCGCGCATCGCCGACCTGGGCGACCCGCGTTTCGATTTCGAGAACGTCATTCCCGCGGTGCTGGAGTTCCTGAAGAAGGCCGGCATCGAGCGCGAGATTCCCGTCATTGCCGCCGGCGGCATCCGCAGCTTCGAGGACATCGCGCGGCTGCAGGCGCTGGGCGCGGCCGGCGTGCAGCTGGGCACGCCCTTCGCCGTCACCGCCGAGTGCGACGCGCACCCCGAGTTCAAGCGCGTGCTGGCCCAGGCGCGCAACGAGGACATGGTCGAGTTCACCAGCGTGGCGGGGCTGCCCGCGCGCGCCGTGGCCACGCCCTGGCTCAAGACCTATCTCAAGGCCGAGGAGAAGCTGCAGGCGGTGGCGCATCCCAAGTCGCGCTGCACCAAGGTCTTCGACTGCCTGGCGCAGTGCGGGCTGCGCGACGGGCTGCAGGGCTGGGGCCAGTTCTGCATCGACCACCAGCTCGCCGCCGCGCTGCGCGGCGAGGTCAAGAAGGGGCTGTTCTTCCGCGGCGCCGGTGCGCTGCCCTTCGGCGAGCAGATCCGCAGCGTGCGCGAGCTCGTGGAGCGGCTGCTCACGCCCGCGGTGGCCGCGTTGTCGTCCCTGACGGCACGGGACGCCAGCGCCGTGCCGGCCTGAGCCGGGCGCGGGGCGCGCGGGCAGGGAACTCCGGGGCCCCGGCGCGGGTCTGCCTGGGAAGGAGGGACGGCCCGCCGTCCGCCCCACGGGTTTCCCTTGCACCCCTGGCGCGCGCCGGCGCTTGCCGCTGGAGCGGGGCAGGGGCTAAGGTAAGAGCCCGATCCCAGCCCTTTCACACACGGAGGACCGCACGATGAACGACATGAGCACGCCCACCACCACGACGCCCGCGGCCAACAACCCGGGCATGGACCAGCTCAAGAGCGATCTGAAGGCCATCGTGGCCGATGCCGAGGCGCTCATGCGCTCCAGCGCCGCCAGCGCCAGCGCCAGCGCCGCCCAGTTGCGCGAGCGGCTGCGCGAAGCCCGCCATGACCTGCGCGACCTGCAGGCCAACGCCGTCAACAAGACCCGCGCCGCCGGCCAGGCCGCCGACGACTTCGTGCACGACAAGCCCTGGCGCTCCATCGCCGTGGCCGCCGGCGTCGGCTTCCTGGTGGGCATGCTCATCGGCCGGCGCTGACGCCGTCTCCTCCCCGGCGGGCCGCTTCGGCGGCCCCTGAAAACAACCCGCCGCGAGGCGGGTTTTTTGTTGCCCGCGGCGCTTTCGGCGCGGATGGCGGCTTGAGTCGCGTCAAGTTCACGCCCGCTGCGCAGGCGGCGCCGCGTTTCTTGAACCGGTTCAAGGAAGGTATCCGAGTGCATCCCTAGGCTAAGCCCCATCGTGTTGACCGAGGAGGGCTCCCTCATGAGCCAGACCCGCGGCGGGTTCACCAAGCAGAAGGCCCGCAACATTTTCTGGGGCGGCAGCGTGTTCTTCGCGCTGCTGTTCACCGGCCTGATCCTGGATGCCGAGCGCCAGATCCCGCAGCGCTCCAACGCCGCCGAGATCACGCCCGCCGTGGCGCGCGGCAAGGCCGTCTGGGAGACGCGCAACTGCATCGGCTGCCACACCCTGCTGGGCGAGGGCGCGTACTTTGCCCCCGAGCTGGGCAACGTGCACCAGCGCCGCGGCGGCGAGTTCATCAAGGCCTGGATCAAGGCGCAGCCCAGCGGCGCGCCGGGCCGGCGCCAGATGCCGCAGTTCAACCTGAGCGAGCAGCAGCTCGATGACCTGGTGGAGTTCCTGAAGTGGACCGGCCAGATCAACACCGAGAAGTGGCCGCCCAACATCGAGGGATGAGACCATGAGACCCACCACACTCAAGTACAAGTCGCAGGCCGTCGCCCGGCTCTACTTCATCGCGGCGCTGGCGCTGTTCACCGGCCAGATCCTGTTCGGCCTGGGGCTGGGCCTGCAGTACCTCATCGGCGACTTCCTCTTCCCCTACATCCCCTTCAACCAGGCCCGCATGGTCCACACGAACCTGCTGATCGTGTGGCTGCTGTTCGGCTTCATGGGCTCGGCCTACTACCTCGTGCCCGAGGAGACCGAGACCGAGCTGTGGAGCCCCAAGCTGGCGGTGGCGCTGTTCTGGATCTTCCTCGTCGCCGGCGCGCTCACCATCGTGGGCTACCTGGCCGTGCCCTATGCCAAGCTCGCCGAAGTCACCGGCAACGAGCTGCTGCAGACCATGGGGCGCGAGTTCCTGGAGCAGCCGCTGCCCACCAAGCTGGGCATCGTGGTGGTGGCACTGGGTTTCCTGCTCAACCTGAGCATGACCATGCTCAAGGGCCGCAAGACCAGCATCGGCCTGGTGCTGATGATGGGCCTGTGGGGGCTGGCGCTGCTGTTCCTGTTCAGCTTCGTCAACCCGCACAACCTCGTGCGCGACAAGATGTACTGGTGGTTCGTCGTGCACCTGTGGGTGGAAGGCGTGTGGGAGCTGATCCTGGGCGCGCTGCTGGCCTTCGTGCTGGTCAAGACCACGGGCGTGGACCGCGAGGTCATCGACAAGTGGCTGTACCTGATCATCGCCTTCGCGCTGATGACGGGCATCCTGGGCACCGGCCACCACTTCTACTTCATCGGCCTGCCCGGCTACTGGAAGCTCATCGGCAGCGTGTTCTCGGCCATGGAGCCCATCCCCTTCTTCATGATGGCCGTCTTCGCCTTCAACATGGTGCAGCGCCGCCGCCGCGAGCATCCCAACCAGGCGGCGGTGCTGTGGGCGCTGGGCACCTCGGTGATGGGCTTCCTGGGCGCGGGCCTGTGGGGCTTCATCCACACGCTGTCGCCGGTGAACTACTACACCCACGGCACGCAGGTCACGGCGGCGCACGGCCACCTGGCCTTCTACGGCGCCTACGTGCTGGTCGTGATCACCATGATCAGCTACGCCATGCCGATCCTGCGCGGCCGCGAGGCCAACTCGCTCAAGGCCCAGGCGCTGGAGAAGAAGAGCTTCTGGACCATGAGCATCGGCATGGGCGTGATGGTGCTGGCCCTCACCGGCGCGGGCATCCTGCAGGTGTGGCTGCAGCGCCTGCCCGAGACCGGCGCCATGTCCTTCATGGCCACGCAGGACCAGCTCGCCACCTTCTACTGGGTGCGCCTGGCCGGCGGCGTGATGTTCCTCGCCGGGCTGCTGATGTACCTGTGCAGCTTCTTCGTCGGCGCCTCGGCCGAGGAGCTGGCCGCCCACCACGGCGGCGGTGCCCTCAAGGCCCAGCCGGCGCAGCGCGCCTGAGTCCTGGCTTGGCTTGTCAGTGAAGCATTCCGTTCGTCCTGAGGTATCGAAGGACGGACGGCCCCTGCTGTGCGGCTGCCATCGCAGCCTGACGGATTCGCCCTTCGATACCTCAGGGCGAACGGTTCCTTGAGGTCGCGGAACTTCCAGGAAGTTGACCAGTGAGAACGTGACATGGAATTCGCCTCCGCACTGAAAATCGCCGCCGTGCCCTTCTACATGGCGCAGGCCGCCGAGTGCGCGCTGTTCGAGCACGCCTACCGCGAGCGGCTGCCGCTGCTGATCAAGGGCCCCACGGGCTGCGGCAAGACGCGCTTCGTCGAGCACATGG
Organism: Azohydromonas caseinilytica; assembly: GCF_012927045.1. Lineage (GTDB taxonomy): Bacteria > Pseudomonadota > Gammaproteobacteria > Burkholderiales > Burkholderiaceae_C > Azohydromonas > Azohydromonas caseinilytica. Next base: position 230,044 of record NZ_JABBFW010000005.1, on the reverse strand, counting down.
CCGCGCGGCTGGGCCGCCCGCTCGTCACCGTGAGCTGCCACGACGACTTGAGCGCCGCCGACCTCGTGGGCCGCCATCTCATCGCCGACGGCGACACCGTCTGGTGCGACGGCCCGCTCACCCGCGCCGTGCGCAGCGGCGCCATCTGCTACCTCGACGAGGTGGTGGAGGCGCGCAAGGACACCACCGTGGTGCTGCACCCGCTGGCCGACGACCGCCGCGTGCTGCCCATCGAGCGCACCGGCGAGCTGCTGCCGGCGGCGCCGGGCTTCATGCTGGTCATCAGCTACAACCCCGGCTACCAGAACCTGCTCAAGAGCCTCAAGCCCAGCACGCGCCAGCGCTTCGTGGCGCTGAGCTTCGGCTACCCGGCCCCCGAGGTGGAGCAGCGCATCGTCGAGGCCGAGGCCGGGGCGGACGCCGCGCTGGCCGCCACGCTGGTGCGGCTGGCGCAGGCGCTGCGCCGGCTCACCGACCACGACCTGGAGGAGACCGTCAGCACCCGGCTGCTGGTGGTGGCGGCGCGCCTGGTGCGCGCCGGGCTGCCGCTGCAGGCCGCCTGCCAGGCCGCGATCGTGGACGCGCTCACCGACGACGCCGAGACGGCCGCCGCGCTGGGCGAGCTGACCCGCGCCGTCATCGGCGGCTGACCCGCCGGCAGGACCAGCCATGGCTTTCGAGGGTCCATCGCCCGGCCGTGACCGCGGCGCCGAAGCGGCGCAGGCGGCCGGGAGCTGCGGGGAGGGCGGCTGCGGCTGCGCGGACGCCGCCGCGACGCCGGCTCCCGCTGCCGCTCCCGCGGCACCGCGCCGGCGCATGACGGTGCGCCGCCCGGCCCCGGCAGCCATGCCGCCGCTGCAGCGGCGCCGGCACTGGGCGCAGGCCGGCTTCTTCGTGCTGTTCCTGCTGGCGCCGGCGCTGAACCTGCTGCGCTTCGACCTGAACGAAACCCAGCTCTGGGTGCTGGGCATGCGCTGGTCGCTGGGCATCGATGCCTTCACCGCCGGGCAGATCACGGCGCCGCAGGTGGCGCTGAACTTCCTGCTGCGCGCCTTTTTGCCGGCGCTGCTGCTGGTGGCGGGCTTCCTGGCCGTGGCCTGGCGCTGGGGCCGGCTGTACTGCGGCTGGCTGTGCCCGCACTTCTCGGCGGTGGAACTGCTCAACGACCTGCTGCACCGCGCCTGCGCCAGGTTCAGCTTCTGGGACCGCCATGCCACGCCGCGCTCGGACCGCCCGGCGCGGAAGCGCTGGTGGCCGCTGTTCGCGCTGTCGTGCCTGATCCTGGGTTTCACGTGGGCCATCACGCTGCTGAGCTACCTGCTGCCGCCGGCGCAGATCTGGGGCAACCTGCTGCGCGGCGAGCTCACGGCCAACCAGGCGCGCTTCCTGGTGATCGGCACGGCGGTGTTCACGGCCGAGTTCGCCTTCGCGCGGCACCTGTTCTGCCGCTTCGGCTGCGCGGTGGGGCTGTTCCAGAGCCTGGCGTGGATGGCCAATCCGCGCGGCATGGTGGTGGCCTTCAGCCGCGAGCGCGCGCGCGACTGCCGCGATTGCGAGACCGTGAAGTCCCCGTCGGGCAGCGCCTGCGACAACGCCTGCCCGATGCGCCTGCACCCCCGCAACATCAAGCGAATGATGTTTTCCTGCGTGCAGTGCGGGCGCTGCCTGACGGAGTGCGACATCTCGCAGAAGCCGCAGGACAAGGCCCCGCTGCTGGGCTGGGAGCAGGGAGTGGCGGCGGAGCGGGAGACGCGCAGGCAAGGGCGGGAGGAGCAGGGGCCGGAGGCGCGGCCATGACGCCCTGTCGCTTGCATGGCCCATGCAACGGTGCGCCAGGCACCGTGGGAGTTGTCTGATGGAAGAACTCATCGGCCAGTGGTGGCACCGCGCCGTGACGCGCGCGGCCGACCGCTCGCATCCCGAGGCCGCCGTGGCGCTGCCGCAGGTGCAGCGCGCCATCGGCATGCTGTTCCGCGGCGCGGGCGGCGCTGCGGCGATCCGCATCGCCCCGGCCACCGAGCGCCGCAGCGGCGGGCCGCGCGGCTGGCTGCAGCGCATCGCCGGCAGCGGGGAGCGCGCCGCGCTGCCGCGGCTGGAAGCCGAGGTGCTGGCGCTGCCGCCCAGCATCGCCGTGTTCCCCGATGCGGAACTCAACCGCGCCCTGTACCTGTGGCTGGCGGCGCTGTCGGCCGGCATGGACACGCTGCCCGCCGAGGGCACCGATACCGGCTGGATCGCCCGCAACCTGGCCGCGGGCCGGCTGGCGCTGCGGCGCTTCCCGGGCCTGCGCGAGCGCCATGCGCGGCTGGTGGCGGCGCACCTGGCGCAGCGGCCCAGGGTGGAACGCCTCAAGGGCCGTGCCGCCGAGGCCGAGGCCGCGGTGCAGGCGGCGCTGCGCGCCTCGCTGCGGGAGGATGCCGACGTGGCGCTGCCGGCCGTGGAAGTGCGCCCCGACGAGGTGGCGCCGCTGTGGCTGTGGATTGAGCACGCTGCCGCCGCCGCCCCGGTGCCCGGCCGCCCCGACGCCCCGGCCGAGGCCGGCGCCCGGCGCCCGCCCGGCGTGCAGGATGGAAAACGCCGCGCCGCCCGGCGCACGGCCGACGAGCGCGACGGCAATCCGCTGCTGATGGTGTTCCGCGCCGAGGCACTGCTGTCGTGGAGCGAGCACGTGAAGGTCAATCGCGGCGACGACGACAGCGACGACGGCAACGCGCTGGACGCCGCCAACGACATGGAGCAGCTCAGCGTCGCCCCCGACGGCCAGACGCTGGCGGCGCGAGTGAAATTCGACCTGGACCTGCCCAGCGCCAGCGCCGACGACCTGCCGCTGGGGCCGGGCCTGAAGTTGCCCGAATGGGATTACCAGGCCGGCGTGCTGCGGCCCGCCCACTGCGCGGTGCAGACCTATGTGGCCCGGCCCGGGGAGAGCTTCGTGCCGTCGCCGGCGTTGAAAGCCACGGCGCGGCGCGTGCGCCGGCGCCTGGAGCTGCTGCGCGCGGCGCCGCGCTGGCAGCGCGGCGAGGTGGCGGGCGAGGAGCTGGACCTGGACGCCTGGGTGCGGCTGCAGTCCGATGCCGGCCCGCGCAGCGAGGCGCCGGCCGTGCACCTGCGCCGCGTCAAGGCCGAGCGCAGCCTGGCCACGCTGCTGCTGGCGGACCTGTCGCTGTCCACCGACGCCTACGCCAGCAACGACGCGCGCGTCATCGACGTCATCCGCGACGCGCTGTTCGTGTTCGGCGAGGCGCTGGCCGCCGGCGGCGACGCGTTCGAGATGCTGGGCTTCAGCTCGGTGCGGCGCCAGCATGTGCGCATCCAGCACCTCAAAGGCTTCGACGAGCCCTGGGGCCCGCTCCCGCGCGCGCGCGTGGGCCTGGTCAAGCCCGGCTACTACACGCGCATGGGCGCGGCGATCCGGCTGGCCACGCAGCGGCTGCAGGCGCGCGGCGAGCGCCAGCGCCTGTTGCTGCTGCTCACCGACGGCAAGCCCAACGACCTGGACCAGTACGAGGGCCGCTACGGCCTGGAGGACACGCGCCACGCGGTGCAGGCCGCACGCGCGGCCGGGCTGGTGCCCTTCTGCGTGAGCATCGACGCCCAGGGCCACGACTACCTGCCGCTGCTCTTCGGCACCCGGGGCTATGCCCAGGTGCACCGCGCCACCGAGCTGGTGGGCCGGCTGGCGCAGGTGTACGCGACGCTGACGCGCTGACCCGGCGCGGCCGGGGGCGGGCCGGTGCGACCGGCGGCGACAGGGAACTCCGGTGTGCGGACGTGCCGGCGCGGCGCCTGCGCGCGCCGCGTGGAGCATCCAGTCTTGACTGACATCAAGCATCGGGCCTGGGCGCCCGCCCACAATCCGCCGCCTCAACAAGCAGAACAGCAAGGAAACCTGCCCATGGACCTGCGCCAGTTCGACATCCCGCGCTACCTCTCGGTGCTGCCGCTGTTCAACGACCTGCAGCCCGCCGAGCTGCAGCGCCTGGCCGAGGGCTGCCAGCTGCGGCGCTTCGTGCGCGGCGAGGCCGTCTACCGCTGCGGCGACCCCTGCGAGGCCTTCCACGTCGTGGTCACGGGGCAGGTGAAGCTGCACGCCATCGCGCCCTCGGGGCAGGAGAAGGTGGTCGAGCTGGTCGGGCCGGGCAACAGCTTCGGCGAGGCGCTGGTGTTCGGCGAGCGGCCCTGCGTCATCAACGCCACGGCGCTGCTGGACTCGCTGCTGCTGGGCGTGCGCAAGGAGGCGCTGTTCGGCGAAATCGCGCACGAGCCGCGCTTTGCGCTGCGCATGCTCGCGGGCATGTCGCGGCGGCTGCACGGGCTCATCAACGACGTGGAGGCCTACGCGCTGCACAGCGGCACGCAGCGCGTCATCGGCTACCTGCTGCGCGAGCAGAGCAGCGACGGCGAGCCGGACGCGCCGGCCACGGTGTCGCTGCCGGTGAGCAAGGCCACCATCGCCTCGCGGCTGTCGATCACGCCCGAATACTTCTCGCGCGTGCTGGGCGAGCTGGAAACCGCGCGCTTGATCGAGGTGGACAAGCGCGACATCCGCATCCTCGACGCGCCGCGGCTGGCGCGCTATCCGCTGCAGTGACGCCGCGCTGAAAAGCGAGAAGCCGGGGCGGGCCCGGCTTCCTCACATGGCATGCCGGCGCGCCGGCCGGCATTCACAGTCAGGCCGCCTTCAGGCCTTGCGCGACTTCTTGCGCGAGGCGGCCACGCCGATCAGGCCCAGGCCCACCAGGGCCAGCGAGGCCGGCTCGGGGGTGGGGTTCGGGCTCGGGGGCAGCGCCTTGGTGTCGTCGTAGGTGTAGACCACGTCGGCGCCGCAGGCGGCCTTGGTGCTCTGGCTGGCTTCGGCGTTGCCGCCCGTGTACGACACGTTGGTCATCGACAGCGTGGAGCAGGCGATGTTGAAGGCCGCCGGGTTCAGGCTGGTGAAGGCGTCCAGCGAGGCCCTGTCGGTGAACTCGAAGGTCAGGAAGTCGCTGGCCGTCTGGTTCGTGAACGCGAGCGACTGGTTGGGGTTCAGGCTGAAGTTGCGCTTGGGCGTTTCCAGCGAGAGGTCCGCCACCGGGTCCGTGTCGGTGCCGTTGATCCTGGTGTTCACCACGCCCAGGCTGCTGGTGAAGAAGATGTCCACGCCCAGCGAGACCTTGCCCACGGACTTGCCGCTCGTGCCGGTGTTCTTCACCAGCAGGTCGGTCAGGACGTTGGCCGACACCGTCAGCAGCACGCTCTGCAGCTCGCCGAGGTGGCGGTCGAAGCGGTCGAGGCTGACGCTCAGGGGGGCCACGCCCGTGTTGCGCACGGAGTTGACGCCGAAATCAGTGGCGGTGAGGTCGGCGGCAGCGCTGGAGCTCACCGTGGCAGCCTGGGCACCCGCGCCCAGCAAAGCGCTGAGGAACAGAGCGGAAATCTTCTTCATGATCAATCCCTGGAAAGAGGTATTCACAGCGCTTCGGTGCGCGATCCCCCTTATGCAAGGGGTATGCCACGAGGCGCGAAACCTTGGCTGACAAGCACTTAGGTGTGCCCGCCTGAAAGTCTCGCCACGGACTGTAAAAGTTCTCGACACCAGCGGCGTGTGCTTGCTGACCCTGCGCCGGTACTTCGGCACATCGAGGCCCGAGGGACGGGATGCGGCGGACCCGGCCTGCCCGCAGGCGGCTCAATGCGCCTGGCTCAGCCGCTGCAGCACGTGGCCGCTCATGGCCTGGGCCAGCGTGCCCTCGGCCGTGAACACCGCCGCGGCCCGCTCGCGCTGCATGAGGGCCGCGTCCTCCTCGCCGCGGCCGCGCAGCACGATCTCGATGTCCGGATTGAGCAGCCGCGCGATCTCCACCATGGGCAGCACGTCCACGGCCTCGGGCACGGCGATGACGAGCATGCGCGCGCGGGCGATGTGGGCCTGGATCAGCGTGCCCTCCTCGGCGGCGTCGCCGCACACCGCCGGCAGCCCCTGGGCGCGCAGCCGCTCCACGGTCTCGCGGTTCTGGTCCGCCACCACGCAGGGCACGCCGGCCTCGCGCAGCGCCCGCGCGATGTGGCGCCCGGTGCGGCCATGGCCCACCAGCACCACCTGCTGCTCCAGGTAGTGGTGGGCGGTGTCCATGGGCAGCTCCGACAGCGGGTCGTCGGGGCGCTCCAGCTTGCGCATCAGGCCCGGGCGCCGTCGCAGCATGCGCAGCACCGGCTCGATGGCCGAGAACACCAGCGGATTGAGCGCGATGGAGATCAGCGCGCCGGCCAGGATCAGGCTCTGGCCCTCGCCGGGCAGCAGCTTGAGCTGCACGCCCAGCCCGGCCAGGATGAAGGAGAACTCGCCGATCTGCGCCAGGCTGGCCGACACCGTCAGCGCCGTGCCCAGCGGATAGCGCAGCAGCAGCACCAGCGCCGCGGCCGCCAGCGACTTGCCCAGGACGATGATGGCTACCACCGCCAGCACCTGCAGCGGCTGCTGCAGCACCACCATCGGGTCGAACAGCATCCCCACCGAGACGAAGAACAGCACCGAGAAGGCGTCGCGCAGCGGCAGGCTCTCGTGCGCGGCGCGGTGGCTCAGCGCCGACTCGCGCAGCACCATGCCGGCGAAGAAGGCGCCCAGCGCGAAGCTCACGCCGAAGAGCTTGGCCGCGCCGAAGGCGATGCCCAGCGCCGCGGCGATGACGCTGAGCGTGAACAGCTCGCGCGAGCCCGTGCGCGCCACCTGCCACATCAGCCACGGGAAGAAGCGCCGGCCCACCACCAGCATCAGCCCCACGAAGGCGCCCACCGCCAGCAGCGTGCGCACCAGCGTCAGCCCCAGCCCCTCGCCGCCGTGGGTGGCGCCGTGAGCAGCGCCCGCGTCCGTGCTGCCGCCCAGCAGCGGCGCCATGGCCGGCAGCAGCACCAGCACCAGCACCATCACCAGGTCTTCCACCACCAGCCAGCCCACGGCGATGCGGCCATTGACGCTCTCCAGAATCCCGCGCGCCTCCAGCGCCTTGAGCAGCACCACGGTGGAGGCCACCGACAGCGCCAGCCCGAACACCAGCGCCGCGCCCAGCGTCCAGCCCCAGGCCAGGGCCACGGCCGCGCCCAGCACGGTGGCCACGGCGATCTGCAGCGCCGCGCCGGGCACGGCGATGCGGCGCACGGCCATCAGGTCGTCCAGCGAGAAGTGCAGCCCGACGCCGAACATCAGCAGCATCACGCCGATCTCGGCCAGCTCCGCCGCCAGCGCCACGTCGGCCACGTAGCCCGGCGTGAAGGGCCCGATGAGGATGCCCGCCGCCAGGTAGCCCACCAGGGCCGGCAGCTTCAGGCGCACGGCCAGGAAGCCGAGCAGGAGGGACAGCGCGAAGGCGGCGGCCAGGGTGGCGATGAGCGGGACGGGAGCGTGCATAGGCGGGCGGCGGGCTGGCTCGGAAGGGGCCGGCCGCGAAAGGCCCGCCATCCCCGGCCGGACCCGCGGTGAGGTTCGGGACAGTGGCAGTTGCCCGGTAGGAGCGCGTTGCGGCACCGCCGGTTCACCCGGAGGCGAAAAAAGTTGGAGTCGCCTGCCGTGCACGGCCGCCCGGGGCGGCCCAGGCGTTCAGCCCAGGAAGGCGGAGGGCAATTGGTCAGGCAAGCTGGACAATAACCGCAAAGAGTGCGGCCACTGTTCAGCTTTTCTGGACAGGCCGGGCTGCTGCCCGAACCGGGCCGGAGTTGGCCGGGCTGCGCGCCTCAGGCCGTGTAGCGCGGCACCGTCTCGTGCGTCTTTTCCCAGCGCTCCTGGCAATCCACGCAGCGCGCGGCGGTGGGCTGGGCGTGCAGCCGCTGGTAGGGGATGTCGCAGCCGCAGTCCACGCATTCGCCGTAGCTGCCCTCGGCGATGCGGGCGCGCGCGTCGTCGATGTCGCGCAGCTCCAGCTGGTCGCGCTCCATCTCGATGTGCTCGACGCCGGTGCGGATGCGCTCTTCACCCTGCGCCGCCTGGTCGTCCACCAGCGGGCCTTGCGCACTGGGGCGCTCCTCGCGCGCCTCGCGCGCGTCGCGCAGCTCGGCGCCGAGCTCGGCCTCGCGCTGCGACAGCAGGTCCTGCAGGGTCTGGAGCTGTTCGGGGGTCAGGGCGGACATGGGGCACCTCCTGGGATGTGGGCTGTTTTGCTGAACCGCCTGGGCGGCAAGCCGTGTGCCGTGGTGTTCCGTTCGGGCTGAGCCCGTCGAAGCCCTGCTGCACGACTGTCCACAGGCCCTTCGACAAGCTCAGGGTGAACGGGGAGAGGAAGTCACAACCCGCTCGGGAACGTCTCCGGCTCCTCCAGCACCTGCGGCGGCGCGGCACCGTCGAGGGGGTGCAGGGCGTGGCTGCGGTCCACGTGCAGCACGGCGTCGAACTGCTGCGACAGCGAGGCCTCGAAGTAGTGGCTCTGGCGCTCGGTCTCGGGCCGGTAGATCACGCCGATGGCGCGCTCCAGCCGCGGCGGCGCCAGCAGCCGCTGCAGCTCGTCGCCGCCCAGCGGCAGTAGGAACAGGTCCAGCCCGGTGTCGTGCAGCAGGCCCTCCCAGCTGTCCGGCCGCGCCGGCGTGACGCGCTTGAACTCCACCGGCGCGTCCCAGTCCGAGGCCGCCGCCACGCTGCCGTGGTCGGTGCTGAAGCCCAGGTTGAAGCTCTCGCCCGGCCCGGCGGCCTCGCGCACGAGCTGGCCCAGGTTGAGCTGGCCGTCGGCGCCCATCTCGGTCGCGCGCGCGTCGCCCAGGTGCGAGTTGTGGGCCCACACCACCAGCCGCGCCGGGTGCCCGCGCGTGCGCGTGAGGTGCTCGCGCACGCGCTGCAGCACCTGGTGCATGTGGCGGTCGCGCTGGTTCCAGGAGGCGTTGGAGCCCTGGAACATGATCCGGTAGTAGCGCTCGGCGTTGCGCACCACCAGCGCGTTGAGCTGGGCGTGGAAGAGATCGTCCTCCGTCTGGCGGCCCTCCTCGATGCGCGGCACGGACTTGGCCATCATCGCCTGCAACTGTTGCAGCACCTCGCGCTGGCAGCCCTCGCTCAGGCCGAAGTGCGCCGCCTGCCCGTAGCGCTGCGGGTCGTCCAGGAAATGGTCGAAGCAGCCGTAGCGCTCGCGCGCCTGGCGCGCCATCTGCGGCTCGTGCTGCTCCAGGTAGGCCAGCACCGCCTGGATCGAGCCGTGCAGGCTGTAGAGGTCCAGCCCGTAGACGCCGGCGCGGCGGTGCTGCGGCTGCAGGTCGTTGTAGGCGCGCAGCCACTGCACCAGGCGCAGGAACTCGCGGTTGCGCCACATCCAGCGCGGGAAGCGCGTGAAGCTCTCCAGCGCCTGGCGCGCGTTGGCGTCGTCCAGGCCGCCCTGCACGAAGCGGTGCACGCGCTGCGCGTCGGGCCAGTCCGCCTCCAGCGCCACGCCGTCGAAGCCATGCTGCTCGATGAGCCGGCGCGTGATGGCCGCGCGCAGCGCGTAGAACTCGCGCGTGCCGTGCGTGGCCTCGCCCAGCAGCACCAGCTGCGCGCCGGCGGCGGCGCGCACCACGGCGTCCACGTCATCGAGATCGTCCAGCGGCCGCGCGGCGCGGCGCACCGGGTCCAGGGCAGGGTCGTGTCTCATGCCCACCGGGGCGGCAAGCGCCATGCCCCGGCGCGCGGGCTCACCAGGGCGCGGCGTCGGCGCTGTCGGCGGTTTCCGCCGGGGCCTCGGTGCTTGCGGGAGCCGGCGCGGCGGCCGGGGCGGACGCCGCGGCGGGCTGCCCCTCGGCCTGCTCGCCGCCCAGCGCCTCCAGCAGCGCGGGAATGAGACGGCGCAGCTCGCCGGTGGCGATGGCGGCGTCGGCGTCGAAGGCCTCGTCCTCGGCCACGCCGTCACGGCCTTCGAGCGCGGTGTCCAGGAACTCGATCTTCTTGAGCTGCAGCGTGTCGGTGAGCGTGAAGGCCACGCGCTCGTTCCAGGACAGCGCCAGCCGCGTCGGCCGCTTGCCCGCGGCGATGTGCTGCTTCACCTCGTCGGTGTCCAGCGCGTGGCGCGCGTAGCGCACCACCGAGCGCATCTCGTCGGGCGACTTCAGCTCGCACTCGCGGTCCAGGAAGAAGCTGCCCGGCGCCTCGCCCTCGGCCAGCCAGGCCGCCATGCAGCCCGCGGGCGACTGCTGGGTCTGCAGCGGCAGCACGGCAAAGCCGTCCAGCGCCTTGACCAGCAGCGTCACCACGCCTTCGGCCTGCGTGGCGCTGCCGTCGATGGCCAGCAGCCCGGCCTGGGGGTCGATCCAGATGCGGGTGTAGGCGCGCTTGGTGAAGGCCAGCGGCAGCAGCTCCAGCGTGGCCTGCTCCTTGATCTCCTTGGCCTCGCGGCGGCCGGGCTTGTAGCCGCGCTCCTGCTCCAGCCGCGCGGCGATCTCGGCGCTGCGGTCCTTCACGACCGAGCTGGGCAGCATCTTGCGTTCGGTCATCAGCGCCAGCAGCCACTGGCCCTGGACCAGCTCGATCAGCGGCGCGTGCGGCGTGCCGCGCGGCGGCACCCAGCCGGCGCTCTCGGGCTGGGTGGCGCCGCAGGGCTGGAAGGGTTCGCGCGCCAGGCGCTCTTCGGCCTGCGCCGCGTCGGCCGTCCAGCCGGGAGCGATGCGCAGCAGGTGCAGGTTCTTGAACATGGCAAATGGGAGAGCGAGGAGGGAAGGGACGGGGCGCCGGCCGGGGTGGCCCGGCGCGAGGGGCGCATTGTCCACGCCGCGGCGGGTGCGGCCGGGCGGTTTGAGATAGGTCAACCGCGCCGGGCCGGCACAAGCGCACCATAGATTCATCTTTCGCACATCTTTGAATCGAGGCCGCCATGTCCGCTCCCGTTCCAGATCCGCAGGCCGAGGCGCCGCGCTTCGAGTTCGAGGGCGACGAGGCGCTGCGCGCGCCGGTGACGCAGGCGCTGCGCCGCGTGGTGGACCCGGAGGTGGCGCTGTCCATCGTGGACGTGGGCCTGATCTACCGCGTGCGCGTCGGCGCCGACGGGGCGCATGTGCTCATGACCATGACCTCCGCTGCCTGCCCGGTGACGGACGTGATCGTCGAGGACGTGCAGGCCGAACTGGACCGCGTGCTGCCGCCGGCGCTGCCGCTGGAGGTGGAACTGACCTACGAGCCGCCCTGGACGCCCGAGCGCATGAGCGAGAGCGCGCGGCGCTTCATGCGCTGGTGATGGAGAGGGAGAAGGCGATGGCGGCCGTCCTGCCCCGGCGCACCGGAGGCCCCACGCGCGCGCTGCGCTGGGGCCGGCTGCTGCTGGCGCCGGTGCTGGCGTCGCTGCTGCTGCTGGCCGTCGCCGGCGGGCTGCTGCGCGCGGGGCTGCCGGTCGCTCAAAACGCCCTCGTCGGCCAGGCGGCGGCGCAGCACGCGGCGCTGATGATCTGCGCCTTCTTCGGCGCGGTGGTCGGCATCGAGCGCGCGGTGGCGCTCAAGCGGCGCGCGGCCTTCGCGGTGCCGCTGCTGGCACTGCTGGGCGGCGTGGCGCTGCTGGCCGGGTGGCCGCAGGCCGGCGCGTTGGCCTTCGCGGCGGCGGCGCTGGGCTTCGTGGCGGTGAATCTCGCCATCGTCCAGAAGCAGGCCGCGCCGCACACCATCCTGCTGCTGGTGTCGGCGCTGGCCTGGCTCACGGGCTGCGTGCGGCTGGCGCTGGGGCTGCACGACGACGCGATGCTGGCCGCCTGGTTCGCCTTCCTCGTCATCACCATCGCCGCCGAGCGGCTGGAGATGACGCGGCTGATGCGCCGCCGCGCCGCGGCGCAGCCGCTGCTGGTGGCCCTGCTGTGCGCGCTGCTGGCCGGCGCGGCGCTGTCGGGCGCGCTGTTCGGGCTGGCGCTGCTGGGCCTGGCGCTGTGGCTGGCCGCCTTCGATATCGCCCGGCGCACGGTGCGCGCGCAGGGCCTGACGCGCTACATGGCGCTGTGCCTGCTCGGCGGCTACGCCTGGCTGGCGCTGGCGGGCGTGGCCTGGGCCGGCATGGCGCTGGGCTTCGACACCCGCGACGCCGCGCTGCACGCGCTGGGGCTGGGCTTCATCTTCTGCATGGTGATGGGGCACGCGCCGGTGATCCTGCCGGCGGTGGCGCGCATCAAGGTGCAGTTCGACGCCGCCTTCTACCTGCCGCTGGCGCTGCTGCACGCCTCGCTGGCGCTGCGGCTGGTGGACCCGGCCTGGCGCGGCGCGGGCGCGGCGCTCAATGCCGCGGCCATCGCGCTGTTCGCGCTGGTGATGGGGCGCGCCGCCTGGCGCTGGCGCGCAATGGAACTGAAGAGGGAACGCACATGACGGTGCTGCTCAAGATCGAGGAGGCGCCGCGCGGCGCCCCCGCACCGCGTCCGCAAGGCTGGGCCCTGTGGGCGCTGGGCTTCCGGCCCTTCTACCTGCTGGCCAGCGGCTTCGCGGCGCTGTCCATCGCGCTGTGGGCGCTGCAGTTCAGCGGCGTGCTGGGCGGGGCCTACCTGGCCGGGCCGCTGTGGCACGCGCACGAGATGGTGTTCGGCTTCACGCTGGCGGTGGTGGTGGGCTTCCTGTTCACCGCCGGGCGCAACTGGTCGGGGCAGGACACGCCCAGCGGCCGCGCGCTGATGGCGCTGGCCGCGCTGTGGCTGCTGGCGCGGGTGCTGGTGCTCACGCCCTGGGGCGTGGCGGCGGCCGTGGCCAACGTCGCCTTCCCGCTGCTGGCGGCCTGGGGCCTGTTCCGGGCGCTGCGCCGCGGCAACAACCAGCGCAACTACTTCTTTGCCGGGCTGCTGGTGCTGATGGCGCTGGGCGCGGCGCTGGTGCATGCCGAGCGCCTGGGCTTGAGCCTGCTGCCGGGCTGGGCCGGCATCCAGATCGGGCTGGACGTGGTGCTGTTCATGATGGCCGTCATGGGCGGGCGCGTGATCCCGATGTTCACCAACAACGGCGTGCCGGGCACGCAGGCCACGCGCCATCCGCGCATCGAGCAGGGCGCCCTCGCCAGCGTGCTGGCGCTGCTGGTGGCCGACGCGCTGGGGCTGCCGGGCGTGGTGGTGTTCTCCATCGCCGCGGTGGCCGCGCTGCTGCACGGCGCGCGGCTGGCGCTGTGGCAGCCCTGGAAGACGCTGCGCGTGCCGCTGGTGTGGGTGCTGCACGCGGCCTACCTGTGGATTCCGCTGCACCTGGCGCTGCGTGCCGCCGCGGCGCTGGACCTGCTGCCCAGCAGCTTCGCCACCCACGCGCTGACGGTGGGTGCCATCGGCGGGTTGACCATCGCCATGATGACCCGCACCGCGCGCGGCCACACCGGGCGCCCCTTGCGCGCCGACGGCTTCGACGTCGCCTGCTACGCCCTGGTGCTGGCCGCGGGCGTGGTGCGCGTGGGCGGGCCGCTGCTGTGGCCGGCAGGCTATGTGCACGCGCTGCTGTGCTCGGCCGCGCTGTGGTCCGCGGGTTTCGGCCTCTATGCCGTGCGCTACTGGCCGGCGCTGACCCGGCCGCGCCTGGACGGCAAGCCGGGCTGAAACAATCCAGGCTATCCGACAAGAACAAGGACACCCCCGCCATGCGCCTGACCGCCATGACCGACTACGCCCTGCGGCTGCTGATGCACGTGGGCCAGCACCCGCAGCGCCTGTGCACCATCGCCGAGGTCGCGCGCGCCTACGGCATCTCCGAGGCGCACCTGATGAAGGTCACGCACCGCCTGGCGCTGGGCGGCTGGCTGGAGACGGTGCGCGGCAAGGGCGGCGGCATGCGGCTGGCGCTGCCGGCCGAGCAGATCCACCTGGGCGCCGTGGTGCGCTGCATGGAGCCCGATTTCGCGCTGGTCGAATGCCTGGCCGTCGGCGGCCACGACTGCGGCTGCGACGACACCGCGCCGCCGCCCGCCGGCGGTTGCGCGCTCGACGGGCAATGCGCCCTGACCGGCGTGATCGGCGGCGCGCTGCAGCGCTTCATGCAGCACCTCGACGCCCACACCCTGGCCGACGTGCTGCCCGGCGCGCCGCAGCCCGTGCGGCTGCTGCGCCCGGCGGCGCTGCCCACCGCCGCCGCCTGACCCCCTGATCAATACCGCGCGCCCGGCAGGAATTCCCGTTGGTTCCCCTTTCGTGCCGCCGCAACGTCGAGCGCGACGCTGTGCCTTCCGCCTGAAGATACATTTCGCGCGCATCTCCGAAAGCGATTTCCCGTGAGCAAGCCCGCCGCCAAGGTCATCCCCATCCAGTCCGTCTCGCTCTACCAGAAGCAAGCCAAGATCTATCCCAAGGCCGTCAGCGGCTGGTTCGCGCGCTGGCGCTGGGTGATGGTGTGGCTGACGCAGCTGTTCTTCTACGGCGCGCCCTGGCTGCAGTGGAACGATCGCCAGGCCCTGCTGTTCGACCTGGAGCAGCGCCGCTTCTTCCTGTTCGGGCTGGTGCTGTACCCGCAGGACCTGATCTACCTGACGGCGCTGCTGGTGATCTCGGCGCTGGGCCTGTTCTTCTTCACCGCGGTGGCCGGGCGGCTGTGGTGCGGCTACGCCTGCCCGCAGTCGGTCTACACGCAGATCTTCATGTGGGTCGAGCGCCACACCGAGGGCGACCGCATCGCGCGCATGCGGCTCGACAAGGCGCCGTGGAGCGCTGAAAAGCTGCTGCGCAAGGGCGGCAAGCATGTGGCGTGGGTGCTGATCGCGCTGGTCACCGGCTTCAGCTTCGTGGGCTACTTCACGCCCATCCGCACCCTCACGGCCGAGCTGATGAGTTTCAGCCTCACCGGCTGGGAAGCGTTCTGGGTGCTGTTCTACGGCTTCGCCACCTGGGGCAACGCCGGCTTCATGCGCGAGCAGGTGTGCACCTACATGTGCCCCTACGCGCGCTTCCAGGGCGCGCTCATCGACCGCGACTCGATGATCATCACCTACGACGCCCCCCGCGGCGACCCGCGCGGCTCGCGCCCGCGCTCGGCCGACCCCAAGGCACTGGGCAAGGGCGACTGCATCGACTGCGGCCTGTGCGTGCAGGTCTGCCCCACCGGCATCGACATCCGCAACGGGCTGCAGGTCGAGTGCATCGGCTGCGCCGCCTGCATCGACGTGTGCAACGGCGTGATGGACAAGATGGGCTACGCCAAGGGCCTGATCCGCTACTCCACCGAAAACGGCGTGGCGCAGGCGCTCAGCCGCGCGCAGATGTTCGCCCGCGTGCTGCGTCCGCGCGTGCTGATCTACGGTGCGCTGCTGGCGGCGGTAAGCATCGCCTTCATCGCCAGCCTGGCGCTGCGCAACCCCTTCCACGTGGACCTGATCAAGGACCGCAACACGCTGGCGCGCATGGTCGAGGACGGCCGCGTGGAGAACGTGTACCGGCTGCAGCTCATGAACGGCACCGAGAGCGCGGCGCGCTACCGCGTCAGCGTCAGCGGGCTGCCGGGGCTGACCATCGCCGGCGCCTCGGAGCTGGAAGTGCCGGCGGCGCAGATCGGCTCGCTGCCGCTGCAGCTGCAGATCCCGGGCGAGGAGGCGCAGCAGCTGCAGGGCCGCTCCAGCCCGGTGCTGGTGGAGGTGGCCCGGCTGCTGCCCGACGGCTCGCAGCAGGTGGTGCGGGAGAAGACGACCTTCGTGGTGCCGCGCTGAGGCGTTGGGCTGAATGAGAAAAGGGGCCTCGCGGCCCCTTTTTCGTTGGCGCAGGGCCTGTCGCCCCCGGGCTTCAGAACGTCGTCCAGTCGTCCGTGCCGGTGCGGGCCTGGTCCGCGTCGGTGGCCAGGGCGGGCGCCTTGGCGGCGCTGCGGCGCTTGAAGTCGGGGTGCGCGACGTTGCTGGCGGAGTGGCCCATGTCGCGGTTGGCGGCTTCCTCCTGCGGCGCGGAGAAGGCCACGGGGGCATGCTCTTCGTGCAGCAGGCGGAACACCGCCACCGCCTCCACCAGGCGCTGCGCCTGGTTCTTGAGGCTGTCGGCCGCGGCGGCGCTTTCCTCCACCAGCGCGGCGTTCTGCTGCGTGACCTGGTCCATCTGGCCCATGGCCTTGCCCACCTCCGACACGCCGCGGAACTGCTCGGCGCTGGCGGTGCTGATCTCGCCCATCAGGTCCGTGACTCGCTTGATGGCCGTGACCACCTCCTCCATGGTGTGGCCGGCCTCGTCGGCCAGGTCCGAGCCCATGCCCACGCGCTGCACGCTGTCGGTGATGAGGTCCTTGATCTCCTTGGCGGCCTCGGCGCTGCGCTGCGCCAGGCTGCGCACCTCGCCGGCCACCACCGCGAAGCCGCGGCCGGCCTCGCCGGCGCGCGCGGCCTCCACCGCGGCGTTGAGCGCCAGGATGTTGGTCTGGAACGCGATGCCGTCGATGACGCCGATGATGTCGGCGATCTTCTTGGAGCTGGCCTCGATGCCCTTCATGGTCTCGACCACCTGGGCCACCACCCGGCCGCCGCGCGCGGCCACGTCCGAGGCGCCCTGCGCGAGCTGGTTGGCCTGCTGGGCGCTGTCGGTGTTGTGGCGCACGGTGCCGCCGAGCTGGCCCATGGAGGCGGCCGTCTGCTGCAGCGAGGCGGCCTGCTCCTCGGTGCGCTGGCTCAGGTCGTGGTTGCCCTGGGCGATCTGCGCGCTGGCCGTGGCCACGCCCTCGGCGTTGCGGCGCACATGGGCCACGGTGTGGGTGAGCTTCTGCTCCATGGTGGCCAGCGCGCGCAGCAACTGCGCCGCCTCGTCATGGCCCTCGGCGTGCACGCCGGTGGTGAGGTCGCCCTCGGCCACGCGCAGCGCCACCTCGCAGGCGTTGCGCAGCGGCCGCGTGATGGAGCGGGTGATGCGCCAGGCCAGCAGCGCCGAGGCCGCCAGCATCGCCAGCGCGCTGGCGATGAGCAGGTTGCGCGCCGAGACGTAGGCCGCCGCGGCCTCGTCGCTGCTGCGCTGGTTGGTGGCTTCCTGCAGGCGGATGTTCTCCTCCAGCAGGTCCTGCCAGCGCTGGGTCAGGGGCTGCGATTCCTGGATCAGCGCCGCCACGGCCTCCTGGCGCTGGCCGGACAGGCCGAGCTGGATCACCTTGTTGTTGGCCGGGCGCGAGGCGTTGCGGGCCTCGTCCACGCGCGCCAGGTGCGTCTTGAACTCCTCGCTGGCGGGCAGTCGCCCCAGCGCCTCGCGCGCGCGGTCGTAGGCGTCGCGGAACTGGACGATCTTCTGGCCCTCGGCCTCGATGGCGGCCTTGTCCTCCAGCAGCATCAGCGTGCGCATGGAGCGCAGCACCTGATGGATCGCGTCGTTCATCTGGTGGCTGATCGTGATCTTGGCGTTGTTCTCCTGGACGATCCGGTCCAGGTTGCCCTGGATCTGGCCGAGCTGATGGATGCCCAGCCCCGACGAGGCCAGCGCCATCAGAAGGACGAGACCGAAGGCCGCGCCAAGGCGATGCCCGATGCGGAAGTTGGCAAGTTTCATGTGGGGTCCTGCATTTGTTGGATGAAACACCGCGGCGAGCACCTGTCCCGGCTGGGAGCCGGGCCTGGCGCGCAGCAGGCCACGAGGCCCGCGTGCACAACCGACCTGGGGAGTTCCGCGGACTTCCCCTCAAAGTGCGCCGCTGCTGTAGATCAATCTAACAACGAATATTTACAAAACCCTTAGCAAATCTTGATGTGTTTGCCTTTGACTTGTGATAAGCGGCCCGAAAAAACGGACAGCGGCGGGCTTCAGGAAAAAGACCTCGCGCCGCCCGCAAGCCGCGGACGAGGCGAGGTCTGGTGCGCGGGCGCGGGCCGGCTTAGAACGAGGTCCACTCCCCGTCTTCGTCGTCCGTGCCGGTGCTGGTGCGGCTGGCGGTGCCGGCGGCCGCAGCCGGCGCACCGGCGTCGCGCGGCGCCTGGCGCTGGAAGTCGGGCCGCGTGACGTTGCTGGCGCGGGTGGGGCTGCGGCGCTCGCTGCCGTCCCAGCCGGTGGCCGTGGCGGTGGGCGCAACGGCGGCCGGCGCGGCGGGCTGCTCCGGGGCGGCGGGGCGCACGGCCGGCACCGCGGCAGCCCGGGCGGGCAGGGCGGGCAGGGCGGGGCGGCTGGGGGCCGGCGCCATGCGCGTGCCGGCACCGGCGGCGGCCAGCGCCATGTCCCCGGCCGCGAGCCGGAACACCGCCACGGCTTCCACCAGGCGCTGCGCCTGCTGGCTCAGGCTCTCGGCGGCCGCGGCGCTTTCCTCCACCAGCGCGGCGTTCTGCTGCGTGGCGCGGTCCATCTGCGTCACGGCCTCGGCGACCTGGCTCACGCCCTGGCTCTGCTCCTGGCTGGCATGGCTGATCTCGCCCACCAGGTCGGTCACGCGCTTGATGGCGGTGACCACCTCCTCCATGGTGCGGCCGGCCTCGTCGGCCAGGTCCGAGCCCATGCCCACGCGCTGCACGCTCTCGGTGATGAGGTTCTTGATCTGCTTGGCCGCCTCGGCGCTGCGCTGCGCCAGGCTGCGCACCTCGCCGGCCACCACCGCGAAGCCGCGGCCGGCCTCGCCGGCGCGCGCGGCCTCCACCGCGGCATTGAGCGCCAGGATGTTGGTCTGGAAGGCGATGCCGTCGATCACGCCGATGATGTCGGCGATCTTCTTGGAGCTGTCCTCGATGCCGCGCATGGTGTCCACCACCTGCGCCACGACCGTGCCGCCGCGCACGGCCACTTCCGAGGCGCCCTGCGCGAGCTGGTTGGCCTGCTGGGCGTTGTCGGCGTTGTGGCGCACGGTGCTGCCGAGCTCGTCCATCGCCGCGGCCGTTTCCTGCAGCGACGAGGCCTGCTGCTCGGTGCGCCGGCTCAGGTCCTGGTTGCCCTGGGCGATCTGCGCGCTGGCCGTGGCCACGCCCTCGGCATTGCGCCGCACCTCGCCCACGGTGCGCACCAGCTGGTCGCGCATGCCAGCCATGGCCGCCATGAGGCTGTCGTCGCGGGCGCCGCGGTGGCCGGCCAGCTCGACGCCGAGGTTGCCCTGCGCGATCTCGCGCACCGCCTGCGCCGCCTGCTCGGGCTCGCCGCCGAGCTGCCGGCTGACGCTGCGCGCGATCCACACCCCCAGCGCCAGCGCCAGCCCTACCGCCAGCAGCGGGCCGGTGAAGAGCACCGCCATGTTGGCGCTGCGCGTGGACTCCGTGGTGGCGCTGCTGGTGGCCAGTAGCACGCCCTGGGCCTTGTCGAACTCGGCATGCACGGCGCGGAAGTTGTCCATGGCGGCCTGGTCCATGCCGTTCATGAACTCGCCCACCAGGTCCGCCATGTAGCCCTGGCCGGTGGCGATGCTGCGCCGCTGGCTCATCATCGGCGTGGCCACCTCCTCGAACTCGGTGCGCCGCGTCTTCATGAGGTCGAGCCGGCGCTCCTGTTCCTCGTCGCCCTGGGCGAACTGCCGGGCCTGGCTCCAGTGCTGGTCGAAGGTCTTGCGGCCGGTCTCCCAGGTGGCGAGGAAGCGCTCGTCGCCGCTGAGCAGGAAGCCGCGCACGCCGGCCTGCATGCCCAGCATGTCCTGCAGCATGCCGCTGGAGGCCACCAGCGCCTGCTGGGCCCGCGCGCTGGCCTGTTCGGCCGCCTGCAGCCGGTAGGCGCTGTACAGCGACACGCCGGCCACGGTCAGCAGCACCAGCACGACGGCGCCGAAGGCCAGCAGCAGGCGCCGCGCCACCGTCATGCGCCCAGCCCGGCCCGGAGCCAGAAACGACAGCGTGCTCATGCTCATGAGCCACCTCCCATGCGGGCGTGCAGGGGGAAGAGAGAGGCTGGCGTGGCGCAAATAAAGCCTGCGCCGAGCTGCAAGATGGCCGGCATGGTCGTCCTCCAGGGTGGTCGTCAGCAAGCCGGGCCCACCTGCAGGCGGACCTGGCACCGTACTAGGGATGGAGTGGCCCGCACCGCAGCGGGCGCAGGATCATGCCGCGCAATGTAACGAAGAATTACTGCGAGAAATCAATGCGCTGCACTTTCCTTGATCCAGGCGAAAGCACAGCGGGAAGGCTTGTGCGCAATTTTCAACGGCCGATGCCGAAGGCTGCCGCCGGCGGCGCCTCGTTCAGCAAGCGGGGCGCGTCGGCCAGGAAGCGCTGCAGCGCGTCGTCCAGCGCGGCGGTGAACTCGCCGTGCTCGCTGCCCAGCACGCTGTAGGGCGGGCGCGCGGCGCGCAGCCCCAGCGTGTCGCTGCCCACGCCCTGCACCAGGTGGCGCGGGTGCCCGGCGGCCTCGGCGGCGCTGCAGGCGAAGTCGTACCAGCTCACCGCGCCGCGGTTGGCCACGTGCCACAGGCCGCTCTGGCCGTCGATGAGCAGGTCCAGGCAGGCGTGTACCAGGTCGGGCACGTAGGTGGGCGAGACGACCTGGTCGTGCGGCGCCGTCCACGGCTCGCCGCGCGCCAGGCGTTCCAGGCCCACGTGCAGGAAGTTGTAGCGGTCCCAGGGGCCGAAGAAGGCGCTGGTGCGCACCACCAGCGCCTGCGGCAGCCGGGTGAGCGCCTGCTCGGCGCGGGCCTTGGCCAGGCCGTAGGCATTGAGCGGGTTGACCGGGTCGCTCTCGCGGTAGGGGTGCTGCTGGCGCCCGTCGAACACCAGGTCGCTGGAGAAGCTCAGCAGCGGCACGCCCGCGCGGGCACAGGCGCGCGCCAGCGTGATCGGGCCCAGCGCGTTGTCGTGCCACTGGCGCGGGTCGGACTCGGCGTCATCCACGCGCACGTAGCCCGCGGCATTGATGACGGCCCAGGCGTTGCTGGCCTCCAGCAGGGCGCGCACGTCGGCGCTGCGGGTGATGTCGAGCTCGTCGCGGCGCAGCAGCCGGTAGGGCAGGCCGCGCTGGCGGCACAGCCGCGCGAAGGCCTGGCCCAGCGTGCCGCGCGCGCCCACGATCAGCAGCGGCCGTCCGCCGCAGCGCCGGGCCTGTACCTCGCCGTGCGGCGGGTAGGCATGGCGCTCCTCGCGCTGCCACCAGCCCGGGCCCTGCAGCACCGGATGCGCGGGCGCGCGCCCGGCGCCCAGGTCGCGCGCCAGCGCCGCCAGCGCGGTTTCGCGCGGCACGGGGCCGCGCACGTCCCAGGCGCCGCTCTCGTAGCGGCCGCGCGGCTGCGTGACGAGGCTGTCCCAGTCGAAGGTGCCGAAGGCGGCCCACAGCGTCAGCGCCTGCAGCCGGACGCCCTGTTCGCGCAGCTGCTGTGCGGTGTTCCAGGTCTGCACCAGCCAGCGCATCTGCTCCTCGCGGGTGCAGCCGATGTGGACCTCGGTGATGGCCAGCGGGTATTGCGGATAGCGCGCCGCCACCTCGCGCAGCCGCGCCTCGAAGCCGCCCACGTGCGCGCCGAGCACGCGCACGGCCTCGGTGTCGACGTAGCGGTCGCGGCCGTTGCCGCCGTGCAGGTGCGCCGGGTAGCGCTCCAGCCGGTGGTCCAGGAAGCGCTCGCTGGTGACGTAGCAGTTGATGCCGATGAGCATGTCGGCGTCGGGCTCGCGCAGCGCGGCCAGCTCCGCCTCGGTGGCGCCATGGGCGAGCAGGTAGCCGCGCATCGGGTGGCGCTCGTCCACGCGGCCGGCGAGCAGGTCCAGCGCCAGCCAGCGCCGGGCGTTGTCGTGCCGCGCCTGGTACTGCAGCTCGGGCGTGGAGTGGATGAAGCCGATGTCCTCGGTCTGCACCAGCCGCGCCCGCGGCTGCACGGTGCGGATGGCGCGCATCGCGGCGGCCGTGCCCAGCACCTCGTTCATCAGCGCGCGCACGAAGCCGTGGCCGTCGGCGCGGTGCGGGTACCACAGGCCGTACAGGCCCGAGAAGCGCGCCGTGGTCACGGGCTCGTTGACGGGGGTCCAGTCGGTGGCCCAGGGGTAGCGCTCGGCCACCGCGCGCGCGTAGGCCTCCAGCTTGGCGGGGAAATCCGGGTCGAGCAGGCTGGTGTGCATGGGGCCGCTGCCGTGGTGCAGCAGGCCCACGATCGGCTCCAGCTTCAGCTCGCGCAGCCGCGCCATGCGCGCGTCGGCCCAAGTGAAGTCCGACGTGCCGTCAGGCTGCTCGGTGCGCTCCCACAGCAGCGGGAAGCGGATGCGCCGCGCACCCAGCGAGGCCAGGCGGTCCAGATCATCGAGCCGCTCGGCGAAGCCGCTGCACTGGAGCTGATCAAGGTAGCGGTCGCCGACGCGATTGACGGTCGCCTCGGGGGCGGCCCACAGCTCCAGCCCCGCCATCACGAGGCGGTCGTGCCGTTGAGCGTCGCGCCGGACGCGGGCAGCTCGCGGCGCGTTCGCGCCGGCGCCGCGGCCAGCACGGCGGCGGCCGTGCTGCCTTCCAGCGCCGTGGCGGACGCGCCCGTGGCGGGGCGCAGCGTCTCGTTGGCGCTGAGCTCGCCCTTGAGCCGCTTGAAGGTGGCCAGCGCCTGGGCCACCACCTGGTCCATGTTGTAGTACTTGTAGGTCGCCAGCCGGCCCACGAAGCTCACGTTGGAGAGCTTGTCGGCCTCCTCCTGGTAGAGGCGGTAGACCTCGGCGTTCTGCGGCCGCGGCACGGGGTAGTAGGGGTCGCCCTCGTCGCAGGGATACTCGTACACCACGGAGGTCTGGGCATGGGCCTGGCCGGTGAGGTGCTTGAACTCGGTGATGCGGGTGTAGGCGTAGTCGTTGGGATAGTTGACCGTGCCCACTTCCTGGAAGCGCTCCTGCGGCAGCGTCACGTGCTCGAAGCGCAGGCTGCGGTAGGGCAGCCGGCCGTGGCGGTAGTGGAAGTAGCTGTCGATGGGCCCGGTGTAGACCATGTGCCGCCACGGGATCAGGTGCTCGATCTCGCGGTAGTCGGTGTTGAGCATGAGCTTGATGTTCGGGTGCGCGAGCATGCGCTCGAACATGCGCGTGTAGCCCGCGCGCGGCATGGCCTGGTAGGTGTCCGTGAAGTAGCGCGCGTCGCGGTTGCAGCGCGTGGGCACGCGCGCGGTGACGCTGGCGTCGAGCTCGGACGGGTCCAGGCCCCACTGCTTGCGCGTGTAGTTGCGGAAGAACTTGTTGTAGAGGTCGCGCCCGACCTTGGAGACCACCATGTCCTCGGAGGTCTTCACGCGCTCGATCTTCTCGGCCATGGAGGCCAGGAATTCCTCCATCTGCAGCGCCGTCAGGCTCATGCCGTAGAGGCGGTTGACGGTGTCGAGGTTGATGGGCATGGGCAGCAGCTGCCCATCGACGCTGGCGAGCACGCGGTGCTGGTAGGGACGCCACTCGGTGAACTGCGACAGGTAGTCGAAGACATCGGCCGAGTTGGTGTGGAAGATGTGCGGCCCGTAGGGGTGGATGAGCAGCCCGGCGTCGTCGTAGCGGTCGTGCGCGTTGCCGCCGATGTGCGTGCGCTTGTCGACGATGAGCACGCGCAGCCCGAGCTGGCTGGCCAGCCGCTCGGCCAGCACGCTGCCGGCAAAGCCGGCGCCGACCACGAGCACATCGAATCCGCCAGAGGCGGCGGCCGGACGCAAAGGCGCGACCAGGCCGGGGGCATTGATGGAACCCACGGGCATCTCCTGTTGAAGCTTTGAAAGGTCAAAGGCTTCAGCGGCAATGCACGTGCCGAGGGTTTTTCCTGGGGAGTGGGGCGGGGTGGGTCGCAGCGGGCGTGCAAAAACGGCCCGCTGCGCGGCGGCAGCGGGCCGTGGTCCCCGGTCGGATGTCCAGTGATGCAAACCTCAATGCGAGGTCCCCTCCGACCGCGTGATCTTGTTCCACACGTTGTACTTGCCCACCGGCTTGCTCATGGGCAGACGCTTCACTTCCTTGAGCGTGGTGGCGTCGAAGACGATGAGCGCGCCGTCCATCTCCCAGACGCTGACCAGCGCGTAGCGGCCGTCCTTGGTGAACTCGGTGTGCGCCAACGTGCGCCCGGGCTCGCGGATCTGCGCCGCCACCTGCAGCGTGCGCTTGTCGATGAGCGTGAGCGTGTCCTTCGCGCCCGGGCTCATCATCGAGTCGGTCCAGGCGTAGGGCGTGGCCTCGTGGCTGCGCATGAAGAAGCCCGGGCCCGGCGTGGCGATGCTGCGCAGCGGCTTCCAGCTCTTCATGTCGATCACGTCGATGGCGCCGCCCTGCAGGTTCGGGCTGGCCAGCACCGTGGTGCCCTGCCACGCGAAGGTGATGCCCGAGCCCAGGTGCGGCATGCCGGCAATGGGCAGCTCGGCCACCTTCTTGCGGATGTCCAGGTTCACCACCTGCGCCGTGGGCACCGGTGCCGCCCCGGCGTCCGAAGCCGCCGAGGCGGCCGGCGCCGCCGCCTTCTCCTTGGGCCGCGTGGCACCCAGCGCGTACCGGTAGCTCTGGTCGAAGAAGAAGTCGTCCAGCGGCTCGTCCAGCCGCGTGCGGCGCACGCCGAAGGTGCCGGGCGTGGCGATGCCTTCGCCCATCTTGTAGTCGTGCACGTAGCCGTCGAAGATCGGCTCGGCCTTGGGGTCGTAGCTGATCTCCCACAGCTCCGCAATGTCCTTGAGCGCCACGACGAAACTCTTGCGCGGCGCGGCGTCGTACACGGCCGAGACGCGCGAGCTGGCCTTGCCGTCCAGCGTGGCGGCGGCGTAGCTCTTCACGAGGTTGAGGTTGGCATCGAACAGCGCCAGCGTGTGCGGCAGGTAGTTGGCCGCCATCACCCACCGGCCGTCGCCGCTCACGGCCACGTTGCGCATGTTCAATCCCGCGCGCACCTCGGCCACCACCTGCAGGTTCCACAGGTCGTACTTGGTGATCCAGCCGTCGCGCGAGCCGAAGTAGACGAAGCGCCCGTCCGGGCTGAACTTCGGGCCGCCGTGCAGCGCGAAGCGCGAGGCGAAGCGGTGGATCACCTCGAAGCGGTCGCCATCGACCAGCGACACGTGATGGTCGCCGCCTTCCACCACCACGAACAGGTTCATGGGGTCGGCTTTCCACTGCGGCTTGTTGGGCAACTCCTTGGCCTGGGGCGTCTCGGTGCGCGAGGCGCGGATGTCGGCCTCGCTCCAGCTGGGTGCGGGCGACACGGGCGCGTAGATCCACTGCGCCAGCGCCTGGATCTCCGTACCCGAAAGCTTTTCGGCGAAGGCCGGCATCTGCGTGGCGGCGCGGCCCTGGGCGATGACGCGTTGCGCCTCGGCGGGCTTGAGCCGCTCCAGGCTCTGCGGCAGCAGCGCCGGGCCCATGCCGCCCAGGCGCTGCGCGCCGTGGCAGGCCACGCAGTGCTGCTCGTAGAGGGCGGCCGGGGAGGGCGGTGGCGCGTCGGCGGCGCGGGCCAGGTCCACGCCCAGGGCGACGAGCCCGGCAGCCAGCGCCAGGCGCCCCGCGGTGTGCAGCGCCGGTCTCATGACGCCCTCGCCGCGCGCGGCTGCGCGCCGAAGGGCGTGATCTCGATGCGCCGCGCCGGCTGCGCCAGCCCGATCTCGGCGTCGTCGAGGTAGCAGCCCGGGTCCTCGGCCCAGGCGTTGCCGGTGAGCTGTTGCGCGCGCACCCGGGTGTTGCCGCCGCAGATGGCCAGGTACTGGCAGCCGGCGCAGCGTCCGCCCACGGCGCGCGGCTGCTGCTTGAGGCCGGCCATCAGCGGGTCGGAGAGGTCGTTCCAGATCCGCGAGAAGGGCCGCTCGCGCACGCTGCCCAGGTCGTGGTGCCACCACATGGTGTCGGGGTGTACGTGGCCCAGGTTGTCGATGTTGGCCACGTTCAGCCCCGAGGCGTTGCCGCCCCACTGGCGCAGGTGCGCCTGCAACTGCGGCGCCCACTGCGGCAGGCGCTCGCGCGCCCACATCAGCAGGAAGGGGCCGTCGGCGTCGTTGTTGCCGGTGACGTACTCCTCGTTGCCGCCGCGCCGGGCGTCTTCCCAGGCGCGGTCGAACAGCCCGTACAGTGCCGCGCGCGTGGCGGTGAAGCGCGCGTCGCGCCCGCGGTGCAGGTTGCCGCGCCCGGCGTAATTCAGGTGCGAGAAGTAGAACTTGGGGATGCCCTCGGCGCGCATGAGCTCCAGCAGCGGCACCAGGTCCTGCGCGTTCATGTCGGTCATGGTGTAGCGCAGGCCCACGCGCACGCCGCGGTCGCGCAGCAGCCGCACGGCGCCCAGGCTGCTGTCGAAGGCGCCCTCCAGCCGCCTGAAGCGGTCGTGCACCGCGCCGATGCCGTCCAGGCTGATGCCCACGTAATCGAAGCCGACTTCGGCGATGCGGTCGGCCCAGCCGGCGTCGATGAGCGTGCCATTGGTGGACAGCCCCGTGTAGAAGCGCATCTCGCGCGCGCGGCGGCCGATGTCCAGGATGTCGGGCCGCAGCAGCGGCTCGCCGCCGGAGAGGATCAGCACCGGCACGCCGAAGGCCTTCAGGTCGTCCATGACGCCGAAGACCTCTTCGGTGCCCAACTCGCCCGCGTACTCGTGGTCGGCCGAGAAGGCGTAGCAGTGCTTGCAGGTGAGGTTGCAGCGGCGGATGAGGTTCCAGATTACGACCGGGCCGCGCGGCTTGCGGCTGGCGGCCAGCGGGTAGGTGCCCTTGCACTCGGCCTGCGCCAGCGCGTGCATGTAGTGGGAGATGCGGAACATGGCTCAGTCCCCGGTGGTGGGGTGAAGGCGCAGCCCGGTCTTCTTGAGCACCGCGCTGCTGAACAGGATGTCGTGCCCGCGGCAGGCCGGCCCCAGCAGCTCGGCGATGCCGCGCGCCTGCGCCAGCACCGCCTCGCGCGAGCGGCCGTGCAGCATCGCGAACAGGTTGTAGGGCCAGCCCGGCGCGTGGCGCGGGCGGCGGTAGCAGTGGCTCACGCCGGGCAGCCGGCCCACGGCCTCGCCCAGCGCATCGACCTGCGCGTCGTCCACGTCCCACACGCTCATGCCGTTGGCGGTGAAGCCCAGCCGCACGTGGTGCGGCACGGCGCCGATGCGGCGGATCAGGCCGCGCGCGAGCATGTCGGCCAGCGTGCGGCGCACATCGAGCGCGTCGGCCCCGACCACCGCGCCCACGGCCTCGTAGGGACGCTCGACCAGCGGCAGGCCGCTCTGCGTGGCGGCCACCAGCGCGCGCTCGAAGTCGGTGAGCGGCTGGCTGTCGCCCTGCGGCACGGGCAGCGGCTGCTTGGGGCAGGGCGCGTCCTCGCCGCCGGCGGCGGCGCGCAGCGGCAGCCGCAGCTCGACGTGGTACTCGCGCTCCTTGGGGAAGGCCAGCACCTGCAGCCCGGTGGCCTGGCCGATGCGCGACAGCGCCGCCTGCGCCAGCGCCGGCGTCTCGCCCGCGACCACGAACCACATGTTGAGCCGGTGCTCGCGCCGGTAGTTGTGCGCCACCTCGGGCATGGCCTGCAGCAGCGCGGCCACGGCGTCGAAGCGCTCCTCGGGCACCTCCATGGCGGCCAGCACGAACAGGCCGCCGGCGCGCTCGATCTGGAACAGCGGCCCGAAGCGCGTGAGCAGCCCGCGCGCGAGCAGCCGGTGCAGCCGCTGGATCACCTGCGCCTCGCCCATGCCCAGGCGCTGTCCCACCTCGGCAAAGGGGCGCTCCGACAGCGGGAAGCCGCCGTGCAGTTCCTCGATCAGCAGTGCGTCGGCCAGGCTCAGCGGTGGCTGCGGCGCGTCCGGGGCGCGGCCGTCGTTGCCCGCGCAGCGGGTGGCGGCCGGGAGTGAGGCTTGATCAGGCATGTTGAAGCTCCTGCGGCGTGCCGAAGTAGCGCGCGCCGCGCTGGGTGAAGCGGCGGCGGCTGAAGAGCACGGCGCGCGGCCCGGACAGCAGGCCGGCAGCCGCCGCGGCGGCCTCGACCTGCGCCAGCACCTGCGCGCGCTCGCGCCCATGCACCATGGCGTAGAGGTTGAAGGGCCAGCCCGGGGCGCGGGCGCGGCGGTAGCACAGCGTCACGCCGTCCTGCCGCGCCAGCAGCGCGCCGGCGGCATCGACCTGCGCATCGGGCACGTCGAACACGCACATCGCGTTCTGGTCGAAGCCCAGCTCGTGGTGGCGCACCACCACGCCGAAGCGCCGCAGGGTGCCGCGCGCCAGCCAGCCCCGCAGCGTGCCGAGCACCGCGCCGGTGCCGCGGCCCAGTTGCGCGGCCCAGGCGGCGTAGGGCTCATCGGCCAGCGGCAGCCCCTCGCCGGCCAGCGCGGCCAGCGGGCGGTCGATGGCTTCCACCGCGGCGCCGGTGGTGGCCCGGGCCGGGCCCGCGCCGCGCCGCGTGGCGCCCAGCAAGTCGAAACCGAGGTCGATGCGGTAGGCGCGCAGCATGGGCAGGCGCAGCGCCGTCAGCCCGGTGGCGACATCCAGCCCGGCGACGGCGGCCTCCACCGCGGCGCGGCTGCTGCCCGTCATCACGAACCACAGGTTGAAGCGGTGCTCGCGCTCGTAGTTGTGGTTGACGCCGGCGTGCGCCGACACGAGGGCGGCCACGGCCTCGAGCTGCTGCGGCGGCACCGCGTAGGCGCACAGCGCCGCGGCGCCGCCCGCGCCCGCGGCAAACACGCCGCCGATGCGGCTGAGCGAGCCCTCGGCCCGCAGCGCGCGGTATTGGCGCAGCACCTCGGCGCCGTCGCAGCCCACCTCGGCGCCCAGGGCCTCGAAGGGACGCGGCAGCAGCGGAAAGCCGTGCTGCCAGTCGTTGAGCAGGCGCAGGGCGGTGCTCACAGTCCCACCCTCCCGGCGCGGCTGGTGAAGAAGATGCCGCTGGGCGAGGCCAGCGGCAGCTGCGCCAGCGTTTCGAAGCTGTCGGTGGCGACCACCGAGACGCGATTGGCGTCGCGCGAGCTGATCCACACCGCCTCGCCGCGCGGCGTGAACTCCAGGTGCAGCACCGCGGCGCCGGGCTCCAGCGTGCGCACCACGCGCTGCGTGGGCGTGTCGATGACCTGCACGCGGTGGTAGTCGGGCACGGCGAAGTTCACCCACACCTGGCGCCCGTCGGGGCGCGCCATCACGAACACCGGCTGCCCGGCCACGGGGATGCGGCCGACCTCGGTCCAGCTCTCGGTGTCCACCACCAGCACCTCGTGGCGCCCGATGGCGGGCAGGTAGGCGCGGCGCCCGGCCACGGCCCAGCCGCGCAGGTGCGGCATCTTGAACACCGGCAGCGGCGCCTCGCCGCGGCCGTAGCCGGCCAGGATGCGGCGCGCACGCGGCTGCGCCTCCCACAGGTCGATCAGCGCCAGCCCGTCCTCGCCGAACAGGCCGGCGATGTAGTGGCGGCCGTCGGGGGTAACCAGCGCGTCGTAGGGTTGTTTGCCCACGTCGCGGAATTTCGTGAGCTGGGGCGACTTGGGATCGGCGAGGTCCGCGATCCAGATTTCGCCCGCATCGAACAGCGAGTAGATGAAGCGGTGGCCCGGCAGGTCGGCCAGGCCCACCACGCGCGAAGGCTTGCCATCGGCATCGGCGGCCGGGATGTCGGCCACCAGCGCCAGCGTGTGCGCGTCGAACACCTTGATGCCGCCGGGCTGGTAGTTCTGCGCGGCGACGAGGCGGCCGTCCTGCGAGATGGCGCCGCCGATGGAGTTGCCGGCCTGCAGCACGCGGCCGGTGATCCTTTGCTGCAGCAGGTCCACGCGGCTCAGGGCGCCATCGCGGCCGAAGACGAAGGCGCTGGCGCCGTCACGCGAGAACACCACCGAGGCGTGCGAGAGGTCGCCCAGGCCGGCGACCTCGGCCAGCACGCGCGGCCGGCTGGTGTTGACGATGGCGAGCTTGCCATCGGCGCGCTCGACCACCACGCCGAGGTCGCCGGTGCCGGTGGAGGGCGTGGCGGGGGAGAGCAGGGACGGCGTGGCGCAGCCGGCCAGGCCGGCCAGCGCGGCGCTGCCGGCGGCGGACTGCAGCCACTGGCGGCGGTTGATCATCGCGATTCCTCCGGCACGCCCGCGCGCAGGCGCTGGGCGAGCCATTGCGCCTCCTCGGCGCTCATGAAGCTGCTCCAGCCGGGCATGGGCGTGCCCGGCCGGCCGTGAAAGATGGTGGCGGCCAGGCTGTCCGGCGGTATCTGCGCCAGCGCCTGGCGCGTGAGGGCGGGGCCGAGCCCGCCGGTGAGCCGCATGCCGTGGCAGGAGCCGCAGTCCTGGCGCAGCAACCGCAGCAGCTGCGCCTGGCGCGCGGCCCCGGGCTGCGGCGCGGCCTCCTGGGCCGGCGCGCCGGCGCAGGCGAGCGCCAGCGCCAGGGCGGACAGCAGCGGCTTCATGGTCGTCGGCCCGTTCTCAGGACTTGAGGATCTGCTCGACCACGGCCTGCAGGTCGGCGTCGCCAATCTTGGCGGCGTCGTGCGGCGGCATGGGGATCGGGCCGAAGCTGCCCGCGCCGCCCTTGCGCACCTTGGCCGTGAGCTGGGCCACGGCGTCCTGGCCCTTGTACTTGACGGCGATGTCCTTGAAGGCCGGGCCGACGAGCTTCTTGTCCTTGGCATGGCAGGCCATGCAGCCGGCCTTGTTCAGCGCCGCGTCGGCATCGGCGAAGGCGGGGGCGCTCAGCAGCGCCGCGGTTGCGGCGGCGGTGGCGATCAGCAGGGATCTCATGGTGGTGTGTCCTTGGCGGGGCTGCGGCCCTCACCCCTGCCCCTCTCCCGCAAGCGGGCGAGGGGAGGGCCAGGCATCAGCCCGTTGCAGGCTCAACAGCGACGCTCAGTACACGTCGTGCTGGGTGTTGTGGATGTTGAAGTGGCCCGTGGGCGTGACCAGGCGCGGGTCCTTGATCACGGCCTTGAGCTTGAGGGTCTTGTCGTCCACCACGACCAGGGCGCTTTGCTTGTCCTTGGCCGACCACACCGAGAACCAGACCTCGTCGCCGGCCTTGTTGAACTCGGGCTGCACCACGCGCATCGCGCCGCCGTCCTTCAGGCCCGCCCACTCGGCGATGGGCAGCACGGTGAAGCCCTTGTCGAGGTTCCTGATGTCGTACACCGCCACCGACTGCGACAGCTTCGGGTCGGGGTTGAGCGGCGTGTCCACGTACAGGTGCTGCGACTTCGGGTGGCTCTTGAGGAACAGGTTGCCGCCGCCCTGGCCCTTGAGCGTCTGCACCACCTTGAAGGCCTGGCCCTTGTGCTTCTCGGGGTCGGTGCCGATCAGGGAGATGGTCTCGTCGCCCAGGTGGCCCGTGGCCCACACCGGGCCGAACTTCGGGTGCGTGAAGTTGGCGCCGCGGCCCGGGTGCGGGATCTTGCCCACGTCCACCAGCGCGGCGAGCTTGTCCTCCTTGGCGTCGATCACGCCGACCTTGTTGGACTGGTTGGCCGCCACCATGAAGTAGCGCTTGCTCGAATCCCAGCCGCCGTCGTGCAGGAAGCGGGCGTTGGCCACCTCGGTCACCTTGATGGCATCAAGGTTGGAGTAGTCCACCATCAGCGTCTTGCCGGTTTCCTTGACGTTGACGATGAACTCGGGCTTGTAGTGCGAGGCCACGATCGAGGCCACGCGCGGCTCGGGGTGGTACTCCTGCTTGTCCACGGTCATGCCGCGGGTGCCCATGATCTTGAGCGGCTCCAGCGTGTCGCCCTTCATGATCACGTACTGCGGCGGCCAGTAGGCGCCGGCGATGGCGAGCTTGTCGGTGAAGTCGCCGTCCTTGCCCTTGTACTTGCTGGTGTCCACCGAGCGCGCTTCCAGGCCGATGCGGATCTCGGCCACGTTGTCGGGCTTGGGCATCCACAGGTCGATCATGTTGACCCTGCCGTCGCGCCCGATCACGTACAGGAAGCGCCCGGAGGCCGAGGTGCGCGAGATGTGCACCGCGTAGCCGGTCTTGACGATGTTGATGATCTGCTTGGTGTCGCCGTCGATGAGCGCCACCTCGCCGCTGTCGCGCAGCGTGGTGGAGAAGATGTTGGCGATGTTGTAGTGGTTCTCCTTCTTCGTCGGGCGCTTCTCGGGCGGGATCAGCACCTTCCAGGTGCCCTTCATCTCGGCCAGGCCCCACTCCGGCGGCTGCGGCGGGTCCTGCTGGATGTAGCGGGCCATGAGATCGACTTCCTTGTCGTCGAACTCGCCCGAGGTCAGCCAGTTGGGCATGCCCGCGGCGGAGCCGTAGGCGATGAAGACCTTGAGGTAGTCGGTGCCCTTTTCCAGCGTGATGTCGGGCGTCAGCGGCTTGCCGGTCGCGCCCTTGCGCAGCACGCCGTGGCAGCCCGCGCAGCGCTCGAAGTAGATCTTGCGCGCCTTGTCGAACTCGGCCTGCGTCATCGGCGGGGCCTTGGGATTGTTGCTCTGGTACATGGGCTCATGGGCCAGCGGCGAGGTGCCGGCCTGGTAGCCGACCTCGGGCGGCGAGACGTGGGGCTTGGTGTCCTGCGCCTGCGCCTGCAGTGCCACGGCCGCGATGAAGGCCGCGGCGGCCAGGGGGGTGAGCTTGTTGGACTTCATGCGGGTTCTCCGTGAGAGGCAGCGTCGTGCTGTGCCGGGAGTGATGCTCCGCGCGCACCCGCATGCCGTCCTTGAACTGGTTCAAGGACGCCGGCGCGGCCTCGCGGAACCATGGCAACCAACGCAAACGACACGAACGGCCCCGCCATGAGCGTCCTCGACGAACCGCTGCACTTCAGCCCCGCGCCGGCTGCGCTGGCGCCGCGCGCGGCCCGCGTCACGCTGGTGGGCGCCGGCCCCGGCGACCCGGACCTGCTGACCGTGCGCGCCGAGCGCGCGCTGCGCGGCGCCTCTCTGGTGCTGTACGACCACCTGGTGTCGCGCGAGGTGCTGCGCCTGGTGCCGACGGGCGCGGACCTGATCTACGTGGGCAAGGAAAGCGCGCACCACACGCTGCCGCAGGAGGACATCTGCGCGCTGATGGTGCGGCTGGCGCGCAGCGGGCGCGCGCTGGTGCGGCTCAAGGGCGGCGACCCCTACATCTTCGGCCGCGGCGGCGAGGAGGTGCAGGCGCTGGCCGCCGCGGGCGTGCCCTTCGAGGTGGTGCCCGGCATCAGCGCGGCGCAGGCCGCCGCGGCCGAGTCCGGCATGCCGCTGACGCACCGCGACCATGCCGCCTCGGTGGTGCTGGCCACCGGCCACCGCCGCGCCGACAACACCGACATCCTGGACATGGATTGGGCCGCGCTGGCGCGACCGCGCCAGACCGTGGTGATCTACATGGGCGTGGGCACGCTGCCCACGGTGTGCGCGCAACTGATGCTGCACGGCCTGGCCGCGGACACGCCCGCGGCGCTGGTGGAGCGCGCCTCGCAGCCGGGCAGCCGCCGCGTGGTGGGCACGCTGCAGACGCTGCCGGTGCTGGCACGGCTGCACGAGGTGCGCCCGCCGGCGCTGCTGATCGTCGGCGGCGTGGTCGCGCTGCATGCCCAACTGGCGCCGCGCGGCCAAGCCGTCTTTTCGTGAGGACTTTCGTGATCCCGTTGACCTGAAGGAGGAACCTGAGCGGGTAAGGCAACCGCTTGTTTTTTGTGTCCACCCTTCGTGCACCGCCCGCCGGCTCCGGCCGGCCGCGGTGGCGTTACGGGGCCGGCATTGCCGGCCCTTTTTTCTTCATGGCAAGCCGCTTTGCGCCACTGCAACAGGCATGCGGACTGCCGTTTCTCTGGAGGCTGGCCGCCGGTGATACTGCCCCCGCCACCTCGTACCCGGCCCGCGCCGCGGCGGGCCCGATTGGGAGTTCTTCGATGAGCGAATCCACCCTCGGCCAACCCACCGTCGCCAACCTGCCGGCGCAGCCCATCAGCCAGGAGGTGCTGCTGGAGAAATACGCCAAGGACGGCGAACGCAGCGTGGACGAAGTGCGCGCGCGCGTGGCGCGCGCGCTGGCCGCGGTGGAGGCGCCCGAAGCGCGCGCTCACTGGGAGCAGCGCTTCCTGGAGGCGCAGCGCCACGGTTTCGTGCCCGCCGGGCGCATCAACTCCGCCGCGGGCACGGACCTCAGCGCCACGCTCATCAACTGCTTCGTTCAACCGGTGGGCGACTCCATCGCCGTGGCCGAGGACGGCTTTCCCGGCATCTACACCGCGCTGACCGAGGCGGCCGAGACCATGCGCCGCGGCGGCGGCGTGGGCTACGACTTCTCGCGCATCCGCCCCGCCGGCGCCTGGGTGGCGAGCACGCGCAGCAACGCCTCGGGGCCCGTGAGCTACATGCGCGTGTTCGACCGCAGCTGCGAGACGGTGGAGAGCGCCGGCAGCCGCCGCGGCGCGCAGATGGGCGTGCTGCGCTGCGACCACCCGGACATCGAAGGCTTCATCCATGCCAAGGACGAGGGCGACCTGAAGAACTTCAACATCTCGGTGGGCGTCACCGACGCCTTCATGCAGTCCGTGGTGGACGACGCCGAGGTCGAGCTGGTGCACCGCGCCGCGCCGGGCGAGGCCCTGAAGGCCGCCGGCGCCTACCAGCGCGGCGACGGGCTGTGGGTGTACCGCAAGCTGCCCGCGCGCGCGCTGTGGGACCAGATCATGCGCAGCACCTACGACCACGCCGAGCCGGGCGTGCTGTTCCTGGACCGCATCAACGTGGACAACAACCTGGGGTACTGCGAGACGATCGCGGCGACCAACCCCTGCGGCGAACAGCCACTTCCAAGTTATGGTTGTTGCTGCCTCGGCAGCGTCAATCTGACGGTGTTTGTGAGCGATCCATTCTCGCCTCGGGCCCGCTTCGACGAGGCGGCTTTTGTTGAGACCGTAACGTCGGCCACCCGCATGCTCGACAACGTGCTCGACGTCACCGTCTGGCCGCTGCCGCAGCAGGCACAGGAGGCGGCCAGCAAGCGCCGCGTCGGCCTGGGCTTCACGGGGCTGGGCGACGCGCTGGCGATGCTCAACCTGCGCTACGACGAGGAGCCCGCGCGCGAGATGGCGCGGCGCATCAGCGAGGTCATGCGCGACGCGGCCTATGCGGCCTCGGTCGAGCTGGCCCGGGAGCGCGGCGCCTTCCCGCTCTTCAACGCCGACCTCTACCTGCGCAAGGGCAGCTTCGCCTCGCGGCTGCCGGCGGCGCTCAAGGAGCGCATCCGCGCGCACGGGCTGCGCAACTCGCACCTGCTGTCCATCGCGCCCACGGGCACCATCAGCCTGGCCTTCGCCGACAACGCCAGCAACGGCATCGAGCCGCCCTTCAGCTGGAGCTACACGCGGCGCAAGCGCATGGCCGACGGCGGCTTCAAGGAGTACGCGGTGGAGGACCATGCCTGGCGCCTGTACCGCCACCTGCACGGCATCGACGCGCCGCTGCCGCGCAGCTTCGTCACCGCGCTGGAGATGAGCGCCGAGGCCCATGCGGCAATGGTGGCGGCCGTGGCGCCGTACATCGACACCTCCATCAGCAAGACCGTCAACGTGCCCGAGGACTACCCCTATGCCGACTTCCAGGGCCTGTACCTGACGGCCTGGAAGTCCGGCCTCAAGGGCTTGGCCACCTACCGGCCCAACAACGTGCTGGGCGCGGTGCTGAGCGTGGGCACGCCCACCAGCGCCAAGCCCGAGCCGCTGCAGGGCGACACCGGCATGAACCAGCGCCTGCGCCTGGAGCGGCTGCCCGCGCCGGTGCTGGCCTCGCTGCGCTGGCCCGGGCGCCCGGAGCTGAGCGCGGGCAACCCGTCGTGGACCTACATGATCAAGCACCCCCACGGCGAGTTCGCGCTGTTCGTGGGCGAGCTGCCGGCCGAGGGACCGGGGCTGGGCCTGTTCGGCAAGACGCTGCCCTTCGAGATCTGGGTCAACGGCGCGGAGCAGCCGCGCGGCTTGGCGGCGCTGGCCAAGACCCTGTCCATGGACATGCGCGCCAACGACGCCGCCTGGCTGAAATTGAAACTCGATGCGCTGGCGACGGTGGCCGAGGAGCGGGCCTTCGAGATGCCGTTCCCGCCGCATGGCGAGCGCCGGCTCTTCCCCGGCGTGGTGGCCGCCACCGCGGCCGTGGTGCGCTGGCGCTGCGAGCAGCTCGGCGCCCTGGGCGAGGCCGCCGAGGCCGGGCCGACGCCCGTGCTGGACGCCATGTTCAGCCGCGAGGAGCCGCGCACCGGCACCTCCGGCACGCTGGCCTGGGCCGTGGACGTGGACAACCCCGCCACCGGCGAGACCTTCACCCTGACGCTCAAGGAAGTGACGCTGGCGGCCAAGGACGGGGACGGCGGCTCGGTGACGCGGCCCTGCGCCGTCGGTTTCGCCGGCAACTACCCGCGCGCGCTGGACGGGCTGGCGCGGCTGCTGTCGCTGGACATGAGGGTGCTGGACCCGGCCTGGATCGGCATGAAGCTGCGCAAGCTGCTCAACGTGGGCGAGCCGCTGGGCCACTTCATGGCCCCGGTGCCGGGCGAGCGGCGCCAGCAGGTGTGGCCCAGCACGGTGGCCTACATCGCGCGGCTGATCATCCACCGCTACGCCATGCTCGGGCTGCTGGACGAGCAGGGCTACCCGATGCGCGAGATGGGCATCCTGGAGAGCCCCACGCCCGGCCGCGTCGCCGGCGCCAGCGTCAGCCCCATGGCCGGCAAGCCCTGCCCGGAATGCGGCAACGCCACCGTCATCCACAAGGACGGCTGCGACTTCTGCACGGCCTGCGGGTACGTGGGGGTGTGCGGGTAGGCGGCCCGTTGCCCTGCGGGCTCAGCCCACGCACCCGCTGCCTGCCGCGCTGGTGGCGGTGGCGGCTTCCTCCCCCCGCACCCACGCCACCACCGGCGCCCAGAACCCCGCCGACCGCGCCGGCTCCAGCGGCGCGTCGTGCGGCAGGTCGTCCACCAGCACCAGGCGCCGCGGTGCGCGCGCGGCGCGGCACAGGCGCAGGGCATCGCGCACCGGGATGAGTTCGTCGTCGCGGCCATGCACGATCAGCAGCGGCAGGCCGATCCGGGCGATCTGCTCCTCGTTGTTCCACAGGTCCGGCAGCAGCCGCGCCAGCCAGTGCGGCACCAGGCCGGTGGTGACGGCCATCTCGCGCGCCGAGGCAAAGGGCGCGCCGAGGACCAGGCCCTGCGGCGCCGGCTGCAGCCGCGGCGCCGCGTCCAGCAGCACCGCCGAGCCCAGCGAGAAGCCCAGCGCGACGCGCCGGCGCGCCCGCGGCGTCAGGGCGACGAAGCGTTCCCAGGCCGCCACGCCGTCCTGGCGCAGCCGCGCCAGCGTCGGCCGGCCGCTGCTGGCACCGTAGCCGCTGTAGTCGAACACCAGCGAGGCGATGCCCGCGGCGTGCAGCCGCGCCTGCACCGCGGCCCAGCGCGAGATCTCCTCCTCGTCGCCGTGGAAGACCAGCAGCGCCGGCGCGCGGGGGTCGGCCGCCGGCACCCAGGAGGCATGCAGCACCCGGTCGGCGCTGGCGAAGGTGAAGCGCTGCGAGGGCACGCCCAGCGCCTCGGG
The DNA here is from genome assembly GCF_012927045.1 of Azohydromonas caseinilytica. Classification (GTDB taxonomy): domain Bacteria; phylum Pseudomonadota; class Gammaproteobacteria; order Burkholderiales; family Burkholderiaceae_C; genus Azohydromonas; species Azohydromonas caseinilytica. Next base: position 192,920 of record NZ_JABBFW010000005.1, on the reverse strand, counting down.
CCGCGGCGTGCCGGGCGGCGGGGTTTCGAAGGCCGCGAACTCGACGGCCAGGAACAGCAGGCTGTGCAGCAGCACGGCCAGGGCCGCGACGCCCAGCAGCGCCGCGATGGCCCGGGCCACGCGCCGGTCGGGGCGGCAGCGCCGCACCGGTCGGGCCGGGGCCCGCTCAGGCTGCCTTGCCATGCCCTCACCGCGACGGCTACTCGACGAAGAAGTCCACCTTGCCGTCGTCGAGGTCGTAGCGCGCGCCCACCACGCGCAGCCGGCCCGCGCGCTGCGGCTCGATCAGCGAGGGCTCCGACTCGCGCAGCCGCAGCACGGTGCGGCGCACGTTCTCGCGTACCGACAGGTCGAGCAGTTCGTCATCCTTGAGCTTCTCGTTGCCGGCGGCGCTGCGCGCCTTGAGCACGGCCGGGATGATGGGCTCCACCATCGGGCCGATGCTGCCGGGGAAGGTGGCGTTCTTCTGCACCACGGCCATGGCCGCGTCCACCGCGCCGCAGCGCTCGTGGCCCAGCACCACCACCAGCGGCGCGCCCAGCACCTGCACGCCGTACTCGATGCTGCCCAGCGCCACGGTGTCCACCGTGTTGCCGGCGTTGCGCACGATGAACAGCTCGCCCAGCCCGGCGCCGAACAACAGCTCCGGCGGCACGCGGCTGTCGGAGCAGCCCAACAGCACCGCGAAAGGCGTCTGGCTGCGCGCGATCTCCATGCGCCGCTCGTGATGCCGCGTCGGCGGCTCGGGCGCCTGGCGGTCGGCCAGGAAGTCGGCGTTGCCCTGTTTCAGCCGCGCCAGCGCCTCGTTGGCGCTGAGCGTGGTACGCCGGCCTTCGGCGGCCAGGGCCGGCAACATGAAGGCGGCGAGGCCGCCGCAGGCGCCGCAGCAGGCATGGCGGAAGAAGGTGCGCCGGGACAGGAAAGGCGAGGGCAGGCACTTCATCGCGGGTCTCCTTGTCGGGCCGCCGCGGCGGCCGGCCGGCGGGTTCGGGAAGCGCCCTGGCGTCAGCGCCAGCCAGGCTGCACCGGGCGCGGTGCCCCGTGCCGCAGACGCCTGCCGCCCGGCGTGGGGCGGCGGACGCCGGCCGCCTCAGGGCGAGGAAGCGGGCTGGCCGACGCGCGCGCCCTGGCGCGCCTCGCCCTGCTCGGGGATCTTCTCCGGGTCGTTCTTGCGCGCTCCGCGCAGGTTGAGCACGAACAGCCCCACCTGCAGCGTGATCAGGGCCCAGGCGTGGTTCTGCCAGCCCCAGACGAACCACAGCACGTTGCTGAGGATGAAGAGCCAGAAGCCCCAGTTGCGCTTGTACTTGCGCTGCGAGCCCACCATCCAGGAGGCCACCAGCGTGGCCACCATGGCGGGCCATTGCAGGAGATCGATCAGTTCGCTCATCGGCATGGTTCCGGCAGTCTTGGAAAAACCTGCACGGCCCGGGTGCGGGCCGCGCGGACTGCCGGAATCAGGGCAGGCGGCATACCGGCGCCGCCCTGAAGCCTTGCCCGGTTGCGAACGGGCGCGGCGGTGCGAGCCGCCTTACTTGGACGCGGCGGCGGAAGCCGGCGCCGCGGCCGGAATGCTGTAGTGGGCCGGCACCCACTCATAGCCCTTGCCCACGGCGCGCAGGTGGCCCAGGCCGGGGAAGGACAGGTGCGCGCCGGCCACCCAGGTGCCCTCGCGCGCCACCTCGGCCATCACCTTGCGCCGCGTCGCCGCGGCGCTGCGCGTGTCGCTGTCGAACTGGATGGTCACGCCCGGGTCCTTCATCTGCACCGGCGCGGCATGCATCACGTCGCCCCACACCAGCAGGCGCTGGCCCTGGCTGCGCACCAGGAAGCCGTTGTGGCCGGGCGTGTGGCCGTGCAGCGGCACGGCCTGGATGCCGGGCACGAGCTCGGCGCCGCTGTCGAAGGTCTGGAACTTGCCCGCGTCCGCGTAGGGCTTGAGCACCGCCATGGCATTGCGGAAGGCGTCCTTGGCCTCCGCGGGCGCCTTCTCCAGGCTCGCGGGGTTGAGCCAGAAGTCCGCGTCGGCGCGCTCGGCGCGCACCACGGCGTTGGGGAACAGGCGCTGGCCGCCCTGCACCAGGCCGCCGGCATGGTCGGAGTGCAGGTGCGTCAGGTAGACCTCGTCCACCTGCTCGGGCTGGTAGCCCGCGGCGCGCAGGTTGTCGATCAGCTTGCCCAGGGTGGGGCCGAACAGCCCCGCCGCGCCGGCATCGATGAGCACCAGCTTCGTGCCGGTGTTGACCAGGTAGGCGTTGACCGACACCTCCGCGGGCAGCGGCACGAAGGCCCGCGCGTACTGCTGCTCCACCTGGCCGGGGCGCGCATGCAGCATCTTGTCCATCGGCAGCTTGACGGTGCCGTCGGACAGCGCCGTGACCTCGAACTCGCCCAGCATCAGGCGGTAGTAGCCGGGCTGGGTCTTGACCTGGGGCGCGGCGGCCTGGGCCGTGCCCAGGACCATCAGGGAGGCGGCCAGGCCGCCAAGCAGGGAACGCAGCATCGTGGAGTTCTCAACGAAAGTCGGGGCGGACAGCATATAGGGCGCCGCGCAAGCCCGCGCTCCGGGTGTAGCGGACGGTAAACGAGGCGCCTGCGGCGCCCCGCGCGCCACGGGGCGCGTTACGCGTCCTCCAGCCGCCAGTTCGCTTCCTCCCACCAGTAGGCGGCGGCGTCATAGAAGCCGTCCCAGACGCAGCCGTTGCAGCCGCGGCCGCAGCAGGTGGTGGGCTCCTCCGGGGGCGGAGGCAGGGCCACGCCCACGGCCTGGGCGCGCTGCTGCAGGTGGGCGAAGAGGGCGCGTGCGGTGTCGCGGTCGGTGAAGAGGTCGCGGCTCAAGGGAATCACTCCGTCGGAACGGCCGCGATTGTCCCGCGCCCGTGCCCGCCACCCACCGCCTCGGGGCTTGCGCGCGGGCGGACAATCGCGCCCATGCCCTTGACCCTTGCCGCCGCCTGCCACAGCGAACTGCTGATCCAGAAGAGCCGCTTCATCGGCTGCGTGGAGCCCGTGCCCGACCGCGCCGCGGCGCTGGCGCGCGTGGCCGCGCTGCGCGCCCAGCACCCCACCGCCACGCATGTGTGCTGGGCGCTGCTGGCGGGCGGGCAGTCCGCGGCGGTGGACGACGGCGAGCCCGGCGGCACGGCCGGGCGCCCGATGCTGGAGGTGCTGCGCCGCCAGCAGCTCGAAGGCGTGCTGGCCACCGTGGTGCGCTACTTCGGCGGCGTGAAGCTGGGCGCCGGCGGCCTGGTGCGCGCCTACACCGACAGCGTGGCGCAGGCGCTGCTCAAGGCCGAGAAGGTGCCGCTGCAGCGCCTGCAGGCCTTGCGCTGCAGCGTGCCCTACGCGCTGGAAGGCCTGCTGCGCCGCGAGATCGAGGCCGCCGGCTTCAACCTGGGCGAGGTCCGGCACGGCAGCCTGGTGGAGCTGAGCTTCACCGGGCCGGAGGACCGTACCGCCGCCTTCGTGGCCCGCATCAACGAGCTGGGGCAGGGCAAGGTGGGGTGGCTCAGGGCGGAGTGAGCCGCGGGCCGCCGCGGCGCCCGTCCGGCCCGGTCAGTACTGCCCCCGGTGCGACTCCTCGGTGTGGCCTTCGCGGTCCGCGCCGCCGCTGCCGGAGCGCATCGGCGGGCCCTTGGGCTCGTCGGCGGCGGGCGTGCCGCCGCCCACGCGCGCCTCGGCCAGCCAGTCGGCGCTCTGCGTGGTGCCGTCGCTCCCGCTGCCGCTGCTCTGCGCGGTGTTGCCCACGGCGCGCGTGGTGTCGGGCACCGACTTGCCGGCCGGGCCGGGCGTGCCGTTGGGCGGCGTCTCCTTGGGGGCGGTGGGGATGGTGTCGGACTTGATCATGGCGGCTCCTTGAAGTTGCCCGTTACGCGGCAAGCCCTGTGCCCCGTGCACGGGTCGGCAGGTTGGTAGCGCTGTCAGCGCCTGTCCCGGCCGGCGCACAATCCCGGCATGGACGACACGACTTCGACCCGCCGGCGCCGCAGCGGTGGCGGCATCACGCTGGGCGACGTGGCCCGCATCGCGGGCGTGGCCCCCATCACCGCCTCGCGCGCGCTCAACACGCCTTCGCAGGTGTCGCCGCAGGTGCTGCAACGCGTGCGCGAGGCGGTACAGCGCACCGGCTACGTGCCCAACCTGCTGGCCGGCGGGCTGGCCTCGCGGCGCAGCCGGCTGGTGGCGGCGGTGGTGCCCAGCATCGCCGCGCCGGTGTTCATGGAGACGGTGCAGGCGCTGACCGAGGCGCTGGCCGGGCAGGGCTACCAGCTCATGCTGGGCCAGAGCGGCTACGCCGAGTCGCGCGAGGACGAGCTGCTGGAGCAGATCCTCGGCCGCCGCCCCGACGGCCTGGTGCTCACCGGCGTGGTGCACTCGGCGCAGGGCCGGCGCCGCCTGCAGGCCAGCGGGCTGCCGGTGGTGGAGACCTGGGATTTCACGCCCACGCCCATCGACATGCTGGTCGGCTTCTCGCACGAGGCCGCCGCCGCAGCCATGGCGGACCACCTCGTCGCGCGCGGGCACCGGCGCCTGGCGGTGCTGGGCGGCGACGATGCCCGGGCGCTGCGGCGGCAGCAGGGTTTCATCCGGCGCGCGCAGGAGCTGGGCTGCGAGGCGGTGCCGGCGTTGGCGCTGCCGGCCCCCACCGGCGTGCCCGAGGGCCGCGCCGGGTTGCGGCAGTTGCTGGAGCGGGCGCCGCAGACGCGGGCCGTGTTCTGCGCCTCCGACGCACTGGCGCTGGGCGCGCTGGCCGAGGCGCAGTCGCGGGGCTTGCGCGTGCCGCAGGACCTGGCCATTGCCGGCTTCGGCGACATGCCCTTCGCCGCGTCGCTGTACCCGGCGCTCACCACCGTGCGCATCGACGGCACCGCCATCGGCCGCCACGCGGCGCGCTTCATCCTGGAGCGCGTAGAGGGGCGCGAGGTGGCGGGGAAGGTGATCGACGTGGGCTTCAGCGTCATCCAGCGCGAGAGCACCTGAAGCCTTAGAACCTTTCCAGGTTAGGAAAACCCTTGGTCTCATCATCTTCGGTAGCGCTACCATCACACTTTCATTTGGTAGCGCTACCGTGGCTGCAAGCCGTGGTGGCTGTTGTTCTGAAAGCCTGTGCCATGACCCTTCCGCGCCGCTTCCTTCTCGCCCTGCCGCTCGCCGCCGCCCTGTGCGGCGGCTCGCTGGCGCAGGGCTATCCGAGCAAGCCCATCACCTGGGTCGTGCCCTTCGCGCCGGGCGGTTCCACCGACGTGGTGGCGCGCACCGTGGCGCAGGGGCTGCAGGCGGCGCTGAAGCAGACGGTGGTGGTGGACAACCGCGCCGGCGCGGGCGGCGTCATCGGCGTGACGGCGGTGGCCAAGGCCGCGCCGGACGGCTACACGCTCATCGGCGGCACCATCAGCACGCACGCCATCAACGCCACGCTCTACAAGAGCCTGCCCTACGACCCGGTCAAGGACTTCGAGCCGGTCAGCCTCATCGCCTACGTGCCCAACGCGCTGATGGTCAACCCGGCGCTGGGCGTGAACTCGGTGCAGGAGCTCGTGGCCTGGATCAGGAAGCATCCCAAGGAGGCCTCCTACGCCTCGTCCGGCGCCGGCACCTCCACGCACCTCACCGGCGCGCTGCTGGCCGACACGCTGGGCGTGCCCATGACGCACGTGCCCTACAAGGGCAGCCCGCAGGCGCTGCAGGACGTGGTGGCGGGCAACGTGCCCTTCCTGTTCGACCAGCTCACCGCCGGCCTGCCACTGGCCAAGGGCGGCAAGCTGAAAGTGCTGGCCGTGACCTCGCAGAAGCGCTCGGTGCTGGCGCCGGAGGTGCCCACCATGGCCGAGGCCGGCATGCCCGGCTTCAACCTCGTGTCGTGGCAGGCGGTGTACGCGCCCAAGGGCACGCCCAGGGAGGTGGTGCAGCGCCTGTCCACCGAGATCGCCAAGGTGCTGCAGACGCCGGAGCTGAAGTCCAAGCTGGAACAGCAGTTCGGCATGGAGGTCGTCGGCGGCGGCCCCGAGCAGCTGGCCGCGCTGATGCGCAGCGACATCCCGCGCCTGGGCGCGCTGGTCAAGAAGACCGGCGCCAGCGCGGAGTGAACCAACCGTCTACCGAACTACGCACTCTGATAGCCCGTTCGTGCTGAGGTATCGAAGCACGGGCGGGCGCTGCAGCCTCCCGGATTCGCCCTTCGATACCTCAGGGCGAACGGGTCAGTAAGCACCACAAACTCCATGAAGCACCGCGACAACCTCATCCGGCACGTCCGCATCACGCCCATCGCCTTCCGCGACGGCCCGCTGCTGAACGCCAGCGGCATCCACGAGCCCTGGGCGCTGCGCGCCATCGTCGAGATCGAGACCAGCGACGGCCGCGTCGGCCTGGGCGAGACCTATGGCGACGAGCCCATGCTGCGCGCGCTGGAGACGGCCAAGCCGCTGCTGCAGGGCCTGTCGCCCTTCGACCTCAACGAGATGGAGCAGCGCGTGCGCGCCGCCTTCAAGCCGGCCGCTGCGGCGGCGCTCAACGCGGGCGCGGTGGAGTTCACGCTGGCGCCGGGCTCGCACACGGCCAAGAACGCGGCTAAGGTGACCAGCGCCTTCGAGGTGGCGATGCTGGACCTGCAGGGCCAGCTGCTCAACGCACCGGTGGTGGACCTGCTCGGCGGCGCGGTGCGCAAGGCCGTGCCCTACAGCGCTTATCTCTTCTACAAGTTCGCCGAGCACATCGAGAAGCCGTATGCGCCCGACGCCTGGGGCGAGGGCTTGAGCCCCGAGCAGATGGTGGCGCAGGCCCGGCGCATGGTGGAGCTCTACGGCTTCCAGAGCATCAAGGTCAAAGGCGGCGTGTTCGAGCCCGCGCACGAGATCGCCACCATGCGCGCGCTGCGCGAGGCCTTCCCCAAGCACCCGCTGCGCCTGGACCCCAACGCCAACTGGTCGCTGGAAACCTGCATCCAGGCCGCCGAGGAGCTGGACGAGCTGCTGGAATACTACGAGGACCCGACGCCCACGCTGGAAGGCATGACGGTGCTGGCCAAGCACTGCAAGTCGCCGCTGGCGACCAACATGGTCGTCACGACCATGGAGGAGTTCCGGCGCAACGTGGAACTGGGCCGGGGCGTGCGGATCGTGCTGTCCGACCACCACTACTGGGGCGGCCTGCGCGCCACGCAGGCGCTTGGGCGCATGTGCGAAGTCTTCGACCTGGGCCTGTCCATGCACAGCAACTCGCACCTGGGCATCAGCCTGATGGCGATGACGCACGTGGCCGCCGCCGTGCCCAACGTCAGCCACGCCTGCGACACGCACTATCCCTGGCAGGAGGAGGAAGTCATCGCCGGCGGGCGCATTGCCTTCGAGGACGGCGCGGTGGCGGTCCCGGGCAAGCCCGGCCTGGGCGTGGAGCTGGACCGCGCGGCGCTGGCACGCCTGCACGAGCAGTACCTGAGCTGCGGCGTGCGCAACCGCGACGACCTCAAGCAGATGCGCAAGTACCAGCCGGACTTCAGCGGGAAGAGCCCGAGGTTCTGAGCGGGGCACGCGGCTTGCCATGGGAGACCGCCCGCCGCGTGGCGCCCTGCGGGGCGGCCCGGGCGCGGCATCCCATCAACAGGACCCTTACGGAGGACCCATGAAGAAGCAGCTCCTGATCCCCGCGCTGGTGGCCAGTGCCTTTCTCGCCGGCTGCGGCACCCTGGCCGGCAGCCCGGACCGGACCGACGGCGCCCCGCACCGCACCGTCGGCCAGGCGGTGGACGACGCCAAGATCGTCACGGAGCTGAAGGCCAAGTTCGCCGCTGACTCCGACCTGAGCGCCTTCAAGATCAACGTGGACTCCACGCAGGGCTTCGTGCGCCTCAAGGGCGAGGTGAAGACCTTCGCGGCACGCCAGAAGGCGGAGGCCATGGCGCGCGCCATCGACGGCGTGAAGTCGGTGGACAACCAGCTGATGATCACCGGCTGACCGGCCGAGGCGGCTCCTTTGGCCGCCTGAACTCCTCTTGGGCTTCTTCCGCCAAGCACATGCACGGCCTTGGTGCGGTGTGGTCGGCCACACAAAGCGCTCAATATTGCGCAGAAAGTGCCGTTACCTCAGTTCACAAGTGCTTAACAATTTGCGAACGGAGGGAGCCCATGAAGATCGCCAGTGCGGGTCTGCAGTCGGTCGTGGCCCAGACTGCGGGCGTACAGCCCAATGGCCGGGAAACGCCGCGCGTAGCCACCGAGCAGTCCACGCTGGCCTCGCCCACCAGCCAGGCCCATGCCGCCGTGTCGGTGCACATCTCGGCCGCGGGCCGGGCCGCGGCGGCGGTGCGGGGCAACACTGGGCTGGCCGCCACGGCGCGGGCTCAGGGCACGCTGCAGGTCATTGACGCCGGCGAGCGGCGCCAGGCCACCGTCACGCCCACCCTGCAGGCGCACACCATCCGCCGCATCCTGGAACAGCTCACCGGCAAGCAGCTGGGCGTGTTCAACAGCATGGACCTGGGGCCGATGTTCCAGACCGGCGGCACCGCGCTGGCCTCGTCCCCGGCCGTGTCCCGATCCACGCCCGCGCAAATTGCCGCGGCCTCCGGCGCCCGCGACGAGGTCGTGGCCGAACTGACCCACCAGGTCGTCACCGGGACGCTGCAGTTCACGGCCTCGGGCAACGTCACGACCGTGGACGGCGCCAGCATCGGCTTCACGGTGCTGCTGGAAATGGACCGCGCCACGCTGAACACCCAGAGCCTGGAGGTCCGCATCAACCACGTCGGCCTGCCGCGGCTGGAGGTGAGCTATCCCGGCCCGGTGTCGGAGCTGGCCGACCATGCCTTCACTTTCGACGTGGGCGTGGAAGGCGGCGACGAGGCGGGCCGGCCGCTGATGGTCGGACGCGGTGTCCTGGCCTTCGATCCGAGCGCCACGGTGCCGCCCACCCGGTGAAGCCCGACCCGGCGCGGCCCCGGGCCTGAGGCGCCCGGCCGCCCCGGCGCTTTGAGCGGGTGCCGCACGCGGCACAGCATCAATTGCAGGATTTGTTGAGCGCGGATGGCGGCGCGATTTCCGTGCAAAACACCCCCGCGCCTTTTGCCTTCAAGAATGCCCAGAACGTGCAGCAGGGGGTGCTGCGCACGAGCGGGGTTGGGCTGCAGGAGGATGGAACCGCGGCGGGGATGGTGGGGCGGGTGGATTGGGTGGCTTGAAAATCGATATATCAATTTATTGGGCCTGCGCTTCTTGGATTTCCAGCGCGGCCCCGCCCGCCAGCGCCACCAGGCACGACACGCACAAGCAGCTGGACCATTTCTCCCTCAACCGCCCCTGCAATTCCGTGCTCAGCGTCACGGTGGTGCAGGGGCAGGGCCCGGCGTCGTTGACGCCGCAGTGAAAACCGCCCCCGCAGCGCGGGCAGCGGTCGTCCAGGGGTTTCACATTCGCGGCGTCACTCATGGGGTTCAGGCGAAAAGGGTGCGGTACTGGTCGCGCAGCAGGTTCTTCTGCACCTTGCCCATCGCGTTGCGCGGCAATTCGGGGCTGATGAAAACCTGCTTGGGCACCTTGAAGCCGGCGATGCCGGATTTCAGCCTGGCAATGATTTCAGCCGCGTCCAGCGTGGCGCCGGGGCGGGGAATGACCACGGCAATCACCGCCTCGCCGAAGTCGGGATGCGGCACGCCGACGACGGCGCTCTCCGCGACCCCGGGCAGCTCATTGATAAAACTTTCCACCTCGGCCGGGTAGACGTTGTAGCCACCAGAGATGATCAAATCCTTGCTGCGGCCCACGATCACCAGATAACCGTCGGATTCGAATCGGCCCACGTCACCGGTCTTGAACCAGCCGTCGGCGGTGAATTCCTCCTTGGTCTTTTCCGGCATGCGCCAGTAGCCGGCAAACACGTTCGGGCCGGTGACCTGGATATGGCCGATCTCGTCGGCCGCGCAAGGTTTCCCACTGTCGTCCACCACGCGGATGCCCACGCCCGGCAGCGGCTTGCCCACCGTGCCGCCGCGGCGCGCGCCGTCCTGCGGCTTGCACGGATTCGAGCTGAGCATGGCGGTCTCGCTCATGCCGTAGCGCTCCAGGATGGTGTGGCCGCTGCGCTCCTGCCAGTCCTTGAAGGTCTCGATCAGCAGCGGCGCCGAGCCGGAGATGAACAGCCGCATGCGGCTGCAGGCCTCGCGCGTCAGGCCCGGGTCGGCCAGCAGGCGCACGTACAGCGTGGGCACGCCCATGAACACGGTGGCGCGCGGCAGCTGCGCGATCACGGCGCGCGGGTCGAACTTGTTGAGCCACAGCATCGGGCTGCCGTTGAGCAGCGCGCCGTGCGAGGCCACGAACAGGCCGTGCACGTGGAAGATCGGCAGGGCGTGGATGAGCACGTCGTCGCTCTGCCAGTCCCAGTAGTCCTTGAGCACCTGCGCGTTGCTCAGCAGGTTGCCGTGGCTGAGCATCGCGCCCTTGCTGCGGCCGGTGGTGCCGCTGGTGTAGAGGATGGCGGCCAGGTCGTCGGCGCTGCGCGCCACCGGCTCCTGCACGTCCGGCTGCGCCGCGGCGCGCTGCAGCAGCGTGCCGTCGCGCTCCTCGCCCAGGGTGAACACGTGTTCCGCGCCGGCATTGAAGGCAATGCGGCTGATCCAGCCGAAATTCCTGGGCGCGCACACCACCACCGCCGGCTCGGCGTTGCCCACGAAATACTCCACCTCCGCCGCCTGGTAGGCGTTGTTCAGCGGCAGGTACACCATGCCGGCGCGCAGCACGCCCAAGTACAGCATTAGCGCCTCGACGCTCTTGTCCACCTGCACCGCCACGCGCGGCGGCACGCCGTCGGCGCTCGGCGCGATCTCCAGGGACAGCAGCAGGTTGGCGATCATGGCGCTGCCGCGCTCCAGGTCGTGCCAGCTGTAGCGCAGCGGGCCGCCCGGGGCGTCCAGCGCCTCGATGGCGCAACGGTCCAGATCGGCAGGGAAGCCCGCGCGCAGCGCGGCGTAGAGGTTGCTCATGGGGAAGATCGGAAAACGGGGGAACTGCGGGTTCGACTCGGTCGGTCTCGAAGTGTGCAGGCCGCCGCCGGGCGGCGGCCTTGAGGGGAAGCAGGCTCAGCTCATTCCAGCCGGGCACCGGAGGCTTTCACCACCTCGGCCCAGCGCTTGGTTTCCTTGGCCGCGAAGGTGCCGAAGGCCTCGCCCCACAGGTCGGGCGTCTCGCTGCCCAGACCGGTCCAGGAGGTCTTCAGCTCGTCGGCGTTGAGCGCCTTCTTCAGCTCGGCCTGCATGCGCTCGATGGCTTCGCGCGGCGTGCCCTTGGGCGCCCACAAGCCGTACCAGGTGCTGACCACGTAGTCCGGCACGCCCAGCTCGCGCGCGGTGGGGATGTCGGGGAAGCCGGGCGCGCGGCGCTCGCCGGCCACGGCCAAGCCCTTCAGGCGCCCGCTGCGGATGTGGCCGGCCGAGGAGCCCAGGCCGTCGAACATCATGTCCACCTGGCCAGCCATCAAGTCCTGCAGCGCCGGGCCCGCGCCGCGGTAGGGGATGTGGGTGATGAAGGTCTTGGTCTGCAGCTTGAACAGCTCGCCGGCCAGGTGGTGCGAGGTGCCGTTGCCGGCCGAGGCGTAGGTGAGCTGCCCCGGGCGGGCGCGCATCTGGGCCAGCAGGCCCGCCAGGTCCTTCGCGGGCGACTTGGCGGCGTTGACCACCACCACCTGCGGCACGTTCGACACCAGGCCGACCGGAATGAAATCCTTCTCCAGGTTGTAGTCCAGCTTCGGGTACATGGACGGGGCGATGGCGTGGTGCACGCCGCCCATGAAGAAGCTGTAGCCGTCGGCCGGCATGCGCGCCGCCAGGCCGGCGCCCAGGGTGCCGCCGGCGCCGCCCTTGTTGTCGATGATGAACTGGCGGCCGGTGTTCTTGGTCAGGGCCGCGAACAGCGGGCGCGCGAAGGTGTCGGTGCCGCCGCCAGCCGGGAAGGGCACCACGATGGTCACGGGTTTGGTGGGCCAGCTGGAGGCGGCGCCCTGGGCCCAGACGGGCGAGCAGGCGAGGGTGGCGGTGGCTGCGGCAACGGCCAGCAGCGTGCGGCGATGGGTCATGGCTTGTCTCCGGTGGCGCCTCTGTGGATGGGCGCTCAGGGGTGGATGGAACTGCTTGGGGCCACGACCGCGACGGGCCGGGCCCGGTCGCAGTGTAAGAAGAAGTTGTCAGCCGGCCGGCAGCTCCGGCAGCCAGCGCGCCAGGGCGCGGCGCAGGGTGTCGAAGACGATGGGTTTCGTGAGGTAGTCGTCCATGCCGGCGGCCAGGGCCATCTCGCGGTCGCTGGCCAGGGCGTGGGCGGTCAGCGCCAGGATCGGAAAGCCGGGCAGCTTGCCCTGCTGCTGCATCTCGCGCAGCTTGCGCGTGGCCTGCAGCCCGTCCATCACCGGCATCTGCAGGTCCATCAACACCAGGCGCGGCGGCGTGGCTTCGCAGCGCTCCAGGGCCTGGGCGCCATCGTCGGCGGTGAGCACCTGCAGGCCCAAGGCTTTGAGCATCTCCAGGGCGATCATCTGGTTGACCGGGTGGTCCTCCACCAGGAGCACCGGGCCGGGAGTGGAGCCGGCAGCGGACGCATCCACGGGCGCTTGAGGCACCGAATTCATGCAGCTCTCCATGCGGGGTGCCTGTGACTACCGGCTCGGTAGGCCGGCCTCCACGCCTTGCGCGGAAGGACATGCATGCTAGCACCGGCCTTTCAACCGGCGATCCCGGGGGGTTGCCGGGATTGGGCCGTGTAGCGGCACTTTGCACGCGGGAAGAGCGCTGAAAGCGCCGCGCACCGTCCCGGCCGGGCGGTGCGCGCGCTCACCAGGCCGCGGGATTGCTCTCCCAGGCCTTTCCCGGGCAGCCCTACCACAGGGCCGGGACTTCCAGCCTCCCTAGAATCCCCCGCCTCTTTGCACAAAGACCATTCCATGAGTTCCGGAGTCATCCGCATCCGCGGCGCGCGCCAGCACAACCTCAAGAACCTGGACCTGGACATCCGCACCGGCGAGATGACGGTGGTCACCGGCCCCAGCGGCTCGGGCAAGTCCAGCCTGGTGTTCGACACCCTCTACGCCGAAGGCCAGCGCCGCTACGTGGAGACCTTCAGCGCCTACGCGCGCCAGTTCCTGGACCGCATGGACCGCCCGGCGGTGGACCGCGTCGAGGGCGTGCCGCCGGCCATCGCCATCGACCAGACCAACCCGGTGCGCACCAGCCGCTCCACGGTCGGCACGATGACCGAGCTCAACGACCACCTGAAGCTGCTGTTCGCGCGCGCGGCCGACCTGTTCGACCGCCAGACCGCGCTGCCGGTGCGCCACGACACGCCGGAGACGATCTACGCCGAGCTGCAGCGCCGCGCCGCCATGCATGGCGACCCGCGCCTGGCGCTGACCTTCCCGGTGGAGCTGCCGGCCAACACCACCGCCGAGGAAGTGGAGCAATGGCTCGCCGCCAGCGGCTTCACGCGCGTGCAGGCCGAGCGCACGGTCGGGGAAAGGAAGCTGCTGGACGTAGTGGCGGACCGCTTCCGCATCGGCAACGTCGAGCAGGTGCGGGCCATGGAGGCCATCGAGCTGGCGCTGAAACGTGGCAGCGCACGCCTCAACGTCTACGTGCTGCAGGACGAGGGCGAGGAGCTGTGGAAGTTCTCCACCGGGCTGCACTGCCCCGAGAGCGACATCCGCTACGCCCAGCCGCAGCCGTCCCTCTTCTCCTTCAACTCGCCCTTCGGCGCCTGCGAGACCTGCAAAGGCTTCGGGCGCGTCATCGGCGTGGACATGGGGCTGGTGGTCCCCGACGAGCGCAAGACGCTGCGCGGCGGCGCCATCAAGCCGATGCAGACCCCGGCCTGGAAGGAGTGCCAGGACGACCTGATCAAGTACGCCGGCGAGGCCGGCATCCCGCGCGACACGGCCTGGGCGCAGCTCTCGCAAGCGCAGAAGGACTGGGTGCTCAACGGCTCGCCCCACTGGACCGGCAACTGGAACAAGCAGTGGTACGGCGTGCGCCGCTTCTTCGACTACCTGGAGAGCAAGGCCTACAAGATGCACATCCGGGTGCTGCTGTCCAAGTACCGCAGCTACACCGAGTGCCCCACCTGCCGCGGCGCGCGGCTCAAGACCGAGGCGCTGCTGTGGCGCATCGGCACCAAGGAACAGGCCGACGCGGTGCTGCCGCCGGATAAGCGTTTCATGCCGGCCGGCGTGAGCTGGTCGCGCGAGCAGCTGGAGGCGTTGCCGGGCCTGCACCTGCACGACCTGATGCAGCTCTCGCTGCAGCGATTGCGGAGCTTCTTCGACAGCCTGGACACCCACAGCGGCGACAAGCCCCAGGCCGAGCAGGCGGCGATGGAGCTGCTGTTCGACGAGGTGCGCACGCGGCTGCGCTACCTGGGCGACGTGGGCCTGGGCTACCTGACGCTGGACCGGCAGAGCCGCTCCCTCTCCGGCGGCGAGGTGCAGCGCATCAACCTGACCACGGCGCTGGGCACCTCGCTGGTGAACACGCTGTTCGTGCTGGACGAGCCCAGCATCGGCCTGCACCCGCGCGACATGGACCGCATCGTGCAGGCCATGCAGCGCCTGCGCGACGCGGGCAACACGCTGGTGGTGGTGGAGCACGACCCGGCGGTGATGCTGGCGGCCGACCGCCTCATCGACATGGGCCCGGGCCCGGGCGAGCGCGGCGGCGCCATCGTCTTCGACGGCACGCCCGACGCGGCGCGCCAGGCCGACACGCTCACCGGCGCGTACCTGGGCGCGCGCAAGCATGTGGGCGGCACCATCAAGCGCTTCGTCGCACCCAACACGCCGCGGCTGATCCTGGAGGGCGCGCGCGAGCACAACCTCAAGGACGTGACGGTGGAGTTCCCGCTGCAGCGCCTGGTGGTGGTCACCGGCGTGTCGGGCTCGGGCAAGAGCACGCTGATGCAGGACGTGCTCTATCCGGCGCTGGCGCGCCACTTCGGCAAGCCCACCGAGACGCCGGGCGCGCATGAGCGGCTGCTGGGCGCGGAGATGCTGGCCGAAGCGGTGTTCGTGGACCAGAGCCCCATCGGCAAGACGGCGCGTTCCAACCCCGCCAGCTACGTCGGTGCCTTCGACGAGATCAGAAAGCTGTTCGCGGACGCGCCGCTGGCGCGCGAGCGCGGCTACGGCGCGGGCATGTTCAGCTTCAACGCCGGCGACGGCCGCTGCCCGACCTGCGGCGGCTCGGGTTTCGAGCACGTGGAAATGCAGTTCCTGTCCGACGTGTACCTGCGCTGTCCGGACTGCGAAGGCCGCCGCTACCGGCCCGAGATCCTGGACGTGAAGATCGAGCGCCGGCTGCCGGCGGAGGTGACGGGCGGCGAACTGAGCATCGCCGACGTGCTGGAGCTGACGGTGAGCGAGGCGCTGCAGCGCTTCCGCGAGGACCGCGAGGTGGCGCGCGCGCTGCAGCCCATCGTGGACGTGGGCCTGGACTACCTGCGCCTGGGCCAGCCCGTGCCCACGCTCTCCGGCGGCGAGGCGCAGCGGCTGAAGCTCGCCGGCTTCCTGGCCGAGGCGGCGCAGTCCGCGTCCAAGAGCAAGCAGTCGCTGGCCAGGAAGGGCACGCTGTTCCTGTTCGACGAGCCCACCACCGGCCTGCACTTCGAGGACATCGCCCGGCTGATGCGCGCGCTGCGCAAGCTGCTGGAGGCGGGTCACTCGCTGATCGTCATCGAGCATAACCTGGACGTGATCCGCGCCGCCGACTGGCTGATCGACCTCGGCCCCGAGGGCGGCGAGGGCGGCGGCGAGCTGGTGGCGGCCTGCACGCCGGAGGAGATCAAGTCGCACCCCGACTCGCACACCGGCCGCGCGCTGCGCGCCTACGAGCGCGCGCTGGGGCTGGACGGCGCGGTGGAGGAGGGCACGCCGCTGCAGGCGCTGATCCAGGCGCGGCGCGTGGCGGCGCCGGCGAATGCCATCCGCATCGTCAACGCCCACGAGCACAACCTGAAGGGCCTGGACGTGGAGATCCCGCACGGGCGCTTCAGCGTCATCACCGGCGTCTCGGGCTCGGGCAAGAGCACGCTGGCCTTCGACATCCTGTTCAACGAGGGCCAGCGCCGCTACCTGGAATCGCTCAATGCCTATGCGCGCTCCATCGTGCAGCCGGCGGGGCGGCCGGAAGTCGATGCGGTCTACGGCATCCCGCCCACGGTGGCGATCGAGCAGCGGCTGTCGCGCGGCGGGCGCAAGAGCACGGTGGCGACCACCACCGAGGTCTGGCACTTCCTGCGGCTGCTGTGGGTGAAGCTGGGCCTGCAGCACTGCATCCACGACGGCACGCCGGTGACGCCGCAGAGCGCCGAGAGCATTGCCGCGCAGCTGCTGCGCGAGCACCGCGGCCAGCATGTGGGGCTGCTGGCGCCGCTGGTGGTGAACCGCAAGGGCCTGTACACCGACCTGGCCAAGTGGGCGCTGGCGCGCGGCCACACGCACCTGCGCGTGGACGGCGAATTCGTACCGGTGCAGCCCTTCCCGCGCCTGGACCGTTTCAAGGAGCACACCGTCGAGCTGCCCGTCGGCGACCTGGTGATCACGCCGGAGAACGAAAACCGCCTGCGTGAGCTGCTGCACAAGGCGCTGGAGCACGGCAAGGGCGTGATGCACCTGCTGCATCCGCTGGACGGCCTGCGCGACGCCATGGCCTGCGGCCAGCCCACGGCCGGGCTGTGCAAGGTGAAAGTCTTCTCGACCAAGCGCGCCTGTCCGACCTGCGGGACGAGCTACCCGGAGCTGGACCCGCGCATGTTCTCCTACAACAGCAAGCACGGCTGGTGCGGGGAGTGCGTGGGCACCGGCCTTCTGCTTTCGCGCGAGCAGCGCAAGGTCTATGACGACTCGGTGCGCGACGAGGACAACCGCGGCCGCGAGCAGAGTTTTCCGTCCGAGGAGACGGAGGCCGAGGGCCTTACCGAGCGGGCCTGCCCGGCCTGCCACGGGGCGCGGCTGAATCCGGTGTCGCTGGCGGTGAAGTTCGCCGAGCTGCCGATCAGCGACGTGGCCTCGTGGTCGGTGCAGCAGGCGCGCGAGTGGGTCGACGGCCTGCGGCTGGACGGGCGCGACGCCGACATCGCGCGCGACGTCGTCACCGAGATCGCCAGCCGCCTGAAGTTCCTGGAGGCGGTGGGCCTGGGCTACCTGACGCTGGACCGCGCCGCGCCCACGCTCTCCGGCGGCGAGGCGCAGCGCATCCGCCTGGCGGCGCAGCTGGGCAGCAACCTGCAGGGCGTGTGCTACGTGCTGGACGAGCCCACCATCGGCCTGCACCCGCGCGACAACGGCATCCTGCTCGACGCGCTGCAGGAGCTGGGCAGCCGCGGCAACACGCTGGTGGTGGTCGAGCACGACGAGGACACCATCCGCCGCGCCGACCACATCATCGACATCGGCCCCGGCGCGGGCCGGCGCGGCGGGCAGGTGGTGGCGCAGGGCACGGCCGAGGAGCTGGCGGCGCAGCCCGAGTCCGTCACCGGCCGCTTCCTGGCGCAGCCGCTGAAGCACCCCATCGAGGCGCGGCGCCCGGTGGACGACAGCGTGCAGTGGCTGCGCGTGCGCAAGGCGAACTTGCATAACCTGCAGAGCGTGGACGTGGGCGTGCCGCTGCGCCGGCTGGTGGCCGTCACGGGCGTGAGCGGTTCGGGCAAGAGCACGCTGGCGCGCGACGTGCTGCTGGCCAACGTGCAGGCGCTGGTCGCGGCGCGAGGCAAGGGCGTGTCGCTCACCGGCTGCGGCGCGGTGGAGGGTTGGCTGCACGTGGACCGCGTGCTGGAGGTGGACCAGACGCCCATCGGCAAGACGCCTCGCTCCTGCCCCGCCACCTACATCGGCTTCTGGGATGCCATCAGAAAGCTGTTCTCGCAGACGCTGGAAGCCAAGGCGCGCGGCTACGGGCCGGGGCGCTTCAGCTTCAACACCGGTGAGGGGCGCTGCCCGGCCTGCGAAGGCCAGGGTTTGAGAACCATCGAGATGAGCTTCCTGCCCGACGTGAAGCTGCCCTGCGACGTGTGCCACGGCCAGCGCTTCAACCCGGAAACCCTGGCCGTTACCTGGCGCGGCAAGAGCATCGGCGACGTGCTGAACATGGCAGTGGATGAGGCGGTGGAGTTCTTCGCCTCGATGCCGGGCATCGCACACCCGCTGCAGCTGCTCAAGGACGTGGGGCTGGGCTACCTGACGCTGGGCCAGCCTTCACCGACGCTGTCGGGCGGCGAGGCGCAGCGCATCAAGCTGGTGACGGAGCTGTCCAAGGTGCGCGACGAGGTGGGCCGGCGCGGGCAGAAGGCGCCGCATACGCTGTACGTGCTGGACGAGCCGACTGTCGGCCTGCACATGGCGGACGTGGAGCGGCTGATCCACGTGCTGCACCGGCTGGTGGCCGGCGGGCACAGCGTGGTGGT
Source organism: Azohydromonas caseinilytica (assembly GCF_012927045.1). GTDB lineage: Bacteria > Pseudomonadota > Gammaproteobacteria > Burkholderiales > Burkholderiaceae_C > Azohydromonas > Azohydromonas caseinilytica. Next base: position 174,495 of record NZ_JABBFW010000005.1, on the reverse strand, counting down.
GATCGAGCACGACCTGGACCTGATCGCCGAGGCCGACTGGGTGCTGGACCTGGGGCCTGAAGGCGGCAGCGGCGGCGGCAAGCTCGTCGTGGCCGGGCCGCCGGAGGCGCTGGTCAAGGCCGGGAGCCATACGGGGAAGGCGCTGGGGCCGGTGCTGGCGCGGTGAGCCGGAATTCCCCTCGCCACCGCGGAGCGGGGGAGAGGGAAGGGGCACTGCCGCAGGCAGCGCTGTTTCTAGGCCCGCGCCCTCACCCCTGCCCCTCTCCCGCTTCGCGGGCGAGGGAAGGCTGACGCACTGGGCGCTTCGCGGCGGCTGGCGCCACGCCAGCCGTGGGCTGCGCCGCCTTCCGCCTTGCCTCCCACACCCGCCACCCCAGCAGCGCCGCGATCACGGCCGCGTAGATCGACCACTCCCCGAAGTCGTTCTTCCCCGCCTTCATCCAGAAGAAGTGCAGCAGCGCCAGCAGCGCGATGGCGTAGACGCCTTTGTGCAGCCGCTGCCAGCGTGCCGCACCCAGCGCCTTGATGGCGCGGTTGAAGGAGGTCAGGGCCAGCGGCGCCATCAGCAGCAGCGCCGCGGTGCCGACCAGGATGAAGGGGCGCTTGGCGATGTCCTTGAGGATCACGCCGAGGTCCAGCCCCTGGTCCAGCACGGCGTAGCAGACGAAGTGCAGCAGGGCGTAGCCGAAGGTCGCCACGCCCAGCATGCGCCGAAAGCGCGCCAGCGCCGGCTGCTTCAGCAGCACGCGCAGCGGCGTGACGGCCAGCGTGGCGCACAGCAGGCGCAGGGTCCAGTCGCCGCTGCGGCGGATCAGCGCCTCGGCCGGGTTCGCGCCCAGGCTGTCGGTGGCCGCCGCCCACACCAGGTAGGCCAGCGGCAGCAGCAGGAGCGCCAGCAGCACCGGCTTCGCGGCCGGGTGCAGCAGCAACGGTTTCTTCCTCGCCGCGCCGGCGATCGCAGGGTTCGCCACGCTCGGCTCCTCAGTAGTTCTTCTTCAGGTCCATGCCGGCGTAGAGCTGGCCGACCTGCGCCTCGTAGCCGTTGAACAGCAGCGTGGGGCGCTTCTTGGCGAACAGGCCGCCTTCGCCGATGCGCCGCTCGGTGGCCTGGCTCCAGCGCGGGTGGTCCACGTTGGGGTTCACGTTGGAATAGAAGCCGTACTCCTGCGCCGCGGACTTCACCCAGGCCGTGCGCGGCTGCTGCTCCACGAAGCGGATCTTCACGATCGACTTGCCGCTCTTGAAGCCGTATTTCCAGGGCACGGCCAGGCGCAGCGGCGCGCCGTTCTGGTTCGGCAGCACCTCGCCGTACATGCCGAACACCAGCATGGTCAGCGGGTGCAGGGCCTCGTCCATGCGCAGGCCTTCGACATAGGGCCAGTCCAGCACGCGCGAGCCCACGTAGGGCATCTGCTTCGGGTCGGCCAGGGTCACGAACTCCACGTACTTGGCGTTGCCGGTGGGCTCGACGCGCTTGATCACTTCCGACAGCGAGAAGCCGATCCACGGGATCACCATCGACCAGCCCTCCACGCAGCGCAGGCGGTAGATGCGCTCCTCCAGCGGCGCCAGTTTTAAAAGCTGTTCGATATCAAAAACCTGCGGTTTGGCGACGGCGCCCTCTACTGCCACGGTCCAGGGCCGCGTCTTCAGCTTGCCGGCGTTGGCGGCCGGGTCGGACTTGTCGGTGCCGAACTCGTAGAAGTTGTTGTAGGTGGTGGCGTCGTCGTAGGCCGTCACCTTTTCCATGGTGCTGGCGCCGGCCACGGTGCTGGCGGCGGCCGTGAGCTTGGGGTGCTTGCCGGGGCCGGCAAAGGCGGCGCGGGCGTCGCGCGCGGCCCAGGTGGCCAGCACTCCGCCCGCGGCGCCGGCGGCCAGGGTGCGCAGCAGCTGGCGGCGCTGCTCATAAACCGCCTGCGGCGTGATCTCGGAGGCGATGGGGTGGTTGAAACCGCGGTCCTTGAGGAAATGCATGGTGGGGTCCTTCCTGGACTGGGCTGACCTCGCACGCCCCGGGGAAGTTCCTGGCGGCGCAGCGATGTGATCTTTGCGTGATGAAACTGACAGCAGGATGCCGGGCGCCCCAATGAAAACGGCGCCCCGCGGGGCGCCGTTCGCGTGCTCAGCCGGGGCGGCTCCTCACAGCTCGCCGTAGGAGTGCAGGCCGGAGAGGAACATGTTCACGCCCAGGAAGGCGAAGGTCGTGACCACCAGGCCGGCCAGTGCCCACCAGGCCGACATGCTGCCGCGCAGGCCCTTCATCAGCCGCATGTGCAGCCAGGCGGCGTAGTTCAGCCACACGATCAGCGCCCAGGTCTCCTTCGGGTCCCAGCTCCAGTAGCCGCCCCAGGCCTCGGCGGCCCAGAAGGCGCCCAGGATGGTGGCGATGGTGAAGAAGGCGAAGCCGACGGCGATGGCCTTGTACATGAGGTCATCCAGCAGCTCCAGCGCGGGCAGCTTGGCGGCGATGGCGCGGCGCCCGGCCAGGATGCCGCCCACGATCAGCGTGCTGATGCCGAAGTACACGACCCAGAAGCTGCTGCTGGCGCTCTGCGCGCTCTGGCGGAACACGATCGGCTCGAAGCACAGCACGATGCCCAGCAGCCCCAGCGGCGCGAGCTGCCACCAGCGCGTGGCCGTGGCCTGCTGCTTGAGCAGGTAGGCGAAGGCCACCATGGCCGACAGCGCGAAGGTGCCGTAGCCGATGAAGTTGGCCGGCACGTGCAGCTTCATCCACCAGCTCTGCAGGGCGGGCACCAGCGGCTGGATCTGCTGCGCCTCGCGCTCCACCGTGTACCAGAGCAGGAAGCCCACCGCGGCGCTGACCACCAGCATCACGAATGCGCCCAGCGCGCGCGTGCGGTAGTGCTGCTCGAAGTAGAGATAGAACAGGGCGGTGAGCCAGCAGAACAGCACGAACACCTCGTAGAGGTTGCTCACCGGGATGTGGCCGATGCCCGCGCCGATCTGGTGGCTCTCCCACCAGCGCACCATGGTGCCGGTCAGCGCCATGAACACCGCGGCCCAGGCGATCTTGGAGCCCAGGCGCTGCGCCACGTTGTCCTGCCCCTGGCCGGCGAAGCCGAACCAGTAGAAGACCGTGCTCATGAAGCACAGCACCGACATCCACAGGATCGCGCTCTGGCTGGACAGGAAATACTTGAGCAGGAACACCTTCTCGCCGGCCGCGAGGTCGGCGCCAAAGGCGTCGGGGGTGCGGCTGTAGAGCGAGATCGCCAGCAGCGTGGCGGCCGTCACGCCCAGCATCAGCGTGCGCAGCGGGCCCCAGAACCAGCCCAGCCAGATCACGGCCGGCACACTGCCGATGAGGATGCCCTTCTCGTACACGTCCATCGCCTCGCCGTAGCGCGAGAACGCGAACACGGCGCCGGCAACGGCAAGCAGGGCGAACAGCCAGTCGTAGAGGCTGCGGCCGGCCAGCGGGTGGCTGCGGCCCAGCACGAGAGTGGTGGTGGTCGTGGGGGAGGCAACGGTGTTCATGCGGCAGCGTCCTTGAGGATGGCCTTCTTGAGCAGCTCGAATTCGGTATCGGCGTCCATGGTGCGCCGCGTGGTGGACAGGGCAGTGGTGATGCGCGAGCCCTGATCCTGCGCTTCGACCCAGACCCACAGCCGGCGTTCCCGCACATACAACATGGCGAATACGCCCAGGATCAGCAGCACCGCGCCGAGGTAGACGAGCTTCTTGCCCGGCGCGCGCGCCAGCTGGAACACGCTGGCCTGCACCTGCTGGAAGTCGTCGAGCTGCAGCAGCACGGGCACGGGGTAGTAGAAGCTGTCGGACAGCGACACCACCGCCTGCGTCATGAAGGCCTCGGTCTTCTCGCTGGGCCCCATGGCCGGCTGCCCGGCACGCTCGCGGCTGAGGTTGAGCAGCTCGAACAGGCTGCCGTTGAGGATGCGCAGCAGCACCTCCGACACGCGCGGGCGCTCGCTCTCGGGCACGTTGGTCTCGATGAAGCGCGCCAGCGAGGCCAGGCCGCCGGGCGTGGTTTCCGCTGCCGGCGCGGCGGCGGCGCCCGAGGCTGCGGAGGTTGCCGCGGCGGCGGCCGGCTCGGGCTTGTCCGCGCCGGCGAACAGGCCCAGCGCGCGCTGCGCCGTCACCTGCAGCTGCATCGTGGTCTCGGGCTTGTCGGCGGGCGAGGCCTTCTGCGCATAGCGGCGCGCGGCCAGCTCGCGCGCGGCCGGGTCGGCCAGCGCCTGGCGCAGGTGCAGCCAGCCCTGCACGCTGTCCTGCTCGTCCACGGGAATGCGCAGGAAGCGGAAGGACTCGTTGGGGTTCTCGCGCAGGCCGGCCAGCAGCACGCGCTGCCCGTCGATCTCCACCGGCAGCTGGTAGTTGGTGAACTCGCGCGCCTGGCCGCTGGCGTCGCGCAGCTTGTAGCTCACCGAGGGGCCGATGTTGTGCAGCTGCTTGTCGCCCTGCGACTTGGCGCCCGAGCCCAGGTGCTGCTGCAGCGAGCCGACCAGATCGACCTTGCGCACGTCGGCACCGGAGTCGCTGCCCTTGCCGCCGCCCAGGTTCTCGACGTTGATCACGCGCAGCCCGGTGAGCTCCAGCGTGTAGGGCTGGCCCACCTTTTCCAGCGGCGTGCTGTCGCCCACCGTGCCGGCGATGGTGAAGGGCTGCACGCCGGGCTTCATCGGGATGGCGTTGAGCTTGAGCCGCGAGCCGCCGTCGTCGAAGCTGCTCTGGTAGATGGCGATGCCGCGGTGGAAGGCGGGCTCGTTGACCTTGACGGTGGCGGGCGTGGCTTTGCCGCTCTCGTGGTCGTGGATCACGATCTCGCTGGCGAAGAGCTTGGGCATGCCCGTTTCGTAGTACTCGACGATGAACTTCTTGAGCTCGATGTCGAAGGGCAGGTCCTGCAGCACCACGCCGTCGGACATGTTCAGCACCGCGGTGCCCGCGCGCGCGCCCTCGGGCACCAGCAGGTTGCCGCGGAAGGTGGGGTTCACGGGCGAGAGCCGGTGCTCGGGCTGGACGTCGCGGATCAGCCCGCCGCCCTGGTACGGCGTCTTGCCCAGCAGCAGCATCTGCGCGCGCACGATCAGGTCGCCGTCGAAGAGGCCGCCCAGGCAGATCAGCACGATGGCCGAGTGCGCGGCGATATAGCCCAGCTTGTTGGCCGCGCCCTTGCGCGCGGCGATCATGGTGCCGTTGGGCCGCTGCTGCACCTTGGCCTTCCAGCCGTTGCCCGTCAGCAGCGCCGACACCCGCTCCAGGCTGGCCTGCGGCGTCTCGCCGGGCAGCAGCCCCTGCGCCTTGTGGTGGAAGGCTTTCAGCGCCGACTCGCGCACGCTCTCCTTGAACGAGCGCATGTCGGCCAGGAAGCGCGGCGTGTTGCGCGCGATGCACAGGCTGGTGGAGATCACCAGGAAGGCCAGGATCAGCAGGAACCACCAGGCGCTGTAGACGCTGTAGAGGTTCACCGCGCCGAACACCTCGGCCCAGAACGGGCCGAACTGGTTGACGTAGTTGTTGAGCGGTTCGTGCTGCTTGACGACGGTGCCGATCACCGAGGCGATGCAGATCACGGTCAGCAGCGCGATGGCAAAGCGCATCGACGACACCAGCTCAAGGGTGTCGCGCAGCCGCTGCTGAGGCGCGCGCGCGGCGGGGGCGGAGACGGTCATCGCGGGATTGTCCGGGTCAGTGCATGTACCCCGCTTGATAACGGACAAGCGTGAAAGGTCGGCACGGCACCATCAAAAAAGGCCGGTGCAAGACCGGCCTCGGGGTACTACAGGGGGAACGCGCGGGCGCTGCGGTTCAGCGCAGCCCGGCGATGTAGTCGGAAACCGCCTTGATCTCGCGGTCGTTCATCTTGGCGGCCACGCCCACCATCTGCGTGCTGTTGGCGCGCGCGCCGGCGCGGAAGGCGTTGAGCTGGGCCGCGGTGTACTCGGCATGCTGGCCGGCCAGGCGCGGGTACTGCGCGGGAATGCCGGCGCCGCTGGGGCTGTGGCAGCCGGCGCAGGCCGGCACGTTGCGCTCGGCGATGCCGCCGCGGTAGATCTTCTCGCCCAGCAGCACCAGGTCCTTGTCGGTGGCCGCACCGGGTTCGGCCTGCTTGCTGGCGTAGAAGGCGGCGACGTTGCGCATGTCCTCCTCGCTCAGCGACGCGGCCATGCCCTGCATGATTGGGTTCTGGCGCTTGCCGGCCTTGAACTCGGTCAGCTGCTTGACCAGGTACTCCGGGTGCTGGCCCTGCAGGATCGGGTTGCTCGGGATGCCGCGCGTGCCGTCGGCGGCGTGGCAGGCGGCGCAGACCTGGGCCGTGGCCTGGCCCTTGGCCAGGTCCGGCTTGGCCGGGGCGGCCGGTTCGGCAGCCATGAGCGGCGCCGCCAGAGCGAACGCGAGGGCCGGCGCAAGCGCCGTCTGGAGAGTGCGTGCAAGGATCGACTTCATTGGTATGGCTGCCGAAAGGGTCAATGGGGGCAAACCTTGAAATTTTACAATGCCTCATGCACACGTCCCTTACACCGGTGGAAGCCGATGCCAAGTCCGCACTGTCCTGGACCCACACGGCGCGATTCCTGACCACCGCCAGCCGGCTCGACCAGCTGCCCGTCACCGAACTGCCCGAGATCGCCTTCGTCGGCCGCAGCAACGCCGGCAAGTCCACGGCCATCAACACCCTGGCGCAGCAAAAGCGCCTGGCCTTCGCCTCCAAGACGCCCGGGCGCACGCAGCACATCAACCTGTTCCACCTGGGGCCGAAGGACGCGCCCGATGCCGTCTTCGCCGACCTGCCGGGCTACGGCTACGCCGCGGTGGAGCGCTCGGCCAAGCTGCGCTGGCAGCAAGTGATGGCCGACTACCTGGAAGTGCGGCGCAACCTCGCCGGCGTGGTGCTGATGGTGGACCCGCGCCTGGGCTTCACCGACCTGGACAAGCAGCTGCTGGGCTTCATCGCCCCGCGCGTGCAGAACGGCGAGGTGAAGCTGCTGGTGCTGCTGACCAAGGCCGACAAGCTCTCGCGCAAGGAAGCCGACGCCGCGCTGCGCGCCGCCTCCGAGGTGCTGGGCGAGCTCAGCACCGACGAGGCCGACATCGGCGTGCTGCTGTTCTCCGCGCTCAAGAAGTCCGGTCTGGGCGACGCCGCGCTGACGCTGCGCACCTGGACCCGGGAGCATGTGCGCGTGGAGGCGCCGGAGCCGAGCATGGTGCCGCCGGAAGAGGACGGGGCCGTGCAGGAGCAGGCGCCCAAGGCCGAAGGCTGAACGGTCCAGCGTTGTCATCCTGCAGGGGACAACGCTCCCGCTGGGTGACGCTGAGCGCGGGATTCGCGAACGCCCAGGAAACGATCCGCCCGATGTGAGTGCCGGGACCACCGGGACTGCCGGCTTGGCGACATCCGGTCTCGGCAAAGCGCCGGCGCCATGAAAAAAGCCCGCGGCTCTCGCCGCGGGCTTTTCGTTGGGGCTCTGTAGGACTACAGGGCGCCGGACATTACATGTCCATGCCCATGCCGCCCATGCCGCCCATGCCGCCGCCCGGCATGGCCGGAGCGTCTTCCTTGGGAGCCTCGGCGACCATGGCTTCGGTCGTCAGCATCAGCGAGGCCACCGAGGCGGCGTTCTGCAGCGCGGTGCGGGTCACCTTGGTCGGGTCCAGGATGCCCATCTCGATCATGTCGCCGTAGGTGTCGTTGGCGGCGTTGAAGCCGTAGTTGCCTTGACCGGCCAGCACGGCGTTCACCACCACGCTCGGCTCGCCACCGGCGTTGCCCACGATCTCGCGCAGCGGGGCTTCGATGGCCTTCAGGACCAGCTTGATGCCGGCGTCCTGGTCGGCGTTGTCGCCCTTGATCTCGCCAGCGGACTGGCGGGCGCGCAGCAGGGCCACGCCGCCGCCGGCGACGATGCCCTCTTCAACGGCGGCACGGGTGGCGTGCAGCGCGTCTTCCACGCGGGCCTTCTTCTCCTTCATCTCGACTTCGGTGGCGGCACCGACCTTGATGACGGCCACGCCGCCGGCCAGCTTGGCCACGCGCTCTTGCAGCTTCTCGCGGTCGTAGTCGGAGGTGGCTTCCTCGATCTGGATGCGGATCTGCTTGACGCGGGCCTCGATGTCGGCCCCGGCGCCGGCGCCGTCGATGATCGTGGTGTTTTCCTTGCCCACTTCGACGCGCTTGGCCTGGCCCAGGTCGGCCAGCGTCACCTTCTCCAGCGTCAGGCCCACTTCCTCGGCGATGACCTTGCCGCCCGTCAGGATGGCGATGTCTTCCAGCATGGCCTTGCGGCGGTCGCCGAAGCCCGGGGCCTTGACGGCCACGACCTTCAGGATGCCGCGGATGGTGTTGACCACCAGCGTGGCCAGCGCCTCGCCTTCAACTTCCTCGGCGATGATCAGCAGCGGACGGCCGGCCTTGGCCACCTGCTCCAGCGTGGGCAGCAGGTCGCGGATGTTGCTGATCTTCTTGTCGAACAGCAGGACAAACGGGTTGTCCAGGATGGCCGACTGCTTCTCGGGGTTGTTGATGAAGTAGGGCGACAGGTAGCCGCGGTCGAACTGCATGCCTTCCACGACATCCAGCTCGTTGTCCAGGCTCTTGCCGTCTTCGACGGTGATCACGCCTTCCTTGCCGACCTTGTCCATGGCCGAGGCGATGATCTGGCCGATCGACTCGTCGGAGTTGGCGGAGATGGCGCCGACCTGGGCGATCTCCTTGGAGGTCGTGGTGGCCTTGGAAGCGGCGCGCAGCTGCTCGACCAGGGCGTGCACGGCCTTGTCGATGCCGCGCTTGAGGTCCATCGGGTTCATGCCGGCGGCCACGTACTTCATGCCTTCGCGCACGATGGCCTGGGCCAGCACGGTGGCGGTGGTGGTGCCGTCACCGGCGTTGTCGCTGGTCTTGGAAGCCACTTCCTTGACCATCTGGGCGCCCATGTTCTGGAGCTTGTCCTTGAGCTCGATCTCCTTGGCCACGGACACGCCGTCCTTGGTCACGGTCGGGGCGCCGAAGGAGCGCTCCAGCACCACGTTGCGGCCCTTGGGACCCAGGGTGACCTTCACGGCGTTGGCCAGGATGTTCACGCCTTCGACCATGCGGGCGCGGGCTTCACCGCCGAACACGACGTCTTTAGCTGCCATTGGAATTCTCCGGATTCAGTAGATGCGGGTGGGAAGAGGAGCGATTACTTCTCGACGACGGCGAAGAGGTCCTCTTCGCGCATCACCAGCAGCTCGTCGCCGTCGACCTTGACGGTCTGGCCGCTGTACTTGCCGAACAGCACGCGGTCGCCCACCTTGATGTTCAGGGCCACGAACTCGCCCTTGTCGTTGCGCTTGCCCGGACCGACGGCCAGCACCTCGCCCTGGTCGGGCTTTTCCGCGGCGTTGTCGGGGATCACGATGCCCGAGGCCGTGCGGGTTTCGTTTTCGAGACGCTTGACGATCACGCGGTCATGCAACGGACGAAGTTTCATTGCTTCTCCTTGGTTCGGTCTGGGAGGTCAGGAACGCGCCACCAGGCGCGCTTCACGAAATCGCAGCCGGCCACACCGACCGGCTGTTAGCACTCACCGGCGGCGAGTGCTAGCGAATTGATTATAGGGATGGCCGCCGACGCTTCAAGGGGGTGCGCCGAATCAGTGCGGGAAATCCTGAGATTCGTCCGGCGCGTCGGGCGCGGCGCCGTCGCGACCGCGGTCGGGCACGCGGTAGTCCTCGCGCGCCCAGGCGCCGAGGTCGATCTCGCGGCAGCGCTGACTGCAGAAGGGGCGCCAGCGGTTGGAGGGCTCGAAGGGTGCGGGCTGGCCGCAATGAGGGCAGGGAACGAGGCGGGGAGCGGTCATGAAACCGGAGATGAGGGCGCCCGGGGCGCCGCTCAAGGGACAGCTGGGGCGCGGATTCTTTCACGCGGCCGGGCACCAGCCCCGCCACAGGGTTTCGACCTCCAGCGCCAGCGCCTCCAGGCTCAGCCCGTCGTTGTGGATGACGGCGTCGGCGATGGCGCGCCGCCGCGCGCGCGGCGCCTGCTGCGCGATGACACGGCGCACGGTGTCCTCGCTCCATTGCGAGCGCTGCATCACGCGCTGCACCTGCGTCTCCTCGCTGCAATCCACCACCAGGATGCGCTGCACGCGCTCGCGCCAGTGCAGCGACTCGGCCAGCAGCGGCACGTCGAACACCCGCGGCGCGGCCCCGGCGGCGGCGCTGCGGCGCTGCACCTCGGCCCCGATCATGGGGTGCAGGATGCCTTCGAGCTGCTGGCGCGCCGCCGCGTCGGCGAACACGCGCTGGCGCATCCAGGCGCGGTCCAGCGCGCCGTCGGCGCCGATGGCCTCGGGGCCGAACCGCGCGGCGATGGCCGGCAGTGCCGCGCCGCCCGGCGCGGTGAGCTCGCGCGAGATGGCGTCGGTGTCGATCACCGCCGCGCCCAGCCCGGCCAGCAGCGCCGCCACGGTGCTCTTGCCGCTGCCGATGCCGCCGGTGAGGCCGATGCGCAGCGGCGTGGCGGGGGGAGCCGAGGCGGCCGTCGTCGTCACTGTCGTGGTTGTCGTCGAAGTCATCAAAAGCTCCATCCCATCCAGCCCAGCACCGCCCGCGTGCCGGCCAACATCACCACCAGCCCGGCCCCGGCCAGGAAGGGGCCGAAGGGCACATAAACGCCATCGCGCAGCGAGTGGGTCAGCTTCATGCCGATACCGACCACCGCGCCCAGCAGCGAGGCCATGAGCAGGATGGGAATGATCATCCAGGCGCCGAACCAGGCGCCCAGCGCCGCCATCAACTTGAAATCGCCGTAGCCCATGCCTTCCTTGCCGGTGGCGAGCTTGAACAGCCAGTACACCGACCACAGCGACCCGTATCCCGCCACCGCGCCCCACAGCGCCTGCGGCAGCGGCAGGGTCCAGTCCAGTGCTGCCGCCACCAGGCCGGCCCACAGCAGCGGCAGGGTCAGCGCATCGGGCAGCAGGGTGGTGTCCCAGTCGATGAGCGCCAGCGCCAGCAGCGTCGCCGCCACTGCGCACCACAGCAGCGCCAGCGGCTGCGCCTCGAAGCGCGCGCCGATGGCGGCAAAGAGCGCGGCTGTGCCCAGCTCCAGCAGCGGGTAGCGCAGCGCGATGCGGCCGCCGCAGGCGGCGCAGCGGCCGCGCCGCTTGAGCCAGCCCAGCAGCGGCAGGTTGTCGTGCCAGGCGATGGGCGCGCCGCAGTGCGGGCACTGCGAGCGCGGGCGCGACAGCGTCAGCGCCGGCAGCGCATCCAGCGCTTGCTGGAGCGCCCCGGCGCTGTCGGCCAGGACCGGGGCGGGCGCACGGCCCAGTGTGCGCGCGTGCGAGTCGGCATCGGCCAGCTGCTGCGCCACGTCCTGCCACCACTGGCGCTCCAGCATGCGCGGCAGGCGGTGCACGACCACGTTGAGAAAGCTGCCAATGCACAGCCCCAGCAGGGCCAGCGGCAGCGGGTGCAGCAGCGGCTGCAGGAAGGTCAGATCGGTCAGACGATGGCTCCCAGCTTGAAGACGGGCAGGTACATCGCGACCACGATGCCGCCGATGAGCCCGCCCAGGATCACGATCACGGCCGGCTCCATCAGGCTGGCCAGCCCGCGGGCGGACTCGTCCACCTCGTTCTCATAGAACTCGGCCGCCTTGGCCAGCATGGCGTCGAGCGTGCCGGACTCCTCGCCGATGGCCGCGAGCTGCAGCACCAGGCCCGGAAACACGCCACTGGCCTGCAGTGCGGCGCTGAGCGCCGTGCCGGCGGCCACCGCCTTGCGCACCTGGGCCGTGGCGCGCGCCACCACCGCGTTGCCTGCCGCCGCGCCAGCCGAGGACAGGGCTTCCACCAGCGGCACGCCGGCGGCAAAGAGCATGGACAGCGTACGCGTCCAGCGCGCCAGCACCGCCTTGAACACCAGCGGGCCGAACACCGGTGTCTTCAGCAGCAGCGCTTGCGCGCCGTCGCGCAGCCGCTGCGAGCGGCGCCAGGCCCGCGCCATTGCCCAGGTGCTGCCGGCCAGCAGTGCCAGCAACGCCGGCCACCAGGCCAGAAAGAGCTCCGACAGCGCGATCACGGCCCGCGTGGGCGCGGGCAGGGCGGCACCGAAAGAGCGGAACACGTCGCTGAACGCCGGGATCACCAGCCCCAGGATCAGCGCCAGCACCAGCGCCGACACCGCCAGCACCATCACCGGATAGAACAGTGCCGAGCGGATGCGGCCCTGCAGCGCCAGCGCCTTTTCCTCGTGCAGCGCCAGCCGCTCCAGCAGCGGCTCCAGCACGCCGCCGCTTTCGCCGGCCTGCACCGAGTTGCAATAGAGGGCGCTGAAGTGCTGCGGGTGCTTGCGCAAGGCCGCGGAGAGGCTGGTGCCGGTCTCGACATCGGCGCGCACCGCCTGCAGCAGCCGCGCCAGCCGCGGGTTGCCGCTGCCGCGCGCGACGATGTCGAAGGCCCGCAGCAGCGGCACGCCGGCGCGCAGCAGCGTGGCGAGCTGGCGCGTGAACAGGGCGATGTCCTTGCGCCGTATGGCACGCCCGCCGGGCAGGCGGCGCCGGCGCACGCGCCGCACGGCGATGCCCTGGCGGCGCAGGTGCGCGCCCACCGCGGCTTCGCCGGCCGAGCGCATCTCGCCGCGCACGGACTTGCCCTGGCGGTCGCGGCCTTCCCACTCGTAGATGAACTCCCTGGCCTTCGTCGCTGCGCCTGCCATGTGCTCCCTCCCGAGGCGATGTCGTGTCTGCGCCGGTCGCCGTGTCGGTCGTTGCCGGACACGGTGCCGTTGGGTTGCCTTCAGTCGTTGGTGGCGCTGAGGACTTCTTCCAGCGAGGTGATGCCGGCGCGCACCTTCAGCAGCCCGGCCTGGCGCAGGTCGCGCACGCCCTCGCGCCGCGCCTGCTGGGCGATGTCCAGTGCCGTGCCCTGAGCCAGGATCAGGCGCTGCAGCGCCTCGCTCACCGGCATCACCTGGTACAGCCCGACGCGCCCCTTGTAGCCATTGTTGCAGGCGGCGCAGCCCACGGCCCGGTAGGGCTGCCAGCGGCCGTCGAGCTCCTCGGCCGCGAAGCCTGCCTGCAGCAGCGCCTCGCGCGAATGGTTCACGGGTGCCTTGCACTGCTCGCACAGCCGCCGAGCCAGGCGCTGCGCCGTGATCAGCAGCACGCTGGAGGCGACGTTGAAAGGCGCCACGCCCATCTGCAGCAGCCGCGTGAGCGTGGAGGGCGCGTCGTTGGTGTGCAGCGTGGACAGCACCAGGTGGCCGGTCTGCGCCGCCTTCACGGCGATGTCGGCCGTTTCCAGGTCGCGGATCTCGCCCACCATGAGGATGTCCGGGTCCTGGCGCAGGAAGGCGCGCAGCGCGGCGGAGAAGGTGAGCCCGGCCTTCTCGTTGACGTCCACCTGGTTGATGCCGCTGAGCCGGATCTCGACCGGGTCCTCGACGGTGGAAATGTTGACGCCGGGCCGGTTGAGCAGCTGCAGGCCGGTATAGAGCGACACCGTCTTGCCCGAGCCGGTGGGGCCGGTGACCAGCACCATGCCGTAAGGGCGGTGGATGGCGTGCAGCAGCCGCGCCTTGTCCTCGGGCTCATAGCCTAGCGCGTCGATGCCCAGCCGCGCGCTGGAGGCGTCGAGGATGCGGATGACGATCTTCTCGCCGAACAGCGTGGGCAGCGTGCTGACGCGGAAGTCGATGGTGCGCGTGCCGAAGCTCAACTGCATGCGCCCGTCCTGAGGCACGCGCTTCTCGGCGATGTCGAGCCGGCTGATGACCTTGATGCGCGAAGCCAGCTTGTCCTTGATGGCCAGTGGCGGCTGCACCACCTCGCGCAGCTCGCCGTCGATGCGAAAGCGCACCCGGTAGTGCGACTCGTAGGGCTCGAAGTGCAGGTCCGAGGCGCGGGCGTTGACGGCATCGACCAGCATCTTGTGCAGGAAGCGCACCACGGGGGCGTCCTCCACCTCGGCCGACACCGGAAGGGTCTCGGCGGCGGCCGATGCTTCGTCGGCGAGATCGAAATTGAAATCGGCGCTGCCAGGCGGCAACGGCAATTGGTCAGCGAGCGTTTCCAGCAGCCGCGCCAGCTTGTCCTGCTCGACCACAACCCACTCGGGCGTGAGCTGGGTGGTGAACTTGATGCGTTCAGCCGCAGCGTGGTCGGTCGGATCAGCGCCGGCAATGAAAAGCCGGTTCCCGCGCCGGCCCAGTGCGACGAGCTGGTGCTGGCGCGCCAGGCGCGGGTCAATCACACCGCGGGGTAGGGCGCGGGGATCGAAGGCGTTCAGGTCCAGCAACGGCATGGCCAGGACGCGCGCCAGCGTGTGAGCAAGCTCGGCTGCCGATAGCGCGCCTGTGTTCACCGCAACGGCTGCGAAGCCGAGGCGCTGTTCTCGGGCTGACTCCGCCAGCTTCAGCGCCTTGGCCGCATCGAGCTTGCCTGCGTGCACCAGGACACGAGCAGCGCCGGTGAGCGAATTCGGCAGCGGAGCGAGGGGTGGGGTGGTGGACAAGGGCATGCGCGGTAGAGGGCGATAAAAAATCATCGTCCGCGCGCAGGACATGCCGCAACGCGCAGCAGCCCCAATGACGCACACAAGCACGCACGAGGCAACCGCTGGCGTGAAAAAGTTCCGAAAGAGTGAGAGGTCGTGAGACCCAGGGAGCCGCTCTCCGCGCGACACCTTGCGTGTCGCGCCCCCTGTCACAGGAGTCTGGGAGATGACAAAGAAGGAAACCTGGTCGGGGTGAGAGGATTCGAACCTCCGGCCTCTACGTCCCGAACGTAGCGCTCTACCAGGCTAAGCTACACCCCGTTTTGTTCAGGCAGCTTATGTTTGCTGCCTCAACTTTCACTAGTGTATCAGATTCTTCAGAAGGATCTGTCCACCGAGCGAAAACAAAATTCTAGCAGAGCTTTTCGAGCTTCGCTATCCGGCAGAGTTTCCAGGCTGGCACGTGCTTGGTCGGCTTGGGCGCGCGCGGCCGCACGCGTGGCTTCCAGGGCGCCCGTACGGCGCACGATCTCCACGATGTCGGGAAGGCGCTCGACCTCGCCGCGCTCGATGGCGTGGCGGATCATCAGCCGCTCTTCCTCAGTGCCGCGCGCCATGGCGATGAGCAGCGGCAGCGTGGGCTTGCCTTCGCGCAGATCGTCGCCAACGTTCTTGCCCAGTTCCTGCGTGTCGCCCTGGTAGTCAAGCAGATCGTCCACAAGCTGGAACGCCGTGCCCAGCGAGCGGCCGTAATCGGCGCAGCGCTCCTCGGTAGCGGGGTCCGCCTCGGCCAGTACAGCGCCCAGGCGCGCGCTGGCTTCGAAAAGTTTGGCGGTCTTGTACCGAATAACACGCAGGTAGTCATCGATCGCAAGATCGGGATCGTGCATGTTCATCAGCTGCAGCACTTCGCCTTCGGCGATGACGTTGGTGGCGTCGGCCAGCACGTCGAGCACGCGCATGCGGTTGACGGACACCATCATCTGGAAAGCGCGCGAGTACAGAAAGTCGCCTACCAGCACGCTGGCGGCGTTGCCGAACAACGCATTGGCAGTTTGGCGGCCACGACGCAAGGAAGACTCGTCCACCACATCGTCGTGCAACAGCGTGGCGGTATGGATGAACTCGACAATGGCCGCTAGGGTGAAGCGCTCCGGCCCCTTGAAGCCCAGCGCACGCGCGAACAGCAGCACCAGACGCGGGCGCACACGCTTGCCGCCGGCGCTGATGATGTAGTGCGCGATCTGGTTGATCAGTGCCACGTCGGAGCGCAGGCGCTCGACGATGACGGCGTCGACGGTCTGCATCTCCTGCGCCATGAGCTCGTCGGCGGAGGAGGAATTGGGTGTGGAAGCCGAAGAAGTCATGGGTGCTCTAAAAGTCGGCGCGGATTATAGGAAGCGCCCTGCACATAGCCCCCGGCCCTTGGGGTATGTGGCGTGCCTCTGGCGTGGCAAGAAAGCATGCTTTCCCTGCGTGTCAGTGGGATATGGCAGTGTGTGGGCTAGAATCATAGGTTCCGTGCGCTTCGGGTGTCGTGGTGCACGGAAGTCAAGAGAAAGGTCACATATGTACGCGGTCATAAAAACCGGCGGCAAGCAATACAAGGTTGCAGTCGGCGAAAAGATCAAGGTAGAACAGATTGCTGCGGACGTGGGCCAGGAGATCGTGATCGACCAGGTTCTGGCTGTCGGCAACGGCGCGGAGCTGAGGGTGGGCACGCCTCTGGTCAGCGGCGCCACGGTCACTGCCACTGTCGTGGCGCACGGCAAGCATGACAAGGTGCGCATTTTCAAGATGCGCCGTCGCAAGCACTACCAGAAGCGCCAAGGTCATCGCCAGACCTTCACCGAAATCCAGATCGGCGCGGTCAACGGCTGATCAGTCGCAGGAGAGCTGAACCATGGCACAGAAAAAAGGCGGCGGTTCCACCCGGAACGGCCGTGACTCGCAACCCAAGATGCTGGGCGTGAAGGTGTTCGGCGGCCAAACCATTTCGGCCGGCTCGATCATCGTGCGCCAGCGCGGCACCAAGTTCCATGCCGGCACGAACGTCGGCGTGGGTAAGGACCACACGCTGTTCGCCCTTGTGGACGGCCAGGTGTCCTTTGCTACCAAGGGTGCGCTCAACCGCCAGACGGTTTTCGTCACCCCGGTCTGAGCTGACGCGCCTCGCATAAGCCAAGCCCCGGCTCGCCGGGGCTTTGTCGTTTCCGATCTGAATATTCTTGCGTCATGAAATTCGTAGATGAAGCCACCATCGATGTTGCAGCGGGCGACGGGGGCGCGGGCTGCGTGAGCTTCCGGCGCGAGAAGTTCATTCCCTTTGGCGGTCCCAACGGCGGCGACGGTGGCCGCGGCGGCAGCATCTGGGCCGTGGCGGATCGCAACCTCAACACGCTCATCGATTACCGCTATGCGCGCCGGCATGAAGCACGCAATGGCGAGCCCGGGCGCGGTTCGGACCAGTTCGGCGCGGCAGGTGAAGACATCGTGCTGCGGATGCCGTTGGGCACCATCATCAAGGACGCTGAAACCGACGAACTCATCACGGAGTTGTTGGCGCCTGATGAAAAGGTACTGATCTGCAAGGGCGGCGACGGCGGCTTCGGCAACCTGCATTTCAAGAGCAGCACCAACCGTGCACCGCGCCAGAAGACGCCGGGCTGGCCGGGCGAGCGCAGGAAGCTCAAATTGGAGCTGCGCGTGCTCGCCGATGTGGGTCTGCTGGGCATGCCCAACGCGGGCAAGAGCACGCTCATCGCCGCCATCTCCAATGCGCGACCCAAGATTGCCGACTACCCCTTCACCACATTGCATCCCAATCTGGGCGTGGTGCGGGTGGGGCCGGAACAGAGCTTCGTGGTTGCCGATGTGCCGGGCCTGATCGAAGGCGCCGCCGAAGGCGCTGGTCTGGGACACCAGTTCCTGCGCCACCTGCAGCGCACGCACCTGCTGCTGCACGTGGTGGACTTGGCGCCTTTTGACGCGGGCATTGATCCGGTGGCGCAGGCCAAGGCTATCGTGGCTGAGCTCAAGAAATACGACCAGACGCTGTACGACAAGCCCCGTTGGCTGGTGCTCAACAAGCTGGACATGATTCCGTTGGAAGACCGTGCCGCGCGCGTCAAGGACTTCGTCAAGCGCTACCGCTGGAAGGGCCCGGTGTTCGAGATCTCGGCGCTGGCGCGCGAGGGCCTCGATCCGCTGCTGCGTGCGATCTTCGACCATGTGCAGGCGCACAAGCATCCGGCGCCGCCCGAAGCCGATCCGCGTTTCGACGGTGTGCAAAGCGCTGATGGAGGAGTGGCATGAGTGAGGTCCTGCGGCAGGCGCGGCGCATCGTCGTCAAGGTCGGTTCCAGTCTGGTGACCAACGAGGGCCGCGGCGTCGATGCCGAGGCCATTGGCAACTGGTGTCGGCAACTCGCGGCGCTGGCGCAGCAGGGGCGTGAAGTCATTATGGTTTCCAGTGGCGCCATTGCCGAAGGCATGAAGCGCCTAGGCTGGGCGGCGCGGCCGAAGGAGCTCCACGAGCTGCAGGCAGCGGCTGCTGTGGGCCAGATGGGCCTGGCGCAGATGTACGAGAGCAAACTGCGCGAGCAGGGCATAGGCAGTGCCCAGGTGCTGCTCACGCACGCCGACCTTGCAGATCGCGAGCGCTATCTCAACGCACGCTCCACGCTGCTGACGCTGCTGTCGCTCAAGGTGATTCCGGTCATCAACGAGAACGACACGGTGGTCACCGACGAGATCAAGTTTGGTGACAACGACACGCTGGGCGCCCTGGTGGCCAATCTGGTGGAAGCCGACGCGCTGGTGATCCTCACTGACCAGCGCGGCCTGTACTCTGCCGACCCGCGCAAGAACCCCGATGCACGCTTCATCGAACAAGCGCCTGCAGGCACGCCGGAGCTGGAGCAGATGGCCGGCGGCGCGGGTTCAAGCATTGGGCGTGGCGGTATGCTCACCAAGATCCTGGCGGCCAAGCGTGCCGCGGGCAGTGGCGCGAGCACCGTGATTGCGTACGGGCGTGAGAGTGAGGTGCTGTTGCGCTTGGCGCAGGGTGAATCCATCGGCACGGCGCTCATTGCCTCAACGCCCAAGCTGGCCGCGCGCAAACAGTGGATGGCGGACCATCTGCAGTTGCGTGGGGGTGTGGTGGTGGACGCGGGTGCGGTGGCCAAGCTGCGCGAGGAAGCCAAGAGCCTGTTGCCTATCGGCGTGGTGGAGGTGCAGGGCGAATTTCACCGCGGTGACGTCATCGCGGTGCGTGAGCAGCAAGGTGCTGAAGTGGCGCGCGGTCTGGCCAACTATTCCAGCGCTGAAGCACGGTTGATCATGCGCAAGCCCTCTTCGCAGATCGAGGGGCTACTGGGCTATGTGAATGAGCCCGAGCTTATTGACCGCGCAAACTTGGTGCTGGTGGTCTGATTGTGGTCGCCGCAGTGGCGAGCCCGAGCTAGTCAGGCCCGGCGCTACTGTCAATGGCTTGGATTCAGGCGCGACTGCCTGGATTGGCCGGCGGCGGCAGCGATGACGTCTCAGACGGCTCTTCGTGCCGCTGGTGCGAGCGCATACCGGCGCGCAGGTAGCGGTTGTGCGGATTGGCGCGCGGAAGGAAGCGCGCGAGTTCCGTGAGCGCCATCTGGTACACGTCGCGTTTGAACTCGATCACCATGTCCAGCGGCACCCAGTAGTCGTTCCAGCGCCAAGCGTCGAACTCGGGATGATCGGTGGCGCGCAGGTTCATGTCCGAGTCGCGGCCGAGTAGCTTGAGCAGGAACCAGATCTGCTTTTGTCCCTTGTAGTGACCACGCGCGTCGCGCCGGATGTAGTGGTCGGGCACCTCATAGCGCAGCCAATCGCGCGTGCGGGCTAGCACCTTGACATGCTCCGGACGCAGCCCAACCTCCTCGTGCAGTTCGCGGAACATGGCCTGCTCAGGCGTCTCGCCGTACTTGATACCGCCTTGCGGGAACTGCCAGGAGTGAGTGCGTAGCCGCTTGCCCCAGAACACCTGATTCCGCGCGTTGAGCAGGACGATGCCGACGTTGGGCCTGAAGCCTTCACGGTCGAGCATAATCAACCCCAATTCTTGAATTGATTTGATTATTGCACCGGCTCGCTGCGGCCTGCGTCACCTCGCTAACCCGCAACTCCCGGGCTCCCGCCACCTCTCGTGGCGCCGATGTGCAATCTCCTGATTTCGTATCCATGAAAGCCTCGCAGTTCTTTGTCTCCACGCTCAAGGAGGCTCCCGCCGATGCCGAGATCGTGAGCCACAAGCTCATGATGCGCGCCGGATTGATCAAGCGCCTGGGCGCGGGCATCTACAACTACATGCCCATGGGGCTGCGTGTCATCCGCAAGGTGGAGGCCGTCATCCGGGAAGAAATGAACCGTGCCGGCGCCATCGAGTTGCTCATGCCCGTGGTACAGCCCGCGGAGCTCTGGCAGGAAACGGGGCGTTTCGACAAGATGGGGCCGGAATTGCTGCGCGTAAAGGATCGGCATGACCGGGACTTCATCATCCAACCCACCTCCGAAGAAGTGGTAACGGACATCGCGCGCCAAGAGCTGCGCAGCTACAAGCAACTGCCCAAAAACTTCTATCACATCCAGACCAAGTTCCGCGACGAGCGCCGTCCTCGTTTCGGAATCATGCGTGGCCGTGAGTTCACGATGAAGGACGCCTACTCCTTCGACCGCGACATGGAGGCTGCAGGCCGCAGCTACGACGCGATGTTCAAGGCGTACGTGGCCATCTTCGACCGTATGGGGCTGCAGTACCGTGCTGTGGCAGCCGACACTGGTGCCATTGGCGGCGACCGCTCGCACGAGTTCCAGGTCATTGCCGACACCGGCGAGGATGCGATCGTCTACTGTCCCGCCAGCGACTACGCCGCCAACATCGAGCTGGCCGAGGCGCTGTCGCTGATTCCCGAACGCGCTGCGGCCGCCGAGCCACTGGTGAAAACGCCCACGCCGGGCAAGGCTACCTGTGCCGATGTGGCCGAGTTGCTGGACCTGCCGCTGCAGCGCACGGTGAAGTCGCTGGCTCTGGCCACCGACGAGCTTGGTGAAGACGGCAAGGTGGTGAAGACCACGGTCTGGCTGCTGCTGGTGCGTGGTGACCATGAGCTCAATGAGGTCAAGGCCAGCAAGATCGAAGGGCTTAAGGGCGGCTTCCGTTTTGCCACCATTGCCGAAATCGACGCTCACTTCGGCTGCAAGCCTGGCTATCTGGGGCCCATCGGTTTGAAGCAGCCGGTGAAAGTGGTGGCCGACCGTACGGTGGCGAACATGAGTGACTTCGTCTGTGGCGCCAACGACGCGGACTTCCACTACACCGGCGCCAATTGGGGCCGTGACCTGCCCGAGCCCGACGCGGTGGCCGACATCCGCAACGTGGTGGAAGGCGACCCGTCGCCCGACGGCCGCGGCACGCTGGCGATTCAACGCGGCATCGAGGTGGGGCATGTGTTCTACCTCGGCACCAAGTACTCCCAGGCCATGAACGCCACGTACCTGGACGAGAAGGGCAAGCCTCAGTTCATGGAGATGGGCTGCTACGGCATCGGCGTGACGCGGCTGCTGGGTGCTGCCATTGAACAGAACCATGACGAGCGCGGCATCATCTGGCCGGACGCGATGGCACCGTTCCGCGTGGTGGTCTGCCCCATCGGCATGGACCGCAGCGAGGCAGTGCGTGCAGAGGCCGAGCGCTTGTACCAGTCGCTGCAGGCACTGGGCGTGGATGTGCTGCTCGACGACCGCGGCGAGCGCCCGGGCGCGATGTTCGCCGACTGGGAACTTATTGGCGTACCGCACCGGGTCGTCATTTCCGACCGCGGCCTCAAGGACGGACGACTGGAATACCAGGGGCGGCGCGATGCCCAGGCCACACCGGTGGCCGTGGCCGAGGTCGATGCCTTCCTGAAGGACAAGCTCGGCGTGTGAAGCGCCGCCGCCTGCTGGCTGCCGCACTGGCTCTGCCGCTGGGCAGTGTCTGGGCCGGTGCCCAGCGGGAGGAGGATCTGTCCGACGCAGTGCGCTCCGCGCTCTCTGCCGCTGTAGCGGCCGAGGCGCCGCCGCGTCCGGAATTCGCCAGCACGGCACAGCGCATGGCCTACCTGCGCTGGCTCACGGCCATGAGTGAGCGGCTGCAGCCTCGCAAGAGCGAACGCCGCACGCGCGTCGAGTTCTTGGAAACGTTGTGGTACGAGAGCCGGCGCGCGGGCCTGGAACCGGAGTTGGTTCTCGGCGTGGTGCAAGTCGAAAGCAATTTCCGCAAGTACGCGGTCAGTCCGGCCGGCGCACGCGGCTACATGCAGGTGATGCCTTTCTGGGTGCGCCTCATTGGCGATGGCGATTCCAGCCGGCTGTTCCACATGCAGACCAACCTGCGCTTTGGCTGCGTGATCCTGCGGCACTACCTCGAGCGCGAAAACGGCGACCTGTTCATGGCCTTGGGCCGCTACAACGGCAGCCGCGGTCGCGCCGAGTATCCGAACCTGGTATTCGGCGCCCGGCGACAGTGGGTACTGGAAGACTGAGCCAATGCAGCCGCTGCGCGCGGCCGTACCTCACAGGCCTTGCCAGGCTCGGGGTTGGGCGCTCGTGATGCCGGCCAGAGCCAGTACGCGCTCCACCGTGTCGTCCACCATCTCGTCGATGCTGCCTGGGTGGTTGTAGAAGGCCGGCAGCGGCGGGAAGACGATGCCTCCCATCTCCGTCACAGACATCATGTTGCGCAGGTGCGCAAGGTTGAAAGGTGTCTCGCGCACCAGCAGCAGCAGACGCCGCCGCTCCTTGAGCATGACATCGGCCGCACGCGTGAGCAGGTTGTCCCCGAAGCCGTGCGCCACGGCGGCCAGTGTCTTCATGGAGCAGGGCGCGATGAGCATCGCGTCCACCGGGTGCGAGCCGCTGGCGATGCAGGCGCCAACGTCACCGGGCGCATGCGCCTCGTCAGCGAGGGCTTCCAGCGCCCGGCGGTCCAGCCCAAGCTCGTGGTGCACGTTGAGCACGCCCGCGGGCGTGGCCACCAGGTGTGTGTGCACGCCCAAGGCGCGTGCGCGCTGCAGCAGCCGCACGCCGTAGACCGCACCGCTGGCACCGGTGAGGCCCACCACCAGACGTTGCACGCTCAACCTTGCTGCGTCAGTGCCTGCTGCAGTTCGCCGGCCTGGTACATCTCCATCATGATGTCCGAGCCGCCGACGAACTCGCCGTTGATGTAGAGCTGCGGGATGGTGGGCCAGTTGGCGTAGGCCTTGATGCCCTGGCGCACGCCCTCGTCCTCCAGCACGTTGACGGTTTTCAGGTCCTGCACGCCGCAGGCCTTCAGGATCTGGATGGCGCGGCCGGAGAAACCGCACATCGGAAACTGCGCCGTGCCTTTCATGAACAGCACCACGCGGTTGCTTTTCACGAGGTCATCGATGCGCTTTTGAACGTCGTCCATGGTGTCTCTTGGAAATTGAGGTCAAACAGCCGGGGTTATAAGCCATGCGGTACGCCGTCGCCGTACCGCAGGTCAAAGCCCCTGGCCTGTCAGAAAGCGTAAGACACGCCCAACTGCAGCACCGGCCGCAATCGCAGCTCACGCACGGCCTCATCCAGACTGCTGCGGGTTTCAGGCGGGCGCAGCCCCGAGCCGGTCATCACGCCCAGGTCGGCGCTGAAGCCCCAGCCGCCACGCAGCGACAGGCTGCTGTAGCCGATACCCAGGTAGCCCACCGGTGGTGCATCAAAGGCCTCATCGCCGCGACCGGGTGGGAGCAGGCTGTGCCTGACGTTGACCGACAGCGGCGCCACCGACGCCGTACCGAGCAGCGGTGAGCGGCTGCCCAGCAGCAGCCCGCCCGTGGCACGCAGCCCGCCCTGTACCTGACCGTCGCCGAAGCCCGGGCCGCTGAGGTACACGTCGCCCAGCAGTTTCATGCTGCGCAGGCCGCCGCCCGAGGGCGACAACTCGCTGCCGCGCCATGGCGGCGCCAGGTCCATCCCGACGCGCGCCTGCCAGCGTGGCCACGGCGCCTCCTCCGGCGCCACCCGCAGCCCGCCCTCCGCCTGTACGGCCACGCTGCCCAGGGCCATGCACAGCATGGCCAGTTCCCGGATCGCCTTCATCGCGTACCCCCTTGCCGAACCACTGCCGCCTCATGCTACGCCGGCCCGGCGTGGCTGTGGGCGGTGTTCAGCCGGGTGCGAACCCGACCTTCCAAAGTCCGGGTGGCGCGTGGCAAACCACTCTGGATGCTGAGCTCAGCCCGGCCAGCGTCCGCCGCTGCAGCGCTCATGGCCGGCGAGATCGCGCCGCGTGGTCACGGCGGCGAAGCCCTGCTGCTCCAGAGTCCGACGTACCGCGGCGCCCTGGTCGAAGCCATGTTCGAGCAGCAGCCAGGCGCCAGGCTCCAGATGCGCCGGAGCGCCTTGCACGATGTGCGTGATCGCCTGCAGGCCATCGGGCCCGGGCGTCAGCGCCTGCAGCGGCTCGTGGCGCAGTTGCGCCAAGTGGGGGTCGTCGCCGTCGATGTAGGGCGGATTGCTCAACGCCAGGTGCAATCGGGGCGATGTCAGGGCGCTCCACCAGTCGGACTGCGTGAAGCTCACCTCCATACCCAGGCGTTGTGCATTGCCTTGGGCCACATTCAGGGCCGCAGCGCTGGCGTCCAGCGCACGCATGCGCACGCGCGGCGCGCCCTGCTTGACGGCCAGCGCGATGGCGCCGCTGCCGGTGCCCAGGTCCAGCACTTGCGGCGCCGGCAGCGCTGCAAGCTCCCCGTCCAGCAGCTCCAGGGCCCAGTCGACCAGCGTCTCAGTGTCCGGGCGCGGGTCCAGCACGTCAGGCGTGACCTGCAGCAGCAGGCCGTGGAACTCGCGCTGACCCAGCAGGTAGGCGATCGGTACGCCATCGGCGCGGCGCGCCACGTCAGTGTCGAAAGCGTCACGCTGTGCCGGCGTCAGCACCGCGTCGTCATGCGCCAGGAGCCAGCTGCGCGGGCGGTCCAGGTGGTGTGCCAGCAGCAGCTGGGCATCGAGCCGATCCAGGCCCCGCGCTTTGGCTCGGGCCAGGGCCTCGCCCACCGTGCCGGGCGCAGGCCGGGTGTCTTGTGCCGTCATGCCGTGCCGCTGCTTTCCAGCGCCGCGAGCTGTTGGGCGGCGCGTGCCGCCTGCAGTGCGGCGATGACGTCATCCAGTTCGCCATCCATCACCGCCCCGAGCTTGTAGAGCGTGAGGTTGATGCGGTGGTCGGTGAGCCGGCCCTGAGGAAAGTTGTAGGTGCGGATGCGGTCGCTGCGGTCACCGCTGCCGATGAGCCCCTTGCGCGTGGCCGCCTCCTTGGCGGCGCGCTCGCTCATTTCCTTGTCGCGCAGCCGTGCCGCCAGCACCGCCAGCGCCTTGGCCTTGTTGCGGTGCTGGCTGCGATCGTCCTGGCACTCGGCCACCAGACCGGTGGGCAGGTGCGTCACGCGCACCGCGCTGTCGGTCTTGTTGATGTGCTGACCGCCGGCGCCGCTGGCGCGGAAGGTGTCAATGCGCAGCTCCGCCGGATTGAGCGTGATCTCCTCCGCTTCGTCGGCCTCGGGCATCACCGCCACGGTGCAGGCACTGGTGTGGATGCGGCCCTGGCTTTCCGTTGCGGGCACGCGCTGCACACGGTGGCCGCCGCTCTCGAAGCGCAGCCGGCCATAGACGCCATCGCCCTCGATGCGCAGCACGATCTCCTTGTAGCCGCCGAGCTCCGAGTCGCTCTGGCTCATGACCTCGGTGCGCCAGCCCTGGCGTTCGCAGTAGCGCAGGTACATGCGCGCGAGATCACCAGCAAATAGCGCCGACTCGTCGCCGCCGGTACCGGCACGGATTTCCAGAAAGGCGTCGCGCGCATCGTCCGGGTCGCGCGGCAGGAGGGCAGCCTGGAGTTTGAGCTGCAGCCGCTCCAGATCAGCCTGGGCGCCGGCGATCTCCTCGCGCGCCATGTCAGCCATGTCCGGGTCGTCCAGCAGCTCGCGCGCCGTGGCCAGATCCTGCTCGCGCTGCTGATAGTGACGGAAGTCGGTCACCACCTCGGCCACCTCGGCCTGCTCGCGCGACAGCGCACGCCAGCGTTTGAGGTCCGACATCAGTTGCGGGTCGGTCAGCGTGGCGTCGAGCTCGGCCTGGCGCATGGCCAGGCGTTCGAATTGTTGGCGCAGGGTGTCTTTCATGGGGCGTACGCCGGGCACACGGCAGCCCCGCGCACCCGGCGGCAGGGCAGGGCGGCTAGCGGCCGCCTTCGGATTCGGGATTGCGGCTAGTCTGGCGCAGGAACAGGCGCGACACCGTGTGCGCCACCTGCTCGCGCTGGGGGCCGTCGGCCGCGTGCAACTCGGCGAAAGCGCCGTGCAGCATCTTCTGCGTCAGGCCTCGGCTCAGAGCTTCCAGCACGGCGTCGACATCCTCGCCGCGTGCCAGCAGCTTGCGCGCGCGCGCCAGCTCGGTGTTGCGCCAGCGGTCGGCCTGCTGGTTCAGGGCCTGGATCAGCGGCACGCTGCCGCGCTGGTCCAGCCAGTGGCTGAAGCTCTGCACGCCGGCGTCGATGATGGCCTCGGCCTGCTGCACGGCGGCCTGGCGCTTCTCGCCGGCGCTCTGCACCAGGGCAGAGAGGTCGTCCACGGTGTAGAGGTAGACGTCGGAGAGCTGCGCAATCTCGGGCTCGATGTCGCGCGGCACGGCCAAGTCCACCATGAACATCGGGCGGTGCCGGCGCGCCTTGAGCGCGCGCTCCACCGCGCCCAGGCCGATGATGGGCAGCGTGCTGGCGGTGCAGGAAATGATGGCGTCGAACTCGTGCAGGCAGCTCGGCAGGTCGGCCAGGCGCAATGCCTGGGCGCCGAAGCGGCTGGCGAGCTTCTCGCCGCGCTCGAGCGTGCGGTTGGCCACCGCCATGGCCTTAGGCTCACGGGCGGCGAAGTGGGTGGCGACGAGCTCGATCATCTCGCCCGCGCCCACGAACAGCACCTTGATGTCCTGCAGGTCCTCGAACAGCTGCGACGCCAGCCGCACCGCGGCGGCGGCCATGCTGATGGAGTGGCTGCCAATCTCGGTGGAGGTGCGCACTTCCTTGGCCACCGAGAAGCTGCGCTGGAACAGCTGATGCAGCGTGGTGCCCAGCGTGCCGGCAGATTCGGCCTGCCGCACCGCCTGCTTCATCTGGCCCAGGATCTGCGGCTCGCCCAGCACCATGGAGTCCAGTCCCGAAGCCACGCGGAAGGCGTGGCGCGCGGCCTCGCGGTTCTCCATCACGTAGCTGTAGGACTGCAGCTGCGCGCCTGCGACGCCACCCTGTTCGGCCAGCCAGTCCATCGCCGGCTGCACCAGCTCGCACGCGCGGCCGGGATCGGCGGCCACGTACAGCTCGGTGCGATTGCAGGTGGAAACCAGCGCCGCCTCGGGCATCGCGCGCTGCAGCCGCTCCCTGAAGCCGCGCAGAGCCGGCGACAGTTGCTCCGCGGCGAACGCGAACCGCCCGCGCAGGTCCAGCGGGGCGGTCTGGTGGTTCAGGCCGAGGGCAAAAACGCTCATGGTGGGAATTGTATGATCTGCCGTTTGGGCCGTTTTCCGGCCGGTTATGGTCGCTGCCGCTCGAGGCGCGACGCTTGACGAACATCAAACGGCACGGAAAGGCACGAGGGAGCACGCGCCATGGGTCCGCTGGATGCGCTGTGGCATCTGCTCAATTTTTTTGCCCCTGCGCTGGTGGTCGGCGCGCTGGGCGCGACGGCGGCCAAGCTGTGCTGGCGCCGTGAGCTTGCTGCCGTGCCTTGGCTGCGCTTGCTGCGCTGGGGCTGTGCCGGCGCGGCATTGGCACTGGCGGCCATGCTGGTCATCAGCGGTCGCGATGGCCGCATGCTCAGTTACGGCGCCATGACCCTCAGCTGCGCGCTGGCGCTGTGGTGGGCCGGCTTCGGGGCGAAGGTTCGTCTGTAGGAAGCCCGGGCCTGCGGCGTCAGGCCGTACGTCGCTTTTGTAGGAAGCGTTCAGACATCACGTTGCGCCGAGTGCCGGCACGCACGTTGCTTATCTCCTGACAGCCAGATGCAAGCCGTTGGCTGCACAGTGAGATCGTCAAGCACCGAACAATGCAGGAGAAGGCCATGATGTCCGAGCCCCTTGCCCAGTCCGCCGAGGCCTACGAGATCCGCTTTCCTTCGCTGTACCGCGAGGGCCATGCCTTGGCCTTCCCATGCGACCGCCACGGCCACGTCAACCTCGACGCGCTGAGCGAGCGTGCCAAGGGCAACTACCTCTTCGCGCGCGCCATGGTGGGCCGCGAGTTCGCCACGCCGCGCGTGCAGCTCAGCGACCTGCACTGAGCGGGAACGGGGCCGCCCCGCGGCCCTCGGCGCGCACCATGAGGATCAGGCCGCCGCCTCATCCCCGCGCAGCACCAGCTCGCCGCGCAGCGAATGCGGCAGCGCTTGCGTGACGCGCACATCGACCATCTGCCCCACCAGGCGCGGCTGGCCCTTGAAGTTGACGATGCGGTTGCACTCGGTGCGGCCCATGAATTCGCTCGGGTCCTTGCGTGACGGGCCTTCCACCAGGATGCGCTGCACGGTGCCGACGCGGCTGTCGCTGATGCGGCGCACGTTCTCCTCGATCAATGCCTGCAGCTGCTGAAGCCGCTTGAGCTTCAGGTCCTGCGGCGTGTCGTCGTGCAGCGCCGCGGCTGGCGTGCCGGGGCGCGGCGAGAACACGAAGCTGAAGCTGGCGTCGAAGCCCACATCCTCGATCAACTTGAGCGTGCGCTCGAAGTCCTCCTGCGTCTCGCCGGGGAAGCCGACGATGAAGTCGCTGGACAGGCTGATGCCGGGGCGCACCGCGCGCAGCTTGCGCACCGTGCTCTTGTATTCCAGCGCCGTGTAGCCGCGCTTCATGGCCATGAGCACACGGTCGCTGCCATGCTGCACCGGCAGGTGCAGATGGCTCACCAGCTGCGGCACCTTGGCATAGACGTCGATGAGCCGCTGCGTGAACTCGTTGGGATGGCTGGTCGTGTAGCGGATGCGCTCGATGCCCGGAATTTCAGCAACGTATTCGATCAGCAGTGCGAAGTCGGCGATCTCGCCGCCGTCGCCCATCCTGCCGCGGTAGGCGTTGACGTTCTGGCCCAGCAGCGTCACTTCCTTGACGCCCTGGTCGGCGAGGCCGGCCACTTCGGTCAGCACGTCCTCGAAGGGCCGGCTCACTTCCTCGCCGCGGGTGTAGGGCACCACGCAGTAGCTGCAGTACTTGGAACAGCCTTCCATGATCGAGACGAAGGCCGAGGCCCCTTCCACGCGCGCGGGCGGCAGGTGGTCAAACTTCTCGATCTCGGGGAAGCTGATGTCCACCTGCGGGCGCTGCTGGCGCTGGCGCGCCTCGATCATCTGCGGCAGGCGGTGCAGCGTTTGCGGGCCGAACACCATGTCCACGTAGGGCGCGCGTTCGATGATGGCGGCGCCCTCCTGGCTGGCAACGCAGCCGCCCACGCCGATGAGCACGCCCTTCTTCTTCAGGTGCTTGACGCGGCCCAGGTCGGAGAAGACCTTCTCCTGCGCCTTCTCGCGCACCGAGCAGGTATTGAAGAGGATGAGGTCGGCCTGCTCGGGATCGTCGGTGGGCTCGTAGCCTTCGACGGCCTGCAGCACGTCGGCCATCTTGTCCGAGTCGTACTCGTTCATCTGGCAGCCGAAGGTGCGGATGAATACTTTCTTGGCGCTCATGGAAGTCCTTCAGCGAGGAGGCTTCAGCACGCGGTCCGGGCATGCGCGTGACGGCAGCCCGCCCCATGCGGGGCAGCGCGGCGCCGGCACAGCGGGCATGGGGTAGATCCAGGGGCTGTGGATGCGGGCAGCGGGGCCCGCAGGCGAAGGCGAAATTTTAGTCGGCGTCCACCAGCCGGGCCGGCAGTGCGCCGCGCAGGGCGTTGCAGACAGTCAGGCTTTGCGCATTGAGCACGTCCTCGCGCCGCAGGCTGCGCTCGGCCGCGCCGAGTTGCGCCATCAGCACCTCGCGCATCACGCCCGGCAGAGCGCCGTCCTCCAGCGGCGGCGTCCACCAGCGGCCGTCGAGCTGCACAAAGACGTTGCTGCGCCCGCCCTCGATCAGCCGGCCCTCGGGCGTGAAGAACAGCATGTCGAAGGCCCCTGCCTGTTCGGCGGCGCGCACGCCGGCGTCGTAGCGGGCGCGCAGCGTGGTCTTGTGGCGCGACAGCGGCGAAGGCTCCAGCGGCTCGGCCGCCAGCAGCAGTCCAACCGGCGCCGCTGGCAACGGTGCCAGCGGCGCCTGAGTGATGCTGCAGTGACCGTCCTGTCGCAGTGCCAGGCGCACGCGGTGCGGCACCTGGCCCGGCAAGGTGGTCAATGCCGTATCGAGCTGTCGGCGGACCGC
Source organism: Azohydromonas caseinilytica (assembly GCF_012927045.1). Classification (GTDB taxonomy): domain Bacteria; phylum Pseudomonadota; class Gammaproteobacteria; order Burkholderiales; family Burkholderiaceae_C; genus Azohydromonas; species Azohydromonas caseinilytica. The sequence continues at coordinate 144,611 of NZ_JABBFW010000005.1, read as the reverse complement.
CGCTTCGTCAAAGTGAAACTCCAGCGCCTGTGCGCTGCGCCGCAGCCGCCCCAGGTGCCGCTCCAGATGCCTGAAGCCCTGGGGCTGCTGGGCAAGAAGGGTCTCGAACAGCTCGAACTCATGGCCCAGCCCGGTGGCGAAGCGGGCCTTCAGGCGACATTCGTCGAACTCGGCCGCGGCCTGGCTGTCCAGCACGATGCCGGCGCCCACGCCCAGCCGTGCGGCGCGCAGGCCGTCATGGTCTGGCGGGCTGAGCACCAGGGTGCGGATGGCCACCGACAAACAAAAGTCGCCACAGGCCGCATCGTCTTGCGGGGCGTCGAGCCAGCCGATGGCGCCGCAGTAGAGGCCGCGCGGCGTCGTTTCCAGCTCGGCGATGAGCTGCATCGTGCGCAGCTTCGGCGCTCCGGTGATGGAGCCGCAGGGGAAGGTGGCGCGCAGCAGGGAAGGAAGGTCCAGCCCCGGTTGCGGCCGCGCCTCGATGGTGGAGGTCATCTGCCAGATCTGGCCGTGGGGCTCCAGCGTGAACAGCGCCGGTACCCGCACCGAGCCGGTCTCGGCGATGCGGCCCAGGTCGTTGCGCAGCAGGTCCACGATCATCAGGTTCTCGGCCCGGTTCTTCGTGTCCTGGGCCAGCGTGCGCGCGACGGCGGCGTCCTCCTGCGGGTCGGTGCGGCGCGCGGCCGTGCCCTTCATCGGCCGCGCCGTCAGCAGCCCTTGCTCATGGCGCAGAAACAGCTCGGGCGAGCACGACAGCACGCTGGCCCCTTCGGGCAGCTGGATGAAGGCGCCGTAGGGCACCGGCTGGCGCTGGCGCAGGCGTCGGTACAGGCGCAGGGGTTCACCGTAGGCCTGGCCGGTGAGCCGGTAAGTGAAGTTGACCTGGTAACTCTCCCCGGTGCGGATGGCCTCGTGGATGCGCGCGATGGCGGCCTCGAAGCCGGTGCGGTCCACGCTCGGCTGCAGCGACAGCAGCCCGGCGGTGGGCAGTCCCGGCGTGGCGGCGTCCTGCATCTCCAACCAGGCATCCGCCTCCTCGCGCCCGAGGTGACGCAGCTCGCGGTACATCAGCAGCCGCAGGCCGCTGGCGTCCTGCGGGTCCAGCGCCTCAGCGCCGGCGTGCAGCAGCTTGGCGCCCCATTCGTAATCGGCCAGCAGCAGCGCGTGCAGCCCGGTGCGCAGGTCAGTCTGGGCCGCGGCGCATACGGCTTCCAGCATGCGCGGGTCGGTACAGCGGTGCTCGCGCACGAAGCCGCTGTAGAGCCGGCTGCGCGGAGCCTCCATCGAGGCGGTGCAATCGTCGAGCAGGGCAAAGGACGTCATGGTGCTGCTGAGCATGCCCGTTGCTGAAGAAGCGCGTGCGCCCGTGACGGATCGCACAAAACGAAAAGCCTTGCAGACCGGGTGATCTGCAAGGCTTCGGATTTGGTGGCGCTTCAGGGACTCGAACCCCGGACCTGCGGATTATGATTCCGTCGCTCTAACCGACTGAGCTAAAGCGCCTGCGAGACCGCCATTCTATCGATATTTTTGAGATCAGTGCAAGCCCCCTGACGAATTCATCAGACAATTTCTTCATGTTCAGCTTTTTCAAGAAGAAGACGCCCGCGCCGGCCGCGCCGCAGGATGCGTCTTCAGCCCCTCCGCCGGCCGCGCCCGAGGCCCCCGAGTCCACGCCCGCTGCCGAAGCGCCGGCCGCGCGCAACGGCTGGTTCGGTGGCCTCTTCGGCGGCAAGCCGACACCCGCCGTCGAGCCGGTCGAAGCCCCGGCCGTTGACGAGCCCGCCCTGCAGGAGACCACCGAGAAGCCCAGCGCACCGCGCGCCGGCTGGATGGAGCGTCTGAAGCAGGGCCTGCGCAAGACCGGCAGCGGCATCGCGCAGGTTTTCACCGGCACCAAGATCGACGAGGACCTGTACGAGCAGCTCGAAGAGGCGCTGCTGATGGCTGATGCCGGCGTCAAGGCCACCGAGCATCTGCTCAAGGACCTCAGGCGCCGCGTCAAGGAGGCCAAGGCCACCGATCCCGCGGCCGTGAAGGCGCTGCTGGTGGATGCCATCGCCGAGCTGCTGGCGCCGCTGGAGAAGCCGTTGACCATCGGCGAGGCCTCGCCCACGGTGGTCATGGTCGTGGGCGTCAATGGCGCGGGCAAGACCACAAGCATCGGCAAGCTCACGCGCCACCTGGCCGATGCCGAGCAGCGCGTGCTGCTGGCCGCGGCCGACACCTTCCGTGCCGCCGCGCGCGAGCAACTGGCGGTGTGGGCCGGGCGCAACCGTGTCGAGATCGTGAGCCAGGAGGGCGGCGACCCGGCCGCCGTGACCTACGACGCCGTCGTGGCCGGCCGTGCACGCGGCTGCGACGTCGTCATCGCCGACACCGCCGGGCGCCTGCCCACGCAGCTGCACCTGATGGAGGAGCTCAAGAAGATCCGCCGCGTCATCACCAAGGCCCAGGCCGACGCGCCGCACGAGGTGCTGCTGGTGGTGGACGGCAACACCGGCCAGAACGCGCTGACGCAAGTGAAGGCCTTCGACGAGGCGCTGACGCTCACCGGCCTGATCGTCACCAAGCTCGACGGGACGGCCAAGGGCGGGGTGCTGGCGGCCATCGCGCGCGAGCGGCCCGTGCCGGTGTACTTCATCGGCGTGGGCGAGAAGCTGGAAGACCTGGAGACCTTCAACGCGCGCGAGTTCGCGCAGGCGCTGCTGGGCTGAGGGCCGGCTCCAAAAGAGAAGAGGGCGGGCGCCTTGCGGCGTCCGCCCTCTATTTATTAGTGCAAACATTGCTCGCCCCAGCCCCTTGCGGAACTCGGGGCCTTCGGCCCGCCCATGCCTGTGCAGACAGGCACGGAGCCGCGGGCCTCAGCCCATGCCCGGCGGCAGCATGCCCTTGAGGCCCTTCATGCCGCCCATGCGCTTCATCATCTTCATCAGCCCGCCGCCCTTCATCTTCTTCATCATGCCCTGCATCTGCTCGAACTGATTGAGCAGCTTGTTCACCTCGTGCACCTGCACGCCCGAGCCGGCGGCGATACGGCGCTTGCGGCTGGCCTTGATGAGCTCGGGCTTGCGCCGCTCCAGCGGCGTCATGGAATTGATGATGCCCTCCATGCGCCGCACGTCGCGCTCGGCGCGGTCCATGTCGGCCTGGCCGGCCTTGGCGGTGAGCTGGGCGGGGAGCTTGTCCATGAGACCGGAGAGGCCGCCCATCTTCTTCATCTGGCTGATCTGGGCCAGGAAGTCGTTGAGATCGAAACCGTCCCCGCTCTTGACCTTGGCGGCGAGCTTCTGCGCCGCTTCCAGGTCCACGCCCTTCTGCACCTCCTCGACCAGGGCCACGATGTCGCCCATGCCCAGCACGCGCCCGGCGTGGCGATCGGCGTCGAAGACCTCCAGCCCGTCGATCTTCTCGGAGACGCCGGCGAACTTGATGGGCGCGCCGGTCACCTGGCGCACCGACAGCGCCGCGCCGCCGCGCGAGTCGCCGTCGAGCTTGGTCAGCACGATGCCCGTGAGCGGCAGCGCCTCCTTGAAGGCGCGCGCGGTGTTCACCGCGTCCTGGCCCTGCATGGCGTCCACCACGAACAGCGTCTCGACCGGCTTGAGCGCGGCGTGCAGATCGCGGATCTCGGCCATCAGCGCTTCATCGATGGCCAGGCGGCCGGCGGTGTCCACCAGCAGCACGTCGAAGTAGTGGCGCCGCGCGTGGTCCAGCGCCGCCAGCGCGATGTCCTGCGGCTTCTGGTTCGGTGCCGAGGGGAACCATTCGGCCCCCGCCTGCTTCGTCACCGTCTTGAGCTGCTCGATGGCGGCGGGGCGGTAGACGTCGGCCGAGACCGTGAGCACCTTCTTCTTGCGGCGCTCGATGAGGTGCTTGGCCAGCTTGGCGGTGGTGGTGGTCTTGCCCGCGCCCTGCAGGCCCGCCATCAGGATCACCGCGGGCGGCTGCGCGGCGAGGTTGATGTCCGAGATGCCCTCGCCCATGGTCGAGGCGAGCTCCTTGTGCACGATGCCCACCAGCGCCTGGCCGGGATTGAGCGAACCCACCACCTCCTGCCCCAGCGCCTTTTCCTTGACGCGGGCAATGAAGTCGCGCACCACGGGCAGCGCGACGTCGGCTTCGAGCAGCGCCATGCGCACCTCGCGCAACATGTCCTGCACGTTGCTTTCGGTGATGCGGGCTTGGCCGCGCATGGTCTTGACCAGGCGCGATAGGCGGTCGGTGAGGGCGGAAGCCATGGCGGGGAGGGCGGCGTGACGCGCCGGGAGGCGCAAACCGCGAAAGTACACTGTCCGGATGATTCTATCGTCCGGCCCTGTAGGGGCCGCCGTCGCATGGCCTTGGCTGCCCGCGCTGGGCGCCGCGCTGGCCTACCTCGTCGCCATGCTGCCTGCCCCCGATGGGCGGCGGCTGCACACGGTTGCACTGCAGTTGGGCTGGGTGCTGCACGGTCTGGCGCTGGTGCTGGAGATCAGCGCCGTCGGGCGCGAGCCGCCGGGCGTGCGTTTCGGCTTCGGGCCGGCGTTGTCGCTGACGGTGTGGTTCGTGCTGGCGGTGCATGCCGTGGAGAGCCGCCTGTTCTCGCTGCCGGGCGTGCGGCGCCAGCTCGCCACCGTGGGCGCGCCGGTGGTGCTGCTGGCCGCGGCCTTTCCCGGTGAGATGCGGCTCGAAGGCGGTTCTGCCTGGCTGCCGCTGCACTGGCTGCTGGGTATCGCCTCCTACGGCATGTTCGGCGCGGCGGTGCTGCACGCCATGCTGCTGGACCGTGCCGAGCGCCTGCTGCGCCTGAAGCTCATTCCGCCCCAGGGTGCCGGCGGCCCGTTCGGGCTGCCGCTGCTGCGGCTGGAGCGGTTGACCTTCCGCTTCGTCGAGGCCGGCTTCGTGGTGCTCAGCGCCGCACTGCTGCTGGGCGCCTGGCTCAGTCCGCACTGGCGCTGGGACCACAAGACGGTGTTCTCGCTGCTGGGCTGGGCCACCTTTGCACTGCTCATTGCCGGACGGCTGATCTGGGGCTGGCGCGGACGCCGCGCCACGCGCTGGCTCTACGCCGGCGCGGCGCTGCTGCTGCTGGCCTACATCGGCTCGCGCTTCGTGCTGGAGGTGGTGCTGCACCGCGTCGTCGCCTGACGTCGGCGCTACGCCTTGCCGTGGGGCCGCTGCCATGACCATGATCACTGCGCCTGTTCCCCGCCTCGGTCCGGCCCTCTTCAGGGAGTCGGCGCCATGAAATACCTGCTGCTGATTGCTGTCGTGGTGCTGGTGCTGTGGGCCATGCGCCGCGCCTCGCTGCCGCCTCCTCCGCCGCCACCGCCGCGCCGGCCCGAGCCGCCGCAGCTGGAGCCCATGGTGCGTTGCAGCCATTGCGGGGTGCACCTGCCGCGCAGCGAAGCGTTGATGAACCCGGATGGGCACGCCTACTGTTGCGCCGCGCACCGCAGCGCCGGACCCCGCCCGGTATGAGCGGCAGTGCGCCGCCGGCGGCCGAGGCCGACTGGAGCCAGGGCTGGTATGCGCCGGCGCGACGCTGCCCGTCGCCCAACTTCGGTCCGCGCCCCGCCGGCGTGGACATCGACCTAGCGGTGATCCACTCCATCAGCCTGCCGCCGGGGGTCTATGGCGGTGACGCCATCGAGCGCCTGTTCACCAACCGCCTGAACTGGGACGCGCACCCTTACTTCCAGCAGATCCGCGGCCTGGAGGTGTCGGCGCACTTCCTGCTGCGCCGCAACGGCGAGCTGCTGCAGTTCGTGTCCTGTGACGAGCGCGCCTGGCATGCGGGCCGCTCCAGCTGGCGCGGCCGTGACAACTGCAACGACTTCTCCATCGGCATCGAGCTCGAAGGCCTGGAAGGCCACTCCTTTGCCGCGGGGCAGTACCGCCGCCTGGCACGGCTGCTGCGGGCGCTGGCCCGGCGCTATCCGCTGCTCCACGCTACCGGCCATGAGGACATTGCGCCGGGGCGCAAGCACGACCCCGGTGCCGGCTTCAGCTGGCCGCTGCTGGCGCGGCTGAGCGGCTGGCCGCTGGAGGGCCGAGCCCTGCACATCCGTCCCTGAAGACCGTTTCAGGCGCAACTTCCCGCGCCGGCTCAGCGGCGCCGAATCCCCTTGCCTGCAATCCGGATGCCGCCCTGGGCAGCTTGCCCCATGACTGTGGCAAATGTGCGGTCTGACCTTTCTGGACACTAGATGTAGTGTTCTAATACGCCCCGGCACCCCACAGGTAGCGTCCGCCATCCACCGGCGACCCACCGGTTATCCACAAGTTTTTGCACATGCCCCGCTTCGATAGGCCCTGGCCAGGGCCTGTGCCGGGGTGGCTGTAGAGCCTGCCCAGCCCGGCCGCATGCCGTCGAGCGTGCGGCGGCGGCAGGACTCTCGTTGACCAGAAGGAAAGACATGAGCGCACCCGAACTGCATGCACCCTCCGACGCCGGCGGCGTCTTCCTCGGCGAGCCTGCCGCGGCACCGGCGCGCACCAGCTACGAGGGCTACCAGATCATCCGGCGCAACGGCGCAGTGGTGGCCTTCACGCCCAGCAAGATCGCCGTGGCGCTGATGAAGGCCTTCCTGGCCGTGCGTGGCAGCCAGGGCGCGGCCTCGGCCAGCGTGCGCGAGACGGTGGATGCGCTCACCGAAGCCGTGGTGCGCTCGCTGCTGCGCTCGCGCCCGACCGGCGGCACCTTCCACATCGAGGACGTGCAGGACCAGGTCGAGCTGCAGCTCATGCGCAGCGGCCACCATGACGTGGCGCGCGCCTATGTGCTGTACCGCGAGCGCCATGCGCAGGAGCGTGCCCAGCGTGCGGCTGCGGCGGCTGCCGCGGCCCAGGCGGCGGCGGCCAAGCCGGTGCTGCACGTGGTCGAGGACGGCCAGCGCGTGCCGCTGGACGAGGCCCGGCTGCAGGCCCTGGTGGAGTCAGCCTGCGTGGGCCTGGGCGAGGACGTCAAGCCCGAGCCGATCCTGGCCGAGACGCAGCGCAACCTCTACGACGGCGTGCCGATGGAAGAGGTGCACAAGGCCGCCATCCTGGCCGCGCGCACGCTCATCGAGAAGGAGCCCGGCTACACCCGCGCCACCGCGCGGCTGCTGCTGCACACGGTGCGCAAGCAGGTGCTGGGGCAGGAAGTGACGCAGGCCGAGATGGTCACGCGCTATGCCGAGTACTTCCCGGGCTTCATCGCCAGGGGCGTCGAGGCCGAGCTGCTGGACGAGGCGCTGCTGGGCTTCGACCTGGCCCGGCTGGGCGCGGCGCTCAAGCCCGAGCGCGACCTGCAGTTCGACTACCTGGGCCTGCAGACCCTGGTGGACCGCTACTTCCTGCACATCGACGAGCAGCGCATCGAGCTGCCGCAGGCTTTCTTCATGCGCGTGGCCATGGGCCTGGCGCTGGGCGAGAAGGGCGAGCGCGAGGCGCGCGCCATCGAGTTCTACGACGTGCTCTCCAGCTTCGACTTCATGAGCAGCACGCCCACGCTGTTCAACGCAGGCACGCGGCGCTCGCAGCTCTCCAGCTGCTACCTGACCACCGTGTCAGACGACCTCGAAGGCATCTACGAGGCGCTCAAGGAGAACGCGCTGCTGTCCAAGTTCGCCGGCGGCCTGGGCAACGACTGGACCAACGTGCGCGCGCTGGGCTCCTACATCAAGGGCACCAACGGCAAGAGCCAGGGCGTGGTGCCCTTCCTCAAGGTCGTCAACGACACGGCCGTGGCCGTCAACCAGGGCGGCAAGCGCAAGGGCGCGGTGTGCGCGTACCTGGAGACCTGGCACCTGGACATCGAGGAGTTCCTGGAGCTGCGCAAGAACACCGGCGACGACCGCCGCCGCACGCACGACATGAACACCGCGAACTGGATTCCGGACCTGTTCATGAAGCGCGTGATGGAGGGCGGCCAATGGACGCTGTTCTCGCCCTCCACCTGCCCGGACCTGCACGACAAGTTCGGCAAGGACTTCGAGCAAGCCTACGCGGCCTACGAGGCCATGGCCGACCGCGGCGAGATCAAGCTCTTCAAGCGCATGGCCGCCAAGGACCTGTGGCGCAAGATGCTGACGATGCTGTTCGAGACCGGGCATCCCTGGATCACGTTCAAGGACGCCTGCAACGTGCGCAGCCCGCAGCAGCACGTGGGCGTGGTGCACTCGTCCAACCTGTGCACCGAGATCACGCTCAACACCGGTCCGGACGAGATCGCCGTGTGCAACCTGGGCTCGGTGAACCTGGCGCACCACCTCAAGGACGGCGGCATCGACCACGAGAAGCTGAAGAAGACCGTGCGCACGGCCATGCGCATGCTCGACAACGTCATCGACATCAACTACTACGCCGTCGAGAAGGCGCGCCGCGCCAATGAGCGCCATCGTCCGGTGGGCCTGGGCGTGATGGGCTTCCAGGATGCGCTCTACCAGCTGCGCGTGCCCTACGCCAGCCAGGCGGCGGTGGAGTTCGCCGACCGCTCGATGGAGGCGCTGTGCTACTACGCCTACTGGGCCTCGACCGAGCTCGCGGCCGAGCGCGGGCGCTACTCCAGCTATGAAGGCTCGCTGTGGAGCCGCGGCGTCCTGCCGCTGGACACGCTCAAGCTGCTGGCCCAGGAGCGCGGCGGCTACATCGACGCCGACACTGCCGCCACGCTGGACTGGGACGCGCTGCGCGCGCAGATCCGCCAGCACGGCATGCGCAACAGCAACTGCGTGGCCATCGCGCCCACGGCCACCATCTCCAACATCATCGGCGTGGACGCCTCCATCGAGCCCTGCTTCGGCAACCTCTCGGTGAAGTCCAACCTCTCGGGCGAGTTCACCGTCATCAACGAGTACTTGGTGCGCGACCTCAAGGCGCTGAACCTGTGGGACGACGTGATGCTGATGGACCTCAAGCACTTCGACGGCTCGCTGCGCCGCATCGACCGCGTGCCCGAGTCGCTCAAGCAGCTCTACGCCACCGCCTTCGAGATCGAGACGGCCTGGCTGGTGGAGGCCGCGGCGCGGCGCCAGAAGTGGATCGACCAGGCCCAGAGCCTGAACCTCTACATGGCCGGCGCCTCGGGCAAGAAGCTCGACGAGACCTACAAGCTGGCCTGGGTGCGCGGCCTCAAGACCACGTACTACCTGCGCACGATGGCGGCCACGCACGTGGAGAAGTCCACCGTGCAGGCCGGCGCGCTCAATGCCGTGTCCTCGCTGTCGGCCCCGGCCGCGGTGATGGCGCCCGCAACCGTCGAGCCCAGCGTGGCCGCGGTGGAGGCGGCCGTGCCGGCCACCGACATCAAGTTCTGCGCCATCGACGACCCGGGCTGCGAAGCCTGTCAGTGAGCGCCTGACGGCCTCGGCCGGATGTGATCGGCAAGCCGCTTGCTCGCCCCTCATCGTTGCAGTGCGGACTTCTTCCACGAAGTCCGCACCGCGGTGCAGGAAGGGGGCTCATGCCACTGCTCAGCAGGGCAACAAGTGCTTGGTGTTTGATCGCATCCCTCTCATAATTTCCGCACATTAGGAAGTACACACATGCTGGTCTGGGAAGACGACGTCCAACGCGAAGCCGGTACGCCGCAGACGACCCCAAGCAATCTCCCGCAAGGCCTGGCCCAGGCCTCCTTTGCTGCTTCTGCCTCCGCGTTTCAGGCCCAGCCTGCAGCGCCCTCTTCGGCATCGGCTCAGCCGCTGAGCCAGCGCCGCGTCAACGTGGCCGACAAGCGCATCATCAACGGCCAGACCGACGTCAACCAGCTCGTGCCCTTCAAGTACAAGTGGGCCTGGGAGAAGTACCTCGCCACCTGCGCCAACCACTGGATGCCGCAGGAGATCAACATGTCGCGCGACATCGCGACGTGGAAGGACCCCAACGGCCTGACCGAGGACGAGCGCCGCATCATCAAGCGCAACCTCGGCTTCTTCGTCACGGCCGACTCGCTGGCGGCCAACAACATCACGCTGGGCACCTACCGCCACATCACGGCGCCCGAGTGCCGCCAGTTCCTGCTGCGCCAGGCCTTCGAGGAGGCGATCCACACCCATGCCTACCAGTACATCGTCGAGTCGCTGGGCCTGGACGAGGGCGAGATCTTCAACGCCTACCACGAGGTCTCCTCGATCCGCGACAAGGACGAGTTCCTGATCCCGTTCATCGACGCGATCATGGACCCGGCCTTCAAGACCGGCACGCTGCAGGCCGACCAGACGCTGCTCAAGAGCCTGATCGTCTTCGCCTGCCTGATGGAAGGGCTGTTCTTCTACGTGGGCTTCACGCAGATCCTGGCGCTGGGCCGGCAGAACAAGATGACCGGCGCGGCCGAGCAGTACCAGTACATCCTGCGCGACGAGTCGATGCACTGCAATTTCGGCATCGACCTCATCAACCAGATCAAGCTGGAGAACCCGCAGCTGTGGACGCCGGAGTTCCGCGCCGAGATCAAGGCGCTGTTCCTCAAGGCCGTCGAGCTGGAGTACCGCTACGCCGAGGACACCATGCCGCGTGGCGTGCTGGGCCTCAACGCGTCCATGTTCAAGGGCTATCTGCGCTACATCGCCAACCGGCGCGCCACGCAGATCGGCCTGGAGGCGCTCTTCCCGAACGAGGAGAACCCGTTCCCGTGGATGAGCGAGATGATTGACCTGAAGAAGGAGCGCAACTTTTTCGAAACCCGCGTGATCGAGTACCAGAGCGGCGGCGCACTGAGCTGGGACTGAGCCCAGGCGCAGCCTCTGCCGGCGCGCGTGACCGGCAGGGCTGATCAATCCGCAGGCAGGCCTTTTGCCGTGGTCCCGATCACCGGCCCATAAGAAGAAGCAAGCGATCAAGATCCGCGCAGGCCCAAGCAGCGACATCAGAAGCGCTGCCGGGCCTGCGCTCCCCCGTTCACCGTACCGGGCACCCATGAGGGCAGAACATCGGACGGTGGGCAGAGCCGGGCCGCGGTAACGCGGCACGGCGCTTTGTCACTTGATCAAGGAGAACGTGATGGCAACTGCGAAGAAGGCTGCGGCCAAGAAGGCCCCGGCGAAGAAAGCTACGGCAGCGAAGAAGGCCCCCGAGGCGCCGGCGAAGAAGGCCGCTGCCAAGAAGGCCGCCGCGGCACCGGCGAAGAAGGCGCCTGCCAAGAAGGCTGCCGCTGCGCCTGCACCGGCGAAGAAGGCCGCGGCCAAGAAGGCTGCCGCCGCTCCGGCGAAGAAGGCTGCGGCCAAGAAGGCCGCCGAGGCGCCGGCGAAGAAGGCTGCGGCCAAGAAGGCTGCCGCCGCTCCGGCGAAGAAGGCGCCTGCCAAGAAGGCTGCCGCTGCGCCTGCACCGGCGAAAAAGGCCGCGGCCAAGAAGGCTGCCGCCGCACCCGCCAAGAAGGCTCCGGCCAAGAAGGCCGCCGCCAAGAAGGCTCCGGCCAAGAAGGCTGCCGGCAGCTCGGGCGCTGCATCGGCGGCCAAGACCGCGTTGAGCCCCGCGGCCGCCTGGCCGTTCCCGACGGGCGAGAAGCCCTGAGCCGTCGCGCCGCGCCCGCGGCGCGTGTGCAACGGCCCGCAGGCCTCACGGCCTTGCGGGCCGCGTCGCTTTCAGGGTTCGGACCTCAAGCCTGGGCTTCGACGCGCCCGACGCCGTGGTTCTGCGGGCCGGCCTGGGCGATCTTGAGCGCGCCCATGCGGTTGCCCAGCTCGACGCAGCGCTGCAGCGTCCAGCCACGCTCCAGCCCGTAGAGCAGGCCGCCGCGGAAGGCGTCGCCGCAGCCCGTGGGATCGACCACGCGCTCGGCGGGCACGCCCGGCACGAGGGTGCGCTCGCCCTGTTGCCACAGCTCGCAGCCCTGCGCGCCCAGCGTCACGATCACGCCGCGCAGGTGTGGCCGGCGCGAAAGCTGCTCCAGGCTCTCGCCCATGCGCTCGCACAGCATGCGCGCCTCGTAGTCGTTGACCGCCACCCAGCTGGCCTGCTCGATGAAGCCGCGCAGCGCCTCGCCATCGAACATGGGCAGGCCCTGGCCCGGATCGAACATGAAGGGGATGCCGCGCTCGTGCAGCTGTGCGGCGTGGCGCAGCATGGCTTCGCGCCCGTCCGGCGCCACGATGGCCAGCGCCAGATCGTCGCGCTCGGGCACGTCGATGAGGTGCGCCTGCTGCATCGCGCCGGGATGGAAGGCGGTGATCTGGTTGTTGTCGGTGTCGGTGATGATCATCGCCTGCGCCGTGTAGCTGTCGGCCTCCACGCGCACGCAGGAGCTGTCGATGCCCAGTGCCGACAGCCGCTGCAGGTAAGGCTCGCCGTCGTTGCCCAGCGCGGCCGCGACGACCGGCTCGCCGCCCAGGGCCTTGAGCGTGTAAGCGATGTTGCCCGCGCAGCCGCCGAATTCGCGCCGCATCGTCGGCACCAGGAAGGACACGTTCAGGATGTGCACCTGCTCGGGCAGGATCTGCTGCGCGAAGCGCCCGGGGAAGGTCGTGATGGTGTCGAAGGCGAGCGAGCCGCAGACGAGAACGGGCATGGGGATTCCGTAGGGTTCAGGGATAGAAGAGCTCGACCGAATAGCCGGCCACAGGCAGCTCGCCCATGTCCAGCACCGCTTGCAGCGGCTGTTCCTGGCCGGGCGGAAGCGCCGCCGTGCTGGCGCCCAGTTCCCGCACGCGCAGCACCTTGCGCACCAGCAGCACGCCGTGCGCGTCGGTGAGCCGCAGGTCGACGGCGGGCCAGCGCAGCGCCTGCACGTCGCGATTGCGCAGCACCAGCGACAGCCGGTAGCGCTGGCTGTCGCCCGACAGGCGCGACAGCGCGCTGCTTTCCACGGTCAGGGCGGCCAGGCGCCGCGGCGCGGCTTCGGCATTGCAGCGCGCGAGCACGCACAGCGGTTGCAGCAGCATGCGCGCGACATCCGAGCGCGCGCTCAGCGTCGGCCGGGCGATGAGCAGCACCTGCAGCAGCGCGGTCAGTGCCAGCACGACCACCAGCGCAGTCCACCAGGGTCGATGCGGGTCTTCCTTGCGCTGCGCCGCCGCGGGCTCCTGCATGAAGGAGGGCGGCGTGGCGGGCAGGGTGCCGAACTGCGTATCGGCCGCGGGCGAGGGAGAGGGCACGTCGGGCAGGATGGAGGCCAGAAAGGGCGCGGCACCGGGCAGCGCCGCAGCCGCCATCGGTGCGCCAGCTGACGGGGGCAGGACGGCAGCGGCGGGACCGGCCGGTGCGGCGGGTTGCTCGCGCGGTGCGGCCCTGGTGACGGGTGCGCCTGCAACCGCATGCGGCGCCGGCGCGGCGGCTCGAACCGGCGCATGCGGCGCCGGCGGGATGGGGGTGCCGCGCAGCGGTGTCGCGGCCGCGTCGGGTTCGGCACGGCGGTACAGCGCCGACACCGGCGGCGTGCCGGCGTGATCCACGCCGGCGACGCCGGCCCACGCGCCGCCCGGTGGAGCAGGGCGGGGCGCGGCGGAAGGCGCCGGCGGCATGGCCACCAGCGCCTGCAGGGCATTGAACACCTCGCCGCACTGGCCGCAGCGCGCCCAGCCGCCCGAAGCTTCCAGCTGCTGCGGCTGCACGCGGAAGACCGTGCGGCAGCTGGGACAGCGCGCGGCCTGGCTCATCGCGGCGTCAGCCTTCGTCGGCCAGACGCGCCGTCATCAGCACCCAGCCGTCCTCGCAATCGCTGACCTGCAGCTCGCACCAGGGCGCGTAAGCCGCCTTGAGCTCGTCAGCCTGGCGTTCCAGGATGCCGGCCAGCACCAGGTCGCCGCCCGGGGCCACATGGCCGGCCAGCAGCGGGGCCAGCAGCTTCAGCGGCGTGGCCAGGATGTTGGCCAGCACCAGCGGATAGCGGCCCTGCGCCAGCTCGGGCAGCCCCGCCCGCAGGCTCACGCCGTTGGCCTGGGCGTTGTCCTGGGTGGACTGCACCGCGGCCGGGTCGATGTCCACCGCATCGATCTCCTGGGCCCCGTGCAGCGCCGCGCCAATGGCCAGGATTCCGGAGCCGCAGCCGTAATCCAGCACGCGTTGCCAGCGCGCACGGCGCTCGGCGGGCTGCTGCGCGATCCAGCGCAGGCACATGCGCGTGGTGGGGTGGGTGCCGGTACCGAAGGCCAGGCCCGGATCGAGCCGGATCACCTGCCGCGCCTGCCCGGGCGCCTCATGCCAGCTCGGCACGATCCAGAACTCGGGCGTGATCTCCACCGGCGCGAACTGCGACTGCGTCAGCCGCACCCAGTCCTGGTCCGCCACTTCCTGCAGCGACTGCACCTGCAGCTCGCCGCCCCATTCCTGGGCCAGCAGCAGCGTGGCCGCCTCGGTGGCCTGCGCCTCCTGCGCGAACAACGCCTTGAGCGTCGAGCGCTGCCAGCCGCTCTTGGGCGCGGGCATGCCCGGCTCGCCGAAGAGCGCCTGCTCGGCCTCGGTATCGACGTCGGCGTCCTCCACCGACACCGACAGCGCCTCCAACTCGTCCATCAGCGCTTCGGACACCGGCTCCACCAGCGCCTCCGGCGCGCGCAGCACCAGCTCGAACATGACGTTTACCTCTTGTGCTGGGCCAGCCAGCCTTCCAGGTAATGGATGCTGGTGCCGCCTTCACGGAACTTGGCGTCCACCATCAGCTCGCGATGCAGCGGGATGTTGGTCTGGATGCCCTCGACCACGGTCTCCTCCAGCGCGGTGCGCATGCGCGCCAGCGCCTGCTCGCGCGTGTCACCGTAGACGATGATCTTGCCGATCATCGAGTCGTAGTGCGGCGGCACGAAGTAATTGGTGTACGCGTGCGAGTCCACGCGCACGCCCGGGCCGCCGGGCGGGTGCCACATGGTGATGCGGCCCGGCGAGGGCGTGAACTTGTACGGGTCCTCGGCGTTGATGCGGCACTCGATGGCATGGCCGCGCGTCTGGATCTGGCGCTGGCCGAACGGCAGCTTCTCGCCGGCAGCCACGCGGATCTGCATCTGCACGATGTCGATGCCCGTGACGAACTCCGTCACCGGATGCTCCACCTGCACGCGCGTGTTCATCTCGATGAAGTAGAACTCGCCGTTCTCGTACAGGAACTCGAAGGTGCCCGCACCGCGGTAGCCGATCTTCTTGCACGCGGCGGCGCAGCGGTCGCCCACGCGCTCGATGAGGCGGCGCGGAATGCCCGGCGCCGGCGCTTCCTCGATGACCTTCTGGTGGCGGCGCTGCATCGAGCAGTCGCGCTCGCCCAGCCACACCGCGCCCTTGTGCTCGTCGGCCAGCACCTGGATCTCGACGTGCCTGGGGTTCTCCAGGAACTTCTCCATGTACACGGCCGGATTGCCGAAGGCCGCGCCGGCCTCCTGGCGCGTGGTCTGCACCGCATGCAGCAACGCCGCCTCGGTGTGCACCACGCGCATGCCGCGCCCGCCGCCGCCGCCGGCGGCCTTGATGATCACCGGGTAGCCGATGGACCGGGCAATGCGGATGATCTCTTTGGGATCGTCGGGCAGCGCGCCTTCGGAGCCGGGCACGCAGGGCACGCCCGAGCGGATCATGGCCTGCTTGGCCGCGACCTTGTCGCCCATGATGCGGATCGACTCGGGCGTGGGGCCGATGAAGGTGAAGCCGCTCTTTTCCACGCGCTCGGCGAAGTCGGCGTTCTCCGACAGGAAGCCGTAGCCGGGATGGATGGCCTCGGCATCCGTCACCTCCGCGGTGGAGATGATGGCGGGCATGTTGAGGTAGCTCTGTGCCGAGGGCGCCGGGCCGATGCACACGGCCTCGTCGGCCAGGCGCACGTACTTGGCGTCGCGGTCGGCCTCGGAATACACCACCACCGACTTCACGCCCAACTCACGGCAAGCGCGCTGGATGCGCAAGGCAATCTCGCCGCGGTTGGCGATCAATATCTTTTTGAACATGCTTTTTCTCTGCGGCTCGTTCGCCGTCCCGGATGGGCTGGAATCCGCGCCGTGTCAGCCCACGCAGGCGGCGGGCGGCGGCGCGCGAAGCGCCTGCAGGCTTACTCGATGACGAACAGCGGCTGGCCGTATTCCACCGCCTGGCCGTTCTCGCACAGCACCTGCGTGATGGTGCCGGACTTGTCGGCCTCGATCTCGTTCATGATCTTCATGGCCTCGATGATGCAGATCGTCTCGCCTTCCTTGACGGCCTGGCCCACGTCCACGAACGGCTTGGCGCCCGGGCTCGACGAGCGATAGAGCGTGCCTACCATGGGCGACTTCACGACATGCCCCGTGAGTGCCGCCTCCGCTGCAGCCGCCTGGACCGGCGCTGCCTGTACCGCCAGGGGGGCCGGCTGGGCTTGCGCCACGTTCATCACCGGCGCAGGGGCCGTGGCAGCCGCTTGCGGATCGGCCTTGACGATGCGCACCTTGCCGTCGGCTTCCGTGATCTCCAGCTCGGAGATGTTCGATTCCGACACGAGGTCGATCAAGGTCTTGAGCTTGCGCAGGTCCATCAGCTTCTCCAGGGCCTCGGTGGCGGCAGTGAACCCGTCACGGCCGCTGCACCGCTTTCATGCAGTGGTTTGTTGGCAACGTCCGGCATTCGTCAGCAACATCGTTGACGCGCGTTAACAGGATGTAACGCCAGTCCATTTGGCCGGACATCGTTTCCGGTGCGGGCTTGGCCTGCCCCGGAATTGCAAAGGGCCGAACTTTACGCGTTTTGCATGCGGTTGCCGTCGTGTTCACAAAAAATCGATGCGCAAGCTTTTTGAGCCTGCTCAACGACTCATCAAGCCAAGTGAAACCTCTTGTTGCTGCGGCAACGACGCGGGCGGAGGTCTCAACCCAGGCTTTCAGCCCAGCGCAGCAGCTCTTCGCGGGTGGTTTCGCCCGCGTGGCTCTGGTGCAGATGACCGGCGGCATCGAGCAGCACGGTGAAGGGCAGCACGCCAGCCTGGTTGCCGAGCTGCCGCATGAGGTCCGTGCCGGCCAGACCGCCCAGGGCGATGTCGTAGCCCACGGGACGCTGCTGCAGGAACTCGCGCACCGGTGCGGGGCCGTCGATGGCCACGCCCAGCACACGCCCGCCGCGCGCCGCGAAATCGCGGCTGAAGCGGTCCAGCTCCGGCATTTCCTTGACGCAGGGAGGACACCAGGTGGCCCAGAAGTTCAGCAGCAGCGGTTGACCGCGCAGCGTCGCCAGCGCTAGACGGCCGCCTTGCGGACGCTCCAGCTCCAGCGCCCACAGCGCGGCCGGCGCGGGTGTGCCCCGCGGTTGCGAGCGCCACCAGGCCAGCCCGGCACCACCGGCGGCGGCCACCGCGGCCGTGGTCAGCCACAGCCGGCGTTTCATGCCGCGTCGTCTTCCAGCAGGCGCCGCAGCGCTCCGGCATCGCCGCGCAGCGTGCGGCCCGTGGCATCGGGCTTGAGAGCGCCACGCAGCTCGTCGTGGTCGCGGATGTGCAGGTAGATCGTCACGATGTCGCCCAGCTCCTCGCAGCGGCTGCTGACGCTGAGCACGTCATACGGGTCCTGGCCCGCGCCGCGCGCCTGCTGGCCGGCGAGCTCGTAATCGACACCCTGGTTGAGAAGCCCGATCTCGGCCGCTTTCGGGTCATCGCAGTACAGATCCAGATGCAGGCTGGACAGCCGCGTGGCCGTGCCGCGCCAAACCGCGCCTGAAAGGTGAGGGCGGAACTCCGCCAGCCGCTGCATCCAGCGCAGCGCCAGCCGGCGCAGCGCCGCCAGCTCGCCGGGCTGGGTATCGGCGCAGAAGACCTGCAGGTACTCGCGCACCTGCTCCTCCACCGCGTCGTTGCTGGGCAGCTCCGTGCCGCGTCCGCGGCCGAGGTCGCGCGCGGCACGCTTCTTGGCCGGTCCGTATTCCATGCCTTCCTCCACCACCAGCCGGGCGGCGGCGGCGGCGAGTTCGGCGCTCAGGGGTGTTGCCATGCGGACCATTCTAGGAAGCCCGGCCGCGCCGGCGGTCCCGACCCTGTCGCGGGCCCGGCGACGGCGCGGACTTGCACTCAACGTTCCGCAACTGTCCTCAATTCAGGGCAACTGCACGGCGCCGGCACGCGCGGCGATGGTGGCGGCGCGCGAGACGACGTAGGGCGAGGCCGGCCGCTGCTCGAAGCGCTTGGGCGCGGGCAGCATCACCGCCAGCCGCGCCGATGGACCAAGGCCGAGCTTGGCAGCGTCGGTACGGAAGTAGTGCCGGGCCGCGGCCTGGGCGCCGAATACGCCCTCGCCCCATTCCACGTGGTTGAGATAGATCTCCAGGATGCGCCGCTTGTCCAGCAACGCCTCCAGCGTCAGCGTGATCGCCAGCTCCTGGCTCTTGCGCACCAGCGTGCGCTCGCCGTCAAGGAACAGGTTCTTGGCCAGTTGCTGCGTGATGGTGGAGCCGCCGATGATCTTGGGCACCGCCGCCGGCGGCGGCTCGCGCCCGCGCGACACGGCGCGGCGTTCGGCCTGTTCATTGAGCCGCTCCACGCGGGCCTGCACACGCTGGTTCTTGTCCCAGGCTTTTTCGACGGCGTCCCACTCGACGCCGCCATGCCGGGTGAAACCAGCATCTTCACTGGCGATCACGGCACGTTTGAGGTGCGGCGATATCCGCTCCCCATCCACCCACTCCTGCGCCCACTCGATGCGGCCCTGCTCGCGCAGCAGCCGCCAGGCTTCGCTGCGCTCGAAGCTGGTGGAGGCGGGATCGACCCAGCGCATCAGCGCCACGCGGCCGACGAAGTAGAGCTGCAGCGACAGCATGCAGATCACCAGCAGCCCCAGCAGCCGCACCAGCTGGCGCAGCACGCCGACCCCGCGGCCGGACTGGATGGGCAAGGACTTGGCGGCTCCCATGGGCGTCGGCGCGTCAGCCCTGGCGCGCGCGCAGCGCCGCCAGCACCGGCGCCGTGTCCGGCCGCACGCCGCGCCAGGCGGCGAAGGCCTCGGCGGCCTGCTCCACCAGCATGCCCAGGCCGTCGCGCGCCTCGGCGCCATGGCCGCGGGCCCAGTCCAGGAAAGGCTGGGCCTTGGGGCCGTACATCAGGTCCACCGCCAGTGCGCCGGCGCGCAGCACCTGCGCCGGCACGGGCGAGGCGGCACCTTCCAGGCTGCTGGCGCTGGCATTGAGCACCACGTCGAAGGCCTTGCCCGGCGCCTGCATGGGCGCGGCGTGCAGTTGCACGCCACAGGATTGCGCGAGCTCGGCATGGCGCAGCACCAGATCCTGCGCGCGCTCCTCGGTGCGGTTGGCCACCACGATCTCGGCCGGCGTTGCCTGCAGCAGCGGCCCCAGCACGCCCGCGCCCGCGCCGCCCGCGCCCACCAGCAGCACACGCCGCCCGGCCAGCGCACGGCCGGCGCCGATCTCGATGTCCCGCACCAGCCCGACGCCGTCGCTGTTGTCGGCATGGATCTCCTCGCCGTCGAAGCTCAGCACGTTGGCCGCCTGCGCCAGCTCGGCGCGCTCGCTGCGCCGCGTGGCCAGGCGCAGCGCCTCGAACTTGAAGGGCACCGTCACGTTGGCGCCGCACCCGCCGCCGGCGATGAAGGCGCGCAGCACGGCCTCGAAGCCGTCCAGCGGCGCCCACAGCCGCGTGTAGCTCAGGCGCTGGCCGGTCTGCTCGGCAAAGGCCTGGTGGATCAGGGGCGACAGGCTGTGCTGCACGGGGTGGCCGAAGACGGCGTAGCGGTCGAGGTCGGTCATGGGAGCCGGATGAAGAAAGAACTTGGGGAGGCGTCCAGGCGGACGTTCAGGGCGCGCCGCCCATCGGGACGGCCTGCACGCCGTCTTCACGGGTGAAGCGAAAGCGAGCGGTGATGACCAGCAGGTCGGCCAGCGCGCGCAGCTCGGTATCGAAAAGGCCGTAGGGGCCGGCGGCCCGCGCGATGGCCTCGGCGCGGCGGTCCAGCAGCGGCTGGCCCGAGGGCTTGAGCACCTTCGTTTCGAGCAGCTGGCCCCGGGCATCGACGGTGAGGGCCATGGTCAGCTCGCCGTAGAGCTTCTTGCCCTCGGCCTGCGGGAAGTCCTGCGTGCCGCGCGCCTCGACGCGATGGCGCAGCGCGTCGTAGTAGCGCGCGTAGGGCACCTCGCGCGTGGCGGGGCTGACGTAGCGCCGGCGCGGGCGGGCGTTGTCCTCGTTCACGCGGCGCTCGATCTCGGCCAGATGGCGCAGCAGCTGGCGGTGGCGCTCTTCCTGCTCCTGCGCCTGGGGCTGCCCCTGGTCGCGCTGCGGATCGGGGCGCGGCATCTGCGCCAGGGCCTCGCGCGCCAGGGCCAGCAACTGCCGCTGCTGTTGCTGCAGCTGCTCGATGCGGCGCTGCGCATCCTCGCTGGACTCGCCCGGCGCCTCCAGCGCCGCGGCCGGCAGCGGGGAAGTGGCGCGCCCGGCCTCGGCATCGCCGCCGCCGGCCAGGTTGTGCTGCGCCAGCGCCTGCGGCCGCTTGGGCGCCAGCTGCGCCTGGGCATTGACCAGCACCACTTCCAGCGGCGCGTCCTTGAACAGCCGCGCGAAGCCTTGCGGGTCGGCCAGGCGCAGGCCCAGCAGGCCCGCATGCGCCAGCAGCGACACGCCCAGCGCCCACTGCAGCGGGCTCAGCGCCGGCAGTCGCAGCGCGCGCATGGCGGCTCAGGCGGCGGGACTGGGCGGCTCGGCCGCCACGGTGGCATCGGCATCGGCCACGTCGATGGCCAGCGCCAGCGGCCCGCTGGCCTCTTCCTCTTCCTCCGCCTCCTCGGCCTCGGGTTCGGCCAGGCTCTGCGCCGGCGCCGCGTCGTCCAGGCGCGCCAGCAGGCTGGCGTGCAGGTCCAGCGTCAGCAGGTCGCAGCCGGTGACGCGCACGCGCACATGCGCGCCACGCGGCAGGCCCTCGCAGCCCAGCGCGCGGAACACCAGCGGCAGCGTGTCGGCCCGCACCAGGCCGTCCTTGAGCACCGCGGCGTCGAGCTCGGTGACGCCGTTCTGCTGCAGCCAGCGCAGGGTCCAGAAGCGCTCGATGCCGTGCTGGAAGTCGTTGTAGGCGCCGTAGGCGGCGTCGAAGCCCGAGATGATCGAGAAGAGATTGGCGTCCTTGGGCTTGAAGGGCGCGGACAGCGGCGCGGTGCGCCCGTGGCGCGCACAGGCAATGATCTGCCACTGGTTGACCAAGTCCACGTAGCGGCGCAGCGGCGAGGTGGCCCAGGTGTACTGCGCCACGCCCATGCCGGCGTGCGGCGCGGGTTTCACCCCCATGCGCACCTTGATGCCGGGCGCCAGGCTGGCCTGGCTGCGGTAGATGCCGGGCACTCCGCACTCGGCCAGCCAGCCGCCCCAGCTGCTGTTGGCCAGGATCATGGCCTCCGAGACGATCAGGTCCAGCGGCGCGCCGCGGCGGCGCGTGCTGATCTGCACCGTTTCCTCGCCGGTGGGCTCGCCCCCGTTGTCCAGCAGCCGGAAGTTGTAGTCCGGGCGGTTGAAGTTCTCGGGCTTGCCGCGAACCACCTCGCGCTGGGCCTTCAGATGCCGGGCCAGGCGGAAGGTGAAGGCCAGCTCGGGTGCGAACTCGTAGTCGGCGGGCGCCTCGCCGGTCAGGCTGGCCTCGGTGATGACGTCGTCGAGCTGGTCATGGCGCAGGTTGCGCACGATGGGCACGCGCTCCAGCTTCGTCTCGCGGCTGCGGATCTCCAGCGTCGCCTCGTCGAAGGTCACGTACAGGCTCACGGCCGGGCAGTCGCGGCCTTCGATGAGCGTGTAGGCCTGCACCACGTCGTCGGGCAGCATGGTGAGCTTCCAGCCCGGCATGTAGACGGTGGACAGCCGGTCGCGCGCGACCTTGTCCACGGCGCCTTCGGGCGCGATGGCCAGGCCCGGCGCCGCGATGTGGATGCCCAGCACCACCATGCCGCTGCCCAAGCCCTGCACCGAGAGTGCGTCGTCGATCTCGGTCGTGGCCGAATCGTCGATGGAGAAGGCGGCCACCGGCGCCAGCGGCAGTTCCTCCTTGATGGCCGGCGCCTGCAGGGCCGGGAAGCCAGTGCCCTTGGGGAATTGCTCGAACAGGAAGCGCCGCCAGTGGAACTGGTAGGGGCTGGTGATGGCGCCGGCGTCCTTGAGCAGGTCCAGCGGCGCGCGCTGCGCCAGCTTGGCCGCATCGACCACGGCCTTGTACTCGGCCGCGTTCTTGTCGGGGCGGAACAGGATCTTGTAGAGCTGCTCGCGGACGGGCTCGGGGCAGCGCCCGGCCACGAGTTCCTGGGCCCAGGCCTCGATCTGCGCGGCGAGCTGCTTCTTGCGCTCGATGCCCAGCAGCGCGGCCTTGACGATCTCCTCCGGCGCCTTCTTGAACACGCCCTTGCCGGCGCGGCGGAAGTAGTGGGGCGCCTCGAAGAGGCGCAGCAGCGCCGCGACCTGCTGCTCCAGCGAGGCGCTGGCGCTGAAGTAGTCGCGCGCCAGCGCCGCGAAGCCGAACTCGCCCTCGGGCGCGAATTCCCAGGCCAGATCGAGATCGATCTCGGGGGCGATGGCCTGGGCGCGGGCCAGGAGCTCGGCGGGCGCGGGCTTGTCGAACTTCAGCAGCACGTTGGCGGACTTGACCTTGACGCGCTTGCCGGAGTCGAGCTCGACCTGCAGCGAGCTCTCGGCTTCGGACATCACACGGCCGGCCAGGAACTTGCCGGCTTCATCGAACAGGGCGTACATCCCCCGTATTGTCGCCGCAGCGGCCACAAGGCCCGCCGGGGCAGGGGTGTCGCGCCTGGCGGGACGGGAGAAGTTCCCGTCCGGCCCGAGCTTGCCGAAGGGCTCAGCCCGGGCGGGACGCCCGCTTCAGACCGTCAGGCCGCCGCCGACCTCGATCACCACGCCGTTGATGTAGCTGGCCTCGTCGCTGGCGAGGAAGGCGTAGGTGTTGGCGATCTCCTCGGGCTTGCCCAGGCGGCCCAGCGGCACCTGCGCCACGAGCTGGTCGATCACCTTCTGCGGGATGGTGTCGAGGATGGGCGTCTGGATGAAGCCCGGCGCCACCGCGTTGACGCGCACGCCCTTGGGGCCGAGCTCGCGCGACCAGGTCTTGGTGAAGCCGATGACGCCGAACTTGCTGGCGGCGTAGTTGGTCTGGCCGAAGTTGCCGTAAAGGCCCACCACGCTGGAGGCGTTGAGGATCACGCCGCTGCCCTGCGCCACCATGGTGTCGGCCACCGCCTGCGAGCAGTGGAAGACGCCGCGCAGGTTGACGTCGATCACGGCGTCGAACTGCTCCAGCGTCATCTTCTGCAGCCGCGCGTCCTTGGTGATGCCGGCGTTGTTGACCAGCACGTCGATGCGCCCGTGCCGTGCCTTGACGGCTGCCACCATGGCGTCGATCTGCGCCCGGTCGGTGACGTTGACCACCTGGCCCTCGGCCCGGCCGCCGGCCTCCAGGCATTGCCCCACGGCGGCATCGACCGCATCCGGGCGGACGTCGCACAGCACGACCACCGCGCCCTCGCTACAGAACTTCTTCGCCGTGGCCAGCCCGATGCCCTGCGCGGCGCCGGTGACGATGCAAACCTTGTTCTTCAAACGCATGAGTCAAGCTCCAGGAATGGTGAGAGCGACACCGGCATCGCAACACCTCTGCCGCGCC
Source organism: Azohydromonas caseinilytica (assembly GCF_012927045.1). Classification (GTDB taxonomy): domain Bacteria; phylum Pseudomonadota; class Gammaproteobacteria; order Burkholderiales; family Burkholderiaceae_C; genus Azohydromonas; species Azohydromonas caseinilytica. Next base: position 121,122 of record NZ_JABBFW010000005.1, on the reverse strand, counting down.
TCCACAGCCGGTGCGCGCGCATCGATGGTGCCACACGCCTTCCGAACTGCCTGGAAGGGTCGGGCCAAGGCAGGCCCTGGTCGGCCGGAGATTGCCAGCGCCCTCAAGGGCAAGCGCCGTACCGCCGGCCCCCGGTCGCGCGAGGCCGCCGGCGGGGTGCTGCCGGCGGCTCGCTGGGCTCAGCTTGAAGCGTTTTGCAGGCCCAGGAAACCCAGCAGGCGGGGCAGGTGGGCGTCGAAGTCCGAGAGGGCGTGGTCGCTGCCCTGGATGACGTGCGGATGGCAGGCCGCATAGCGCGCCGCCATCTCGCGCCAGTCCAGCACCTCGTCGCCGGTGGCGATCAGCGCCAGGTAGCGCTGGGGCTGCGTGAGGGCCGGCGGCTGCAGCGCGCGCAGCTCGTCCACGAACTCGGCCCGGAAGAAGAAATGCTGCTGCGGATCGTGAAACGCCGTCTGCTCGCCGATGTACTTGGCCAGGTCGCGTGCCGGCTCCACCGCCGGGTTGATCAGCACGGCGCGGCAGCCCAGGCGCTCGGCCAGCACCGTGGCGTAGAAGCCGCCCAGCGAGCTGCCGACCACCGCCATGCCGTCGCGCGGCCAGGCGGCCGTGCCCTGCAGCAGCAGATCGACGGCCTCGCGCGGGGAGGGCGGCAGCTGCGGGCACCACCAGTGCACGTCGGGCCGGTGGGCCTGCATCCAGGCCGCCATGCGCTGCGCCTTGAACGAGCGCGGCGAGGAGCGGAAGCCGTGCAGGTAGAGCAGGTGCGTGGGCGCCCGGGCCGGCGTGTTCACGCCCGGTTCTCCAGCTTGTCCAGCGCCTGCAGCAGCTTGGCGTGGATGCCACCGAAGCTGCCGTTGCTCATGCACAGGATGTGGTCGCCGGGCCGCGCCGCCTTCACCACCGCCTTGACCAGCGCGTCGATGTCCTCGCAGACCACGGCCTGCTCGCCCATCGGGGCCAGGGCCTCCGCGGCATTCCAGCCCAGGCCGCCGGAGTGGCAGAAGCTCAGGTCCGCCTCTTCCAGCGCCCAGGGCAGCTGCGCCTTCATGGTGCCGAGCTTCATGGTGTTGGAGCGCGGCTCGAACACGGCCAGGATGCGCGCCCCGAGGCCGACGCGGCGGCGCAGCCCGTTGACGGTGGTGCGCAGCGCGGTGGGGTGGTGCGCGAAGTCGTCGTAGACCTTCACGCCACCGGCCTCGCCGCGCAGCTCCAGGCGGCGGCGCACGTTCTGGAAGCGGCCCAGCGCCTCGGCCGCGACTTCCGGCGCCACGCCCACATGCTCGGCCGCGGCCAGCGCCGCCAGCGCATTGAGCTGGTTGTGCTCGCCCAGCAGCTCCCATTCCACGCGCGCGATCTTGAGTCCGCCACGCAGCACGTCGAAGGCATGGGGCTCGCCGCGCGCGCGCAGCGCACCCGGCTCCTCCTTGCGCGTGCCGAAGCGCTGCACCTCGCTCCAGCAGCCGCGCGCCAGCACGCGCTGCAGCGCCTCCTCGCGGGCGTTGACCACCAGGCGACCCGAGGAAGGCACGGTGCGCACGAGGTGGTGGAACTGGGTCTCGATGGCCGCCAGGTCCGGGAAGATGTCCGCGTGGTCGTACTCCAGGTTGTTGAGCACGGCGGTGCGCGGCCGGTAGTGCACGAACTTGCTGCGCTTGTCGAAGAAGGCGGTGTCGTACTCGTCGGCCTCGATCACGAAGCACTTGCCGGCGCCCAGCCGTGCCGAGACGCCGAAGTTCATCGGCACGCCGCCGACGAGGAAGCCCGGCTGCAGCCCGGCGTGCTCCAGCACCCAGGCCAGCATGGAGGTCGTGGTGGTCTTGCCGTGCGTGCCGGCCACGGCCAGCACATGGCGACCCTGCAGCACCTCCTGCGCCAGCCACTGCGGCCCGCTGGTGTAGGGCAGCCCGGCGTCGAGGATGGCCTCCATGAGCGGGTTGCCGCGGCTGACCACGTTGCCGATCACGAACATGTCCGGCTTGAGCGCCAGCTGCTCGGGGCTGAAGCCCTCGATGAGCTCGATGCCCAGGGCGCGCAGCTGGTCGCTCATGGGCGGGTAGACGTTGGCGTCGCAGCCCGTGACGCGGTGGCCGGCCTCGCGCGCCAGCGCCGCCAGACCGCCCATGAAGGTGCCGCAGATGCCCAGGATGTGGATGTGCATCCGGCGAATTCTAGAAGCCGCCCGCAGAGCCCCTTGGCGGGGCTCGGGGCGGCTCGGGCCCGGTCGGCGTGCCGGGCCGCTTGACGCGGATCAGGCCGCGCGCAGGGCCGCGCGCGCCGCCTCCAGCGTGGCGGCGATGTCGGCGTCGCTGTGCGCGGCGCTGACGAAGCCGGCCTCGTACATCGCCGGGGCCAGGTACACGCCGCGGTCGAGCATGGCGTGGAAGAAGCGGTTGAAGCGCTCGCTGCCGCCGGCCATCACGGCCTTGTAGTTCTGCGGCAGTGCCTCGGCGAAGAAGAAGCCGAACATGCCGCCCTCGCAGTCGCCCACCAGCGGCACGCCGGTCTCGCGGCCCACGGCCACCAGGCCATCGACCAGCCGCTTGGTCTTGGCGCCCAGCGCCTCGAAGAAGCCGGGCTTGGCGATCTCGCGCAGCGTGGCCAGGCCGCAGGCGGTGGCCACCGGGTTGCCGCTGAGCGTGCCGGCCTGGTAGACCGGGCCCAGCGGGGCCAGGTGCTGCATGACGGCGCGGCTGGCGCCGAAGGCCGCCAGCGGCATGCCGCCGCCGATGACCTTGCCGAACACGCTCATGTCCGGCCTGAAGCCCGGGATCAATTCCGCGTAGAGCGACTGCGCGCTGCCCAGCGCGACGCGGAAGCCGCTCATCACCTCGTCGAACACCAGCAGCGCGCCGTGCTGCGTGCACAGCTCGCGCAGCCGCGTCATGAAGGGCACGCTGGCGCGCACGAAGTTCATGTTGCCGGCGATGGGCTCGACCATCACGCAGGCGATGTCGGCGCCCTGCAGCGCGAAGGCCTCTTCCAGCTGCTCGACGTTGTTGTATTCGAGCACCATGGTGTGCTGCACCACCTCGGCGGGCACGCCGGCGCTGGTGGGGTGGCCGAAGGTGGCCAGGCCCGAGCCGGCCTTGACCAGCAGCGCATCGGCATGGCCGTGGTAGCAGCCCTCGAACTTGATCAGCAGCGAGCGGCCGGTGGCGCCACGGGCCAGGCGGATGGCGCTCATGGCCGCTTCCGTCCCGGAGCTGACCAGGCGCAGCTGCTCCACGCTGGGCACCTGCTCGATGATGGCCTCGACCAGCTCGACCTCGCGCTCGGTCGGGGCGCCGAAGCTGAAGCCCTCGGTGGCGGCCTGCTGCACGGCGTCGAGCACGGCGGGGTGGCCGTGGCCCAGGATCATCGGGCCCCAGGAGCCGATGTAGTCGATGTAGCGCTGCCCCTCGGCATCGACCATGTAGGCGCCCTGGGCGCGGCGGATGAAGCGCGGCGTGCCGCCCACGGCGCGGAAGGCGCGCACCGGCGAGTTCACGCCGCCGGGAATGACGGCCTGGGCGCGCTCGAACAGCGCGGCATTGGTGGTTTCAGTGGACACGGCGCGAGGCCCCCTTGTTGTTGTCCGCGGCGGGCGCGGCCTCGACGGCCTGCCCGGGCTGGGCTTCGCCCTCCAGGCCTTCTTCCTCCGGCGGCAGCGCCCAGAAGAAGCGGTCCGGCACCACGTTGCCCATGCCGGGGCGGAAGCCCGCGTCCAGGCTCTGGTCCAGGAAGGCCAGGGCCTCGCCCACGGCGGCCTGCAGCTCGGTGCCGGCGGCCAGCAGCGAGGCCAGCGCGGCCGAGAGCGTTTCACCGGCGCCGACGAAGGCGGTGTCGAAGCGCTCGAACTTCTCGCCCGTGAGCGCGGCCTGCGGCGAGGCCAGCACGTTGTCGAGGAACTGCTCGCCGCCGCGCGACTGCAGGTGCACGCCCGTCACCAGCACGAAGCGCGCGCCGTGCTCGCCGGCGGCCACGGCCAGCTCGCGCGCCGAGGGCGGGCGCTCGCTTTCCCAGTCGGGCAGCAGGAAGTCGGTGAGCGTCTTGTGGTTGCCCACCAGCACCTCGGTGGCGGGCAGGATCAGCTCGCGGAAGGCGTCGAGGTAGGGCTCGCGCTGGTCTTCCTCCTCGATCCAATTGAGGCTGGGCATGTAGGCCACCAGCGGCACGTCGGGGTAGTCGGAGAGGATTTCGGCCACCGCCGCCACCACCTCGGCCGAGCCCAGGAAGCCGACCTTCCAGGCCGAGATCGTCACGTCCTCCAGGATGGAGCGCGCCTGCTCCGTCACCACCTCGGCGTCGAGCTCGTGCTGGTCGAACACCTCGGCGGTGTCGCGCATGAGGATGGCGGTGGTCACGGGCAGCGCGTGCGCGCCCATGGCGGCGATGGTGGCCACGTCGCCGGCCACGCCGCCGGCGCCGCTGGGATCGGCAGCGTTGAAGCTCATCACGCAGGCCGGCGCAGGGGCTTCCTGCGCCGCTTCGTCGGAGGCCGCGGCGGGGTTCGGATCGGGGTTCATGGATGGTCCTGAAGGTCCTGCGGCGCCGGCGCCGGCCGGGGGCGCAGGACTTGTGAAAAGAGGCATGGCAGCCTGCCAGAAGCCGCGCCTGGCGCCCTGCAGGCCGTGGCTACAATGCCCGTTGATTGTAGTGATTGACAATACCAAGTGAGCGAACCCCGAACCTGGATGTGCCTCATCTGCGGCTGGATCTATGACGAAGCCGCCGGCGACCCCGAACACGACATCGCGCCCGGCACCCGCTGGGAAGACGTGCCCATGAACTGGACCTGCCCGGAGTGCGGCGCGCGCAAGGAAGATTTCGAGATGGTGCAGATCTGATCTGCACCGGGCCGCGGCCCCGAGCGGAACGACCTTCATTCCATGATCGACACCGTCCCTGCCTCCGCTTTCGACGCCGCTGCCCTGAACACCACGCCGCTGAAGGTGCTGGTGATCGACGACAGCCACACCATCCGGCGCAGCGCCGAGATCTTCCTGCACCAGGGCGGCCATGAGGTGCTGCTGGCCGAGGACGGTTTCGACGCGCTGGCGCTCATCGACGAGTTCGAGCCCGCGCTCATCTTCTGCGACATCCTCATGCCGCGGCTGGACGGCTACCAGACCTGTGCGCTGCTGCGGCGCAATCCGCGCTTTGCCCAGGTGCCGGTGGTCATGCTCACTTCCAAGGACGGCCTCTTCGACCGTGCCCGCGCGCGGCTGGCCGGGGCGCAGGATCACCTGACCAAGCCCTTCACCAAGGACCAATTGCTGCAGGCCGTAGCCCGGCACGGTCCGCTGCCGGGCTGAAGGCGTTACCGTATCGCGTTGCCGCGCCCGACCTCGCGCGGCCCAAGGACTCCCGATGCCGATTCAAAAGATCCTGCTGGTGGACGATTCGCGCACCGAGTTGCACCACCTCAGCGAACTGTTGCGCCAGGCCGGCTACACCGTGCGCACGGCCGAGAACGGCCAGCAGGCGCTCTCCAGCCTGGCCGAAGACAAGCCCGACCTGGTGCTCATGGACGTGGTGCTGCCCGGCGCCAATGGTTTCCAGCTCACGCGCACCATCACGCGCGACGAACGATTTGCCGACCTGCCGGTGATCATCTGCAGCAGCAAGGGCCAGACGACCGACAAGGTCTGGGGCATGCGCCAGGGCGCGCGCGACTATGTCGTCAAGCCCGTGGACGCGGCCGAGTTGCTCAGCAAGATCAAGGCTTTGGGCTGAGGGCCCGCGTACCGCCGTCGCCGCAGCCCATGGCTCGCAAGGACGCGCTGAAGGAGTTGCAGGCAAGGCTGGCGCAGCGGCTGCAGGAGGTGCCCGCAGGTGAGGCCCCGGCCTGGCTGGCGGTGGAGTGCGCCGGCGCGCGGCTGCTGCTGCCGCTGCAGGAGGCCGGCGAGATCGTCGAGCACGCGCCGCCGCTGCTGCCGTTGCCGCATGCGCAGCCCTGGTTCGAAGGCGTGCTCAACCTGCGCGGCCACCTGCACGGCGTGGTGGACCTGGCGGTGTTCCTGGGCCTGCGCCCGCCGGGCGCGCCGCACAGCCCGGCCTCGCGCCTGGTGGCCCTCAATCCGGCGCTGGGCCTGCACTGCGCGCTGCGCGTGGACCGGCTGGCGGGCCTGCGCAGCGCGGCGCAACTGGTGCCCCTGCCCACGCCGCCTGTCAACGGCGCGGACGCGGCTGCCCTGGGCGGCATCCCGGCCGGTACGGCGGCCGGCGCCCCGGCGGGCGATGCGCCCGCTTCGCGCCCGGCCTTCGCGGGCGAGCTCTACGGCGACAACCAAGGGCGCACCTGGCAGGCGTTGCGGCTGGCGGCGCTGGCGCGCGACACGCATTTCCTGCACGTGGCCCAGCCGCTGCCGGGGACGGCATGAAGCTGCGCCGGCTCATCAAGTCCCGGGCCGAGGCGGCGCGTCCGGCCTGGGCCGGGTCGGGCGACAGCACGCTGGCGGCCGAGTCGCTGGCCGGCGCCGCCGGGCTGACGCTGGACATGAACGCCGCCGCGCCCGGGGGCAGCGCCGCGGGCGCCGAGCGGCCCTGGCCGGGGCCGGCCGACGAGGCGGCCGCCGCCGCGGGCCAGTCCGGGCGCGGCCGCGTGGCGCGGCGCTCGCGCCGCTCGGGCAGCCAGGCGCTGGCCCGGCGCCAGCGGCTGCTGGCGACGCTGCTGGCGCTGGGCGTGGTCGCGCTGGTGGCGGGCACGCTGCTGGCACTGCAGCGCGCCGAGCGCGGCGCGGCACAGGTGGCGGCCAGCGGCCAGGCGCTGATGCAGTCGCAGCGCCTGGCCAAGTCGGTGACGCAGGCGCTGGCCGGGCAGCCCGCCGCCTTCGTCGAGGTGGAGGACAGCGCCGACGTGCTGGCGCGCAACCTGCGCGGCCTGCGCGGGGGCACCGGCATGACGCCCGCCCCCGAGGAGCTGCAGCCCAAGGTGGCGCAGCTGCTGCTGCTGGCCGAGATCGCCGAAAAGAACGCCCGCACCGTGCTGGCGCAGCAGTCGCGGCTGACGCAGGCCGCGCAGGCGCTGCAGGTGCTCAACGCGCTGTCGGCGCGGCTGCTGGAGAGCGCCGAAGCCGTGGCCGCGCTGGAGCTGCAGCGCGAGGCCGCGCCCGCGCAGGTGGCGGTGGCGGGGCGGCTGATGATGCTCACGCAGCGCATCCCGCGCAGCGCCTTCGAGTTCCTGCGCGCCGACGAGATGCGCCACGAGGCGCTGCAGCGGCTGGGACAGGATCTCGACACCTTCCGCACCCTGGCGCAGGGTCTGCTCGACGGCGACCCGGCCCAGCGCCTGGTGCCCGCGCGCGACCCCGCCACGCGCGAGCGGCTCACCGAACTGCTGGACCTGTACGGGCGCACGCGGCGCGAGGCCGGCGTGATCCTGGAGCAGCTGCAGCCGCTGGCCGCCGCGCGCGCGGCGCGCCAGGAGATCCTGGCCGATAGCGAGCCCTTGCGCCGCGGGCTGGAGAGCCTGCAGCACCAGCTGGAGCGCGAGGCAGGCTTCGGCGGGCTGGCCGAACTGCTGATGCTGCTGGGCACGCTGGCCGCGCTGGGCGGCGGCGCGGGGCTGGTGCGCGTGTACGTGCACGACCAGGCGCAGCGCGCGATGCTGGCCGAGGCGCGCCGGCGCGACGCCGAAGCGCGCCGCCGCGAGGAGGAGCGGCGCAACGAGGCCACGCAGTCGGCGATCCTGCGCCTGATGAACGAGCTGCAGGCCGTGGCCGGCGGCGACCTCACGCGCCAGGCCACCGTCAGCGAGGACGACGTCACCGGCGCCATCGCCGACTCCATCAACTACACCATCGAGGAGTTGCGCCGCCTGGTGGCGCAGGTGCAGGACACCGCCGCGCGCGTGACCGCCACCACGCAGCAGGTGGAGCAGACCTCGGCGGCCCTGCTGGACGCCTCCACCGCGCAGCTGCGCGAGATCCGCGACACCGGCGAGTCGGTGCTGGCCATGGCCGGGCACATCCACGAGGTCTCGGCCCAGGCGCAGCACACCGCCGAGGTGGCGCAAGCCTCGCTGCAGGCGGCCGACCGCGGCCAGGCGGCGGTGCACGACAGCATCCGCGGCATGGAGGCGATCCGCCACCAGATCCAGGACAGCGCCAAGCGGCTCAAGCGCCTGGGCGAGAGCTCGCAGGAGATCGGCGAGATCACGGAGCTGATCTCCGACATCACCGAGCAGACCAACGTGCTGGCGCTCAATGCCGCCATCCAGGCCGCCAGCGCCGGCGAGGCCGGGCGCGGCTTCTCGGTGGTGGCGCAGGAGGTGCAGCGCCTGGCCGAGCGCTCGGCCGACGCCACGCGCCAGATCGCCACGCTGGTGCGCGCCATCCAGGCCGACACGCAGGACGCCGTGGCCGCCATGGAGCGCACCACGCAGGGCGTGGTGCAGGGCACGCGGCTGACCGACGCTGCCGGCGCGGCGCTGGGCGACATCGACCGCGTCTCGCGCGAGCTGTCCGAGCACATCGGGCGCATCTCCGGGCAGGCGCTGTCGCAGGCGCAGCTGGCCTCGGTGGTGGCCACCAACATCCAGCACATCTTTGCCGTCACCGAGCAGGCCGAGGCCGGCACGCGCTCCACCGCCCAGCGCGTGCAGGAGCTGGCCCGCAGCGCCGAGGCGCTGCGCCAGTCGGTGACCCGCTTCAAGCTCCACTGAGCCGATGGATTCCCACGCATCACCCGCTTCCCTGCTGTCCGTCGCCGCGGCGCCGCCCCCGTCCTCCACGCCGGTCGAGCTCGAAGCCGCCGACACGGACGCCCTGGCCCGGGTGCATGAGGAGCTCACGCGGCTGCTCGAAGCGGTGCCGCGCGCGCTGCACCGGCTGCGCCGCGCCGCCGAGCCGGCCGCCGCCGATGACGCCGGCGTGGTGCTGGGCCTGGCGCTGCGCCAGCTGCAGCAGGTGGCCGGCGCGCTGCGCGTGGCCGGCTTCGCGCAGGCCGCGTGCGTGCCGCAGGCCGCCGCGGAGCTGCTGTCCAAGGCCGTGGCGCAGCCCGGGCCGCCCGGGGCCACCGTGGTCGAGGCCGTGGAGCAGGGCTGCGCGGCGCTGCTGACATACCTGCGGCGCTGGCGCGCGGGGCAGCCGCTGTCGCCGCTGGCGCTGGTGCCGGCCTGGAGCGTGCTGCAGGCCTTGAGCGGCGCCGAGCGCGTGCACCCGGCCGAGCTCTGGCCCATGCCCTGGCGCTGGCTGGCGCTGCCGGCCGACGAGCGCGTGCCGCCGCTGCAGCCCGACGCGGCCACGCGCGCCGCCGCCGAGCAGCTCACGCTGGCGGTGATGCGCGACCCGCGTGGCCCGGCCGCGGCGGGCCTGAGTGACGTGTTCGCCGCCCTGGCGCGCGGTGCCGCCGACGGCCGCATGGCCACGCTGTGGGGGCTGGCCGCGGCCGTGTTCGAGGCCCAGGCCAAGGGTCTGCTGACGCCCGAGGTGCACCTCAAGCGCATGACCGCGCGCTTGCTGGCGCAACTGCGCCGCGGCCCGCTGGCCACGCCCGACGCCATGGTGGAGCGCCTGGCGCATGACCTGCTCTTCTTCTGTGCCCAGGCCGGTGTGCAGGCCCACGCCGGCGCCACGCCGCGGCTGGCCGTCGTGCGCAGCGTCTGGGGGCTGCAGCAGCACCCGGCGGTCGACATCGAGCATGCGCTGCCGGCCGCGCCGGATGCGGTGCTGCTGGCGCATACGCTGCGCCAGCTCGCCACGGCGCAGCCGCTGTGGGAGGAGGCCGCTGCCGGCATGCCGCGCCCGGCGCTGGCGGAGGTGCTCACGCAGCTGGCCCAGGCCCTGCGCCAGCTGCTGCCCCGCGAGGAAAGGGCCGTGCAGGCGCTGACCGAGGCGCTGCAGCAAGCCGCAGCGGTCGGCGTGCCCTCGCCGACACTGGCGCTGGAGGTGGCGCAGGCCCTGCTCGGGCTGCAGCTGCTGCTGCAGGAGCATGAGTTCGACGCGCCCGGCGCGCAGCTGCAGCGGCTGGCGCAGCGCATCGACCATGCGCTGGCCGCGATGGGCACGGAGGCCGAGATCGGCCTGGCAGATGAGCCGCTGGAGCCCTGGCTGGTGGCGCTGGCGCAGCGCGGGGCCCAGCGGCAGGCGCTGCAGGCCCTGGGGCAGAGCCTGCGCACCGCGTTCAACGAGGCCGGGCTGCAGCTCGATGCCCTGGCGCAGACGCCCGACGCCGCGGTGCTGCAGGCCCTGGCGCAGCGGCTGCAGCGGCTGCAGAACGTGATGTCGGTGCTGTCGCAGCCCGCGCTGGCGCAATCGCTGCAGCAGTTGCGCCAGGCGCTGCCGGCCAGCGCGCAGCCGCTGGATGTCGCGCAGGCGGCGCAGCTGGCGCAACGCCTGGCCGCGCTGGACGTGGCCTGCGAGCGCTTGGCGCTGGGCCTGTCGCCGACCGAGGCGCCGCCGCCCCGGCCCAGGGCCACGGCCCAAGCGGTGATGCCGCCCGCCCCCCGGGCCGCGACGGCCCCGGTGCCGCCCATTCCCGCGACCCTCCCGCCGGTGGCGCCGGCCGCCGCCAAGGAAGCGCCGGTGCCGCAGCAGCCGCCCACCGTGTCCGGGCTGGCCGCGATGCCGGAGCTGACCGAGACGCTGCCGCCGCCCGCGGACGAGCTGCCCGAGCTGGTCGATGTCGAAGCGCCGGTGAAGCCGCAGCCCGTTCCGGAGGAGCCGGTCCACCTCGCCACGCTGCTCAGGCATGCGGAGGAGCCGGGCGTGCCCGCGACGCCGCCCCAGGCGCCGTCCCTGGCCTCCGGTCCTTCGCGTGCCGTGGCGCTGGCCCGGCTCAGCGGCGCCGCCGCGGCGCACCACCTGGAGGAGGGCGCTGCGGCCGCTGCCCCCGCCGTTGCCGACACCGGGCCGCGTGCCGAGGCCGCCGTGGCGCCCGGCCGGGACGCCGCCGCCGTGCCTCAAGCGCAGGGCGAGCCCGGTCCGGACGCCGCGGCGCACGCCCCCGGCGCCGATGACGGCGACCATGCGCAGGCCGCGGTGGAAAGCGCGCCTGCAGCCGGCTTGGCTGTCGCTGAGGCCGCGCCCGAAGCCGAGCCCGAGTTCGATCTCGACTTTGGTGAGGAGCCTGCGCCCGCGCCGGACGAGCGCCCGGTCCAGACCCCGGCCGCCGTGCCGGCACCGACACCGGCAGCGGAGCAGCCCTCCGCCGCCGAGCCGCCCGGTCCGGCGCAAGAGCCGCCGGCCGAAGGGGACGGCCTGGCTTTCGATCTCTCCTTCGACCTGCCGCCGGCCGCCGAGCCGGTGAGGGATGAGGCGCCCCTGGACCGGTCCGCGGGCCGGCCCGAAGCCCCGGCCGATGAGCCCCTGGCGCCGGTCCCCATGCTGCCCGGCACCGCGGCCCCGGCCACGCCGGCGCCGGACGGGTGGGAGGCACCGGCTGCCGCAGCCGCCGAGGAGGAAGCCGTCGATTTCGAGCTGCACTTCGAGGTCGATGAGGCGGCGCTGCCGGTGCCGCCCGGCGCCGAGCCGCCCCCGGACGCCATGCCGGCCGTCCCCGCGGCCGAAGCGCCGCCGCCGATGCCGGCCATGGACGAGCGCGTGCGCGCGCCGCTGGTGGACGACCACCGGCTGGTGGGGCCGCTGCGGGTGCCGCAGTCGCTGTTCGACGTCTACGTCGATGAGTCCGAGGCGCTGTTGCATCGGCTGGGCCGGAAGCTGGCGCAATGGCAGCCGCCGCAGCCGCTGGAGCGCGAGCCCGTCATGGTCACGCACGCGCTGGCGGGCATGGCCGCCACCGTGGGCGACCAGGCGCTGTCGCAGCTCGCGCAGGCCCTGGAAGAGCTGATGGCGCCGTGCCGGCACGAGGGCTACGCCACGCCCGCCATGGCGGCGCTGCTGGCCGAGGGCGCGCAGCGCATGCAGGCGATGCTGGCGCAGTTCGTGGCCGGCGTGCTGCCGACGCCGGTGGAGCCGGAATTCCTGGAGCGGCTGCGTGCCCTGCGCGAGAGCGCGCCGCCGCCGCAGCCCGGGAGTGAGCCCGACGCCGCGGCCCTGGGCGGCGCATGGGGCCCGCCCGGAGTGAGTGCCCTGGAAGCCTCGGCGCTGGAGGGGCTGGAGCCCGAGGCCGACCCGGCGGCGTCACCGGACGCCGGCGCGGCGCTGCCCTTCGGCACGGGCGCGGAGCTGCCGGCCGGGGCCGCGGAGGAGGCCTTCGATCCCGCCCTGGCGCTGGGCGATGGCCCCGCGCCGGCCAGCCCGCCGCAGGCGCCCCCGCAGGCGGCCGGGCAGACGCCGGCCTGGCCGGAGGAGGTGCCGGACCTGGCTGCGCTGCTGGACGAGGAGATGGCCCTGCCGGTGCTGACGCAGCCGGCCGATGTGGGCCAGCCGGCCTCGGACCCGGCGCCGGGCACTGGCGCCCCCGGGCCGGTCGCAGCACCGGCCGTGGTCGTGACCGAGGCGCCGGCGGTGGAGGCCGGCGCGGAGGATGACCCCGGCGCGCTGGACCGCACGCTGTTTCCCATCTTCGAGGACGAGGCGCAGGAGCTGCTGCCGCAGCTCGCGCATGCCCTGCGCGCCTGGGCCGAGGAGGTGGAGGGCGACGAACACGCCGCCGCCGGCATGCGCACGCTGCACACGCTCAAGGGCGGCGCGCGGCTGTCCGGCGCCATGCGGCTGGGCGACTCGGCCCACGCGCTGGAGAGCGCCATCGAGGCGCTGCTGATGCGCGCCCAGTCGCCGACGCGGCCCGAGATCGAGGCGCTGCTGACGCGGGCCGACACGCTCAGCGCCACCTTCGAGCGGCTGCGCGCGGCTGCCGCGCCGCAGGCCGAAGCCCAGGAGGGCGCGGCGGCTCCCGCGGTGGAGGCGGCGCCGGCACCGGCGGCCGAGGACATGGCGCGCCCGGTGCAAGCCGCTCCTGGGCCCGCCGTCCGGGACGCCGCGCCGGCGGCGGTGGCGCTGTCGAGCCCGGCCGCTCCGGCGGGCCGGGACGAGGCGCCCGTCGCGGTGGTGCCCCCGGTGCCCGAGCCCGCGCCCGCCGCGGCGGGCGACGACACGGCCGCGGGCATCGACTGGTCGCGCTTCGCCATGGAGCCGCCGCCGCTGCCGCCCGCGGCCGTGGCGGCCTCGCCCGCGGCCACGGTACGGGTGCGCGCGCCGGCGCTGGACCGGCTGGTGGCCCAGGCCGGCGAGGTGGGCATCTCGCGCGCGCGGCTGGCCGCCGAGATGCAGCAGCTCGGCACCGCACTGGCCGACCTGGACGAGAACCTGCAGCGCCTGCGCGGCCAGCTGCGCGAGGTGGAGCTGCATGCCGACACCGAGCTCGACGCGCGCCTGGAAGCGGCGCGCCAGGCGGCGCAGCCCTTCGACGCGCTGGAGATGGAGCGCTACACGCGGCTGCAGGAGCTCGCGCACATGATGGCCGAGTCGCTGGACGACGTGGCCACCGTGCAGCACAGCCTGCGCCAGGGCCTGCGCGGCACCGAGGACGAGCTGGTGGCCCTGGGTCGCCTGGCCGGCGAGCTGCAGGAAGAGCTGCTGCGCACGCGGCTGGTGGCCTTCGACAGCCTGGACGAGCGGCTGCAGCGCGTGCTGCGCCAGGCCGCACAGGAGGCGCAACGCCAGGTGCGCCTGGACATCGAGGGTGGCGAGGTGGAGATCGACCGCGGCGTGCTGGAGCGCATGACGCCGGCCTTCGAGCACCTCATCCGCAACGCGGTGGTGCATGGCATCGAGCCGCCGGCCGAGCGCTTCATGGCCGGCAAGCCCGCCGAGGGGCGGGTGCTGCTGCGGCTCACGCAGGAAGGCGCGCAGGTGTCGGTGAGCTGCAGCGACGATGGCCGCGGGCTGGACCTGCCGCGCATCCACCGCCGCGCCGTCGAGCGCGGGCTGCTGTCGATGGAGGCGCAGCCCGATGCGGCGGTGCTGCAGCGCCTGGTGTTCGCGCCGGGCTTCTCCACCGCCGAGCAGCTGAGCCCGCTGGCCGGGCGCGGCGTGGGGCTGGACGTGGTGCGCGCCGAGGTGGAGGCGCTGGGCGGGCACATCGGGCTGGAGACCACGCCGGGGCAGGGCAGCCACTTCACGCTGCAGCTGCCGCTGACCACCGCGGTGATGCAGGTGCTGCTGCTGCGCTGCGGCGAGGACACCGTGGCCGTGCCGGCGGCGCTGGTGGAGGAGGTGCTGCGCGTGCCGGCGGCCGAGGCGCAGGAGGCCGCGGCGCGGGGACGCCTGGGCGTGGACGGCGAGTCGGCCGCCTTCTTCCAGCTGGAGCCGCTGCTGCTGCGGCCGCCGGCGCCCGAAAGCGAGGGCCGCATGGCCACCGTGCTGCTGCTGCGCGGCGCGCAGCAGCGCCTGGCGCTGCAGGTGCAGGAGGTGCTGGGCCGGCAGGAGGCGGTGCTCAAGCCCATGGGCCCGCAGCTGGCCACGCTGCCGGGCCTGGCCGGCATGGGCCTGCTGCCCTCGGGCGTGCCGCTGCCGGTCTACAACCCCGCGGGGCTGGCGCTGCGCCACACGGCCGCGCAGCAGGCGGCGCAGGTGGCCGCGGGCCGCGCGGCCCTGCCGGCCTCGCGCCAGGCCATGGCCGCGCCGGCCGCCGCGCCCGGCATGCCGGTCCGGCCCGGCAGCTCCGATTTCGTGCCGCCACCGCTGGTGCTGGTGGTGGACGACTCGCTGACGGTGCGCCGCGTCACGCAGCGGCTGCTGGAGCGCGAGGGCTACCGCGTGGCGGTGGCCAAGGACGGGCTGCAGGCGCTGGAGCGGCTGCAGCAGGAGCGGCCGGCGCTGGTGCTCACCGACCTGGAGATGCCGCGCCTGGACGGCTTCGACCTGCTGCGCCGACTGCGCGCCGAGCCACGCTGGCAGGCGCTGCCGGTGATCGTCATCACCTCGCGGCTGGCCGCGCGCCACCGCGAGCTCGCCGCGTCGCTGGGCGTCGAGCACTACCTCGGCAAGCCCTATGCGCAGGACGAATTGCTGGCCTTGGTGGCGCGCTACAGTGGCCGGTTTCGCGACAAGGACTGAAGTACATGTCCTCGCTGGTGAATCACCTGGTGGAGCTGACGCGGTTCCGCGACCGCGACCAGGCCGACGTGCTGCTGATGGAGACGCTGGCCGGCCTGATGCATCCCCGGCGCCTGGCGCTGCACCGCTGCGTGGGCGATGGGCCCGAGGCGCGCTGGCTCACGCGGGCGCACGTGCATGGCGCGCCGGCGCAGGAGGGGCGGCGTCCCGAGTTCGAGCAGCTGCCGCTGCTGGACAGCCAGCCCGATTGGCGTGACTGCCTGCAGGCCCAGCAGCCCGTGGCGCTGCCCGGGCCGCCGCCGCGGCTGCTGGTGCCCTTGCTGGCCGGCTGCGAAGGCACCGGCGTGGTCGAGATGGAAACGGCACAACCGCTGAGCGCCGAGGATCAAGGCACCGTGGCCGCGATCGTGGGGCTGTACGGCAACTTCCTGGCGCTGCTGGACTACGGGCAGCGCGACGCGCTCACCGGGCTGCTCAACCGCAAGACCTTCGACGACTGCTTCATGCACGCGCTGCCGGGACAGGCCCATGCGGTGGGCGCGCAGGACCCGCGCGCGTCGCGCGCGGTGCAGCGCCACTGGCTGGCAGTGCTGGACATCGACCACTTCAAGGGCATCAACGACCGCTTCGGCCACCTCATCGGCGACGAGGTGCTGCTGCTGCTGGCGCGGCTGATGCGCACGGTGCTGCGCTACGACGACCGGCTGTTCCGCTTCGGCGGCGAGGAGTTCGTGCTGCTGCTGGCGGCACCGCAGGAGTCGGACGTGGACTCGGTGCTGGAGCGGCTGCGCCAGCAGATCGAGCGCTTCGAGTTTCCGCAGGTGGGACAGGTGACGGTGAGCATCGGCTTCAGCGACGTGCGTCCCGCCGACATCCCGGCCGCCGCCTTCGACCGCGCCGACCGCGCCCTCTATCACGCCAAGACGAGCGGCCGCAACCGCGTCGTCGGGCCGGCCGTGCTGGCTGCCCAGGGCGTGGCCGAGCTGCCCATGCGCACGGGCGAAGTCGATCTGTTCTGAGCCGCGGCGGTCGCCAGGTGGCCCGGGCGGCGGGCCGCTGACTGTGACCTTCCAGGCAACAAAGCGGCCAGCATGTGTCGCTTGAGGCTTGAATTGTCAGATTCGGGGCAACAATCCGGCTGCCTGGGCGCCCGTGCTTCCCCTCTTGCGGGAAGACGGACTGCGTGCTGAGGCCCGAGCCGCATGTCAGCGCTGTTGCGTACACTGCCGCGCCATCTGAGCTCCAGATGTAACCTCCTGTGTTGAAAATGTTGCGACTGCCCCTCTCGCTGTGCGTGGCCCTGCTGAGCGGCTGCGCTGCCTTGTCGCCCCCACCGCCGGCGCCGCCCGCGCCGACCGCGTGGCAGGCCCCGCGGCCGCATGACGGGGAGCCGCAGGCGCTGGCGCAATGGTGGTCGCGCTTCGACGACCCGCTGCTGGCCTCACTGGTGGCGCAGGCCCAGGCGAGCAGCCCGACGCTGGCGCAGGCCGCCGCGCGCATCGCCCAGGCGCGGGCGCAGCTGACGGTGGCCGGCGCGGCGCTGAGCCCGACGCTGGACGGCCGCGCCGATGCGTCGCGCATCAGCAATGCCTTCCCGCCGCCGACGCTGACCTACTCGATTGCGCGCGTCGGCGCGGACGCGGGCTGGGAGATCGACCTGTTCGGCGGCCGGCGCGCCGGCGTGGCGGTGGCGCAGGCGCAGGCCGGTGCCGCCGCCGCGCAGTGGCACGACGCCCGCGTCAGCCTGGCGGCGGAGGTGGGGCTGAGCTACGTCGGCCTGCGCGCCTGCGAGGCGCAGGTGGCGCTGGACGCGCAGAACGTGGCGGCGGCGCGGCAGATCGCCGAGCTCACGCAGCGCAAGGTGGAAGTGGGTTTCGAGTCGCCGGCCAACGGCGCGCTGGCGCAGGCCACGCTCTCCGACACCCTGGCCCGCGCCCAGGCGCAGCAGGCCGAGTGCGAGGTGGCCGTCAAGGCGCTGGTGGCGCTGACGGGGCTGGACGAGCCGGCGCTGCGCGCGCAGCTGGGCGCGCGCGCGGCGCAGCTGCCGCGGCCCGCGGCCTTCGGCGTCGCGGCGGTGCCGGCGCAGGTGCTGGCGCAGCGGCCGGACCTGGCCGCGGCCGAGCAGCAGCTGCGCGCCGCCGCCGCCGGGGTGGACGCGGCCGAGGCGGCGCGCTGGCCGCGGCTGCTGCTGGCCGGCGCCATCACGCTGGGCGTGGGCCGCGTGGCCGGCGTGCAGGACACCGGCGCCAACTGGTCCTTCGGGCCGGCGCTGTCGCTGCCGCTGTTCGATGCCGGGCGGCGCCGGGCCGAGGTCGATGCCGCGCGCGCCCGCCTGGACGAGGCGCTGGCGGCCTGGGAGCAGCGCGCGCGCGGCGCGGTGCGCGAGGTCGAAGAAGCCCTGGTGCGGCTCGATGCCGCCGCGCGGCGCGAAGATGACGCCCGCACCGCCGCCGAGAACTGGCAGCGCTTCGTGCAGGCGACGCAGACGCGCTGGGAGCTGGGCAACGCCAGCCTGATCGAGCTGCAGGACGCGCGGCGCCAGCGCATCGCCGCCGAGGCCGCGCTGCTGGTGGTGCAGCGCGAGCGCGTCAATGCCTGGGTCCAGCTCTACAAGGCCAGCGGCGGCGGCTGGGACGGCTCGCTGGCCGTCGCCGATGCCGCGAATTCCCTGAACGCCTCCGGCGCGCGCGCCAACGAATCCAAGTGAGCAGCACAGCCATGAAACCGACATCCCGAACCGCGGCCCTGGCCGTCCTGGTGGCCGCGCTGGCGGGCGCCGGCCTGGCGCTGAACGTGCACAGCCAGCCCGCCAAGGACAAGGCCGCGGCGCCGCGCGCGGCGCTGTCCGTCACGGTCACGCAGCCGCAGCCGGCGCAGTGGGCGCAGACGTTGTCGGCCAACGGCAACGTCGCCGCGTGGCAGGAGACCATCGTCGGCGCCGAGCTCGGCGGCGTGGCGCTGGCGCAGGTGCTGGTGAACGTGGGCGACGTGGTCAAGCGCGGCCAGCCCCTGGCGCGCCTGGTGGACGACACCATCCGCGCCGACGTGGCGCAGGCCCAGGCCGCACTGGCCGAGGCGCAGGCCGCGCTGGCCGAGGCCAAGGCCAACGCCGAGCGCGCGCGGGCGCTGCAGCAAAGCGGGGCCCTGAGCGCGCAGCAGATCTCGCAGTACCTCACCGGCGAGCAGACCGCCGCGGCGCGCGTGCAGGCCGCGCGCGCGCAGCTCGATGCGCAGCAGCTGCGCCTGCGCAAGACGCAGGTGCTCGCGCCCGACGACGGCGTGGTCAGCGCGCGCAGCGCCGCCGTGGGCAGCGTGGCGCAGCCGGGGCTGGAGCTGTTCCGCCTCATCCGCCAGGGCCGCCTGGAGTGGCGCGCCGAGGTGCCGGCGACCGAGCTGCCCAAGGTCAAGCCCGGCCAGGCCGTGACGCTGCTGACGCCCGCGGGCACGCGCGTGGCGGGCAAGGTGCGCCAGCTCGCGCCCACCATCGACCCGCAGACGCGCAACGCGCTGGTCTACGTGGACCTGCAGCCCGGGCCCGGCTCCGACGTGCGCGCGGGCCTGTTCGCGCGCGGCGAGTTCACGCTGGCGCAGCGCCCGGTGCTGACGCTGCCGGCAGCGGCCGTGCTGCTGCGCGAGGGTTTCAGCTACGTGATGGTGGTCGGTCCGGACTCGAAGGTGTCGCAGGTCAAGGTCGAGGCGGGCCAGCGCCAGGGCGACCGCATCGAGGTGCGCAATCTGAAGCCGGAGGCGCGCGTGGTGGACCGCGGCGCGGCCTTCCTGGCCGACGGCGACACGGTGCAGGTGGTGGACGCGCCGCCCGCGGCCGCCGCCGGCGCCTCGCGCCAGGCCGCCGCGGGCGCCGCCGCCCAAACCCTTGACGCGAAGGCCGCGCGATGAACGTCTCCGCCTGGTCGATCCGCAACCCGATTCCCGCGCTGATGCTCTTCCTGCTGCTCACGGTGGCAGGGCTGATGAGCTTCCGCGCGATGAAGATCCAGAACTTCCCCGACATCGACCTGCCCACGGTCATCGTCACCGCCTCGCTGCCCGGCGCCTCGCCCTCGCAGATGGAGACCGAGGTGGCGCGCAAGATCGAGGACTCGGTGTCCACGGTGCAGGGCATCAAGCACATCTACACCGCGCTGCAGGACGGCAGCGCCACCATCACGGTGGAGTTCCGGCTGGAGAAGCCCACGCAGGAGGCGGTGGACGACGTGCGCGACGCCGTCAACCGCGTGCGCTCGCAGCTGCCCGCGGACCTGCGCGACCCGAGCATCGCCAAGATGAACCTCTCGGGCGTGCCGATCCTCACCTACACCATCGCCAGCGAGCGCATGGACGACGAGGCGCTGTCCTGGTTCGTGGACAACACGGTGGCCAAGCGGTTGCTGGGCGTGCCCGGGGTGGGCTCGGTGGCGCGCGTGGGCGGCGTCACGCGCGAGGTGCGCGTGGAACTGGACCCGGCGCGGCTGCTCTCGCTCAACGCCACGGCGGCGGAGATCTCGCGCGAGCTCAAGCGCGTGCAGCAGGAGTCCTCGGGCGGGCGGGTGGACCTCGGCGGCGGCGAGCAGGCGGTGCGCACGCTGGGCACGGTGGCCTCGGCGCAGGAGCTCGGCGCCGTGCAGCTCACGCTCGCCGACGGGCGGCGCATCCGGCTCGACCAGGTGGCCAACGTCATCGACACCGTGGCCGAGCGGCGCAGCCAGGCGCTGCTGGACGGGCGCCCGGTGGTGGGCTTCGAGATCACGCGCGCGCGCGGCGCCGGCGAGGTCGAGGTGGACGAGGGCGTGCGCCGGGCGCTGGCGCAGCTGCGCAGCGAGCACCCGGACCTCAAGATCGACCAGGCCTTCAACTTCGTGGACCCGGTGGCGGAGAACTACGAGGGCTCCATGAGCCTGCTCTACGAGGGCGCGCTGCTGGCGGTGATCGTGGTGTGGTTCTTCCTGCGCGACTGGCGCGCCACCTTCGTGGCGGCCACGGCGCTGCCGCTGTCGGTGATCCCGGCCTTCCTGGGCATGCAGCTGCTGGGCTTCAGCATCAACGTGGTGACGCTGCTGTCGCTGTCGCTGGTGGTGGGCATCCTGGTGGACGACGCCATCGTCGAGATCGAGAACATCGTGCGCCATCTGAAGATGGGCAAGACGCCGTTCCAGGCGGCGATGGAGGCGGCCGACGAGATCGGCCTGGCCGTGATCGCGACGACGTTCACGCTGATCGCCGTGTTCCTGCCCACGGCGTTCATGAGCGGCATCCCGGGCAAGTTCTTCAAGCAGTTCGGCTGGACGGCGTCGCTGGCGGTGTTCGCCTCGCTGGTGGTGGCGCGCATGCTCACGCCGATGATGGCGGCCTACCTGCTCAAGCCCATCGTGCACGCCCGGCCCGAAGGGCGCGTGATGCGCTGGTACATGGGCTTCGCCGCCAAGTGCCTCAAGCACCGCTGGCTGACCGCGGGCGGCGCGGCGCTGTTCTTCGTGGGCTCGGTCATGCTGATCCCGCTGCTGCCCACGGGCTTCATCCCGGCCGACGACTTCGGGCAGACGCAGGTGCGCCTGGAGCTGCCGCCGGGCAGCACCTTCGAGGAGACGCGCGCCGCGGCCGAGCACGCGCGCGAGCTGCTGCGCAAGAACCCGCACGTGAAGCTGGTCTACACCGCCATCGGCGGCGGGGCCACCGGCTCCGACCCGTTCATGCCCGGCGGCGCGGCCGAGGTGCGCAAGGCCTCGCTGATCCTCAACCTCACGCCGCGCCAGGACCGCCCGGGGCTGCGCAAGCAGGCCATCGAGGCCGAGCTGCGCCAGGCGCTGCAGGCGCTGCCCGGCGTGCGCGTGTCGGTGGGCCTGGGCGGATCGGGCGAGAAGTACATGCTCGCGCTCTCGGGCGAGGACGGCGACGCGCTGCTGCAGGCGGCGCGGGACGTGGAGCGCGACCTGCGCACCATCCCCGGCATCGGCGCCGTGCGCTCCACCGCCAGCCTGGTGCGCCCGGAGCTGGTGGTGCGGCCGGACTTCGCCCGTGCCGCCGACGCCGGCGTGAGCTCGGCCGTGATCGCCGACACGCTGCGCATCGCCACCACCGGCGACTACGACGCGGCACTGCCCAAGCTCAACCTGGCGCAGCGCCAGATCCCGATCGTGGTGCGGCTGCCCGAGGCCGCGCGCCAGGACCTGGCGCTGATCTCGCAGCTGGCCGTGCCCGGGCAGGGCGGGCGGCCGATGCAGCTGGCCAACGTGGCCGAGCTGAGCCTGGACAGCGGCCCGGCGCTGATCAGCCGCTATGACCGGCTGCGCAACGTCAACTTCGAGATCGAGCTGGGCGGCGTGCCGCTGGGCGACGTGGCGGCCCAGGTGCAGCAGCTCCCGAGCCTGCAGCGCCTGCCCCCCGGCGTGACGCAGGCGGCGCTGGGCGACGCGGAGGTGATGGGCGAGCTCTTCGCCAGCTTCGGCCTGGCCATGCTCACCGGCGTGATGTGCATCTACGTGGTGCTGGTGCTGCTGTTCAAGAACTTCATGCAGCCGGTGACGATCCTGGCGGCGCTGCCGCTGTCGCTGGGCGGGGCCTTCGTGGCGCTGCTGGTGACGCGCAGCGCGTTCTCGATGCCCTCGCTGATCGGGCTGATCATGCTCATGGGCATCGCCACCAAGAACTCGATCCTGCTGGTGGACTACGCCATCCTGGCGCGGCGCGAGGGCATGAACCGCTGGGACGCGCTGCTCGACGCCTGCCACAAGCGCGCGCGGCCCATCGTGATGACCACCATCGCCATGGGTGCGGGCATGCTGCCCATCGCGCTGGGCCTGGGCACCGACCCGAGCTTCCGCTCGCCGATGGCGGTGGCGGTGATCGGCGGGCTGATCACCTCGACCTTCCTGAGCCTGCTGGTCATCCCGGTGGTGTTCACCTTCGTGGACGACGCGGTGGAGTTCACGCTGCGGCACCTGCGCCGCGGCCGGCACCACCACGCGCCGGCGCACAAGGGGGCGGGGGCGGCGTGAGGGTGGCGAAGACGCGGCGGCGGGCCCGTTGTGCCTGTGGGCCTGCGCGAGCCCGGCTCAGTCCACGCCCGCGGTGCGCTTCTTCTTCTCGGCCTTGGCCACCGCCTTGGCGGCCTGCGCTTCCCTGACCACGCCAAAGCGCGCCAGCGTCTTCTGGCGCGCCTCCTCGTGGTCCACGACGGGGTGCGGGTAGTCCACACCCAGCTCGATCCCGGCGGCCTCCAGGTCCACCGGCTTGGCCAGCCAGGGGGCGTGGATCAGGTCGTCGGGCAGCTTCGCGAGCTGCGGCAGGTAGCGGCGGATGAAGCGGCCCTGCGGATC
This sequence comes from Azohydromonas caseinilytica, assembly GCF_012927045.1. Lineage (GTDB taxonomy): Bacteria > Pseudomonadota > Gammaproteobacteria > Burkholderiales > Burkholderiaceae_C > Azohydromonas > Azohydromonas caseinilytica. The sequence goes on along the minus strand of NZ_JABBFW010000005.1, from coordinate 98,867 downwards.
GAACTTCTTGCTCTGGGTGACGGGATGGAAGATGCGGAACCAGGGCTGCGGGTCGCAGCCCGTGCCGGCGGCCCATTGCCAGTTGCCGTTGTTGGAGGCCAGCTCGTAGTCGTTGAGCTTCAGCGCGAACCAGCGCTCGCCGCGCTTGTAGTCCAGGCCCAGGTCCTTGACCAGGAAGCTGGCCGACACCATGCGCAGCCGGTTGTGCATGTAGCCGCTTTGCAGCAGCTGCAGCATCGCGGCGTCCACCAGCGGGTAGCCGGTGCGGCCCTCGCTCCAGGCGGCGAAGAGGGCGTCGGCATGCTTGCCCTTCTCCCACTTGACGGCCTCGAACTCGCGCCGGTAGGGGTGCTCCACGATGCGCGGGTGGTGGAAGAGGATCTGCTGGAAGAAGTCGCGCCACGCCAGCTCCGACAGCCACACCCGCGCGCCGCTGGAGCCGGCCTGGGTGCGGCGCCAGGCCTCGCGCGCGAGCTGGCGCACCGACACCGTGCCGAAGCGCAGGTGCGTGCCCAGGTAGCTGGGGCCTTTCACTGCGGGGAAGTCGCGCGTGACGTCGTAGCGGTCGATGCGCTCGGCCAGGAACTCCTCCAGCAGCGCCTGGGCGCCGGCGGCCCCGGTGGGCAGCTTCAATTGGTGCAGGTTCGTGGTCTCGAAGCCCAGCGCTTCCAGCGAGGGGATGGGCTGGCGGAACTCCTCCGGCACCGGCGCCAGTGAGGCCGCATGGCGCGAGACGGGGTAGGCGCTCAGGTAGAAATCGTCGAGCTTCTTGAGCCAGGCGTTGAAGTAGGGCGTGAACACGCTGTAGGGCGTGCCGGCGCCGCTGAGCACCTCGTTGCGCTCGAACACCACGTGGTCCTTGCTGCCGTGCAGCGCCACGCCGTGTTCGGCCAGCTCGCCGCGCACGCGGGCGTCGCGCGCCAGCGCCTCGGGGGCGTCATCGTGGTTGAGGTAGACGGCCTGCACGTGCAGCTGGCGCACCAGGCGCACGATCTCCTCGGCGCCGTGGCCGTGGCGCACGATCAGCCCGGCGTGCTCGCTGCCGTGCGAGGCGCCCAGGGCGCGCAGCTGCGCGTCCAGCGCGATGAGGCTGTCGCGGATGAACTCCACGCGCCGGTCCTGGCGCGGCAGCCCGGCCAGCAGCTCGGTGTCGAAGACGAAGGCGCACCACACGCGCCGGGCATGGCGCAGGGCGTGGTAGAGGGCAGCCTGGTCGTCGGCGCGCAGGTCGCGCCGGAACCAGACGAGGGCGGTGTCAAGGTCCTTGTTCACGGGTGCCAGTGTGGCCCGGGAATAGAATGGCTGCCATGGCTGAGCGCGGCATCGATCTGACCAACCAGTTCCTGATTGCCATGCCCGGCATGACGGATGACAACTTCGCGGGCGCGGTGGTGTACCTGTGCGAGCACAGCGACAAGGGCGCCCTGGGGCTGATGATCAACAAGCCCACCGACATCACGCTGCAGAACCTGTTCGAGAAGGTGGACCTGCGCCTGGACCGGGCCGACCTCATCGACGAGCCGGTGTACTTCGGCGGGCCGGTGCAGACCGAGCGCGGCTTCGTGCTGCACGAGACGCAGCCCGGCAACGCCTACAGCTCCACGCTGGCGATGCCCGGCGGGCTGGGCATGACCACCAGCAAGGACGTGCTCGAAGCGCTGTCCCACGGCGCCGGCCCGCGCCGCGTGCTGGTGACGCTGGGCTACAGCGGCTGGGGCGCGGGGCAACTCGAAGAAGAGATCGCGCGCAACGGCTGGCTCAACGTGCAGGCCGATCCGGACATCATCTTCGACACCCCGCCCGAGCAGCGCTACGCGCGCGCGCTGGCACTGCTGGGCATCGACCCGCGCATGCTCAGCGGCGAGGCGGGGCACGCATGAGCGTGGAGCAGGGCGGCCGCGCGCAGAGCTTTCTCGCCTTCGACTTCGGTGCCAAGCGCACCGGCGTGGCCAGCGGCAACACCATCACGCGCAGCGCCACGCCGCTGAGGACCATCCACGCCGAAAGCGCCGCCGCGCGCTTCGCGGCGGTCGAAAAACTCATCCGCGAGTACCAGCCCGATGCGCTGGTGGTGGGCGTGCCGCGCCACCCCGACGGGGCGCCGCACGACAATACGCACCGCGCGCAGCGCTTCGCGCGCCAGCTGCACGGCCGCTTCCGGCTGCCGGTGCACGAGGTGGACGAGCGCTACACCAGCACCGAGGCCGAGGCCGCCGGTGCGCGCGACCTGGACGCGGCCTCGGCCGCGCTGATCCTGGAGCAGTTCCTGAGACAAGCATGAGCACCCTATCCCTGGACGCCGAGGCGCTGTACGCCGAGCTGCTGCGCGGCGTGGCGCGGCTGCTGCGGCCGGCCAACACCGAACAAGCCGCGCTGGTGGGCGTGTGGTCCGGCGGCGCCTGGCTGGCCGAGCGGCTGCACGCCGACCTGCGCCTGCCCGGCACGCCCGGCGTCATCTCCAGCGCCCTGCACCGCGACGATTTCAACGAGCGGGGCATGGCCACGAGCGACGCCACCAAGCTGCCGTTCGCCATCGACGGCCGCCACATCCTGCTGATCGACGACGTGATCTACACCGGCCGCACCACGCGCGCGGTGATCAACGAGCTGTTCGACTTCGGCCGCCCGGCCAGCGTGACGCTGGCGGTGCTGGTGGACCGCGGCGGCCGGGAGCTGCCCATCGAACCCGCCTTTGCCGCGGCCAAGCTCACGTTGCCGGCGCCGCAGCGCCTGGCACTGGCACGCGATGCCGCGGGCCGCTTCACCTTCGCCCTGGAAGACGCCGCCTGATGCTCTCGCGCCGCAATCCCCAGCTCAACAGTCACGGCGAGCTGATCCACCTGTTGTCCATCGAGGGCCTGCCGCGCGCGGTGCTCACGCAGATCCTCGACACCGCCTCCACCTTCCTCGCCGTGGGCGAGCGCGAGGTCAAGAAGGTGCCGCTGCTGCGCGGCAAGAGCGTGTTCAACCTGTTCTTCGAGAACAGCACGCGCACGCGCACGACCTTCGAGATCGCGGCCAAGCGGCTCTCCGCCGACGTGATCAACCTCGACATCGCGCGCAGCTCCACCGCCAAGGGCGAGAGCCTGCTCGACACCATCGCCAACCTCTCGGCCATGCAGGCCGACATGTTCGTGGTGCGGCACAGCGAGTCGGGCGCGCCCTACCTGATCGCCCAGCACTGCGCGCCGCACGTGCACGTGGTCAACGCCGGCGACGGGCGCCATGCGCACCCGACGCAGGGGCTGCTGGACATGTACACGATCCGGCACTTCAAGAAGGACTTCACCAACCTCACGGTGGCAATCGTGGGCGACATCGTCCACTCGCGGGTGGCGCGCTCGGACATCCACGCGCTCACCACGCTGGGCGTGCCCGAGATCCGCGCCGTCGGCCCCAAGACGCTGGTGCCGGACAACCTGCGCGAGATGGGCGTGCGCGTGTGCCGCGACATGGCCGAGGGCATCCGCGACGCGGACGTGATCATCATGCTGCGGCTGCAGAACGAGCGCATGACCGGCGCGCTGCTGCCCAGCGCCGGCGAGTTCTTCAAGCACTACGGGCTCACCGAGGAGAAGCTGGCGCTGGCGCGGCCCGATGCCATCGTCATGCACCCCGGGCCCATCAACCGCGGCGTGGAGATCGACTCGGCCGTGGCCGACGGGCGCCACAGCGTGATCCTGCCGCAGGTCACCTTCGGTATCGCCGTGCGCATGGCGGTGATGAGCATCCTGGCCGGCAACGAGGCCTGAAGAAGCGTTCATGAAGATCCTGATTCGCAACGGCCGCGTCGTGGACCCGGTCTCCGGCCGCGACGAGGTGGCCGACGTGGCCATCGCCACCGGCCGCATCCTGACCATCGGCAACGTCAACCCCGACTTCGACGCCGAGCGCGTGATCGACGCCCAGGGGCTCGTGGTCGCGCCGGGCCTGGTGGACCTGGCCGCGCGGCTGCGCGAGCCCGGCCACGAACATGAGGGCATGCTGGAGAGCGAGCTCGCGGCCGCGGCCGCCGGGGGCGTCACCAGCCTGGTGTGCCTCCCCGACACCGAGCCGGCGCTGGACGAGCCCGGGCTGGTGGACATGCTCAAGTTCCGCGCCCGCAAGCTCAGCCGCTGCCGGCTGTTCCCGCTGGGCGCGCTCACGCGCGGGCTCGAAGGCAAGGCGCTCACGGAGATGGCCGAGCTCACCGAGTCCGGCTGCATCGGCTTCTCGCAGGCCGAGGCGCCCGTGCGCGACACGCAGGTGCTGCTGCGCGCCCTGCAGTACGCCAGCACCTACGGCTACACGGTGTGGCTGCGCCCGCAGGACCCGTGGCTGGGCGCGGGCGTGGCCGCCAGCGGCGCGGTGGCGACGCGGCTGGGCCTGTCGGGCGTGCCCGTGACGGCCGAGACGGTGGCGCTGCACACCATCTTCGAGCTGGTGCGCGCCACCGGTGCGCGCGTGCACCTGTGCCGCCTCAGCAGCGCCGAAGGCGTGGAGCTGCTGCGCCAGGCCAAGGCGCAGGGTCTGGCGGTGACGGCGGACGTGAGCATCAACTCGCTGCACCTGACGGACGTGGACATCGGCTTCTTCAACGCCGCGATGCGCCTGACGCCGCCGCTGCGGCAGCAGCGCGACCGTGACGCGCTGCGCGCCGCGCTGGCCGACGGCACCATCGACGCGCTGGTGTCGGACCACACGCCGGTGGACGAGGACGCCAAGAACCTGCCTTTCGCCGAGGCCGAGCCCGGCGCCACCGGGCTGGAGCTGCTGCTGAGCCTGGCGCTGAAGTGGGGCCAGGAGCAGGGGCTGACGCTGGCGCAGTCGCTGGCGTGCGTGACCAGTGCTCCCGTGAGCGTGCTGGGCGAGGCGCTGGGCTCGCTGGCCTCCAGCGCCGGGCGGCTGGTGGAGGGCGGCGTGGCCGACATCTGCCTGTTCGATCCCCAGGCGCAATGGGGCCTGGACGCGGCGCAGCTGCGCAGCCAGGGCAAGCACACGCCCTTCGCCTTCGAGCTCACCGGCAGCCTGCTGCCCGGGCGCGTGGTGGCCACGCTGGTGGCCGGCACGGTGGCGCACGAGGCGTTCTGACGCCGCAGCGCGCGCCGCCGATGCAGGGGCAGCCCGACTCGACGCCGTCGCCGCTGGCGGCGTCCGGCGGCGTGGCGCCGCCGCGGCGGCTGCGCGCGCTGTGGCGCCTGGCGCGCACGGTGCTGCATGGGCTGCACGGGCTGCTGATCGTGCTGCTGCGCTTTCCCGGGTTGGGCCCGGTGCAGCGCCAGGTGCGCATCGGCTGGTGGTCGCGCAAGCTGCTGCGCCTGCTGGGGCTGCAGCTGCGCACGCACGGCACGTTCCGGCCCGGCGCCAAGCTGATCGTGGCCAACCATGTGTCGTGGCTGGACATCGCCGCCATCCACGCGCTGTGCCCGCAGGCGCGATTCGTGTCCAAGGCCGAGGTGAAGCAGTGGCCGCTGGTGGGGCGGCTGGTGGACGGCGCCGGCACGCTGTACCTGCAGCGCGAGCGCGCGCGCGACGCGATGCGCGTGCTGCACGCCATCACGCAGGCGCTGCAGCAGGGCGACACGGTGGCGGTGTTCCCCGAGGGCACCACCGGCGCGGGCCATGAATTGCTGCCCTTTCATGCCAACTTGCTGCAGGCCGTCATCGCCAGCGGCGCGCCGGTGCAGCCGGTGGCGTTGCGCTACAGCGATCCGCTGCACGCGGTGAGCCCGGCGGCGCGCTTCGTGGGCGACACCACGCTGGGCCAGAGCCTGTGGCGCCTGGCCTGCGCGCAAGGGCTCGCGGTGGACGTTCAGGTGCTGCCGCCGCAATCCGTGGCGCATGCCGACCGCCGCGCACTGGCGGTGCAGCTGCGCGAGACCATCGCGGAGGCGCTGCAGGCCCGCTGAACGTGGTCCTCGCACGCGCTGTTTTCCCGAGCAAGAAACCGTCTGGAGAGCCCATGAGCGAGCAGATGTTGCTGGCCTTCGAGGACGAGGCGCCGCTGGCGCAGGTCCTGGCGCAGGCGCTGGGTGCGCCACTGGCTTTCGTGCAGCGCCATGCCTTCCCCGATGGAGAGCTGCGGCTGCGGCTGCCCGAAGGGTTGCCGCCGCGCGTGCTGATGCTGCGCGGCCTGCAGCAGCCCAACGAAAAGCTGGTGGAGCTGCTGCTGTGCGCCCCGGCGGCGCGCGAGCTGGGCGCCCGCGAGCTGATCCTGCTGTCGCCGTACCTGGCCTACATGCGCCAGGACATGGCCTTCACGCCCGGGGAGGTGGTGAGCCAGCGCCATGTGGCAGCGCTGCTGGGCAGCCTCTTCGACGCGGTGCTGACGGTGGACCCGCACCTGCACCGCGTGCGCTCGATGGACGAGCTGTTCCCGGGGCGGCGGGGGTTGGCGCTGTCGGCGGCGCCGCTGCTGGGCCAATGGGTGGCGCAGCAGCTGAACCGCCCCATCCTGATCGGTCCGGACGAGGAGGCGACGCAGTGGGTACGGGCCGCGGCGCAGCCGCACGCGCTGGAGTGGGGCATCGGGCGCAAGTGCCGCCTGGGCGACCGCGAGGTGATCCTGGAGCTGCCGCCGCTGGAGTTCGGTGCCCGCGCCGTGGTGCTGCTCGACGACGTGGCCAGCACGGGGCAGACGCTGATCGCGGCGGCGACGCAGGCGCTGGCGCGCGGCGCGGCCTCGGTGGACGTGGCGGTGACGCACGCGCTGTTCGTGGGCGACGCGCTGGCGCAGCTGCACGAGGCCGGCGTGCGCCATGTCTGGAGCACCGACGCCGTGCCGCATCCGAGCAACGTCGTCAGCGTGGCGCCGCTGCTGGCCCAGGCGGTGGCGCAGCTGTAGCCGCGCGGCGGCCGGGCCGCTCTCTGCAAGGGCAATGAGAAAGGGGCCTCGCGGCCCCTTTGTCGTGGCTGGCAGTGCCTGGTGGTGTTCAGGCCTTGCCCTGGCTGGCCACGGCGGCGGCCGCCTTGGCGGCGGCCTCGGCGTCGCCCAGGTAATAGCGGCGGATGGGCTTCAACTCGGCATCGAGCTCATAGACCATCGGGATGCCGTTGGGGATGTTCAGGCCGACGATGTCGGCGTCGCTGATGCCGTCGAGGTACTTCACCAGGGCGCGGATGCTGTTGCCATGGGCGGCGATGACGAGGCGCTGGCCGGACTTGATGGCCGGGGCCAGCACCTCGTTCCAGGCCGGCAGCACGCGCGCCACGGTGTCCTTCAGGCACTCGGTGAGCGGGATCTGCTCGGCGTCGAGCTTGGCGTAGCGCAGGTCCTGGCGCTGGCCGCGCGGGTCGGTGGACTCCAGCGCCGGCGGCGGGGTGTCGTAGCTGCGGCGCCAGATCAGCACCTGCTCGTCGCCGTACTGCTTGGCCATGTCGGCCTTGTTGAGGCCCTGCAGCGCGCCGTAGTGGCGCTCGTTGAGCCGCCAGTCCTTGACCACGGGCAGCCAGGTGCGGTCCATCTCGTCCAGGCAGTGCCACAGCGTCCAGATGGCGCGCTTGAGCACCGAGGTGTAGGCGACATCGAACTCGTAGCCCGCTTCCTTGAGCAGCTTGCCGGCCTGGCGCGCCTGGGCCACGCCGGTGTCGGTCAGCGGCACGTCGGTCCAGCCGGTGAAGCGGTTTTCGAGGTTCCAGGTCGATTCGCCGTGGCGGATCAGCACGAGCTTGTACATGGGCAGGGACTTGAAGCCGATGAGTGGGAAATGGCGGAAATGGGCGAAATGGGCACCGGGCCGCTGCAACTCGCACCCGGGGGCACGACGGCGGCAAAGCCGCAAATTCTATAATCCGCGGCTTTGGCAAGCCCCCTGAACGCCGTGAGATTCCTGCTCGACAACTGGTACCTGATCCTCACCGCGCTCGTCTCGGGCGGATTGCTGCTGTGGCCCGCGATCCGTGGCGGCGCCAGCGGCGGCGTGAGCACCGCCGAGGCGGTGCGGCTCATCAACCGCGAGAAGGGCGTGCTCATCGACGTGCGCGAGCCCTCGGAGTTCGCGGCCGGACATGCCGTCGGCGCCCGCAACGTGCCGCTGTCGCAACTCGAAACCTCCACCGCGCTGCCCAGCAACAAGGCGCTGCCGCTGCTCATCCTTTGCGCGTCCGGTGCCCGGGCCTCCCGCGCCGCGGCGCTGCTCAAGAAGCGCGGCTACGACAACTGCCAGCCCGTGGCCGGCGGCCTGGCGGCCTGGCGCGAAGCCAACCTGCCCGTCGAATCCGCGGCCTGAGGCCGGGCCCTGCGGCCGCGTGCCGCGGGCGGGTATCGCCCCGGGCCGTTGCCGGCGCAACGGCCGTGGCCGAGTCGCCCGGCGCCGGCAAGGGTTGAAGGCGCTGCGCACAATGCGGTTGTCATCAACCAACCGCCGCGCGTGCCGCGCCTCCTGCGATGAATGCCGTCAAGATGTACACCACGCTGGTCTGCCCCTACTGCCAGCGCGCCAAGATGCTGCTCAAGCAGCGTGGCGTCGAGCACATCGAGGAGGTGCGCATCGACCAGGACCCGTCGCAGCGCGAGGTGATGATCGCCCTGACCGGGCGCCGCACGGTGCCGCAGATCTTCATCGGCGAAACCCATGTCGGCGGCTGCGACGACCTCATCGCGCTGGACCAGCGTGGCGGCCTCATGCCGCTGCTGCAGGGCGCCTGAGCGCCTTGGCGCAGCCCCTGGCGCCCTGACCGCGGGCCCGCCGGGACTGCTTCGGCGCTGGGACATAATCGGCCACGCCCGCACGTCGCGGGCCTTCTTTTCTTCGAGACAAGACCATGGCCGACCAAGAGCAGACCCCGGTGTTCCAGATCCAGCGCATGTACCTGAAGGACCTGTCGCTGGAGCAGCCGAACTCGCCCCAGATCCTGACCGAGCAGCAGCCGCCGCAAGTCGAGATCAACCTGGGCGTGTCTGCCGAAACCATCACCGACGGCATCTACGAGGTCTGCGTCACCGCCACCGTCACCACCAAGATCGCCGACAAGACGCTGTTCCTGGTGGAAGCCAAGCAGGCCGGCATCTTCGAGATCCGCAACATTCCGCAGGACCAGCTGCAGGCCATCATCGGCATCGCCTGCCCGGGCATGGTCTACCCGTACCTGCGCGCCATCATCTCCGACATCTGTACCCGCGCCGGCTTCCCGCCGGTGATGCTGGCCGAGGTGAACTTCCAGGCCATGTACGAGGCCCAGCAACAACAGCTCGCCGCGCAGGGCAACGGCGGCGACGTCGCTTAAATCCCTTTGCGCCTTCGTGGCATGAAGATCAGCGTGCTGGGCGCGGGCGCCTGGGGCACCGCGCTGGCGGTGCAGGCTGCCACGCGCCATGAGGTGCTGCTGTGGGCGCGCGATGCGCAGCAGGCGCAGGCAATGCGTGAGCAGCGCTGCAACCGGCGCTACCTGCCCGAGGTCGCTCTGCCTGACGCGCTGGCCGTGGACAGCGACTTGCTGGGGGCGCTGGCACATGCGCGCGAGGGTCTGCTCGTGATCGCCACGCCCATGTCCGGGCTACGCGGCATGCTGCAGGCGCTGCCGGTGGACGCGCGCGCGCTGTGGCTGTGCAAGGGCTTCGAGGCCAGCAGCGGCCTGCTCGGCCACGAGATTGCGCGCGAGACCTGTCCGCAGGCCATGACCGGCGTGCTGTCAGGGCCCAGCTTCGCGGCCGAGGTGGCGCGAGGACAGCCCACGGCGCTGGTGGCCGCCAGCGCAGACAAGGCGCTGTGCGAGCTCGCGGTACAGGCTTTCCACAGCGAAGCGCTGCGCATCTACACCTGTGACGATCCGGTGGGCGTGGAAGTCGGCGGCGCGGTCAAGAATGTGCTGGCCATCGCCACCGGGCTGTGCGACGGCCTGGATCTCGGCCTCAATGCCCGAGCCGCGCTCATCACGCGCGGGCTGGCGGAGATGACGCGACTGGGCCTGGCGCTGGGCGCGCAGGTCGAAACCTTCATGGGACTGTCAGGCCTGGGCGACCTGGTGCTCACCGCCACCGGCGACCTCTCACGCAACCGCCGCGTCGGCCTGCAGCTTGCGGCGGGCAAGACGCTGGCGCAGGTGCTGGCGGAGCTGGGCCATGTGGCCGAAGGCGTCTACAGCGCTGCCACGGTGGCGCGCCGCGCGCACGACAAGGGCGTGGAGATGCCGATCACCGAGGCGGTCGTGGCTGTGCTCGAAGGCCGGCTGACACCGCAGCAGGCGGTGTGGCAACTCATGCAGCGCGCGCCCAATACCGAGCGTTGCGGCTGACCGACGACGTTCAGATATCGAAAAAGGCCGGCGATCCCGGCCTTTGTTGCGTCTGGCCGTGCCGCTGCACGGTCCACTCTCACACCGCGCCGGCGTAGCCGTTCTGTCGCCAGGACTCGAACACCGCCACCGCCACCGCGTTGCTCAGGTTCAGGCTGCGCTGATCGGGACGCATGGGCAGGCGGATGCGCTGGGCCGGATCAAAGCGCTCACGCAACTCCGGCGGCAGCCCGGCCGTTTCGCTGCCGAAAACCAGCCAGTCGCCCGGCTGCCATGCCACCTCGCCCAGCAGCCGCGTGCCGCGGGTGGTGAAGGCAAAGCAGCGCCGAAGATCAGGTTGCTCGGTCGCCAGGAAGGCCTCCCAGCTTGCGTGGCGGCGCAGCGTGGCGTACTCGTGGTAGTCCAGGCCGGCGCGCTGCAGCAGCTTGTCCTCCATGGAAAAACCCAACGGCTCGACCAGATGCAGCGTGCAGCCGGTATTGGCCGCCAGCCGGATGACGTTGCCGGTGTTGGGCGGGATCTGCGGATGCACAAGGACGATGTGAAACATCGCGCGATTGTGCGGGAGGGTGCGCAACGGCCTTGGGCAGGTCGCTTGGCAAAAGTGTCAGGCGGCGTTCAGGTGTCCGCTGGCCGTGGGGTGCGTGCCAGCACCCACAGCTGCACTGCCGTGGCGCCGGCGTCGAGCAGTGTGCGCGCAGCCTCGGCCGCAGTGGCGCCGGTGGTCATGACGTCGTCCAGCAGGGCCACGCGGCGTCCGCGCAGCGCGGACGCTCGTCCGGGCGCGATGCCAAAAGCGCCGCGCACGTTGATGCCCCGTTCATCCCGTGCCAATCCACTTTGGCGCGGTGTATCGAAAAGGCGCAACAGCAATCGTGCATCTGCCGTCACGCCCAATGGCGGCGCCACGCGCCGCGCCAGTTCCCAGGACTGGTTGTAGCCGCGTTCGCGCAGGCGCTGGGGCCCCAGGGGCAGCGGCAGCAGCAGATCCACGGGCGGTGGTGCTTCGCGCTGCAGTGCTTGCAGCAACAGCGCGGACAGTGCCGAGGCCAAGTCCAGCCCGTCATGGAACTTCAGTGCGGCAATGACGTGGCTCCAGGGCCAGGCGTAGTCCAGTGCCGTGATGCAGCGCTCGAAGGGAAGCGGCTGGCGCAGGCATTCGCCACAGGACGCGTTCGGGCCGGCCAGCGGCAAGGCGCAGCCGGGGCAGCGCGCCGCCTGCGCGATGAAGCGTTCGCGGCAGCGCCGGCACAGCCGTCCGGCGTCCCAGCTGCGGCATACCGCGCACTGGCTGGGCAGCAAGGCCGCAAGCGCGGCGAGGGCGCAGAGCCCCTGGCGGACGCGGCTGGCGGGCATCGGGTCAATATACTGCCCGGCCCCGCCATGAACGCTTCCACCCAATCCTCCAGCACCCGCGCGATCGACACGCGCGCCGTCCAGCGCGCCGTGCGGCGCATGGCCCACAATGACGATCCGCCCTGGCTGCATGCCGAGGCGGCACGGCGCATGGCCGAGAAGCTGCCGATGATCCGGCGCGTACCCGAGGCAGTACTGCAGTGGTCGGGTTTTCTGGGCGCAAGTGAAGTGCTGCTGCGCCAGGCCTATCCGAAGGCGCAGCAGTTGGTGGTCGAGCCCGCGCCGGTGTTGAGCGCGCGCGCGGCGCCGGTGTCCGCGCCCTGGTGGTCACCCCGGCGTTGGACCGCGGCCGCCGCGGTCCCACTGACCGAAGATGCGGCGCCCTCTGGTGGCGTGCAGTTGCTGTGGTCCAACATGGCACTGCACGGCCATGCCGATCCGGCCGCTCTTTTCGCGCAGTGGCACCGCGCGCTGGCAGTGGACGGCTTCCTGATGTTTTCCACCTTCGGCCCGGGCACGCTGGCAGAGCTGCGCACTCTCTACCGCGAGCGTGGCTGGGGTTCGCCCATGGCCGAGTTCGTGGACATGCATGACCTGGGCGACATGCTGGTTGCTGCCGGTTTCGCCGACCCGGTGATGGACCAGGAAATGGTGCGGCTGAGCTGGTCCGATGCTTCGGCGGCGCTCGCTGAACTGCAGGGACTCGGCGTCAATGCCGACCCGGGGCGCGCACCGGGGCTGCGCACGCCGCGCTGGCGGCAGCGCCTGGTCGAGGCGCTGCAGTCACTGGCCGGGGCAGATGGCCGCCCGGCACTGTCTTTCGAGCTGATCTACGGCCACGCCTTCAAGGCTGCGCCGCGTCCGCGCGTGGCCGAGCGCACGGAAGTGGGTCTGGACGAGATGCGGCAAATGGTGCGGGCCCGCCGGACCTGAGGTTTTCCCAAGGTTGCACGGGGCGTCGAAATCGGGCAAAGATGCTTCGACGCCACGCAAATGCTGCCTAGAATCCAGCGGTTCGCGAGTCAGATTTGCGTTTCGTCAACGACAAAACCTGCAAAAACTGCTTGAGCGTCAGCGCGCAGCGCCGCTGTCCTTCTGGCCCGCATCTCCCCGCTTTGACATGACCGCGACTGTTGCCCCGAGTCCCTGGCCGACGCCCGCCGCACGCAATCCGTGGCGTTTTGGTTGCGAGCTCGACGGCGGGCGCGGTCTGCGCTGGGTGCTGGGGCGCAACGGCGGTCTGGGGCCGCGCCGGCATCTGGGAGGCTGGCTGCTGCTGAGTGGGCTGTCGTTGGGGTTGGCACTTTTTCTCTGGTGGCATGGCGTCGCCATTGCGGCAGCCTTTGCGGCGGCAGAGTTGGCGTTGTTGGGCACGCTGTTGCTGTTGTGTGCCCACCATGCTGCTGACCGCGAAATGCTCACGCTGGCTGACGGTGCGCTTGTGGTCGAGCACCGTTATGGCGGGCGCACCGAGCGGGCGCGGTTTCGTGCGGCCTGGGTCCGTGTAGAGCCTGCACGGGCTCAGGGTTCGCTGGTGGAGCTTTCAGGCGAGGGGCGGCAGATACGGGTGGGCCGCTACCTGCGGCCCGAACTGCGCCTGCAACTGGCGCAGGAACTGCGGCGGGCGTTGCGCACTGTGGGCCTGCAAGCGGCGGTGCACCAGAACACGGCAATGCAACACAAGTGAGGACCATGAAGAAACTCAGGACGCTCACGGGCCGCCTTGCCCAGGCCACGCTGGTGCTGGGCACGCTGCTGACCAGTCAGGCCGCGATGGCGGTCAACGACCTGCCCGGCGGCCCGGCAGTCAACCAGACCAATCTGCATCCGCCAGCCACGCGCATTGCTGCGGAGCTGTACTGGTTGCACAACTTCATGCTGGTCATCTGCACGGTCATTTTCGTGGCCGTGTTCGGCGTGATGTTCTATTCGATCCTCAAGCATCGGCGCTCGCGCGGCGCCAAGGCTGCCAACTTTCACGAAAGCACTGCAGTGGAGGTGGCCTGGACCATCGTGCCTTTCCTCATCGTCATCGGCATGGCGTTGCCGGCCACCAAGGCCGTGGTGGCGATGAAGGACACCACCAACGCTGATCTCACCATCAAGGCCACCGGCTATCAGTGGAAGTGGGGCTACGACTACCTCAACGGCGAAGGGCAGGGCATCAATTTCCTCTCCACGCTGGATATGACGCACCGCCAGATGTCCGATGCGGGCAAGCCTCAGGGCGATGACTATCTGCTCAAGGTCGACAACCCGCTGGTGGTGCCGGTGGACAAGAAGATCCGCATCGTCACTACCGCCAGTGACGTGATCCACGCCTGGATGATTCCGGCCTTCGGCGTCAAGCAGGACGCCATTCCCGGCTTCGTGCGCGACACCTGGTTCCGCGCCGAGAAGACGGGCGACTTCTACGGGCAGTGCGCCGAGCTCTGCGGCAAGGAGCACGCGTACATGCCCATTCATGTCAAGGTGCTGTCGCAGTCCGATTACAGCGCCTGGGTCGCCGAGCAGCAGAAGAAGATGGCAGCAGTGGCAGACGATCCGGCCAAGGTGTGGACGCAGGCCGAGTTGCTGGCGCGCGGTGAAAAGGTCTATGGCGCGAATTGCGCCGTGTGCCACCGTCCCGATGGCAAGGGCGCAGGACCAATCAAGGCGTTGGACGGCTCCCCTGTGGTCAACGACACCGACAAAGGCAAGCAGATCACCGTGCTGCTCAACGGCTTGCCCAACGGCATGCCGTCTTGGAAGCAGCTCTCCGATACCGAAATCGCCGCCGTCATCACCTACACCAAGAACGCGTGGTCCAACCACACCGGTCAGGTCGTGCAACCCGCCGAGATCGTGGCTGCCCGCAAGTGACACGCGACGCCTGAAAGGAAAGCCCTCCATGAGCGCAGTTCTGCCCCACCACGGCGCCGCCCACGACGAGCAGCACGATCATCCCCATGGCTGGCGACGCTGGCTGTTCGCCACCAACCACAAGGACATCGGCACGCTGTACTTGTTGTTCAGCTTCACCATGCTCATGGTGGGCGGCATCCTGGCATTGCTGATCCGGCTGGAGTTGTTCCAGCCTGGGCTGCAGTTCGTCAATCCGCAGCTGTTCAACCAGTTCACCACCATGCACGGCCTGATCATGGTGTTCGGCGCGATCATGCCGGCGTTCGTGGGCTTCGCGAACTGGATGGTGCCGCTGCAGATCGGCGCGCCGGACATGGCCTTCGCGCGCATGAACAACTTCAGCTTCTGGCTGATGGTGCCCGCGGCAGTGATGCTGGTGAGCTCGTTCTTCATGCCCGGTGGCGCGCCGGCGGCGGGCTGGACGCTTTACGCACCGCTGACGCTGCAGATGGGCCCGTCGATGGACGCTGGCATCTTTGCCATGCACATCCTGGGTGCGAGCTCGATCATGGGCTCCATCAACATCATCGTCACGATCCTGAACATGCGCGCGCCGGGCATGACGCTGATGAAAATGCCGCTGTTCTGCTGGACTTGGCTGATCACGGCCTACCTGCTCATTGCCGTGATGCCGGTGCTCGCCGGCGCCATCACGATGACGCTGACCGACCGCCATTTCGGCACCGCCTTCTTCCAGCCCGGCGGCGGCGGTGACCCGGTGATGTACCAGCACATCTTCTGGTTCTTCGGGCATCCCGAGGTCTACATCATGATCCTGCCGGCCTTCGGCATCATCAGCCAGATCGTGCCGGCCTTCGCACGCAAGAAGCTCTTTGGCTACACCTCCATGGTGTACGCCACCGCCTCCATCGCCATCCTGTCCTTCATCGTGTGGGCGCACCACATGTTCACCACCGGCATGCCGGTAACAGGACAGTTGTTCTTCATGTACGCGACCATGCTGATCGCCATCCCGACCGGGGTGAAAGTGTTCAACTGGGTGGCCACCATGTGGCGCGGCTCCATGACCTTCGAAACGCCCATGCTGTTTGCCGTGGGCTTCATCTTCGTGTTCTCGATGGGCGGCTTCACCGGGTTGATCCTGTCCATGGCGCCGGTGGACATCCAGCTGCAGGACACCTACTACGTGGTGGCGCACTTCCACTACGTGCTGGTGGCGGGCTCGCTCTTCGCGCTGTTCGCCGGGGTGTACTACTGGGGTCCGAAGTGGACCGGCACGATGTACTCCGAGACGCGCGGCAAGCTGCACTTTTGGGGCTCGCTCATTTTCTTCAACGTCACTTTCTTCCCCATGCACTTCCTCGGGCTGGCCGGCATGCCGCGCCGCTACGCGGACTACCCGATGCAGTTTGCCGACTTCAACATGCTGGCCTCTGTCGGTGCCTTCGGCTTCGGACTGATGCAGGTCTATTTCTTCCTGTTCGTGGTGCTGCCCATGATGCGTGGTCAAGGCCAGCCCGCGCCGCAGCGCCCCTGGGATGGTGCTGAGGGCTTGGAGTGGGAAGTGCCTTCACCGGCCCCCTTCCACACCTTTGAAACACCGCCCAAGCTTGATGCCACCGCCACGCGCGTGGTGAGCTGACATGGTGCGCGCCATGACGCCGCCGCACGACGATTACCAAGCACAGCGCCGGCGTAGCAACCTGCGCTTGGCGCTGATCCTGGGCTCCGTGGCCGCGGCCTTTGCGCTGGGCTTCGTCGCCAAGGTCGTGCTGCTGGGTGCCTGAGCGAAGTCGGGAGCGCTGGATGAACCCTCGCCGCCAAGCCCGGTTGCGTCGCGACAACCTGCGCATGGTGGGCAAACTGATGCTGGTGGCAGGACTGATGTTCGGCTTCGGCTATGCGCTGGTCCCGCTGTACAAGCACATCTGCGAGGCCCTCGGCATCAATGTGCTGTCGCTGTCGGAGCGTCAGGTCGCCGGCTTCGGTCGCGCCGCGGCGGACATGGCCAACACCCAGGTGGATCGCAGCCGCACCATCACGGTGGAGTTCGATGCCAACGCCCGTGGCCCCTGGGAATTCAAGCCGGCACTGGCCACGCTGCAGGTGCATCCCGGTGAACTCGCCACCGTGATGTATGAGTTTCGCAATCCCCAGCCGCGCGCGATGACGGCCCAGGCCATCCCCAGCTACGCACCCAAGCAGGCCACGGCCTACTTCAACAAGCTGCAGTGCTTCTGCTTCAACGAGTACACGCTGGCGCCGGGCGAGTCGCGGCAGTGGCCGGTGGCGTTCGTGATCGACCCCAGGTTGCCCAAGGACGTCACGACGATCACGCTGTCCTATACCTTCTTCGAGGTCAGCGGCAAGAGCGTGGCGGCCCCACCGGAGGAGCCGCGCTCGTGACCGGGGGGGTAGGTAAGGGGCCTGTGCCGCAGCGCAAGAACACGTGGTGGCGCAGCTTCAAGGCGGTAGCGTGGTCCTTCTTCGGCGTGCGCCGTGCCAGCGACTATGAACAGGACGTCAGCCAACTCAAGCCGCAGCACGTCATCGTTGCCGGCCTCTTGGCCGCGGCGCTGTTCGTTGCGCTGCTGGTGCTGCTGGTGAGATGGGTGGTGGGCAGCGGCGTGGCCGGCTGACCCGGGTACGAGCAACCTTCGAGGAGAGAGGAAGCATGTCCGCAGCAACGCACCAGGGCAGCGTGCCCCACTACTTCGTGCCAAGCCCGTCACGGCACCCGCTGATGACGGCCATTGGCCTGTTCTTCGTGATCCTGGGCGCGGCCCAGTGGATCAATGGCCACCAGTGGGGCGCCTACTCGCTGTTCTTCGGCCTGCTGTGGTGGGCCGTGGTGATGTTCCAGTGGTTCAGCGACGCGGTGCGCGAGAGCGAGGGAGGGCTCTATGGCCGCAACATCGACATCTCCTATCGCTGGAGCATGAGCTGGTTCATCTTCTCGGAGGTGATGTTCTTCGGCGCATTCTTCGGCGCGCTCTTCTGGTCACGCTTCTATACGCTGCCCACGCTGGGCAGCCTGGACAACAGCCTGTTGTGGCCGGATTTCAAGGGCGCCTGGCCTTCCGATGCCCCCGGTGCCACGGCCTCGCCGGCCGGGATCGTTGAACCCTTCGCCACCATCGGTCCGTGGCCGCTACCCACTCTCAACACCGCGTTGCTGCTCACCTCAGGCGTGACGCTGACCATTGCACACCACGCCCTCATTGCCGGGCGTCGTGCCAAGTGCATAGCCTGGATGTGGCTCACGGTGCTGCTGGGCGTGACCTTCTTGTGTGTGCAGGCCTATGAGTACCACCACGCGTATCAGGAACTCAACTTGAAGCTGAGCTCGGGCATCTTTGGTTCCACCTTCTTCATGCTCACCGGCTTCCACGGCTTCCACGTGTTCGTGGGCACGCTGATGCTGCTGTTCATCACGCTGCGGCTGATGAAGGGCCACTTCACGCCCGAACGCCATTTCGGCTTCGAGGGCGCGGCCTGGTACTGGCACTTCGTCGACGTGGTGTGGCTGGGCCTGTACCTGTTGGTGTACTGGATGTGAGGCGTTGTTGCCCGTTTGCGGCCGCAGTTCAGCGTGAGAGAGGAATGCCGGTGGGCTGAATCCAGCCCATCCAGTAACTGAAAAGGATGAACAGGAACAGCGCCACCGACAGTCCCACGCGCAGTGCCAGCGCCCGGGCCATGCGCTTGTCGGGCGGGCTTGCCTGGTCTTCCTGGCGCGGGCGACGCCTGAGCATCAGCACGCCGGCGCAGGCAAGGGCTCCCACGATGCTCAGCAGCACCAGCACGATGATGAGCTTCATGGGCGGCCATTCTGGCACTGCGAGACCGGGCGGATGGTTCGCATGTTGAGCGGACGGGCACAGCACGCCGTGGTGGGGCTGGCGGCTGTGCTGGGCGTACTGCTGACAGCGCGGCTGGGACTGTGGCAGCTCGACCGGGCCGCCGAGAAAGAGGCGCTGCAGGAGGCTGTCGAAGCCAGCGCCGAGCTTCCGCCGCTGAGCATGCAGGCTTTAGCGCGCACGCCGACGCAGGCGGCCGAACAACGGCACCGGCGCGTTGAAGTCCGGGGCCGCTGGCTCGCTGAGCACACCGTCTTCCTTGACAACCGTCAGATGGACGGGCGCCCTGGTTTTTTCGTGTTCACGCCAATGCTGTTGGACGACGGCAGCGTCGTACTGGTACAGCGCGGCTGGGTGCCACGCGACATGCAGGAACGCACCCGGTTGCCCTCCATCTCCACGCCGGCGCAACCGGTCACCCTCACGGCGCGTGTTGAGAGAGCGCCAGCACGGCTTTACGAATTCACCCCGCAGGGTGGCGAGGCTGGGGCAATCCGTCAAAATCTTTCGATTGCATCCTTTGCTGGCGAGACGCACCTGCCACTGCGTCCGCTCACGCTGCTGCAGCTTGACGACAAGGCCCCGGCTGCTGACGGGCTGCTGCGCCGTTGGCCGCTGCCGGCAGTGGACGTGCACAAGCACTACGGCTATGCCGTCCAGTGGTTCTCGCTGGCGGCGCTCATCACGGGTTTGTATGTCTGGTTCCAACTCCTCCGCCCCCGCTGGCGTGCCGACTGAGCCGTTGGGTCTGACGGTGCATTCCATGCCACGCCCTGAGCTTGACGCGCAGGCGCGGCGCACGCACAGCGGGCGCATCAAGATGCTGTTGGTACTGCTGGTGTGCGCCTCCCCCGTGATCGCTTCCTACTTCACTTACTTCGTCGTCCGCCCGGAGGGACGCAGCAATTACGCCGCGCTGATTGAGCCACCACGTCCGCTGCCGTCGCTCGCACTGCGGACGCTGGACGGCCGCGCCGTGCCGGCCGAGTCCCTCAAGGGCCAGTGGTTGCTGGTGGTTACGGGCAGCGGCGACTGCGACGCCGCCTGCGAGAAGCTGCTGTACCTGCAGCGCCAGCTGCGCGAGATGACCGGCCGCGAACGCGGACGCATCGACAAGCTCTGGCTGCTCACCGATTCGCAGATGCCGCCTGCGGCCGTGCAGAAGGCGGTGCTGGACGCCGGCGCGGCGCAGATCCTGCGTGCCGACGCCGTGCAGCTGGCGCAGTGGCTGCAGCCGGCTCCCGGCGAGTCGATGGCCTCGCACCTCTACATCGTTGATCCAATGGGGCAGTGGATGATGCGCGCCCCGGCGCGACCCGATCCGACGCGTCTCAAGCGCGACCTGGAGCGGCTGTTGCGCGCGTCGGCCGGCTGGGACCACGAAGGGCGCTGAGGCCATGGACACCGCCATGCCCATAAACCTGTCGCCGCTGCTGCGCCTGGCCCTGCTGGGTGCGGCGCTGGCCCTGGCCCCGCTGGCCTGGGTGGCGTTGCGTCACCGCGGTGCCGCCACCCGACTGCGTGGGCTCACCGCGTTGACGCTGTTCCTGTGCTTCGACCTCGTGCTCTTCGGCGCCTTCACCCGGCTCACCGACTCCGGATTGGGCTGTCCCGACTGGCCCGGCTGTTACGGCAACACCAGTCCCTGGGGCGCACAGCACCACATCGCGGCGGCGCAAGCATTGCTGCCGGACGGTCCGGTGACGCACGCCAAGGCCTGGATCGAGATGCTGCACCGTTACCTCGCCACGGCTGTGGGCGTACTGATCACGGTGCTGGCCGTGATGAGCTGGCGGCTGCACCGTCGCGGCACGCCGGGCGTGATCTCGCCCTGGTGGGCCAGCGCGACGCTGCTGTGGGTGTGTCTGCAAGGGGCTTTCGGCGCCCTGACGGTGACCATGAAGCTCTACCCGGCCATCGTCACCGCGCACCTGCTCGGCGGACTGGGCTTGCTGGCGCTGTTGACGGCGCAGTCGCAAGCCTTTCAAGGCCCCGACAGCCGGCCGCTGGCGCTTTCCCCCGGGCGGCGGCGCGGACTCTGGGTGTTGGCGGCGCTGGTGCTGGTGCAGATTGCCCTGGGGGGCTGGGTCAGCACCAATTACGCGGTGCTGGCCTGCAGTGACTTCCCCACCTGCCAGGGCCGGTGGTGGCCCGAGATGGATTTCCACCATGGTTTCACCGTGCAGCGCGCGCTGGGGGCCACGGGGCAGGGCGACTTCCTGCCCTTTGCGGCCTTGACGGCCATCCACCTCACGCACCGGCTGATGGCGCTGGTGGTGTTGGTCGCGCTGGCCCTGGCCGCTTGGCGTCTGTGGCGCGAGCCTGACCTGCAAGCCCGACGCTGGGCCTGCGCACTGCTCGCCGCAGGCGCGTGGCAGCTGGCCAGCGGCGTGTCCAACGTGGTGCTGGACTGGCCGCTGATGGCGGCCGTGGCCCATACCGGCGGCGCTGCCGCACTGACCGTGATCCTGAGCCTGATGCTCATGCGCGCCCATCAGGGCGCACGCCTGTCTGTCCCGGTGCGCTCCGGCGCCCGGGCCGACCTGGTCCCTGGAGTGACATACCGATGAACCGAAGCGCCAGCCATCCTTCCGGGGCCAGCGTTGCAGCCCCCGGCCGGCCCGCCGCCCCGATCTGGCGGCAGTTCTATGCCTTGACCAAGCCGCGCGTGGTGCAGCTGATCGTGTTCTGTGCCCTGATCGGCATGCTGCTGGCCGCGCCCGGATTGCCGGCGCCGACGACGGTGCTGGCCGCTACCGCCGGCATCTGGCTGGTGGCCGCGGCCGCAGCCGCTTTCAACTGCGTGGTCGAGCAGCACATCGATGCGCGCATGGCGCGCACGGCCTGGCGGCCCACCGCGCGCGGCGAACTCGGGCGCGGGCAGACGCTGTGGTTCTCGGCGCTGTTGTGCGCCCTGGGCAGCGCGCTGCTGTGGGTCTTCGTCAACCCGCTGACGATGCTGCTGACCTTCGCCACCTTCGTGGGCTACGCCGTGATCTACACGGTGGTGCTCAAGCCGCTGACGCCGCAGAACATCGTCATCGGCGGCGCCTCGGGCGCCATGCCGCCGGTGCTGGGCTGGGCCGCGGTGCGCGGCGAGGTCGGCCCCGAGGCGCTGATGCTGTGCCTCATCATCTTCCTGTGGACGCCGCCGCACTTCTGGGCGCTGGCCCTGTACCGTACCGAGGACTACCGCCGCGCCGGGCTGCCGATGCTGCCCGTGACGCACGGCTCCGAATTCACGCGGCTGCAGGTCCTGCTCTACAGCCTGGTGCTGCTGGCCGCCACGCTGCTGCCCTGGCTCTACGGCATGAGCGGGCTGCCCTACCTGGTGGCGGCACTGGTGCTGGGCGGCCTTTTCATCGCGCATGCCTGGAAGCTGTGGCGCGTCTACAGCGACGCGCAGGCGCGCAAGACTTTTCGCTTTTCCATCCTCTACCTCTCGCTGCTGTTCGCGGCGCTGTTGGTGGACCACTACCTGAGCCCATGGATCGTTTTCTGACCTCCCGCCGCGCCGTCGTGGTGGCCGGCGCCGCCGCCACGCTGCTGGCGCTCGCGGGCTGCAACCGCGGCGGCGACTCCTCCACGCCCAGCGCCACGGTGTCGGGCTTTCATGCCGTGGACATCACCGGCGCCGACTACGCCGGCAAGCTGGAGCTGCCCGACACCGAAGGCAAGTTGCGCAAGCTCTCCGAGTTCAAGGGCAAGGTCACGGTGGTGTTCTTCGGCTACACCCATTGCCCGGACGTGTGCCCCGGCACGCTGGCGGAACTGGCCGAAGTCAAGCGTGCGCTGGGGGCCGACGGCGAGCGTGTGCAGGGCGTCTTCGTGACCCTCGACCCCGAGCGCGACACGGCCGAGCTGCTGCGGGCCTACGTGGGCAACTTCGGCGCCGGCTTCGTCGCGCTGCGGCCCGAGCCCGAGCAGCTCAAGGCCGTGGCGCGCGAATTCAAGGTCTTCTACATGAAGGTGCCCGGCAAGACCGAAGGCGCCTACACGCTGGACCACACCGCCGGCAGCTACATCTACGACACCCAGGGCCGGGTGCGCCTGTTCAGCCGCTACGGCGGCGGCGCGCAGGCACTGGCCGACGACATCAAGAAGCTGCTGGCCCAGTCCGCCCCGGCCTGACGCGGCCGAAGCAGGGTGCACAAACGACGACGGCCCCCGCAGGGGCCGTCGTCGTTTCAGCCGGGTGGCGTTGCCAGGCTTGCCGGCCGCGTCAGGCGGCCGTGGCTTCCATCGCCTTGCGCATCTTCTTCATGGCCGCGACCTCGATCTGGCGGATGCGCTCGGCGCTGACGCCGTACTCGGCCGCCAGCTCGTGCAGCGTCTTGCCGCCGGAGCTGTCGTCGTTCACGTCGAGCCAGCGCTGCTCGACGATGCGGCGGCTGCGCGCGTCCAGCGCGTCCAGCGCGCGCAGGATGCCGTCGCTGGCCAGCGCGTCGCGGCGGCGCGCTTCCAGCACACGCGTGGGCTCGCTGGCCTCGTCGGCCAAGTAGGCGATCGGGGCGAAGGCGGCTTCCTCGTTGTCATCGCCCTGCGGCTCCAGCGCCACGTCACCGCCGGAGAGGCGCGTCTCCATCTCCAGCACTTCCTCGGGCTTGACGTTGAGCTGTTCGGCCACGCTGCGCACCTCGTCGCCGCTGAGCGAGTTGCGGTAGCTGCGGGCGTCATCCGCCTCGTTCTTGAAGCCCTGCTTGAGCGAGCGCAGGTTGAAGAACAGTTTTCTTTGCGCCTTGGTCGTGGCCAGCTTGACCATGCGCCAGTTGCGCAGGATGTACTCGTGGATCTCGGCCTTGATCCAGTGCAGCGCATAGCTCACCAGCCGCACGCCCTGCTCCGGATCGAAGCGCTTGACGGCCTTCATCAGGCCCACGTTGCCTTCCTGGATCAGGTCGCCATGCGGCAGCCCGTAGCCCAGGTACTGGCGCGACACCGACACCACTAGGCGCAGGTGCGACAGCACCAGCCGCCCCGCAGCCTGCACGTCGCCGTGGTCGCGCAGCCGCTTCGCGCATTCCTGCTCTTCCTCCAGCGACAGCAGCGGAATGCGGTTCACGGCCGAGATGTAGGCGTCCAGGTTGCCAAGCGACGGCACCAGCGCCCAAGGGTCACGCAGAGCAACAGCATTCGCAGTGGACATGTTCATGGAGTGCTCAGACAAGGAGGGAGGCAATTTGGTTCCACAAATATTAGCACTCAGCCCCAGAGAGTGCTAAGGCGTGGAGACCCGAAGGGTTGACCCCGCCGCGCCCTTTTCCGGACCGGCGCTTTCAGCGCACCACGTGCCCCAGGCGCTCCCAGCGGACACCGTCCGCTCCCCAGGAGAACCACACCTGCCGGGCGCGGCCGACCACGTCCTGCAGCGGCACGGCGCCGAAATCGCGCGAGTCGGTGCTGGCCTCGCGCCGGTCGCCCAGCACGAAGACATGGCCCGGCGGCACGCTCAGGTCCAGCTCAGCCGGGCGCTGCGCGGCCGGCAGGCTACCCGGCGGCACGCGAGCTGCCGCCAGTTCCGCCGCCGGGGGATCGGCGGCGGGCGGCACGGAGAACGGCTCGCCGTTGACCCGGACCTCTGCGCCGCGCACCAGCACCCGGTCGCCCGGCAGCGCCACCACGCGTTTCACATAGATCATCGTGCGGTCATTGGGGTAGGCGAAGAGGGCCACGTCGCCGCGCTGTACCGGCGCGCTGCAGCCCACGCAGGCGTAGCGCTTGTCGGCAAAGATGAAGTCGCCTGGCCACAGCGCCGGCGCCATGCTGGCCGACGGAATGCGGTAGGGCGCCACCACATGGGCCCGCACAGCCATGATCAGCAGCGGCAGCGCCACGAGGTCGCACAGCACGATCAGCAGCAGCGTCACACCGGCCATGCGCCACACCGGCGTGCCGCCCGCGGCCAAGCCCGGCAGCGGCTCCATGCCGGCCGCCACGCCGCGTCGCGCCATGCGCCAGGCGTCCACGATCGAGCCGACCCACACGCCCAGCGTCAGCAGCAGCCCGGCCGCCAGGGCCGGCGCAGTCCAGGCCGGCGGCAGCCACAAGGCCACCACCGCCACGCTCGGCACGCTCAGCAGCGCGAAGGCCAGGAACCACCACACCGCCCGGTCGATCTGGCCGTTGTGCCACTGTCCCAGCCCGGGCAGGACGAGGGATTTCAAGGCCGCCAGCACAGGCTGCGGGCGGACCGCGATGCGTAGGTTCAGATCCAGCGGATTCATCAGTTTCACTTTCCGAAGGTGAGGTGAGACCGGCCGCGCCTGGCGCGGGGGTATTGAGAGGTCAGCCGCATTTCCATCAGCCCACGCCGGCCGCCGTGGCCGTCCACAGCCCCCAGGCGAAAGACAGCACCTGCGCCAGCCCCGCGGCGCTGCCGGCGGCGAGCGCCGCGGTCTTGAGCCAGCGGGCGAGGCGCTGCCGCAAACGGGCAGCCGGCGAGGGAGGCGCATCCTCGAACTGTCTGGGCAACGCCGCCAGCACGCGGTCGGCGAAATCGCCCGGCACGTCCAGCAGCGGCGTGATGAGGGCCTGGTCGAGCAGGCGGTCGTCGTCGGATGGGGTCTTCATGCTCACTCCAGGAAGGGCACCGTCAGGACGCCCGGTTCGGACAGCGCCGCGCGCAGCCGCTCGCGGGCGCGGTGCAGCCGGGCCTTGGCGGCAGTGGGGCTGCAGCCCTCGATGCGCGCCACGTCGGCCAGCGTCAGCTCGTGCACATAGGCCAGCGCCAGCACGCTGCGGTCGTCGGGGGAAAGCCGGCGCAGCGCGGCCTGCAGCCGTGCGCGTTCCTGGCGCGACTGCAGCGCCTGCGCCGGCCCGGGCGCGTCGCAGGCGTGCTCCTCATCGGCCGCGGCATCGAGGCCGGTGCGCAGCCGCTGGTGGTCGGCGCGGTCCAGCGCGTTGAGCGCCAGGCGCCGGGCGATGGTGAAGAGCCAGGTGGAGAAGGCCGCCTGCCCGGCGTCATAGCGCGGCAGGTGCTGCCAGGCGCGGATGAAGGTGTCCTGCGCCAGCTCCTCGGCCTCGGCCTGGCGCAGGCCCATGCGGCCGAGGAAGGCGAACAGCGGACGCTGGAACTGCCGCACCAGCGCCGCGTACGCCGTGCGGTCGCCCGCCGCGGCCCGCGCCACCTGCCGCGCCAGCAGCGCCGCCCCCGCTCCCTCTTGCTCCACCCCCGTCTCCCGTCAGCCTTGTCGAGGGCTTATACCGGGCAGGTTCAACGTGGTTGCAGGCGGCCGGTGGTGGCGTTCAGCCGGGGCGGCGGGCCGCCGTGATCAGCGTCGGGGCCTCAGGACCACAGCCCCGCCTCGGACAGCCGCCGCCGCAGCGCGGTGCGCCGGCCATGGCGCTCCATGAAGCGCTGCAGCGCGCCGTCGAAAACCTCGCGGCGGCCGGCCAGCTGGTGGGCCTGCTCCAGCTCCGTGAGCATCTGCACTGCCTGTTCGTAGCCCGAGCCCGTGCCGCGCTCCGCCTGCGCCTTGATGGCGGCCCAGTGCCGGTCCACGTCGTCCATCAGCCGCCGCAGATGGGCTTCGCGCTGGCGCTGCTGTTCGGCCTGCTGCGCCGCGCGCTCCTTCGCCTCCCGCGCCTCGCGCGCGCCGCGGGCCACCTCGGCCACTTCGTACAGCTCGGCCACGCTGCGTTGCGGCGCCAGGGCCGCGGGCGACGGCCGCCGCGCCTTCAGCCAGGCCTCGTGGCGTGAGCGCACCTGGCGCTCGGCCTCGGCGCCCCGGCCCTGGGCCAGCAGTTTCAGCATCGCCACCATGTCCTCGCGCGGCCACTGCGCCAGCCACTCGTCGAGGTCCGCGTCCGCCTGGGTGTCGCTCTCCCGCGGGCCGGGCGCGCTGCCGGCCTGGGCCGCGGCCAGCAGATCGGGGTCGATCTCCAGAAACTCCACCAGCGCCTGCTGCGCTGGCGACAACGCCGCCAGGCCCGGCGGCACGGGCGGTTCCGCCGCGTCGTCCTCCAGATCGCCGGAGGCGGCTCCGGCCAGCCAGCCCAGGTACAGCGGGCGCAGGTCGCCGCGCAGCAGCTCCTCGCGCAGTGGCGCCAGGCGCCGCATCCAGCCGCTGCCGTCATCCATCGCGAAGCGGTCATCGTCCTCGCTCTCGTCGAGCGACCAGTCGAAGATCCAGTGTTCCTCGGTGGCTTCGATGTTCAGCCGGTACTCGACGGCGAAAGGTTCCAGCTCCGCATCGCCGAAGGTAGCCCGGGGCACGCGCAGCGACAGCCGGCAACTGCACCAGTTGGCGACGTAGACGAAGGCGTCGAAGTAGCGCCGCATCCACTCGGCCGGATCGGCCTTGAGGTCGCCCCACTCGTAGTGGTTCACGAAGCCCGTGGGCGTGATCTCGGCGCGCGTGGACACGGCGCGCAGCTGCGCCATCTCCTCACGCGTGAGCGGTCGGTCGATGGCGGCGAGCTCGTAGTACTGGTATTCGCTCATCACTCACCTCCATCCCATCGGGCGGGTGCCTCCGTCCCACAAAAAATCCCCGTGGCCGCTCGGGCTCACGGGGATTCTCAGGTGGGGGCGGGAGGGCTCCCGCTCCGGCGGGTCCTCAGACGTTGAACAGGAAGTTCATCACGTCCCCGTCCTTGACCACGTAC
This sequence comes from Azohydromonas caseinilytica, assembly GCF_012927045.1. Taxonomy (GTDB): domain Bacteria; phylum Pseudomonadota; class Gammaproteobacteria; order Burkholderiales; family Burkholderiaceae_C; genus Azohydromonas; species Azohydromonas caseinilytica. The sequence continues at coordinate 71,967 of NZ_JABBFW010000005.1, read as the reverse complement.
TCCTTGCCCTCGGCGCGCATCTTCCCGGCGTCCTTGGCGCCTTGCTCGCCCTTGTAGGCGATGAAGTCGTCGAAGGCGATGGTCTGGGCGCGGATGAAGCCGCGCTCGAAGTCGGTGTGGATCACGCCCGCGGCCTGCGGGGCCGTGTCGCCGATGTGGATGGTCCAGGCCCGCACTTCCTTCACGCCGGCGGTGAAGTAGGTCTGCAGGCCCAGCAGCTTGAAGGCGGCACGGATCAGCCGGTTCAGCCCCGGCTCGTCCTGGCCCATCTCGGCCAGGAACATGGCGCGGTCCTCATCCTCCATGTCGGCCAGCTCGGCCTCGGTCTTGGCGCAGATGGCCACCACCGGCGCGTTCTGGCTGGCGGCGTAGTCCTTCAGGCGGTCCAGGAAGGGGTTGTTCTCGAAGCCGTCCTCGGCCACGTTGCCCACGAACATCGCCGGCTTGGCCGTGATCAGGCACAGCGGCTTGAGGATCACCAGCTCCTCCTTGCTGAAGTCGATGGTGCGCACCGGCTTGGCCTGGTCCAGGGCGGCCTGGCACTTCTCCAGCACCTTGACCAGCGCCGCGGCTTCCTTGTCATTGCCCGAGCGCGCGGCCTTGACGTAGCGCTGCAGGCTCTTCTCGACGGTGCCGAGGTCGGCCAGGCATAGCTCGGTCTGGATCACCTCGATGTCGGCGATCGGGTCCACCCGGCCGGCGACGTGGATGACGTTCTCGTCCTCGAAGCAGCGCACCACGTTGACGATGGCGTCGGTCTCGCGGATGTGCGAGAGGAACTGGTTGCCCAGGCCTTCGCCCTTGGACGCGCCCGCCACCAGGCCCGCGATGTCCACGAACTCGACGATGGCCGGCACCACGCGCTCGGGCTTGACGATCTCGGACAGCTTGTCCAGCCGCGGATCGGGCAGCTCCACCACGCCCACGTTGGGCTCGATGGTGCAGAAGGGGTAGTTCTCGGCAGCGATGCCCGCCTTGGTCAGCGCATTGAAGAGGGTGGACTTGCCCACGTTGGGCAGGCCCACGATGCCGCACTTGAGGCTCATGGAAGGGTTCCGGGTAAGAGGGCGAATGAAGGCCCGGACAGGGGCTGAAGGGGCGAAATTCTAGTCGGCGGGCCTTTCCGGCACCCCCGGCCAGGGGATGCACACCGGCGCCCGGCGCCGAATCGGCACGGATTCCGGCGCGGCCCTCACACCGCCAGCGTGGCTTCGACTGCGCCGCCCACGCGCAGCGTGGCGCCGACGCCGGCCTCGATCACCGCGTTCATGGCGAAAGTGAGGCCGCCCTTCATGCGCGGATCGGCCCGGTAGGTCGCCAGCGTCGCGCCGGGCTCGTCGCCCGGCTCGGCGCTGACCGGATCGACGTTCGGGATCGAGCAGCGCACGCAGGGTTTCACGAGTTTCAACCGCACGCCGCCGTCGAGCGCCAGCGTGTCGATGAAGTCTTCGCCGTGCGCGTCCTCCAGCCCGTCGAGGACGAGATTCGGGCGGAAGCGCTCCATCGTCACCGGCGGCTGCCCGCGCGCCGCGAGCCGTGCATTGAGCTCCGCGAGCGAGGCCGTGGAGGCCACCAGCAGCGGAAACCCATCGCTGAAAGCGTTCTCGGCGTCCACGCCGGCGCTCCACTTCGCGTCGGAGAGCCGGCGCTGCGCCGGATCGAAGCGCACCAGCCGCAGCGGCTGGCCGATGGCGGCCTCGAACCAGTGCGCCGCCGCGTCGCCCTGGTCCAGGCCCGTGAGCTCGTCGTCCCACACCCGCACCGGCCGCGGCGTGCCCTGCACCTGCAGCGGCACGGCCAGGGGCAGCATGTCCGGCGCGTGCAGCAGCAGCGTGTCGCCCTCGAAGGACGGCCGGATGAGCTGCAGCCGCGGCCACTGGCGCTGGCTGGCGAAGCGCCCTTGCGCGTCCACCAGCATCCAGGCGCGGTCGTGCTCCAGGCCGGTGGCGGTGAGCCGGGCCTGCGCCAGCGCGATGCCGGCGCAGGACTTCACGGGGTAGATGCTCAGCGCGTGCACGCGCAGGGACAGGTCGCTCACGGGACGGCTCGGCAGAGAGGAAAGGGAAGGGAAGGGCGCCGGCGGGACACGAAGACATGCCGGGGCCGGACGCCGGGCGGAAGCACAGGATCGTACCGGCTGCATCCCGTCAACCGGGTGGGTTGGTGGCGCTGCCTACAATTTGGAGATGACCTCCTACGACATCGCCGTGCGCGGCGCCGGTGCGGTGGGCCGCAGCCTGGCGCTGGCCCTCTCGCGCCAGGGCTTGAGCGTGGCCCTGCTGGAAGCCGCGCCGCGCCAGCCCCAGGGTCCGGACGTGCGCACCTACGCGCTCAATGCCCAGGCGGTGGGGCTGCTGCGCGGCCTGAAGGTCTGGGACGCGCTGCCGGCCGATGCCGCCACCGCCGTCTCGGAAATGCTGGTGCATGGCGACGCCCACGACAGCCAGCTGGAGTTCTCGGCCTGGTCGCAGTGCGTGGACGCGCTGGCCTGGATCGTGGACGCCCAGGCGCTGGACGAGGCCCTGGCCACCGCCGTGCGCTTCGCGCCGCATGTGACGGCGCTTCCCGCCGACACCCCCGTGCAGGCCCCGCTCAGCGCGCTGTGCGAGGGCAAGCACTCCGCCGCACGCGAGGCGCTGGGCATCGGCTTCCACACCAAACCCTACGGCCACACCGCGGTGGCCGCGCGCCTGGTGGCGGACCGGCCGCACGAGGGCGTGGCGCGGCAGTGGTTCCGCAGCCCCGATATCCTGGCGCTGCTGCCCTTCGACCGGCCGCGGCAGGGCTGCTCCTACGGCCTGGTGTGGTCCATGCCCACCGAGCGCGCGCAGGCGATGCAGGCGCTCCCCGACGCCGAGTTCGAGGCCGCGCTCAACGAGGCCTGCGGCGCCGCCGCCGGGCATCTGGCGCTGAGCGGCCCGCGCGTGGGCTGGCCGCTGCAGCTCTCGCGCGCCGAGCGCGTGTGCGGGCCGGGCTGGGTGCTGGTGGGCGACGCGGCGCACGTGGTGCACCCGCTCTCCGGCCAGGGCCTCAACCTGGGCCTGGGCGACGTGGAGGCGCTGGCCCGGGTCATCGCCGAGCGCGAATCCTGGCGCCCGCTCTCCGACGAGAAGCTGCTGCGCCGCTACGCCCGCGCGCGCGCCGTGCCCACGCTGGCGATGCAGCAGCTCACCGACGGGCTGCTGCACCTCTTCGAGCACGACACCCCGGTGCTGCGCGAGCTGCGCAACCGCGGCCTGAACCTGGTCAACCAACTCACCCCGCTCAAGCGCTGGCTCGCCGGCCGCGCCCTCGGCACCTAAGGAACCGCCATGAACCGCCCCATCCAAGCCATCCGCCATCTGCAGACCCTGGGCCTGGCGGCGCTGCTGGCGACGGCCGCCCTGGGCGCCTCGGCCCAGGAGGCGCAGATCCGCAAGAACCTGGCCGATCGGCTGCCCAACCTGCCCAAGATCGACGAGGTCAGCCGCACCTCCGTGCCGGGCCTGTGGGAGGTGCGCATCGGCAACGACGTGATGTACACGGACGAGAAGGGCGACCACCTCATCCAGGGCCATATCGTCGATACCCGCACCCGCACCGACCTCACCGAGCAGCGCCTCAACAAGCTCAGCGCCATCGACTTCGCCAGCCTGCCGCTCAAGGACGCGGTGGTGATCAAGCAGGGCAGCGGCGCGCGCAAGCTGGCGGTGTTCGTCGATCCGAACTGCGGCTACTGCAAGCGCTTCGAGAAGGACCTCGCCAGCGTCAAGGACGTCACGGTCTACACCTTCCTCTATCCCATCCTCGGCCCCGACTCGGACGCCAAGTCCAAGGCCATCTGGTGCGCCAAGGACCCGGCCAAGACCTGGCGCGACTGGATGCTCAACGGCGTCACCCCGCCAAGGGCCATGGGCGAGTGCGACAGCAATGCGCTGCAGCGCAACGTGGCCTTCGGCAAGAAGCACCGCGTGCAGGGCACGCCGGCGCTGGTGTTCGAGGACGGCACCCGCGTGCCCGGCGCCGTCTCGGCCGCCGAAGTCGAGAAGCAGTTGGCAGAGAGCGCGCGCAAGTCCTGAGCCCTGTCGCGGCGACCACACGATCGGCGGGCCGTCGGGGAGGGCGCCAGCACAATGTTGCACATGCATACGCCTGTCACTGTCGCCCCGTCCGGCCCCTACCTGCCGGCGCAGCCCGCGCTGCGCCTGGGCTATCTCGGCCTGGTTCCCTTCGTGTTCGGCGCGCTGCTGGTGTGGTTCGTGCGGCCGGACGCGCATCCCTACGTGGTGGACGCGCTGGCCGCCTACGCGGCGCTGATCGTCTCCTTCCTCGGCGGCATCCACTGGGGGCTGGGCTACATCTACCGCGAGCCGCGCCTGTTCGCCTGGGCCATCACGGCCATGCTCATCGCCTGGGTGGCGCTGCTGATGCCGCCCTACGCCGGGCTGGTGCTGCATGGGGTGATGCTGGTGGCCTGCTACCTGGTGGACCGGCGCGTGTACCCTCGGCTGGGCCTGCAGGCCTGGCTGACGCTGCGCTTCAGGCTCAGCGCCATCGCGGCGCTGTGCTGCTTCCTCGGCGCGGCCGGCACCTGAGCGGCCTGCCGCGGCCTGATGCTTTCCGCGGGGGCGCCGGCGCGGCGGCCCTGTTGTTCCACGCCACTCACCGCCCGCAACGATGATCAGCTACCGCATCGACGTCGAAGACGCCCCGTCCCACCTGTGGCACGTCACGCTCACCGTGCCGCAGCCGGCCGCCGAGCAGCGCCTGAGCCTGCCGGTGTGGATTCCGGGCAGCTACATGGTGCGCGAGTTCGGCCGCCACCTCTCCGGGCTCAGCGCGCGCCAGGGCCAGCAGGAGGTGCCGCTGCGCCAGCTCGACAAGACCACCTGGGTGGCGTCATGCCAGGGCGACGCGGCACCGCTGGAAGTCAGCTGCCTGGTCTACGCCTTCGACACCTCGGTGCGCACCGCCTTCCTCGACGCCGACCGCGGCTTCTTCAACGGCACCAGCCTGTGCCTGCGCGTGGAAGGGCGCGAGCACGAGCCGCACCAGATCAGCTTCGGCACGCTGCCCGCGGGCTGGGAGATCGCCACCGCGATGCCCGCGGTCCAGGCCGCGCCGCCGACCTACGCCGCGCCCGACTACCACGAGCTCATCGACCATCCCTTCGAGCTGGGCCGCTTCTGGCGCGGCAGCTTCGAGGCCGCGGGCGTGCCGCACGAATTCGTGGTGGCCGGCGCCTGGCCCGGCTTCGACGGCGAGCGGCTGCTGGCCGACGCGCGGCGCATCTGCGAGGCGCAGATCGCCTTCTGGCACCCCGACGACGGCCCGGCGCCCTTCGAGCGCTACGTGTTCCTGCTCAACGTGGTGGAGGACGGCTACGGCGGCCTGGAGCACCGCGCCAGCACGGCGCTGATCGCCTCGCGCCGCGACCTGCCGCGCCGCGGCAACCCGGCCAACGCGCTCACCGACGGCTACGTCACGCTGCTGGGCCTGATCAGCCACGAGTACTTCCACAGCTGGAACGTCAAGCGCCTGAAGCCGCGGGAGTTCGAGCGGCTGGACTACGGCCAGGAGAACTACACCGAGCTGCTGTGGTTCTTCGAGGGCTTCACCTCCTACTACGACGACCTGCTGCTGGTGCGCGCCGGCCTCATCGACGAGGCGCGCTACCTGAAGCTGGTGGCGAAGAACCTCAACGGCGTGCTGGCCACGCCGGGGCGCTTCGTGCAGAGCGTGGCGCAATCCAGCTTCGACGCCTGGGTCAAGTACTACCGCAGCGACGAGAACACCCCCAACGCTACCGTGAGCTACTACGCCAAGGGCTCGCTCGTGGCGCTGGCGCTGGACCTGACCCTGCGCGGCGCCGGCCAGGGCTCGCTGGACGCGGTGATGCGCAGCCTGTGGCAGCGCAGCGGCGGCGGCCCCATCGGCGAGGACGACGTGCGGCAGGCGCTGGAGCAGGTGGCCGGCCGCTCCGTGGCCGAGGAGCTGGACGCCTGGGTGCACGGCACGGAAGACCTCGACCTGCGGCCGCTGCTGGCGCGCATGGGCGTGGCCTGGAAGGCGGAGCCGCTGCCCTTTGCCGCCGCGCTGGGCCTGCGCCTGAGCGAGGGCCCGGTGACCGGCGTGCAGGTGCGCTCGGTGCTGCGCGGCAGCGCGGCGGAGCGCGCCGGCGTGTCGGCCGGCGATGAGCTGGTGGCGGTGGACCGCTGGCGCGTGCGCCGGCTCGACGACGCGCAGCAGTGGCTCACGGTGGGCGCGCCCTTCGAGCTGCTGCTGGTGCGCGGCCAGCGCGTGCTGAGCTGCCAGGTCGAGCCACCGGCGCAGCCGGCCAGCAACGTGGTGCTGTCGGTGGACGAGGGCGCCGGCGAGGCCGCGCAGGCACTGCGCCGGGCGTGGCTGCGAGGGTGAACCGATCCCGGGGTCCCTGCTGAAGAAGCCCGTTCGGGCTGAGCCCTTCGACAAGCTCAGGACAGGTCCTGTCGAAGCCCCCGCTGCAGTTTGCTGGCAGGCCCTTCGACAAGCTCAGGGCGAACGGAAACCTTCCCACTTGAAGCCGGAATGAGCGCCGCCTTGCCCGTCCATCGTGGCGCCGCCTACGCATGCCCAAGGCCCCCCTGCCACTGAAACGCCGCCCCCGGCGCGGCGGGCGGCTGCTGCTGCTCGTGCTGGCTGTGGCCTTGCTGCACGTCTGGCTGATCGATGACATCGCCCTGAGCCTGCCCCAGCCCGACGCCCCGCCGCCGCCCATGGAGGTGGCTTTCGTGCGCGAGCTGGCGCCCAGCGTGCCCCCGCCTGCGCCGGCAGCCCCACCGCCACCACCCGCGCCGCCGCCCGTGGCGCACGTGCCGCAGCCCGTGGCCGAGGCGGCTTCGGCGCCCAAGCTGGAACCCGAGCCCGAACCTGAACAGGCGCCGCCGCAGCCGCCCGAGACTGAGAACCCATCGCCGCAGGAAGCCGCGACCGTGGCTGAAGCCGCCTCGGCCGCCTCAGCGCCGGAGGACGCCGCTGCGGCGCCCGCGCTGCCGCCCGACGTGACGCAGGCAGCCGAAGCGGCCTCCGCGCCGGTTGCGGTTGCAGAGGCCGCTGCCAGTGCCCCCGAGTTCCCGGCCGTGGCGGAGGCGGCCCCGTCCCAACCCGCCGAGGCGGCCTCCACGCCGGCGGACCTGCCGCCGGCGCAGGCCGTGCCGCCGGTAGCCGAAGCGGCTTCCGCCCCGCACCAGGGCTGGCCGCCGTCCACGCAGCTCGAATACGAGCTCTCGGGCTGGTACCGCGGCGAGGTGCACGGCAGCGCGCGGGTGCAGTGGCTGCTGCAGGACAAGCACTACCAGGTGCATCTGGACGTGGTGGTGGGCCCCACCTTCGCGCCGCTGATGCGGCGGCGCATGAGCAGCGACGGCGAGATCGGCGCGCGCGGCCTGCTGCCGCGGCGCTACGACGAGGAGACGCGCCTGGGCTTCCTGAGCCCGCGCCGCGCCAGCGTGCGCTTCGAGCCCGACGCCATCGTGCTGTCCGGCGGAACGCGGCGCGTGCCCCTGCTGGGCGTGCAGGACTCGGTGAGCCAGTTCGTGCAGATGACCTGGCTGTTCACGCTGCGGCCCGGCCTGCTGCAGCCCGGCGGCACGCTGGAGCTGCCGCTGGCGCTGCCGCGCCGCATCGACCCGTGGATCTACGACGTGCTGGGCGAGGAGCGCATCGAGACCCCGGTGGGCACGCTGCCGGCGGTGCATCTGAAGCCGCGGCGCGAGCCCTGGGGCGACGTGATGACGGCCGAGGCCTGGTTCGCGCCCACGCTGCAGTACCTGCCGGTGCGGCTGCTCATCCGCCAGAGCGCCGACGTGTGGGTGGACCTGCGCCTCAAGCGCCTGCCGCTGCAGGCGCGCTGAGCCCTCTTGCCGCGCCCGCTCCGGGGCGGCATTAAGCAATCGTGCAATACCGGAGCCGGGGGATGCGGCCCGTATAGTGGCCGCGCCCTGATTTTGAATTACGGAGACCCTGCATGGCATTCGAGAACCTGATGACGGCGCTGCACGGCGGCGAGGACGGCGCGCTCAAGACCGCGGTGATTACGCTGCACCGGCCCAAGGCGCTCAACGCGCTCAACGACCCGCTGATGGACGAGCTGGGCGAGGCGCTGCTGGCCTTCGACGCCGACGACAGCGTGGGCTGCATCATCCTGACGGGCAGCGAGCGCGCCTTCGCCGCCGGCGCCGACATCGCCGCCATGGCCAAGCGCGAGTTCATGGACGTCTACCGGACCCAGTTCATCACCCGCAACTGGGAAACGATCCGCAAGGTGCGCAAGCCCGTCATCGCCGCGGTGGCCGGCTTCGCGCTGGGCGGCGGCTGCGAGCTGGCCATGATGTGCGACTTCATCATCGCCGCCGACAGCGCCAAGTTCGGCCAGCCCGAGATCAAGATCGGCATCATGCCCGGCGCCGGCGGCACGCAGCGGCTGCCGCGGGCCATCGGCAAGAGCAAGGCCATGGACCTGATCCTGACCGGCCGGATGATGGACGCGCAGGAGGCCGAGCGCGCCGGGCTGGTGTCGCGCGTGGTGCCGGCCGAGAAACTGATGGAGGAGGCGCTGGCCGCCGCCGCCGTGATCTGCGGCTTCGGGCTGCCCTCGGTGCTGATGGCCAAGGACTGCGTGAACCGCGCCTTCGAGACCACGCTCACCGAAGGCATCGCCTACGAGCGCGGCCTGTTCCACTCGATGTTCGCCACCGAGGACCAGAAGGAGGGCATGGACGCCTTCCTCACCAAGCGCAAGGCCAACTTCAAGCACCGCTGAGGCGCTGCCGGCGCCGTGCCCTGGCGCGGCTGCCGGTCTTGATCTCGGTGAAGGCGGGCGCGGCCGGGGCATGCCTAAGATCGCCGTACCTGCCATCGCCCGTTGAGCCCGCCGGGGCCCGCCGCCGTCACTCAAGCCCCAGCCAGCCCGCCAACATGATCGGATCGAGAGAAGTCAAGGACTGGGTGGCGTCGGGGCCGGAGCGTCGCGAGCACGCGCGCAAGCCGTTCTCCACCACGGCGTACCTGAAGCTGCCCAACCTGCAGGTGATCGAGGTGCACACGGTGGACCTGAGCGGCGGCGGCATCGGCACCGTCTCGCCGCTGAACCTGTCGCCCGGCGCGATGTGCGAGATCACGTTCCACGTCACCCGCGACACCACCGGCGTGGACGCCGTCGTGGCCTACGGCCGCGTCGCCTTCAGCATTTTGAGCGGCCGGGAATATGGTTTTCTGGTCGGCCTGCAGTTCGTCAATCTGGCGCCGGAATATCGGGCCATCATCGAGCGGCATTTGGCGCACAGCGGGCTGGGGTTGGGGGTGGAAAAGGATTAAGGGTTGGGGTTCTCGCTCAACCGGTTTGCCAATTCGGTTTCGGTGCAAAGCTCGAAATTGACGTTACATTTGACGCATGAGGCTTGAAGCGCTTGCTGGAATATCGCTGCGACATCCTCATTCAATGCTAGAAAAGCAGCGACGTCGCCATCCACGCCGGGGCGCAGCGCAGCAACGATACCGTGGATTTTTAGCGTGGCCACTTGTGTGGCCCAATATTCGCTGGTGAGTTTATCGATCTGCTCCATGCCCAGTGCAGGGAACGCGGCTTGAGTATTCAACACCAAAACGATCTGACCCTGCTGCGTCCAGGGAAAACCGACGCTGTGAAAAAGGTGCTGGGCTGCTTGGGGATCGCGAGTAAAGAGCAAGGCGGTATCGCACGGAAAATGTTTAAGTCTAAATATCAGGCTGGTGCCCCAACCGGGTGGCGTGAGTCGCTGCGCATGGATGACGCCGGCGATGGCGCCTTCGCTTAAGGCCCACGGAAAAACGACTTGGCCCACGACAGTCAAGGCCTCGGCCAGTGCAGCAGCAACCGGATCTGGGACACCGGCGTCCACTGGGGGCGGGTATTGAGCCCAACCTATCAGTGAGACCAGAGCCAGCGATTCCTGCAAATTGCCCAGCTGCCAGTGCGAACAAACTGGTGTCTGTGGTGAATAGAGCAGGGTGACGCTCATGGCCGCAAGACTTCCGGTACGGCGAAAAAATTCGTGTCTTCAGCCCAGTCGTAGACACGGCCTGCCAATTGGGCGCCACTGTAATAACCCACAGCGCCACCGATGACGCATCCGCTTACTCCAACAGCAGCCATTCCCAATGGAGATGCCAAACTGCCTAGGCCGGCCCCGGCCGTGCCAATGGCTTTGCAGCCAACCCAGGCTGCTGCCCATCCGGCCACGGCTTCGGAAGCCCTGCGCAGTGGTTTGTCAGCTCGAACGACGGACACCACATCAATAGCGACACCCGCGACGACCAATACCCTACCGACATGCCGAAAGTATTTGGCAGCTTGGAACGCAATCTGCCCGGTACGTCCCGCGCTGGCATGATTGGCGATGCCGAATTGGGTATGTGTCTTGACTTGATTCCAGTGGTAATCGACGGTCTTGGCGGCAATGTTGTACCCATAGTCCAGTCGCAGATGCCGTTTGCCTGAAATGTCCTGGAAAAATATTGTCGATGTGGAGCCGCCTTTGGGTGTCCAGCCGCGGGCTCGAAATTCAATGCAGAGGCCGTTGGTGCCGGGGATGGGGATTCGTACGATAGAGGGCTGGCCCAAAGCATAAGGAATGGCGCCAGACTCTGGGATATCCGTGACCGACATGGCAGTGTCTCCTGTGGCCGATGAGCGCCGATTGATTCAGGTGTCGTCCTAAAAATGCCGGCGCCTGCGGCATCTTGCTCAGACGCGCCAAGTCGTCAATTAATCAAAGTCAATACTCCAGAATTCGGCGGCGAGTATTGAGCGTTTGTTTGCCCGATTTTGATTAGGACACGTCTGCCCGCTACGGCTGCACCCACTTGTAGCCATTCCGATCAAAACAAGCTCTTCGCTGCCCCTGCGGCAGCAATTCCAGCCAGTCCATGGTGCGCACCTGCGCGTGCACCAGCGCGAAATGCCCGCGCGAGGCGCGCTCGGGCGTGGTCTGCGCCAGCGGGGTGCCGGGAGGCAGGGGAGACAAATAGTCTTGCGCCGCCGGCGTGAGCTTCAATTGCGCCCAGCGCGAGGACACGGCCAGCCCGGCGGTCTCGACCTCCAGCGTCACGCGCAGGCGCAGCTGCCAGCCCAGTTGCGGCGACCACACCAGCAGCGTGCCGCGCGGGAACTGCGCGATCTGCTGCACCTTGCTGCTGCGCGCGTCGGTGAAGAACAGCAGCTCGCGCGCCTCGCGGTCCACCTCGCGCAAGATCACGCTGCGCGCATGCGCCTCGCGCCCGTCGGTGGTGGCCAGCGACATGGTGCGCCAGGGGTGGCCGCGCTCGGCGCTGGCACGCTCCAGCTCCGTCCAGCAGGCGTTTTCGATGTCGGACAGCGATTCGAGAAGTTGATCCATCCGGGCCTCTGTTCCAAAGAAGAACCTGCCCCTCCCCGCGATCTCTTTATGGCGTGCAGCGTAGGCGGGCCGCCGCAGCGCGGAGATTCACCTGGATCAAAGAAAGCGGCGCCGGCGCGGGTTTGCCCCGGGCCGGCGCCGTGCGCTGGATGAGGGCCGGTCCGGCAGGGCGCCGTCCGGCTCGTGCGGCGTGTCAGCTCACTGGCCGTTGTGGCCGCCCTCGCGGCGCAGCGCGGGGAACAGGATCACGTCGCGGATGCTGGCGCTGTCGGTGATGAGCATCACCAGGCGGTCGATGCCGATGCCGCAGCCGCCCGCCGGCGGCATGCCGTACTCCAGCGCGCGGATGAAGTCGGCGTCGAAGTACATCGCCTCCTCGTCGCCGGCGTCCTTGTTCTTCACCTGCGACAGGAAGCGCTCGGCCTGGTCCTCGGCGTCGTTGAGCTCGGAGAAGCCGTTGGCGATCTCGCGGCCGGTGATGTAGAGCTCGAAGCGCTCGGTGCGGGTCGGGTCGGCGTCCGCCGCGCGCGCCAGCGGGCTCACTTCCACCGGGTGGTCCACGATGAAGGTCGGCGCCCACAGGTGGTGCTCGACGAACTCCTCGAACACGCCGAACTGCAGCTGCGCCAGGTTCCAGTGCGCCGGTGCCTCGTGGCCATGCTGCTTGAGCAGGGCACGCAGCGCGGCCGGGTCGTCGATGCGCTCGGCGCCGATCTCCGGGACGTACTTGACGATGGCGTCACGGATCGACAGCCGCGCGAAGGGCTGCTCCAGGTCCACCTCGCGGCCCTGGTACGTCACGGTGGCGCTGCCCGTGGCCTGGCGCGCGGCGTGGCGGATCACCTGCTCGGTGTAGCCCATCACGTCGTGGTAGTTCCAGTAGGCCGCGTAGAACTCCATCATCGTGAATTCCGGGTTGTGCCGGACCGAGATGCCCTCGTTGCGGAAGTTGCGGTTGATCTCGAACACGCGCTCGAAGCCGCCCACCAGCAGCCGCTTCAGGTACAGCTCCGGCGCGATGCGCAGGAACATCTCCTGGTCCAGCGCGTTGTGGTGCGTCACGAAGGGCTTGGCGTTCGCGCCGCCGGGGATCGGGTGGAGCATGGGCGTCTCCACCTCCAGGAAGCCGTGATCGACCATGAAGTTGCGGATCGAGCTCACGGCCTTGCTGCGCGCCACGAAGCGCGCGCGGGCGGCCTCGTCGGTGATCAGGTCCACGTAGCGCTGGCGGTACTTCTGCTCCTGGTCGGCCATGCCGTGGAACTTGTCCGGCAGCGGGCGCAGGCTCTTGGTCAGCAGGCGCAGCTGCGTGACCTTGATGGAGAGCTCACCCGAGCGGGTGCGGAACAGCGTGCCCTGCGCGCCCAGGATGTCGCCCAGGTCGTTGTGCTTGAAGGCCTCGTAGGCCTCGTCGCCGACGTCGGCCTTGGAGACGTAGAGCTGGATGCGGCCGCTGGTGGGGCCGAAGGAGGCGTCCTGCAGCGTGCCGAAGCTGGCCTTGCCCATGACGCGCTTGAGCATCAGGCGCCCGGCCACGGCCACGGCGATGGCCTGGGGCTCCAGCTCCTCGTTGGGCTGCTGGCCGAAACGCTCCTGCAGCTCGGCGGCGGCGTGCGTGGGCTTGAAGTCGTTGGGGAAGGTCACGCCGCCACGGCCGCGCAGGGCGGCCAGTTTCTCGCGCCGCTCGGCGATGAGCTTGTTGTCGTCGGTCTGGGGAAGGTCGTGGCTGCTCATGGCGGAAAGGCTGCGCGGCGAAAAAGGGCGGATTGTAGGCAGGGGAGGCTGGGCGGCCTGGAGTGAGGCTGCGCCGGCGCCGTGAGGTCTTGCAGCCTTTGCGGGGCCACGGGAAGAAGCCCGTTCCAACCCGCGCGGCGACAATGCAGCCCCCTCGCTGCCGACCTTTTCACTCCCCATGTCCCTTGCCGGCCTGGCCCGTGGCGCCAGCCTGAACCTGCTCGCGCGCGTCGCCACGGTGGCGCTGGGCCTGGCGCTGATGGTGCACGTGGCACGCCTGGGGCCGGCGGTGCAGGGCGCCTTCGCGCTGTTCGTGACCGTGGAGTCGGTGCTGCTGACGCTGGGCTCCGGCTTCGGCCTGGCCCTGGCCCGGCGCATCTCGCACCACCAGGAGGCGCCGGGCGGCGGATTGCGGCGCTGGCTGCTGGTGTCGGTGGGCTTCGGCGCCGTCGCCGCTCTCGTGCTGCTGGCCATGGCGGCGCAGGCCCGCAGCGCACCGTATGACCGGCTGCACCTGATGGCGCTGGCGGCGCCGCTGCTGCTGCTGGTGTCCACCGCCAGCGGGCTGTGGCTGGGGCAGGGCCGCATGGGCCCCATGAATCTGCCGCAGGTGGCCGCCCCTGCGCTGGTGCTGGGCGCGCTGCTGCTCCTGCCGCGCCAGGGCGAGGACCTGCTCGGCCCGGTGCTCGCGGCCTGGGTGGCGGCCAAGGCGCTGGTGGGCGTGGGCACGGCCGCGGCGGCGCTGCGCGCCGCGCCCGCCCAGGCGCCGCAACCCTGGCGCGCGGTGCGGCGCGACGCGCGCTTCGTGCTGGAGATCGGCGTCACCAACGTGGTCAGCCTGCTCAATTACCGCGTGACGCTGTTCCTGGTCGAGCGCCACGAGGGCCTGGCCGCCGCGGGCGTGTACTCGGTGGCGGTGCAGGTGGCCGAGCTGCTGTGGCTGCTGTCCTCGGCGCTGACCATGTCGGCCTATCACCGCATCGGCCAGCCCGACACGGCCGGCGCGGCGCGCACGTCACGGCAGGCGGCGCGGCTGAACATGGCCGTGGCGGCCGTCGCGGCGCCGCTGCTGTGGGGAGGCGCGGCGCTGGCGCTGCCGCGCGTGCTGGGGCCGGCCTACGCCGGGGTGCTGCCGCCACTGGCCGCGCTGCTGCCGGGCATCGCGGCCTACGCGGCGGCGTCGAGCCTGTCGGCCTTCTTCACCAACCACCTGGGCCGGCCGCACCTGTCGGGGCTGATCGCGGCGCTGTCGCTCGCGCTCAACACCCTGGGCTGCCTGCTGGCGGTGCCGCGCTGGGGCGCGCTGGGCGCGGCGGCCAGCACCAGCGCGGCCTACCTGTGCGCCATCGGCGTGGCCTGGCTCCTGTTCCGCCAGGCCGCGCAACCCGGGGCTGCGGGGGCGGGCGTGGCGCAGCCGCGACAATAGACGTTTTGCCTTTTTTCGAGCCCGCCGCCGTGTCGATCAAGAGAGCCCTGCTGTCGCTGCTGAGTTGCGTGCTGGCGCCGCGCATGGTCTACGGCTGGCGCACCTCCGACGGCCGGCTGCTGCGCCACACGCGCGTGAGCACGCATGCGCACATCGAGCACCCGGACAGCCTGCGCATGAGCGACCACGTCTTCGTCGGGCACTTCAACTTCCTCGACGCCTCGGGCGGATTGAGCATCGGCGAGGGCTGCCAGATCACCAACCACGTCTCCATCCTCACCCACAGCTCGCACCACGCGCTGCGGGTGTGCGGGCGCGGCTACTACGGCCACCCGCGTCCGCCCGGCTACCGCCAGGCCCCCACCGAGATCGGCCCCTACAGCTTCATCGGCCCGCATGCCGTCATCGCCCCGGGCAGCAAGCTCGGCCGCGGCGTGCTGGTCACGGCCTACAGCTACGTCTCGGGCACGGTGCCGGACTTCGCCGTGGTGCAGGGCCAGCCCGCGCGCGTGGTGGGCGACGTGCGCGAGGTGGACCGCGCGCTGCTCCAGCGCCATCCCGAAATGAGCGAGCACTACCGCGCCTGGGCGGGAGACCAGGCATGAACAGCGTCACTCTCGATGCGGCCAACGCCGCCACCACGACCGGCGCGGCGGCGCCGCCGCTGCGGCTGCTCTTCACCGGCGACGCCGACAGCGTGCACCTGCAGCGCTGGGTGCTGGAGATGAACCGGCGCGGCGCCGAGTGCCATGTGCTCACGCGGCGCCCGGCCCCGGTGCCGGGCGCCGCGGCGGTGCATGCCATCCGCCCGGGCGGCGACGGCGTGGGCTGGTTCCTGGCCCTGCCGCGGGTGCGCGCGCTGGCCGCGCGCATCGCGCCCGACGTGGTGCACGGCCACTACATCAGCTCCAACGGCCTGTGGGCCGCGGCCTGCGGACGGCGCCCGCTGGTGCTCACCGCCTGGGGCAGCGACCTGCTGGTGACGCCGCGGCGCAGCCGCGCCATGCGGCGGCTCACGGGCTGGATACTGCGCCGCGCCGACCTGCTCACCGGCGACTCGCGCGACCTGATCGAGGCCATGGCCGAGTACGGCGTGAGCGCCCCCTGCGAAGAGCTGCTGTGGGGCGCCGACACCGACCGATTCAACCTGCCGCCACCCGGGGTGCGCGAGGCCCGCACCTTCAAGCTGCTGAGCCTGCGGGCGTGGGAGCCCAACTACCGCATCGAGCTGATCCTGGAGGCCGTGGCGCTGCTGCGCCAGCGCCGGCCGGAGCTGCCGGTGCGGCTGATCCTGCTGGGCGGGGGCTCCCTGGAGGCCGAGCTGCGCGCCCGGGCCGACGCGCTGGGCCTGCAGGACTGCGTGCGCTTCCTGGGCCGCCAGGACGACGCCGGCATGCTGCACTGGATGCAGCGCTGCCATGTCTCGGTGAGCGTGCCCGAGAGCGACGCCACCTCGGTGTCGGTGCTGGAGTCCATGGCCTGCGGCATGGCACTGGTGACCTCGGACCTGCCCGCCAACCGGCAGTGGATCGACCTGCAGGGTGGCCGCCTGGTGCCCGCGGGCGACGCGCGCGCGCTGGCCGACGCGCTGCAGGCCCTGCAGGCGCTGCCGGCCGAGCAGCTCGACGCCATGGGCCGCCACAACCGCGGCGTGATCGTGCAGCGCGCCTCGCGCCGCCAGCACATGGACCGCATGTACGCGCTGTACCTGCGGCTGGCGGGCCGTCCGGTGGCCGAGGGAGCCGCGCCATGACGGCCGCCACGCCCAAGCTGGTCAGCGTGATCGTGCCGTGCCGCAACGAGCGCGGGCACATCGCCGCCTTCTGCGCCTCGGCGCGCGCGCAGCAGTTGCCGCCGCCGTGGACGCTGGAGCTGCTCATCGCCGATGGCCAGAGCGACGACGGCACGCGCGAGGAGCTGCAGCGGCTGGCCACGGCCGATGCGCACATCCGCGTCATCGACAACCCCGGGCGCATCGTCTCCTGCGGCCTGAACCGGGCGCTGGCGGCGGCGCGGGGCGAAATCATCGTGCGCATGGACGTGCACACCACTTACGCGCCGGACTACGTGGCGCAGTGCGTGGCGGCGCTGCAGCGCAGCGGCGCGGCGGTGGTGGGCGGGCCCTGGCGCGCCGAAGGCGCGGCGCCGTGGCAGCGCGCCATCGCCGCGGCCTTCCAGTCGCGCTGGGTCAGCGGCGGGGCGCGCTCGCGCCAGCTCGACTACGAGGGCGAGGCCGACACCGTGTACCTGGGCGCCTGGCCGCGCGAGAGCTTCGCGCGCTTCGGCGGCTTCGACGAGCAGCTGGTGCGCAACCAGGACGACGAGCACAACCTGCGCATCACGCGCGGCGGCGGCCGGGTGTGGCAGAGCGCGCGCATCCGCTCGCTGTACCGGCCGCGCGGCTCGGTGCGGGCGCTGTTCCGGCAGTGGCTGCAGTACGGCTACTGGAAGCCCTTCGTGATGAGGAAGCACGGCCAACCCGCGGCGCTGCGCCAGCTGGTGCCGGGCCTCTTCGTGGGCGGGCAGCTGCTGCTCACCGGCGCGGCGCTGCTGGGCGCGTCCTGGGTGCTGCCGCTGGGCTGGCTCGCCGCCTACGGCGCGGCGCTGGGCACGCTGTCGCTGCTGGTGGCCGCCGACGGCCACTGGGCGCTGCTGCCGCGGCTGCCGGTGGTGATCGCCGCACACCACGTCGGCTACGGCATCGGCACGCTGCTGGGCTGGTGGGACGTGCTGCGCCACGGGCGCGGGCGCGAACGCTTCAGCAAGCTGACGCGCTGAGCTTCTGGCAGCCATGAGCGCCACCCCCGGCCACGACGAGCCCGCCGCCGTGCGCGAGCGCTACGCGCGCCGCGCCGGCCTGGCCGACCGCTACCACCCGCTGCGCCTGGAGGTGCTGCTGGCGCGCCAGCAGCGCGAGCGCGCGCTGTGCGCGCTGCTGCGCGAGCGCGTGGGCTTCGACGTGGCGGGGCTGCGCCTGACCGAGGTCGGCTGCGGCCATGGCGACAACCTGCTGGAGCTGCTGCGCCTGGGCTTCAGCGCGCCGCACCTCAGCGGCATCGAGCTGCTGGCCGAGCGCCATGCGGCCGCGCGCGAGCGGCTGCCCGCCGCCACCCGGCTGCTGCTGGGCGACGCGGTGCAGGCGGACATCGCCCCGGGCAGCCAGGACCTGGTGCTGCAGAGCACCGTCTTTTCCTCGCTGCTGGACGACGCCTTCCAGCAGCGGCTGGCCGACGCGATGTGGCGCTGGCTGCGCCCCGGCGGCGCCGTGCTCTGGTACGACTTCGCCTTCGACAACCCGCGCAACCGCGACGTGCGCGGCGTGCCGCTGGCGCGCGTGCGCGCGCTCTTCCCGCAGGGCCGCATCCAGGCGCGCCGCGTCACGCTGGCGCCGCCGCTGGCGCGCGCGGCCGTGCGCGTGCATCCGGCGCTGCACCGCCTGCTCGATGCGCTGCCCTGGCTGCGCACGCACCGGCTGTGCTGGATTGCCAAACCCGATTGACTCAGAGAACACCGTGAACGACGCCTTCCTGCCCTTTGCCCTGCCCGAGATCGGCGACGAGGAAATTGCCGAGGTCGTGGACACCTTGAAGTCCGGCTGGATCACCACCGGCCCCAAGGCGCGCCGCTTCGAGCAGGCCTTCACCGAGTTCCTGGGAGACGAGTCCTTGCAGTCCATCGCCGTCAACTCCGCCACCGCCGGGCTGCACCTGGCGCTGGAGGCGCTGGGCATCGGACCGGGCGACGAGGTCATCACCACCACCCACACCTTCACCGCCACCGCCGAGGTGGTGCGCTACCTCGGCGCGGACGTGAAGCTGGTGGACATCGACCCGGCCACGCTCAACATCGACCCGGCCGCCATCGAGGCCGCCATCACGCCGCGCACCAGGGCGATCCTGCCGGTGCACTACGCCGGCCTGGCGGCGGACATGCCGTCGATCCTGGGCATCGCGAAGCGGCATGGCCTGAAGGTGGTGGAGGACGCCGCGCACGCGCTGCCCACCACCAGCGCCGGCCGGCTCGTGGGCACGCTGCAGAGCGACGCCACCGTGTTCAGCTTCTATGCCAACAAGACGATGACCACGGGCGAGGGCGGCATGCTGGTGACGCGCAACCCGGAGCTGGCGAAACGCGCGCGCGTGATGCGGCTGCACGGCATGAGCCGCGATGCCTTCGACCGCTTCACCGCCAAGGTGCCGAGCTGGTACTACGAGATCGTCGCCCCGGGCTTCAAGTACAACCTCACCGACATCGCCGCGGCGCTGGGGCTGCACCAGCTGGCGCGGGCGCGCGGCTTCCAGCAGCGCCGGGCCGAGATCGCGGCGCAGTACGACGCGGCCTTTGCCGACCTGCCCGTCGTCACGCCACCAGGGCCGCGGGCCGGCGACACGCATGCCTGGCACCTCTACGTGCTGCGGCTGGCCGAGGCGGCGCCCATCGGGCGCGACGCCTGCATCGAGGCGCTGTTCGCCGCGGGCATCGGCTGCAGCGTGCACTACATCCCGCTGCACCAGCATCCCTACTGGCGCGAGCGCTACGGGCTGCGCGCCGAGGACTTCCCGCACAGCCAGCACGCCTACGAGCGCATGCTGAGCCTGCCCATCTACACGCGCATGACGGACGCCGATGTGCAGCGGGTGATCGCGGCGGTGCGCGGGGCGCTGGGCTGAGGCTTGAAGCTCAATGCGCCGGCTCCTCGTAGGCCAGTCCCTGTGCCGCCGCCAGCGCCTGCAGCCGCTTGTCGCGGGTCCAGAGCCGGCGTCCGGGCACGACACGGGTGGCGGCCAGCAGGTGCGCGTCCACGTAGCCGATGCCCTTGCCCATCAGGCCATGCCGCTCGATGAAGAACAGCACCTCCTCGTCGCTGCAGGCGTCGCGCCGCGGCAGCGACTGCAGCAGCGCCAGCACCTCCTGGCGCGCGCGCAGGTTGCCGCAGGCGAGCTCGCCGATGACGAAGGGATGGATTTCCGCCTGCTGCTCCTCCAGCAGCCTCACCAGGCGGGTCTCGCCATGGCGCAGGTGATCCACCCACACCGACGTGTCCACGACGATCACGCTGCGCCGCCCTCATCGCCGGGGCGCCGGCGCGGCACGGCCTGCAGCTCGCTCTCGGTGCCGCCCAGGCGCGCCAGGCGGCGTGCGCTCTCGCGCTGGATCAGCGCCTGCAGCGCCTCGCGCAGCAGGGCCGAGCGTTCGAGCACGCCGCTGAGCTGCTGCGCGCGCTCGACCAGGGCGTCGTCCAGGTTCACGGTGGTTCGCATGGCGCGCGTTCCTCGGATCGTTGAGCAACGATGCTAGCATCAAAGGCTGCATCAATTGATGTCTGTTTCCGCATCTGTTCCATGCCCAAGCGCCTGTTTGACCTGGTGATCGCTTCGCTGGCGCTGCTGCTGCTGTCTCCCCTGCTGCTGGGCCTCGCGCTGTGGATTCGGCTGGACTCGCCGGGCCCGGCGCTGTTTCGTCAGGAGCGGGTCGGGCGCCATGGCAAGACCTTTCGCATCCACAAGTTCCGCACCATGCGCGCCGACGCTGCCGGGCTGCCGCTGACCGTGGGCACGGACGCGCGCATCACCCGCGCCGGGCACTGGCTGCGCTCGCGCCGCCTCGATGAGCTGCCCCAGCTCATCGACGTGCTCAAGGGCGACATGAGCCTGGTCGGCCCGCGCCCCGAGGTGCCGCGCTACGTCGCGCACTACCCGCCGGCGCTGCGCGCGGCGGTGCTGTCGGTGCGCCCGGGCATCACCGACCCGGCCTCGCTGGCGCACCTGGACGAGGGCGCGCTGCTGGCCCGGGCCGCCGATCCCGAGCGCGCCTACGTCGAGCAGGTGCTGCCCGCCAAGCTGGCGCAGCAGGTGGCCTACGCGGGCCGCGCCACGCTGGTGTCGGACCTGCGCATCCTGCTGCGCACGCTGCGGCTGCTGGCTTCGCGATGAACGGCTATCTCTGGCAGCGCGTGGACGCCGTGCTGGCGCGCTGGCGCGCGCGGCGCGAAACCTTGTCCATGGTCATCGACGGCGTGGTCATCGCGCTGGCCTGGAATTTCACGTACCTGTTTCGCCTGGGCTTCGAGCGTTGGTGGAGCGCGCGCCCGGGCTACGACCCGCTGGTGATGCTGGGCGTGATCGCGGCCTACCTGGCGGTGTTCGCCGTCATGGGCATCCCGCGCGGCATGTGGCGCTTCGTGGGCGTGAGCGAGCTGCGCCGGCTGGCCGCGGCCTGCTTCGCCGCGGGTGCGCTCAGCGCCGTGGTGGTGCTGATGGCGCAACTGCAGGCGGTGCCGCGCGCGGTGCTGGCGCTGCATCCGCTGATGGCGCTGCTGGGCGTGTGCGGCGTGCGCGTGGCCTACCGCATGCTCTACGAGAACGCGCGCCAGAGCGGCGGCCCCGGCGTGCCGCAGCGCGCGCTGGTGATGGGCGCGGGCGAGGCCGCGCGCATGCTGCTGGCCGGCGTGCACCGCCAGGGCTGGCTGGTGCTGGGGCTGCTGGACGACGACCCGGCCAAGCTTGGCGCGCGCATCGGCGGCGTGCAGGTGCTGGGCGCGCTGGCCGACGTGGCGCGCGAGGACATCCGCGCCGACGCCACCCACGTCATCGTCGCCATGCCCGGCGCGCCCGACACCGCGCGCCGCCGCGCGCTGGAGCTGGCCGCCGCCACGGGGCTGCAGGTGCTGACCGTGCCCTCGGTGGACGAGCTGCGCCAGGGCCGCAGCGCGGTGGACCGGCTGCGCAGCGTCGAGCCCGAGGACCTGCTGGGCCGCGACCCGGTGCTGCTGGACGAGGCCGGCATCGCCGAGACGCTCAACGGCAAGACGGTGCTCATCACCGGCGCGGGCGGCTCCATCGGCAGCGAGCTGTGCCGCCAGGTGGCGCGCTACGGCCCGGCGCGGCTGGTGCTCTACGAGCTGGGCGAGTTCAACCTCTACAGCATCGAGCAGGAGCTGGGCCACAGCTTCCCGCACCTGCCGCTGGTGCGGCTGGTGGGCGACGTCAAGGACCTGGCGCACCTGCGCGCCACCTGCGCGCGCTGGCGTCCGCAGGTGGTCTTCCATGCCGCGGCCTTCAAGCATGTGCCGCTGATGGAGGAGGACAACGCCGGCGCCGCGCTGCGCAACAACACGCTGGGCACCTGGCACGCCGCGCTGGCCGCGGCCGAGCAGGGGGCCGAGCGCTTCGTGCTCATCAGCACCGACAAGGCGGTGAACCCGACCAACGTCATGGGCGCGACCAAGCGCGCGGCGGAGCTGGTGGTGAGCCACCTGGCGGCGCAGCATCCGCGCACGCGCTTCATGGCCGTGCGCTTCGGCAACGTGCTGGGCTCCAGCGGCAGCGTGATCCCGAAGTTCAAGGAGCAGATCGCGCGCGGCGGGCCGGTGACGGTGACGCACCCGGACATCATTCGCTACTTCATGACCATCCCTGAGGCGGCGCGGCTGGTGCTGCAGGCCGCCGCCATCGGCGACAGCGGCCAGGTGCTGGTGCTGGACATGGGCGAGCCCGTGCGCATCGTGGACCTGGCGCGCCAGCTCATCCGCCTGGCCGGCATGACCCCCGACGAGGTGCCCATCGTCTTCAGCGGGCTGCGCCCGGGCGAGAAGCTGTTCGAGGAACTGCTCGCCGACGACGACACCACGCTGCCCACGCCCATCCAGCGCCTGCGCATCGCGCGGCTCAACGACGCCGCCGCGCGCGAGCGCGTGGGCGCGTGGCTGCAGCGCTGCGAGGCCGCCGCGCGCGAGGGCGACGCCGCCGTGCGCGAGTGCCTGCGCGAGCTGGTGCCGGAGTTCCGCTCCGGCGGCTGAGGCGGCCGGCGCCACCATCGGCTGACGCCCCGTCGCGCGGCGCGCCGGCCCGCGCATTCCCGCACGGGAGGCCGCGCTCGCGGCCGGCACGGCTGCGCCCCAGGCCGGCGCGACACCGACCATTCCCCATGCTGGCGCGGCCCGATGCGCCATTGTTTTCCCGACCTTGCAAGCACAGACACCCCGGCGCTGTCGTCCCCCGCTTCTGTGTCTTCACTCCCCTCTTTGGTGTGACAAGGCGTCTCTAAACTCTGCTAATTCGAATGCAAATGTTGCAGTGCCGTATGGGCTCCCGGGCTTGGCGGTGGGCAACGGTGTGGCGGCGCCGGCCGTACTGTGGGAGAGGGGAAAGCCATCGAAACCGTCTGCCAGGCAGCCCGAGGCGCGGCTGTGGGTGCGCAATGCGGCGCGAGCGTCAGCCGCCGTACCTCCGGAAAACCTGTTGCATGGACCGGTCGTATTTCTGTACCGGCACATAGAGTCCGCAGATGGGCTATGCGAAGCCAGGGCTCCACCCGTCGGGCCGGTTTCCGCGGGCATGGTGGGCACACCGCGCCCGTCCTGGCACTTGGCCGCTGAGCCGGGGGGCGATCGTGCTGACCCGGCTCAGGAGCAGTGCGCTGTTTTCCGGGGCGGCCACGTATCTGGTGTCGAACATCCTCAATGCGGCGATCCCGTTCCTGCTGCTGCCGCTGCTCACGCGCTACCTGGGCCCGGCGGGCTACGGCGAGGTGGCGATGTTCATGGTGCTGCTGGGCGCGCTGGAGTCCTGGGTGGGCCTGAGCGTGGCCGGCGCCGCAGGGCGCAAGTACTACGACGGTGCGCCCGATGCGCGGGCGCTGCGGGACTTCATCGCTGCCGGGCTGCAGCTGCTGCTGGCCACGGCGCTGCTGGCGGCGGGGGTGCTGTGGCTGCTGCGCGCGCCGCTGGCCCAGGCGCTGGAGCTGCCGCCGCGCTGGCTGCCGTGGGCGGTGTTCGTGTCGGCCTGCGGCGTGGTCGTCAACATCCGCCTGGGCCAGTGGCAGGTCCGGCATGAGGCGCGGCGCTTCGGCACGCTGCAGATCTCCCAGGGCCTGCTCGGCATGGCGCTGTCGCTGCTGCTGGTGGTGGGGCTGGGGCAGGGCGCCGACGGGCGCATCACGGCCCAGATCGTGACGGCCGGGCTGTTCGCGCTGCTGGCGCTGGCGCTGCTGCGGCGCGATGCGTTGCTGGCTTTCCTGGTGTGGCGACCGGCGTACCTCAAGGAGGCCCTGGCCTTCGGCCTGCCGCTGGTGCCGCATTTCGCAGGCCTGTTCCTGCTCAATGCGCTGGACCGCGTGCTCGTCAACGCCAAGCTGGGGCTGGCCGAGGCGGGTGTGTACATGGTGGCGGTGCAGCTGGCCAACGCCATGGGCCTGGTGTTCGATGCCCTCAACAAGGCCTACGGCCCTTGGCTGTACGAGCGGCTGCAGCGCGACCGGCCCGAGGAGAAGCGGCGCATCGTGCGCTGGACCTATGCCTGGTTCGTGGTCGTGCTGCTGGGCGCGGCGCTGGCCTTCCAGGTCGGCCCGAGGCTGGTGGGGCTGATCGCGGGGGAGCGCTTCGCGCATGCCGGCGAGGTCATCGGCTGGCTGGCGCTGGGCCAGGCCTTCAACGGCATGTACTTCATGGTGACCAACTACATCTTCTACTCGCGCCGCACCGGGGCCCTGGCGCTGGCCACCGTCGGCTCGGGCCTGGTGCACGTGGGGCTGGTGCTGGGGCTGGTGCCGGTGTGGGGCATCGAGGGCGCGGGCATGGCCTTCAGCATCAGCATGGGCCTGCGCTTCGGGCTGACCTGGTGGGTGGCGCAGCGGCGGCACCCGATGCCGTGGCTGCGTGCGGTGGTGGCGGGTTCGTCCTGAGCCGCTGGCCGCAGCCGCCGCCCAGGCATGGCCCGGACAGCGCGGGCGACTTCGAGCCTGCGTGCCATGGCACCGCGCGGCGCGTCCATGGCGCCGCCGGGGCCGGGGTCACCCCAAAGGGGGGCCTATACTGCCCGCGTTCCACATTCTCACTGCGGGCTGGCCGCTGGCGGCTGCGCCCTCTCCCGGCTTCCATGCATCCTTCCATTCCCGTCGCCCCCGTCATCATGGCCGGCGGCAGCGGCACGCGGCTGTGGCCGCTGTCGCGTGCCGGCTTTCCCAAGCAGTTCCTGGTGCTCTCGGGCGACCAGAGCCTGTTCCAGCAGGCGGTGCGGCGGCTGCAGGGCCTGGGCGGCGGCGACATCGAGCTGTCGGCGCCGCTGGTGGTGGGCAACGACGAGCACCGCTTCCTGGTGCTGGAGCAGCTGCGCGAGATCCGGTGCGAGCCCGCGGCGGTGCTGCTGGAGCCTGCCGGGCGCAACACCGCGCCGGCGCTGACGCTGGCGGCGCTGCAGGCGCTGGAAGGCGGCGCCGACCCGGTGCTGGTGGTCACGCCCGCGGACCAGACCGTCGCCGACGCCGCGGCCTTCACCGCAGCCGTGCAGCAGGCCGTGCGCATGGCCGCCGACGGCGCCATCGTCATCCTGGGCATCACGCCCGACCGGCCCGAGACCGGCTACGGCTACATCCGCGCCGACGGCGCCACGGTGGCGCAGTTCGTGGAGAAGCCCGACGCCGCCACGGCGCAGCGCTACCTGGAGACCGGGGGCTATTACTGGAACAGCGGCATGTTCGTGCTGCGCGCCTCGGCCTGGATGAGCGCGCTGGAGCGCTTCAGACCCGACATCGCCGCGGCGACGCGCACGGCCTTCGCGGCGCGCGGCATCGACGAGCGCTTCGTGCGCCCGGGCCGCGAGGCCTTCGCCGCCGTGCCCTCGGAGTCGGTGGACTACGCGGTGATGGAGCGCTGCCCAGGCAGCGGCCTGGCGCTGCGCATGGTGCCGCTGGACGCGGGCTGGAACGACCTGGGCGCCTGGGACGCGGTGTGGCAGGTCGCGGCCAAGGACGAGCAGGGCAACGCCGTGGTGGGCGACGCCATCGTCGCGGACAGCCGCAACACCCTGGTGCACGCCACCAGCCGCCTGGTGGGCGTGGTCGGGCTGGACGACGTGGTGGTGGTGGAGACGCCCGACGCGGTGCTGGTGAGCCGGCGCGACTGCAGCCAGGACGTCAAGAAGATCGTGGCGCGGTTGCACGGCGACGAGCGTGACGAGCACAACCTGCACCGCAAGGTGCACCGGCCCTGGGGCTGGTACGACAGCATCGACGCCGGCGCGCGCTTCCAGGTCAAGCGCATCATGGTCAAGCCCGGCGCGTCCTTGAGCCTGCAGATGCACCACCACCGCGCCGAGCACTGGATCGTGGTCAGCGGCACGGCCGAGGTGACCTGCGGCGACAAGGTCACGCTGCTCGCCGAGAACCAGAGCACCTACATCCCGCTGGGCGAGACGCACCGGCTGCGCAACCCGGGGCGGCTGCCGCTGGAGCTCATCGAGGTGCAGTCGGGCTCGTACCTGGGCGAGGACGACATCGTGCGGTTCGAGGACACGTACGGGCGTCGGTGACAGCCGGCCGGGCTGCGCCCTGGCGCGGCTGCGAGTGGGTGACGAAAAGAAGGTGAGACATGACGAGTCTGGAAGACGGTCAAGCGCGACGTCTGCGGCGTGAGCTGTTGACCGCCGGCGGAGCCGCGGTGGTAGGTTTGGTGACCGCCGAGGCCCGCGCGGCGGAACGCAATGCCCCGGAGAGCCCGCGCGAAGCCCGCAGCGTGTTGGAGTTCGGCGCAGTCGGCAATGGCGTTGCGGACGATACGGCGGCATTCAACGCCGCCCTGGCGGCCCTGGCCGCCACCGGTGGAGAGTTGGTGCTGCCGGCGGGCAAGTTCCTGATCACGTCCACCGTGGTTGTCAACAAGCGCATCACGCTGCGCGGCGCGGGAGACAGCGAAGCGATGGCGGCCGACGGGGCCACCACGCTGGTGAAAGCCGCGAGCCTGAAAGGCCCGGCTTTCCGGCTGATCTCGCCGTGTTCGGTCCTGCGCGGGTTCACGCTGCAGGGGCGCGCGGGCAACGGCGGCGATGGCATCGTGATCGAGGGCACGCGCTGCGCCGTCGAGAACGTGGCCGTGTACGGCATGGGGCAGGACGGCATCCGTGTCGGCACCCCGGGCGGCACCAATGCCAACCTGTGGTCGCTCATCAACATCCGGGCCAAGAACAATGGCCGTGACGGCCTGGTGCTCAGCGACAAGCGGTCCACGAAACCGGGCTTGGCCGACGCCAACGGCGGCACGCTGCTCAACGCCGACCTGCAATACAACAACCGCCACGGCTGCTTCATCGAAAACGCGCAGCTCAACACCTTCGTCGGGATGGTGTGCCAGAACAACAAGGCGCGCGGCCTGTCGGTGGACTCCGGCGGCCGGTACAACACCTTTGTCGGCGGCGACTGGGAAGGCAACGGTGCCGAGCAGGTCTGCTTCGAGGCGGGTTCGTCCGGCAACACCGTCTGCGGCGGCACCTCGACGGGCACGTTCAAAAACGAAGGCAGCAACGTGATCCTGGGCCTGGTGCAGGCCACCGCCACCGGCACGGTCCTGGGCTACGGACTGCAGCCCGGCAACATGGAGTGCGCCCAGCCCAAGGTGCTGGACTGGTACGAGGAGGGTGCATTCCAGCCAACGCTTGCGGATGCAGCCGGTGCCGGGCGTGCGAACTATGCCGCGCGTTGGGGCCGCTTCACGCGCATCGGCAACCGCGTGCATTTCTCGCTGCGACTGGCACCCTCAGGCCAAGCCAGCTCGGGCAACCTCGTCATCGGCGGCCTGCCGTTCCAGGCGTCCGCATCGGCCGAAGCCATTCCGGTGGAGATCATCGCCAGCCGGCTGAAGTACCCGGGCCAGCTTGCCGCCGTGGTCAATCCCGGGGCGACAACCATCACGGTCCTGAGCCACGGCAGTGGGGTCGATGCTGCACCGGTGGCGATGAGCGCCGACTGCGACATCCGCATCAACGGTTCCTACGAGGTCTGACGCCGCGGTCTGGCGGACAAAGGCAGCGCCGACCTCCGCATTACGCTCGTGCCCATGCACATCCAGAACAATTTCGACGGACTGCGCCTGCTCGGCGCCATGCTGGTCCTCGTCAGTCACCAGTTCGCGCTGTCCGGCAGGCCGGAGCCGCACCTCGTCAGCAGTGTTTCCTACGGTGCCCTGGGTGTGCTCATTTTCTTCTCGATCAGCGGCTATCTGGTCGGCAAGAGCTGGCTGAAAGACCCGCACCCGCAGCGCTTTGCAATGCGCCGGCTGCTGCGCATCTGGCCGGGGCTGGCCGCCGTGGTGCTGATCACGACGCTGGGGGCCTTCATCGCCACAGGCACCGTGGCACAGCCGGCTTACCTGGCCAACCTCCTGCTGCTCAACATCGACGGTCGCTTCTTCCCAGGCAACCCCTTGCCCCACATGAACGGCTCCCTGTGGACGATTCCGCTGGAGATCCTGTGCTACGTGGCGCTGGTGGCATTGGGCGTGGCCAGCGGCGCCCGTCTGCGCCTGGTGGTCCTTGTCCTGGCTTGCGTGGCTGGGCCCCTGTACATGCTGCTCGTGGGGCCCCTGGTCGAAAGCGGCGCCGTGCGGCCCGGCATCCGGCTGCTGCCGTATTTCAGCGCTTTCTTCTTCGCCGGTGTCTTGCACGCTTGGCGCCAGCCAAGCGCTGGCACGGTGGCGCTGTTGTGCGCCGCGGGCGCAGCGTCGATTGCCGCCAAGTTCAACCTGCTGGGGCTGCTGCTGATCGTGCCGGCCACCGTGATCTTCATCGGCACTCGCTCCTGGCCGCTGCTGAACCAGGCCGGCCGCTTCGGCGACCTGTCCTACGGCATCTATCTCTGGGCCTGGCCCGTGCAGCAGCTGGGCGTGTTGCTGCTGACCAAGAACCAGCCTTTAGGCCTGCTGCTGGCCCTGAGTGTGGCCGGCACGCTGGTGCTGGCCTGGCTGTCCTGGCACTTCATCGAGAAGCCGGCGTTGCAGATGAAGCCCGCCGGCTCGTCCCTTTCTCCGCGCGCCGCCGCGCTGGACGGCCGTGCGTTCTGAAGGCCAGCCGTCCCAGCCGGGCCTGGCGGTTCAGCGGCTACAGGCCGCTGTCTGGGCCGTCTTGCGGTGCGCGCTGATATCGCTGACGAGCTGCCGGTAACGGTCCAGCACCAGTTGCTCGCTGAACGAGCGCTCCATCAGCGCGCGGCCAGCGTGACCCATGGCCTGCCGCGCCTGGGGCGCCAAGTCGATGAACCGCAGCAGCTTGTCCCCTAGATCAGCCGCGTCCGCCGGACGGCACAGCAGCCCACTCTGGCCGTCGATCACGGTGTCGCGGCAGCCCGGAGCATCGGTGGTGACGATGGGCCGCGCCATGGCAGCGGCCTCCAGCAGCGTGCGCGGCACGCCTTCGCGGTAAGAAGGCAGCACCACGCAGTCCGCCTCGGCCAGGAAAGGCCGCACGTCGTCAGTGGGGCCTAGGTACTCCACCAGGCCCTCGGCCTCCCAACGCTCGACCTGGGCGCGCGGCACTGCCGATGGGTTGGCCACGTCCACGAAGCCCAGCAGCCGGAAGCGTGCCTGCGGATGGCGCTGCCGCACCCGGCGCGCGGCCTCGACGTACTCGCCCACGCCCTTGTCCCACATCAGCCGCGCCACCAGCAGGAACACCGGGGCATCGGCCGGGCGCTGCGGCAGGGGGGCGGGCGTGAAGCGCCGCAAGTCCACCCCCGAGCCTGGCAGCCGCTCGCACTGCTCGGCACGCGCCAGGCCGGCATGCACGAACACGTTCAGGTCATCGTTGTTCTGGAAGAACACCCGCAGCGCGCGGCCAAAGGTCAGCCGGTACAGCGCCTGCGCCACCAGCGTCACGGGCGAGCGCCGGATGAAGGCCCGCCCCAGCCCCGAGACGTTGGGCACGAAGGGCACCCCGCAGGACAGGCCTGCCAATGCCGAATACAGGTTGCCCTTGGGCGTGTAGCTCAGCACCAGCTCGACGCCACGGCGGCGCAGCACGCCGCGCAGCCGGCGCACCGACTGCAGCTCCACCAGCGGGTTGGTGCCGCCGCCGGAAATGGGCACGGGTTCGAACCCGATGCCTGCCGCGCGCAGCCGCTCGGCATACGCGTCCGCCGGGGCGACAGCCACCACTTCGTGGCCATCGGCCTGCAGCGCGCGCATCAGGTTGAGCCTGAAATTGAACAGGTACCAGGCGGTGTTGGAAACGACGGCGACTCGCATGCAATGGATTCCAGATGCTCTATGGGGGTGCTGCGGGCAGGCTGAAACCTGAAAAAGGGATGTTGAGCGGATTTCCGCCTCTGCGGGACGGCCCTGTTATTGCAGGCCGCGGAATATGCCGGCCAGCACGGGAGCCTGTGACTGCAGGGAGTAGTGGCTGACCACCGCCTCGCGACCCAGTTGGCCCAGGCGCCGGCGCTCCTCGGCCGAGCCCAGCAGCCTGCGAAAGCCCTCGCTCCATTCTGGTATGGACCCGGCCAGCAGGCCGGATTGGCTTTTCTCCACGATGTCGATATTGGCGCCGACCCGCG
Source organism: Azohydromonas caseinilytica (assembly GCF_012927045.1). Lineage (GTDB taxonomy): Bacteria > Pseudomonadota > Gammaproteobacteria > Burkholderiales > Burkholderiaceae_C > Azohydromonas > Azohydromonas caseinilytica. The sequence continues at coordinate 42,096 of NZ_JABBFW010000005.1, read as the reverse complement.
AAGCGATCACCGGCACGCCACAGGCCATGTACTGGATGAGCTTGTAGCCGCATTTGCCTTGTTCCCAAGGGCCGTCGCGCAGCGGCATGATGCCCACGTCGAAGCGGGCGATGCAGTCGGCTTCGCTGTCCTCCGACCATTTCACCACTTCGACGTTAATATCCCGCAGCTCCTCTGCAATCTGAGGCGTGCCCCCAACCACGACCAAGCGCGCGCCCTGCGTGGCGCAGGCCGTTTTTAAGGCCTCGCGAATATCGAGCAGGTATTTCTGCGTGGAAGGGGAGCCGATCCAGCCAATGACCGGCCGCGCCGTCGGCGTCATGGGTCGTAGCCGGTAGCGCGTGTGGTCCACCACCGTGGGAATGATTTCAGTGCGGCGGGCGCCGGCAGCCCGGGCCCGAGCTGCCAGATAGTCGTTGCCCGCGACCACGCAGGCTGCGTAGCGCATCACATTGTCGATTTTCCGGCCCAGCACCGTCCTGAAAATCCTGCTGGAGGCCAGGTCGTAGTGGTGAAATATGGCATCGTCATAATCCACCACGTATTTCTTCCCGCTCCTGCGCAGCAGGGCTTCAGCCAGCGCGGGAAAATAGGGAAACAGCTCCTTCTCGATCCAAAGCAGGTCGTACCGGCCTGCCTGCCGCAGGGTTGACAAGCGCTGGACGTAGCAGTTCCCGACATGCCGAGCCGATCGTCGGCCGCTGGCATACAGGTTCGCGAGGTAAGCCTCGTCGAACAGCGTCTGCGTGGTGACCTCTATACCTTGGCTGGCCAGGTAGGGGAGGTATTGAAGCGTACGAAGGCGGCTGCTGGCGCCGGTACGCGAATATTTGGAAAGCAGGAGGACTTTCATGGATTTAGGCCCAGGCTGGCACAAGCGCTTAACCTTGGCCGGCGCCATCGCTGCGCTTGAGCGTGCGCAGGATGTTGGGCAGATCCAGCCACACCAGACCTAGGCCGACCAGGGATTCCTTCCACGACGCCATGGAGCGCTGCAACAGGGCATGCCCCGTGCGGGCCACGGGCTCGACCAGCAGGGTCAGCAGAAGGTGCAAATGCGCTTGCCAGCGTGGAAAATGCTTGTAGGCATACAGGATGCGACTGCGCGTGGAATAGAAGAGCCGCAGCGCCTTGATCTGGCGCGAGACACCGCCCCCCACATGGAAAGATGGCGGTGAAGCCAGAAACCGGATGCGCCCGCCGTTTTTCTTGACGCGCAGCGACAGGTCCAGGTCTTCCAGGTAGACAAAAAAGCGCTCGTCGAAACCTTCAAGCTTTTTGAAAGTGTCGTGCCGCACCATGTAAAAGGCGCCAATGATGTGGTCCACGTCGGCGTCATGACTGTGGTCCCAATCCAGCATGGGGCCATGTGAGCGGCCGCGCAGCAGGAATTTCAGGCCGAATATGCGGCTGCTGAAGCTCAGCAGGCTAGGAAACCGGTGGCAGGTGCGGGAGATATGGCCGCTCTCGTCGGTCAGCGCAATGCCGCAGGCGCCGATGCCGGGCTTCTGCAATTCCGCCAGGCAGCGCTCGATGGAGCCCGGATGCACTTCGCAGTCCGGGTTGAGGAACAGCAGGTGTCGGCCACGGGCATGCTGGGCCCCGATATTGCAAGCACGTCCGAACCCGAAATTGCCGCCGTTGAGCACCGTCACCACGCAAGGCAGGCCGCAGATCTTCTGCATCGAGTCGTCGGTGGAGCCGTTGTCCACGACGATGGCCTCCCACTCAGCGGGAAAATCCTTCAGGCACCGCTGCAAACTGGCGATGCACTCGCGCAGCAGCTCACCGCCGTTCCAATTGACGACGATGACGGAGAGTTCCACGCGTTCCAGGGAGGCCTCGTGGGCGGCGTGTTCAGTGGTCTTGGAGGCGCTGGCGGGCGGCTTGACGGGCATGACGGTGTCTCGCGGTCAACAGCAGGGCGTGGCTGAATAGCAGGATCTGGGTCACGCCAGAATTCTGCAAAAAATAGAAGTCCTTGAGGTTCAGGATGAAAATGGCGACGACGCTGAATTGAATGAAAAAGGCCACTGCCCGGTGATGGCACCGCAGGCAGAAAGACTGCCAGAATATAAGTGCAAAGAAACTCATGGCCAGCAGCGTGCCGAACAGCCCCCCACCGAAAATCATCAGAATGTAGCCGGGGTCGGAGTCGATGTAGGGAAGGTCAGCGCTGCGTCCGAAGTTACCCGTGCCGATCAGCAACTCCCAGGCCGTATCCGGCAGGAAGAACATTTCCTCAAAAAGCATTGAGGTCGATTGGGTTTCCAGGCCGCGACCTTCAATAAGGGAGAATATGAATTCGAAGGACCACTGCAGGTTCGCTTCGATGCTCTCCACGTCAATGAATGCCAAGCTTCCCAGCAACAGCAACTGGAGCACCAGGATGACTTTGAAGACATTGAGGCCCACCAGCGGGTACCGACGGTCCAGTAGGCCGCGCGCGGCGAGCGCTGCCCCAAATAACATCACCACGACAAAACCAGTGCGGCCTGAAATGGCAATGCCCGCAATTTGAATCAGCACGGCGAGGGCCACTACGATCACGCTTACCCAGGAGGGGCGGTTTTCGGGGCGCAGCAATGTCAGCACCCCAGCGACCAGGACCAGCGCATTGAAGGTGCCCAGGATGGCAGCGCCCAGCGAGAACAGACCTGGAGAGCGATATCCTTGACTAATATGAATCTTGGCTTCCTCGGAAAGGAAGATGACGCTGTAGATGGCCTGGGATACGGGCGCCGAGAGCAGGATGATGGCCTGGAGAATGGCGTGCAGCACGCCGATGAGAAGTATATGTTTCAGGGCCGCATCGACAAAGCAATCTCCGTAGGCCCGTGCATACTGCTGTGCCAAGCTCATGAAGCCACAGAGCATCACGATGCCGTAGATGCTTTGCACCAGCATGGCGGTGTCCTTGACCCCAACTCTCACGGCTCCCAAGAGAAAAACCGTCGTCAAAATCAGGAGTAGGGCAATGATTTGCCCCTCGTATTTGCCCAGGCGGTCGTTATGCAGTCGCTCAAGGAAAAAGCCAATCGACAGCAGGCCCAGTATCAGTATGGCCAGGCCCATGCCCCGCGAACCGACTTGGAACTGCATGGGCAGCACACAAAAAAAGGTCAGGACCAGTAGGGCAAGCCGCCGCAGTAGACCAGGGCGCGGCCTGTCCAAGCCCTGCTTGCCGCGGCGCCCGGGCATGGGCAGGCCTGCGGCTGTGGATTGAGCGGAAAGATTCACGGCTGTTTGGGGTAGAAAACCCGGTTCGATGCCGGCGCCGCGTGGAGCTTGGTGCGCAGGCGGTGGGCTACCTTTCCGAGAATGGACCCTGCCATCAAGGCTGTGGCCTGCAATTGCAACGGCACGGTGGAGCGGGTTCCAGGACGCTGCCCCGCGAGCTCGATCCACTTGGGGTAGAGATCGAAGCGGCGGCTGCGCAGCGCCTGATAAAAGGCACCGGCCAGGAATTTGGCATCGGCCTTCCGGATCACATCCAGGGGGGCGTCGGACGGCTTGACCTCGGCCAGCGCCTGCCAGTTCAGGCGCCGGATGCGTTCGTTGTCGTTGCGAATGACCGATGAGGCGGATTGGGTCCGGTAAGAGGCCAGATACTCGTCGATATAGCCGAGCTTGCCTTGTCGGGCCAGCAGAATGTAGATGTGGTAGTCGATGAATTCAGGTAGGGGAGGGAACATCACGGAGCGCATTTCCGCCCGGTACATCATCGTGCTGTGATGCAGGAAGTTGCCGTCCCGGATCAAATAGGCAAGATCGAATTTGCGGCGCACATGCTCGGAAAAGACGCCGATCCGCTCACCCTGTTCGTTGATCACGTAGGAATTCGAGAGCACGGCTACGCAGTCAGGCTCGTTGTCGAGAAATTGAGCCTGGAGCTCAACCTTGCCGGGTTCCCAGAAGTCGTCGCCGTCGCAATGGCAGATGTATTTTCCAGTTGCGGACCGGTGCACGGACAAATAGTTGCCGATCATCCCCTTGTTCTTTTCGTGAAGCAGGGGCTTGATGATTCCGGGATATTTATCGGCGAATTCCTGGACGATGCGGCGCGTGCCGTCGGTGGAGCAGTCCTCGCCGACGATGATCTCCAGCGAACGCCGGGTGTGCTGGTCCACCAGGCTCTGCAGGCACTGGCGGATGAGGTGCTCGTGGTTGTAGGTCACCACGCAGATGGAGATGTCTGGCACGGCGGCCGTGCTCGGTGCTTGTGGGCTCATGTGCGGTGGATGTTGCGGTGGGGCCGGTCAGTCTTCGGGCTGTGGGCCGGGCTCAAGCAGCCTGCAGCTGTCGCTTGACAAAGCCGCGCACATGGGGCGAGGCCAGCATGGCCAACAGCGCCAGGAGCATTGCGGCTGCGGCCAGCATGGCGCCCACCGCCACCGGGTTGTGCGGCCAGGGCACCCAACGTTCGGCCAGCCAGGTCAGCACGGCGGGCGGCAGGGCGATGAGCAGCACGTCCCGCAGCAGCCAGCTGCCGTGCAGGCCAGGCGCAAAGCGCCGGTGCACCAGCGGTACCCACAGCAGCAGGTAGACGACATTGATCGTCAGCCAAGCCCAGCCGGCGCCTTGCGCGCCGTAATGCAGCGTGGCCAGCCAGATCGCAGGCACCAGGACGGTGAGGAAGATGAGGTTGCCCACCAGGTGCAGCCGCACGTCGCCCTTGGCGAACTGCAGGTAGTAGGCAAAGGCGGCGATGGCGAGGGCGGCATTGCCCGCGGCATAGAGCCGCAGGATCGTGGCGGTCTGCTGCGCCAGCGCGGCGTCGCCGGTCCAGGCGCGCAGCAGCGGCTCGGCTCCGAAGCACAGGGCCAGCGCCACCGGCAGGGCCACGATCGCGGTGCCCTGCGTGGCCTGCCGGTACAGCGTCAGCAGCCCGGCCTCGTCGCCCTGGGCCTGCAGCCGGCTCAGGCGCGGCAGCAGCGCCGAGCTCAGAGGCCCGCTGAGGATCGACACCGCCGAGGCGAACAGCACGGCCAGCGAGAAGTGCGCGTACTCGCTCAACGGCAGCAGCTTGGACAGCAGCAGCTTGTCGCTCTGCGTCACGCCAACCCATACCGCGCTGGTGAAGGCCAGGCTCAGCGAGAAGTGGAGTCGCTCGCGCAGCGGGTGCCAGTGCAGGCCTACCGGGGTGCCGACGGGCAGCGGCGGCAGCAGCCGGTAGGTGCGCCGGGCCAGCAGCGCGGTCTCCACCAGCGCCACGAGCAGTTGATGGCCGAAGAAATGGGCCGGCGTGGTACCAACGAACATCAGCACCGGGATCACGAGCACGAAGCGCGCGGTGGCCGAGCTGGCGTTGAGCGCGCCGAGCCAGACCTGCTGCTCGAAGCCGCCCAGCGCGCTGCGGTACAGCGCCGCCATCCAGCGCAGTCCCACGATGCCGGCCATCAGCTGGATGGCCACGCGCACCTGCTCGGTGCTGAGCTGCTGGGCGTTGAGCCAGCGTGAGGCCACCCAGTCCGCGCCCAGCACCAGCGCCAGCACGCCCACCGCGGCAATCGCCAGGAAGAAGGCCTCCAGCGCACGCAGCAGCCGCCGCAGCGTCAGCCCGTCCACGGCGCCGCCGGCATGGCGCGCGGTTTCGCGCGCCATGGTGGGCGAGAGTCCCATGTCCAGCAGCTGGAACCAAGCCTGCAGCATCGCGTAGAAGCCCACCAGCCCGTACGCCTCCACGCCCATGTAGCGGATGTACAGGGGCACGATCACGATGCCGATCACCGTGACGTAGATTTGGCTGGCGTAGCTGGCGATGACGTTGCGCCTGAAGGACATCGGGGCGGACGCGGTTGGGAAGGAACGGGGCGGGCTCAGCCCTGCAGGCTCTGCAGGAACTGCTGCTCCAGCTGCAGGAGCTCGCGCTTGCGCTCCTTGATGCGCCGCGCGGGGTTGCCGGCATAGATGCCGAAGGCGGCACAGTCGCGCGTGACCAGGCTCAGGGCGCCGACAGCCACCCCGTCCTCCAGGCGCACGCCGGGCAGGACGACCGAGCCGCTGCCGACGATGACATGCCGGCCCAACACGACATCGGCGTGCGTCACGCCGGTGAAGGCCGCCGGCACCATGGGGTTGGTCATCGTCGCACCGGAGTAGTCGTCGCTGCTCGAATAGAGGGCCACGCGCGAGGAGAGGTTGCAGAAGTCGCCCAGCTCGATGCGCCCGGCGCCGATGAGCGTGCTCTGGACCGCCACATGGATGAAGCTGCCCAGCACGATGCCGCCGCGGCCGGCCGAGAGCACGCAGAAGTCATCGATGCGCACGTTGTCGCCGATGCGGATGTGGGCGCAGTTGTAGAACGAGGCCTTGTCCGAGAGCAGCACGTTGCGGCCCACGGCCGCGAAGCCCATGCCCTCGATCGCCTCGCGGCTGAGCTGTCCCATGTCAGGCGCCTTGGATGATGTCGATCACGCGCTGCTGCTCCGCGTCGGTGAGCGCGGGATAGATGGGCAGGCACAGCACCTTGGCCGCAGCGTGGCTGGCCACGGGCAGCAGCGCCGGCGCGGCCGAAGGCAGACCGCGGTACATCGGGAAGTCGGAGATCAGCGGGTAGAAATAGCGCCGCGCGTAGACGTTGTGCTCGCGCAGGCGCTGGTACAGCGCGTCACGGCCCAGCGCGTAGCCGTCCTCGACCAGGATCGGGTAGTAGGAATGGTTGGCCACCGTCTGCGGCGCGTCGGGCAGCAGGCGCAGGCCCTTCACGCCCGACAGCGCCTGGGTGTAGATCTCGGCGATCTCGGCGCGGCGCTGCAGCGCGTGCTCGATGTGGCGCAGCTGCAGCAGCCCGAAGGCGGCATTGATCTCGCTCATCTTGCCGTTGATGCCCGGCGCCACCACGGTGGTCTCGTCCACGAAACCGAAGTTCTTGAGGTGGTCGATGCGCTGCTTGGTCTTGGCGTCCGGGCACACGATGGCGCCGCCCTCGAAGGTGTTGAACACCTTGGTGGCGTGGAAGCTCAGCACCGAGAGGTCGCCGTGCTTGAGCACGCTGGCGCCCTGGTGGCGCACGCCGAAGGCATGCGCGGCGTCGTAGATGACGCGCAGGTTGTAGTTGTCGGCGATCTTCTGGATGGCGTGCACGTCGCAGGGCCGGCCGTAGCAGTGCACCGGCATGATGGCCGTGGTGTGCGGCGTGATGGCCGCCTCGATTTGGCGCGGGTCGAGGTTGAGCGTGTCGGGCTCCACGTCCACGAACACCGGCTTGATGCCGTTCCACAGCAGCGAGTGCGCGGTGGCCACGAAGGAGTAGGGCGTCGTGATGACCTCACCCGTGACGCGCAGCGCCTGCAGCGCCGTCACCAGCGCCTGGGTGCCGTTGCAGAACAGCGCGATGTGCTCCACGCCCAGGTACTCGCACAGCGCCTGTTCCAACTGCTGGTGGAAGGGCCCGCCGTTGGTGAGCACCTTGTTGTCCCAAATGCTCTGCAGGTACGGAACGAACTCCTCCAACGGCGGCAGGTAGGGTTGGGTGACGTAGACGGGCTTTTGCATGGATCTTGGCTCGGTGTGACTGCCCCGGAAGCTCCAGGGTGTGGGACGACGGCAACGCCCTGCGCGGCGGGTGGCCGGCCCGCGCCGCGGGCATGCCCGGCGCCGGGCGGGGGCCGGACGCGGCGACGCGAACGATGCGGCAGGCTTGGTTTCCGGGGCTCCTGAAAGGCTTCTTCCGGCTGGGCCGACCGGCTCAGCGCTGCAGGTTCCTGACATACCACGGCATCGCCTGCGCGATGCCGTCGCCGATGCGGTGCGTGGGCGCGTAGCCCAGCAGCCGCTGCGCCTTGGCGATGTCGGCCTGGCTGTGACGCACGTCGCCGGTGCGGAAGTCGCGGTGCGTGGGGCGCGCCTCGGGGCTCACGCCATGGGACTGCAGCGCGTCGCGCAACAGGCCGAACAGCGCATCGAGCGTGGTGCGGTCGCCCACGGCCACGTTGTAGACCTGGTTGCGCGCTTCCGGCGCCTCGGCGGTGGCGGCCAGAAGGTTGGCCTGCACGGCGTTGTCGATGAAGCAGAAGTCGCGGCTGGTCTCGCCGTCGCCGTTGATGAACACGGTCTCGCCGCGCAACAGCGCCGCGCTCCACTTCGGGATCACGGCCGCGTAGGCGCCCTCGGGGTCCTGGCGCGGGCCGAAGACGTTGAAGTAGCGCAGCCCGATGCTGGCGAAGCCGTAGCTGCGGGCGAACACGTCGGCGTAGAGCTCGTTGACGTACTTGGTGACGGCGTAGGGGCTCAGCGGGCGGCCGATGGTGTCTTCCACCTTGGGCAGCGCCGGGTGATCGCCGTAGGTGCTGCTGCTGGCGGCATAGGTGAAGCTCTTGACGCCGGCGTCGCGCGCGGCCACCAGCATGTTGAGGAAGCCGCTGATGTTGACCTCGTTGCTGGTGAGCGGGTCGGCCAGGCTGCGCGGCACGCTGCCCAGCGCGGCCTGGTGCAGCACGTGGTCCACGGCGAGCGTCTCGTCCGCACCGGCACCGCTCCAGCGCATGGCGCGCCGGCAGTCTTCGAGGCTGCGGATGTCGCCCTCGATGAAGTGGAAGTTGGCCCACTGCGCCGGCGCGACCAGGCTGCGCACCTCGTCGAGGTTGCGGCGGTGGCCGGTGGCGAAGTTGTCCAGGCCGACCACGCGCTGGCCGAGCTTGAGCAGGGTCTCCAGCAGGTTGCTGCCGATGAAGCCGGCCACGCCGGTGACGAGCCAAGTGCGGGGCTCGGCGGCCAGACGGGCCTGCAGGGAGGTGTAGGTACTCATGCCAGGTCTTACAGGCGCCACAGCGTGGCGCCGAGCGCCGCCACGGCGGCCGGGTCGTAAGCGCACTTGACGTCGACGAACACGCCGCCACGCTTGAGCGGCGCCAGCAGCTCGGGCAGCGCCATGGCGGTGTAGGCGCCGTGGGCGACGGCGGCGACGATGGCGTCGGCTTCGCGCGGCAGCTGCTCCCAGGGCGTCAGCGCCAGCCCGTACTCGTGCCGCGCCTCGGCCGCGTCGGCCAGGGGGTCGTGCACATGCACCTCGCAGCCGAAGTCCTGCAACTCCTTGATCACGTCGGCCACCTTGCTGTTGCGCAGGTCCGGGCAGTTCTCCTTGAAGGTCAGGCCCAGCACCACGACCTTGGCGCCCTTGATGCCGGTGCCGTTGCGGATCATCTGCTTGACGGTCTGCTGCGCCACGTAAGCCGCCATGCCGTCGTTGATGCGCCGGCCCGCCAGGATGACCTGCGGGTGGTAGCCCAGCATCTCGGCCTTGTGCGTGAGGTAGTACGGGTCCACGCCGATGCAGTGCCCGCCCACCAGGCCGGGGCGGAAGGGCAGGAAGTTCCACTTGGTGCCGGCGGCCTGCAGCACTTCCAGCGTGTCGATGCCCAGGCGCCCGAAGATGATGGCCAGTTCGTTCATCAGTGCGATGTTGAGGTCGCGCTGCGTGTTCTCGATGACCTTGGCGGCCTCGGCGACGCGGATGCTGCTGGCACGGTGCACGCCGGCGCTGATGACGCTGCCGTACACCTGCGCGACCAGCTCCAGCGTCTCGGGCGTGTCGCCCGACACCACCTTGGTGATGCGGGTGAGGGTGCGCTCCTTGTCGCCGGGGTTGATGCGCTCGGGGCTGTAGCCGACGAAGAAGTCCTGCTTCCACTTCAGGCCCGAGAGCCGCTCGATGATCGGGATGCACACCTCCTCGGTGGCGCCGGGATACACCGTGGACTCGAACACCACCGTGGCGCCGCGCTTGATGTGGCGGCCCACGCTCTCGGAGCTCTTGACCAGCGGCGTGAAGTCCGGGCGGTGCGCCTCGTCCACCGGGGTCGGCACGGCCACCACGATGAAATCGGCGTCGCGCAGCACGCCGGGGTCGGTGTGGCACTGCAGCCGCGTGGCCTGCTTGAGCTCCTCGCTGGACACCTCGCCGGTGGGATCGACGTGGCGACGGTAGGCGGCGACCTTCTCCTGCGAGAGGTCCAGGCCGATCGTGTCGAACTTTTTGCCGAATTCAACGGCCAGGGGCAGGCCGACGTAGCCCAGCCCCACGACGGCGATGACGCGCGGGACGCTGATGTGGGAACTCATGTTGTTGAAGTGGAAAACGGGTGACTGCAATGGCGGGACACCGCCGGGCGCGACGCGCCGGCCGGCCTCAATCGAAATGCGCCGCCGCCTCCAGCAGCGGCGCCGCCGCATCCTTGGCGGAGAGCAGGGGAGTCAGCCCCTCCAGCGGCCACTGCACGCCGACCGTGGGGTCGTCCCAGCGCACGGCGCCTTCGGCCTGCGGCGCGTAGTAGTCGGTGGTCTTGTAGAGGAAGTCGGCGCTGTCGCTGGTGACGAGGAAGCCGTGCGCGAAGCCCGGCGGAATCCAGAACTGGCGGTGGTTGGTGCCCGAGAGCTCCACGCCCACCCAGCGCCCGAAGGTGGGGCTGCTCTTGCGCATGTCCACGGCCACGTCGAAGACGCTGCCCTGCGTCACGCGCACGAGCTTGCCCTGCGCGTGCGGTGGCAGTTGGAAGTGCAGCCCGCGCAGCACGCCGCGCGCCGAGCGCGAGTGGTTGTCCTGCACGAATTCGACAGGGCGGCCCACGGCCTCGTCGAAGGCGCGCTGGTTGAAACTCTCCATGAAGAAGCCGCGTTCGTCGCCGAACACCTTGGGCTCCAGGATCAGCACGCCTTCCAGCGCGGTCTTGATGACGTTCATGCTCGGGTGCTGGTCAGAAGGTGGTGTCGCGCAGGATCTTCATCAGGTACTGCCCATAGCCGTTCTTGAGCATGGGCTGCGCCAGGCGCTCCAGCTGCGCGTCGTTGATCCAGCCAGCGCGCCAGGCGATCTCCTCGGGGCAGGCCACCTTGAGGCCCTGGCGCTTTTCCAGCGTGGCGATGAACTGCCCGGCCTCGAGCAGGCTGTCGTGCGTGCCGGTGTCGAGCCAGGCGTAGCCGCGGCCCATGATCTCCACGTCGAGCTGGCCGCGGCGCAGGTAGGCGGCGTTGACGTCGGTGATCTCGAGCTCGCCGCGGGCGCTGGGGCGGATGTCGGCGGCGATGTCGCACACCTGCTCGTCGTAGAAGTACAGGCCCGTGACGGCGTAGCTGCTCTTGGGCGCCTTGGGCTTTTCCTCGATGCTCAGCGCGCGCTGCTGCGCGTCGAACTCCACCACGCCGTAGCGCTCGGGGTCGTTGACGTGGTAGGCGAACACCGAGGCGCCCTGGGTGCGCTGCGTGGCGCGCTTGAGCAGGTTGTAGAAGTCGTGGCCGTAGAAGATGTTGTCGCCCAGCACCAGTGCGCTGGGGGCGCCGTTCACGAAGTCGCGGCCCAGGATGAAGGCCTGCGCCAGCCCGTCGGGGCTGGGCTGCACGCAGTACTGCAGCGAGATGCCCCACTGGCTGCCGTCGCCCAGCAGCGCCTGGAAGCGCGGCACGTCCTGCGGCGTGCTGATGAGCAGGATCTCGCGCATCCCGGCCAGCATCAGCGTGCTCAGCGGGTAATAGACCATGGGCTTGTCGTACACCGGCAGCAGCTGCTTGCTGATGGACAGCGTGGCCGGGTGCAGCCGGGTGCCGGAGCCGCCGGCCAGGATGATGCCCTTGCGCTGGTTCGTCGTCGTCATGCTCCCTCCCTGGGGCTGTTCGATGCGTGGTTCAGGCGAATGCTTCGGTGAGCATGCGCTCCACCCCCTGCTGCCACGGCGGGGGCGTCAGGCCGAAGGCGTCCTGCAGCTTGCGCGTGCTCAGGCGCGAGTTCAGCGGCCGGCGCGCCGGGGTGGGGTAGGCGCTGGTCGGAATGGGCGCCACCGCCTCGGGGGCCACCTTCACCGGCAGGCCGTGGGCGCGAGCCCACTCGATCACGAAGCGCGCGTAGCCGTGCCAGCTGGTCTCGCCCGCGGCCACGGCGTGGTAGGTGCCCGCCAGCCCGGGTTGGGCCATGGCGGCACGCAGGGCGTGCACGCTGACGTCGGCCAGAAAGTCCGCGCCGGTGGGCGCGCCGATCTGGTCGTCGATGACGGTGAGCCGCTCGCGCTCGGCGGCCAGGCGCAGCATGGTCTTGGCGAAGTTGCCGCCGCGCGCGGCGTAGACCCAGCTGGTGCGCAGGATCAGGTGGCGGCAGCCGCTGGCGCGGATGGCCTCCTCGCCTTCGAGCTTGGTGCGGCCGTAGACGCTCAAGGGGCCGGTGGGCGCGTCCTCGTCGCGCGGCGCCTGGCCCGAGCCGTCGAAGACGTAGTCGGTGCTGTAGTGCACCAGCCAGGCGCCCAGCGCCGCGGCCTCGCGCGCGATGGCGCCGGGCGTGGCGGCGTTGATGGCCTGCGCCACCTCGGGCTCGCTCTCGGCCTTGTCCACGGCGGTGTGGGCGGCGGCATTGACGATGAGGTCCGGGCGCACGCTGCGCACCGCGGCGGCCACGCCGGCGGGCTCGCGGAAGTCGCCGCACAGCCCCGGCGCGCCCTCATGGTCCAGCGCCACGAGCTCGCCCAGGGGGCTGAGGGCGCGCTGCAGCTCCCAGCCGACCTGGCCGCTCTTGCCCAGCAGCAGAATCTTCATGTCCGTCCTCCCCGCTCAGCGCGTGGTGTAGTTCCGGTCGAGCCAGTCGCGGTAGGCGCCGCTCTGCACCTCGGCCACCCAATCGGGATGGTCCAGGTACCACTGCACGGTCTTGCGGATGCCGCTGTCGAAGGTCTCGGCCGGGCGCCAGCCCAGCTCGCGCTCGAGCTTGCGCGCGTCGATGGCGTAGCGGCGGTCGTGGCCGGGGCGGTCGGCGACATGCGTGACCAGCCGCGCGTAGGGGCCGGCGGGGTCGGGGCGCAACTCGTCGAGCAGGCCGCAGACCTTGTGCACGATGTCGATGTTGGCCTGCTCGTTCCAGCCGCCGATGTTGTAGGTCTGGCCGACGCGGCCGCCGGCCAGCACGGCGCGGATGCCCGAGCAGTGGTCCTTGACGTAGAGCCAGTCGCGGATCTGGCGTCCGTCGCCGTACACCGGCAGCGGCTTGCCCGCCAGGGCGTTGACGATCAGCAGCGGGATCAGCTTCTCGGGGAAGTGATAGGGGCCGTAGTTGTTGGAGCAGTTGGTGGTGAGTACCGGCAGCCCGTAGGTGTGGTGCCAGGCGCGCACGAGGTGGTCGCTGGCGGCCTTGCTGGCCGAGTACGGGCTGTTGGGCTCGTAGGGATGGTCCTCGGTGAACGCGGGCGCATCGGGCGCGAGGCTGCCGTAGACCTCATCGGTGGAGACATGCAGGAAGCGGAAGGCGCTCTTGTCCTCCTCCTTCAGCCCACCCCAGTAGCCGCGCGCGGCCTCCAGCAGCGTGAAGGTGCCCTCGACGTTGGTGCGCATGAAGGCGCCGGGGCCGTGGATGCTGCGGTCCACGTGGCTTTCGGCGGCGAAGTGCACCACGGCGCGCGGCCGGTGCTCGGCCAGCAGCTTGTCCACCAGCGTGCGGTCGCAGATGTCGCCGTGCACGAAGACATGGCGCTCATCGCCCTGCAGCGAAGCCAGGTTGCGCAGGTTGCCCGCGTAGGTCAGCGCGTCGAGGTTGAGCACGCGCTCGCCGACCTGCGCGATCCAGTCGAGCACGAAGTTGCTGCCGATGAAGCCGGCGCCGCCGGTAACCAGGATCGTCATTTATGAAGCGTGGAAAGTGGAGGAATCAGGAGCGGTGTAGCGCAGCACGCAACTGCATCAGCTTCTCGGCCTTGTCCGGATCGGCGGCAGAGCGGCGCCAGAAGTGACGCACGACGACGAAACCGGCCAGTAGCAAGAAGGTGATGAACGTGGTTGCTACGGCGATGAGTCCCTTCTTGGGGGCGCTCTTGCGCTCGGGCGGGGTAGCGGGGTCAACCACTTGGATCAACGTGCCCTCGCGACTCTCATCCACCCGTGCCAGCTCGTACTGCTTGGCCATGATGTCGAACAGCGCCTCCTGGTACTTGAACTCGCGATACTTGCTCACGTAGTTCGCGTCTCCGCCTTGCTGGCTGGTGTTGGCTTCCAGGCGTGCCAACTGGCCCCGCAATGCCGAGAGCTTGGCCAGTGCCTGCTGAACTTCAGGTGCGTTGTCGGCCAAGCTGCGGCGCATGGCCTGCAGGCGCACTTCCGTGGCTGTGGCTTCGGCTCGCAGCGCGACATAGCCCTCTGCGGCAGCCTGGGGCTCGATTTTGAGCGCACCTGGGTTGATGCCGCTGCCTTCCAAGGCCTGCTGTGCCCTGGTCAGGCTGCCGCGAACTTGCTGAAGCTGTTCCTCGAAGAAGGCTCGCCGTTGCTGGGCCTCGGAAATTGCCAGCCCGCTGGACAGGGCGCGCAGTTCGACCACGTGCTGGTTGGCCATTTCGGCGGCGCGCTGCGGGTCGTGGTCATCCACCTCCACACTGATGAGCCCGTCCTTCTTGCCCACACCGATGCGCACGTTGTTGGCGAGTTGCTTGCGGGCATCCTGCCGGTACTCTACGTCGTAGACCTCCATCAGCTTGAAGCGCTCGATGATGCGGTCGGCCACCGTGGTGCTCTGCATCAGCCCAACGTACTGGTCGGACATATTCTTGATGCCAGCTAGCGAGCCCAAGCCGCCCGCCAGAGCGCCCAGCGAGCCCAGGGCGGCCGCAGCCGAGCTTTGCTGCTGCGCCGGAGGCATGAAGACGGTCTTGGCTGTAAACGTGGGCGTGATGAGAAAGCTGAGCCCTAGTGCCAAGAGACCAACCACCAGCGGCCCTGCAATGAGCAGCCTCAAGTGCTGCACCATTGGTACGGCGATGTCGAGCAGGCCAATGCCTTCATCGTCATTGGCCTCATACATGGGCACGTCGGCCCTCATGTCGTTGCGCATGTCAATCGCGGAGGACCTTGATGGCCGCGGCGCCCAGGCCGAGTTGGTAGAGGATCTGCGTCCAGTCCCTGAAGGACTGCACCAGCGTGGTCTTGTTCATCTCTTCGGGTACGAAAATGGTGTCGCCCGGCTGGGCCGGCACCTTCAGGCTACCGCCACGGCCGAACCAGGAGCTGCCGTCCTGCAGCGCGCTGACCACGCTGCCGTTGGCGCGGATCACGAACACGCTGTCGCGGTCGGCGCCGCGCGTGGGGCCGCCGGCCAGGCGCAGGTAGTCGTCGATGCTGCGCGGGCCACCCCAGAGGTAGTTGCCGGCGTTGAAGACGCTGCCGAACACGCCCACCGTGCTGCCGCGCGGCGGGATGTAGAGGCGGTCGCCGTCCTCCAGGGCCAGTTCCGGCAGCGAGGCGCTTTCCGGCGTCATCTGCAGCACGATGCGCCCGTTGGGCTTGACCGCGCGCAGCCGCTCGATCAGCTGCGACGTGGCCGCCGCCCGCGCGGTCTGCGCGGCCGACTCGTCGGCGGTGTTGGTGCGCTGCGTCGCGTTGTTGCGCGACAGCTCGGTTTCCAGGTCGCGCAGCGCACGCTCGTAGTTCTGCTGCTGCGTGCGCTGCACGCTCTCGCGGGTGAACTGGGTGCCGAACACGTACGCCGACGGGCTCAGGCCACCGGCGGCGCGCAGCGCGTCATTGATGGAGCTGCTGGCCGGCAGCACGTACTCGCCCGGACGGGCGACCTCGCCCTCCACGCGCACGCGCTTGTTCTGCTTTTGCACGGACAACTGCGCGTCCACGGCGCTGAAGACGCGCAACACGTCGCCGTTGCTCAGGGGCAGCCGGCCGCTCACGGGCAGGGGCAGCTCGGCCAGGCGCTCGCCCAGACGCTGCTCCAGGCGCTCCACCGCGACACGGCTGCGGTCGGCCACGGCCGTGAAGCCGCCGGCCATGCGCAGCGCATCGTCCACGGTCTCGCCGGGCTTGATCTCCAGGATGACCGGACGGTTGACGCTGCCGATCACGCCGACTTGCGCTCCCAGCGGGCCGACGTGGATCACGTCGTCGGGCTGCACCAGCGCGTCGGCGCTGCGGTCGCCCTTGAGCAGGAAGTCGTAGAGGTCGAAGCGGGCCACCGTCTGGCGCCCGCGCTGCAGCGTGATGTTGCGCAGGCTGCCCGCGGCCGAAGGGCCGCCGGCGCGCAGCAGCGCATTGAGCACGCTGGAGAGGCTGCTGACGCTGTAGGTGCCGGGCCGGTCCACGAAGCCCGTGACGTACACGCGCACGCCGCGCAGCTGTCCCAGCGACACGCTGAGATCGAAGTTGCGGAACACCTGCGCCACGCGGCGGCGGATCACTTCCGGCAGCTCGGCATAGCGCACGCCCGACACCAGCACCGGACCCACGCGCGGGATGTTGATGCGGCCGGTGCGGTCCACCACCACGCGCACGTCGGCATCCACCGAGCCCCAGAGCGTGACCACGATCTCGTCGCCGCTCTTGATGAGGTAGTCCGGCGGCACCTGCGGGCTGTAGTCGGCGCTGTTGGGATCTTCCGTCCGCGTCATCAGCTCTGCGCCCAGGCGGCGCACGGTCAGCGCATCGGCGCCTTCGCCCATTTCGCTCATCCCGGCGCGCCGCTGCACGAACAGCTCGAACTCGCTGGGCTTGTAGGGCAGCGGGGCCAGGCGTTGCCCCGGCTGCTGCTGTTGCGGGCTCAACAGGCTGGCATCCTGTGCGCCGGTCGCACGGGCGTCCAGCCCGTTGCCGCTGCCTACTCCGTAGGCCAGCACCGGCTGGCGCAGCCGGATCGGCCCCATAGCGTCCGAGGCATCGCTCGCGGACCCCAATTGCGCCCAGGCCGGTGCCAAGCCGGCCAGGGCCAGCAGTGCCGCTCCCAGGGGCTTGCGCAGGCTATGACCATGGCCGGTACGACAGCAAGAGGTGGATGACAGGCGCGGGAAGGATCTCATTGGCGTGAAAGCAGGCGCGAACCGGGCCATGACGCGGTCCGGAACTCAATGAATTTGGGGTGCTGTCGGCGTGCGGGCGCACTGGACTTGAGGGTTGATTCTACCGGACCCCCTTATGGCGCTTTCTGGAGCAATGCTCGGGCGCCGGCATTGGTGCGTTGCAGCAGCCTGAGATAATAGATATATGACCCTGCTGTTCACCGCATTCATCGTGGCTTTCTTGCTGACCATGGGTGTGGTGCGCCTGTCCC
This sequence comes from Azohydromonas caseinilytica, assembly GCF_012927045.1. Classification (GTDB taxonomy): domain Bacteria; phylum Pseudomonadota; class Gammaproteobacteria; order Burkholderiales; family Burkholderiaceae_C; genus Azohydromonas; species Azohydromonas caseinilytica. The sequence goes on along the minus strand of NZ_JABBFW010000005.1, from coordinate 25,088 downwards.
GTACGCATGCCCATCTGGTCAATGACCATGGCAGCGGACCGCAGAAGTTCCACGCCCGGCCGGTGCCGCGGGTGGGCGGAGTGGGCATCGTGTGCGCCGTGACGGTCGGTGCGCTGGCGCTGTGGTGGCAGGACGGGCGGGTCGGCGTCACGGCGCTGTTGCTGCTGGCGTGTGCGGTACCGGCTTTTGGCGCGGGCATCGTCGAGGACATCACCAAGCGGGTGAGCCCGGGCAAGCGGCTGCTGTTCACGGCGGTGTCGGCTGTCCTGGCGGGCTGGCTGCTCGATGCGCTCATTCGCCGCACCGACATCCCGGGGCTGGACTGGGTGGTGTCGTTCTGGGCCGGTGCAGTGCTGTTGACGGTGGTCGCGGTGGCGGGCATCGCCAACGCCGTCAACCTGATCGACGGCTTCAATGGGCTGTCGTCAATGTGCGTGCTGATGATGCTGGCGAGCCTGGCCTACGTGGGCTTCGCGGTGGACGACCAGCTCGTGGCGGTGATGGCGCTGGTGGGCGTGGGCGCGGTGCTGGGCTTTTTCGTCTGGAACTACCCGGCCGGGCTGGTGTTCCTGGGCGACGGCGGAGCGTACTTCCTGGGCTTTTACCTGGCCGAGCTGTCCATCCTGCTGCTGGCGCGCAACCCCGAGGTGTCGCCGATGTTCCCGCTGACGCTGGTCATCTATCCGGTGTTCGAGACGCTGTTCTCGATGTACAGGCGCAAGTGGCTGCAGGGGCGCCCGGTGGGCATGCCCGACGGCGTGCACCTGCACAGCCTGATCTACAGGCGGCTGCTGCGCTGGGCCGCGGGCGAGCGCACCGCGCGCGAGCTGACGCGGCGCAACTCCATGACGGCACCGTACCTGTGGCTGCTGTGCATGCTTTCCGTGGTGCCGGCCGTGCTGTGGTGGGACAGCACGCCCATGCTGGCGGGCTGCATCGTGCTGTTCGCCGTGAGCTATGTCACGCTGTACTGGCGCATCGTGCGCTTCAGGGCTCCGCGCTGGATGGTCTTGCGCCGCAGTCGCCGCCGTGCCAGCGCCACAGCGGGGATAATTGCGCGACATGATGGATCTCACGCAAACCGCGGCACCGGCTGCCGCCCCCAGCGCCCCCAGTGAGGCGCCGCGCTTCGACACTCTCCCGCTCGACCCCAAGCTGCTGCGCGCCGTAGCCGACCAGGGCTACGCGACGATGACCCCCATCCAGGCCAAGGCCATCCCGGTGGTGCTGGCCGGGCGCGACGTGATGGGCGCGGCGCAGACGGGTACCGGCAAGACCGCCGCCTTCTCCATTCCGTTGCTGCAGCGCATGCTGCGCCATGAGAACAGCAGCATGTCGCCGGCGCGCCATCCCGTGCGAGCGCTGGTGTTGGCGCCCACGCGCGAGCTGGCTGACCAGGTGGCGAACAACGTCAAGGCCTACTCCAGGCACACCAAGCTGCGCGCGGCGGTGGTTTTCGGCGGTGTGGACATGAAGCCCCAGACCGCCGAGCTCAAGGCCGGCGTGGAGGTGCTCATCGCCACGCCGGGCCGGCTGCTGGACCACATCGAGGCCAAGAACGCGGTGCTCAACCAGGTCGAGTACGTGGTGCTCGACGAAGCCGACCGCATGCTCGACATCGGCTTCCTGCCCGACCTGCAGCGCATCCTGAGCTACCTGCCCAAAACGCGGCAGACGCTGCTGTTCTCGGCCACGTTCTCGTCCGAGATCAAGCGGCTGGCCGAGAGCTACCTGCAGGATCCGGTGCTGGTGGAAGTGGCTCGTCCCAATGCCACGGCCTCCACTGTCGAGCAGCGTTTCTACAGCGTGGCTTCCGACGACAAGCGCGCCGCGGTGCTCAAGCTGTTGCGCGAGCGCGCCATCAAGCAGGCCATTGTCTTTGTCAATTCCAAGTTGGGCTGTGCCCGGCTGGCGCGTGCTTTCGAGCGCGACGGGCTGCGCACCAATGCACTGCACGGCGACAAGTCGCAGGACGAGCGACTCAAGGCGCTGGACGCCTTCAAGCGCGGCGAGGTGGATGTGCTGGTGTGCACCGATGTGGCCGCGCGCGGGTTGGACATTGCCGATCTCCCGGCGGTCTTCAACTTCGATGTGCCCTTCAACGCCGAGGATTATGTGCACCGCATCGGCCGCACCGGCCGTGCCGGTGCCTCGGGTCTGGCCATGACGCTGGTGACGCGCGAGGACGCGCGGCTGGTGGCCGAGGTTGAAAAGCTCATCAAGAAAAAGATCGAGCTGGAGCCGTTGGAACTCGAAGACGACCGCTGGCGCCGGCCTCGCCGCCCGGTTTCAACCGAGGAGCGCGGCGCGGAATTGCCGCGCCGCGCCGAACGTGCTGCACCGCTGCGACGCAGTGCCGCGGCGTCTGCGGATCCCTTCTTTGATCGGCCCTATGTACCCAGCGTCACGACCGGCACGCCGGCGTGGGAGCAGGGGGCGCCGTCGATTGCCCAAACTGGTGTATCGCTGCACCAGAAGCCTCGCAAGAAGATCGCTGCGCTGTTTGGGGCCAAAAAGACGGAAGCGTCAGCCGCTTAATCTGAGGCCAGCACCTTCCGCAGGGGGAACGGGTTGCTGCGGTGCTGTGCGCCGTTGCCGGGTGCACTCGAGTGTTCAGGCCTGGAACACGAATACCGCCGGCACGTCGGACGGCAGTGTGCGCGGTTGTGCACGCCAGCGCGCGACGGCGTCGCTGCGTGTCCATTCCGTCTCCAGCGTCAGGCCGCAACTCACTGACAGTTGCGTGGTTGGCTGCAGCGTCGCCAGCAGCGCCGAGAGCATCGCCTCGTTGCGATAAGGTGTCTCGATCAGCAGCTGCGCCTGCGCGGCGCGGCGCGACAGCGCCTCCAGCTCGCGAATGCGCGTGGCGCGCTCGGCACCATCTACTGGCAGGTAGCCGTTGAAGGCAAAGCGCTGACCATTGAGCCCGCTGGCCGCCAAGGCCAGGAGCAATGCGCTCGGGCCGGGCAGTGGCCTGACCGGGATGCCCAGTCCGTGGGCTGCGGCGACCAGCGCCGCGCCGGGATCGGCCACCGCAGGCATGCCGGCCTCTGACATCAGGCCAATGTCGTGCCCCTGCAGCGCGGGCTGCAGCAGCGGGCGCAGATCGGGTGCCTGCTGCGCCGAGCGCCCCTTGGGCGGGCGCGGTAGCTCGACGATGTGCAGCTGCTGCAGCGGCGCTGCCAGAGGCACCACGGCGCCCACGCGCTTAAGCACAGCGCGTGCCGTGCGGGCATTTTCCACCACCCAATGCTGTAGCCCCGCGGCGGCTTCCAGGGCCCCGTGCGGCAGCACTCGCTGGATGTCGGGCACGGACTCGCCGCTGCCGAAGTCCAGAGGGCAAGGCACCAGCAGCAATCGACCTTTCAGTGCCATGTCTGCTGCCACCACAGTTGCGCGGCCGTGTCGCGTCCATTGCCGTCACGGCCGCTCCACAGTGACAGGCCCAGTGCCCATTGATTGCTTGGGCTCCAGGCCATGGCGGCGTTCAGGCCGCTGAGGGAACCGGCGGCCAGCCGTTGTGCCGTGTTCAGTGCGCGGCCTCTGTAAGCGATCAATTCGCCTTTGAGAGCTCCACCGTCCAGCAGCGCGCCCAAGCTGGTGAGCTTGGTGTCGCCGCCGCTCGGATAACCCAGTGGCAACCCGTTCTGCGTGTAGCCCTGGCGGTAGATATGGTGGCGGTAGGCCGTGCCGGGCGGGCCGGCGACGACATGGGCCCGCTCCGCGAACAGCCGCAGGCTGCCGCCGTTGTGCCTCATGGACCATTCCAGGCCGCCGAGCTTCATGTTCTTGGCCGGCCGATATCCGGCTTCGTCTTCCCCCGTGAGTTGGCCATACAGGGCCATGCTTTGCCTTTCGGTCGGCGACCAATGCCAGCGCGCATCGATGCCGGCGAGCTGGTTGCCGGGCTCCTCGCTGCTGCCTTCGTTGTCTTTTCCGATCAGCCCCCTCCAGAGGGAGCTCAAGCTCTGATCGCGCCCGTGTCCGCCCCACTGCAGCGTGCGCGATAGGCCGAGCTGAAGTGGCGGCAGGGGCTGGATCTCTACTCGCATGCCGACCAGGTTGGGGTGTGCGGGCTCAGCGTGCCCGCTCAGCCGGCCGATGAAGAAGTCCGCGTTCCAGGGTCCTAGCCAAGCCAGCCAGGGGTGCTCAAAGGCGGAGGAGGAGGTCTTGCGCCACCCTACCGCAGGCACTGCCGGTGCGGCGGCATCCAGGATCAGGCTGCCGCTCCAGGCAGGGCCCCAATGCCGGCGCTGTACGGAGGCGTAGATCTGGCCTGGTCCGAGCGGCGCGGCCAGCTCCGTGCTTTCGAGCGTCCAGTGGCGTTGCGCCTCCGAGTCGCCGAGCACGCCTAAGCGCAGCACCGGTCCACTTTCGGCCTCGTAAAGGGTGTGCAGCAGGCGCACTCCATTGCCGCCCGAGCCCACAGGCGAGGCCACCAGCTGCGGCAGCGTGTCGAGCTCGCTGCCTGCAGCCAGCACCAGCCCATCCGGGGGAGCGGGCAGCGACTGGGGCAGGCTGCCCTGCGGGCTGGCGTCGCTCTCGATGAGCTGCTGGTGGCGTGCCAGTGCCTGGCTCAACGATGGGCCGGCATGGGCCGGCAGTGCTGCGATGCAGGCCAGCGCTGGCGCGGCGTGGCGCAGTGGGCGAAGAAGTGGGCGGTGAGGCATGCGGGTCTCTCGGGGAGCGGCCTGGTTGGGGCCGGTGGCTCAGGGAGGAGACAGTGGGTCGATGCCGGCTGCGCGCAGGAGCTGGCAGGTGCGTATCAGCGGCAGGCCCACCAGCGCGGTAGGGTCGTCCGAGTCTATGCGTTCCAGTAGGGCTACACCGAGGCTTTCGCTCTTGGCGCTGCCCGCGCAGTCAAAGGGTTGGTCCAGTGCCAGGTAGTGCTTGATCTCCGCCTCCGACAGCGAGCGGAATGTCACCGTGACCGGTGCCAGCAGGGCTCGCTCGAAACCGCAGTCGCGCCGTACCACCGCCACGGCCGTCTGGAACACCACCTGCTGACCACTCATGCGGTGCAACTGCTGCGCGGCCCGGTCGAAGTCGCCGGGCTTGCCGATGGGCTCGCCATTCAGGTCTGCCACTTGATCCGAACCGATCACCACCGCGTCGGGATGCCGGGTTGCCACGGCCTGCGCCTTGGCCAGCGCCAAGCGCAGCGCCAGCGCGGCCGGTGCTTCGCCGGGACGCGGCGTTTCGTCGGTTTGCGGTGCTTGCACTGCAAAAGGCAGGCGCAGCCGCTCCAGCAATTCGCGTCGATAGCGCGACGTGGAGGCAAGGATCAGTAAAGGCTTCATCAATGACATTGTCCCGCCCGGCACAGAAGGCTCGCTGGGGCCCTTTAAACTGCCCCCGATGAAAGCCCGCCCGCACGATCCTTTGCGTTTGGATATCGAGAGCTTCGCCGCTGATGGCGCCGAGCTGCAGGGGCGCTGGCCGTTGACGCAGTTTGAGCGGCTGCTCGACGGCTGGCCTGCCGAGGCGCCGCCGCCCGGCGCCGACGTGGAGTGGTCCGCCAGCGGAGAGCTGCGCCGGCCCAAGGCACTGGAGCCTGAGCGCTGGCTGCACCTGGAGGCGCACACGCAGGTGTGGCGCGAATGCCAGCGCTGCCTGAAACCTGTGCCGCTGCCGCTGCTGCTGCAGCGCAGTCTGCGTTTCGTGCGCGGGGAGGAAGAGGCGGCTCGGCTGGACGCCGAAAGCGAGGAAGACGTGCTGGCCTTGGAGCGTTCTTTCAACCTGCAAGCACTGGTGGAGGACGAGCTGCTGCTGGCGTTGCCTCTGGTGCCGCGTCACGAGCAATGTCCGCAGCCGCTAACGGTGCTTGGCGAACCCGATGATGACGAAGCGCCTGTGCGCGAAAACCCCTTTGCGGCGTTGGCGCGTTTGCGGCGTCGCCCCGATGGTCAAGGCGGCAATGACGCTTGAGCTTGATTGTTGGCAAAGCCTGGGTTTGAGGCTTGGGTCGGTAGCTGTTATACTCGTAGGCTTCGTTCAATGGCGCCCCATGGCGCTGCCCGGTGGTTGGGTGGCGCAAATCGGAAGGTAGGAAGTCGGTAAAAGAAGGTCTTTCCCCTGAGGGGAGGGCGTCTGGCCGGTGCATCCTGCGTGGGGCTGTCTCTGCACTCGGGTCCGGTGCTTCCGGCCGGCGCAGGTTCTGCTCGGCAAGAGCGCAGGAGAATTCAACATGGCCGTTCAACAAAACAAGAAGTCCCCTTCCAAGCGTGGTATGCACCGCTCGCACAATGCCCTGGCCCAGCCGGGTACCGCGGTTGAGCCGACCACCGGTGAAGTGCATCTGCGTCACCACATCAGCCCCAACGGTTTTTATCGTGGGCGCAAGGTGCTCGCCACCAAGTCTGACGCGTGAGCTAGCGGCCGGCCCTGCCGGCCATTCGTGATGGGCTCGCATGCTGTTTGCCCGGCTGGTGCGTGCAGTGCCGCCGGGCATTCGTGTGCCTGCCGGCATTTCGCTTGCCGTAAGGCAGGTGCTGATTTTCAGCACATAGGCGCCGTTTCTGGATCCTCACGTGTCCCCATCGTCTCCCGCTGCACTCTCCCGGGTGCGCTTGGCCGTCGATTGCATGGGCGGCGACCATGGGCCTGCCGTCACGCTGCCGGCCTGCCAAGCGTTCCTGCGCAGACATCCCCAGGCCGAACTGCTGCTCGTGGGCACCGAGGAGGCGCTGGCCGCCGCGCGGGGCTGGGAGCGCTGCACGCTTGTGACGGCCAGCGAGGTGGTCGCCATGGACGACCCGGTGGAAGTGGCGCTGCGGCGCAAGAAGGACTCTTCCATGCGGGTGGCCATCGAGCTGCTCAAGGCGGCCGCTGGGGAGCAGACGCGGGCAGATGTCTGCGTTTCGGCTGGCAATACCGGCGCTCTCATGGCCGTGGCGCGCTACGTGCTCAAGACGTTGCAGGGCATTGACCGCCCCGCCATCGCCACCGTGATGCCCAACCGCCGCGATGGTTTCACCACGGTGCTGGATCTGGGTGCCAATGTGGATTGCACTGCTGAGCACCTGCTGCAGTTTGCCGTCATGGGCAGTGCATTGGTGGCCGCGGTTGAAGGCAAGGAAGAACCGACGGTGGGCTTGCTCAACATCGGCGAAGAAGCCATCAAGGGCAGCGACACCATCAAGCAGGCGGCCGAGCTGCTGCGCGCCGCCGCTGCGGCCGGCCAGCTCAATTTCCACGGCAACGTGGAAGGCAACGACATTTTCAAAGGCACTACCGACATCGTTGTCTGCGATGGTTTCGTGGGCAACGTCGTGCTCAAGGCTTCGGAAGGTCTGGCCGCTATGCTGGCGGAGTTCATCCGGCAGGAGTTCACTCGCAACGCTTTTTCGCGCCTGGCGGCGTTGGCCGCGATGCCGGTGCTCAAGCATTTCAAGGCGCGGGTGGATCACCGGCGCTACAACGGCGCAGCGCTGCTGGGGCTGCGCGGTCTGGTGTTCAAGAGCCATGGCTCGGCTGACGCGTTCGCCTTCGAGCAGGCCCTGGCACGCGCGTATGATGCCGCCCGCAACCGGCTGCTGGACCGGGTACATCACCGCATCCTTGGCACGCTGCAAACCTCGGCCACGCCGGGGCCGGCGGTTCACGCTGCATGACTTCCAACGCTACCCGTTATTCCCGCATTGCCGGCACCGGCAGTGCACTCCCGCCGCGGCGGCTCAGCAACGACGACCTTGTGCGTCAGCTCGCCGAGCGGGGCATCGAGACCTCTGACGAATGGATCGTCGAGCGCACTGGCATTCGCGCGCGCCATTTCGTGGACCCGGGCGTCAATGCCAGTGACCTCGCGGTGCAGGCCGCGCGGCATGCGATGGAGGCTGCCGGCGTGCAGCCCGCGCAGATCGACCTGGTGATCGTTGCGACCTCGACGCCGGACATGGTCTTCCCCTCCGTGGCCTGCCTGGTGCAGCGCAAGCTCGGCATTCCCGGCGGTGCTGCCTTCGACGTGCAGGCCGTGTGCTCGGGCTTCGTCTACGGTCTCTCCATCGGCGACGCCATGATTCGCGCCGGTAGCGCCACGCGTGCGCTGGTGATCGGCGCGGAAGTCTTCTCGCGCATCCTCGACTTCAACGACCGCACCACCTGCGTGCTGTTTGGTGATGGCGCCGGTGCCGTGGTGCTCGAAGCCAGCGACACCCCCGGCATCGTGGCCAGCGAGCTGCATGCCGACGGCCGATATGCCGACATCCTGTGCACGCCAGGGACGGTCTCGGGCGGGCAGGTGACCGGCAGCCCGCTGCTCAAGATGGACGGGCAGGCGGTGTTCAAGCTGGCGGTGGGCGTGCTGGCCGAGGTGGCTCATTCCGTGCTGGCCAAGGCCGGGCGCTCCGAGGCTGACATCGACTGGCTCATCCCGCATCAGGCCAACATCCGCATCATGCACAGCACCGCCAAGAAGCTGAAGCTGCCGGCCGACAAGGTGATCGTCACGGTGGACCAGCATGGCAACACCTCCGCCGCCTCGGTACCTCTGGCACTGGACGCCGGCGTGCGCGACGGCCGCATCCGGCGCGGTGACACGCTCATGCTCGAAGGCGTGGGCGGCGGCTTCACCTGGGGCGCGGTGCTGGTCGATTTCTGACCTGCGCCAGGTTTTTTGCACTCACTCCGTTCAGTGATGACTTCGTTCGCATTCGTCTTCCCCGGCCAGGGCTCGCAGGCCGTCGGCATGCTCGACGCCTGGGGCGACCATCCGGCCGTGCGCAGCACGCTTGAAGAGGCGTCGCAGGCGCTGGGCGAGGATGTCGCCCGCCTGATCCACGAGGGTCCCAAGGCGGCGCTTGACCTCACCACCAACACCCAGCCCGTCATGCTTACCGCCGGCATCGCCTGCTGGCGGGCCTGGCTGGCCGAGGGCGGTGTGCAGCCGCAGGCGCTGGCGGGCCATTCGCTGGGCGAGTACACGGCGCTGGTGGCCGCGGGGGCGTTGACGCTGGCCGACGCGCTGCCGCTGGTGCGACTGCGCGCACAGGCCATGCAGGAGGCCGTGCCCGTGGGCACGGGCGCCATGGCCGCCATCCTGGGGCTGGATGCGCAGGCCGTGCGCGAAGGCTGTGCCGAGGCCGCCGCGGCCAGTGGCGAAGTCGTCGAAGCGGTGAATTTCAACGATCCCAAGCAGACCGTGATCGCCGGCACCAAGGCCGGGGTCGAAAAGGGCTGCGAAGTGCTCAAGGCCAAAGGCGCCAAGCGCGCCCTGCCGCTGCCGGTGTCGGCCCCGTTCCACTCCAGCCTGATGAAGCCGGCGGCCGAGCGGCTGCGCGAGAAGCTGGCCACGGTGGCGGTAGACGTGCCGGCCATTGCGGTGGTCAACAACATCGACGTGGCCACGCCGGTGGAACCCGATGCCATCCGCGACGCGCTCTACCGTCAAGCTTTCGGTCCTGTGCGCTGGGTGGAACTGGTGCAGGCCCTCAAGGGCCGTGGCATCACGCATGTGGTCGAGTGCGGCCCGGGCAAGGTGCTGGCGGGCATGGTCAAGCGCATTGATGCCGAGCTGCAGGGCGCGGCGCTGTTCGATCCGGCCTCGCTGGCCGAAGTGAAGGGGTTCCTGGCATGAGCGCACCTGCTCTGAACGAACAAGTCGCGCTCGTGACGGGCGCCTCGCGCGGTATCGGCCGCGCCATTGCCCTGGCGCTGGCCCAGGCCGGCATGAAGGTCATCGGCACGGCCACGACGGACAACGGCGCCGAGTCGATCACGCAGGCCCTGGCTGCCTTTCCCGGCTGCAGCGGGCTCAAGCTCGATGTCAACGATGCCGCCGGCGTGGACGCGGCCATCGAGACCCTGGTCAAGGCGCAGGGCGGCTTGCATGTGCTGGTCAACAACGCTGGCATCACGCGCGACCAACTTGCCATGCGCATGAAGGACGCCGACTGGGACGCGGTGCTCGACACCAATCTCAAGGCGGTGTTCCGTCTGAGCCGCGCCGTCATGCGGCCGATGATGAAGCAGCGCTACGGCCGCATCGTCAATATCACCTCGGTGGTCGGCGCATCCGGCAATGCGGGGCAGGCCAATTACGCCGCAGCCAAGGCCGGCGTGGCGGGCATGACCCGTGCGCTGGCGCGCGAGCTCGGCAGCCGCGGCGTCACCGTGAACTGCGTGGCCCCGGGTTTCATCGCCACCGACATGACCGATGTGCTGCCCGAGGCGCAAAAGGCCGCGCTGCTGCAGCAGATTCCGCTGGGCCGGCTGGGCCAGCCGCAAGAGATTGCGGACGCCGTCTGCTTCCTGGCCTCGCCGCAGGCGGGCTATATCACCGGCACCGAGCTGCACGTCAACGGCGGCATGTTCATGCACTGAATAGCACCGAGTGGGCCCGCCGGGGCGTCAAGGGGGATCACCCCCTCGGACGCGTAGAATCCGGGCCGTTTGAGCAATCCCCTCCTGGAGGAGTCAATGAGCGATATCGAAGCACGTGTCAAGAAAATCATCGCCGAGCAGCTCGGCGTGCCCGAGGCCGACGTCACCAACGAGAAGGCTTTCGTGGCCGATCTGGGCGCGGACTCGCTCGACACGGTGGAACTGGTGATGGCTCTGGAAGACGAGTTCGGCATCGAGATCCCTGACGAAGAGGCCGAGAAGATCACCACGGTGCAACTGGCGATCGATTACGCCGCCAAGAACTACAAGGGCTGAACGGAGCATGACTCGTCGTCGCGTCGTCATCACCGGGCTGGGGCTGATCAGCCCGGTCGGCAACACGGTGGCCGAAGGCTGGGCCAACCTGTTGGCCGGCCGCTCGGGTATCGACCACATCACGAAGTTCGACGCGTCGGCGCTGTCCTGCCGTTTCGCAGGCGAGGTGCGCGGCTTCAATGTGGAGGATTACATCCCCGGCAAGGAAGCGCGCCACATGGACACCTTCATCCATTACGGGATGGCGGCGTCGATTCAGGCGGTGCGCGATGCCGGGCTGCCCACCGGTGAGGAACTCACCGAGGAAAGCGCCGAGCGCATCGGCGTCATCGTGGGCTCGGGCATCGGCGGTCTGCCGATGATCGAGGAGACGCACCAGGACTACCGTGAGCGTGGTGCGCGGCGCATCTCCCCGTTTTTCGTGCCGGCGTCGATCATCAACATGATCTCCGGCCATGTCTCGATCCGTTTCGGCTTCACGGGACCCAACCTCGCCATCGTCACGGCGTGCACCACCGGGCTGCACTGCATCGGCGAGGCCGCGCGCCTCATCCAGTATGGCAATGCCGACGTGATGGTGGCCGGCGGCGCCGAGAGCACCGTTTCGCCCCTGGGCGTGGGCGGTTTTGCCGCGGCGCGCGCGCTGTCCACGCGCAATGACGATCCGAAGGCGGCATCGCGTCCCTGGGACAAGGACCGCGACGGCTTCGTGCTGGGCGAAGGGGCGGGCGTGCTGGTGCTCGAGGAATACGAGCACGCCAAGAAGCGCGGTGCCAAGATTTACGCCGAGCTCACGGGTTTCGGCATGGGAGCTGACGCCTTCCACATGACCGCGCCCAACGTGGATGGTCCCAAGCGCTCGATGCGGGCCGCGCTGCGCGATGCCGGTGTCAACGCCGAGGAAGTGCAGTACCTCAACGCGCACGGCACCTCCACCCCGCTGGGCGATCTGAACGAGACCAACGCCATCAAGCTGGCTTTCGGCGACCATGCCCGCAAGCTGGTTGTGAACTCGACCAAGTCGATGACGGGCCACCTGCTCGGCGGCGCTGGCGGCGTGGAGTCGGTGTTCACCGTGCTGGCCCTGCATCACCAGGTGTCGCCGCCCACCATCAACATCGTCAACCAGGATCCCGAGTGTGATCTGGACTACTGCGCCAATGAGGCGCGGCCGATGAGGATCGATGTGGCGGTGAAGAACAACTTCGGCTTCGGCGGCACCAACGGCACGTTGGTGTTCCGTCGCGCCTGAGCGCGCAGCCCGGCTGCCGCGGAATGCACACGGCCCCGGCCGTTCACTTGTCCCTGGAGGCCGACACGCCCTGGCGTGTCGGCCTTTGCCTTTTGTGCGCCGCGGCGGCGGCCACGCCCGTGATCTGGCTGGTGCTGTGGCTGCAACCGGCGCCCGGCGGGGCGCTGGCGGGCGGTGCCGTGGCCGCGTGCGTGACGGCCGCGCTGCTGTGGCGCGGGGCGGACCACGGCGCCGCCGCGCTGGCCTGGGACGGGACACAGTGGTGGCTGCAGGGCCAGGGCGGCGCGCAGCCCCGTGCCGGACGGGTGCAGTTGATGATCGACTTCGGCGCCTGGGTGCTGCTGCGCTTCATGCCGGCGCCCGCTGCACAGCCCGGCACGCGCGCGTGCTGGCTGGCGCTGTCGCAAGCGCGCCATCGTCCGCACTGGCATGCGCTGCGCTGCGCGCTGCACGCGGTGTCGTCCACCCGAGCCGCGGCCGCCGATGTGCCGCGCCGCGGCTGAGAGCGCCATGAGTGCCGAAGCCGATGCCCTGCTGATCGAGCGCGTCAAGCGCGGCGACCAGCGCGCCTTTGAGCTGCTGGTGATCAAGTACCAGCGCCGCGTGGAGCGGCTCATCGCCCGCATGGTGCGCGACACCGACCTGGTGGCCGACATCGCGCAGGAAACCTTCATCCGCGCCTACCGCGCGCTGCCGCAGTTCCGCGGCGAAAGCGCCTTCTACACCTGGCTCTATCGCATCGCGGTCAACACGGCCAAGAAGGCGCTGGTGGAGCTCAAGCGCGACCCGCTGGTGCCCGAGGCCGCGTTTATGCATCAGGACGACGGCGAGGAAACTTCCCGCGTCGAGAACGAACTAAGCGACGGCGAGACCCCGGAGGCGGTGCTGGCCAGCAAGGAAGTGGCCGCCACGGTCAATGCCGCGATCGATGCCCTGTCGGAAGATTTGCGCCAGGCCATCACGCTGCGCGAGATCGAGGGGCTGAGTTACGAAGAGATTGCCGAAGTGATGAACTGCCCCATCGGCACCGTGCGTTCGCGCATTTTCCGCGCGCGCGAGGCCATTGCTCAGCGCTTGCGCCCCTTGCTGGGCACGCGCGGCGACGAGCGCTGGTAGGGCAGCGGAGCCTAAGCATGGAGTTCCAGATGCCCGACGACCGACACGACTTCCCTCAACCCGAGCAGGCGCTGTCGGCGCTCATGGACGGCGAACTCGACGCCGCCGCCGCGGCCAGGCTGGCCGAGTCCTGCCGCAGCGATGCGCGGCTGCGTGCCACCTGGCACAGCTACCACCTCATCGGCGACGTGATGCGTTCGCAGGACCTGGCGCAACAGCCCGACCATGACGCGGCCTTCGTGCAGCGGCTGCGCGAGCGTCTGGCGGCGGAGCCGGTGCTGCTGGCGCCCGCGCCGGTGCAGGCGCCCGAGCGGCGCCGCATCCCGCGCCGCGCCTGGGCGGCTTCGGCCGTCGCGGCAGGCTTCATGGCGGTGGGCGGCATGCTGGTGCTGACACGGGTGCACACGCCTGAGCCGCAGCCGGCCGGCCAGATGCTGGCCGTGGCGCAACCGGCGCAGTCGGAGTCGCAGTTGCCTGCCAGCGTGAACACGCCGGTGGCGGTGCCGGTGGTCCAGGCCGATGACCGGCTGCTGCGCGACGCGCGGCTGGACCGCTATCTCGTGGCCCACAAGGAATGGGGCAGCAGCTTTGCCATGTCCGCCGTGCCCGTGGCGGCCCGCGGCGCGGCCGCCCAGCGCTGATCCGGCCGCAACGATGCGCAGGCGCAGGTTTGTGCATGCGGTGTTGCCGGCGCTGGCCGTCTTCGTCACACCGGGGCTGATTGCGGCGCCGTCAGACGGGGCCGCCTGGCTGCTGCGCCTGCGCGAGGCGGCGCAGCACCGCGATTTCCAGGGCACGCTGGTGAACAGCATCGGCGGGACGGTGACCAGTTCGCGCGTGGCGCATTACGGCGAAAACGGGCACCAGTACGAGCGCATGGAGATGCTCGACGGCCAGATGCGGCGCGTGTTTCGCCACAACGACATGGTGGTGACGCTGTGGCCCGAACGCCGTCTGGCCGTGATCGAGCAGCGCGATCCCAGCACGTCGATGCCGGTGCTGATGCGGGCGCGTCCCGACGAGCATGTGTTCGAGCGTTACGAGCTGCGGCCGCAGGGCGCGGACCGCGTGGCCGGCCACGAGGCGCAGGTCTACCTGCTGCACCCGCGCGATGGGCTGCGCTTTGCCCAGCGCCTGTGGATGGAGCCTCACAGTGCGCTGCTGCTGCGCGTGGACCTGCTCGCCGGGGATGGCCGCGTGCTGGAGAGCGCGGCCTTCAGCGAGCTGACGCTGGGCGTGCGGCCCCAGCCTGACAGCGTGCTGCGCCCCATGCGCAAGCTCGACGGCTACCGCGTGCTGCGCCCCACGCTGGTGCGTACCCGGCTCGACGCCGAAGGCTGGGCGGCGCCGGAGGTGCCGGGCTTCGAGCAGGTCAGCTGCGTCAAGCGCGTGCTCGACGAGGGGGAGGATGGGCGCAGCGGTGAGACGCTGCAGACTGTCTATGCCGACGGGCTCACCCATGTATCGCTGTTCATCGAGCCCTTCCGCGGCGGCGAGCACCAGAAGCCGGTGCAGACCGCCATCGGCGCCACGCACACGCTCATGCAGCGGCAGGGAGCGTGGTGGATCACGGTGGTGGGCGAGGTGCCGCCGGCCACCCTGCACAAGTTCGCGGCGGGGCTGGTACGCCGCTAGCCCGCACCAGCCAGGCAAAACCATTTCTACATACAAGGGAAACTCATGCGAGTCGATGGCGTATTGCGGGGCCGCCAGGCCCGTCGTGCAGCGTTGGCCACGCTGACGGCCTTGAGTCTGGGTGCGGCGCTGGCCGCGCCGGCACGGGCACAGGGGCAGGGGCCGGCCCAGGCACCGGCCCAGGCCCAGGTGCTGCCCGATTTCACGGATCTGGTGGAGCGCGTCGGGCCGGCGGTGGTGAACATCCGCACGCTGGAGCGCGCGCGTGCCGGCAACGGCAATGGGCGCGGTGGGCCGGAGATGGACCCGGGGCTGGAGGAGTTCTTCCGCCGCTTCGGCATCCCGCTGCCCGGGCGTCCCGATCCGCGCCGGGGGCCGCCCGGCGGCAGCGACGAGCCGCAGCAGCGCGGCGTGGGCTCGGGCTTCATCCTCAGCGCTGATGGCTACGTCATGACCAACGCGCATGTGGTGGAGGGCGCCGACGAGGTGATCGTGACCCTCACCGACAAGCGCGAGCTGAAGGCGCGCATCGTGGGCGCCGACACCCGTACCGACGTAGCCGTGGTCAAGATCGACGCCGCCGGGCTGCCCTTCGTGCGCATCGGCGACGTCGGGCGGCTGCGCGTGGGCGAGTGGGTGGTGGCCATCGGTTCGCCCTTCGGGCTGGACAACACCGTCACCGCCGGCATCGTCAGCGCCAAGCAGCGCGACACGGGCGACTACCTGCCCTTCATCCAGACCGACGTGGCCATCAACCCGGGCAATTCCGGCGGCCCGCTGCTGAACATGCGCGGCGAGGTGGTGGGCATCAACTCGCAGATCTACAGCCGCTCCGGCGGCTTCATGGGCATTTCCTTCGCCATCCCGATCGACGAGGCCATCCGCGTGGCCGATCAGCTGCGCACGAACGGCCGGGTGGTGCGCGGGCGCATCGGCGTGCAGATCGCACCGGTGACCAAGGAGGTGGCCGAGTCCATCGGCCTGGGCAAGCCCATCGGCGCACTGGTGCAGGGCGTGGAGGCGGGCGGCCCGGCGGAGAAGGCGGGCATCGAGCCGGGCGACATCATCACCAAGGTGGACGGCAAGCCGGTGGAGCGCTCGGGCGAGCTGCCGCGTGTCATCGGCGGCACCAAGCCCGGCACGCGCACCACGCTGCAGGTGTTCCGCCGCGGCAACTATCGTGACCTCGCGGTGACGGTGGCCGAGATCGAGCCCGAGAAGCCGCGCCGCGCCGCGCAGGCCGAGAGCGCGCCGCGCGCCGCTGCGGCCTCGCCCATCGGCCTGTCGGTGTCGGACCTCGGCGACGCGCAGCGGCGCGAGCTCAAGGTCCGCGGCGGCGTGCGGGTGGAATCGGTGGAAGGGGCGGCTGCGCGCGCGGGGCTGCGCGAGGGCGACGTGATCCTGGCCATGGACAACACCGAGATCACCAGCGCACGCCAGTTCACCGGTCTGGTGGAGAAGGCCGACAAGTCCAAGCCGCTGACGCTGCTGGTGCGCCGCGGCGATCAGACCAACTACCTGATCGTCCGCCCCAGCGGCCGCTGAGCACGCGGTGCTCAAGACCCGGCGTCCTACTGGGACACCGGGTTTTTTCATGTCGCGGAATAGCCCTGGGCCGGCCAGGAGTGTCGTCCAGCGGCGCCTGGGCACCGCTGCCGGAGCGCGCAAGCCGCAGGAGCGCTCACGAAGCCTGTGCCGCCGGCGAGGCGGGCTGTGGATATCCAGGGGCTTTACGGCAGCGCGGAGGTGCAGCGCAAATTTGTGGATAAACTGTTGAAAACAGGCGTGCGCGCCGGTTGCAAAACCCGCCGCCGTGACCTTTTATGGCTGGTCGGCGGGGGGCTTTTGGCTACAATGAAAGCCCAACAAGCAGTTGCCATACGTTTTGTTGGAAGGCGCGTCACTGTTTCGACGTGCCTTTTTTTTGACCCCGACAGGCTGCCGTCGCAGCGTGTCGCCGGGCCGATCCGCAGAGTTCCGCGCCGGGTGCGCGGCTTGCGCTTGACGCCGCCCATGGCTTCGGCCCTTCGCATTCCGTTCGCATGGACCACATCCGCAATTTCTCCATCATTGCCCACATCGACCACGGCAAGAGCACGCTGGCCGACCGCCTTATCCAGCGCTGCGGCGGCCTGAGCGATCGCGAGATGGAGGCCCAGGTGCTCGACTCGATGGACATCGAGCGCGAGCGCGGCATCACGATCAAGGCGCAGACCGCGGCGCTGCAGTACAAGGCGCGCGACGGCAAGACCTACAACCTCAACCTCATCGACACGCCGGGGCACGTGGACTTCTCCTACGAAGTCAGCCGCTCGCTGTCGGCCTGCGAGGGGGCGCTGCTGGTGGTGGACGCCTCCCAGGGCGTGGAGGCGCAGACGGTGGCCAACTGCTACACGGCGCTGGACCTGGGCGTCGAGGTGGTGCCGGTGCTCAACAAGATGGACCTGCCGCAGGCTGACCCCGATCGCGCCAAGGAGGAGATCGAGGACGTCATCGGCATCGACGCCGCCGACGCCATTCCGTGCTCGGCCAAGACCGGCCTGGGCATCGACGAGATCCTGGAGGCGGTGGTCACGCGCATGCCGCCGCCCAAGGGTGACGCCGACGGCCCGCCGCGCGCCATGATCATCGACGCCTGGTTCGACAACTACGTCGGCGTGGTGATGCTGGTGCGCGTGGTCGACGGCCGCATCGGCAAGGGCGAGCGCATCCGGATGATGGCCACCAACGCCGTCTACGGCATCGAGCACCTGGGCGTGTTCACGCCCAAGAGCGAGAACCGCGACGTGCTGCGGGCCGGCGAGGTGGGCTTTGTGATCTGCGGCATCAAGGAGCTGGCCGCGGCCAAGGTGGGCGACACCGTCACGCTGGAAAAGAAGCTCCCCAACAACGCCGGCCCGGCCACCGAGGCGCTGCCGGGCTTCAAGGAGATCCAGCCGCAGGTGTTCGCGGGCCTGTACCCGAGCGAGGCCAGCGAGTACGACCAGCTGCGCGATGCGCTGGAGAAGCTCAAGCTCAACGACAGCTCGCTGCGCTACGAGCCCGAGGTGTCGCAGGCGCTGGGCTTCGGCTTCCGCTGCGGCTTCCTGGGCCTGCTGCACATGGAGATCGTGCAGGAGCGCCTGGAGCGCGAGTTCGACCAGGATCTGGTCACCACCGCGCCGAGCGTGGTGTACGAGGTCGAGCTCAACGACGGCGAGGTGATCGAGGTCGAGAACCCCAGCAAGATGCCGGACCTGGGCCGCATCCGCGAGATCCGCGAGCCCATCGTCACCGTGCACCTGTACATGCCGCAGGACTATGTCGGCCCGGTGATGACGCTGGCCAACCAGAAGCGCGGCGTGCAGCTGAACATGGCCTACCACGGCCGCCAGGTAATGCTCACCTATGAGCTGCCGCTGGCGGAGATCGTGCTGGACTTCTTCGACAAGCTGAAGTCCGTCTCGCGCGGCTACGCCTCCATGGACTACGAGTTCAAGGAGTACCGCGCCGCCGACGTGGTGAAGGTGGACATCCTCATCAACGGCGACCGCGTGGACCCGCTGGCGATGATCGTGCATCGCTCGCAGTCGCAGTACCGCGGCCGGGCCGTGGCGGCCAAGATGCGCGAGCAGATCCCGCGCCAGATGTACGACGTGGCGATCCAGGCCGCCATCGGCGCCAACATCATCGCCCGCGAGAACATCAAGGCGCTGCGCAAGAACGTGCTGGCAAAATGCTACGGCGGTGACATCACCCGCAAGCGCAAGCTGCTCGAGAAGCAGAAGGCCGGCAAGAAACGCATGAAGCAGATCGGCACCGTCGAGGTGCCGCAAGAGGCGTTCCTGGCCATTCTCCAGGTGGACGACTGATACATCGAATGAGCTCTCTCACCGCGGTTCTGTATGGGGCCCTGATCGTCTATCTCGGCGGCTGGTTCATGGGCTACTGGATGGGCAATTTCGCCCTGCTGCTGTTCATCCTCACGCTGGTGACGATGGTGTACTGGCTGGCCGAGCGGCTGCGCTTCCGCCCCGCGCGCGAGGCCGCCGCGGCGCAGCTGGAGGCGCAGGCCGCCTCGCGCCGCGCCGAGCTGGCCAAGATGGGCATCGAGAAGGTGGACGGCGATGTCGCCGAGGCGCGGCGCAAGGTGCTGGCGCAACCTTGGTGGCTGGACTGGACGGCCGGGCTTTTCCCCGTGATCGTCGTGGTGTTCGTGCTGCGCAGCTTCCTGTTCGAGCCCTTCAAGATTCCCTCCGGCTCGATGATCCCGACGCTGCTGGTGGGCGACCTGATCCTGGTGAACAAGTTCCACTACGGCATCCGGCTGCCCGTCATCAACAAGAAGATCGTCCAGAACAACGATCCCCAGCGCGGCGACGTCGTCGTCTTCCGCTACCCCGTCGATCCGCGCGTGGACTACATCAAGCGCGTGGTGGGCCTGCCCGGCGACGAGGTGAGCTACCTCAACAAGCAGCTCACCATCAACAACAAGCCCGTGCCGACCTCGCCGCTGCCCGATTTCTACGATGAGGACAGCCTGCGCTACGCGCAGCAGTTCAGCGAGAAGCTGGGGGCCGTGGAGCACCGCATTCTCATCGACAAGGACCGCCCGTCCTTCATCCCCGGCAACCATGTCTTCCCCAACAGCTCGGCCTGCCGCTACAGCGCCGAAGGGGTGAGCTGCAAGGTGCCCGAGGGCCATTACTTCGTGATGGGCGACAACCGCGACAACTCGCAGGACTCGCGCTACTGGGGTTTCGTGCCGGACCAGAACATCGTCGGCAAGGCCTTCTTCGTGTGGATGAATTTCGGCAACCTCAGCCGCATCGGCAGCTTCCACTGACGCTGCCCCGCGCCGGCACGCCGCGGCCTTCCGGGCGCGGCGAGGACGGCGCGCATCCCTTGCCGATCCCGGGCGTGCGCCGGCGCGGGCGCACGCCGTTCTTCTCGCCGTGGGCGGAGCTGGCCAGCGCCGGCGGCAGCCCGGCCCAAATCCGCGCCACCTTCAGGCGCCGGTGTGAAATGCTGGAACTTTCCGCGCCGCGCGGAACCGACCTGCTAGGGGATATGAGGGCGAAGGGCTCGGCATCGGCTTGGCCGACGACGCAGGCATCGCGCTCATGGCCCCGGCATACCCGCCCATCAAGCACCCTGGCCGCCTTCGCTGAAGGCGCGCCACTTGCCCGCACATCCTGACATGGACCATCGACTCGACGCGCTGCAGCAACGCCTGGGCTACCGCTTCGCGCAGCCCCGGCTGCTCGTGCGCGCGCTCACGCACCGCAGCTACGGCGCCGACCACAACGAGCGCCTCGAATTCCTGGGCGATGCCGTCCTGAGCATCACCATCTCCGCGATGCTCTACGAGCGCTTCAGCGGCTCGGACGAGGGCGACCTCACCCGCGTGCGCGCCCATCTCGTGCGCGAGGACAGCCTGCACCGCGTGGCGCTGCAGCTGGGCTTGCCCGAGGTGCTGCGCCTGTCCGACGGCGAGTCCCGCGGCGGCGGCGCGCAGCGTCCCTCCATCCTGGCCGACGCGCTGGAAGCCATCCTGGGCGCCGCCTTCCTCGACGGCGGCTTCGAGCCCGCACAGGCGCTGGTGCGCCGCCTCTTCGGCGAGGTCATCGCCTCCACCGAGATCGACAGCTGGAGCAAGGACCCCAAGACCGAGCTCCAGGAATGGCTGCAGGCGCGCCGCCTGGCCGTGCCCGTCTACCGCATCGTCGCCACGCGCGGCCAGGCCCACGCCCAGACCTTCGAAGTCGAGTGCGCCGTGCCCGCGCTGGGCTTGGCCGAACCGGGCGAGGGCCGCTCGCGCCGCATGGCCGAGCAGGACGCCGCGCGCCGGCTGCTCGACATCCTCAAGTCCAGCGACCGCCCCGGCGGCCCGCTGCGCTCCTGAATCTCACCGTGAATCCCAAACCAGACTCCTCCACCCCTGCCGACCCCGCGTCGGCCCCCGCCGCGCCCGCCACCCCGACGGCCGCGCCTGAGTCCCAAAACCCCGCTGCCGATCCTGACGCCTCCGGCGCCGTGGAGGAGGGCAGCGACACCGGTGCCCAGGACGACGCCGGCACCGACACCGGCAACCCGGCCGCCGATCCCGACGCCAGCGGCGCCGTGGAGGAGGGCGCCGACACCGGCGCCGAGGACGACGAGGAGGATGAGCGCGAGGGCGTGGACCTGGACGCCGCCTTCGGCAAGCCCGCTGCCGTCGCGGGCCAGCGCTGCGGCCTGGTGGCCATCGTCGGCCGGCCCAACGTGGGCAAGAGCACGCTGCTCAATGCGCTGGTGGGGCAGAAGGTCAGCATCACCTCGCGCAAGGCGCAGACCACGCGACACCGCATCACCGGCATCCGCACCGAGGGCGACGCGCAGTTCGTGTTCGTGGACACGCCCGGCTTCCAGACCAAGCACAGCACCGCGCTCAACCGCAACCTCAACCGTACCGTGCAGGGCGTGCTCGGCGATGTGGACGTGGTGCTGTTCGTGGTGGAGGCCGGCCGCTTCGGACTGGACGACGCCAAGGTGCTGGCGCTGCTGCCCGAGGACAAGCCGGTGATCCTCATCGCCAACAAGCTCGACGCCGTGCACCGCCGCGCCGAGCTCATGCCCTGGCTCAAGGCCATGCAGGAGCGGCGCAACTTCGCCGAGTTCGTGCCGCTGTCGGCGCGCAAGGACGCCGACGTCAAGCGCCTGCTGGGCATCGTGCAGCCCTACCTGCCCGAGCAGCCCTGGTTCTACGAGGAAGACGCGCTCACCGACCGCAGCGACCGCTTCCTGGCCAGCGAGCTGATCCGCGAGAAGCTGTTTCGCCTCACCGGCGACGAGCTGCCCTACAGCTGCACGGTGGTGATCGACAAGTTCCAGGAGGAAGGCAACCTGCGCCGCATCGCCGCCACCATCATCGTCGAGCGCGACGCCCACAAGGGCATGGTCATCGGCGACAAGGGCGAGGTGCTCAAGCGCATCGGCAGCGAGGCGCGCCAGGAGCTGGAGCGGCTCATGGACGCCAAGGTGTTCCTGGAGCTGTGGGTCAAGGTCCGCTCGGGCTGGGCCGACAGCGAGGAGCACCTGCGCTCCTACGGCTACGAGTGAAGGGCAAGGCCCCGCCGCAGGCGGCCTACGTGCTGCACCGCTGGGACTGGAGCGAGTCCAGCCTGGTGCTGGACCTCTTCACCCGCGAGCACGGCCGCGTCGCCGTGGTGGCCAAGGGCGCCAAGCGCCCGTACTCGCAGCTGCGCCCGGTGCTGCTGCCTTTCCAGCGCCTGAACGTGCACCTGGGCCGCAGCGCCGAGGCCGAGGTGCAGCTGCTGCGCGGCGCCGACTGGGCCGGCGGCGCGCCCATGCTCAGCGGCGAGGCGCTGTTCTCGGGCTTCTACCTCAACGAGCTGCTGATGAAGCTGCTCGCGCGCCAGGACCCGCATCCCGCGCTCTTCGACGCCTACGCCGACACGCTGCCGGCCCTGGCCGGCGGCAATGAGCTGCGCGCGCAGGCGGCGCTGCGCGCCTTCGAGCTGCTGCTGCTGCGCAGCACCGGGCTGTTGCCGGACCTGGCCCATGTCACGCTGCGGCTGGAGGCGACCGAGCCGCGCGCCCGCTACGCGCTGCGCGCCGAATCGGGCCTGGTCGATGCCGCCGGTGCCGAGAGCGCGCTCTCCGGCCAGGCCTGGGCAGCGCTGCAGGCGGCGCTGGACGCCGGCAACCTGGGCGCGCTGCAGGCGGCCTGCCTGGCGGCGCTGCAGACGCTGCGCCCTCAGCTGCGCTCACTGCTTCACTATCATCTGGGCTCCCCGCTGCTGCGCACCCGCGAGGTGATGCGCGACCTGCAGCGCCTGATCGACGTCCCCGCTTCCCCTCCCTGAGATGAATCCTCTGGTGGCTCCCGAATCCCAGCCGCGCGACGCGCGCACCGCGCTGTCGGTCAACCTCAACAAGGTCGCGCTGCTGCGCAACACCCGCCACCTGGGCATTCCCAGTGTCATCCGCGCCGCGGAGCAGGTGTTGAACGCCGGCGCGCAGGGCATCACCGTGCATCCCCGCCCCGACGAGCGCCACATCCGCGCCGAGGACGTGCACGCGCTGGCAGAGTTTTTGAAGGCCTGGCCGCAGGCCGAATACAACATCGAGGGCAACCCCTTCCACAACCTGATCGGCTTCATCGAGGCCGTGCGTCCGCACCAGGCGACCTTCGTGCCGGACAACGTCGAGCAGTTCACCTCCGACCACGGCTGGAACCTACCGGCGGACCTGGAGCGGCTGGTGCCCGTCATCCAGCAGACCAAGGCGCTGGGCGTGCGGGTGAGCCTGTTCATGGACCCGATTCCCGAGGCCATGGCCCATGCCGCGCAGGCCGGCGCCGACCGCGTCGAGCTCTACACCGAGGCCTACGCCCGCGCCTTCGGCACCGCCGACGAGGACGCGGTGCTGGCCCAGTACGTGCGCGCCGCCGAGGCCGCGCTGGCCGCGGGCCTGGGCATCAACGCCGGGCACGACCTCAACCGCGACAACCTCACCCGCTTCCTGCGCGAGGTGCCGGGCGTGGCGGAGGTGTCCATCGGCCACGCGCTCATCGCCGACGCGCTGGAGCTGGGCTACACCGAGACCGTGCGCGACTACCAGCGCTGCATCCAGCGCGCCTTCGCGCCGGAGGCCGCCGCCCGATGATCGTCGGCATCGGCACCGACGTCTGCGACGTGCGGCGCATCGCCGCCACGCTGGGCCGCAAGAGCGACCGCTTTCCGCTGCGCGTGCTCGGCCCCAACGAGCAGCAGGTGTTCAGTGCCCGCCGCGCGCGCTCCGAGGCGCGCGGCATCGCCTACCTCGCCACCCGCTTCTCGGCCAAGGAGGCCTTCTCCAAGGCCATCGGCCTGGGCATGCACATGCCCATGCGCTGGCGCGATTGCGAAATCCTCAATCACCCCAGCGGCCAGCCCTACATCCGGCTCCACGGCGCGCTGCAGGCCTGGTTCGACGCCCAGGGCTGGCAGGCGCATGTGACCCTCAGCGACGAGACCGACTACGCCGTGAGTTTTGTCGTGGTCGAGAAGTTTCCCCCTTCGGAGAACGAATGACCTCTTCGCAGCACGCCCCGGTGGTGCTCGACATCGCCGGCCTGGCGCTGGACGACGCCGACCGCCGCCGCATTTCGCATCCGCTCACCGGCGGCCTGATCCTGTTTGCCCGCAACTGGGAGAGCCGCCGCCAGCTCACCGAGCTCACCGCCGAGATCAAGAGCCTGCGCCCGGACCTGCTGATCTGCGTGGACCACGAGGGCGGCCGGGTGCAGCGTTTCCGCACCGACGGCTTCACCCACCTGCCGCCGATGGCGCGGCTGGGCGAGCTGTGGATGCAGGACGCCATGGCGGCCACCGACGCCGCCACCGCCGCCGGCTGCGTGCTCGCCTCGGAGCTGCGCGCCTGCGGCGTGGACTTCAGCTTCACGCCGGTGCTGGACCTGGACCATGGCCAGAGCGCCATCATCGGCGACCGCGCCTTCCACCGCGACGCGCGCGTGGCCACGCTGCTGGCCAAGAGCCTGATGCACGGCCTGCTGCTGGCCGGCATGCAGAGCTGCGGCAAGCACTTCCCCGGCCACGGCTTCACCAAGGCCGACTCGCACGTGGACGTGCCGGTGGACCGCCGCTCGCTCAAGGCCATCCTCACCGACGACGCCAAGCCCTACGAGTGGCTGTCCACCAGCCTGGCCTCGGTGATGCCGGCGCACGTGATCTACCCGAAGGTGGATGCGCGCCCGGCCGGCTTTTCGGCCAAGTGGCTGCAGGACATCCTGCGCGGCCGCCTGGGCTTCACCGGCGCCGTGTTCAGCGACGACCTGAGCATGGAAGGCGCGCGGCGCCTGGACGGCGAGGTGGTGAGCTACGACTACGCGGCCGTGGCGGCGCTCGGTGCCGGCTGCGACCTGGTGCTGCTGTGCAACCAGTCGCTGGACGGCGGCGCGGCGGTCGATGAGTTGCTGGACGGCCTGCAGGCCGCCCTAGAGCGCGGCGAGTGGCGGCTCGATCCCGACAGCGAGGCGCGCCGCGTGGCGCTGCTGCCGCAGGGCGCGCCGCTGCCCTGGGACGAGCTGATGCACCACCCGGCCTACCAGCGCGCGCTGGAGCGGCTGCCGTAGGCAGGGGCTGCCTCGGACCGGAGGCCTGCCCGCTGATCACCGCGCAGCGCAAGCGCGGGCCCGGGTGAGAGGGCGTTGCCCCGGGAGTGCCGTCGCCGGCGTCGCAATCTCTTGATGGGACTCGGGAGACCACCGGCTGTGTGGGTTTCCCCAGGAAAGCTCGCAGGAGGACGCTCCTTCAGGGGCACCTCTTTCAAGGTGCGCGGGAAGCGAGCACGCTGCCACCTCTGACACACCGGATTCCAGGAGGTGTGCGATGACGGTGGTGGATGCTGTGGTGGAGCGCTTTGCGCACCACTCTCCCGTGACGCT
>NZ_JABBFW010000049.1 GCF_012927045.1 Azohydromonas caseinilytica | reverse complement strand
ATTGCAGCGTAGGCCCTCGGGCCGGCGAACACCGGCGGGGAAAAACCAAGTCGGTACAGCGGCGACCTCCATGCCGCACGTGGCCATGCCTCTTCAAGGCTACGTGGCGCTGTTTTCACACGGCCTCCGTCGTTTCCGGACCAGGTTTTTGGTGAGATCTGGGCGCCGTTGTGATATGGCTCGGGCCGATGACAAACGGACGTCGTCATGCCGCCCTCCAGGCTGATGTCCGTAGTGACTGACAGCCGGCGGCAAGTTTGGGCTTCGCGGCTGCATTTCGACGCTTCCGCCTTTTCCCGTCGCGGCCCGAGCGAAGGTCGGAATTTCGTTGGAATAAAGGGGTGACCGCGGTGGGGCGGAGGGCTCATGCCAATTGCTTCACCGCGAGGCCTGGCGCCAGAATGGGTCAGGCCGGGCAATAAGGGTCGGCCTGCAATCCACCTCGTGCTCGCCATGCCGCCAAGCTTCGACTTCGATCACTTCGCCAGACTGGCACAGGAAGATCCTGTGGCATTCGAAACCCAGCGGCATGCGCTTCTGGAAGCGGCATTCGATGAACTGCCCGCGGCGCTGCAAGCCAGCGCGCGGGCCAGTTTCGCTCAGGTTCAAGTCAGGATGCTGGCCGCCAAGAGTCCAGCCGAACGCCTGGCGATTTCGTTGGCCGCGCTGAACGATGCGCTGCAAGACCTGCAGCAGGGTTTTGCAGCGCTGCGGCGTGAAGCGGTTCAGCAGTCTCGGTACAGCAGCCGTTCGACCGCTGCCTAGCCTTACGGACACGCGCGCTCCGCGGCAACCCGTCCGTCGGTCTCAATTCCAGAGTTTCGGAACGCTCGCCTTCACTGTCCGTGTCCAGTGCGCTCGTGTTGCAGCGGCACTGGTTCAAGCCTTGACCTGGCAATTCACCGCACAGATTTTCTGGCTGCGGCCCAGGATCTTCTTGGTCACCAGTTCCGAGAGTCGCTTGTGGCGACCGCACTTGAAGCAAGACATCGTGGTCGAGGTGCTGCCCAAAGCAGGCGTGGGGAAGGCCGACCCCGCCTTCTTGGCCGTGTACCTCAGGCCATTACTGGAAATCTTGGTTTTGTCCAGATCGTCGTGGGAGCTCATGTGTCTTTCAGGTGAAATGAAGGCCGGCATGTGGTGGCGGCTCGGAAAATTTCAAGGGCGTGCTTGCCGATGCAACAGACGGCCAGAACCGCTGACAGGTTTGGTCGCTGCGCCAACGCGGGTTTCAAGCACCATGCCACCCTTCCCACGGCATGCGCTGCAAAGGGCAATTCGTGACCCTGTCGCACCAAGTTGACCTGAAAGCGACTTCGAGTATGGCGCCCACCCGCAAATTGCGGCCGCGTCAATTGACATAATTGGTCTTGGTGCGCCTTCTGTTTATTTTCCTGTCACGCCATACCGATACGGCGGCCGTTTACACCACATGTTGCGAATTTCCAGCATCCAAGCGGCGGCTGGTGTTCGAAGCCACTTTGCCGAGCACGACAAGGATATGCAAAGAGGAATTTGCTCCATTTACGCCACATACACGGTTTCATCAGGCGACAGCTTGTGGGCTGCGGTGTGTTTTGAGGGAATTGAGGTCAAGTGAGGTTTTGTCAGGTGATTGTGATTTCGCGGGGTGTGGCGTTGGTGAGCGACTAGGCATGTCAACTCGTATGTTGCAAAAATGAGCGGTCCTGACGCCAACCCGCCTCGCTGGTTTCGCCTCGTGATGCCTCATTCCCGCGCTCGCCGGGGACAGCGATGTCATTCCTCGGGAGCGAACCTGCCATGCCGGGCTGCGGCATGGCGCTGCACAGGATCTTGCCCGCTGACCGGGCATGCCACGCCGGTCGGCACGGCCGCAACCTGGTCATGATCGCCCTCTCCAAGCAGCGCTTGGTCAATTGCTCAGCGGCATTGACCGACCTTGGCAGAAAGGCGCGCCGAAGCAACCTTTGTGCCGCCAACAGCGAATCATTCTCAACACAGGCGGCTGTTGAAACAATAGATTACATTAACGCCACCTTTGCCGAGCGGTGGTGTTAGGCCGCCGCCTTCGTGTCGTGAAACTGGTCCCTCTGTCTCCAGATCATCTCCACGGACGCCCTTCCTTGCCCTTCGACGTGTTCGCGGAGGATGGACGTCTGCTGCTGCCGGCCAACGCTCGCCTCAACGACGAGCGCGTAGTGGCCAGACTGCGCCTGCAGGGTGCCCTGTTCGTGCAGCCGCGTGACTACGACGCCTGGCGCCGCGGCATGGCCAAGGCGGTCGACGGCGTGCTGCAGCAAAACGCCAAGCTGTCGAATCTGGCCCGGGCCCGGCCTGATCTGGTGCGAGCCGAAATCCCGGCGATGCCGGGTGAGGAATGGGAAGGCCAGGTGGTGGCGCTGGACAGCGCCATGCAGGGCCGGGGCACCGACAAGCCCTGGCTGACACGGGTGCTGGAAGTGCAGGCCGGCATGCGCACCCTGTCGGCGCGGCGCATGGACGAGGCGCTGTTCCACCTCGTCTACACCGGGGGCAACCGCACCGCGCACTACACCAGCCGTCAGGCGCTGCGCTGCATGCTCATCGCCGGCGAGGCCGCCCGGGAGCTGAAGTGGGATGACGAGCGCATCGCGCTGCTGGACAAGGTGGCCTTGACCATGAACGCGGGCGCCTGGCAGCTGCATGACCGGATGGCACGGCATGCCGGCCGGATCGAAGACCCCGACGACCGGGCCCAGATGGACCGCCATCCCGCCGACAGCGCCCAGATGCTCCAGGACAGCGGCGTGACCGACGACGCCTGGCTGGAAGCCGTGCGGCTGCACCACGACGACAGCCTGGCCAGCCTGCCGATGGCCGAGCTGAGCCCGGGGCAGCAGATCGCGGTGCTGCTGCGCCGGGTGGACCGTTACAGCGCCATGCTCAGCCGCCGCGTCGGCCGCGGCGCGCTGTCGGCCACCCAGGCCGCGCAGATGGCCTGCCTGGGCGCGGATGGTCGCCCCGACCCGATCGGCTCCCTGGTGCTTAAGGCCGTGGGCCTGTATCCGCCAGGCAGCTACGTGACGCTGGCCAGCAATGAAAGCGGCATCGTGCTGATGCGCGGCGCCCGCGCCAACCAGCCGATGGTGGCGGCGCTGCTCAACGCGCAGGGCATGGTGATGGCCGAGCCTCGGCCACGCGACACCTCGCAGCCCAACCTGGCCGTGCGCGCGGCGCTGCGCCCCGAGCAGATGACGGTGGACCCACCCCTGGTGAAGCTCCAGATCCTGTGGAGCTGGCTGCGGTCGCAGGCCGTCAACGCCGCAGCGAGCCCGTAGCGCGGCAGGCGCACCGGGCGCATCAGCCCGATGCGTCTGAACCCGCGCCGTGCGGCTCAGGCGGTCGTCTCCACCCGGGACGCCGCCTGCGAAGACAGTTGCGCGGCATCGACGCGGACGAAGATCGAGTCGGCCGTGACCGTCAGCACGTCGGCGGCCCAGACCTCGCAGATCACGCGGCTCTTGCGGCCGACCTCGCCCTCGACGCGCGCCTTGAGCGTGAGCTCCACGCCCATCGGCGTGGGCTTGCGGTAGCTGAGATTGAGCTGCCCGGTGACGCAATCGATGCGCGGCAGCGTCCCCGGCTCGCGCCCCTCGGCACGGTAGTGATGCGCCATGGCCGTCCAGTTCGAGTGGCAGTCCACGAGCATCGCGATGAAGCCGCCATACACCAGTCCCGGCCAGCCGGTGAACTGATCCGGCGGGCGGTACGTGCACACCACGTGCTTGCCGTCGGCATCCCAATGGCTCTTGATGTGGAGCCCGCTCGGATGCGCGCAGCCGCAGCCGTAACAGACGCCTTCCGGCGCGGCGAGGTCTTGCAGGGCGGGTGGTGGCTTGCTCATCGTCAGGTCTGGGTCGTGAAGTCGAAGCTGGCGATTCTCCTTCCACAACACCGCCTCACCGGGCATGGCGCCGCGAATTGCTCAGGCTTTCTGGACAGTGGCCGCAATGATTAGGGACATTGTTCAGGTTTTATAGACAATTCCGCCCTGACCCGCTTGCCCAGACAGCTGTTTCAAGCCAGGGGCGGCCACTGCCCTGATCTCGTAGATCCTGCGGCTGGTCACCGGCGGCGTGCCGGGAACGAAATCGGCGTCACTGTTCTGGGTGTCCGTGCAACCGCCGCCCTTGCGCAGCAGCGCGGTGGCGCTGCCGGCCGTGCCGCCGCCGTTGCAGGCCAGGCCCGTGCTGGTGTCCACCAGCGCCACTTGCCGCTGCTGGACAGCACTGTCCGGCTGCAGCGGGCCACTGAGGGTCGTGACGCCGCTGGCCGAGCTCAGTGGGTTTTGCATGGGTTTCCTCGCTGGAGGGACTTCAGGCACGACCCGGACAGCAGTCGTGCAGCGCGCGTGGTGCGCGCTGGCGAGGCAGGACGGCATCTTGGATAAAGCCTTGACTGCGGCAGGCGGCCGGTATGGCGGCAAGCGCCGCCTGCCGCCGCCGTCAAGGCTTCAGCGGCAGACCCTGGCGGCGATGCTGCGCTGCATGGCCAGCGCGGTGGCGTCGTCGCGGAACTACAGCTTCACGGGATTGGGAAGGCCCTGGACGTGGAGCGTGAGCTCGGAGTCCATGTCCATGGTGCCCTTGGTCTCGCTGGAGAAGGCCAGGATGCGCCCGTAGGGCACGGACAGGTAGCTGCGCTTGCGTCCGGTCATGCCCTGCTTGTCGACCACGATGATCCGGTGCGAGGTGAAGGCCACGTAGTCGCGCAGCATCCTGAAGGCCGCCTCCAGCGACTCGCCCTCGAACAGCACGTTGGCGAAGTTGGCGTCATGCGCGGGCATGTCGCGGATGGCGGACGAGGTGTCGGTGAACAGGTTCAGCAGTCCCATGGCGTGTCTCCGTGGCGTGGCGGCAGTGTCCGGACCGAAGCAGCGCTGGACTTTGAACCGCAACCGCGCCCGGGTCGATGCCTGGTGGGCTGCCCGGGACCGGTACTTGCCGTAGGTGGCTCAGGGTCACTTCCGGACCGCCGGGCGGCAGGACCTGTATATGTTTACAGTATCCGCGGACGGGCCAGTTTGAAAGCAGTACGTCGATGGGCACGAGCATTTCTCCGGGCGAGCAGGGGCGGCAGCCGCTGGCCGATGCCGGCCTCGGGCCGGAGGCGCCCATGACGGTGGACGTCGATGGCCGGACGGCGGCCCCCGTGCCGCCGCAGGCGGAACCGGCCCATGACGAGCCGGTACTGGGCGTGACGCTGGACCTGTTCGGCGACGGCGAACTGGCCGGGCCGCTCCCCGGCCCGGCGCGGGACCGATCCCGATCCCGGTCACGGCGCAATGCCTCCGCGGCCCACCACCCGCCCGCTGCGCCGGACCAGCCTGTCGCAAGCCCGTTCAAGGCGCCGGCGTACGAGGCCGCCGCGCCGGTCGTCCCTCGCTGGCCCGCAGCCCCGGAGGAAGACAGCGCCGGCCTGCGCGCGGAGACCCTGCGCCGCGCCGTGGAGCAGGCGCTGCTGACGCTGCCGTCCGAGCAACTGCAGACCGTGGTCGGGCAGGTGGCCGGCACCATCGTGCGCAGCGCGGAGTTCCAGCTGGCGCTGCGCGCCCAGCTCTACACGCTGGTGGCGCCGGCCATCACGCAGGCGCTGCGGGAAGCGCTGTCGCTGCAGGAAATCCGGCAGTCGCTGCGCGAAACCTGCCTGCCCGGCGCGGCGGCGCTGCCGGGCGCCCTGGGCCGAGAGCCCTCATCGCCAGCCATGCTGCTGCCGCAGGCCGCGGCGCCGGCCTCAGCGATGCCGGAAGCCCTGGAGCCCCGCGGCAACGCCGTGCTGCTGATCGGCTACGAGCCGGCCATCGCGCGCAGCTACAAGACGGCGCTGGCCGAGGCCGGCTATGAGGCTTTCATCGCGGAGATCGGCCCCAACGACCAGTCGCTGCCGGTCGAGGCCTGGCAGTGCGCCATCGCCTGCCTGCCGGACGACGCGGTCGAGCATGTGGAGTCGGTCGTGTCCCGGCATCCGTTCCATCAGGTGCTGCACCTGAGCGTGACGGCCCGGCGGCTGGTGGAGGCGGTCGAGCTGGCGCTGCCGCTGCCGCAGGACCAGTCCTGAAAGCCGCGCGCCGTCCAGGGCCCGTCCCTCACTCCGGCTTCACGCCTCGTCGCCCGTCCTGGACGCCGCAGCGACGACGGCTTCGAGCAGGCCCGGGAACGCCGCCTGCAGGCTGTCCAGCCGCAGCGCGTTCATGTGCGTGACGCCCTCGGCCCGGGTCTGCACCAGGCCCGCCTCGCGCAGCACGCGGAAGTGGTGCGACATGGTCGATTTGGAGCGCCCAGCGTCCAGCGCGCCGCAGCTGGCCTCGCCCTCGCGGTAGAGCCGCATGACGATGCCCAGGCGCACCGGGTCGCTCAGCGCATGCAGCACCTTGCCCAGGTCCATCGCCGCCGGCAGCTCCTTCGGCGCTGCCGCGGCTGCTTGACTGTCCTTACTGTCCATACGCCCGTGCCGGCCTCGCCGGCTCCCACTGCCATTCATCGATATAGTTCGAACCCTGTCGAACTAGCCTGCCTGCGCTCTGCAGGATCTCTCCATGCCGCATCTGTTCGAACCCTACACCCTCAAGGCCGCCACGCTGCGCAACCGGATCGTCGTCTCGCCGATGTGCCAGTACATGGCGCGCGACGGCGTCGCCAACGACTGGCACCGCGTCCACTACGCCTCCCTGGCGCGCGGCGGCGCGGGCCTGGTGATCGTGGAAGCCACCGCCGTGTCGCCGGAAGGCCGCATCACCTGGGGCGACCTGGGCTTGTGGAACGAGGCCCAGGCGCAGGCCCTGGAGCCGATCGTGGCCTCCATCAAGGAAGCGGGTGCGGTGCCGGGCATCCAGATCGGCCACGCCGGGCGCAAGGCCTCGGCCAACCGGCCGTGGGAAGGCGACGACCACATTCCCGAGGGCCAGCCCAACGCCTGGACCACGATCGCGCCCTCGCCCCTGGCCTTCGGTGGCGGCCTGCCGCGCGTGCCGCGCGAGATGACGCTGGACGACATCGCCCGCGTGCAGAACGACACCGTGCAGACGGCCATCCGCGCCCGCGACCTGGGCTTCGAATGGCTGGAGCTGCACATGGCCCACGGCTACCTGGCGCAGAACTTCTTCTCGCCTCACTCCAACCAGCGCGGCGACCGCTACGGCGGCAGCGCCGAGAACCGTGCCCGCTTCCTGCTGGAGACGCTGGTCGCGGTGCGCAAGGTCTGGCCCGAGGACCGGCCGCTGGCCGTGCGCCTGGGCGTGGTGGAGTTCGACGGCAACGAGGCCATGCTGGACGAGGCCACCTCGCTGCTGCAGCACATGAAGCGCGAAGGCCTGGACTTCGTGGACGTCTCCATCGGCTTCAACACGCCCAAGGCCAGCATCCCCTGGGGACCGAATTTCATGGCCCCCATCGCGCAGGAAGTGCGCCAAGCCACCGGGCTGCCCGGCACGACCAGCTGGTACATCTCCAAGCCCGCCGAGGCCGATGCGCTGGTGCGCGAGGACAAGATCGACCTGGTGACGCTGGGCCGCCCGCTGCTGGCCGATCCGCACTGGCCCTATCGCGCGGCCAAGGAGCTGGGCGTGGACAACCCGGCCTGGGCCACCCTGCCCGCGCCCTACGCCCACTGGCTGGCGCGCTACCGCTGAGCGCCGCCGCTCAGCCGCCGTCCGCCAGGACGGCGGCCACCGCCGCGAGCAGGTCCTCCGGGTGCAGCATCACCTCCCGCACGCGCCGCGCCGTGTCGTACTGGTGCAGCGCCGCGTGCAGCCGCGGCGCGGTGGTGAGCGCGTCCCACACCGGCGCCAGCGCCTCGCGCGCGGGCGTCTCCCCGCGCGCGAGGCGCTGGCCGAAGTCCACGCTGCCCGGCTCGGCCAGCAGCATGGCCTTGCCGGCCGCGCTGAGCAGCGCCGGCTGCGGCTCCGGCGGCGCCGCGCAGCAGTAGATGACCTGCGCCGGCAGGGCATGGGCGTGTGGCCGCAGCTGCTGCAGCGAGGCGCCCCGGATCGACACCGCACCATCCGGCGACGGGAAGGCGTAGACCGCATCGGCGTGCGCCTGCGCCAGCCGCCGCAGGCCGCGCAGCAGGCCGGCGAAGTCCGGCGTGGCCGCGGACGGCGCAGCCTTGACCTCGGCCAGCAGAGCGATGTCCACCGCCGCGTCCCCGTCGCCGGCACGCACGATGGCCGCGTCCCACTCGTCCTTGGCGTTGCCGGCCTCGCCGGGAAAACCGGCTGGGGTGCGCAGGCTGCGCACGGCGCGATGGCCGGGGCTGAGCCGATTCAGCAACTCCGCGATGGCGCGGAAGGCCTGCATGGTGGTTGCCTCGGCAACCGCGCCGACGCGGGCCGAGGCCCGCCCTTGCGTGGCGGCGGCGTTGCTGCCCGCCAGCGGCCCGCGCTGCTCGCACAGCGCGAGGTAGCGCTGCACGCTGGGCACGTCGAGCAGCGCGGCGCCACGCTCCAGCCGCTCCAGGGCGGGGCTGGCGTGGACGGCCTCCAGCGTGGGGTGCCAAGGCTCGTCCGTCTGAGGTGTCTGCGCCAGCAGCAGCCCGATCGCCTGCTTCAGCTCTCGCCACGCGCCGGCCGAAAGCAGGCGGTGCAGCTCCGCCAGCGCATTGCTCACGGCCCCGGGCGCCAGGCCTTGCAACTTGCCAGGGTGGGCCACGGCATTGACGGCCGCGCGCACGGCACGCTGGTCCGCCTTTGAGCTCGCGCCGAGCCGCACATGCTCATCGACCTGCGCCTCCCGGGCCTTGAGCACCAGCGCCTGGAAGGTGGGATCGCCGCCCTGCTCCGGCGCCTGCAGCGCCTCCCGGATCAGCCCGGCCAGTGCCTGGATGAACAGCGCTTTCACGTCCTGGGGTGCTGTTGTGCCGTGCTCGAAGGCGCCGCGGGCGGCCTCCATCGCGAACGCCAGCCCCGTGGCCGAGCCGCCGGCCCGGGCCGCATCGATGTCGGCCGGCAGCGGCGGCAACCGGTAGCGACGCGGAGCCAGGCGCAGGGCGGCGAGGAGGAGTGCGGCGTGGGGCGGCATGGGGATGGGAGGCGGCGGGCGGCATTGGAGGGCGGGCCAGTATCTCCCCGGGCGTCGCGGCGGCCGTGGCCGTGGCCGAGGCCGCGCGAATCGCGTCCACCCGTGAGCGCACTCGGCTTTCAGAGGGCGCAAGGCCCCGGAGGCCCTTGGACAGGTGGGTAAACTTGCGCCTTTTGCGTTTCCGGCGTCCCTCCTATGACCACTACCGAAAGGTTCGACGGCGTGACCGTCGCCACCCGTGCCAGCGTCTACTTCGACGGCAAGTGCGTGAGCCACGGCATCACGCTGGCCGACGGCACGAAGAAATCCGTCGGTGTGATCCTGCCGGCGACCCTGACCTTCAACACCGGCGCGGCGGAAGTGATGGAGTGCGTGGCGGGCTTCTGCGAGTACAAGCTCGCGGGCAGCGACGAGTGGCGCCGCTCCAATGCCGGGGAGAAGTTTGACGTGCCCGCGAATTCGAGCTTCGAGATCCGCGTGACCGAGCCCTACCACTACATCTGCCACTTCGGCTGAGCTTGACCATGGCCACCATCCTCGAACACCTGCCCACCGGCCAGAAGGTCGGCATCGCCTTCTCCGGCGGCCTGGACACCAGCGCCGCGCTGCACTGGATGCGCAAGAAGGGCGCCATCCCCTACGCCTACACCGCCAACCTCGGCCAGCCCGACGAGCCTGACTACGACGCTATCCCGCGCAAGGCCATGGAGTACGGCGCGGAAGCGGCCCGCCTGATCGACTGCCGGCTGCAGCTGGCGCACGAGGGCATCGCCGCGCTGCAGTGCGGCGCCTTCCACATCTCCACCGCGGGCGTGACCTACTTCAACACCACGCCGCTGGGCCGCGCCGTGACCGGCACCATGCTGGTGGCGGCCATGAAGGAAGACGACGTCCACATCTGGGGCGACGGCAGCACCTTCAAGGGCAACGACATCGAGCGCTTCTACCGCTACGGGCTGCTGACCAACCCGGCGCTGCGCATCTACAAGCCTTGGCTGGACCAGAGCTTCATCGACGAGCTCGGCGGCCGTGCCGAGATGTCGGCGTTCATGACGGCGGCGGGCTTCGGCTACAAGATGTCCGCGGAGAAGGCCTATTCGACCGACTCCAACATGCTCGGCGCCACGCACGAGGCCAAGGACCTGGAGCACCTGAACTCCGGCATCAAGATCGTCAATCCGATCATGGGCGTGGCGTTCTGGAAGGACGAGGTCCAGGTCAAGGCCGAGGAAGTGCGCGTGCGCTTCGAGGAAGGTCAGCCCGTGGCCCTGAACGGCCAGAGCTTCGACTCTCCCGTGGAGCTGATCCTGGAGGCCAACCGCATCGGCGGGCGCCACGGCCTGGGCATGAGCGACCAGATCGAGAACCGCATCATCGAGGCCAAGAGCCGCGGCATCTACGAGGCCCCGGGCCTGGCGCTGCTGTTCATCGCCTACGAGCGGCTGGTCACCGGCATCCACAACGAGGACACCATCGAGCAGTACCGCGACAACGGCCGCCGCCTGGGCCGCCTGCTCTACCAGGGCCGCTGGTTCGACCCGCAGGCCATCATGCTGCGCGAGACCGCCCAGCGCTGGGTGGCGCGCGCCGTGACCGGCGAAGTGACGCTGGAGCTGCGCCGCGGCAACGACTACTCGATCCTCAACACCGAGTCGCCGAACCTGACGTACCACCCCGAGCGCCTGACCATGGAGAAGGGCGAGTCGGTGTTCTCGCCGCGCGACCGCATCGGCCAGCTGACCATGCGCAACCTCGACATCACCGACACGCGCGACAAGCTGGGCATCTACAGCCGCACCGGGCTGCTCAGCGGCGGCGGCGATGCCCCGCTGCCCAGCCTGGAGTAAGCGCCCTGCCCCGGCATGCCGGCCCGGCCGGCATGCCCTGAGCGACCAAGCCCGCGGGCCGTCCGGCGACGGCACCGCGGCCGGCACACCCGCTCCCGTGGTGTGCTGAGCGCGGCAGCTCGACTCGTTGCGCCCGCACACGACCCGCAAACACCGCGGCGTCTCCCTGCCCGAATCGGGCTGCAGGCCCCAGCGGCAGCATTGCATCGGCCGTTGCCTTCGATGGCGGCCGTTTTTCGCGGGCTTCAGCCGGCCGCCTTCGGCCGGCGCTGCAAAAGCCACGCGGCTACGGGAACTCGGACGGCCTCCCTTGGTCTGACGTCGTTCTCAACACAAGGCGCCCGGCACGGGGCGCGTTTATGGAAGTAGCCATACTCATCGCCCTCATCGTGGTCAACGGCTTGTTCGCGATGTCCGAGATCGCACTCGTGACGGCCCGCAAGGCAAGACTGCAGAAACTCATTGATGAGGGCGACAGCGCCGCCGCGGCGGCCGTCAAGCTCGGCGAGGACCCCACGCGGTTCCTCTCCACCATCCAGATCGGCATCACGTCCATCGGCGTGCTCAACGGCATCGTCGGCGAGGCGGCCCTGGCGCAGCCGCTGGCCAGCTGGCTCGATGGCCTGGGCGTGCCGCAGCCCTATGCGGGCTACGGCGCCACGGGCCTGGTGGTGGTGCTCATCACCTACTTCTCCATCGTCGTGGGCGAGCTGGTGCCCAAGCGCCTGGGGCAGTCGCATCCGGAAACGCTGGCGCGGCTGGTGGCCCGTCCGATCGACGCGCTGGCCATCGCCACGAAGCCCTTCGTGAAGTTGCTGTCGGTCTCGACGCAGGCACTGCTCAAGCTGCTGGGCGTGAAGGACGGCCACCACAACGCCGTCACGGAAGAGGAGATCCACGCCATGCTGGCCGAAGGCACGAGCGCGGGCGTGATCGAGCTCCAGGAACAGACCATGGTGCGCAACGTGTTCCGGCTCGACGATCGCCGCATCGGCTCGCTGATGGTGCCGCGCGCCGACGTGGTGGTGCTCGACGTCCATGCGTCCTTCGAACAGCACCTGGCCGCCATCCAGGAATCCGACCATGCGCGCTTTCCGGTCGTCGCCGGCGGCCTGGACAACCTGCTGGGCGTGGTCAATGCCCGGCAGTGGCTCTCGCGTGCCATGCAGGGCGGCTTGCGGGACTTGGCCGAGCAGCCGCTGCAGCCGCCGCTGTACGTGCCAGAAACCGTGACCGGCATGGAGCTGCTCGACAACTTCCGCTCCTCGGACGTGCAGATGGCCTTCGTCATCGACGAGTACGGGCAGATGCAGGGCATCGTCACGCTGCAGGACCTCATCGAGGCCATCACGGGCGAGTTCCAGCCGCGCGACCCCGAAACCTCCTGGGCGGTGCAGCGGGAGGACAGCTCCTGGCTGCTCGACGGCCACATCCCGGTGCCGGAGCTCAAGGACCGGCTGGGTCTCGACGCGGTGCCCGAGGAGGAGCGTGGCCGCTACCACACGCTGAGCGGCATGATCATGCTGATGACGGGCCGGCTGCCCCGGCTGGGCGACACGGTGCAGTGGGAGGGCTGGCGCTTCGAGGTGGTGGACATGGACGGCAAGATCATCGACAAGGTGCTTGCCAGCCCGCTGCCCGGAGTCCCGGCCGACCCCGTGCCCGCCGAAGCGAGCAGCTGAGCGCCACCAGGCCGGCAAGGCGGCGCCGCCGCCGGCACGCCCACCGGGCGTGCAGGTGTTCGGGTCAGTGCGCGTGCGCGCCCTCGTCCTTGGCGGCTTCCCAGCCGTTGTAGACCAGGTTCAGGATCACCGCCGTCACGGCGGCCAGCAGGATGCCGCTGTGCAGGATCGGCTCCAGCGCATGCGGCATCTTGTTGAAGAAGCGCGGCGAGATTTCCGGGATCAGGCCCATGCCCAGGCTGATGGCAATGATGTAGAGGTTGTGCCGCTTGGCGCCGGTGACGTTGACCGCGTGCAGGATGCGGATGCCGGTGGCAGCCACCATGCCGAACATCACGATGCCCGCGCCGCCGAGCACGAACTGCGGCACCGAGGCCACGGCCAGCGCCAGCTTGGGCAGCAGGCCCAGCGCCAGCATGATCAGGCCGCCCGCCACGCAGACGTAGCGGCTGCGCACGCCGGTCACGCCCACCAGGCCCACGTTCTGCGAGAAGGAGGTGTGCGGGAAGGTGTTGAGGATGCCGCCGATGAGCGTGCCCAGGCCGTCCACGCGCAGGCCGCGGGAGAGGTCTTCGCGGTCGATCTTCTTCTGCGTCAGGTCGCTCAGCGCCAGGAACATGCCCATCGACTCGATCATCACCACCACCATCACCACGCACATGGTGGCGATGGCGATCGGGTCGAACTTCGGCGCACCGAACATGAACGGGTACACCGCCGCCACCCAAGGGGCCTCGGCAATGCCGGCAAAGCTCACCTGCCCCAGCGCCAGCGCGATCAGGAAGCCGATGACCAGGCCCAGCAGCACCGAGATGTTGGCGAAGAAGCCGCGCACGAAGCGCGTGATCAGCACGATGGACAGCAGCACGACCAGGGCCACGCCCAGGTAGAGCGGGTCGCCGAAGTTCGGGTTCGCCGCTCCACCACCGGCCCAGTTGGCCGCGACGCGGATCAGCGACAGGCCGATGGTGGAAATGATCACGCCCGTGACCACCGGCGGGAACAGCGGCAACAGCCGGCTGATGAACGGTGCGGCCAGCGTCGCGAAGATGCCCGAGGCGATGACCGAGCCGAAGATGCCGGGCAGGCCCAGGGCCGGATTGGCGGCCATGGCCAGCATCGGGCCCACCGCGGCGAAAGTGACGCCCATCATCACCGGCAGCCGGATGCCGAAGCGCCAGAAGCCGATGGCCTGCAGCAGGGTCACGATGCCCGAGCACAGCAGGTCGGCGTTGATGAGCAGGGCGATCTGGTCCTTGGGCAGCTTGAGCGCACCGCCGATGATCAGCGGCACCGCCACCGCGCCGGCGTACATCACCAGCACATGCTGCAGGCCCAGCACGGCGAGCTTGCCGGTGGGAAGGACCTCGTCAACGGGATGGACGCTGGCCGGCGGCTTGGCGTCGGGACGGGCGTCCGGCTCGGACACGGATTCCAGCACGGCGTCGGCCGACGCGAGGGTGTTTGCATTGGACATGAGGGTCTCCTCCACGCCGCACCCCGTGGCACCTCCACGGGCGGCAGCCATTCCACAAAGCGACAGCGGTGAACCGGGTCAGCGAACGGTCATGGGGCGTTGCCCGGTGAGCCGCGCGGCATGACGGCGCGGGATGGAGCATCGGGGCGGGCCATCGCCTTGACAGCGAAGGCCCGGCGCCGCGGCCGGTGAACCCGGCCGGTGAAGTGCGTGATGTCCATGGGATGCACCGCTGGAAGTGCCGGCAGCGCTGGGACTGCCGGCTTCTTCCCCTCACCACAGCGGGCTCTGTGAGGAGCGAACGTCGCAACCTGGGTCCGGGCCTGGCGGCCCGGCCGCGGGCTCCGCGGCGACGAGGTGCAAAGTGTATGCAATCCTGTATTCGTGAAGGCCGCTGGTTAACCCGCATGGCGGCTCATCCGGCGTGGAATAGTGCATATGCCCAGAGCCACCCGGGCGTCGCTCAGCGCTTCTCTTCCAGAGCCCTCAGCACGGCATGCGCCGCCGTGACGCGCGCCGGCACAGGCACGTTCCTGTTGGCCAGCATGATGATCCCGATGCTTCGGGCCGGCACGAACGCGGCGTAGGCGCCGAAGCCGTTGGTGGAGCCGGTCTTGTTGAACAGCCTGCTGTCCTGCGGGACCTGCCCGGGCTCAAGCCTGCGGGCGGGATGAGGCTCCAGCGCCATGGTGCTCGCATTGCCGGCCATCAGCCGCGCCAGGGCGGTCGGCCAGGGATACTGCTCCCAGCCCAGTCCTTGAACCATCTCGCCGACCTGGTAGTGGCCGACATGGGTCTGCTCCACGGCGCGTCGCAGCCCAGGCTCCAGCAGGCGAGGCCGCAGGTTGGCCTCCACGAAGCGCAGCATGTCCGCGGCCGTCGACTTCACGCCATAAGCCTCGGCGTCGAACACGCCGGGGTTGACACGGACCGCCCGGTCGGCCTGGTCGTAGCCCCAGGCGTAGCCCGGCAGGGCCGCGTGGGGAACATGAATGAAGCTCCGCTTCAGGCCCAGGCGCGGAAAGAGTTCGGCCTCACACAGCTCGGCGAAATCGCGCTGCATGGCACGCGCCGTCACATGGCCCAGCAGGCCGATGCTGGGATTGGAGTAGCGCCGCTGCTGGCCGGGCGGAGCGTCAGGGCTGAACTTTCGGTAATAGGCCCAGGCGTCCGCCAGGGTGGTGACGTCGTCCGGGAACTGCAGGGGCAGGCCGCCGGCGGTGTAGGTTCCCAGCTGCAACAGGCTGGCCCGGTCGATGGCGCTGCCGCGCAGGATGGGCAGGTACCGGCCCGGCGTGTCGGCCAAGGACAGGCGGCCGGTCGCCTGCGCGTAGCCCGCCAAGGTGGCCGTGAAGGTCTTGCTGAGCGAGCCGATCTCGAACAGCGTGTCTTGCGTCACCGGTGCGCCGGTGTCGCGTGAAGCCACGCCGTAGCCGAAGAAGTGCCGCTTGCCGTTGTCCGTGACGGCCACGGCCATGCCGGGGATGACATGCGCCCTCAGCAGCGGGCGGAAGGCGCCGTCCACGGCGGCGCCGATGTCGGCGGAGTCAGCCGCGCTGGCCGCGGCCTGGGCGTGCCGAGTAACGATGCAGCCACCGAGCAGGCCCAGCATCGTCCTGCGCCTGGTGAAAAGAGAACTTGCCAATCCGGAACTCGCCTTGAAAACCAGCGCGGCGATCATAGGGGCGCGCCCGCAGAGGGGTTTCCTCGCCGGGAAGGCAGCTCAGTTCCGGGCCATGCCGGTTCGTCGGGCATGCATCAGCACCGCCCAGGTGCTGAGGATGAAAGGCGCGCTGAACGCCGGAATACCCAGGCCCTGGGCGGCCAGCGACAACAGCGTCGCGGCCGAGGCCGCGACCAGCACCTGCCTCACCGTGCCGCGTGGCAGCGCCAGCACGCACAGCACCGCATTGAAGCCGGCCAGACCCGCCGCCAGGGCGCCCTGGGGCCTGTCCAGCAGCAGCCCGATGGCCAGGCCCAGCGCCGAAGCCGCCAGCGCCCGGACGGCCAGCCGGGGCGACTCCAGCGCGACCGCGCACAGCACGCACAGCCCAGCCGGAAGGCTCTGCACCAGCAGCACCTGCGCCAGGCCGTGCATCAGGCCATCGGTCAGCGTCACAGCTGGAACCGACGCGGACGCCGCCGCGGGCTCCAGGCCCAGCAGCGGCGCCGCAGCCGTGACGGCCCAGACGCCGAGCACGAAGGGCGCGGTGTAGAGAGGGACAGGCCAGGGACGCCAGGCCCGCAGGATGAAGGCGGTAAGCGCCACCATGCCCACGATCAGCACCAGCGCAGCCAGCGACGGCTCGAAGACCGCCTGCGCAGCCATGGCCGCCAGCGCGGTGTTGTAGCCGTGCAGCCCCAGGCCCAGGTCCTGGCGTGGCTGGCCTGGAAAGAGCGCCAGCAGCGATCCCAGGGCGCTGCCCAGCACCGCGGCGCCCGCCAGTGCCGGGGACGCCAGCAGCAAGCCACACAGCACCAGGGCACCGGCGGTGGCCGTGCGCAGCAGGAGGATCTGCGCCAGCCCGCGCAGGACGATCTGCGGCGCGAGAACGAGCGGCTTCAGCATCGAAGACGTCCAGCCGACTGGCGGATCGCCGAGGGGAACGCGGCTCAGAAGCGGTGCCGCACGCCCACGGCCCAGCTGCGGGCGGTCTGGCGCGTGGCGGCAGCTTC
The DNA here is from genome assembly GCF_012927045.1 of Azohydromonas caseinilytica. Taxonomy (GTDB): domain Bacteria; phylum Pseudomonadota; class Gammaproteobacteria; order Burkholderiales; family Burkholderiaceae_C; genus Azohydromonas; species Azohydromonas caseinilytica. The sequence continues at coordinate 1,580 of NZ_JABBFW010000049.1, read as the reverse complement.
ATCCTTGTCCTGCATCGCCATCGCGTACAGGTCCGTGCGCTTGGAGAACTGGTGGTCGTAGCCGAAGCTAAAGGTCCTGCGATCCCGCCCCGTGCTGCGGTCCAGCAGCCCGTAGCCGGCCAGCACCCGGCTGCCGCCGCCGCCCACGGGAATGGCCGCCGTCACGTCGGTGAGCCGGTACTCGGCCTCGGGCGTGACGCCGCGGCTCTCGGCCCGCGTGTGCTGCGCGAATACCTTGGCCACGTTGAAATCCCAGCTCAGGCCGGCCTGCCAGGTGCGGCTGTCGGGCACGGTGGCACCCTTCTTCACGTCCTGGAACACCAGCGTCGCGCCCAGCGGCCCGGCGCCATAAACGGCGCTGGCGCTCCAGTTGCGGCCGCCGTTCTGTTCCCCGGCGGCGACGATGGCATTGGCACGGAAGCCGCCCCAGGTGGGCGTGCTGTACAGCACCGAGTCGCTCCAGGCACTGTCGCCCGTCACCGGCGCCGTGACGGCGTTGGGCAGGAACACGTGGCGCACCGTGGGCGAGAAGCCGTACGAGTCGCCGAAGGCATTGAAGCTGATGGTGGAGACGAACAGCGGCGTGGTGTTGCGCCCCAGCCGCACCGAGCCCCACTGCGTGCCGGCCAGGCCGACGTAGGCATTGCGCGCGAAGAAGCTGTCGCCGTCGAAGCGGCCGGTGGCACCGGTATCGGCGCGGAAGAAGCTCTCCAACGAGAACACCGCCTGCAAGCCGCCGCCCAGCTCCTCCGTACCGCGCAGGCCCCAGTGGCTGGTGGTCATGCGGCCGTTCTCGACGCGGTAGACCGCTGCCGAGCCCGGCTCCTGCAGCCGGCCCACGCCCACGTCCACCAGGCCGAACAGCTGCACATTGGTGTCCTGCGCAACCGCCGTGCCTCCCGCACAGGCCAACAGCGCCGCGGCCGCCAGGCCTTGCAAACGATATAACTTCATCGGGTCTCCCTTGAAATACATGTGTCCCCCGCAGAGCACCGAATGGGGCTCTTCCGTGGGGACGTCTTTTCCTTCGCCCGGGCCCGGTGGGTGGAGATGAAAGCCCAGCCCCACCCTGCGGCAGCGGCGCCGACGCGATTGGCGGCTACCGGCAACCTGACCCGGCCCGCGGATCGGTCACTGCGCCGGTGCCCCACCCTCGAACCAGCGCGCGATCACGGCACGCTCGGCGTCGGTGATCTGCGTGGCGTTGTTGAGCGGCATGGATTTCTGCACCACGGCCTGCTGGTACACGGCCTGCGCATGCGAGCGGATGAGCTCGGGCGTGTGCAGCGCCACGTTCTTGTTCTGCACCTGGGCGTTGTGGCAGAGCGCGCAGCGCTGCTCGACGATGGTTTGCACCTGTGCCATCTTCACCGGCTCGGCCGCGGCGGACGCGGCAGCCATGCCCGCGGCCTCGCGCGGCGGCGGCGCCAGCCAGAAGGCCATGCCGGCCAGGGCCAGCGTGCCCACCACGGCGTGCTCCCACGGCGTGCGCTTGCCCAGCACATGCGCCTTGTGGCGCGACACGAAGCTGTGGCGGATGAGCGCGCCGGCGAGCATCAGCAGCACCAGCACCAGCCAGT
>NZ_JABBFW010000048.1 GCF_012927045.1 Azohydromonas caseinilytica | reverse complement strand
GCCTCGGGCAACGAGGCCTACAACAACATCTTCTACAACAGCAACAGCCCGGACTTCTCCAAGTTCTCCGCGCACAACTACAACCACTTCGTCAACGCCGGCGGCAGCCACGGCGAGACCGGCGGCAGCAGCGCCACCAGCGGTGACCCCTTCGTCAACATCGCTGCGCTGGACTTCCGCCTCAAGGCCTCCACGGCCGCGGGCTCGAACCTGCCCGCGCCCTTCAACGTCGACGGCCTGGGTCGAACCCGCGGCGCCGACGGCACCTACGACCGCGGCCCCTTCGAGTACGCCACCGGCGCCATCACGGTGTCCCCGCCGACGAACCTGCGCGCGCAGTAACTGTCCGATCTCCTTGAGGGAGGGAGCGCCGGAGAAGCGCTCCGCGTGGTGCCGACCCGGCAACGGGTCGGCACCACACTTTCAGCGCGCCGAGAGAATGGATCGCCGTACGTAGTGGCCAGGGCGACCCAAAGAGATCAATAGGAGCTTGATCAGTACCGAAAGTCGCCAGGGTGCCTTGGCCAGTGCAAGGCGATAGAAGTGGCGGGCTGCTGTGACGTCGTGGCGCCAATAGCACTTGTTGCCCACTGTCGCATACACACGGGCCCGGATGCAGTCCCGTTCGAGGTCCGTGATCGCTTGCTGCTGCAGCGAATTCTCCATACGCTCAAAATTGACGTTACTGCCGGCGCTCAGATAGCGCTGATCAGCCAATGTCCGCGCGTAGGTATCGGCCAAGGCTGCTATGCACAATCGTGCCACGTCCTGTCGACCAAGACGTAATGCGTGCTCACGGATCGTCCAGGGCACGCGGATCTCCTCCGATGCGCATGCCTCAAGCCGCTCGCCAGTCAGCTTCTCGGTCATGCTGAGCGAGTGCTGCTGGCGATAGCAGACCATCGGCTCGGCGAAGTAGCCAACATCGTAGTGAAGTGCAAACAGGCACCACAGATACCAGTCACCGCACCACGGCATGTCGAGCGGAAACTTGCTGACCTTCTCATAACACTCTCGCCGCACCATGCCGGACGGTGTGAGTACGAAGTTGCCGCTCAGCAGTTTCTTCAGCAGCGTCTTGCCCGACAGCACCCGGTCGCGATCGCCACGCCCTTGTAATTGCCCGAGCAAGTCCGTCTCGATGCCATCACGCACGCCGTAACCGGTACAGAAAACGTAACCGACCTCGGGGCTGCGATCGAGCCGTTCGACGTAACGCTGCAGCACCCGGTTGGAGCGCAGATAGTCGTCGGCCGAGATGAGCCAGATGTACGCACCACGGCTGAGCTCGATACCTCTGTTGTAGTTGCGCAGGTGACCAAGATTGGGATCGTTGCGTATATAGCGGATACGGGGATCGCTGAATGACTGTGCCACTTCGCCCGTGTTGTCAGGCGAGCAGTCGTCCATGATCAGGATCTCGAAGTCGGTATACGACTGTCGGAGAATCGAATTGATGCAGGTCGGCAGGAATCCGGCAAGCTTGTAGCACGGAACGACGAAGGACACTTTGGGGTTGCTCATAGCCTTCTCCTCCAAGCGTTGCGTTGTCTGATCGCGGTCACGCTGCGTGCTTCACCATGTGGGTTCCAAGCTGGCCCCGGCGTGTACGTTCAATGGCACGGTGGAGAGCCTGCTCGAACAAGTCCGTGGCGTCGTCCCACGTGAAGTGCGTGGCGGTGCGGTAGGCCGCATCGGACATGCGCTTCCAGTCGTCGTTGGAGAGGGTCAACACCCGCAGCACCCTGTCGGCCAAAGCGACATCATCCTTGACGTTGACAAGATGGCCGTTGACGCCTTCGTCGATGATGTCCAGAGGCCCGCCACACCGAGTGGAAACCACCGGACACCGGCAGGCCATCGCCTCCAGCGGCGGGAGGTGGAATCCTTCGACGTGACTGCCGCACATCCACACGTCGCACTGTGCGTACAGATCCCGCAGCTGCTGCTGCGGGGGGCGGTGATGGAACTCGGCATAGGAAGGCAGAGGAAGGCGGAAGTCGGGCTGCTCGGCACCGAACGACACCACACGCAAGGACGGCAGAACGGCTGCCACGCGCTCCAAGGCTTTGAGACTCACACTGCAGCCTTTCAGGGGCGACGAGCTGTACAGCATTCCGACGGTCGGCCTCACGTTCCGGTTCCGCGCCGGTGCATGGAACTGCTCCATGTCGACGCTGTTGGGCACATGCGAAATGGACGTGTCGCCAAACTTATCGCGAGCCCAGTCGACCAGCCACTTGGAGATCACAATCTTGTGCATCGGCATGCGCCATGTGGCGTCCAGCGTCGGATTGAACTTGCCGGGTGGCACCTCGTAATTCTGGATGAAGATGGCCTTCGCGCCCTTGGACGGAGAGAGGGACTGGACCCCGTAAGCTGTCGTGTAGAACGTGGCGATGACCACATCGCCGTCCGGCACATCGTCGTCCGTGACCGGCCGGACCGAGTCCAGGACGCGGTGCGGCACATCAATGCCGTCGAAATGGGACGGTTCGGGTCTGGGCAGCCCCCGGCCCAGCAGGAGGGATTTGGCGGTGTGGCGCATGGTGAAGACCTGGGGCATCGAGATCACGCGCACGTCGTGACCGCGCCGGGCCAGGCGCTCGGCATAGATGGCAATGACCCGGATACCGCCCTGAAGCCCGGCATAGGGCAGAACAAAAGTGATCTTCATGCGCGTACCCCTCCATCTGCGAGCCCGCATCGGCGAGCCAATATTGTTGGAATGCATGACAGGCTTATCGCCCGTAATTCATCGCGGCATACCTTCGACCCGGGCATTGGCTGGAAATCCGAATCTCTCGGTGCGCCGGGCCCGTACTGCGGCCTGCACCGGTGCGACCGTCTGTTGCATCAAGCTGGAACTGATGAGCGCCAGTGTCATGTACAGAAGCACGACGCATTGGTCGAAGTACGACACCGAGATGAAGGTCGATGCATGCGCGAAGAGTGCTGCTCCGAGAGCCCAGGTGGCAAAGGGAAAATCTGCCGACTGGCCGTTTCGCGTCTGCAGGATCTTGCCCACATAGGAGAAGCCCTTGCCCAGCACGGCGAGAAACATCAACAGGAGGGGCATGCCGCCGTCGACGCCCATCCGAATGTAGTAGTTGGTGATGTCGACGTGGTTGCCGCTCCACAGCACACCGTAGGCCATCCAGTGCCGGGTGTAGTCGGTACCAATGGCCCACCATTCCGGCCAATGAGTCACCGCTGCTTCGATCAAGGCTGCCCGGTGCCAGCTGGTGCTGCTGCCCGTCAGGTCGATGTAGGAGAGGATGTAATAAGCGGGTGCGTTCATGACCAGCTCAAGCCCGATGTAGCCCAGGACAGCTCCCCAACGCACCAGCCGCATGTGCTCCCGCATGCGCCACATCATCAAGGCAGCGAGGGCAAACACGGTGCTCATGAGCGGACCCGTGGATCCACAAGAGAACACCATGGTCAGGCACGCACCGATGCCTGCAATGGCCGTCATCCGATGCGAACGCCACAGCACTCCCATCAGCGGCAGCACGGCAGCGGCAGCCGATCCAGCCAGGATGGAGTGACCAAAGGCGCCTTGTGCCCGGATGGTCCCGTTGCGCACTTCGGACGTCGAGCTCACGCCCCCGAACTCGGCAAACGGATTGTTGCCGGTGAGCTTCTCATAAAGCATGGACACCGCCACCGGCAGCAGCAGCAGTGCCGTCATCCGGCAGATCCGGGTGACATCTTCCTGGGTAGAACAGAAGATCCGCAGCGTGAAGTAGCTGCCACAGCCCATGAAGACCAGGCCCAGGCGGTTGACGAATGTTGCCCACATATCGTCGTGGAACAGACTCGTCACCAGCGCCACGACGGCCCACCAGACCATGAGCCAGTCAAGGCGATTGGCACCGCCCGGCAGACGCTCGCCCTTAGCCAGTATCCGGACGAAAGCCAGCGTCAGGACCACCCGCACGCCGTAGAAGTTGAACGGGCCAAGATCGAAGCCTGCGCTCACAGGCATGTAGTAAGTGACCGCCAGGACCGGTAGCGCGGCCAGGTGGCGCGGCAGCGTCAGCACTAGCAGTGCATCGACAAAGATGAAAGCAACGGCCAGACCGTTCATTTCAAGCTACCCAACAGGCAGGCGTCACAGGGCCGTTCCCGCGTATTGCAGCGGGCCATACCGGGCGACAGGAAGAGTCACGAAGCAGGAAAGGCTGAGCATCACGATCGCGCTTTTGCGGTGGCTGCCGGTCCTCCTTTGGCTCGATTGCGCCGCCAGGCGTTCTTGAGCTTGTCGCGCAACCCCAGGTGACTCACGAGGCGGCGCGCCGCCTGCTCGGCTACGGTCAGCAGCCTTACGTACACCATCAGGGCCGAGCCTTTGAAGGTTGGCGCAAACAGCCAGACACAAGTCTCGCGCCAGAAGCGGTGCCCGAACCGTTCCTTGTAGTAGGCATCACCCAGGCCGAAATCAAGCTGCCGTACACCCTCACGGGCCAGCTCGTCCACCATGCGCACGAACATCAGCGTGCCCACTTCGTAATCGCGCAGGCTGGCGTCGTAGCCTGTTTCGGAGGAATGGAAACAGTGGCCGTAGACGAAACCGAACCAGAAAGCACGCGCTTCATCATCGATTTCCAGCAACTGCACGCGCAGCTGACCACGTCGGGCGAACAGCTCAAAGCGCCGGCGGAATTCTTCGTTGTCGAAGAATCCTGCGCCCAGACCGCGCTGGTACGTGCCGGCAGCGACTTTCTCAAGCTTGGCGCAGAGTGCAGGCACATCATCGATCCGAGTGAGCCAGCGCCAGGTGACCCGTCCCGGGAATGCTTCGTCGAGCTCCTTTTCGCGCTTGCGCAGATGCGTTCGGTGCTTGCCACGCAGTGTTTCCATCAGTCCGCCCTGTGTAGGCAGCACCATCTCGCGATGGGTTGACCAGCGTGGCGTCTTCTCGCAGAACCAGCGCGGGCCGTCGCGGTACAGTGCCCGCAGCAGTGCGGAGTCCTCGGGCAAGTGGTGAAAATCGATTGCATCGGCGGCCTTAGTTGCCAGCATCGACCACAGATGCTGCACGACCTCGGCCGCCGCAGCATCGTCCAGCTGTCCCATAACGCCTTGGTGGATCACGGCAAGCACACGGGCGGGTATGCGCGGCAGTTGCAGGTAGCCGATGGAAGGCGCGACGCGTGCCTCCTCGAGCCGGGCCGCCACCAGCGCCTGGGGCACGCCGTGCCTTTCAACGACGATCACGCAGGGCTGCATCACCTGCGGCCGCAGGCGGCACAGCAGTTCGAACTGCGCCAGATCGCTGTTGACATGCGTCTGCCATTGCTCCCAACTGGTGCGGACCTCGGCAAGGCCTTCCAGCGTGCGTATGGTCCGAATCGTCATGCGACGGCCTCAGGCGTTACGCGTGCTTCGGCAGTCACCCCGCGCCAGATGCCGATGTGCGGCGCGCGTGGCGCGCGCTCATGGCGCTGCAGGAAGTCACACTCATCCAGCAGCCGCGCACAGCGCGGGGATTTGTACACGACGTAGAGACGGTCGTTGCGGAAAGCACGCAGGTTGTCCAGCACCTTGGCCAACACCTGCTCGGAGAACGGGTTGTACAGGTAGATCACCTTGCTGCCGGGGGGAAACGTGAACTCGGCCGCATCCGCCCGCAGCACGACGGCGTTGTCCAGCCGTTGCGACACCAGGTTGGCCTGCGCAGTCGCGGCCAGTTCCTGTGCGAACTCGACCCCGATGACCTTGCCGAATCCAAAGCGTGCCGCCACGATCAGGGTGCGACCTTTCCCACATCCCAGATCGATAAAGGTGGAGCTGGCCGGGTCCACGCCCAGGTACTCCAGCACCGAGACCAGTTCCTGTGGCGACGTGGCTTGGTACCTTTCTCCATGGCGAGCGTTGGGCGAATCGATGCTCAGTTTCCACAGGGGCTCTAGGCCGCTGGTTTCGGTACCGTTCTCGACATCGAACGGGTCGCGCTCACGTTGCCCGCGCAGGTGGGACAGCGCGCGTCGGCACAAGGGGGCGATGCCTTCCTCAGCGAGCACGCGCGCGACCTTTTCCGTGAGGATTCGTACGTTGAGCATGTGGGCTTACCAGGGAGTTTGAAATGCAACCAGCCATGGATTTCAGTAATTGCGCATCCAGGCCTGGGTACCGACCGTCCAGCGCAGGCGGGCCACCCACTTGCGCAACGAATACACGACACCCCGCTTGCCAGGAATGAGTGCCTGCAGCGGCAGCAGCAGCGCCAGGGCCGAGATGCGCAGCAGGCTGGCCAAGAACATGGCAGCCCGGTACGCGGCGGCGTAGCGCGCCGAGTGCATCTTGCGGAAGAAGCGCCACTGCGATTCCAGCCGCATTACCGCCGAAAAATTGCTGGTCGGGGACTGCGAGCTGCTCGCGCCACCGAAATGCACGACGACCGCGGTGGGGACGTAATACGCCTGGAATCCCGCGCGGGCAGCTTTCAGGCACAGATCCATGTCCTCGCTGTACATGAAGTACTCGGTGCTGAACAGGCCGACGCGCTCGAAGGCCTTTCGGGACATCATGATTGACGCGCCGGATAGCGCTTCCACCCGCTGAGGCGTTGCGTTAGCGGTCTTCAGAGCACGCTTGCCCCACAGTGACGAATTCGGAAAGTGCCGACGCAAGACATCAGAGTCGAGCAGCTGGTTCAACAAGGTCGGGAAGGCCCTGATGCAGGTTTCCTGGACGGAACCATCCGCGTTGAGCAGCTTGGGACCGACCAGTCCAGCATCCGGCCGGCTTCTGAGTACCTGCAGCAGGTCCTGTATCGCGTTGCCCACCACCTTGGTGTCCGGGTTCAGGAACAGCAGAACCTCCCCGGTGGACATTTGATAGGCCTCGTTGTTGGCTTTCGCGAAGCCGAGGTTGGTGTCGCTCTGGATGAACCGGACCCAGGGATAGGCCTGGGACAGCATCTTGGCGCACCCGTCAAAGGAACCGGAATCGATCACCACCACTTCGTAAGTGATGCCCTTGACGTTTTCCTGCACCGACGCCAGCGCATCAGCGAGCAGGTCCTTGGAGTTCCAGTTGACGATGATGATGGAAAGGTCCATGCCGAATCACCCGTGTTGCCTGGAGAAGAAAGTGCGATGCCACAGTTCCAAGGAAACCAGCAGGAAGATGTGCCGCATGTACTGCTCCTTGCCCTCCTGGTGCTTGCGCACCATCTCGCGCAGGTAGCCCTGGTTGAAGTAGCGCGTCAGCGACGAGTTGGCGCTGAGCAGACAGTCGTCGATCAGCGGCTTCATTGACTGCCGCAGCCAGTGGGCGACGGGGTGTGCGAAGCCCTTCTTCTTCCGATGAACGATCTCCGATGGTAGCCATGAATTCAGTGCACGCTTGTGCAGGTACTTGCCAGTCCAGCCGCGCAGTTTCAGGCTAGGCGGCAGGTTCTCGACGAACTGCACCAGGCGGTAGTCCAGGAACGGGACCCGCACCTCCAGCGAGTTGGCCATGGACGTCTTGTCCGCAACCATGAGCAGGTCATCGGGCAGGTTGGCGCGCGTGTCGATGTAGAGCATCTGCGACAAGGGGTCGAGTTGCTGGACATCGGTGTGCAGGCGGCGCAGCGCTTCCTTGGTCCCGTAAGGCGTCGACAGGAAGCGCTCCTTCAGCGTGCCCTCGTACAACTGGGCCTTCATGTCGGCGCTGAAGAAGGAGTAGATCTTCGTGAACCGGGTCAGGATATCGCGCTCCCCCAGGGAGGCAATTCCTCGCTTGAACCGCTCCATCGGCAGCGGGAGTCTGCCGACCGACGGCAAGACGCTGTCGGTGAGGACACGGGGCAAGCGGCTGTAAAGCTGCGACAGACGCACGCCCTTGTACCGGTCGTAGCCGGCCCAGGGTTCGTCGGCACCCTGACCGGTCAAGGCCACCTTGACGCGGCTGCTCGTCAGGCGGGCCAGAAAATAGAACGCCGGCGCAGCTTCATGGCCAACGGGCTCCTCCAGGTCGCGCATGTAGCGCTCGAAATGGTCCAGGTAGTCCTGCGAACTGAGCATCAGCGAGTGGTGCTCCGCGCCGAACAGCCGTGCCACGCTCCGGGCATCCGCCACCTCGTTGGTTTTCTCCCCATCCTCGAAGCCAATGGTGAAGGTTTGCACCGGTCCGGAGGCGTGATCTTTCATGATCGCCAGCAGTGCCGAGGAGTCGATGCCGGAACTCAGGTACAGCCCCAATGGCACATCGCTGCGCAACTGGATCTTGATCGAGTCCTTGAGCAGGTCGAGGTACTCCTCAATCAGCTCTTCCTCGCGCCAGTTCTTGCGGAACTGCGGGACGTGATTCCAGTAGCGGCTGACAGTCACCTCGCTCGGGCTGATCAGCATGCTGTGCCCGGGAGGCAGACGATAGACGTTGCGAAATAGCGTCTTGGGAGATGGCACGAACCGGAAGGTGAAGAGTTCAGCCAGGGAGTCGATGTCCACGTCCCGCTCGAACTCGGGATGCTGGATCAGCGACTTGATTTCCGAGCCAAAGAGCACCTGGCTGCCAATGACCGTGTAGTACAGCGGCTTGATGCCCAGGTGATCGCGTGCCAGGAACACGCGGCGCTGGCGCATGTCGAACAGGGCAAAAGCGAACATCCCGTTGAAGCGGTTCACGCAGTCGGTGCCCCATTGCTCGTAGGCATGCACGATCGTCTCTGTATCGGACATGGTCTTGAAGACATGGCCGAAGCTCTGCAATTCAGCGCGCAGTTCGACGAAGTTGTAGATCTCGCCATTGAAGACGACCTGGATCGAGTCGTCCTCGTTGCCCATGGGCTGCGTCCCGCCCTCGAGGTCGATGATGCTCAGGCGCCGGTGCCCCAGGCCGACATTGCCATGGAGGAACTGGCCTTCACCATCGGGTCCCCGGTGCCCGATGGCGGTGTTCATCCGCGCCAGGATGTCCTGCGGTACCGGTTTGCCGGAACGGTCGTAGATGCCACAAATCCCGCACATGTGATGTTGTCCTAGCTAGGTTTACCGACCACCAACGACTTCAACTGCTGCCGCAATTTGGCCTGCTGCTCGCCGCGCAGGTATTGCACCGTGTCGGGTGGCAGCAGGATTGGACTTCGACTCACGAGTCCGCGGACATAGCCAATGAAGATGGCGAGACTGCCGAGGATGCGGGGCCGATCCATGGCCCGGTAGAGGCAGCGCAGGCACAGGAAGAGAAAGCCGTAGCCCAGCGAGTGATAGCGCCGTCCTTCCTTCACGCGGGACAGCAGCGGCGGTGCGGTCGCCGTGCCGGTCCTGCGGTTCTCCAGAACGCACAACTCTGGAAACGTCCGGACCGTCCAGCCTTTCATGCGTGCGGTGATCTCGGCTGCCGAATCGATGCCGCCCAGAGGCAGCGGCCGATAGCCACCGACTTGTTCGAAGCATTCACGTCGGAACAGCTGCACGGCGCCCGCGACGCTGTCCAGCGCCACGTCCTGGCTGATGAACTGGTCGCCAATGCGCGTGCGGACCATGCCGCCTGCAATGCCGAGCCGCGTATCCTGCTCGAACCTCTGCAGCACCTTCTCAAAATAGTCAGCTTCAAGCGCAATGTCGGCATCCAGGTTGCCGATGAAGCTCAACGCCGCGACATCGCACTGTCTCAAGCCAAGGTTGAAGGCGTGGGCCTTGTTTCCGAAATGACGCTCTCCCTGACGGTGTCGGTCGACCAGGCGGATGAACGGGTACCGGGCAGCGTAGGATGCCACGATGTCATGGGTGCGGTCCGTCGAGCCGTCGTTGACGATGATCCACTGCAGCGGGCGCACTGTCTGGCGCACCATCGAGCGAATCGTCTCCTCGATGAACGTCTCCTCGTTGTGTGCGGGCGTGACGATCACGAATGGCCCCACCCGCGGTGAAACCTCCGGCGGTGTCACGAACGGGGCGTCGGCACAGATGGCCATCACAGTACCGCCCACCGGTCCTGGTAGCGTCCCATGCCCTGCAGCGTGCCGAAGGCGTAGCGGTCGGAGTGCCTGGCAATATGGGATAGAAAAGGCCGCAGCGTCCCCTCGTTGGCATTGGTAAACAGCTTGGAATGGCCGATCAGCACGAAAGGTACGTGGACATCTTCTGCGGCCGGGACGCTGCGCTCGGCCCGCTGCAGCGCGCCGACCAGCTGGCGCCCGTCGCACTGGTTGAAGTCCGCTTTCCAGGCGTGGGTACGGAACAGGGCCTGGAGCGCAGCCAGCCGGGAGCGACGCCGGCCGGCGGATGGCTCGCCGGTGCCTGCCTTGGCGTGTGAGACGTTGAAGGGGCCCTTGTGGAAGACGTCGCACATCACGCGATACAGGCGTCCTCGCGCCAGGAAGGCCCCGAGCCACCGTTTTTCCGTATAGATGGGCACCTCCCAAAGGCGACCGTTCTGATCCCTCGCACAGATGTTGGACTCGCTCGCACGCCAGGGCACAAGGGGGCTGTGGGCGTCGGAATAATCGAACGAGACGGCACCGTTGCGGCGACCGAACTTGAAGACCGAGGTATCGATCTCAATGCGGTTGTTCACGAGCGCACGCACGACGTTGGTCGAAGGGCTTACCGACCAGTTGGCCGCCCTGAAAGCCATGCAGGCGTAATCCTGCTTGACCGGCTTGAGCAGGGACTCCAGGTACTCCTTGCAGGTCCTGACCATCCAATCCATCCGCTCGTAGGGCAGCATCGCGAAGTCGTATTCCGACCAGTCCTGCGCCCAGCGGTCCTGATCATGGACGGCGTTGAAGTAGGACGAGTGGATGTGCAGTTGCACGTCGTGGCCTTTTGAAATGGCATACAGCAACTGTTCCACGATGGCCCGGTAGCCATAGTCGTCCCGGCCGGTTTTTTCGGCGTACTCCTTGAACCGGAGAATTTCCGCCACGTCGGCCATGATGGTGAGCTTGGCCCCATATTCATCAAGCAGGCGCAGCATGCGGTCGGTGGGCTCCACCATCAGCCCTTTAGGATCGCCATCGCCGTTGCCGTGGATCTCGTAATCCACCGTGAAAATCACATGCAGCATGAATGGCCTCGGATCAATTCTTGACGGCTTGCGCTTCGACGGCCTGCGTTTCAACAGCCACGTCCATGATCAGGCCCACCAGGGCCTGCAGCGTGCGGCGATTGTTGAGATCAGGTGCGTGGGCACGATCGCGCTTGGTCACCACGATCTTGCGCCGCACGTCCTCGACGGACTCCAGCAGCGTCATGCGCTGCTTGCTGGCCAGGTACAGGTCCACCGCACCGGGATGGCCGCGGAAGATGCTGTAGACGGGCACGCCCAGCGCGGCCGCCTCGCGGTTCATGGTGCCTCCGCCGCTGATGACGAAGTCGGAATGCCAGACCAGGTTGAGTCCATCCACGGCCTCGGCCGGGATGATCAGCTTCCGGCTTTCCATGAGCTTCGGCCAGGCCTGGACGATTTCCGCCTGCTGGCGCTGGTTGCGCGGCAACACGACAATGCGCGCGGCAGGGTGAGCGGCCAAAAGCTCGATGGTGGCCGTGAACAGCGCTTCGCTTTCCGGGTTGTGGTAGTGGGCTTCCGTGGCCGGTGGGCGGACGGTGACAATGATGTCGTCCGGTGACAGCCCCATGGTTTTGAGGATGCCCGGATCCAGGGAGAGGGAAGGGGTGTAGACGTCCTCCTTGATGCCCGGGTACTTCAGCACATGCTTGGCGCTCTTGCTGGCGGATTCGGTCGGTATAACTTCCGGGACGATCATCCAGTCCGGCTTGGTGACATGGCGGGCATGCTCGTAATCTGCAATCACGATCGACGGAATCGACAGCAGGCGCGACACCATGGTCTGTGCCCTGGAGCCGTGCGATACCGCCAGGCGAGGGCGGTGGCGAAGAATGAGAGGAAGCAACTGGGCGGAGCGGACCAGGAGTCCGAGCGCCTTCATGAACTTGTTCTTGCCAAAATGCTTGCCGATCGTGATGCAGGGGATCCTGTAGAGCTCGATCAGCTCGGTGACCTGGAACGCATCCCGTGCGGTGAGGAGCAGTGGGACACCTCTCGCCTGCAATTCCTCGATGATGGGCCGGAAGAAAGGCACATGGGGAGAATTGTCGAGATCGATCCAGATGGGCTGTTGGTTGTCGGTCTTTTGAGTTGCCATGTGACCTCCTGACTCATTAGTTGTCGTTGCCACGCTGGAGTCGCAACAGGCGCTGCAGCCGCGCCGGCATGTTCTGTGGCGACACCAGCGCGGTAAGGGTTCGCACCGAAATCCAGGCGCTCGCGATCGTGGCCACCACTCCCGCCGCCATGGCAACCATGGGGGGCAGTAGCTGGAATCCAGTGAACGTGCCTGCCATCAGCAGGAAACACGCGATGGCCAATTTCAGGTTGGCGTTGCTCCAGCGAAAACCGCTGAGCCGGCGCACGATGGGATAGACCATGAAGGCATGCAGGACGTTGGCAGCCAGGAACGCGATGCCGGCGCCATCCACGCCGAAGGCATCGACACACCACCAGGTGAGCCCGACGTTGATCACGGTCCAAGCCACTTCAATGGCCAGGAACAGGGTCTGCGCGTTCTTGGCCACGACGATGTAGCCGATGGGCCAGGTCAGCACGCGCACCGCCATGCCCAGACAGATCCAGCGCAGCACCCCGACCGCGGCGGTGAACTCGCTGCTGTAGAAGAGTGCAATGACAAGCGGCGCCAGGGTCAATGTCGCGAGTACGCCGGGGACGGCGAGCAGCAGGCTCACCTGGGCCTGCTCGTTTACGACCCGGTTGCATTCCTCGTGGTCCTGGATCACTCCGACCAGGCGCGGGTAGAAGTCCGTCCCGAGCGCCTGGAGCACGAACCCGATGTACAGCCCGCCCATGGTCCAGGCCGCGAAATAGATGCCCGCGGCGTCCAGGCCCACCTTTCGCAGCACGATGGTGCGCACGGCGTAAGCGGCTCCATTCATCAGCAGACCGCTGGCCATGAACGCCACCCCGAGCTTGAGCAGCGCCCCGGCCTCGGTGGTCATGCCGGACCAGCCCAAGACCGGCATGGGCACGTCGATGCGCCGGCTGTACCACCAGGAGGTCAGCAGCGAGATGGCCGCCATGGCCACCAGCGTCGGTACCAGGCCGACTTCACCAAAGGCATAGACCAGCGGTATGCCGATCGCAGTCCCCAGCAGTCCGCCGAGCACCGCGATCTTGGCCAAGTCGGCAATGCGCCGCATGCCCTGGAGCAAGGCCCCCTGGCTGCCCGCCAGGACGGTGAAAAAGAGCGCGCAAGACAGGAGCGCGACACCGCCTGCATGCCCGTCATCGCCGAATGTCAGCGTCGAGATCGGGGCTGACAAAGCCGCCAGCAGCGCGGCGCCGAGTAACGCGCACAGCAGCGAAACGACCCGCAGCACCTTCACGGTGCGGCCGATGCGCTCGTTGTCGCCGGACGCCACGGCATCGGCAATCTGCCTCACACCGCTGCCGGTGAGGCCCATTTGCGCCACGCTGCGGGCCACCTCGGCAATCTGCATGTAGGCGCCCATCACGCCGTAGCCCGCAGGCCCCAGCAGCATGGCCATGGCCTTGGTGCGCACGATGCCGATGCACACGTTGATGGCCGACGACCCACCAATGAGCGCCGAAGAGCTCAGGATGTCGCGGTAGCTGTGCTTGCGCCGCGCCGCGACAGGCTTCGCCGCATTCAGCCCCGCAGCGCTGGCGGGAGTGCTTGCGACGGCAGCGGAGTCCTTGGCCACGGGCATGCCCCTCTCGTCAAGCCGCCTTGCACACGGAGGCCGCCGACGCTGCCGTGCCGTGCCGGCTGCATGCCTTGCGCAGCGACTCCACCACCTGGAGCTGCTGGGCTTCGGTCATGTGCGGGAACAGCGGCAGCAGGACGCACTCGTCCTGGGCAGCCTCGGAGTGGGGCAACGGATGCCGCACGGGCAAACCGGCGTATGCCGGCTCACGGTGCGAGCACATGATGCCGCGCCGGGTGCCGACGCCGTCGTCGAGCATCGACTGCATGACCTGCCGCTGGTCGCAGCCCTGGGGCAGGCGCACGCAGTAGCTCTGCCAGTTGGTGCGGGCCCATGCAGGCTCCACCGGCAGTTGCAGACCGGGGACGTCCTGCAGCAGCTGGCGGTACACCTCGGCCAGCTCCCTGCGGCGGCTGATGATCTCGGGCAGGCGCTTGAGCTGTTCCCGACCAACCGCAGCCTGGATGTCGGTCATGCGGTAGTTGTAGCCCGTGGTCGGGTAGCACTCGAAAATGACCTGATTCGAGCCGTGACGCACGGTATCCGGAACGCTCATCGCGTGCTGACGCAGCAGCCGGAACTCCCGGTCCCATTCGGGATTGGACGTCGTCAGCATGCCGCCGTCGCCAGTGCTGATGACCTTGCGCGGATGGAAAGAGAAGCAGGCGATGTCGCCATGCGGCCGGCCGATCTTCTGCCACTCGCCGTTCCACAGGATCTCGCTGCCAATCGCGCAGGCGGCATCCTCGATCACGGGCAAGCCCAGGCGGCGGCCGATCGCAACGATGCTGTGCAAGTCGCACGGCATGCCGATCTGGTGCACGCACAGGATTGCGCGGGTGCGCTCGGTCACCGCGGCCTCGATGAGCGCCGGGTCCATGTTGAAGGTGTCCGGCTCGATATCGATGAACACCGGCGTGGCGCCGCAATAGCGGATGCTGTTGGCCGTCGCGATGTAGGAGTGGCTGACCGTGATGACTTCATCACCCGGGCGCACGCCCGCGATCAGAAGCGCCAAGTGCAATGCCGTCGTGCAGTTGGACACGGCGCAGGCGTGCTCGGCGCCGACCAGCGCGGCGAACTCGCGTTCGAAGGCTGCTACTTCCGGGCCCTGCGTGATCCAGCCGCTGACAATGACACGGCGTGCGGCGTCGGCCTCGGCCTCGCCCATGACAGGAGTTGCGATAGGAATCATGCAGCCACCACGTTGGACTTGTTGAGATGCCACCAGTCGACAAGACGGGCCAGACCGTCCTCCAGGCTGGTCTGTGCCTTGAAGCCCAGCAGGTGTTCGGCCTTGGAGGTGTCGGCGAGGCGTCTGGAGACCGGGTTGACGGACCGCTCGGGGCCATACTCCGGCGCCATGTCGGACCCCATGACCCTGAGCAGGGCGGCAGCCAGGTCGTTGAGACTGGTTTCGACGCCGCTGGCCACGTTGAAGACGTCGTCCTCGACATCCGATGCCAGGGCCAGCACGTTGGAACGGGCCACATCGTCGATGTAGACGAAATCCATGGTCTGCTTGCCGTCACCGAGGATGATGGGCGGCAGGCCGGCGTCGATGCGCTGCATCCAGCGGATCAACACTTCGGTGTACTTGCCATGGAGGTCCATGCGCGGGCCATAGACATTGAAGTAGCGCAGAGCCACGTAGGGCAGGCCGTGCATGGAGCGGTAGGAGCGCAGCAGGCCTTCGAGCATCACCTTGGCCGCCCCGTACCACGTCTGATTGTTGTAGGGATGGTGGTCCTCCCTGGTGGGGAAGCTCTCGGCCAGCCCGTAGATGGACGCCGACGACGCTGCGACGACCTTCTTCACGCCCGCTTGGCGGGCTGCGTCCACCACGTTGAAGCTGCCGTCACACATGACCTGCATGGCCTCGCGTGGGTCGGCTGCGCAGGCGGTGATGCGCAAGGCGGCCATATGGATGACGGCGTCCATGCCTTCCATGGCGCGACGCACGGTGTCGGCATTGCGGATATCGCCGCGCACCAGGGTGACGCGTGGGTCCTTCAGGGTGTGCTCGATATTGGACAAGGAGCCACGAACCAGGTTGTCCAGGATGACCAGTTGAGAAGGAGAGTGATCCTTAAGAAGCTGGTCGATCGTGGATGAACCGATCAGGCCGGCCCCCCCGGTGATGAGAATCTTTGCACCGTCAATCTGCATTGTTTTCCCCAATTTGGTTAAACCGCGCCATCGCAGCGAAGCACCACTGCGACCGTTTTGAACAGGATCTTGAGATCCAGCCCGAGCGAGCATTCGCGGATATACCTAAGGTCCAGTCGCACCATTTCGTTGAAGGTCACGGTGCTTCTCGCCTGCACTTGCCAAAGGCCTGTGATGCCCGGCTTGGCACTCAGGATCCTGCGCAGATGCCAAGCCTGATAAATCTCGGCTTCGTAAGGAATGGGTGGCCTGGGTCCGACAAGGCTCATGTCGCCCTTGAGGACGTTGAAGAGCTGCGGCAGCTCATCGATGCTGGTCTTGCGGATGATGCGGCCGATCCAGGTGACGCGCGGGTCGGAGCGGATCTTGTAGACCGGGCCCGTGTTGCTGCCCTGGGTGTTCTCGTTGATTTCGCCCTTGATCAGGTCTGCCACAAACTGACGATGGATGCTGTCGTCCATGTTGACGACCATGGAGCGGAACTTGTAGAAGGGAAAGGGCACCCCGCCTGTACCCAGGCGCATCTGCTTGAAGATGATGGGGCCGCGGGACGTGACAGCCACCAGCAGCGCCACGAGCAGCATCAGCGGCGACAGCAGCAGGATCAGCACGCTGGCCCCGATAACGTCCAGCCAGCGCTTTAGGCGGTATCCATGGCGAGACGTCTTTTCAAGATCGTTGGCCACCAACTCCTGCAGAGTCCGGCGGAATTGGCCACCATTGCTCAGGCCTTCGAACAGCTGGTCCGGATAGGTAGCAGCGTCCGTGGCAAACCATCGACCGCCGGCCAGCGCTTCCACCTTGGCGATATAGGTATTGATGCCCTGCTCATTTGTGTCGGGGCACAGCACCGCAATCAGCTCGTCGCCGAGGTGGCCGATGAAGTCGGTTTCACGGGAGGCCTGATGCAGCACTTCCAGAAACTCGCTGGCGTCGCCTTTGGCGGCTGCGTTGTCGACGGCCTCGTTGAGACGATAGACCACGATCGACAGCGGGCTCTTGGAGCGCTCGGCGCGCCGTTTCTCGCGTTGAAGCTGCTTGGCGAAATCGTTACGTGGCAGCGTCTCGGGGCGGCGTGGGCGAGCCGCTGCAGGATGCAGCGCCACATTGCTTGCGCCTGCGTCGCGTGTATCGCTCTCTACGGGACGCCGTCCCGTTGTGTTGTTCTCCTCGCCTTCCGACGATCCAAAGCGACTGATCGTCGCTACCTGTGAGAAATCGAGAATGGACGAACTCGGCAGTCCGTTCTGCGTCTTCATAGTATCTCCCGCTTGTGATGCCGAAATCCCAATGACGGGCACGACGGCACGCAGCACGTCCAAGAAACTCGAGCGTTTACGGTGATCCCCCCTGAAGCGGGGTAGGCAGTGCACCCCACATCACGCTTGCGCAATCACGCCTCCGCCAATCGCGAAGAAGTGCTTGACGCTTGTTTGCTTTTTGGCTTCCCTCGTCTATTCACATCCGCGACCGTTTGCGGCTTGGCCTGATCGCACCGTAAGAATGTGCTTCGGCGTTGCGCAGTGCAACAGGCAGAGCCGCCATTCGCCCTAATCAGGGGGGAGGGAACGGCTTTATCTCGGCTCGTGCATCGCGGTGAGGGCACACTGGCCTTTGGAGGGACGTGTTCCAGACCGGGATGTGCGGTGTGCAACACGTGCAATTTCAAAGCGGCAGGGCACAGACCATGAGCAATGCAGTAGCAGCCGTCAGCGAAAAAGTACGAACAGCTGTTTCCATACTTAACAAGCGTCGCTGGTTGATATTCAGAGTCGCCGCAGTCTTGGCGCCAGTGTTCGCTTTGATTGTCTCGTTCATTCCCAACCGGTACGAGGCCAGAGCACAGGTGTACGTTGACACCCAGACAGTGCTCAAGCCGTTGATGGCCGGGCTGACTTTCGAACCTGACGTCGACCAGCAGGTGCGCATGCTGGCCCGTACTCTCATCTCCCGCCCTAACATGCAGCGCTTGCTGGAGGTACCCGACCTGCAGCTCGACGCCTCTGACAAGGCGCACCGGGAGGAAGCCGTGTCCCGGTTGATGTCCAGAATCAAGGTGGTGTCGGCTGGCGCCGACAACCTCTACGAGATCAGCTACCGCGGCAGCAGCCCTGAGCAGGCCAGGCGCCTCGTGGAGGCCACGGTTGATCTTTTCGTGCAGTCCGGTGTGGTGTCCAAGCAGCGTGACTCGCAAGATGCTGGACACTTCATCGAGAGCCAGATCCGCAGTTATGAGGAAAAATTGGTTGAAGCGGAGAACCGGCTCAAGGAGTTCAAGGTCCGCAATTTCGGCGCAACGGGCGTCTCGGCGCAGGACTACTTCACGCGGGTTTCCGTGCTTTCGGAAGAGGTGAACAAGATCCAGGTCGAGCTCAATGCAGCCGAGAAAGCCCGTGATGCTTACCGCCGCTCGCTGGAAACCGAGGTGACGCAGCCTGGCGATGGCTCTTCCTCGATCGCAGTGGCAGAAATCGAAACCCGGCTGGAGGCGCAGTACAAGCAACTCGATGAGTACCTCCACCGCTTCACGGAGCAGCATCCTGACGTCGTGAACGCGCGTCGCGTCATCGCCGACCTCAAAGCTGAACTGGTCCGGCGCAAGGAGGCGGAGGCGCGAGGCCAGTCTCCACTGGGTTCCGATCGCAAGAGTGCAGCCAACCCGGTCTACCAGAAGCTGAAGATTTCGCTGGCTGAGACCGAAGCACAAGTGGCTTCGCTGCGCTCGCAATTGACTACGAAACAGGCTGCCCTGGAGCAGGCCCGGGCCGTCGGCGACCGCATGCCACAGGTCGAGGCAGAACTGGCTCAGCTCAACCGCGACTACGACGTCATCCGCAAGAACTACGAGGTGATGGTGGCGCGGCGGGAAGCAGCCCAGTTGGGTGTGAAGCTCAACGAGTCGTCGCAACTCGCCGAGTTTCGGGTCATCGAGCCGCCGAAGGTGTCGAGCTCTCCTGTGTTCCCATCACGATTGCACCTGGCCGTCATGGCCGTGCTTGCGGCATTCCTCGTCGGGGTAGGTGCGGCAATTGCATTGAGCTTCGTCAAGCCGACAGTCGACAGCGTTTCCGCACTGAAACAGCTGTCCGGCCGTCCCGTGCTGGGCGCCGTGTCCTTGCAGACCGGCCCTCAAGCAGCCAGCAAGCAGCGTGCAGACACGGTCAAGTTCACTGGCGCAATTGCGATTCTCCTGTTGCTCCAAGCCGTGTGGGTAGGCTGGGTGGCGTTGAACTCCTGAGTCAAGCGAAGGCCGAGGCATGAACATCATCGAGCTTGCAACCCAGCGGCTTCAAGAACTGTCCCAGACCGGTGTGGAGATGCCTCCATCAGCAGTTGGCACCGGCAAGAGCGAGCAGCGCATCGGGACCATACCGACAAGCTCACACCAGACGGCGATCCGCCAGGCGGCTCACCATGAAAGCGAGCCTGCGCGGTTGCGCGCTGCTGATGCGGCTGACGGCAAGTCGCACCGCATCAGCCGTCAATCGGAAACGGTGACGCTCGACATCGAACGCCTTGAACAAGCCGGTGTGCTGGTGGCCACCCGTTCCCGCTCGACCATGGCTGAAGAGTTCCGCCACATCAAGCGTCCATTGCTGGCCAACGCCCGGAAATTGCCTAGGACTGCCGGCGACCGGAGTCCGCTGATCATGGTCACGAGCGCGTTGCCCGGCGAAGGCAAGACCTTTTGCTCCATCAACCTTGCAGTCAGCTTGGCCATCGAGGTCGACATGTCGGTGCTGCTGGTGGATGCTGACGTCGTGCGCTGCAGTCTCATGCGCACGCTGGGGCTGCAACCGCGCAAGGGCTTGCTGGACGTGCTCACCGATTCGACCCTGGACCTGTCGGACGTGCTGCTGAAGACCAACGTCCCCAAGTTGTCCGTTCTTCCCGCAGGGACCGGCAACGTGCGATCGACGGAGCTCTTGGCCAGTGACGCGATGGACCAGCTGCTGGGCGAGCTTGCCAGTCGCTATCCGGATCGGCTGGTGGTGTTCGACACTACACCCCTGCTGCTGACCTCGGAAGCCAAGGTGCTTGCCTCCCGCATGGGACAGGTCGTCGTCGTTGTTGAAGAGTCCAAGACGCCTTACCCGCTGCTTGAGCAGGCATTTGCGGCGGTCGAGGATTGCCTGGTCGTAATGTCCATATTGAACAAGGGAAGAAAAACAGGTCCCGATTACGGCAGCTACTACGGTTGAATTCTGGTGCTGCGGTGATTGAACAGCGCGATACTATCCCCGTGATCAGGGTGTGTCCTTATTGTTTCGTGCGTGTGATCACTTCAGGAAAAATCAAAGGCCGTTGCTGATGCTATAAATCGTTCCAGAGACCAGATTTACGCCGACAGGCATAGGCTTGTTATGCTTGGTCCGGATACATGAGGAATGAAAGCCAATTGGGTTAAGAATTGCAACCTGAGAGGCTGACTGCGTGGCTCCACTTGTCTTGCATCTCGTGCGCCAGTATTTGCTGGTACACGAATGTGATTGTGCGGGTATGAGCTTCCAAAGAATTTCAGGTGTTGAATTGCGCTATTTGGGTTGCGCACACATCGGCTTGGCGGATCGAATAAGCAAAGGCTTGTTCCTCTTATTGATGCTTGACTGCGCCGGCGCCATTGGCGTGCCGATCTGGTGGCTTGCTATCTATTTTTGGCAATCGTTGTGATTTTTTCGGCAGATTCTGGCATGCGATCGTCAAATTGGTTTCTACGGTATGGCACCAAATCTTTTTGACTGGGAGTGCTGATGAAATATAGGGTGCGCCGGGCACGTCAAGCTTGTCTCGCACCGGCGGGGCTCCTTTGCGCCGTGCTGCTGGCTGCGTGCGGCGGCGGTGACGAGGCGGGCAGGTCCTCGGCGGCTGCGACGAGCGCGCAGGCGCAGAACACGGAGGCCGCCGCGGCCGCGGCGGAGAAGCCGCAGTTGCTGCGCAAGCTGCTGCGCCGCTAC
>NZ_JABBFW010000047.1 GCF_012927045.1 Azohydromonas caseinilytica | reverse complement strand
CAGGCGGCAGCAACCTCGCTACCGCCCTGTCCTTGAATGCCTGTCCGAAACGAGCCACTGATCACTTCTTCCTACGCCCCCTGGTTTCCTGGTTCTATGGGGACGACAGGTATTCTGACGCGGGGGGTCTATACCCATGCGTGCTGCCACCACTACCCCGGTGGATGCGGCGCCTGCTCTTCACGCTCGCTTCGGCGCCGCCGTCGGCCTTCCTCGTTATTGTGGCGAGTCGGCATCCACGACGGCTTTTCGAGGCCTGCTCAGTGTTCACTCACGTTGCGGCCCGCATGGCCTGCTGGCCTCCTACGAGGCCTTTTCAAGCAGTGCTTCAGCCCATTCGTTACCTCCTGGACCGCTCCTTGTGCTTCCGGCCGGAGCGCGAGTTGGCCGGGTCGGACTTTCACCGACGGAACAACCGTGCCTTGACAAGGCACACATAACAACCACCTGGAACAGCAGATGCGCTGCTGGGCCATGGGCAGAAAAGCATGGCTGTTCTGTGGCAGCGAGCTCGCAGGCAAGCGCGCTGCGGTGGTGATGAGCCTGGTGCAGTCCGCGAAACTCAACGGCCACGATCCGTGGCAGTACCTGCGTGACGTGCTCGCCCGGCTGCCTACCCAGCTCAACAGCTGCCTCGAAGAATTGCTGCCCCACCGCTGGCAGCCTGCCACCGAGCGCTGAAAGCCTGCCGCGCCTCGGCCGCCGCGTCAACGTGGTGCAGCAGGACGCTTACGGTGCGCTGTTCAAGGCGGCTGCGAATCGGCGGGATCACTGCAACTTGACCGGCTTGGGCAAGCACGTCGATGACACAAGCCTGGGCGTCATAGGCCTTGTCGGCGATGACGGCATCGGCCGTGACCGCGGGCAACAGCGCATCGGCGCCTTCGAGATCGTGGGCTTGGCCCGGGGTGAGGTGAAAGCCCGTGAGGTTGCCCAGTGCGTCCGTCGGGGCATGGATCTTGTTGCTCAGCCCGCCCCGGCTGCGTCCGATGGCTTGCGCTTGCTGGCCCCCTTTTTTGCCCCGGCACTGTGCTGGTGGGCCCGCACGATGGTGGAGTCAATCATGGCGTACTCGTTATCCGCGTCCTGCGTCAGGTGCTCGAAGACACGCTGCCACACGCCGGTTTTGCTCCAGCGCGAATGGCGGGTGTGCACGACGCGGAAGTCGCCGAAGCGCTCGGGCAAGTCACGCCAGGGGACGCCAGCGCGGTAGCGGTAGAGCACCGCGTCGACGAAGAGCCGGTTGTCGCGCGCCGTCACGCCCACATGGCCCTCTCGCCCGGGCAGCAAGTCCTTGATGCGCTCCCATTGGTCATCCCTGAGCGCATACCGGCGTGTCATCGTTCTTCTTCCGTTTTGTCTTGTACAGGCCGCAATGATCTGTCAATTGATGACGGGCCCTAATGACACAGCAAGATTAATAAGGCAGTGCAATTTCAACTGTATCCTCCACACGGTCGCAAGCGGCAGCCCAAAAGTTTTGGGGATCGTCGGCTTGAAGGGTATGCTCAACTGCACTTTGAAGCTTGCGTGTGTCAGCTCTCAGTACACGCTGCTTGATACCCGCAATTTGCGCTGGATGCATTGAGAAGCTACGTAGGCCCATTCCGAGCAGCAATTCAGTGAAAGCGGGATCGCCAGCCATTTCACCGCACACACTTACGCCTTTGCCATATTGCTGTGCACATGCAATGGTATCCGCAATAAGCTTAAGCACTGCAGGATGCCAAGGGTCGTACAGGTGAGCCACTTGCTCATCAGCCCGATCAATGGCCAGTGTGTACTGAATAAGGTCGTTAGTGCCGATAGAGACGAAGTCAAAGTGCCGAAAAAAAGCAGGTAGCATCATGACTGCGGCAGGCACCTCGATCATAGCTCCCACTTCCACATCACCAATCGAGTGCCCTTTATCCAACAATTGTTGACGCGCCCGCTTGATCAATTCCATGGTCTGCCGAATTTCACGTAGGTGCACCACCATCGGCAACAACAACTTAATCTTGCCGTAGGCACTGGCACGCAAGATGGCGCGAATCTGCTGCCGGAACATTGCCGGCTCGGCTAAGCTCCAACGAATGGCCCGTAGGCCCAGAGCTGGATTAAGGGAGTGCTCATGACGCAATTCTTGGGGCGACATGCGCTCCAACGGCTTATCAGCGCCGATATCCACTGTGCGTATCGTCACTGGCAAACCGGCCATAGTCTGCACCACGGAGCGGTAGGCTTCAAACTGCTCTTCCTCGCTAGGGAGTACACCGCCGCGGTTCATGAACAGAAATTCTGTACGAAACAGGCCGACGCCTACGGCGCCGGCATCTACCGCAGCCTGCGCGTCACTAGGCAACTCGATGTTGGCAAGCAGTTCCACATTTTCGCCATCCAATGTCAGTGCTGGCGTATGCCGCAGTCGGTTCAACCTAGCACGCTCAAGTTCGCTTTGCCGCTGGCGGAACCGATACTCTTCCAAAACAATTGGTGAAGGATTGACGACAACCACCCCCGAATCCCCGTCGATAACCACCCAATCGTCCTGGCGAATGAGCCGGCTGGCCTCACGGGCGCCGACCACTGCGGGAATGTCCATGCTGCGTGCAACAATAGCGGTGTGAGAGGTCTTGCCTCCGACATCGGTAACAAACCCGGTAAAAACACTGCGCTTAAACTGAAGCATGTCTGCTGGCGCAATGTCGTTGGCTACCAGCACCAGTGGATCCTCGCCGGCAAAGTCTCGTGCCGGCTGTGCAACGGAAGATAAAGAGGGCATACCGTCGCGCGCTAAAGCTCGCAGCAGTCGCTCCGTGACCTGCTCCATGTCGGCCTTACGGCCACGCAGGTACTCATCTTCCATTTCATCGAACTGCCGGGCCACGACTTCCAACTGTGCGGACAGGGCCCATTCAGCGTTGTAGTGCCGCTCTAGAATCCAATGCATGATGGCTTCGGCCAGCGCATCATCATGCAATAGCATCAGATGTACATCCAGCAATGCCGAGAGTTCAGGTGGCGCCTCTGTTGGCAAGTCGCGCTGCAGGGCACTTAGTTCAGCTGCTACAGCATCGCGCGCCCGACGCAACCGGTCGATCTCGCGACGCGTCTGCGAAGCAGGCACAAAATAATGCGCAACATCCACGCGGCTGGAGGCCACCAGCACTGCACGACCAATGGCAACGCCGCGCGAAACCGGCAGCCCGAAGACCTGAATGCTCATCCGAATCACTTTAGCAGCGCAGCACCCGCTAACGTCTTCGGATTGGCCCGAAGTTTCCTTTCTTTAGCAATGTTTGCCACTGCTGGATCAAGATCCGTTTACTGCCCCTCACCGAACTTGTCGTCCACCAGAGCTTTCAGCGCCAAAGCAGCAGCTTCTTCGTCAGTTCCCTCGACCTCCAACTCGACTTGCGCGCCTAAACCTGCGGCTAGCATCATCACACCCATGATGCTCTTGGCATTGACTCGACGCCCGTTGCGGCTGAGGTAAATCTCAGAAGCAAAGCTGGCTGCTAGCTTGGTGAGCTTGGCCGATGCCCGGGCATGCAGCCCCAGCTTGTTGCTGATAGTCAGCGTGGTCTGAATCATGAAAAGCAATTAGGAAACAGGGTTGTGCGGCGTGGGCAGTTGCAGCACGCCCTGACTGGCACCAGCCAAAGCGCGCGTCACTAGCGACTCTAGTGGCTCAGCGGCATAGCACAACGAGCGCCAAAGCATCGGTACGTTGACACCGGCGATCACGCATACTCGCTGTGTGTCGGCCAGCCGCTGGGCGACGTTGCACGGTGTGGCGCCGAAAACGTCGGCAAGAATCAACACCTCTTCAGTGCCCAAACGCTGCATCATCGCGCGAGCTCGCAGCTCCACCTCTTCAGGACTTATGTGCGGCTCTACATCCAGCGCCTGCAGCGGTACGCCGCTATCTGCAAAGGCATGCATGGCTACCGCTTGGAGTGCGGAGGCTAAGGGTGCATGAGCAATGAGAAGAAGTCCAACCATGACTGGCATTATGCGCACCTGATCCAAGGTGGCCGTTGACCGATCAGCGCACGTGCAACGCGTCCATGAAAGTGCGTACGGCCGCGGCGTCTGAGGTGCCGTCCAGCACGGTGGCCTGTAGCACTTGTGTACCGTGGGCAAACACCAGCAGCTGCGCCTGCACCGCACTGCCGTCAGGACGCCGCCCTTCCAGGACATAGCGACGTGCCTGCACGTTGGATGTCATGCCTGGCACCTGCACCGGCTCGCTTAGTGGCAGCAACGTCTGCAAATTGCGCGCTTGTGCCGCGACCAGCGCTGCCAGAGCGGCATTGACACGCGCCGGACTGCGCACATCGGCCTGTGCCACCGCAAAGCGCAAACCTGCGGCTTGGCAGGCATGCAAAGTCATCGTCACGGGTTGTCCGGCAAGCGACAGCGTCCGAGCCAGATGTTCGGGCTTGCATGGAAACAGCGCCACGGCACCACCCTCTAACGGCACTTCACGCCAGTTGAGCGTCGGCGTACAAGCGGCCAAACACAGTGCCAAGCCGACATAGCGTTTGCTCATGCGGGCTATATTGACATGGTGCTACTCTTGCTTGAACCAGGCCCAGCGACCGTAACCATGCCAATGTCCGACATTCTTCGGAAGCCTTCAGCCCCAGAATAAACTGCGTCTTTCGTCTGCACCGAGCGAGTGCTCATCATGAATTTGCGCCGTCCTCTCGTCGGTTTGGCGACCACCCTGACGCTGGTCGCGGCCGTGCTGGCTTGGCAAAGCATGGCTCGTTATGAGCCAGCCCCAGTTGTGAACTACACGCTGCTGGACGGCAGTGCCGGCAGCACCGAGGCGCTCAAGGGCAAAGTGGTGCTGCTGAACTTCTGGGCCACCAGCTGCGTAACTTGTGTCAAGGAAATGCCCCAGCTCGTTGCCACGCATAACAAATTCAAGGATCGCGGTTTCGAGACGCTAGCCGTGGCGATGAGTTACGACCCACCTGCCTACGTTGCCAAGTTCGCGCAAACACGCCAGTTGCCTTTCGGTGTAGCTATCGACAACACCGGTCAGATCGCCCGGCGTTTTGGCGACATCCAGCTCACGCCTACGACCTTCTTAATTGACCAGCAGGGCCGTATTGTCAAACGCTATGTCGGCGAGCCTGACTTCGCCGCACTGCATACGCTGGTCGAGGGTCTGCTGAAAAAAGGCTGACGCCCCGACCGCCGTTAGCAGTACTTTGTTGGAGCGGGATCGGCGCCGGTGCGACGCGCGCAAGCCCACTCGGCCAGGGTCGGGCAGGCGCAGCGATGAAGTCTTGCTGGTGCACATAAGAGCCATCCATGCCAAGGTCCGTCAGGAGCACGGCTGGCCGCGGATGAAGGAGTTGCTGGCGCGGGACACCGCGTGGGCAAGAAGCGCGTGCGTCGCCTCATGAGCCGGCCTGGACACCTTCAGACCGCCTGCCTGTAGCGACATGAAAAAGCCGGGTGCAAGACCCGGCTTTATTGGGCACCGGAGCCGGCGCCTAAGCCCATTACGACTGACTCAGGCCACTGGCGCCAAGCCTGCTGCATGGGCTTGCTGGTCGGCGTGGTAGCTTGAACGCACCATCGCGCCCACTGCGGCGTGCGTGAAGCCCATCTTGTAGGCCTCATCCTCGAACATCTTGAAGGTGTCGGGATGCACGTAACGGCGCACCGGCAGATGGTGGCCACTGGGTGCGAGGTACTGGCCCAGCGTCAGCATGTCGATGCCATGCGCGCGCATGTCACGCATGACCTCCAAGATCTCCTCGTCCGTCTCGCCCAGGCCCACCATAATGCCGCTCTTGGTCGGCACGCCAGGGGCAAATTCCTTGAAGCGCTTGAGAAGATTGAGGCTGAACTGGTAATCCGAGCCTGGGCGTGCCTCCTTGTACAGACGTGGCACGGTTTCCAGGTTGTGGTTCATCACATCGGGCGGTGCAGCCTTGAGGATGTCCAACGCGCGGTCCATGCGACCACGAAAGTCGGGTGTGAGGATCTCGATCTGCGTAGCAGGCGAAAGCTCACGTGTCTTGCGGATGCATTCCACGAAATGCCCCGCACCACCATCGCGCAGGTCGTCGCGGTCCACGCTGGTGATGACCACGTACTTGAGCTTCAAGGCCGCGATGGTCTTGGCCAGGTTCTCCGGCTCATTGATGTCGAGCGGATCCGGACGGCCGTGGCCCACATCGCAGAACGGGCAGCGCCGGGTGCACTTGTCGCCCATGATCATGAAGGTCGCCGTGCCCTTGCCGAAGCACTCGCCAATGTTGGGACAGGAAGCTTCCTCGCACACCGTGTGCAACTTGTGCTCGCGCAGGATCTCCTTGATCTCGTAGAAGCGCGTGGTGGGCGAGCCGGCCTTGACGCGAATCCACTCCGGCTTCTTGAGCACCTCCGCCGGCACCACCTTGATCGGGATGCGCGCCGTCTTGGCCTGGGCCTTTTGCTTGGCGGTCGGGTCGTACGGTGCGGGAGCGGCGCCCTGGGTCACGGGCGTGGCGGGAGCGCTGGGGAGATCGGTGCTCATCGGCTCAATTGCGACTGCAGGCGCTGCGCCAGTCGCGCGGCCGCGTCATCCCATGTGGTGAAAACGTCAATTTTAGCGAGGTCGATGGTTTGCAGCCCGGCATAACCGCATGGGTTGATGCGGTTGAAGGGCTCCAGGTTCATGGCCACGTTGAGGGCCACACCGTGGTAAGTGCAGTGCCGGGTGACCTTGATGCCCAGCGCCGCGATCTTGCCCAGGCCACGGAACGGATCGCGCGGATCGGCAGGGCCGGTCAGCGCAGCATGCCCAAAAGGATCGTCCAACTTGACATAGATGCCCGGCGCGCCGCTGACGCGGTGCCCCGTGACACCGTAGTCCTGGAGCACGCGCAGCACGGCCGATTCCAGCCGGTAGACGTACTCGCGCACGAAGATGCCCAGCCGCTGCAGGTCGATCAGCGGATAAGCCACCACCTGTCCTGGCCCGTGGTACGTGACCTGCCCGCCGCGGTTGGTCTGCACCACCGGGATGTCGCCCGGTGCCAGCACATGCTCCGC
Source organism: Azohydromonas caseinilytica (assembly GCF_012927045.1). Lineage (GTDB taxonomy): Bacteria > Pseudomonadota > Gammaproteobacteria > Burkholderiales > Burkholderiaceae_C > Azohydromonas > Azohydromonas caseinilytica. The sequence goes on along the minus strand of NZ_JABBFW010000047.1, from coordinate 15,490 downwards.
GCGACCGGCCACGCCTTGCGTATACACCGGCGGATGCTCGCACAGCCAGATCTCGTCGGGCGTCCGGGCCGTGCGTGCCTCGGTAAAGGCTCGCATGGCTGCTTCGGTGGCGGCGTAATCGGCGCGACCCAGCCATTTCACCTGTGGCGCGTCGAAATGAGAGGCAGTGGCTGTCATCCCGCCATTGTCGTTCGCCTGCATTTGCCTATCCTCCGCGGCCACCGCCCTGCCCTGGGCGCGGGTGTTTGCGCACACCATTCGATCGAGGCAGTGCCGCCGTATCGTGGGCTCATTGATCCGCACCGACGCCGAGGCCGCAATGAATCACCGCCTTTTCCTCTCCGTCCTGCGCCCGGCCGCGGCCGCACTGTCCGCGTGGGCCCTGGCCACGGCGGCCGCAGCGCCGTCCGCGGAGGCGCAATCCGCCCTGAACGCGGCGGTGCAGGATTACGAAGCGGGACACCTCGAGAAAGCGCGAGCCGCCTTCGAGCGGCTGTCGCGTGCCGGGCTGCCGGCGGCGGATCACAACCTCGCCGTCATGCATCTGCGCGGCGAACTGCCCGGCGCCAGCACGCAGGAGGCCTTGCGGCTGATGACGCGCGCGGCACAGCACGGCTTTGTCACGGCGATGTTCGAGCTGGGCCGCCTGCACGAGAGCGGCTATCTTGGCCGGATCGACCTGGCCGCCGCGCACCGCTGGTACGCGCAGGCCGCCGAGGCCGGCAGCACCGCGGGACAGGTGGAAACGGCCACCGCCTTCTACCTGGGCCGCGGTGCGCCGCGTGACGCGGCCCAGGCCGCGCATTGGTACCGCGCCGCGGCGGTGGCAGGAGACCAAGGCGCGCAGTACCTGCTGGCCTCGATGTACGAAGCTGGCGACGGCCTGCCGCAGGACCTTCGCCTGGCGCGCTACTGGTATGCCGCGGCAGCCGTCGGCGGCGACCCGGCCGCGGCGCTGAAAGCCCGCGCGCTGGCGCAGCGCCTGGAGGCCGACGCCGTCGCGCCGCCGGCCGCCTCCGGGGTCACAACACCACCTTGACCATCGGGTGCGTGGTCAGCGTGCGGTAGAGTTCGTCGAGCTGCTCGCGGCTGGTGGCGGTCACGGTCACCGTGAGCCCGAGGTAGTTGCCGCCGCTGCTGGGCCGGCGCTCGACGCTGGCGGCGTCGAAGCCGGGGTCGAACTGCAGCACGACGGCCACCACGGCTTCCTCGAAGCCCTCCACGTGCGCTCCCATCACCTTGATCGGGAAGGGGCACGGGTAGTCGATGAGCAAGTCGCGGGGCGTGGGAGTGGCGGCAGTGTTCATGGCCTGACAACGGGTAAGCGGCAAGGCGCCGCGCAATGAAAAAGGGTGCGGCAAGCACCGCACCCGTGGCAGAAGATGGAGCGCCTCAGACGGATTGCAAGATCTTGGCGCGCTGGTAGGCCTCGTAGAGGCGCCCGTACACCGGGCCGGGCTTGCCGCGCAGCGCGCCGTGGCCGACGGGCTCGCCGTCCAGCCGCGTCACCGGCAGCACCTCGCGCGCGGCCGAACTCAGCAGGATCTCGTCGGCCGAGCGCAGGTCGGCTTCGGGAATGGGGCGCAGGTTGTAGGCAATGCCCACTTCCTCGCACAGCTCGCGCAGCAGCTCGTAGCGGATGCCTTCAAGCACATGCTCGCTCTTGGGCGGCCCCAGCAACGCGCCCTCGTGCACCACCCACACGTTGCTGGCTGAGCCCTCGGTGAGGTAGCTGATGCCGCTGGCGGCCTCGCGCAGCAGGATGGTTTCGCTGGCGCCATGGTCGGCCGAGATCTGGCGCGCCAGCACGTTGCCCAGCAACGAGGTGGTCTTGAGGTCGCCGCGCTCCCAGCGGAAGTCGCGCGCCGTGATGCAAGCCACGCCTTGGTGGCGCTGCTCCGGCGTCGGCGCCCGCGTGGGGCTGCTCATCATGAACACTGTGGGCGTGAGCCCTTCGGGCATGACGTGGTCGCGTGGCGCCACACCGCGCGTGAGCTGCAGGTACAGCGACTGGTCTTCAGCCGGCTGCGCCGCGATCAGCCGCCGCGCATGCGCCAGCCACTGATCGCGGTCGAAAGGATTGGGAATGCGCAGCCGGCCCAGGTTGCGCTCCAGCCGCGCCATGTGGTCGGCGAAGCGAAAGAGGCGCCGCCCGTACACCGGCAGCAGCTCGTAGACACCGTCGCCGAACAGGAAGCCCCGGTCCAGCACCGGCACCCGGGCCTCGGCCAGCGGCAGGAACTCGCCGTTGAGAAAGCACAAGCTGTCGGGTGAGACGGGCTGGGGGTGCATCGCGCGGCTCCTGGGTTGGGGACGGCAAACGACTCAGGTTACTTGATCCACAGCCGCAGCGCATCCCAGGTGCGGCCAATGAAACCGGCCTGCTCCACGGGCTCCAGCACCACCAGCGGCACCTCGGCCACCGGCGTGCCCGTGCGCGTGCTGACCTTGACCGTGCCCACGCGCTGGCCCTGCGCCAGGGGCGCCACCAGCGGGTCGCTGCGCTCGACCTTGGTCTGCAGCTGCTGGCCCTCGCCCTTGGGCACTGTCACCACCACGCCGGAGGCGGCGCCGAGCTTGGCCTGGGCGCTGGCGCCCTTCCACACTTCCGGCGTAACGATGGGCTTGCCGGGTTCGAACAAGCGCACGTTGTCGAAGGCGCCGTAGCCCCAGTTCAGCAGCTTCTGGCTCTCGCTGGCGCGCGCCTCGCGCGAGGCCGTGCCCAGCACCACCGACAGCAGCCGGCGCTTGCCGTTGGGGAAGTCACGGTTGGCGCTGGCCACCAGGCAGTAGCCGGCAGCATCGGTGTAGCCGGTCTTCATGCCGTCCACCGTGGGATCGCGACGCAGCAGCAGGTTGCGGTTGTCCTGGCGGATCTTGTTGTAGGTGTAGTCCTTGAGCGCGTAGTACGGGTAGTACTCGGGGAAGTCGCGAATGATGCGGCTGGCGATGATGCCCATGTCGCGCGCCGTGCTGCGGTGCCCGGGCTCGGTGATGCCGGTGACGTTCTTGAAGGCCGTGTTCTTGAGGCCGAAGGCCTGCGCCTGCCGGTTCATCATGGCCACGAAGGCCTCCACGGAGCCCGCCACACCCTCGGCCAGGGCCACGGAGGCGTCGTTGCCCGACTGCACGATCATGCCGCGCAGCAGCTCATCCACCTTCGGGCTCATGGTGGTGTCGATGAACATCACCGAGGCGCCGCCCTTGCGCTCGTTCCAGGCGCGCTGGCTCACCGGCAGGGTCTGCTCCAGCGTGATCTTCTTGTCGCGCAGCGCGGCAAAGACCACGTAGGCGGTCATGAGCTTGGTCAGCGAGGCCGGGTCGGCCGGCGCATCGGCATCGCGCTCGGCCAGGGTCTGGCCGCTGGAGAGGTCCATCAGGACGTACTGGCGCGCCGCGATCTCGGGCGGCTGCGGCGCTTGGGCGAAGCAGGAAAGAGCCAGCGGCAAGGCCAGCAGGAAGGCAATCAGGCGTTTCATGGGCAATTCAGGGTGGGGAAACGTCAACGCGGCGCGCCGCCCGTGCGACGACGGGCGGCCGCCGAAAAAAGCAGGAAGAAGTTCTCAGTGCGCCAGATGGCGCAGCACGATGGACTTGAGCAGCGGCAGCTGGCCGTGGAAGAAGTGGCCCCCGCCGGGCACCACCACCACCGGCAGCGCTTGCGGGCGGGCCCAGTCCAGGGTGGCCGACAGCGGCACCACCTCGTCATGCTCGCCGTGCACCACCAGCGTGTCCGCAGGCACGGGCGCGACGTCGAAGCGGCTGGTGGCCGGGCCGACCAGCACCAGGCGCTGCGGCGCGGGCTGCACCCGCTGCGCGGCCTGCGAGGCCACGAAGCCGCCGAAGGAGAAGCCGCCCAGCACCAGCGGCTCATCGCCCTGGCGCAGCGCGGCGATCACGGCCAGCGCATCCTCGATCTCGCCGCGGCCCTCGTCCCAATGGCCGCCGGAAGCACCGACGCCGCGGAAGTTGAAGCGCACGGTGCGCCAGCCCAGCTGCACGCAGGCACGCGCCAGGGTCTGCACCACCTTGTTGTCCATGGTGCCGCCGTGCTGCGGGTGCGGATGGCACAGCACGGCCAAGCCGCGCGGGTCGCCCGCGGGCGCGTCCAGGGCACATTCGATCTCGCCGGCCGGGCCCGGCACGCGCAGGCGCTGGGTGTGAGCGTTCATCAGCGGCCCACGTCCGGCGGCAGCAGCAGGCGCTCCACCACCCGGCCATCCTTGAGATGCGACTCGACGATCTCGTCGATGTCTTCCTTGTCCACGAAGGTGTACCAGGCGGCCTCGGGATAGACCACCGCCACCGGGCCACCGGCGCAGCGGTCCAGGCAACCGGCCTTGTTCACGCGCACCCCGCCCGGACCGGCCAGCCCGGCGGCCTTGACGCGCGCCTTGCAATGGTCGAAAGCCGCCTGCGCGTCGTGCTGCGCACAGGCGGCTTCCCCGTTCTCCCGCGCGTTCAGGCAGAAGAAGATGTGGTGCTTGTAGTAGCTCATCCCCGGAATTGTAGGGACGGGGTTTCACTTACAGGCAGTCACCTGACGTTGCCGCAGTGGACGCTTGTGCCGCCCGTTCCGCGTGGAGCGCGGCAGGCCAGCAGGAGCTCCAAGCCGGACGCTCACCATGGCACATGGCTCTGCTCTCGCCGCAGCCATAGTGGTGCCTGGAGGGCTCGGCCTACAGGATGCCGCCAGGGCGGGATTGATCAGAAAATCTGTACAAATCCGGCAATGCATGGCGTATTTATCGAGCGCGCCTGAACAATCCGGGGCCGCTCGCCGAATAGGCTTCCTGTGCCCGGCTCAGGCATCGTCACGTGCACCGATGCGCAGCAGCAACCACAGGCCGGCGGCATAAGGCCAGAGCCAGCCGATCCAGCGCGCCAGCCCGTGGAAACGGATGAAACGCCCTTGTGCCCAGGCCTGCAGGCTCTGGGCGTAGTAAGGGTTGTCGGGTGCCTGCGCCACCACCGCCACCAACGCCGTGAGCACGATCAGCCCCACCGCCGCGGCCATGCGGCGGGGCAGCAGGCTGCACCCCCAGGCCGCCAGCAGTCCGAGCACCAGTCCCGGCACGGTGGCCGGCGTGAGCCAGGCCAGCGCGTGCTCGGGGCCAAAGTTCAACGCCGTGGACAGCGCGCTCACCGCCAAGGCCAGGGCCAGCACGAGCAGGGCCAGCACGGCCCGGCGCGCGCGCGAACGCATCACGGCAAAAGCCACCAGGCAGGGCCCCAACAGCCCCAGCGCGATCGCCAGCATCTCGGTCGGGCGCGACAGCGGCGTGCTCTCGGGCAGCAACGGCCGCAGCCAGGGCTCGACGGCGGCGGCCCAAGGCGTGTCCTCCAGCGCCAGCAAGGCCAACTCACGGACCTCGTCCCAGCATTGGCCCAGGCCCAGCGGCACGGGCGTCGGAAACAGCAGCCCCAGCGGCCACAGCAGCAGCAGGGTCAAGGCGCCCGCGCTGGCCGGGATGAACCAGCGGTCGCGCAGCGTCTGCCAGCCACGGATCGCCCCCAGCGCCTGCAGCGCCGCCGCCAGCAACGCGCCCACCACGCCGCCGCCGCCATTGAGCAGCCAGTCCTCGCGGCTGGGCACGCGCTCGGGCAGGAAGTTCTGGATCAGCTCCAGCGTGTAGGACATCAGTCCCGGCAGCAGTGCCGCCGCCAGCAGCGCCCACCACCAGCGCCAGCCGCTGCGCACCCCGGCGCCATAGAGCAATGCGCCCAACGGCATGTAGCCGATGAAGTTGGCCCACAGGTCGAAGGCGATGTAGTACTGCGCCCAGGGCAGCACCAGCAGCGACTCCAGCGACTGCCCCGGCGGCCAGCGCCAGCCGCTGAACGGATACAGCGTCGCGTACACGATCAGCAGCGCGAAGGCTGCCGACAACGGCAAGGCCGTGGTGCCGCTGCGGCGGGCCATCAGCGCCCCGGCTCCATGGGGCGGCGGCGCAGGCTGTGCCGCATGGTCGTGTCTCCCAGCGCTTCTTCCACCACCACGGCCAGGTTCAGAAAGGCTTGACCACCACCAGGATCACGATAGCGGCGAACAGCAGCACTGAGACCTCATTGAACATGCGGTACCAGCGGTGGCTGCGCTGGTTGGCCGACTGCTCGAAGCGGCGCAGCATCGTGCGGCAGGCATGGTGGTAGCCAATGACGCCGATCACCAGGGCCAGTTTCGCGTGCAACCAACCATTGCCCGGTCCGCGGCCGATGCCCGCGCCCAGCCACAGCCACAGGCCCAGCGCGAGCGCCGGCACCATCAGCATGCTGCTGAAGCGGTAGAGCTTGCGCGCCATCAGCAGCAGCCGCTCACGCTCGGCATGCGAGTCCGCCGGCACCATGGCCAGGTTCACGAACAACCGCGGCAGGTAGAACAAGCCGGCGAACCAGCTGGCCACGAAAACGATGTGCAGGGCCTTGGCCCACAGGTACGCGGAACTCATGCGGCCATTATCGGCAGCCCCTGATCCGGGCCTGCTGCGATGCAGCAAAGGGGGCAGGTCAAAAAAGAAAGCCCCGGGCATCGCCCGGGGCCGCAAGCCTTGCGCTGTCATGACGTCAAGGCACCTGCTCAGGGAGGAAAAGCAGGGAATGACGCCTCGCGGCTATCATTCGACTTCCAGTCTAGCAGGCGCTTGCCTGCGCCATGCGGGCCGGTCACGAGGGCTTACGGGGCTTTCATTCCCCACGCGGCTGCAGCCGGCTCCGCGCCGTACCGAGGACGCCTTCCGTGCACATCCTGCCCCCTTTTCCCGCCAGCCGGCCGCGCCGGCTGCGCCGTGACGATTTCACCCGCGCCCTGGTGCGCGAGCACCGGCTGGCGCCACAGGACCTGATCCTGCCGGTGTTCCTGCTTGATGGCACCAACCGTGTCGAGGACGTGGCCAGCATGCCCGGCGTGCAGCGCATGAGCCTGGACCGGCTCTACGCCGTGGCCGAGCAGTGTGTGAGCCTGGGCGTGCCGGTGATGGCGCTGTTCCCGGTCATTGATGGCGCGCTCAAGACGCCCGACGGCCGCGAGGCGGCCAACCCTGATGGCCTGGTGCCGCGCGCTGTGCGCGAGCTCAAAAGCCGCTTCCCACAGCTGGGCCTGCTCACCGACGTGGCGCTGGACCCCTACACCAGCCACGGCCAAGACGGCCTGCTCGACGACAACGGCTACATCCTCAACGACGCCACGGTGGCGGTGCTCAAGGCGCAGGCGCTGGCGCAGGCCCGGGCCGGCGTGGACATCGTGGCGCCCAGCGACATGATGGACGGCCGCATCGGCGCCATCCGCACCGCGCTGGAGGAAGCGAACTTGGTGCACACCCGCATCATGGCCTACAGCGCCAAGTACGCCAGCGCCTTCTACGGTCCTTTCCGCGACGCCGTGGGCAGTGCCGGCAACCTGGGCAAGGCGGACAAGAAGGTCTACCAGATGGACCCGGGCAACAGCGACGAGGCGCTGCGCGAGGTGGCGCTGGACATCGCCGAGGGCGCCGACATGGTGATGATCAAGCCCGGCATGCCGTACCTGGACATCGTGCGCCGCGTGAAGGACGAGTTCCGCATGCCGACCTTCGCCTACCAGGTCAGCGGCGAGTACGCGATGCTCAAGGCCGCCGCGGCCAACGGCTGGCTGGACCATGACGCGGTGATGATGGAGTCGCTGCTGGCCTTCAAGCGCGCCGGCGCCGACGGCGTGCTGACCTATTTCGCCCTGGACGCTGCACGGCTGCTGCGCGCGCGCTGAAGCGAGTGCATCGATGCGGGCGCTCTACATCGGCGCTGACGGCGTGGTGGCGCTGGAGGCCCTGCCCAGCGTGCTGCCGCTGGAGGGCTTCCTGTGGATCGGCTGCGAGCGCCCGGCCTTCGAGGCCGAGGCTCCGGCACTGCAGGCTGCGCTGCTGCGCTGGGATTGCGGTGCACTGGTGGACCTGCATGTCTCGGACCTACTCAACGCGCAGCTGCCCAGCAATTTCGACTACACCTCCTGGTACGACCTGCTGGTGTTTCGCCGCCTGGCGGCGTCCACGCCCGAGCCGGGCAATGGCACCAACGGCAACCACGGCGGCAATGGAGCGGCGGCCGGGGCCGCACAGCCGGCGCCGGCCCTGGTGGACACCAGCCCGGTGGGCTTTGCCGTCTATGACCGCGTACTGATCACCGTGCACCCACCGCAGTGCCCGGTGCGCGCCTACTTCGAGCGCCGCCTGGGCGCGCCCGGCGGCGTTCGCGAGCGCGGCGGCCCGCGCCTGCCCACCAGCCCGGCTGACCTGATGCTGCGCATGGTCAACCACATCGTGGACAGCTACCTGGACCTGCGCCGCCTGCTCACGCGCCAGCTCGGCGCGCTGCAGCAGGCGCTGCTGCACCCGCGCAGCCGCTTCCACGACTGGCAGGTACTGCTGGACGCACGCAACGCACTGCACCTGCTGGAGGACACCTGCGAGGATCAGCGCGCCGCGATGCAGGAGTGGATCGACGGACTGGAGGAGCAGCCCCCGCACGAGACGCATCTGGCACGCGAGTTCGAGCTGCTGCGCGTGCGCTCGCGCGACGTGCTGGAGCACATCGAGCGCGTGCTCTCGCATGTCCGGCGGCTGCAGCAGTCGGCCGAGACCGCAGTGCAGATGCACTTCTCCGCCATTGGCCACCGTACCAACGACATCATGCGCACGCTCACCGTGCTCACGGCCATCTTCCTGCCGTTGAACCTGATCACGGGCTTCTTCGGCATGAACTTCGACGCCCTGCCGCTCATCCACACCAGCACCGGCGTGTGGATCGCCGTGGCGCTGATGGCGACGCTGGGCCTGGGCCTGGGCTGGTTCTTCTGGCGCAAGCGCTACCTGGGCACGCAGCGGCGCTGAACGGCGCAGCCCTTGCTCAGACGGCGTTACCGTAGGGGTCGTGCAAGCCCAGGCCGAGCAGGATGCGCGTCTCCAGCGCCTCCATCTCCGCCGCCTCGTCGTCCTCTTCATGGTCGAAGCCCTGCGCGTGCAGCGTGCCGTGCACCAGCAGGTGGGCATAGTGGTCCGCCAGCGGCAACTTCAATTCGCCGGCCTCGCGTTCCACCACCGGAGCGCAGAGCACGAGGTCGGCCACCACCACTGGCTCGTGGGCGTAGTCGAAGGTCAGCACGTTGGTGGCGTAGTCCTTGCCCCGGAATTCTCGGTTGAGCTGGCGTCCCTCCTCCTCGCCCACGATGCGCACCGTGATCTCGGCCGGTAGTTCGTCCAGCGCGGCACGAATCCAGCGCCGCACCTTGTGGCGCGGCAGTTCGGCCCGGTGGGAGGGGTCGGCGAACTGCAGCGACAGGCTCAGTTCGGGCAGCGTGGCGGCCATGTCAGCGTTCCCCCCGGGCATCGGCGGCCTCGTAGGCCTGGACGATGCGCGCCACCAGCGGATGGCGCACCACGTCGGCCGCGGTAAAGCGGGTCATGGCAATGCCGCGCACCCGCTGCAGCACCCGCTCGGCATCCACCAGGCCACTGGTCATGCCCTTGGGCAGGTCGATCTGGCTGGTGTCGCCGGTGACCACGCACTTGCTGCCGAAGCCGATGCGGGTGAGGAACATCTTCATCTGCTCAGGCGTGGTGTTCTGTGCCTCGTCCAGGATGACGAAGGCGTGATTCAGCGTGCGCCCGCGCATGAAGGCCAGTGGCGCGATCTCCAGCGTCGCGCGCTCGAAGGCCTTGGTGACGCGGTCGAAGCCCATCAGGTCGTAGAGCGCGTCGTAGAGCGGGCGCAGGTACGGATCGACCTTCTGCGTCAGGTCGCCGGGCAGGAAGCCCAGCCGCTCGCCGGCCTCCACCGCCGGACGGGTGAGGATGATGCGCTGCACCTGGCTGCGCTCCAGCGCGTCCACGGCGCAAGCCACGGCCAGGAAAGTCTTGCCGGTGCCCGCCGGACCCAGGCCGAAGGTGATGTCGTGCGAGAGGATGTGCTTCAGGTACTGCACCTGGTTGGGCGTGCGGCCCTGCAGGTCGGCGCGCCGGGTATGCAGCACCACTTCGCCGCTCGGCGTTTCGCTGGCCGGGGCCGTGTCGCTGCTGGCGGCTTCGGCCAGCGCCAGTTGCAGGGCTTCGGGCGGAATGGGCTTGTTGGCACGCTCGTACAGGCGCTGCAGCAGCGCGGCGGCCCGCTCGGCCTCGCGCTTGGTGCCCTCGATGCGGAAGGACTCGTTGCGCCGCGTGAGCTTGACGCCCAGCGCGTCCTCGATGGCGCGCAGGTGCTCGTCCGTGGCGCCGCACAGGTGCGACAGGCGCTCGTTGTCGAGCGGGATGAAGGCATGGCGCAGGATCAAGGCAGCCTCTGGTCTCTGAACGGGGGGCGCATTGTCGCTGCCCCAGCACACACCGTGCCGCCCGGACAGTCCCGGCACGGGGCTCCTGCACAATGGCTCAATGGTCCGATTGCACCCCGAAGCGCTGCTGCGGCGCCTCCTCGCACTGCTGGCCCTGATGCTGGCACTGGCCACCACCGCCACGGCTGGCGTGCTTCGCATCGACCGGGCACTGAGCGTCGAGAGCGATGACAACCGGTTTCCGGAGGGGCTTTCCCAACGTACGGTGACGCTGCCCGACGACTGGAACGCCTCGCGCCCGGGCCATGCCGGGCCGGTGTGGTACCGCGTGCGTTTCGATGCGCCACTGCCGCAGGACAGCGGTGAACTGCTGGCGCTGTACGTCGAACGCGCGTGCAGCAACCTCGAAGTGCAGCTCAACGGCCAGCGGCTGTACGCGGCCGGACGCATGCACGAGCCCATGACGCGCAACTGCCACCATGCCCAACTTGTCACGCTGCCGGCGGCGCTGTTGCGCTCCCAGGGCAACGTGCTCGACATCAAGGTGGCCGGACAGGCGCTGGAGCGCGTGGGATCTCGGCTGCGCGCGGGCGGGTTGTCAGTGCTGGAACTGGGTCCGCACGCGGCGCTGGCACCGCTGCAGGACCGTCATCACACGCTCAACGTCACGCTGCCGCTGGTGCTCAGCGGCAGCCTGCTGCTGCTGGGCAGCTTCATGTGCGTGCTGGGCTGGCTCAACCGGCGCCACAGCCACCTGGCTTACTTCGGCATGCTGGCTGTGGGCTCGGCGCTGCTGACGGCGCGCCTGGGCTGGCGCGATCTGCCGCTCACCAGCTTCGAGGCCGAAGTGGTGCTGGCCTCGCTGATGCCCATCGTGACGCTGGCAGCCGTGCAGTTCCTGCTGCGCCGGGCAGGTCAACGCACACCGCGCCTGGGGTTGGTGCTGCTGCTGCAATGCGTGCTGGTGCCGGCGAGCATGCTGGTGGGCGGCCCCGAACGCGTGCATCTGCTGTCCAACGCCTGGGCGACGCTGCTGGCGCTGGAGGTCATCGTAGCGCTGGCGCGCTTCCTGCGCCGCGCCTGGCGCCGCCGCGGACAACATGGCTGGGCGGTGGCGATGCTGATTGTGGGTACCGCAGTGCTGGTGGCGGTGCAGCTGCTGGCGCTGCTGGAGCCGCCGGGCTCGACGTTCCTGGCACTGGTGCACCTGTCGCTGCCGCTGACCTTCATCGGCATGGGACTGCGCTTGGTGCAACTGCATGGGCGTGCACTGCAGGATGCGGAAGCCGATCGACGCGTGCTGGAGGCGCGTATCCGCGAGGCCACCGAGGAGATCGAACGCAACTTCGCGCAGCTCACCGAGCTGCGCATCGAGCAGGTCACGGAACGTGAGCGCAAGCGCATCGCAGCCGACTTGCACGATGACCTGGGCGCCAAACTGCTGACCATCGTCCACACCAGCGACAACGAGCGCATTTCCACGCTGGCGCGAGAGGCGCTGGAAGAGATGCGGCTGTCGGTGCGTGGCCTCACCGGCAGGCCAGTGCGGCTCATTGATGCCCTGGGCGACTGGCGTGCCGAAGCCATGTCGCGCCTGGCGCAGACCGGCATTGAGGCGCGCTGGGTAGCCCCCACCGATGACATGCCACAGACGCTGTCGGCGCGAGCCTACGTGCAGACCACGCGCATCCTGCGCGAGGCGGTCAACAACATCATCAAGCACAGCGGGGCCACGCACTGCACCGTGACTTGCCAAATCGAAGGCGGCGATTTTCAGCTTGCGATCCAGGACAACGGGCGCGGCATCCCGATGGAACTCGATGGCCGGCTCGATCGCGGCCATGGCATGTCCAGCATGAAGCATCGCGCCAAGCAGTTGCAGGGACAGTGCTTGGTCGAATCCGGTCCCGGGTACGGCACGGTCATTCGCCTGACCCTGCCACTGGAACGCCATGCCGTGGCGGCTTGAAGCGCACACTCACATCCCTCCAGACGCGGGCCCCCGTGCGAGTGGTCCCTTTGAGGGCCGCTGTTACCATGAACTACACACAACCTGTGACTTCAGTGGAGGCCCTGTGAAGAACATCCTGCTTCTGGAAGACCTGCCGCAGATCCGTACGTGGCTCAAGAGCTTGGTGATGGAGGTCTTCCCCAACGCTGAGATATCTGAGAGCGCACGTGTGCACGATGCTCTTGGTTTGGTTTCGGCGCTGCGCTTTGACTTGGCGCTGGTGGATTTAGGCCTGCCGGACGGCTCGGGCGTGGATGTGGTGACGGCGCTGCGCGAGCAGCAGCCCGAGGCGCAATCGGTAGTCGTGACCATCCACGACGATGATGAGCACCTTTTCCCCGCACTGCAGGCTGGCGCCTACGGGTACATCCTGAAAGAGCAGCCGCGTGAACTGATCACCGAGCAGTTGCAGCGCATCAGCCAAGGTGAGCCGCCGCTGTCGCCCTCAATTGCGCGACGCGTCATCGCCTATTTCGCAGCGCAGGCCAAGCCGCAAGCGCCGTTGATGCCGCATGTGCAACTCACCGAGCGTGAAAGCGAAGTGCTGTTACGCGTGGCCAAGGGCTTCACGTTGCCCGAAATTGGCGTGCAGTTGAATCTGTCGCGGCACACTATTGCTGACTACGTCAAGCAAATCTATCGAAAGCTGAATGTGAGTTCGCGCGCCGAAGCAGCACTGGAAGCACAGCGGCTGGGTCTGTTCGGCCGCAGCCGCTGAAAAGAAAAACAGGGACGGGAAAATGAAGAAATCGACGAGCGCGCCCCTGTGGCCTGATGCGCCGCAGGCGGTGTGCCCGTGATCGGTCGTCTGCAAGGCCAGCTGATCGAGAAGTCCCCCCCACTGGTGATGCTGGACGTCGGGGGCGTTGGCTACGAGGTCGATGTGCCGATGAGCACGTTTTACCACCTGCCCGCGCTGGGCGAGCGCGTTACACTATTGACGCACTTGGTAGTGCGCGAGGACGCGCATCAGCTCTTCGGCTTTCTTGCTCCTGAAGAACGCGCCACCTTTCGCCAGCTTATCCGTATCAGCGGTGTAGGTCCGCGCATGGCCCTGTCTCTGCTGTCAGGTTTGAGCGTAGCGGAGCTGGCGCAGGCGGTGAGCCAGCAACAGAGTGCGCGGCTGGTGAAGGTACCCGGCATCGGCAAGAAAACTGCCGAGCGGTTGTTGCTGGAGCTCAAAGGCAAGCTCGGCCCTGACCTTGAACAGCCTGCCAGCGTCGTCAACGACGCACAGGTCGACATTGTTCAGGCACTCATTGCGTTGGGCTATGCCGAGCGCGACGCCACCGCCGCACTCAAGGCCTTGCCCGCCGACGTGGGCGTAAGCGAGGGCATCAAGCTCGCGCTCAGGGCCCTGTCGCGCTGAGGTCGTGCGACAGAAGTCACTGCCAGCGCTCGTCTACCATGCAATTCCACCGTTTCAACCACGGACATGCTGGCGTTCACCGGACGGTCGTTCACATTGCTGCGGCCCGCAACTGTGCGCAGGCATCTCCGGCGCTCTGGGACCGTCTGACTGAATGAACCGGCCAGAGAAGACCGGGGTCCATGCGGCTATGACCAACCGCACTGATCTAGGAAGAAACTCCCGGTCAGGCTGGCATGGTTTGCACGGTGTAGCCCATCTGTTGAGGTCGGCGGATGAGGCGGTGGGCGGTCTGCGTGGGGTTGGCCTGGTCGAAGTGCGCCGCGCCCAACTCCTGCCATTCGATGCCATTACGCAGCATGTGCCACGCCGCGGTAAGCATGGAGACCACCACGGTGACGATGGCCTTCTTGGCACCGCGGCGTGCACGCAGCCGCCGGAACTGGGCTTGCAGGTAGCCGCTGAACTTGATGGCCGCCCAGGCCGCCTGTACCAGCGTGGCCTTGAGCCACTGGCCGCCGTGGCATAGCCGGGTGCTGCGGCGCTTGCCTGCGCTCTGGTCATTGCGCGGGCACAGCCTGCTCCACGACAGCAGTGCCCTGCCGAAGGGAAGCGCGACCTGTTCACGCCGATCTCAGCTACGAGCACCTGCGCCGTGGTGTCGCTCGCTGATGCCGGGCATGGTCTTCAGCAGCCGCGCGGCGTGGCGAAAGGGCTCCAGCCCACGGCCAACCTCCTGCTCGATGACGGCAATGGCTTGGTCCAGCGCGTCGATGTGCCTCAGGTACAGCTTGAGCATGAAGCGGTGATGCGCGCTGGGGCGCCCGTGCAGCGTCTGCAGCAACTCGGTACGGCTGGCTGGCTTTGACACGCGGGCCGATGCATGCCAGCAGTCGCTCGGGGTCGCGCTCGCCGGCAATGAGCGCCTGCAACCCCGCGTGCTCGCTCTTGCCCGGCATGTCGCTCAAGTACCCAGTGATCTTGATGTCGGTGTCCTCCAGCATATTTCGATGCGCTGCAGCTGCGAAGTGCGCTCGCACACGAATTGCTTATGTGTACGCGCGAGCGCACGCAACTCCTGCAGCGGCTGCGGCGGCACGAAGCTCGCGCGTATGAGCCCATGCGCGAGCAAGTCGGCCAGCCACATTGCGTCGTTGACGTCGGTCTTGCGCCCAGGCACGTTCTTCACGTGCGCGGGGTTGGACAGCACCAGTTCCTCCAGCCAGTCCAAGAGCTCCAGCAGCGCTGAAACCGTGGTGCCAAAGGTGGGTACTTTGCGTATTTCGGCGATCGTGACCGCCACGTCGGTGGCGGTGTTGCGCAGGGTTGCCAGTTTAGTTTTGGACCACGGGTTTCAGCTCATGCTGTCCTCCTGTGACGGTGCTTTCCTTGGCCGCGCAGCGGCCCGGTCGTGGGCCTGAGCCTCGTTCTTGCGGCGCGACTCGCCTTCGAGATCGAAGCGCCGGCAGCGCTGCATGAGCCTGTCGAGGATGGCGTCGGCCGTCGTGGCGCAGCCGATCCAGCCGTGCCAGTGGGCGATGGGGAGCTAGTGGGTCATCCGGCACGATGGGTGGACTTTTGTTCGACAACGACTATTGTTGTTGGGACGGCTGCTTTTCAGGAGGCATGCCATGGCCTACCCACGCAAGGATCAGTTACGTGCGCTGACTGATGAGGAGTCGCAGTTGAGGTAGCCTGACTTCCGTGGACACCCGCCTCGAACAGAGAGCAGACGGGCAAGAGGATGAAGAAGAATCAGAGCTACACGGCGGAGTTCCGTGCCGAGGCGGTGAAGCTGGTCACCGAGCAGAAG
>NZ_JABBFW010000046.1 GCF_012927045.1 Azohydromonas caseinilytica | reverse complement strand
GCGAGGTCGTAGCCGTCGAAGATGATGATGAGCGCGCACCAGAACAGCACCAGGCCGTGGAAGCCGTTGAAGCGGGCCTCGTCGGCGATCTTGTGGACGTCTATCTGTCTCATGGTCTTGTCTCCTGGTGGTGGTGTGTCGGGAGTGAGCTTCAGCCTTGCAGGCGGCGCCCCGGCGAAGCTCCGATCCCGGGTCGTGTCCATGCCCGCGCTGCGCGGGCCTATGGGGTAGTGGTCGTCAAGCCAGCTCGCCGCTGCCCACGGGCAGCGTCACGCTGGTGATGCGGGTGGCCTCATCGCAGGCCAGGAACAGGATTGAGCCCGCCTGCTCCTCGATGGTCCCGTAGCGCTTCATCAGGCTGGACCGCGAGGTCTGGTCCACGATCGGCTGGTACCAAGCCTTTTTCTGCCCGGTGGGCTGCTCGGCGTTGCGCGGGGCGCCAGCACCACAGCGTGGGGAAAGCAGGGTGGCGATGTCCATGGCAAAGGCATCCCTGGACCGATGCCGCAGCGGGCCCGGCGGCAGGAGGAGCGGGCCGACGCGCGGGCGTGCCGCAGCTGGCAGCTGCGGTCCGGGCCAGCCCGCGCCTTCACGGCTTGATGAGCTTGTTGACGCTGTCGGTGGCCTTGGACGGGTCGCCCTCGTGGTCCACCTTCACGAACTCGATCTCGCGCCCGGCGAGCCGGCCGCCCTGTTCCTGCACGCGCAGGCCCAAGCCGTTGTCGATGGCGTTGCCCGGCGCGGCCGTGGCCAGGGCACCGAGCGGAAAGCTGGGCCTCATCGCGTCGTCTCCGTCAGGTGTTGCTGCAGGAAGGCCCGCGTGCCGGCGATCACGGCCGCGGGCTGGTCACGGTGCGGCGAATGGCCGCACCCGGGAAGCTTCAGAAGCTCGGTCCGCGGCAGGGCACGGGCGATGCCGTCGATCTGGGCCATGGTCCCGTAGGGGTCGTCATGGCCCTGGATGGCCAGCACCGGCCCGGTGATGCCGGGCAGCAGCGCCTCGATGGACCAGCGCGGGAACCCGTCGTCCAGCCAGATCCGGTTCCAGCCCCAGAAGGCCGAATCCACGTCCGCGTGGTACTTCGCCAGGCGCGCGCGCAGGTCGCCTTCGACATACGCCCGGCGCGCCTCACGGATGCTTCGCAGGCCGAATTCCTCGACCAGGATGTGCGGCGCCATGACGACGGTGCCGGCCACCCGTGGCGCGAACGTGGCGGCGTGGATCAGGGCGATGGAGCCGCCGTCGCTGTGGCCGAACAACCAGTAGGGCTGCCGCACGCCCAGCGCATCGAGCAGCGCCGGCAGCACCTGCTGCGCCTGGAGGTGCATGAAATCCAGGCCCCAGCGCTCGTCGTGGGGGCGCGGCGTGGAGTAGCCATAGCCGGGACGCGAGTAGACCAGGCCCCGCGCGCCCACCACGGCGCACAGTTGCGCGGGGAAATCCTTCCACATGGCCACGGAGCCCAGGCCCTCGTGCAGGAAGACAAGCAGCGGGGCACCCGGTGCTTCGCTGCCGACCCAGGCGAACTCCAACCGCAGGTCACGGTCAGCCGCACGCAGCTCGACGAAGCCGCGGTTCGCGGTGGAGGCGCTCATGCCTGGGCCTGCGCCTCGCGCAACCTGAATCGCTGGATCTTGCCGGTGGCGGTCTTGGGCAGCTCCGGCACGAACACGAGCTGGCGCGGGTACTTGTGCGGCGCGAGCTGCCGCTTGACGAAGTCCTTCAGCGCCTCGGCCATGGCCTCGCCGCCGTCGCCCTCGCTCTTGAGCACCACGTAGGCCTTGGCGCGCGTGAGGCCGTTGTCGTCGTTGACGCCGATGACGGCCGCTTCCAGCACCGCCGGGTGCTGCATCAGCGTGGACTCGACCTCGAAGGGCGAGACGTACTGGCCGCTGACCTTGAGCATGTCGTCGCTGCGCCCGGCGTAGACGTAGTAGCCGTCGGCGTCGCGGTAGTACTTGTCGCCGCTCTTGGTCCAGGCGCCGCGGAAGGTCTCGCGGCTCTTGTCGCGGTTGCTCCAGTACATCAGCGCGCTGCTGGGCCCGTGGATGTAGAGGTCGCCGACTTCCTCCGTGCCGGTGATGACGTGGCCGTTCTCGTCGCGCAGTTCCACCTCATAGCCCTCGACGGGCTTGCCGCTGGTGCCGTAGCGCACGTCGCCCGGGCGGTTCGAAAGGAAGATGTGCAGCATCTCGGTGGAGCCGATGCCGTCGATGATCTGCGCGCCGAAGTGGGCGCTGAACTTCTCGCCGATCTCGCGCGGCAGCGCCTCGCCGGCCGACGAGCACAGCCGCAGCGCCACCTGCTCGCGGCCGGGCAGCTTGGGCGAGGCCAGCATGCCGGCGTAGCCCGTGGGCGCGCCGAAGAACACCGTGGGTTGGCGCTCGACCAGGCGCTTGAAAGTCACCTCGGGCGTGGGGCGTTCGGCCATGAGCACCACCGTGGCGCCCACCGACAGCGGGAAGCTCAGGCCGTTGCCCAGGCCGTAGGCGAAGAACAGCTTGGCGGCGGAGAAGCAGGTGTCGTTCTCGGTGAGGCCCAGCACCGGGCGGGCGTAGAGCTCGGCCGTCCAGTACAGGTTGCCGTGGGTGTGCACCGTGCCCTTGGGGCGGCCGGTGGAGCCGGAGGAGTAGAGCCAGAAGCCGATGTCGTCGGGCACCGTGTCGGCAAAGGTCGCCGCCGGCGCCTGGGCCGCGACCCAGGCGTCGAAGTCCAGGACGCCGCTGGGCAGGGACGTACCACGCGAGACCACCAGTTGCCGGATCTCGTGCGCCGAGCGCTCCATGGCCGCCTGCAGCGTGGGCAGCAGCGCGCCGGACACCAGGGCGGCCTGCGCACGGCTGTGTTCGAGCATGTAGGCGTAGTCGTCGGCGGTGAGCAGCGTGTTGACGGCCACGGGCACCACGCCCGCGTACAGACAGCCCAGGAAAGCCACCGGCCAGTGGCTGCAGTCGTGCATCAGGAGCAGCACGCGTTCCTCGCGGCGCACGCCCAGCGCGGTCAGTCCCGACGCGACGCGCCGCACCTGTTCGGCCAGCTCGCCATAGGACAACGCGCCAACATCGTCGATGTAGGCCGCCTTCCCGGCGCGGCCCGTGTTGGCCGCGATGAGGTGCTGCGCGAAGTTGAAGCGCGCCGGTGGCGCGGTGAAGCTGCTCATGGGGTCTTGTCTCCTGAAGTGTTTTGTCGGCGCGGCGTGCGGTGCCGGGGCCGGCGGCGCTCAGTGGCTCAGCGGCAGCGCGCCCAGCGCCTGGACCACGGCCGCCTCGGCCTGCACCGCGGCACGGCGGTGGTAGAAGGCCAGGGCGCGTAGGCCACCCAGCTCCTCGCCGCCGCCGGCGCGGCCCGGGCCGCCGTGCAGCGAGTGCGGCATCACGTTGCCGTGGCCGGTGTGCGTCGCGCCCACCGCGGGGCTGACCACGTGCACGCGGCCGTGGCAGGCGGCCAGCTCGGTGGCGGCCTGCGCCAGGCTCGCGGCGTTGTCGCCGTAGACCGAGCACACCAGGGAGCCCTCGCCGCGCGCCACCAGCGACAGCGCATGCGCCAAGTCGCGGTAAGGCATGAGCGTGGCTACCGGCCCGAACACCTCCACGCGGTGCACGAGGTCGGCGTGGTCGGGGTCGTCGCAGGCCAGCAGCGTGGGCGCGATGCAGGCCGCCACCGCCGGATCGGCATCCACCAGCGGCTGGGTGCTGCCGTCGAACACCACGCGGGTCTGGGCTTTCAATTCCTCGATGCCGGCGCGCACGCCCTCGAACTGTTCGCGGCTCACCAGCGCGCCCATGCGCACCGACTCGTTGCGAGGGTCACCGACCGTGAGGCCGGCCAGCTTGGCCGCGATGGCCTGCGTCGCGGCCTCGTACAGCGCCGCGGGGACCAGCGCGCGGCGTATGGCGGTGCATTTCTGGCCGGACTTGATGCTCATCTCGCGCACCACCTCGCGCACGAAGAGCTGCATCGCTTCGCTGCCGGCGGTGGCGTCGGGCATCAGCAGCGCGGCATTGAGGCTGTCGGCCTCGATGTTCACGCGCACCGAGTTGGCCACGACCTGGGGATGCGAGCGGATCAAGGCGGCCGTCTGCGCCGAGCCGGTGAAGGACAGCACGTCGAAGGGCTGCAGTTGCTCCAGCAGCCCGGCGGAGCTGCCGCAGACCACCGACAGCGCGCCTTCGGGCAGCAAGCCCGTGGCCACCGCGTCGGCCACCATGCGCTGTGTCAGCCACGCGGTGGCGGTGGCGGGCTTGACGATCACCGGCACGCCCGAGAGCAACGCCGGCGCGGCCTTCTCCCACAGGCCCCAGGCGGGGAAGTTGAAGGCGTTGATGAACAGCGCCACGCCGCGCGTGGGCACGAGCAGGTGCTGCGACTGGAACACGCCATCCTTGGCCAGCGGCACGGACGCACCGTCGAGCAGCGCCCGGGCATCGCCC
Organism: Azohydromonas caseinilytica; assembly: GCF_012927045.1. Lineage (GTDB taxonomy): Bacteria > Pseudomonadota > Gammaproteobacteria > Burkholderiales > Burkholderiaceae_C > Azohydromonas > Azohydromonas caseinilytica. The sequence continues at coordinate 19,643 of NZ_JABBFW010000046.1, read as the reverse complement.
AGCGCGGCGCCCCAGCGCGCGTACTGGCCCAGCGTGTAGAGGCCGCCGTCGATGTCGATGCCGGAATCCGCCTTCGTGGTGCCGGAGTTGGCGGTCGCGATCTCGTAGTAGGCCTCGCGATGTGCCTGCAGCGCCTTGGCCAGGCCGCCCAGCATGGCGGCGCGCTGGCCGTAGCTCATGGCGCGCAGCGCGGCGCCGCCGCGCTCGCGGGCGAAGGCGAAGGCGCGGGGCAGGTCCAGCCCCTGGCTGGAGACGCGCACCAGTTCCTGGCCCGTGACGGGGTCGAACAGCGGCGTGCCCGTGCCCTGGCCGGCCACCCACTCGCCGTGGACGAGGTTCTTCAACAGTTCGGTCATGGATTCCTCTTTGAGTGATGCAGGCGCAAGCCGGGTCAGCCGCGGCTGAACTCGATGGCACCCTGGGGCAGCGGCCGGCTTTCGAGCGTGGCGGTGAGCGAGGCCACCAGGTCCTGGAAACGTTCAGGAGACATGTCGCTGTTGAAAGGCATGGCTTGAAACGGACTCCACTGCGGGTGAACCCGGTAGTGGAATTAAAGTGCATGCTTCAAAGTTACAGGCATCATTGTTCCTGGTCAAGCAACATAATGCATGTATCGGGTAAACACCGACAAACCATGGATATGCACACTGATCAAGCGCATGAGCGCCAGGTGTCGCAACGCGACCCGTTCTTGACCGTGCTGGGTGAAAGGGTGCGCTCGCTGCGCGCGCGCAAGGGCTGGGCGCGGCGCGCCCTGGCACTGGTCAGCGACGTGTCGGAGCGCCACCTGGCCAACTTGGAGGCGGGTGTGGGCAATCCGTCGGTGCTCGTGCTGCGCCAGGTGGCGCGGGCGCTGGACTGCGAGTTGCTGGACCTGCTCGGCGATGAGGAGGCCCACTTGCCGGAGCGGTTGCTGATCCGCGAGTTGCTGCAGGGCCGCGATGACGCGGAGCTGCGGCGCGCCCGCCTGGCGCTGGCCGGCCTGTATGGTCAGCCCGGCCAACGGCACTCGCGCATCGCGCTGGTCGGGTTGCGCGGCGCCGGGAAAACCACGCTGGGGCGCCTGCTGGCCGACGAGCTGGACGTGCCCTTCGTCGAGCTCAACCGCGAGATCGAGCGCGTGGCCGGCTGTGGCCTGTCGGAGATCCACAACCTGCTGGGGCCGCTGGCCTATCGGCGCTACGAGCGCCGCGCCCTGGAGGAGGTGATCCAGCTCTATCCGGATGCCGTCATCGCCGCGCCCGGTGGCCTGGTGTCCGACCCGGCCACGCTGAACTTGCTGCTGTCGCACTGCTGCACGGCGTGGCTGCGCACCACGCCGGCCGAGCACATGCGCCGCGTGATCGAGCAGGGGGACCTTCGGCCCATGGCTGGCAACGCCGAGGCGATGGACGACCTGCGCCGAATCCTGTCGGAGCGCGCACCTTTCTACGGCAAGGCCGACGTGACCGTCGATACCGGCGGCAAGACGGTGCCCGAAGCACTCTCGACCCTGCGCGAGGCCTTGCAGCTCGGGAAGGGCGGTTGAAACAGGACTCGGTATTTACCCCATATCATGCATTAAAGTACCTTTTTGTGGTTGACGTGACTCGGGGTAGCACTATGATGCACAACATCGCAACTGCATGATGTTGCATGCAAAGGCCGTAACGGCCTCACAGGAGCCCCGATGAACGCAGATGCCGTCAACGCCCGAGTCGACTACCAGACCAACCCCGCGCAGTACAAGCATTGGTCGCTCAAGACCGAAGGCGCGGTCGCGACCCTGACCCTGAACATCGACGAGAACGCCGGCATCCGCCCGGGCTACAAGCTCAAGCTCAACAGCTACGACCTGGGCGTGGACATCGAGCTCAACGACGCCCTGAACCGCATCCGCTTCGAGCACCCGCAGGTGCGCAGCGTGATCGTGACCAGCGCCAAGGACCGCATCTTCTGCTCGGGCGCCAACATCTTCATGCTGGGCGTCTCCAGCCATGCCTGGAAGGTGAACTTCTGCAAGTTCACCAACGAGACGCGCAACGGCATGGAGGATTCCAGCGCGCACTCGGGCCTGAAGTTCATTGCCGCGGTCAACGGCGCCTGCGCCGGCGGCGGCTACGAGCTGGCGCTGGCCTGCGACGAGATCATCCTGGTCGATGACCGCTCATCGGCGGTGAGCCTGCCGGAGGTGCCGCTGCTGGGCGTGCTGCCGGGCACGGGCGGCCTGACGCGCGTCACCGACAAGCGCAAGGTGCGCCACGACCTGGCCGACATCTTCTGCACCACCACCGAGGGCGTGCGCGGCCAGAAGGCCAAGGACTGGCGCCTGGTGGACGAGGTGGTCAAGCCCGCCGCCTTTGCCCAGCGCGTGCACGAACGTGCGCAGCAACTGGCTGAGCAGAGCGACCGCCCGGCCAGCGCCCAGGGCGTGACGCTGGTGCCGCTGCAGCGCGTGATCGAAGCCGACGCGCTGCGCTACGGCTTCGTCACGGTGGAGATCGACCGCGCCCGCCGCGCCGCGACCTTCACGGTCAGCGCGCCGAGCCAAGCCCAGCCGACGGACGTGGCGGGCATCGAAGCCGCGGGTATCGCCTGGTGGCCGCTGCAGATGGCGCGCGAACTGGACGACGCGATTCTGTCCATGCGCACCAACGAGCCCGAGATCGGCACCTGGCTGCTCAAGACCGCGGGCGATGCTCAAGGCGTGCTGGCGGTGGACGCGGTGCTGCAGGCGAACCAGGGCCACTGGCTGGTGCGCGAGACCACGGGCCTGCTGCGCCGCGTGTTCTCGCGGCTGGACGTGTCCTCGCGCACGCTATTCGCGCTGATCGAGCCGGGCTCGTGCTTCGCCGGGCCGCTGCTGGAGCTGGCGCTGGCGTGCGACCGCAGCTACATGCTGGCGCAGCCCGATGACGAAGCCGCGGCGCCGAAGCTCACCGTCACCGAGAGCAATTTCGGCCTGTTCCCGATGGCGACGAACCAGTCGCGGCTGGGCCGCCGCTTCTACGACGAGGCGCCGGCGCTGCAGGCGGTGCGCGCGCAGCTGGGCCAGCCGCTGGACGCCGATGCGGCCTTCGGGCTGGGCCTGGTGACCTCCAACCCCGACGACATTGACTGGGCCGACGAGGTGCGCCTGGCCATCGAGGAGCGCGCGGCGATGTCGCCCGACGCGCTCACCGGCATGGAGGCGAACCTGCGCTTCAACGGCCCCGAGACCATGCTCACCCGCGTCTTCGGCCGGCTCACGGCCTGGCAGAACTGGATCTTCCAGCGCCCCAACGCCGTGGGCGACAAGGGCGCGCTCAAGCTCTACGGCAAGGGCGAGAAGGCCCAGTTCGACATGAACCGCGTCTGAATCCGACGCCCCTACATCCCACGACATTCCAGGAGACAGCGCCATGTCCAGCATCGACTACAGCGAGAAGATCCCCAACAACGTCAACCTGTCGGAAGACAAGACGCTGCAGCGCGCGCTGGAGCACTGGCAGCCCAACTACCTCAACTGGTGGAACGACCTGGGCCCCGAGGGCTCGCAGGGCTTTGACGTGTACCTGCGCACGGCCATCAGCGTCGATCCGCAGGGCTGGGCGCAGTTCGGGCACGTGAAGATGCCCGACTACCGCTGGGGCATCTTCCTGAACCCGAAGGAGGAGGGGCGGCAGGTCAACTTCGGCGAGCACAAGGGCGAGGCGGCGTGGCAGGACGTGCCCGGCGAGCACCGCGCCAACCTGCGCCGCATCATCGTGACGCAGGGCGACACCGAGCCCGCGTCGGTGGAGCAGCAGCGCCACCTGGGCCTGACCGCCCCGAGCCAGTACGACCTGCGCAACCTGTTCCAGGTCAACGTGGAGGAGGGCCGGCACCTGTGGGCGATGGTGTACCTGCTGCACAAGTACTTCGGCCGCGACGGGCGCGAGGAGGCCGACGCGCTGCTGCAGCGCAACTCGGGCGACGCGGACAACCCGCGCATCCTGGGCGCCTTCAACGAGAAGACGCCGGACTGGCTGTCCTTCTACATGTTCACCTACTTCACCGACCGCGACGGCAAGTTCCAGCTGTGCGCGTTGGCTGAAAGCGGCTTCGACCCGCTGGCGCGCACGACCAAGTTCATGCTGACGGAAGAGGCGCACCACATGTTCGTGGGCGAGTCGGGGGTGTCGCGCGTGATCGCGCGCACCTGCGAGGTGATGAACCAGCTCAAGACTGACGACCCGGCCAAGATCCGCGCCGCGGGCGTGATCGACCTGCCGACGATCCAGCGCTACCTGAACTTCCACTTCAGCGTGACCATCGACCTGTTCGGCGCCGACGAGTCGAGCAACGCGGCCATCTTCTACAACTCGGGCCTGAAGGGCCGCTTCGAGGAGACCAAGCGCGACGACGACCACCAGCTGCACGGCCAGAGCTACCGGGTGCTGGGCGTGGAGAAGAGCGGCGACGGCGGGCGGCTGGTGGAGCGCGAGGTGCCGCTGCTCAACGCGCTCAACGAGGTGCTGCGCGACGACTACATCAAGGACTCCATCGGCGGCGTGAACCGCTGGAACAAGGTCATCGAGAAGGCGGGCATCCCGTTGCGGCTGGTGGCGCCGCACAAGGCCTTCAACCGCAAGATCGGCTCGCTGGCCGGCGCCAACGTCACGCCCGACGGGCGCGTGGTCAGCGGCGCCGAGTGGGCCGCGCGCCAGGACGAGTGGCTGCCCTCGGCAGCCGACCGCGCCTTCGTCGCTTCGCTCATGGGCCGCGTGGTCGAGCCCGGCAAGTTCGCCAACTGGATCGCGCCGCCGGTCATGGGCATCAACCGCCAGCCCGTCGACTTCGAGTACGTGCGCTTCAACTGAAAGCGCACGCGCAGCTACACGCAAGCCGTTGAGCTGATCTGACGGCCTCAAGCCCCTGGCCGCGTTCCATTGCTGCCAGGGGCTTTCTTTTTTTCTGCCTCGCAGGAGAGCCTTGCCATGAACGCCCCTCTGCCCGAAGTGCTCAAGCAGCACCTGATCGACCCCGAAATCTGCATCCGCTGCAACACCTGCGAGGAGACCTGCCCGGTCGATGCCATCACGCACGACTCGAATAACTACGTGGTGGACGCGAGCAAGTGCAACTTCTGCATGGCCTGCGTGCCGCCGTGCCCCACGGGCTCCATCGACAACTGGCGCACCGTGCTGCGGCTGGAGGCCTACTCGGTCGAGGAGCAGCTGACCTGGAACGAGCTGCCGGCGGAAAAGGCGCTGGGCCTGAACGTCGAGACGCTTGCCGAGGCCGCGGGGCCGCAGGTGCAGGAAAGCCCGCTTTCCGACGCCGTCAACGGCGCGCAGGTGCCGCCGTGGTCGGCCTCGCATCCCTACGTCAACCTCTACACCCACAAGAATCCGGTGACGGCCACGGTGGCGGGCAACTACCGCGTGACGGACGCCGGCACCGACAGCGACACGCACCACATCGTGCTGGACTTCGGCAACCTGCCGTTCCCGGTGCTGGAAGGGCAGTCGCTGGGCATCCTGCCGCCGGGCGTGGATGCCAACGGACGGCCGCACCACGCACGCCAGTACTCCATCGCCAGCCCGCGCGACGGCGAGCGCCCGGGCTACAACAATGTCTCGCTGACCGTGAAGCGCGTGACCGCCGACTACCAGGGCCGGCCGGTGCGCGGGGTGGCCTCGAACTACCTGTGCGACCTGAAGAAGGGCGACCCCGTGCAGGTGATCGGCCCCTTCGGTGCCACTTTCCTGATGCCCAACCACGCCGGCAGCCACCTGGTGATGATCTGCACCGGCACGGGCAGCGCCCCGATGCGCGCCATGACGGAGCGCCGGCGGCGCCGCCGTGGCCAGGGCGAGAGCGGCAAGCTGATGCTCTTCTTCGGCGCGCGCACGCAGCAGGAGCTGCCGTACTTCGGGCCGCTGATGAACCTGCCCAAGGATTTCATCGACATCAGCTTCGCCTTCTCGCGCACGCCGGGCCTGCCCAAGCGCTACGTGCAGGACGCCATGCGCGAACGCGCCGCCGACCTCGGCAAGCTGCTGAAGGACCCGAACACCTGCTTCTATGTCTGCGGCCTGAAAGGCATGGAGGCCGGTGTGCTGGAGGTGCTGCGTGACGTGGCTGTGCAGCACGACATCGACTGGGCGCCGCTGCACCAGCAGCTCAAGCGCGAGGGTCGCCTGCATCTGGAGACCTACTGATGAGCTTCGTGATCGAGCGTGGCGCCTCGGTGCTGGTGGTGGGCGCGGGCATCATGGGTGCGGGCATCGCGCAGGTGGCCGCGCAGGCCGGCCATCCGGTGCTGCTGTTCGACCTGCGGGAAGGGGCCGCCACCGAAGCCAAGGCCCGGCTGGGCACGAGCCTGGAGGCTGTGGTGGCCAAGGGCAAGCTCACGGCGCAAGCCGTGGCCGAGACGCTCTCGCGGATCGAGCCCATTGGCACGCTGGAGGCCGCAGCCCCGGTACGGCTGGTGATCGAAGCGGTGGTCGAACAGCTCGATGCCAAGCGGGCGCTGTTCCGGCAGCTGGAGTCCATCGTGGCCGAGGACTGCGTGCTGGCCACCAACACCTCGTCGATCTCCGTGACCGCCATCGCCAACGGCTTGAAGCATCCCGGGCGGCTGGTGGGCATGCATTTCTTCAACCCCGTGCCGCTGATGAAGCTGGTGGAGGTGGTGTCGGGGCTGCAGACCGATCCGGACGTGGCCCGCATCATCCATGCGCTCGCAACGCGTTGGGGCAAGGCGCCGGTGTACGCGCGCTCCACGCCGGGCTTCATCGTCAACCGCATCGCGCGGCCGTACTACGCCGAGACGCTGGCGCTGCTGCAGGAGCAGGCCGCTGCGCCGGCGGTGCTGGATGCCTGCCTGCGCGCGGCGGGCTTCCGCATGGGGCCGTGCGAGCTGATGGACCTCATCGGCCACGACACCAACTTCGCCGTCACGCAGTCGGTGTACGAAGCGAACTTCTTCGACAAGCGCTTCGTGCCCTCGCTGGTGCAGCGCGAGCTGGTCGACGGCGGTCTGCTGGGGCGCAAGACCGGGTGCGGTTTCCACGACTACATGCCGGGAGCGGCCAATCCCACGGTGCCCGTGTACGAGGCGGTTGCGTTGCCTGCGGGTGAGAGGTTGCGCGTGCACGGACGCGGCGCAGTGGCCGAGCGCCTGTGCCAGGTCCTGACCCGGGCCTGCCGGTCCTTCCAACATTGCGCCGACAGCGACTGGACGGGGTTGGAAGTCCAGGGCGCGCAATTGCGCGTCACCGATGGACGCCCGGCAACGCAGTTGGGTGCGGAGGTGGCGGTGTTCGATCTGCCGTTGACGAGCGTGCCCGGTGCGGTGCTGGCCTGGGCCGTGTCGCAGAGGGCTTCGACCGCATGGGCTGAAGCCGCGGGGCAGTGGCTGTGCGCGCTGGGCTGGAACGCGCAGCGCATCGCCGACACGCCGGGCCTGGTGGTGGCACGCACCATCGCCATGCTGATCAACGAAGCCGCGGATGCCGTGCACCAGGGCGTGTGCGACGAGGATGCGGCCGACGCGGCCATGAAGCTGGGCGTGAACTACCCGCAAGGACCTTTTGAATGGTTGGCCAATTGGAGTGCCGCTGGCGTGAGCCGCCTGCTGGACTCACTGGATGCCCACTACCGCGGCGAGCGCTACCGCGTCAGCCCGGCGCTGCGTCAACGCACTTGGAAGGAGAGCACCTGATGGGCCGTCGCATTGACATCGCCACCCACCTGTACGCCGAGGTCGGCGACGACGGCGTGGCGGAGCTGGTTTTCGGCCCCGAGGGGGGCATGCCCGCCACCGACGCCGCGGGCCATGCGGCGTTGGGCAGTGTCTGGGCGCGGCTGGCCGATGAGCCCCGGGTGCGCTGCATCCTCGTGCGCAGCCTGGGCAAGGGCTTCTGTGCCGGCGGCACGCTGGACGTGGTGCAGGACATGGTCGGCAGCGAGGCCGCGCGGCTGCGCGTGATGCGCGAGGGGCGTGCCATCGTGCAAGGCATGATCGACTGCGACCTGCCCATCGTTTCCGCCATCAACGGCGCGGCGGTCGGTGCCGGCGCGGCCGTGGCGCTGCTGGCCGACGTCTCCATCGCCGGGCACCGCGCCAAGATCATCGACGGCCACACCAAGCTGGGCGTGGCCGCGGGCGACCATGCCGCGCTGATCTGGCCGCTGCTGTGCGGCATGGCGCGGGCCAAGTACCACCTGCTGTTGTGCAACGCCATCGATGGCCGCGAGGCCGAGCGCATCGGCCTGGTGAGCTTGGCGGTACCCGATGAGGAACTGCTGGCCAAGGCACGCGAGGTGGCGCGTACGCTGGCCGCGGGCAGCCCTACGGCGCTGGCCTTCACCAAACGCAGCCTCAACCATTGGCTGCGTGCCGCGTGGCCGGCGTTTGAACACTCGTTGACCTTGGAGGTGCTGGGCTTCGCCGGCAGCGACGCCCGTGAAGGGCTGGCAGCCCTCAATGAGAAGCGGCCCGCGCGCTTCACGGGCTCTCACGATTCCAAGGAGTGACCAGGACACACGCCGCTGTCGGGTTGTCGTGTCTCTGGAGAAATTGTCCTGGTCAGAAATGAGCCTCGGCAGGATCACGTAGTGAGCTACCGAGGAGCGCAGGCTCATGGCCCGTCTTCAAGGAGCGGCTGCCATGGCGATGATTGGGGTATGGTTCCGGCCATGAGAGCCCTGGCGACACGTCTGTCGGAATTGCCGTCGCCCAGGGCGTTTGGTTGACGAGAAGCATCCCCCACATCGACAATCGGCCCTGTTCTGCGGGAGAGAGAGGCCTTCGCCTCCGCCGAAGGCGCAAGCTCCCATAATCGCTCAGGCACACCAAACCGCAGAAGCAATTCGCCAACTGGAGAGAGGCCGCAACACTCTGTTGAAGTGTCGGCCCACCGAAGGGGCAGGCTGTCTGCGACAGCTGAAACTCTCAGGTAAAAGGACAGAGGGAGAGGCGCCTCAATGCCCGGACGAAGCCGGGCATTGCCTACAGACGTCCTGAGTTTTGCTGACTTTCACTTGCGTTGTCGCCATTGCGGCGGAGGCGATGTCTGGTGCGCTTGCAGCCGGGCGTCGCAACATGGCGTTTTTGGCGTTGCCGCGGTCGCCTTCGGCACCACGCTGGGCGGCGGCACTCTCCGTGCCGTGGTCCTTAGGCATCTCCCATCGGCTGGACGCAGCATCCCGAATACGTCGGCATGGTCGCCGTATCGATGCAGCGTCAACGAAATCCGCGCAAGTGGGCGGCTGGTTTCGTCTGTTCCCATTGAGCTCCAGAGCTGAGGTGACAGGTGATCCCGCCTGTGCCATTGAACGTGTGCTGGCCAAGGCCGAAGTCGTTGCGGAGATCCGCTGCAAGCCACGGTTTTTGCAGCAAGGCGCAGTTGCCGGCTGCCAGGAATTGAAGGTATGAGCCAGAACAACGTGCCGGGCACGACATCACGCATCCGCACCGGCATCAGGCTCCTTCTCGGTTTGGCCTTGGGATTGTGTCTCGCAGGCGCGGTTGGTGCAGCCTATGGCGTCTACCAGCTGTGGCGGGTGTTGCCCGATGTCAACCATTTGGCGGACTACGAGCCCATGCTGCCGCTGCGTGTCTATGCCAGGGACGGCAGCTTGCTTGCGGAATACGGGGAGGAACGGCGCGAAGTTGTGCCGATCGACCGCATGCCGCTCAAGCTCAGGCAAGCTCTGCTGGCGATCGAGGATGCGGACTACTACACGCATGGTGCCGTCGACTTCACGGGACTGGTGCGTGCGGCGGTCAGCAACTTTGCCGCCGGCCAGCATGCCCAGGGCGGCAGCACCATCACCATGCAAGTCGCGCGCGTCTTCTTCTTGAGCCGCGAGAAGACGTACCGCCGCAAGATGATGGAGATCCTGCTGGCCTACAAGCTTGAGTCCGTCTACAGCAAGGACAAGATTCTTGAGCTGTACATGAACCAGGTCTATCTGGGGGAGCGGGCCTACGGTTTTGCTGCTGCTGCATCCGTCTATTTCGCCAAGACGCTTGACGAGCTGACGTTGGCCGAGGCGGCCATGCTGGCCGGACTGCCGAAAGCACCTTCCGCCTACAACCCGGTTGTCAACCGAGACCGCGCGCTCATCCGCCAGCAGCATATACTCAAACGCATGCGTGAGCTCGGGCATATCGACGAGCAGGCGTACCAGAGGGCGCGCGCCGAGAAGCTGGCACTGAGGCAGCAGTACAGCTCGATGGACCCTGCTGCCGCCTATGCCGTCGAGCAGGCGAGGAAGCTGGTCGTCGACTGGTATGGTGACAACGCCTATGCGCTCGGACTGGATGTGGTCACAACCATCAGCGTGGGGGAGCAGCATGCCGCAACCCGCGCCTTGCGCACCGGCTTGCTCAATGCGCAGGGCACGCAACGCTATGGCGGTCCGGAAGGGCGCGTGGAGCAAGTTCCCGCCATCGGCGATCGCGCAGGAATCCGGAGGACACTTGCGTCCTACCGCGACAGTGGCGCACTGCGCGTGGCCGTCGTGCTGCAGGCTTCCGCCTCCACCGGCATCACCGCAGCGTTGCGCGACGGCACATCAGTGCTTTTACCGGCCCGGAACCTGGGAGCAAGCATGATCAGGGCGCTCAAGCCTGACGCGCCGGCTCGAAGCCGCATTGCACCAGGGTCCGTGATCCGCGTCGCGCACGATGATGTTAAGGGCTGGAGCTTGAGCCAGCTCCCGCAGATGGAAGGCGCGCTGGTTTCCGTGGACGTGCATTCCGGCGAGATCCTTGCGCTTGCCGGCGGTTTCGATTTTGCGCTCAACGAGTTCAACCATGCGGTCCAGGCGACCCGGCAACCGGGCTCCACTTTCAAGCCATTCGTCTATTCGGCGGCGCTTGAAAAGGGCTACTTCCCGGGTACGCTGATCGACGACACCCAGCGCCTGGTCACCCCACAGGCCCGCGGCCGCAAGGCATGGAGCCCCCGCAACTACGGCGACAACTACGAAGGATTCATTTCTGCGAGGCGGGGCTTGACCCGTTCCAAGAACGTGGTGGCCGTCAACCTCATGCAGGCGGCGGGCGTGCACTACGTGCAGCAGTTCTCCACCCGTTTCGGATTCATTTCGGAGCTCAACCCGCCGATCCTGCCGCTCGCACTCGGGGCGGGTGCGGTCACTCCTCTGCAGCTCACGCAGGCGTATGCCGTGTTCGCCAACGGTGGCGATCGCATCGAGCCTCGCTTGATCAACAAGGTCAGCCAGCGCAGTGGCGGTGTGCTGTACGAGGCCGCAACCGAAGCTCGGCGATCACGGGTGATCTCGAAACGCAACGCCTACGTCATGGACAGCATGCTGCGTGACGTGGTGCGCCACGGGACCGGACGGGGCGCCGCGGTGCTCAATCGCAGCGATCTGGCGGGCAAGACAGGAACATCCAACGATGCCCGGGATGTCTGGTTTGCTGGCTACTCGTCCGGGGTTGCCACGGTTGTCTGGATGGGGTATGCCCAACCCCGCAGCCTGGGCCGGGCGACCGGCGGCACGCTGGCATTGCCGGTATGGACGGACTACATGAGCCATGCCGTTTCGAGCCGGCCGGAATCGCAGCGGGTACTTCCGTCGGACCTCGTTCTGCTCGATGGCGACTATGTCTACCGGGAATACTTGGGCGGGAGTTGCGTCAACGATCGCACTGCGTATATCCAGAGTTCGTTGGAGTGCTTGGCTGACGGCGAAACTCGGGACACAAGCGAACGATCGGCAAGCTAGTTCGATACCTGGCCGCAACTGGAGAACTGGGTTCGCTGCAAGACCTCCGACATCAAGGACCCGGCGCAGAACATCGTCTGGGACACGTTCGAAGGTGGCGGCGGGCCCGACTACGAGGGCATATGAGGCAAGGCCGAACTCGTCCGGCCATCCACGCTCAACGGCGTCCTTGACCAGCAACTTCTCTAGCTTGATTCCAGTTCTTCGTCAGCACCGAAAAAATCCCGTTCGGGCTGAGCCCTTCGACAAGCTCAGGAGAGCCTTGTCGAAGCCCCCGGCACAGCCGGCCCGCAGGCCCTTCGACAGGCTCAGGGCGAACGGTGTTCCTTCATTACTGATTTGAAGTTGGAATGAGCCTTTCCTTCAGCCGACGAATGCAGGCAGGCGTGGCCGCAAACTTGGCGCAGTTCAGGTACAGGTCACGTCAGGTGGTTGCTTGCGCAGCAAATGGCCGTTTGACGCTTGAGCTGATCTGAGTGCCGGGCACGCTCGGTCGAGCAATCAAGGCGGCGGGCCGTCGTGTGGGAGCAAGCGGGCCTCTGTGAACTGCTGCTTGCGACGCAGCCCGTCGGCGCACGCGCCGCACCATGGCGGGTCAGACGAAGTACGAGAACGCAAACACTCCCAGCATGCCCAGGGCCAGGCCGAGCTTGGCGGCGACGGCAATGACGAAGCCCAGGCCCGCGGCGATGCCGGCGCGCGTGGCCTGGCCGGCGTGGCGGCGCACCGACCATTCGCCTGCCATGGCACCCAGCACCGGGCCGACGATCAGTCCCGGCAACCCGGCAAAAGCGCCCAGCACGGCACCGATGGCGGCGCCGGCCATGGCGCGGCCGCTGGCGCCGGCGCGCCGTACACCCAGTGCCGCGGCGGCATAGTCGGCAACCCAGGCGAGCAGTGCCATCACGGCCAGCACCCCGACCGTCAGCATGCTCACGCGCGAGTAGCCGTCGAGCCAGGCCGCCAGCCACAGTCCGCCGAACAGCAGCGGCGTGCCCGGCAGCAGCGGCAACACGACGCCGGCCAGTCCCAACGCCACGGCCATGAGGGCTCCGACCCAGAGCAGGGAAGTGGTGTCCATGCCTGGTGTGCTGCAAGCGGCAGGCCGGGCCTGCCCGGGCAGCGGGGCCATGGGGCACAAGTGCGCGCGGCCACCGTCGCGGTAGACATCACGTTTCAACGCTGCAGGCGGTAGGCCCTGCCAGGCATTGCGCCATGACGACTCTGGCGCCTGCCTGTCTGCCATCGGTGCCTACAGGTTCACGAAAACCAGGACAAGTGAAGCCACCAAGGCAAATACTAACTTTCCTAAGTTACATTGAGAGAAAGTTTTTTCACTTGTGTATCAATTGGTCCGTATCACCGCCGGGAGGCAGGCTTTCCCTGGGCTTGCGGCTGACGGTGTCGGATGACCCCGACAGGAGCGATGAACCATGGCGACGTACACGGCATCTGCCAGTGACGAGAAGATCAACGGCACCAGCGGCGCGGACCTGATCTACGCACAGGGGGGGAACGACACCGTCCATGCCGGCAACGGGGACGACGTTGTCTACGGCGGCAGCGGCCAGGACGTGCTCTTCGGCATGAACGGCAACGACACGCTCGACGGCAACGCCGGCAGCGACACCATCGACGCCGGCGCGGGTGACGACCTGGTGATCTATCGCCTTGCCGAAAACGCCGGCAGCAACGATCTCTACAACGCTGGCACAGGCATCGACACGTTGCGGCTGGAATTTACGGCGGCGGAGTGGGCCAGCGCGCGGGTGCAGTCCGAGGTGGCACGCTACGTGGCGCATCTGGCCAGCGTGGCACGCACGGGCGGCGACCAGGTGTCAAGCGGCGCCGGGCGTGAATTCACCTTCGACTTCGGCGGCGGCACGACACTGACGGTGGAGAGGATGGAGAAGCTGCTGCTGTCGGTGGACGGCAAGCTGGTGAATCCGGTGGATGACGGCGCCGCGCCGCGCATCACCGTTCACACGGATGCAGCCGTGGGTGAGGATGAAGGCTCCGGCGCCGCGCTCTCGGCACGAGGCAGCGTGGACTTCAGCGATGCGGACATCCAGGAGTCGCACACGGTGAGCGTGGCGGCTGTGGCCGGCAACACGCTGGGCGGCAGCGTGACGGGCGTGATCACCAATGTGGCCACGGGTGACGGCGCCGGTCAGGTGGCCTGGACCTACAACGTGGACCGCGCCATGGTGCAGCAGCTGGCTGCCGGCGAAACCGTCACCGAGCGCTTCAACGTCACCGTGACGGACAGCAGCGGCAAGAGCGCGACCCAAGTCGTCACCGTGACCATCACGGGCGCCAACGACGCGCCGGTGATCAGTGGCACCGTGGCCCAGCTTCCCGCGGGCACGGAGGACACGTCCTACACGGTGACGCCGGCGCAGCTGCTGCAGGGCTTCAGTGACGTGGACGGCGACACGCTGTCGGTCACCGGCCTGACGGTGGACCATGGCACGGTGGTGCGCAATGCCGACGGCAGCTGGACCATCACGCCCGAGGCCAACTACAACGGCCCGCTGACGCTGAGCTACGGCGTGAGCGACGGTAGCGCCACGACGCCGGCCTCGCTGGTCGTGGACGTGGCCGCCGTCAACGACGCGCCCGAGCTCACGGGCGAGCAGGCAGAGCTGGCCGCGGGCACCGAGGACGCGGCCTACACGGTGACGCCGGCGCAACTGCTGCAGGGCTTCAGTGACGTGGACGGCGACACGCTGTCGGTCACCGGCCTGGCGGTGGACCACGGCACGGCCGTGCGCAATGCCGACGGCAGCTGGACCATCACGCCCGCGGCCAACTACCACGGCCCGCTGACGCTGAGCTACGGCGTGAGCGATGGCAAGGCCACGACGCCGGCCTCGGTGGTCGTGGACGTGGCCGCCGTCAACGATGCGCCCGAGCTCACGGGCGAGCAGGCCGGGCTGGCTGCGGGCACCGAGGACACGTCCTACACGGTGACGCCGGCGCAGCTGCTGCAGGGCTTCAGTGACGTGGACGGCGACACGCTGTCGGTCACCGGCCTGACGGTGGACCATGGCACGGTGGTGCGCAATGCCGACGGCAGCTGGACCATCACGCCCGAGGCCAACTACAACGGGCCGTTGACGCTGAGCTATGGCGTGAGCGATGGCAAGGCCACGACGCCGGCCACGCTGGTCGTGGACGTGGCTGCCGTCAACGATGCACCGGTGCTTACCGGCACCCCGGTTGAACTGGCCGCTGGCACCGAGGACACGGCCTACACGGTCACGCCGGAACAGCTGCTGCAAGGCTTCACCGATGTGGACGGCGACCGGCTCTCGGTCACCGGCCTGACGGTGGACCACGGCACGGTGGTGCGCAATGCCGACGGCAGCTGGACCATCACGCCCGAGGCCAACTACAACGGACCGTTGACGCTGAGCTATGGCGTGAGCGATGGCAAGGCCACGACGCCGGCCACGCTGGTCGTGGACGTGGCTGCCGTCAACGATGCACCGGAGCTCACCGGCACCCCGGCCGAGCTGGCCGCTGGCACCGAGGACGCGGCCTACACGGTGACTCAGGAACAGCTGCTGCAGGGCTTCACGGACGCGGACGGCGACGCGCTGTCGATCACCGGCCTGACGGTGGACCACGGCACGGCCGTGCGCAACGCCGACGGCAGCTGGACCATCACGCCCGAAGGCAACTACAACGGGCCGTTGACGCTGAGCTATGGCGTGAGCGATGGCAAGGCCACGACGCCGGCCACGCTGGTCGTGGAGGTGGACGCCGTCAACGACGCGTCCGAACTCACGGGCGAGCAGGCCACGCTGGCCGATGGCACCGAGGACACGGCCTACACGGTGACGCAGGAACAGCTGCTGCAGGGCTTCGGCGACTCCGACGGCGACACGCTGTCCGTCACCGAGCTGACGGTGGACCACGGCACGGCGGTGCGCAACGCCGATGGCAGCTGGACCATCACGCCCGAAGCGAACTACAACGGCCCGTTGACGCTCAGCTACGGCGTCACCGACGGCACGGCCACCACGCCGGCCACGCTGGGCCTGACGCTGGCCGCTGTCAATGACGCACCGGAGTTCAGCGGCACCCCGGCCAAGCTGGCTGCCGGCAACGAAGACCAGTCCTATACGGTCACGCTGGAGCAACTGCTTCAGGGCTTCACGGACGTGGACGGCGACACGCTGTTCGTGACCGGACTGACGGTGGACCACGGCACGGCGGTGCGCAATGCCGATGGCAGCTGGACCATCACGCCTGAGGCCAACTACCACGGCGCGCTGACGCTGAGCTACGGCGTGAGTGACGGCACGGTCACCACGCCGGCCACGTTGGGCCTGACGCTGGATGCTGTCAACGACGCGCCGGCGGTCACCGGGGCGCGGGCCACGCTGCCGGATGGCACCGAAGACACGGCCTACACGGTGACGCTGGAGCAACTGCTGCAGGGCTTCAGTGACGTGGATCGCGACACCCTGTCGGTGACCACGCTGACGGTGGACCACGGCACGGCCACGCGCAATGCCGACGGCAGCTGGACCATCACGCCGCAAGCCAACTACAACGGGGCGCTGAAGCTGAGCTACGGCGTCACCGACGGCACGGCCACCACGCCGGCCACGCTGGGCCTGAAGCTGGCCGCTGTCAACGATGCGCCCGAACTCACGGGCGAGCAGGCAGAGCTGGCCGCAGGCATCGAGGACACGGCCTACACCGTGACGCTGGAGCAGCTGCTGCAGGGCTTCACGGACGTGGACGGCGATGCGCTGTCGGTCACCAGCCTGACGGTGGACCATGGCACGGCGGTGCGCAATGACGATGGCAGCTGGACCATCACGCCGGAAGCGAACTACAACGGGCCGCTGACGCTGAGCTACGAAGTCAGCGATGGCAAGGCCAGCACGGCGGCCTCGCTGGTCGTGGACGTGGCTGCCGTCAATGACGCGCCGGAGCTCACCGGCACCCCGGCCGGGCTGGCCGAGGGCACCGAGGGGCAGGCGTACACGGTGGCGCTGGAGCAGCTGCTGCAGGGCTTCACCGATGCGGACGGCGACACGCTGACCGTGACCGAGCTGACGGTGGACCACGGCACGGCCGTGCGCAACGCCGATGGCAGCTGGACCATCACGCCGCAGGCCAACTACCACGGGGCGCTGGCGCTGAGCTACGAGGTGAGCGACGGCAAGGCCAGCACGGCCGCCACGCTGGTCGTGGAGCTGGCCGCCGTCAACGTCGCGCCGGAGCTCACCGGCACCCCGGCCAAGCTGGCCGAGGGCACCGAGGACACGCCCTACACGGTGACGCTGGAGCAGCTGCTGCAGGGCTTCGCCGATGCGGACGGCGACACGCTGACCGTGACCGAGCTGACGGTGGACCACGGCACGGCCGTGTGCAACGCCGACGGCAGCTGGACCATCACGCCGGCAGCCAACTACCACGGGCCGCTGACGCTGAGCTACGGCGTGAGCGACGGCGCGGTCAGCACGCCGGCCACGCTGGGCCTGATGCTGGCCAGCGTCAATGACGCACCCGTGCTTACCGGTGAGCAGGCCACGCTGGCCAAGGGCACCGAGGACACGAGCTACAGGGTGACGCTGGAGCAGCTGCTGCAGGGCTTCACCGATGTGGACGGTGACGAGCTGTCGGTGAGCAGTCTCACGGTGGACCATGGCACGGCGGTGCGCAATGCCGACGGCAGCTGGACCATCACGCCGCAGGCCGACTACAACGGCTCGCTGAAGCTGAGCTACTTCGTCACCGACGGCACGGCCGCCACCGCCGCCACGCTGAGCCTGACGCTGGCCGCCGTCAATGACGCGCCGGCGCTGACCGGAGCCCAGGCCGAGCTTTCCGCGGCTGTCGAAGACACGGCCTACACGGTGACGCAGGAGCAGCTGCTGCAGGGCTTCACGGACGTGGACGGCGACCGGCTCTCGGTCACGAGCCTGACGGTGGACCACGGCACGGCGGTGCGCAATGCCGACGGCAGCTGGACCATCACGCCGCAGCCCAACTACAACGGAGCGCTGACGCTGAGCTATGGCGTGAGCGACGGCAAGGCCACGACGCCGGCCTCGCTCGTGGTTGAAGTGGCTGCCGTCAATGACGCCCCCGAGCTCACCGGAGCGCGGGCCACGCTGGCCGAGGGCAGCGAGGACACGGCCTACACCGTGACGCTGGAGCAGCTGCTGCAGGGCTTCACGGACGTGGATGGCGACCGGCTCTCGGTCACCGGTCTGACGGTGGACCACGGCACGGCGGTGCGCAACGCCGACGGCAGCTGGACTATCACGCCGGAGCTCAACTACAACGGGGCGCTGAAGCTGAGCTACGGCGTCACCGACGGCACGGTCACCCAAGCGGCCACGCTGGGCTTGTCGCTGGCTGCCGTCAACGACGCTGCGCCGGCAGCGACCGGTGGGCGGGCCACGTTGGCTGCGACCGAGGACACGACCTACACCGTGACGCCGGAGCAGCTGCTGCAAGGTTTCACGGACGTGGACGGCGATGCCATGTCGGTCACCGCATTGGCGGTGGACCACGGCACGGCCGTGCGCAATGCCGATGGCAGCTGGACCATCAAGCTGGAAGCCAACTACCACGGCGCGCTGACGCTGAGCTATGGCGTGAGCGACGGCAAGGCCACCACGCCGGCCACGCTGTTGGTGGAAGTGGCTGCCGTCAACGACGTGCCGGCCGTGACCGGCGCGCGGGCCCAGCTTTCCGCGGGCAGTGAGGACGCCTCCTACACGGTGACGCTGGAGCAGCTGCTGCAGGGCTTCAGCGACGTGGACGGCGACACGCTGTCCATCACTGAGCTGACGGTGGACCACGGCACGGCGGTGCGCAACGCCGACGGCAGCTGGACCATCACGCCGGCGGCTAACTACCACGGCGCGCTGACGCTGAGCTACGGCGTGAGCGACGGCAAGGCCACCACGCCGGCCACGCTGAGCTTGGCGCTGGCCGCGGTCAACGATGCGCCGGAACTCAGCGGCGCGGCGGCCGAGCTCTCCGAGGGCAGCGAGGACACGGCCTACACGGTGACGCTGGAGCAGCTGCTGCAGGGCTTCAGCGACGTGGACGGCGACACGCTGTCCGTCACCGAGCTGACGGTGGACCGCGGCACGGCCGTGCGCAACGCCGACGGCAGCTGGACCATCACGCCCGAAGCCGACTACCACGGGCCGCTGACGCTGAGCTATGGCGTGAGCGACGGCAAGGCCACCACGCCGGCCACGCTGTCCGTGGAAATGGCCGCCGTCAACGACGCGCCCGAGCTCACGGGCAAGCCGGCCACGCTGGCCGATGGCACCGAGGACACGGCCTACACCGTCACGCAGGCGCAGCTGCTGCAGGGCTTCACGGATGTGGACGGCAACACGCTGTCCATCACTGAGCTGACGGTGGACCACGGCACGGCGGTGCGCAACGCCGACGGCAGCTGGACCATCACACCCGAAGCCGACTACCACGGGCCGCTGACGCTGAGCTACGGCGTCACCGACGGCAAGGCCATCACGCCGGCCACGCTGGGCCTGACGCTGGCGGCCGAGAACGTTGCGCCGGCGCTCACCGGCGAGCAGGGCGCACTGGCCGGCGGCACCGAGGACGCGTCCTACACGGTGACGCAGGCGCAGCTGCTGCAAGGCTTCACGGACGCGAATGGCGACGAGCTGTCGGTGACCGGGCTGACGGTGGACCACGGCACGGCCGTGCGCAACGCCGATGGCAGCTGGACCATCACGCCCGAAGCCGACTACAGCGGCGCGCTGACGCTGAGCTACGGCGTGAGCGACGGCAGGGCCACCACGCCGGCCACGCTGGCCGTGGAGCTGGCCGCCGTCGAGGACGCGCCGGCGCTCACCGGCGAGCCCGCCACGCTGGCCAACGGCACCGAAGACCGCGCCTACACGGTGACGGCCGAGCAGCTG
>NZ_JABBFW010000045.1 GCF_012927045.1 Azohydromonas caseinilytica | reverse complement strand
CGCTGTTCGTGGTGGTCGGCCTCGCCGGTGCCTCGACCATCGGCACGCAGATCGTCACCTACGCCTACGCCGGCCAGTTCTACCCCATGGCGATCCGCTCCACCGGCATCGGCCTCGCCTCGGGCGTGGGCCGCAGCGGCGCGATCCTGGCGCCGATCGTGATCGGCGCGCTGGTGGGCATGGCGCTGCCGCTGCAGCAGAACTTCATCGCCATCGCGATTCCCGCGGTCATCGCCGCGGTGGCCGTTGCAATGATCAACCACGGCCGTTCCGCCTCGGCGCACCCGCAGGACGTGAAGCTCGTCAGTGCCGGACCGGTGCCCGTGGGCGCCGGGATCGAGCCCAAGTGAGCCCGGCGCGGAGCGGCACGACCAACCCCGCTGCGCCTGACCAGACCCGGCGCAGCGCCTGACGCGGCGCGCCGCACAGGAGACCACATGACTACTTCAGGCATCACGCGCCGCACGGCGGTGACGGCCGCCTTGCTGGGCGCCGTCACGGCCCGGGCCCAGGGCGCCACGGAGCGCACCATCCGCATGGGCCATCCTGTCAACGCCGATCACCCCATCAGCCTCGGCACCCGGAAGTTCGCGGAGATCGTTGCGGCGCGCAGCGGCGGCAAGCTCAAGGTGCGCGAGTTCCCGGCGCTGGCGCTGGGCAACGAGATGCAGCAGCTGTCCTCGCTGGTCGGAGGCGTGCAGGAAATGTTCGCCCCGGGCACGGCGCCGCTGGCGGGCATCGTCAAGGAGTTCGGCCTGCTGGACCTGCCCTTCCTGGTCAACACGCCGGCGCAGGCGGATGCCCTGCTGGACGGCCCCTTCGGCCAGGCCCTGATGGCCAGGCTGCCCGAGAAGGGGCTGGTCGGACTGGCCTTCTGGGAGAACGGCTTTCGCCACGTGAGCAACAGCAAGCGGCCGGTCCAGCGCCTGGAAGACCTGGAGGGCCTGAAGATCCGCGTGCAGCAGAACCCTGTCTTCATCGACACCTTCAAGGCGCTGCGCACCAACCCGGTCCCGATGTCCTTTGCCGAGCTGTATGGCGCCCTGGAGAGCAAGGCGCTCGATGCGCAGGAGAACCCGTACCTCATCACGCGCACGGCCAAGCTGTACGAGGCCCAGAAGTACCTCAGCGCCACGGGCCACGCCTATGGCGTCATTGCCGTGCTGGTGAGCAAGAAATTCTGGGACCGGCTCTCGGTCGAGGAACAGAAGCTGTTGCAGGCCGCCGCGCTGGAGGCGCGCGGCCATGAGCGCGAGGCGAGCCGCCAGCAGGCTCGCAAGGCCGTGGAGGAGCTCAAGGCGGCCGGCATGCAGTTCAACGAAGTGAGCGCCGCGGAGCGCGAACGCATGCGCCAGGCCACGCGGCCCGTGGTGGAGCGCGTGCTCCAGACCTACGACCCGGCGCTGGTGCGGCTGCTGCGCTCGGAGCTGGAACGCGTCCACAACCTCCAGTGAGCGCCGCGCCCCGGGCGGCGAGGCCCGGGCCAGCCGCCGGGCATGGCCCATCCATGCCCAAGCCATTGATTCCTCAACCGCCGTGCGCCAGCGCTTGCCGCGCCGGTGCCCACTCCGAGATCACGCCATGACCAACCCCTGCATCATCACGGTGGCCATCACCGGTTCCCTGCCCCAGAAGCGCGACAACCCGGCCGTGCCCATCACGGTCCAGGAGCAGATCGAGTCCACGCACGAGGCCTTCGAGGCCGGTGCGACGCTGGTGCACCTGCACGTGCGCAACGACGACGGCTCCGCCACCTCCTCGCCGGAGCGCTTCGCGCAGGTGTTCGAGGGCATCCGCAAGCACTGCCCGGGCATGATCGTGCAGTTCTCCACCGGCGGCCGTTCCGGCGCCGGGCGCGAGCGCGGCGCGCACCTGGGCCTCAGGCCCGACATGGCCTCGCTGGCCAGCGGCTCGGTGAACTTCCCGACCCGCGTCTACGACAACAGCCCGGAGCTGGTGGAGTGGCTGGCCACCGAGATGCGCGAGCTGGGCATCAAGCCCGAGATCGAGGCCTTCGACCTGTCGATGATCTTCCAGGCGGCCAAGCTGCAGGAGCAGGGCCTGATCAAGGGACCGCTGCACGTGCAGTTCGTGATGGGCATCCGCAACGCCATGCCGGTGGACCGCGAGGTGCTGGAGTTCTACGTGCGCACGCTGCAGCGCGTGGCGCCGGGCTCGACCTGGACCGGCGCGGGCATCGGCAAGGACCAGATGACGATGGCGCGCTGGTCGCTGGAGCTGGGCGGCCACTGCCGCACCGGCATGGAAGACAACGTGCGCCTGGACAAGCACACGCTGGCGCCCTCCAACGCCGCGCTGGTACGCGCCGTGGCCGAGCTGTGCCACGAGCATGGCCGCCCCATCGCCACGCCCGAGCAGGCGCGGCAGCTCCTGGGCCTGAACTGAGGCGGCGCGGGGTGCCTCGGCCGGGTTCCGGCTCCCGCACTCCCCGCTGGAGCCCGGCGGCCATCACGGCTTCACGCCCAGCGCCTGGAGCTGCTGGAAGGTCTTGAACCGTGCGCCGCGCCGCAGTTGCGCGATCAGGCGCTTGCGTGCCTCCACATCGTCTTGCGAGCGGTATTCCTGGGGTGCCCGTTCGACGTAGACGGCCAGGTCCTCGATCGCGCCCGGGATATTGCCGGCCAACAGGCGCGCCATGCCCCGGCTGTCGCGCTCGGCGGCGCTGTCGGGCTGCTGCGCCACGGCCCGATCGCAGAAGTCGAGCGCCTGAGGTGTCGCCTGGCTGTGCTTCACGGCGTCCCAGCAATAGCCGTTGAAGGACCACTTCAGCTTCGCGACGGCGCCCGGGTCCACCTGGAATTCCTGGCGGAACATGGCCCCCGCCTCGACGATCCGGCCCTTGGCCCAGAGCTCGGCCGCCTTTTCCAGGCGGTACTCGACCACGCTCTTGCGAGCCTCGGCGACGGGATCGATGTCCAGCGCGGGATCGAGCGCAAGCGCCTGCCTGAAGAGCTGGGTGGCGCCGTCGAGGTCGCCCCGGGTGCCGGCCTCCTTGGCCATGTCCATGAACTGGTGTGCCCGTACGTTCCTGGCCTCCTTGAGGGGATCGAAGGAGCGGTAGAGGCCGAAGTCCAGCGCGCGCCGGTACTCCGCCACCGCCGCCTCCAGGTCGCCCTGGCGGGCCAGCTCGTTGCCGTGCCGCTCGATCGCCGGCGCGGCCAGCCGCTGCGCCTCGTACAAGGGGTCCACCTCCAGGCTGGCGTCCATGGCGCGCGCCTGCCGGAACAACACGACGGCGCCGTCCACATCGCCCCGGTTCGCCCGGTCGTTGGCTTCCTGCTCCAGCTTCCGGGCCTTCACCGAGCGTTCCAGTTCGACCGCCGGGTCCAGGCCGCGCGCGGGGTCGAGGGCCTGAACCGTGTTGAACACCGCCAGGGCCGCATCGGTTTCGCCGCCGCGGGCCAGGCCGCGGGCCTCCCTGAGCTTCGAGTCGACGGCCAGTGCCAACGCGCGGGCCTTGGGGTCGATGTCCAGGCCCGGGCTGAGCTGGCGCGCGATCTCGTACTGCGCCGCGGCCCCGGCGGTGTCCCCGCTCCTGGCCAGCTCGTCGGCACCGTGCAGCCAGTTGGGATGCAGCCCTTGCTCCTGGCACGTGAGGCGGTACGGCACCTGGGCGAGGTAGGCCTGCCATTCGGCCGCGCCGAGGTTGCGCCCCGCGATGCGGCAGGCCAGGGCCATCTGCTCGTCCAGCCGCATGCGCCACAGCCGCAGCGCACCGGAGCCCATGGCCATGAGCCAGCGCCCGTCGGGCGTGAACCGCAGCCCCCACACCTCGTGGGACTCGCGGTCGCCGCCATCGGGGCGCTCCTGCGCCGTGGCCACCAGCAGCGGAGGCTCCTCGGGCGCGGCACGCCGCCAGACCCGTATCTCGCCGCGCGGGTTGCCCGCGGCCACGAGCTGGCCGTCGGGGCTGACGGCCACGGCGCTGACCGAGGCCATGGACGGGCCGAGCAGGATCGGCTTCGTTGCGGGGGCCTGCAGGTCCCACAGGCGCACGGTGCCGTCCTCGCTGCCGGTGGCCAGCCAGCGCTGCTGCGGATCGAGGTCGAAGCCCGAGATGCTGCCCGCGTGCCCGCGCAGCGTGGCGCGCGGCTTGGCGGGAGCGTCGAGGCTCCACAACCGCACCAGCGAATCCCTGGCCGCCGTGACGATGCCGCGCTCACCCTTGAGAAAGCGTGCCTTGACGATGGCGCCGTGGTGCGCGTCGAGCACCACGGGCTCCGTGTCCGCCGGCGCGTCGAGGCGCCAGAGCTGCACCTTGCCGACGTCGTCGGCACTCAGCAGCTGGCGGCCGTCCGCGCTGAACGCCAGGCTCGTGATCCAGCCCTCGTGGCCGCCGAGCATGCGCGGGCCCTTGGCCGCGGCTGCCGGCGCCCACAGCGCCACCTCGCCCGAGGAGCCGCCGGTGGCGATGCGGGTGCCGTCCGGGCTGACCGCGATCGCCGACACGCTGGACTCGCTGGAGGCCGCGGGCCGCGACAGCACCTGGGCGGGCTGCTCCAGGCCGGGAAAGCGCCAGATGCGCAGCGTGTGGTTCCAGTCCCCGGTGGCCAGCCAGTCGCCCTGGGGGCTGAACGCCGCGGCCGTGACGTGGTGCGTGTGGCCGCCGAGCCGGCGTGGTGGGGCGGCCGGATCGTGCAGGTCGATGAGCAGCGCCTCGTTGTTGCCGCCCGGCGCCACAACCCAGCGGCTGCGCGGGTCCAGCGCGATGGCGTCCGGCAGCCCGCCCAGGGGTTCCCCGCCGCCACCGCCGTGGCTGGACCGGTACTCCAGCTCCTTGCTGGCGGGCGCGGCCAGCTCCACCGGGTCGGAGCTGGCGTTGTCCAGGCGCCATCGGCGCACGCCGGAGCCGTCATAGCGGCGCGGTGCGAGCAGCCAACGGCCATCGGCGCTGAAGTGCGGCTCGCCGGCTCCCGGACCGTCCTGGCCGCGCAGCAGCCGCAGCCCCGATGCCGCGCCTTCCAGCGCGGCCACCCACAACTGGCCGTTCTCCAGCACGGCGGCCAGATGCCGCCTCCGGGGGGCCAGCCGCAGGTGGACCACCCGCGCGTTGAAGGAGGCGATCCTGGCCGGTTGGGCATCGGCTCGTCCGAGCTCCGTCAGGTAAACCGCGTGCACCGGGCCGCCGGCCGCGCCCGGCCGCTGCTCCAGGGTCGCGGTCACCAATGCCGCATCACCGCCGCCGGCCAGCACCGCCGCGTAGCCCGGCACGGCGCGGTAGCCCGGCTCACCCGGGGCCAGGCGCCACACGCGGGCCTCGTCGCCATGCGTGGTCACCACGCCAGGCGGCTGGGCGACGAAGCCCAGCACCCTGTCGTCCAGGCCGCTGGACGTGCCCTGGGCCGCCGGGTCGGCCATCGGCACGAAGCGCCACGTACCCTGTTCGAGATGCCACAGCCCAGGGTCGCCGGAGCGCATCTGCGCGATCCATTGCCCGTCCCCGCTGAAATGCACGGGCCCCGCCCAGTTGCCGTTTTCGAGCTGCTGCGAGGCCGTTTCGGCCTCCTTGAGGCTCCACAGGCGGACCGTTCCGTCCCAGCCCGTCGTGCAGACCCAGTTCGAGCCTGGGTCGAATACCGCCTCGCTGATGCCCAGCGCCTTGCCGCCGGAGCCGCGCCGGGGCCGGTGGCCTGCCAGGACGCGCGGCCCGGCGGCCAGGTCGTCCAGGCGCCAGAGGTAGAGCCTGGCTTCGGCGTCCGAGGTGGCCAGCCAGCGGCCGTCGGGGCTGAAGCCGTGCACCCTGGCGCCTTGCCCGGCACGTTCGCCGAGCCGGGTCGCAGAAGCCGCGGGCGCATCCACGTTCCAGACGACGATGTTGCCCGCTTGCCCCTCGGCCAGCGCCAGCCAGCGGCCATCGGCGCCGAAGGCGCCCAGCGACCGCGTGTCCGCCGCGGCGGGCATCGACCACGGGGCCTGGCCGGGGGCGTCGAGGTTCCACACGTCGATCCGGCCGCTGTGGTGCAGCGTGGCGAGGCGGTGGCCGTCGGCGCTGAAGCGGCTCGCGGTCACGCCCATGCCGTCGGCGCCCGGCGGCTCGCCCGCCGCGCCCGACAGCGACTGGCGCAATGCGTCCTGGGCCGCGGTGGTGACGCCGCCATCGGCGTCGCGCGTGGCCCGCACCGCCTCGACGGCCAGCAGCAGGCTGGTCTGCGGCGCGCCCGCGCGCACGTCGGCGGACATGGTCGCCAGGTACTTCGCCAGGCCGCGCAGCGCGGTGTTGCGCTGGTCGTCCGCTTCCAGCTTTTGCCAGTACGCCACGGCGGCCAGCACGGCAAAGCCCAGGGTGACCGAGCCGGACAGGGCGATGACGATGTTGCGCGCGCGCCGGCGGCGCAGGCGCTCACGCTGTTCGACCTCGTCGCGGTTCTTGTCATAGAGGTTGGCCAGCAGCGTGTACCAGCTGCCTTCGAACACCCCCCGGTCCACCTTCTGGCGCGAAGGCTCGAAGCTGCGGTAGTTGACGGCCAGCGGCATGGGCAGCGCGTCGCACAGCGCTTGCGGAAAGGCCATCTCGGCCGCCTGGTCCGGCCTGGCCTCGTTGTTGGGCAGGCCGGCCAGCAGGACCGGAATGACGTGGTCGGCGCCACGGTGGGCCACGAAGCGGCGGATCTCGTCATCGACGTAGCTGCTCTGGCGCGCCGCGGGCGAGCAGATGACGATCAGCTTGCCCGACCGGGCGAGCACCTTGTCGATCGACTTGAAGTACTCCGAGCCCGTGAGGTCGCCCTCGTCGCGGAACACGCGCAGCCGGCGCTGCGGCACGGCCAGTGTCGGTGGCGGCTTGTAGGCGTTGAGCGCCTTTTCCAGCAGCCGCGCGAAGGCGATGTCGGCACGCTTGTACGACACGAAGGCGTCGTACCCGTCATCCCCGGTCGGCTGCACCGGCGCCATGGCGCCTCCCCTGCGCGAAGAAGAGCGGGCAGCGTAATCCGGACGGTCGAGCCGCCGCAAGAAATGGGCTGGACGGCTGCGCCGGTTTGCGGCGGCACGGCCGGCCCAGGGGCGTGCCCCGGGGCGGCTATCCCGCCAGCCCGACGGCTCGCATCACCAGCTTCAGCGCCAGCGCGACGCCGGCCATGCCGGCCACGCTGCCCAGCCAGATCAGCAGCAGCCAGCCCAGGCGACGCAGGCCTTGGTGGTTTCGCATGTCAACGACCCCCGCTGGCCTCAGTGATAGCCGTCGCCGTGGCGCACCTTGCCGCGGAACACCCAGTAGCCCCAGGCCGTGTACATCAGGATCACCGGGATGATCAACAAGGCGCCGACCAGCGCGAAGCCCAGGCTCTGCGGCGGGCCGGCGGCGTCCCGGATCGACAGTCCCGGCGGAATGATGTGCGGCCACAGGCTGATGCCCAGCCCGCTGTAGCCCAGGAACACCAGCAGCAGCGTCAGCATGAAAGGCGCCGCCTGCGCCTCCTGCCGCACGGCGCGCTGCAGCCAGGCCATGGCCACGACCACCAGCACCGGCACGGGCAGGAACCACAGCAGGTTGGGCAGCGTGAACCAGCGCTGCGCAATGGCCGGGTGCGCCAGCGGCGTCCAGATGCTGACCAGGCCGATGAAGGCCAGCAGCGTCCAGGCCAGCGGCCGGGTCAGCTGGCGCATGCGCTGCTGCAGTGCGCCTTCCGTCTTCAGGATCAGCCAGGTGCTGCCCAGCAGCGCGTAGGTGCTCACCAGGCCCAGGCCGGTCAGCAGCGGGAAGGGAGCAAGCCAGTCCAGCGCGCCGCCGGCGAAGCGGCCGTCCTGCACCGGCACGCCCTGCAGGTAGGCGCCCAGCGTCACGCCCTGGAAGAAGGTGGCGACGAAGGAGCCGCCGATGAAAGCCTTGTCCCACAGGTGCTGCCGGTGGGGCTGCGCCTTGAAGCGGAACTCGAAGGCCACGCCGCGGAAGATCAGGCCGACGAGCATGAGGATCAGCGGCAGGTACAGGGCGCTGAGCACCACGGCATAGGCCAGCGGAAAGGCCGCCAGCAGCCCCGCGCCGCCCAGCACCAGCCAGGTCTCGTTGCCGTCCCACACCGGCGCGACGGTGTTCATCATCACGTCGCGGTCCGCCTTGGCCGGGACCAAGGGAAACAGCATCCCGATGCCCAGGTCGAAGCCGTCCATGACGACGTACATCATCACGCCGAACAGGATGATCAGGGCCCACAGCAGGGGCAGGTCGATGCCCATCTCAAGCTCCTTGCACGGCGCCCTGGCCGCCGATCTCGTCCATGCGCTCGGGCGCGCCGCTCAGGGGTCGCATCGGCTGATGCGGCTGTCCCGGTCCGCCCGGATCGAGCAGCAGGCCCTCATTGGGCTTCGGCCCCTGGCCGATGAGCCGCAGGCCATAGCCCGTGCCGGCGCCGAAGACGATCAGGTACACGACCACGAACAGCGCCAGCGTGAAGCCCAGTGACTCGGCGCTGTGCGGCGAGGCGGCGTCCGCGGTGCGCATGAGGCCGTAGACCACCCAGGGCTGCCGGCCGACCTCGGTGGTGAACCAGCCCGCCAGGATGGCGACCAGCCCGCTGGGCCCCATCCACAGGGCAAAGCGCAGGAACGGTTTGGACTGGAACAGCCGCCCGCGCCAGCGCAGCCACAGCCCGCCCAGCGCCAGGGCGATCATCAGCAGGCCCAGGCCGACCATGAGCCTGAAGGTCCAGAACACCACGGCGGCATTGGGCCGGTCCTGCGGCGCGAAGTCCTTCAGGCCCGGGAACTGGCCGTCCCAGGTGTGCGTCAGCAGCAGGCTGCCCAGGCGCGGAATCTCGATGGCGTGGCGCGTTGCTTCCGCATCCATGTCCGGCACGCCGAACAGGATCAGCGGCACGCCTGCGCCGGGGTGGTTCTCCCAGTGGCCCTCGATGGCCGCCAGCTTGGCCGGCTGGTGCTGCAGGGTATTGAGCCCGTGCAGGTCGCCAATGAAGGCCTGCAGCGGCGCGGCCACCAGCAGCATGCCCAGCGCCATGGTGAACATCTTGCGCACGGGCTCGCTGTCGCGGCCGCGCAGCAGCTGCAGCGCGCCGGCGGCGGCCACGACCAGCGCGGTCGCCACGAAGGCCGCCACCACCATGTGCGCCAGCCGGTAGGGGAAGGAGGGGTTGAAGATCACCCGCAGCCAGTCCACCGGCACCACGTGCCCGTCGACGATGGCGTGGCCCTGCGGCGTGTGCATCCAGCTGTTGGAGGCCAGTATCCAGGTCGCCGAAACCAGCGTGCCCACGGCCACCATCATGGTGGAGAGAAAGTGCAGGCCCGGGCCGACGCGGTTGAGGCCGAACAGCATCACGCCCAGGAAGCCGGCTTCCAGGAAGAAGGCGGTGAGCACCTCGTAGGCGAGCAGCGGCCCGGTGACGCCGCCGGCGAAGCGCGAGAACTCGCTCCAGTTGGTGCCGAACTGGTAGGCCATGACCAGGCCGGACACCACGCCCATGCCGAAGGCGACGGCAAAGATCTTGAGCCAGTGGTGGTAGAGGTCGAGGTAGACCGGCTTGCGGGTGCGCAGCCAGGCGCCTTCGAGCACGGCCAGGAAGCTGGCCAGGCCGATGGTCAAGGCCGGGAAGACGATGTGAAAGGAAACGGTGAACCCGAACTGGAGCCGGGCGAGCTGTAGGGCATCGAGGTCGAACATGGGCTGTCCTGTGGGAGCGCCGCGGCGCAGCACGGGCCCGGGATGGCGCCCTCACTGCCTGGCGGAGCGGGGTCGCGAGGACCTGAGGCTCCGGTGCTGAGGACGCGGGCTCGGGGGCCGTGGCGTCCATTGCGGCAGGCCTCAGCGTACCGGGCCGCCTTTTCCCATAACAGGCTCAGCAGACGCGTATTTTTTCCATATCAGTTGCGGCTGCTTGCTTCGGTGCGAACCAGGGTTTTCTTCTGGAAGCACGGCTTCATACGCTGTTTCCATTACTGCTATGCCCGGCCTTCAGAAACCGGTTCATTTGCATATCAGAAGAGCTTTCAGCTGGCGATCCCGGACACGGCAGCCGTCCGAGGCGCCGTGGCTGCGTGTGGACGCCTGGGAGCAGTGGAGCGCTGTCCGATGCCGGCTCAAAGCCAGCGCGAGACGACGGCCAGCACCAGCGCCGTCGCCACCCCGTTCATGCTCATTGCCAGCGCCGCGAAGGCCACCGTCTCGGGCCGGGTCTGCAGCACCCGCGCCACGCCGATGGCGTGCGCGGCCAGGCCCAGCGTGAAGGCCGCGACGCGCTCGTCCTCGATGCGCAGCCGGCGCAGCAGCGGCGCGCACAGCAGCGTGCCGAGCACGCCCGTGGCCACCACCGCCATGGCCGCCAGCGCGGGCACGCCGCCGGCACGCTCGGCCGCCGCCATGGCGATGGGCATGGTGGCGGACTTGGGCGCCAGCGACAGCGCCACTTCGAGCGGCGCGCCCAGCGCCCAGGACAACGCCAGCGTGGCCCCCACCGCCACGGCGCAGCCCGCCAGCAGCGCGCCCAGCAGCGGCAGCGCCAGCCGGCGCAGCAGCGCGGCCTGCCGGTACAGCGGCACGGCCAGGGCGATGACGGCCGGCCCGGTGAGCCAGCGCAGGAGCTTGGTGGCCTCGGCATAGACCGGGTACGCCGTGCCCGACAGCACCAGCAGCGCCACCACCAGCGCCGTGCCGGTGAGCACCGGCAGGCACAGCAGGTGGTGGCCGGAGCGCCGGTACAGCCGCAGCGCCAGCGCATAGGCCGCCAGCGTCAGCAGCGGCCAGGCCAGGGCCGGCATCACGGCGCCTGCCGCCGCAGCAGGCGCTGCAGCACCCAGGCCGTCACGCCCACCGTCAGCAACGTGGCGAGCACGGCCGTCAGGACGAACACGCCCGCGTGCTGCGACAGCAAGCCCAGGTACAGGCTCACCGCCGCCACCGAGGGAATCAGCAGCAGCATCAGGTGGCGCAGCAGCGGCGCCGTCACCGCATTCAGGCTGGCGGGCACGCCGCCGCGCAGGCACAGCAGCGCCAGCAGCATCAGCATGCCCAGCACCGAGCCCGACACCGGCCAGCCGCTGCGCGTCACGATCGCGTCGCCCAGCCATTGCAGCGCGCCCAGCAGTGCCGCGGCGGCCAGCAGCTTCAGCAGGCGCAGGCCGGTGGGGGCCTTGGCGAGGGTGGCGTCCTTCATCGGGGGAGTATGAAGGTGCTGGCTTCCTGCACGGTCGGCGCCTCACCCGTGTCCGCCAGCTGCGTGACCTCGAAGCGGATGTGCTGCGTGCGATCGTTCAGCGATGCGGCTGCTTCGGCGGGCAGGCGCACGCTCACCGGGATGGAGCGCTCCGCGGCCGGCGCCAGCTCCAGCGCGGTGTCGCCGGCCACGGCCAGGCCGGGCAGGCCCGAGACGGCGATGCGGTAGCGCTGCGGCGCCTCGGTGGCGTTCATCACCAGCACGCGGTAGACGTTCTCGACGGCCCCGTCCTCCACCAGGCGCGCCATCACGCCGCGGTCGCGCACGACGTTGACACGCAGCGGATCGCGCAGCGCCAGGCTGGTGACGAAGGCCACGCCCACCGCCGCCAGCAGCGCGCCGTAAACCAGCACGCGCGGGCGCAGCACGCGGCGCCACATCTGCGCCTTGCCCAGGCCCTCGGACAGGCCGTTGAGCGTGGCGTAGCGGATGAGGCCGCGCTCATAGCCCATCTTGTCCATCACGCCGTCGCAGGCGTCGATGCAGGCGGCGCAGCCGATGCACTCCATCTGCAGCCCGTTGCGGATGTCGATGCCGGTGGGGCAGACCTGCACGCACAGCGTGCAGTCGATGCAGTCGCCCAGGCCCAGCGCCTTCGGGTCGGCGCGGCGCGGGCGTGAGCCGCGCGACTCGCCGCGGCGGCTGTCGTAGCCGATGATGAGCGAGTCCTTGTCCATCATCGAGCCCTGGAAGCGCGCGTAGGGGCACATGGTGCGGCACACCTGCTCGCGCAGGAAACCGGCGTTGCCGTAGGTCGCCAGGCCGTAGAAGAAGACCCAGAAGCTCTCCCACGGGCCCAGGCCGAATGCGGTTGCGGACGCAGCCAGCTCGCGGATCGGCGTGAAGTAGCCGACGAAAGTGAAGCCGGTCCACAGGCTCAGCGCGATCCATGCCGCCTGCTTGGCCCCCTTGCGCGCGAGCTTGCGCGCGCTCCACGGCGCCTGGTCCAGCCGCATGCGGGCGATGCGGTCGCCCTCGATGCGCCGCTCGATCCCCATGAAGATTTCCGTGTAGACGGTCTGCGGGCAGGCGAAGCCGCACCACATGCGCCCGGCCACGGCGGTGAAGAAGAAAAGCGCGAAGGCCGACAGCACCAGCAGGGCGCTGAGGTAGATGAAGTCCTGCGGGTACAGCACCAGTCCGGGCAGGTAGAAGCGCCGCGCATCCAGGTCGAACAGCACCGCCTGGCGGCCGTTCCAGCTGAGCCAGGGCAGACCGTAGAAGACGAGCTGCGTGGCCCACACCATGACCCAGCGCCAGCGGTTGAACCAGCCGCTGACGGCGCGGGCGTAGACCTTGCGCCTGGGTTCGAAGAGGGGCGGCGGCTGGCGCGGGTCGCCGGCCGGCTGGATGGGGATGACGCGGGGGGTGGCGCTCATGCGGCTCTCCGTGCGGGCGCGGGCTGGGACGCCAGCTCGCCGGCGTCGGGGCTGAGAAGGGACAGGAACCGGGCCTCACCGGCGCGGCGCGCGCAGCCGCCGTCCTCGCCGGCCAGCACGGCCTCGGCGCCCACGGCCTGCTGCTCGGCCTGCACGGCGGCCTGCGCCAGCTCGGTGAAGCGCAGGCGCAGCTTGAGCAGGGCAGCGGCGTCGTCGATGAAGCGGCCCGAGCGCAGGCCGTCGCCCAGGGCGGCGCGGTTCTCGCCCAGCGCGGCCTGCAGCCGCTGCGCGCCGGCGCGCCGGGCGGCCATGCCGCCGGCGGGGTGGTTGTCCGCGGCCGACAGCGCCGCCTGGGCCACGCCCAGGGCCAGGCCGCACTGCAGCGCCAGCAGCGTGGGCAGGAGCTGGCGAACGAGGCTGGCGCCGTTGACGTGCAGCAGCTCGTCCTCGCGGAAATGCACCCGGTCCAGCTGCAGCGCCGCGGCGCGGATGCCGCGCGGGCCGGCGCCGGCCTCCGGGCCGCGCGCCAGGCCGCTCTCCTCGCTGCCGAGCACCACCATGGCGAAGTCCTGCAGGCCCTCGAAGGCCACGGGGACGGCCACCACATGCCCGTCGTGCTGCAGGTTGGCCACCCAGGGCAGCCGGCCGCTGAGCTTCCAGCCGCGCGGCGTCTCCACCCCGCTCACCGGCAGCGGCGTGCCCTGGGCCAGGTGGCCGAACACGCCCGACAGCGCCAGCGCGCCGGCCAGGCGGCCGTCCTGCACCTCGGGCCGCAGGTGCTCGCACAGCGCCACGTTGTGGCTCAGGCGCAGCGCCTCGGCAAAGCCGCGCTGCGCGCACAGCACGACACCGGCGGCCAGCGAGGCCGAGGCCACCTCGGCGACGGCATCCACGGCGGCGTCGAGATCGCCTTCGGCGTGGAGCAGGCCGGCCCTGGCGAGCAGCGGCAGCAGGGCCGAAGCGTGCCGGGTGCTGCGCTCCAGGCTGGGGGCGTGGTCGTCCAGCCACTGCCGGCTGGACAGGGGAAGCGCCGTGGCGGCGCCAAGGGTGTGGTGCATGGTTGCGGGCCGTGGTCGCCGGCCGGCCAGGGGCCGGTCCGTGGAACGCGACCCCCTTCGCCGTGGACGGGGCGCCGCGCCGTGAGCAATGGCCCTGGACTGTGCCGGCGCGTTGCTGATTGGGTAAGGCTCAGAAGTCCGGCCAAAAGACCGTATCAGATGCGGTTTCCAAGGCCATTGGCGCCGGAGCGCAGCGGATCAGTACAGTCAGCGGCCATGGCTTACAGAGCACATCAGGCGCCGGCATGAAACGCTACGAACAGTACGCGGACGAGATCGGCGAGCTGATCCGTACGCAGGCGCTGCGGCCCGGCGACCGGCTGCCCTCGGTGCGCCAGGCCAGCACCAGCCGCGGCATCAGCCCGTCCACCGTGTTCGAGGCCTACTACCTGCTGGAGGCGCGCGGGCTGATCCAGGCCCGGCCGCGCTCGGGCTACTACGTCAACGCGCTGCGCGCGGCCAGCGCCAACGAGCCCGCCACCGCGCAGCCGGCCCCGCAATCCACGCATGTGGAGATCAGCGAGCTGGTGTTCCAGGTGCTGGGCTCGACGCGGCAGGCCGACGTGGTGCCGCTGGGCTCGGCCTTTCCCAGCCCGGCGCTGTTTCCGCTGGAGAAGCTGGCGCGGGCGCTGACGCCGGCCATGCGCGGGCTTGATCCGCAGCGCATCGTCGAGGAGCTGACCGAGGGCAGCGAGCGGCTGCGCCGCCAGATCGGCCTGCGCTACGTGGTGGAAGGCATCGCCGCGGATGCCGGCGAGATCGTCATCACCAACGGCGCGATGGAGGCATTGAACCTGTGCCTGCAGGCCGTGACCCGGCCGGGCGACGTGGTGGCGGTGGAGTCGCCCACCTTCTACGCCGCGCTGCAGGCGCTGGAGCGGCTGCAGCTCAAGGCCGTGGAGGTGGCGACGCACCCGCGCCACGGCATCGAGCTGGACTCGCTGGCGCAGGTGCTGGAGCGGCACCCGGTGCGGGCCTGCTGGTTCATGCCCAACTTCCAGAACCCGCTGGGCAGCCTGATGCCCGAGGAGAACAAGCGCGCGCTGGTCGATCTGCTGGCCCGGCACGAGGTGCCGCTGATCGAGGACGACGTCTACGCCGAGCTGTACTTCGGGCTGCGGCGCCCGCCGCCTTGCAAGGCTTTCGACCGGCAGGGGCTGGTGATGCACTGCAGCTCCTTCTCCAAGTGCCTGGCGCCGGGCTACCGGGTGGGCTGGACCGCGGCCGGGCGCTTCGCGCAGCGGGTGCAGCGCCTGAAGCTCATGACCACGCTGGCCACGGCCGTGCCGCCGCAGGAGGCGCTGGCCGACTACCTGCAGCAGGGCGGCTACGACCGGCACCTGCGCCAGCTGCGCCAGGCGCTGGCCGACAGCCAGGCGCGGGCGCTGCGCGGCATCGCCAAGCACTTTCCCAAGGGCACGCGCGTGACGCGGCCCGAGGGCGGCTACTTCCTGTGGGTGGAGCTGCCGGCGCAGGTCGATGCGCTGCAGCTGCACCGGCTGGCGCTGTCGCAGAACATCAGCCTGGCGCCGGGCCACCTGTTTTCCGCGGACCGGCGCTTTGCCCATTGCCTGCGCCTGAACTACGGCCAGGCCGGCGACGAGCGCTTCGACGACGCGCTGCGCACCATCGGCCAGCTGGCATCGGCCCAGACCGGCGCGTGAGCGCGGCACGGTGTCCAAGCCCATCAGGAAAGGCATGAACGCGATGAGTGAGCTTCGGCAGATGCGGCAGGCGCGGCAGCAGTGGCGGGGCTGGGTGGTGGCGGCGGCCCTGGCGTCGGCGGGGCTGGGTCCGGCGGCGTCCGCGGCGGCAGCCCAGGCGGCGGTGCCGGACACCATGGCCCAGCGCATGCAGGCCTGCACCGTCTGCCATGGCAAGGAGGGGCGCGCCACCAACGCCGGCTACTTCCCGCGCATCGCCGGCAAGCCGGCCGGTTACCTCTACAACCAGCTCGTCAACTTCCGCGAGGGCCGGCGCCACAACGCCACGATGAGCTACCTGGTCGAGCACCTGTCGGACGAGTACCTGCGCGAGATCGCCGGCCACTTCGCGGGGCTGGATCTGCCTTATCCGCCGCCGCAGAGCACCGCGGTGGCGCCGGCGCAGCGGGAACTGGGCGCGGCGCTGGTGCAGCGGGGGGATCGGCAACGCAACATTCCCGCGTGCGTGTCCTGCCATGGCCAACACATGACCGGTGCGCAGCCCGCCCTGCCCGGCCTGCTCGGCCTGCCGCGTGACTACCTCATGGGCCAGCTGGGCGCGTGGCGAACCGGCCAGCGCCGCGCCGCCGCGCCGGACTGCATGGCCACCATCGCCAACCGGCTCACGCCGCAGGAGGTGGGCGCGGTCGCGGCCTGGCTGTCGGCGCAGCCCATTCCGGCCGACGCCCGGCCGGCGCCTCGTCCGAGTTCGCCCCTGCCGCTGGACTGCGGCAGCGGCCTGCAATGAGGAGCTTCGGCATGGCCAGAACGGGCGTGTGGCGCGTGGGGCTCATGTTCGTCGCGCTGCTGGCCGTACTGGCGGCGCTGGTGGCCTGGCTCAACGTCCGCGGCGAGGTGCCGCTGGAACCCGGTCCGGCCGACGGGGCCGCGAACCCGGCCACCGTCGCGCGTGGCGCCTACCTGGCCCGGGCCGGCAACTGCATCGGCTGCCACACGGCGCGGGGCGGGGCCGAGTACGCGGGCGGGCGCGGCATCGACACGCCGTTCGGCACCGTGTACGCGAGCAACCTCACGCCGGACCGCGACACCGGCCTGGGCGCCTGGACGGCCGCGGAGTTCTGGCGCGCGCTGCACCATGGCCGCTCCCGCGACGGCCGGCTGCTGTATCCCGCCTTCCCCTACCCGAACTTCACGCTGGTCACGCGCGAGGACTCGGACGCGCTTTATGCCTTCCTGCAAAGCCTGCCGCCCGTGCGGCAGGCGAACCGGGCGCATGAGCTGCGCTTTCCCTACAACCTGCAGGCCTCGCTGGCGGTGTGGCGGGCGCTGTACTTCCGTCCGGCGAGCTTCGAGGCGCGCCCGGAGCAGTCGGCGCAATGGAACCGGGGCAGCTACCTGGTGCGCGGGCTGGGGCACTGCGTGGCCTGCCACGCCACCCGAAACCTGCTGGGCGCCACCGACGGCGACATCGAGCTCGGCGGCGGCCTGATCCCGATGCAGAACTGGTATGCGCCCTCGCTGGCGCGGGCCCAGGAGGCCGGCGTGGCCGACTGGTCCCTCTCCGACATCGTCGCGCTGCTGGGCAGCGGCATCTCGCCGCGCGGCTCGGTCATGGGGCCGATGGCGGAGGTCGTGTACCGCAGCACGCAGCACCTGAGCGAGCCAGACCTGCGCGCGATGGCGGTCTACCTGAAGACGCTGCCGCAGCAGCCCCCGGCCAAGCGCAAGCCGGTGGAGCCGGCGAGTGCCGAGCTCATGCGCCTGGGCGGGAAGATCTACGCGGACCGCTGCGCGGCCTGCCATGGCGAGTCGGGCGAGGGCGTGGCCGGCATTTATCCGCCGCTGGCGGGCAACCGGGCCGTGACCATGGCTTCGCCCAACAACCTCATCAAGGCGGTGCTGCATGGCGGATTTCCGCCCGCCACGCGCGGCAACCCCAGGCCCTTCGGCATGCCGCCGTTCAAGCAGGTGCTGTCGGAACACGAGGTGGCGGCCGTGGCGAGCTACGTGCGCCAGTCCTGGGGCCACGAGGCCGCAGCCGTATCGGCGCTGGACGTGCACCACGCCCGCTGAACGCCGCGCCGTGGCGACGCGGCTGCACTGGGTTCCATTGATAACAACATACGAGATTCCTTCAACCCACTCAACACCGCTGATCCGCGCGACCTGAACCAAGCAAGCGAAAGGCGCAAGCCAGGACGAGGACATCGCCGTGGCGCATGAGATGCGCGGGGCCAAGGCGCGAAAAAGGATGGCGGAAAGAGGCGTGTATGTTGTAGCCAGCCTCCCGGCGTCGGCGTTGCGCGCGCACCTGGATGCTGCGGATCGAAGCTTCACGCGCCGGAAGATCGACACGACCACCTAACATGCACTTTCATGCACATCAGCTCCTAGGCGCTGTTTGCGCATTCCACCGGGCTTCAACTCAAGAAGGCTGCGCCTGGAGCCGGAAATTCGAGTGCGTCAAACGCTGATCCAGGTCAAAGGCGTGTGGCGTTTACGCACAAAAATGCTTTCTCACAAATTGCCGTGCACTTTGATGCCGGTTTATCACCCACCCTGTGAGGAGACACCCATGAGCACCGACACCTTGGTCGAAACGCCCGAGTCCGTCCGCAGCGACGCCTTCGTCGAAGTCAACTACGCCGACCGCATTCCCAACAACGTCGATCTGGCCTCGGACCGGCAGCTGCAGCGCGCGCTGGAGGCCTGGCAGCCCAACTACGTCGACTGGTGGAAGGAGATGGGCCCCGAGGGCTTCCAGGACGCGGACGTGTACCTGCGCACCGCCGTGGGCGTGGACCCCGCCGGCTGGGCCAAGTTCGGCTACGTGAAGATGCCCGAGTACCGCTGGGGCATCCTGCTCGCGCCCAAGGTGGAAGGGCGCACCATCCCGTGCGGGCGCCACAAGGGCGAGCCGGCGTGGCAGGAAGTGCCCGGCGAATACCGCTCGCTGCTGCGCCGCCTCATCGTCGTGCAGGCCGACACCGAGCCCGCCTCGGTGGAGCAGCAGCGCTGGCTGGGCGCCACGGCGCCCTCGCTGTATGACATGCGCAACCTCTTCCAGGTCAACGTCGAGGAAGGCCGCCACCTGTGGGCCATGGTCTACCTGCTGGTCAAGCACTTCGGGCGCGACGGGCGCGAGGAGGCGCAGGCGCTGCTGGAGCGCCGCAGTGGGCAGCAGGACAACCCGCGCATCCTGGGCGCCTTCAACGAGAAGACGCCCGACTGGCTTTCGTTCTTCATGTTCACCTACTTCACCGACCGCGACGGCAAGATGCAGCTCGCCGCGCTGGCCGAGAGCGGCTTCGACCCGCTCTCGCGCAGCTGCCGCTTCATGCTCACCGAGGAGGCGCACCACCTCTTCGTCGGCGAGACCGGCGTGGGCCGCACCATCGAGGCCACCTGCGCCGCCATGAACAAGGCCGGCATCACCGACCCCTACGACACCGCAGCCATCCGCAAGCTCGGCGTGGTGGACCTGCCGCTGCTGCAGCGCAAGGCCAACTTCCACATGTCGGTGACGCGCGACCTGTTCGGCTCGGAGATCTCCAGCAACGCGGCCGAGGCCTTCAGCGCCGGGCTCAAGGGCCGCTTCAACGAGGCGCAGCTCAGCGACGACCACCAGCTGCACGACGCCACCTATCCCGTCATGCGCGTGGTGGACGGCGCAATCGTCACCGAGCAGGTGCCGGCGCTGCGCGCCATCAACAGCCGGCTGCTCGACGACTACATCGCCGACTGCCAGGGCGGCATCGAGCGCTGGAACAAGATCATCGAGAAGGCGGGCATCGACTTCCGCCTCACGCAGCCGCACAAGGGCTTCAACCGCCGCATCGGCGAGTTCGCCGGCCAGCACATCAGCCCCGCCGGCGAGGTGATCGGCGCGGAGATGTGGGCGGCGCAGCAGGACGAGTGGCTGCCCAACGCCCAGGACCTGCGGTTCATCGCCTCGCTGATGCAGCCCTGCCACCAGCCCGGCGAGTACGCCAGCTGGATCGCCCCGCCGCGGCTGGGCATCAACAAGCAGCCGGTGGACTACGAGTACGTGAAGATCGCCTGACGGCGCCGTCCCGCGCGCGGGCCCGTCAGCGCGACGGGCCCAGCTGCGTGAGCCGGCCCTGCGCCTCGCTCACGTCGCGCTGCAGCTCCGCCAGGTAGCGGCTGCGCTCCTCGCTCTGCCATTCGGCCGGCGAGAAGGCGGCCAGCGGATGGTGGCGCGTCACCAGCACCGTGCCGGTTCGGCGCGCCATCAACGACCGGTCGGGGAAGCTGTCCGGGCGCAGCAGGAAGGCCTCGACGTCGCGCAGGGTCAGCGGGAAGACCGGCTGGGCGTCGCGCACCAGCTTGCCGAACAGCGACAGCCGGAACTCCTGCGCGCCGGCGCCGACCTCGTCGTTGAAGCTCAGCAGCGCCAGGGGCCGGCCGGTGGCGTCGTCCACGCGGCCGGTGACGACGTAGCGGCCCGGCACCCTCACCTCGGCACCGAGGTAGAAGTTCAGCGAGCCCTCCTCCAGCGCCTCGCGCACGCTGCCCGTCCACACCGCGCCGGGCGCGCCGGTGAGCACCATGTCGAAGAACACCACGGCCTCCTGCCCGGCATGCTGCAGCACCACCTCTACCCGCAGCTGGCCCGACAGGCCGGCGAAGCCCTGCCGCTCCGGCTGCAGGCGCACGCCCTGGACGCCATCGCGGGCCTGCAGGTCGCCGTCGAGCCCCTCGTCGTTGAAATTGACCGGCACCACGGGGTAGAGCGAGCCGGTGTTGGGCGGCGGCACCTCGCGGGCCGTGGCGCGCACTACGCGCAGCGGCAGCACCGCGCCGTCGTCGCCGCGCAGGCTCAGCGACAGCCGCACGCTCTCGTCGCCCTGCACGAAGACGCGTTCCTGGCTGGTGCGCAGGTGCACGCCCCGCGCCGCGCGCCCGTCGGCCAGCCGCAGCGGCGCGTCCTCCTCGATGGGCAGGTTCGGCCGCACCTGGTCCGGCTGCTCGGCCAGCGGGCGCGCCTCGTGCGGGTAGCGGGTCGAGGCGCGGTAGGCCTCCAGCGTCTGCTGGGCCTGCTCCAGGCGTTGCTGCCACATCGCCCGCTCGCGCTGCCGGGCCGCCAGTGCCGCCGGCGTGAAGGGCGCGCGGGGCGCGGAGGCCGGTGCCGACGCCGTGGTCGCGGCCGCTGCCGAGGCGGCCGGCTTCACCGCCTCAGGCGCTGCCGCCTGCGCCGGCCCGGAGCCGGCATCGCGGCCCCACCAGGCCAGCAGCGCCAGCACCGCGACGGCACCGAGCACCCACCATGCCACGGCGCCCCGCTCGCTCTTGTGGCGTGCCATGGCGCGCTACCTCGCGTTGAGCTCCATGTCGGCACGCATGGGCGCGACGATGCCGCCCCAGTTGCGGCCGGTCGAATGCCCGTAGGCCTCGGCATCGTCGCGCAGCCGCACCGAATGGTTGGCCCACTTGGCCCGGCCGCCCTGATTCAGCGCCGTGCCCAGGGTCAGGTCGTCGCAGAACCAGTCGGAGGGATTGCAGAACGAGGCGCCGCCCGAGCCGGAGACGCCGCCGCTGGAGTGGTAGGCCACCGCATCGTCGTCCTGGCCCGGCAGCAGGCCCGAGTAGAAGGTGCCTTTCGCGCCGGCATACATGTGGAACATCACGCCGCGGGTGTTGTTGTGGTTGTAGAGCGCGCGGGCCGTGGCCGTCTTCAGGTCGGACACGAGCGGGTCGGAGGCCGCCCAGCTGCCGTTGTTGGCCAGCTCCGAGCCGCCCGCAGCGCCGCCGGCCACGTCCACCCACTTGATGTTCCAGCCGGTCTGCGTGGTGCCGTCGCTGTTGGTGCACTGCCCGTCCGCGCCGGGGAGCGGGATCTTCTTGAAGCGCTGCGAGCCGCCATAGAGGTCGAGCACGTAGCCGATCATCAGGTCGCCCGCGCTGTGCACGGCCACGTAGCACCAGTTGGCGCCGGTGCAGAAGCAGTCCAGGGCGTTGCGCAGGCGGAAGTCCTGCGTGGAGATGCGGCTGTAGCCGTCCCAGTTGACCGACTTCTTGTTGACGCCGGCATTGACGGTGGCCGGGCCCCAGGAGCTGAAGTCGGCGTAGTTGCCGACCTGCCCGCCGCCACCGCGCCCATGCACCCAGAGGGAATGGTTGGTGGCGCCGGCAGCCAGCGCCACCGCCAGCGACGCCGCCAGGAAAAGCACCCGTTGCCTGCCCATGCCCGCCTCCTTGTGACTGCCTCGGGGGGCGGGTGCAGTATGGGACGCTGAAAAATCCGACTCTCATCGGGCTAACCCGCAACGGCCGGGGCCGGGCCCCGGGCTCCCGCAGGCCCGCGGCGGCAGCGCCAAGCACCCCGCACGCAGCCGGGCTGCGCGCCGCCTCCATGAGCAGCGGCTGATGCCGGGGTTTTCCCTTTATCCCCGCCCAACCGCCTTAAATGCACTTTGTTGCAGCCGATGGGACGCTGGTGCTTAGCGCACTAATTCGCCCGTCCCTACCCGCTGAATCGACATGAACTTTCTCAACAACATCTCCGTGGCCCGGCGGCTGTGGATCTTCTCGGTGATGGCGCTGCTGGCGTTGGCCATCAGCGCCGCCGTCACGCACCAGCTGTCCAAGACGGCCCTGAGCCGGGCGTTGGGAGAGGTGGAGAGCCGCGACACCCAGATCGCCCTGGCGCTGCGCTGGCGCGGGCTGACCGAAGCCGGCGTGCAGGGCGTGATGGCCAACGCCATCAGCTCGGAGGCGCTGGTGAGCGAGACCTTCACGCCCCGGGTCAAGGAGGTCATTGCCGCCAACACCGGGCTGCAAAAGCGCATCACTGAGGCCGCCGGCACCGCCGAGGAGAAGCAGGCCCTGGACAAGGTCGTGAAGGCGCGCATGGCCATGCTCGACATCACCCGCCAGGTGAACGAAGCCCGCAAGGGCGGCGAAGGCAGCGCGATGCTGGCGCTGGTGGAGCGGGAACTCAAGCCGGTGGCCAGGCAGTACCTGGGCGCCATCGACGGCTACGTCGCCCTGCAGGAGAAGCTGCGCGACGACACCAAGGCGCAGGCCCTGGCCCATGCGGAGCGCGTGGAGCTGCTGAGCTGGCTGGCCATGGTTGCCGTGTTCCTCACCAGCCTGGCCGGCGTGGCCTGGATGGTGGCCTCCATCACCCGGCCGCTGAAGGAAGCCGTCCGCGCGGCCCAGGTGATCGCCGCGGGCGACCTGACGCACCGGCTCGACGTGAAGCGCCGTGACGAGCTGGGCCAGCTGATGGGCGCCATCGCCGCGATGTCGGAGCAGCTGCACGGCATCGTGGCCGAGGTGCGCCAGGGCGTCGAATCGGTCAGCGCCGCGTCGGCCGAGATCGCCACGGGCAACCACGACCTGTCCGCGCGCACCGAGCACATGGCCAGCAACCTGCAGCAGACCGCCAGCTCGATGGAGCAGCTGACGGCCACCGTGTCGCAGTCGGCCGATACCGCGCGCCAGGCCAACCAGCTCGCCTCCGCGGCGGCCGGGTCCGCGGCGCGCGGCGGCGCGGTGGTGGAGCAGGTGGTGACCAGCATGGGGCGCATCAGCGAAGGGTCGCGGCGCATCGCCGACATCATCGGCGTCATCGACGGCATCGCCTTCCAGACCAACATCCTGGCGCTCAACGCCGCGGTGGAAGCCGCGCGCGCCGGCGAGCAGGGCCGCGGCTTCGCGGTCGTGGCCGGCGAGGTGCGCAGCCTGGCGCAGCGCAGCGCCGAGGCCGCCAAGGAGATCAAGGGCCTCATCGGCGCCTCGGTGAAGACGGTGGATGCCGGCAGCGCCCTGGTGGAGCAGACCGGCCACGCCATGCAGGAGATCGTGACGAACGTGCAGCGCGTGGCCGCGCTCATCGGCGACATCGCCGCTTCGGCCAGCGAGCAGCGCGACGGCATCGGGCAGATGAATGCCGCCGTCGGCCGCCTGGACGAGGTCACGCAGCAGAACGCGGCCCTGGTGGAGGAATCGGCGGCGGCGGCCCAGTCGCTGCAGCAGCAGGCGCGGCGCCTGGCCCAGGCGGTGTCGGTGTTCAACGTCGGCACGCACGCGCCGGGCGCCGTCCCGGTGCGGGGCGCTGCGGCGGGGCCGGCCGTGGAGTTCGGCGCCCTGGGCGCCGCGGCGTGAAGCGCGTGGGCCGCCGCAGCAGGCGCTGGAGAAAGAAGGCGAGGCCCGGCTCGGCCGGGCCTCGTGCGCTCACACCGGCTGCTCTTCGGTGCCGTCCAGCCGGAAGGCACTGACGGCCAGGGCCAGGCGTTGCGACTGCTCGCGCAGGCTCTCGGCCGCCGCGGCCGACTGCTCGACCATGGCGGCGTTCTGCTGCGTCATGCGGTCGAGGCTGCGCACGGACTGGTCCACCTGCGCGATGCCCGAGGACTGCTTGTGCGTGGCGGCGCTGATCTCGGCGATGACGGCGGTGACGCGCTGCACGCCGGAGACGATCTCCTGCATGGCGCCGCCGGCCTCCTCCACCAGCCGCTTGCCGCCGTCGACCTTCTCGGTCGAGGCGCCGACGAGCAGCTTGATTTCCTTGGCCGCCTCGGCGCTGCGCTGCGCCAGGGCGCGCACCTCGCCGGCCACGACCGCGAAGCCGCGGCCCTGCTCGCCCGCGCGCGCGGCTTCCACCGCGGCATTGAGCGCCAGGATGTTGGTCTGGAAGGCGATGCCGTCGATGACGCCGATGATCTCGCCGATGCGCTGCGAGGCGTCGTTGATGTCGCCCATGCTGGTCACGACCTGCTCGACGATGGTGCCGCCGCGCTGGGCGGACACCGCCGCGGCGCCGGCCAGCTCGTCGGCCGTGCTGGCGGCCTGGGCCGTGTGCGCCACCGAGCCGGTGAGCTGCGACATCGACGAGGCGGTGTGCTGCAGGTCGGCCGAGGTCTTCTCGGTGCGCGAGCTCAGGTCCTGGCTGCCCGCGGCGATCTGGCTGGAAGCCACCGCGATGGTGTTGGTGGCCTGGCGGATCGTGCCCACCGTGTCGCGCAGCCGCGCGGCCATGGTGGAGACGGCGTCATGCAGCGACCCGGCCACGACCGGGCCGTGCGCCGCGTCGGGACGCAGGTCGCCGTCGGCCACGCGCTGCACGAAGCGCTGCAGCCGCGAGGGCTCGTCGCCCAGCTCGCGCCACACCGACGCCAGGATCAGCCGCGAGGCGGCGCCCAGCACCAGCAGCACGAGAGCGCCCGTGCCCAGGTTGAGCCAGATGTTGAACTGCACGCCGTGGACGGCGCCCGCCTGCCCGCTCTCCACCGCGGCATCGGCCGTTTGCTTCTCCTGCGCGAGGCGCTTGGTGAACGCGGCCTGGTTGGCCTGCATGCGCGGCACCAGGTCGCCCACGGCACCGCCGCTGAGCATGGCGCGCGTGGCTTCGGTGGCCGCCTGCTGGTAGGTCTCGAAGGCCTGGCCCAGCGCCTTGGCCGATTCCGACTTGCCCCGCAACCCGGCGGCCTCGGCCAGGGACGCGCGCACCGCCGCGACCGCCGGCTCGACGTCCTTGAGCTTGGCCTCGTCGCCCTCGACCGCGGCGGCCTGCAGCGTCAGCCGGAACTGCTCGCTGCCGCTGTAGATGCGCCCGACCCTCTCGAGGTATGGATAGTCGACGGCGCGCAGCTGCTCAAGGCTTTCGGACGTGCGCGTGCCCACCAGGTAGCTCGCGCCCAGACCGAAGACGAAAACAGCCGCCGCGCTCAGCGGCAGCATCCAAATCTTGGTGCGGAAGTTCATGTGTGATGTTCCTTCACCGGGCCCTGGGGGGCGGGCGGGTTGGCTCAGTCGACGCTCAACAGCACCTTGACGCTGCCGTCCACCGCCGTCTTGTCGATGTAGCCCACCAGCTTGGGATCGGCCGCCACGGCCTTCTTCACGGCCGC
Source organism: Azohydromonas caseinilytica (assembly GCF_012927045.1). Classification (GTDB taxonomy): domain Bacteria; phylum Pseudomonadota; class Gammaproteobacteria; order Burkholderiales; family Burkholderiaceae_C; genus Azohydromonas; species Azohydromonas caseinilytica. The sequence goes on along the minus strand of NZ_JABBFW010000045.1, from coordinate 5,335 downwards.
GGCGTCGGGCAGCTCCTTGGGCAGCTGGCCGTTGCCCGAGAACACCAGGCGCGACCAGGTGGCCTTCACCTGCGCCAGGCTGCGGCCGGTGAGCTTCTTGTAGAAGTCGGCCCGGATGGGCGCGGCTTCGGGCTGGTCCACGGGCGAGAGCGCCTGGTTCTTGCCGAGGAACACGTCAACGGCCTGTTCCTTGGTCATCGGCGCGGCGGCAGAGTTGCCGATCACGACGATCTCGGCGTGGGCCCCGGCCAAGGTCAGCAGCAGCGCGGCAGCCGAGGCGATGAGGCGAATTTTTCGCATGGCAACTCCTGATCAGAATACGAAGTCAACCGCGAGGCTCACGGCCGTCACGTTGGGCGTCTCGCGAATGAACTGGAACGAGCGGTTCGCGAAGGCGAAGTCGGTGCGCTTGACGCTCTCGACCTGCAGCTTCACGGCCACGTTCTTGTAGGCATCCCAGCGCACGCCCACGGCCCGGGTGTGGCCCTTGGGGAAGGCGCCCGGGATGGGCTGCCCGAAGTCGGTACGGGAGATGTAGGCGTCGCCCTTGGGCGTGAAGTGCCCGTAGATCGCGTACGGCGTCCACGCCCCCAGCCGGTAGCCGGCGCTGACGTAGTAGCTGTCGGAGTTCACCAGGTCCATGGTGCTGTAGCGGCGCGTGACGTACTCGGCCATCGCCATGAACTCGCCGTTGTCGTACTGCAGGGCCAGGTTGGTGAAGTTGTCGTCACCCTTGGGCAGGTTGAACACCGGGCCCGTGATCGACGTGTCCTTGCCCAGCGTCTTGCTGGCCGACAGCGTCCAGTCGCCCATGCCCGCGGAGACGGCCAGCGAGTACAGGCGGTCGTGCTTGAGCGTGGACTTGGAGCGGAACAGGTAGTAGACGTCGGCTTCGGTCTGGCCGGCCGAGGCCTGCACGTTGAGGTTCACGCCGCCGACGTTGTCGCGCCAGCGCGCCTGCACGCCGTCGAACGAGGTCGGAGAGTAAGGGCCGTAGACCTCCTGCGGCGCGCGCACCCAGTAGTGCGCATAGCCCACGTTGCGGTTGTCCGACAGCGCGAAGATGGGCAGCACCATGCGGCCGATGCGCAGGTCCACGCCCTGCGTGGGCGTGGCCTGGGCGTAGAGCCATTCCACCTGCGGGCCTGCCTGGTCGTCGCGGCGGCTGGCCAGCACCTGGCCGACGGCGGAGAACACCTCGTTGAACTTGTACGTGGCCTGCAGGCCCAGGCGCGTGTCCACGCCGAGGTCGGTGGCGCGGCTGGCACCCTTGTTCTGGCGCGCGCCCGAGCGGAACTCCGCCTGGCTGTCTTCCAGGTTGGTGCGCACCGCGCCCAGCGTGCCGTAGCCGCTGAAGCTGAAGGCCGAATCCTCGGCCAGCGCGGCCGTGGCGCACACGCCCAGGAAGGCTGCCACGGCGGGCCGATACAACTTGAGTACGTTCATTTCTTTTCCGTTTCTACGGCAACTGACTATGGAGGCGCTCTCATGCACTGCCTGCAATATTCAGCGCATGGATCTTTTGGGTGTTTTACCGGCACCCGAGGAAAATATTCAGCCGCGAAGCGCCGCACCGCGTCGGCAATCCCTCTCGCCGAGCAGCGACCCAGGCTCTGCAGTCGAGAAATGGTATTGAGCGGAAGGCTTGGAGCGGAGCACCGCCCTTACCGTGACTGGCGCCGCCAAACACGTTCCCGGGCAATGGCTTGATGGGCAAACTCCCCGATCGAGAGAGGCGCCAAAAGCCTCATGGCGGGCTTGGAAGCCACCGCGCCAGCCAGTGTCCTTAGCGGCAGACCATTTCTCATCACGTCACAGCCAAAGAATTTCTCCAGTAATATTCAACGGGCATGAGCCGGTTTCACCAAGTCGGGCAGCGCCACACTGCCAAATCGTTGCCGCGTACCTGATTCGCCCCGGATGCGCCGGCCACCATGAATGACACGCGGGCGCCATGCCCATGCGTTTGGCGCAATAACTGTTTTCAGCACTTCGGCGCTTCAGCCCGGCAGACTCAATGCGGCCGGCTCCCAACACTCACCGGCCACGCAATAAGGGCCCAGGCTCGTGACATGGCACGCGCCATCAATTGGCCCAAATGGCTTGATTCTAATGTAAGCAGAAGTTGCGGCGCCGACATTCTTAATGATCCCGGCCCCTTACGGTATCAATTCGCTGATTTTTCCCGCCCCATCGTCGTCATTGCGCCACACTCGGCCCGCTGCTGCCGGCCAGGGCTGTTGCACTTGTTGCTGTTCTGGCGCCATGGTGCCTCAGCGATCACGCTCCTTGCCGCCACAACGGGTGAGAGGCTGGCACTAGTTCACGCCGTGGGGTCTGGAGTTGAAACCTGGACGGGGCCAGGCACCGGCGGGAGCAAGAAAATCGCCGGCAATAGAAATTGATGTAACGCAACCGGTCCGTGCCTTCCCCGATTTCCGGGTGTTTTGCCCCGCTCATTAATCGAGATTCAAGCCGAAGGGCTCGGCGTGTGGCGGACCGAATGCCGGTCAAGCTGGTTACACCAGGCCTGACGCAAGCAAGGAGTCAGCATTTTGTCCTGCCAAGGCCGGCGCCGGGCGGCGATTCGCGCCAAATCCCGAAGGCCGCACCGGGCAACGCCCATACCTGTGCCGAAAATCTTCCGCAATCCGAAGATCCGGCCGGGAGGCGCCCCGGTTTGCAGCCGCCGCAAATATCAAGACGATGGCCGGCCAGAAAAACCGCCATCATGTTTTGCCGGCCAGTTTCGCGGGCCCGGAAACCAGGCGGCGCACCGCTGGCCGGTGCACCGGCTTCCTCAGCGCAGCGCCTCGCACAACTCGCTCAGGCTCGCGAGTTCCAGGTCCGGCGCCTGCGCATGCGGCCACAGCGCCTGGACCCGGTTGACCCAGGCCGTCTGCATGCCGACGTCGCGCGCGCCCAGCACGTCCTGCAGCACGTCGTCGCCCACGTGCAGCACCTCCTGCGGCTGCACGCCGGCGGCCCGTGCCGCGGCATGGAAGATGCGCGGGTCCGGCTTGGGCACGCCGAACTCGAGCGCGGCGACGCTGGCCACGAAGAAGGGCGCCAGCCCCATGCGTGCCAGGTCGGCGTTGCCGTTGGACAGGCTCACCAGCGGGTAGCGCGCGGCCAGGAACTCCAGGGCCGGCAGCGCGTCGGGAAACAGCGTCACGTTTTGGCGCTCGGCGAAAAACACCTCGAAGGCCGGCTCGGCCAGCTCCGGGTCGTCGCCGGCCTGGCCCAGGGCCAGGCGGATCGATTCGCGGCGCAGCGCGCTCAGGTCGTGCTTGAGGTCGGGGCGCTGCCGCCCGACGGCCCCGCGGATCTCGCGCAGCGCCTCCGGGCTGGAGAACAGGGCCGCCGTCGCCGGCGCGTTGATCACGAGCCATTCATGCAGCACCTGCTCGGCGCGGTCGATGGTGGGCCAGATCGGCCACAGCGTGTCATCCAGGTCCAGCGAAATGGCCCGGATCGTTTCTGGGTTCAGCATGCGGCCGAGCGTACCGGATGGCCCCGGTGCCCCTGGCGCCAGGCAGGCCGCCGCCTGCGCCCCCGGAGCCGGCAGCGGCTTCAGGAGCATCAAACCGGCCCGGTACCAGCAACGCCTTGAAATTCCAAATTCCAGCGGACCCAAGAACTTTTTGTTTGCCGGCACTCAAAAGCAAGCATGGCCCATGAAATTCAGGCCGCAACCATTCACCGAATAACCACCCATTCTCTTGTGGGCAAGCGTGCCGCCGAGTGTGCGACCCAAACAACACATTGTTTTCCAATGGCAGCCATGCCGATGCCGGCTTCATGTTCATTCATGCTGGCCTGGGCGCTTCGAGAATATCGGCCAAGGCCTGGATAAATTCCATGCCCAAGACAGCGAATCATGCCGCCGGCATGAGAAACGGCGCGATGGGCGCCGCCGCCATGGCCGGCCTCACGCCAGGCTCCGCACCGCCTCCTGCAGGGCGGCCGGCGCGGCGGCGGGCGGGCTCGACCACACCACCACCCAACGGGTGGCGTGCCGAAGGGCTCAGCGCGCCGCGTCGTGGGCCCGGCGCCGCTGCACGACGCCGCCGACCAGGCCCACGCCGGCCAGCATCAGCGCCCAGGTCGACGGCTCCGGGATGCCGATCGGCACCTGGCCGCTGGACCAGACGCCCCACTTGCCCCACAGCGTGGCCTGATGGTCCTTGTCGTTGCGCAGCAGCACGGAGAGCTCACCCGTCTCGTGCGCGAACCGCTCGCTGGAGGAGGCGCCGATCTCCACCAGGGGCTCGGACCCGTCCAGGAAGCGGGAGTGGAAGAAGACCCCGGCACCGGCGCCGTAATCGCGGTGGTAGGGGCCCAGGATCTCGGTGGGGTTCACCCAGGCGTCGAGCGTGTACTGGCCGGTGATGCGCACCCCGATGTGCGCCGACACCACGAACAGCGGGGGGCCGCCGCGCGCGCCCTGGTAGCGGGCCTGGCCCAGGTAGCGGCCGTTGCCCGAACCTGTGCCGACGCCGTTGGCCCATTGGCCGCCGGTGAACAGCCCCGCCGCCGACACCGCCGCGAACACGCTGGTCTGGCCGGTGCCGTCGTTTTGCACACTGCTGAAGGCCGGCGTCGTGAAGCTGCCCTGGCTGCGCTGGCAATAGGAGGGGAAGCAGAAGTCCCACAACGCGAAGGAATCGGCGTGCGACAGGCCGGTGTAGCGGATGCTGGGCGCGATGCCGTCGCCGGGGGCCAGGTCCACCAGCTCGTAGCGCAGCCCGGTGAGGCTGGCGCTGGAGCCGACGTCGGCCAGAACGGGCAAGGCCAGGCTGGCCAGCAAGGTACTCAGGACGAGTTTCATCGCGGCGTCTCCGGTTCGGATGGCAGGCATTGCGCTGGACCGGCGCCGCATGCCCGCAGGCATTGGCGCCAGGGCGCTGCAAAAACACGATCCGCCCTGCCCCGCCACGACAAAAGGCCGGCGGCGTTACGCCGGTAACGGCGCACGTCCTGGGACTCGACGCCGGGAGGATTCAGGCGCTGCAATGGCAGCCGATCGGAGTTTTTAGTACAGATAATCCTCCATAATCATTATTATGAAAAAATGACGAAAACAGCGAATGCCTCGATGCGGCGATGCAGTTGGACGACTGCCCACGCGGCCATGGTCCGCGCGCCTTTTCGGAATCCGCCCTTGCGAGCCTGACGCACCAGCAGCTTCCAGGCCGGGCTTGAGAGGCACCCCTTTCAAGGTGCGTTGATCAGTCAAGGCGACCGCGGGCCAGAACACGCGCTGTGGCGACATGGCGCGAGGCTTCGCGGTGGCTGACGTAGTCCTTCTTAACCGCGGGCTTGGCCGCGCGGC
>NZ_JABBFW010000044.1 GCF_012927045.1 Azohydromonas caseinilytica | reverse complement strand
AGCGTCACGGGAGAGTGGTGCGCAAAGCGCTCCACCACAGCATCCACCACCGTCATCGCACACCTCCTGGAATCCGGTGTGTCAGAGGTGGCAGCGTGCTCGCTTCCCGCGCACCTTGAAAGAGGTGGGCTTAAATAGCGCTCGCGCTCATGCCGTGTTTCACCCGGCGCAACAATCGCGCGGCCACAATGCCGGGCGCGGGCGCGCGGTTGCGCCGCGAGGAGGTGCGAGGATGGATAACAAGTTCTCCGCGATGCAGGCTTATGTGCGGGTGGTCGAGGCCGGCACCTTCACCCGGGCGGCGGAATCGCTGGGGCTGCCCAAGCCGACCGTGACGCGGCTGATCCAGGCGCTGGAGACGCACCTGCAGACCAAGCTGCTCAACCGCACCACGCGGCGCGTCACGGTGACGGCCGACGGCGCCGCCTACTACGACCGCGCGCTGCGCATCCTGGGCGAGCTCGATGAGCTGGAATCGAGCATGTCGCACGCCAAGATCAACCCGCGCGGGCGGCTGCGCATCGACGTGGCGGCCTCGGTGGGGCAGTTGCTGCTGATCCCGGCGCTGCCCGACTTCCACGCCCGCTATCCCCACATCCAGATCGACCTGGGCGTGAGTGACCGGCCGGTGGACCTGATCGGCGAGAACGTGGACTGCGTGCTGCGCGGCGGCGAGATCACCGACCAGTCGCTGGTGGCGCGGCGCATCGGCGAGTTCCACACCATCCTGTGCGCGACGCCGGACTACCTGCAGCGCCACGGCGTGCCGCTCCATCCGCACGACCTGGAGAACGGGCAGCACCACGTGGTCAATTACCTGTCGCACCGCACCGGGCGACCTTACCCGCTGGAGCTGGCCAAGGGCGAGGAGCGCATCGAGCTGCGGCCCCGGCATGTGGTCTCGGTCAACGACAGCGGCGCCAACCTCATCGCCGGGCTGGCCGGGCTGGGCATCGTGCGCACCTCCACCTTCCAGGCCCAGCCGCACATCGCCAGCGGCGCGCTGGTGCCGGTGCTGCTGGACTGGTGCGCGCAGAGCATTCCCATCCATGTCGTCTATCCGCCGAACCGGCACCTGAGCGCCAAGCTGCGCGTGTTCGTGGACTGGGTGGCCGACCTGTTCGCGCGCAGCGACCTGATCCTCAAGCGCTGCTGCCTGCCGCTGGGCCCGGAGCCGGCCTGGACCCCCTGCACGGCGGGCCTGGCGCCGCAGCCGGCACGCGAACTGCCCGCGGGCCAGGCGGCCTGCAGGGCACCCGGTACGCCCGTCGGCCGATCACAAGCCAAGGAGACAGCATGAAGTCACGAGCCATGGTCCTGGCGGCGGCAAGCCTGCTGGCCGCGCTGGCGGCACCCGCCGCGGCGCAGAAGGTGCTGAAGGTGGGCATCGGGCTGTCCGACGACCACCCGCAGGGCGTTTCCGTCAAGAAGTTCGGCGAGCTGCTGTCGCAGAAGACCGGCGGCAAGCTCACGGCCCGGCTCTACGCCGGCGGCGCGCTGGGCAACGACGTCACCATGATCTCGGCGCTGCGCGGCGGCACGCAGGAGATGGTGGTGCCCGACACCTCCACGCTGGTGAGCCTGGTCAAGGACTTCACCGTGCTCAACCTGCCCCTGACCTTCCAGACCGAGCAGGAAGCCGACGCGCTGCTCGACGGCCCCTTCGGCCGCAAGTTGCTGGATCAACTGCCGGCCAAGGGCCTGATCGGGCTGGCCTTCTGGGAGAACGGTTTCCGCCACGTCAGCAACAGCCGCCGGCCCATCACCAAGGCCGAGGACTTCGCCGGGCTCAAGATCCGCGTGGTGCAGAACCCGCTGTTCATCGACACTTTCAATGCGCTGGGCGCCAACGCCGTGCCCATGCCCTTCACCGAGCTCTACACCGCGCTGGAGCAGAAGGCCGTGGACGGGCAGGAGAACCCCACCGCCACCATCCTGGCCAGCAAGTTCTACGAGGTGCAGAAGCACGTCGTGCTGTCCAAGCACATCTACAGCGTGTGGGTGCTGCTGCTGTCCAAGAAGACCTGGGACGGGCTCTCGCCCGACGAGCAGAAGGCCGTGCAGGAGGCCGCGCGCGAGGCCACGGCCTTCGAGCGCAAGACCATCCGCGACTTCAGCCAGAAGGCCATCGCCGAGCTGAAGAAGCAGGGCATGCAGGTGACGGAGCTGCCGGCCGCCGAGCAGGACAAGCTGCGCCAGAAGCTGCAGCCGGTGGTGGCCAAGTACAGCAAGGAGGCCGGCGAGGCCACGGCCAAGGAGATGTTCGCGGAGCTGGAGAAGATCCGGGCCAAGAAGTAGCCGCCGCGCCGTCGCTGGCCACGGCTGGATGGCTCACACCAGCCCGGCCGCGCCCAGCTCCTTCTTGACGTAGGCGTAGTACAGCGGCGCGGCCACCAGCCCCGGCACGCCGAACACCGTCTCGGCCGCGAACATCGCCGCCAGCAGCTCCCACACGCCGGTGCTGGTCTTGGAGCCCACCACGCGGGCGTTGATGAAGTACTCCGCCTTGTGGATGCCGATCAGGAAGGCCAGGCACGCCAGGCCGACGAAGGGCGACACCGACACCCCCACCAGCGTCATCACGACGTTGACCACGAGGTTGCCCACGATGGGCACCAGGCCGAACACGAAGGTCATGCCCACCAGCGCGTAGTCGTAGGGCATGTCGATGCCGAACAGCGGCAGCGCGCCGAGCAGGAACAGCGCCGTCAGCACCGCGTTGAACATGGCGATCCAGAACTGCGCCGCCACGATCTGGCGGAAGGCATCGATGAAATGGAACGCGCGCGCCGCGATGGCGGCCGACAGGGGACGGCGCGACGCGGGCGGCCGGCGCGTGGCCAGCAGCGCGCCGATGATCAGGCCGACATAGGCCAGCAGCAGGCCATGCAGCCAGGTCCGCCCCATGGAGGCGAGGTGGCTGGCCTGCGTGCGCAGCTGCGCCGCCAGCAGCTCCTGGATGCCCGCCACGCCCTCGGGCAGGTAGCGCACGATCTCCGGCGGCAGCTTTTCGCGCATCTCCAGGATGGTGTTGGCCAGGTGGTTCAGCAGCGCCTGGTACTGCTGCACCGCCAGCAGCGAGTAGCCCTTGGCGTTGAGCATCAGCAGGCTCAGGCCCAGCAGCGGCGCCACGATGACCAGCGTGGCCGCCAGCCACGGCGGCAGGCGCATCGGGCCGGTGGGCATGCGCGTCAGCGCGCGCGTCATCAAAAAGCTCACGCACACTGCCAGCAGGCCCGGCAGCAGCCCGGCCGTCAGCGACAGCGCGCACAGCACCGCCACCAGCACGAAGCTGGCGGCCTGGACCACGCGGTGCGTGAGCACGCCGTCGGCGGGAATGGGGTCGTTGTCGTTGCTCATGCAATGTCAGGGAGTATCGGCGCCCCGGGCGCGGCCATGAGGTTTTCACACTGCGCCGAAGATGCGGTTTTTTCGACTGGAAGCATCGAAAACTGCGCATTGTTCCGAATTATCGCCGCTCTCAGAATCGGGCTTCCTTCATCAACTTGGGAGAGCGAATTGGGTCTTTTCGATATGTTCAAAGGCGATTCCGGTGAAAAGATGACGCCGCATTTGGCGTTCGCCACCAGCCTTCTGTACATGATGTCGGCTGACGGCGAGATGGATCACGAAGAGATCGGCCACCTGCTGGCCGTGCTTGGTGGGCAAGAGAACAGCGACGGTTCCGTTGGCGTGGGGGCCCAGAACCAGGCGCTGCTGGACAACGCGCTGAAATACCGCCGCAAGCACTCGGTCGACGAGTTCCTGAAGGAGGCGGCGCCGCTGCTCAGCGACGCGCAGAAGATGTGCATCCTGGTCAACCTGATCGACTCCTCGCTGTCGGATGGCCAGCCCGAGCCCGAGGAGCAGGTGGTGTTCGGCAAGTTCCTGCAGGCCTTCGGCGTGTCGGAAACCCGCTTCAAGCCGTTCTTCGAGGTGATCGTGCTCAAGAACGACCGCTCGGTTTTCACGCAGCAGGACCATCCCAAGAACCAGGCCGGCTACCAGGTCAAGCTCAGCGTGCCGGCCTGAGCACGCTTGGCGCGCCGCGCCTGACCGCAGTCGGCGCGCCGCTGGATGCCTGCTCAACCGGCCCGCCGAGCGGCGCGCAAGCCGGCACCGCGCCTGCTTGCGCGGCGCCTCGGGCGCGGCGCCGCGGCCGAGGGACAGCGCCCACAATCGCGGCATGTTTACGAAGAAGTTGCAGAGGGCCCTGGCCATCCTGGGCGGGGCTGCCCTGCTGCAGGGCGCCGTGGCCTGGTGGGCGATCAACGTGGCCACGGACCACGTGCATCGCGGCCGCGTGGCCAGCGACGTCCTGCAGGGCTTCCTGGAGCTCTCCGCCACCAAGCAGCGGCTGCGCGCGTGGCTGCTGCAGGCCCTGGTGCGCGGCGATGCCGACGTCCAGGTGCGCGATGGTCTGCTGGCCGACATGGTGGGCACGCTCACGCGGCTGCAGGGCATGGCGGCGCGGGCCTCCGATCTGGAGGCGGGCGATGCCGACATGGCCAAGGAGCACCGCGAGCGCCAGGAGGCCCTGGCCGTGCTGGAGCGCAGCGTCGGCGAGCTGCGCGTGGCCATGGCCGGCGTCGATGTGTCGCCGGGCCAGGCGGACGCCATGGCGGCATGGGGACAGCTGAGCCGCGTGTTCGACATGTCGCAAGGACGCGACCTGCGCACCCTGCTGGCCGAGAACATCGCCCGTGAGCGGCTGGCGGTGGAGCACCGCCGCTCCGCCGCGGACCGCTCGCTGGCGCTGGTGCGCGGCGTGGCGCTGGGGGCGACGCTGATGCTCGCCAGCGCCGCGGCGGTGCTGGCGCTGTATCTGGCCCGCGCGCTGCGGCGTCCGCTGCAGGAGCTGCGCGGCGGGGCCGAGGCGCTGCAGCGCGGCGAGCTCGGCCACCGCATCCCGGCGCAGCGCCAGGACGAGTTCGGCGATGTCGCGCGCACGATGAACGACATGGCCATGGCGCTGGAGAAGCACCAGCAGCGCGAGGCCGAGGTGCGCCACAGCCTGGAGGAGCTGGTGCAGCTGCGCACCGCCGAGCTGCAGCAGGCGCTGCACGTGGTGGAGGTGATGGACGCGCGGCGCCGCCAGCTCTTTGCCGACATCAGCCACGAGCTGCGCACGCCCACCACCGCCATCCGCGGCGAGGCCGAGATCACGCTGCGCGGCCGCGACAAGCCGGTGGACGAGTACAAGACCGCGCTGCTGCGCATCGCCGACGCCTCGCGCCACCTGGGCTCGGTGATCGACGACCTGCTCACCATCGCGCGCAACGACATCGACACCCTGTCGCTGCACCGCGAGCCGCTGCTCATCGACAGCGTGCTGGGCGAGGCGCTGGTGCAGGCCCGGGCGCTGGGGCGCGAGCACGAGGTGAGCATCGAGCTGCAGCCGGCGCCGCCCGGCGAGCCGCCGATGATCGTGGCCGGCGACGCGCAGCGCCTGCGCCAGGCCTTCATGGTGGTGCTGGACAACGCGGTGCGCTATTCGCATCCGCAGGGCCGCGTGCGCGTGGCGGCCGGTGCGATGCCGCAGGCCCAGGGAGCGCTGCGCTGGCAGCTGCTGGTGCAGGACGAGGGCATCGGCATCCCGCCGCAGGACCTGCCGCGGGTGTTCGAGCGCCGCTTCCGCTCCGAACGTGCCCGCCAGCACCGGCGCGACGGCAGCGGGCTGGGCATGAACATCGCGCAGGTGCTGGTGCGCGCCCATGGCGGCGAGATCAGCGTGGACAGCGCCGATGCCGGCGGCACGCGGGTGTGCATCCGGCTGCCGGCGTCGCCGCAGGCCTCGAACCCCGCCGCCGCGGCGCAGGAGATGGCATGAGAATCCTGGTGGTGGAGGATGACGCGCGGGTGGCGGACTTCCTGGAACGCGGGCTGCGTGCGGAGGGACATCAGCTGCAGGTGGCCCGCACCGGGCCGGACGGGCTGGAGGCGGCGCGCGCGCTGTGGCAGGAGGTGCGCGCCACGCAGCAGCACGCCGTGGTGCTGCTGGACCTGAACCTGCCCGGGCTCGGCGGCCTGGCGCTGTGCCAGACGCTGCGTGCCGAGGGCTGCGCGCTGCCGGTGCTGATCCTCAGCGCCATGGACACGGTGGAGGACCGCGTGACGGGGCTGCGCCTGGGCGCCGACGACTACCTCACCAAGCCCTTCGCGTTCGAGGAGTTGCTGGTGCGCATCGAGGCGCTGGCGCGGCGCTCGCGCGAGTGGACCCCTTCGTCGCCGATGCAACTGCAGGTGGCCGACCTGGTGCTGGACCGCGCCGCGATGCGCGCCACGCGCGCGGGGCGGCCCATCCACCTCACCGCCAAGGAGCTGGCGCTGCTGGAGCTGCTGATGAGCGCCCCGGGGCGGCTGTTCAGCCGCGAGCGCATCCTGGCCAATGTCTGGGGCATGCACCAGGACCCGCTGACCAACGTGGTGGACGTCTACATCCGGCGCCTGCGCGCCAAGGTGGACGAGGGCTTCGAGCTGCCGCTCATCCACACCCTGCGCGGCCTGGGCTACCGGCTGGAGGCCGGCGCGGCGCCGTAGCGCTCAATGCGCATCGGCGAAGGGCAGCGACGAGTGGTGCACGACGATGCGCACCTGGCCCTTGTCGTCCTTCTTGAAGGTCCAGGTCTTGTCCACGGTCGTGCGCTTGCCGCTCTTGTCGGTCATGGTCACGTGGCCCATGGTGGTGGCCGTGTCGCCGTTGAGCAGGATGCCGGCGTTCCTGACCTCCACAGCGCGCCAACCCTTGAGCGCGAAACCATGGTCGCCGGGATAGGCCGGGTCGCCGCCCACGAAGTACGACACCGCGCCCTGGCGCGTGGTGCGGAAGGTCTGGTCGCCGGAAGCCATGGTGGGCTTGAACAGCACCGGGCCGACCTGATAGGCGTAGGCCGAGTCGATCACGGCCGTGGCGGTGGCCTTGGCGCGGTTGAGGCCGCCTTCCTCGTAGTCGCGGGCGATCTTCACCAGGGCGTCGCCCCAGGCCTTCTGCGCGGCCAGCACTTCGGCTTCGGAGATGGTGACGTCATGGGCCAGGGCCAGGCCGCTGGCCAGAGACAGGGCGAGGGCGGCGAGCTTGATGGAGGGACGCATGGTCAGGGAACTTGCCGGGTTGAACACGGCGGCCATTGCAACCGACGGGCTTGAAAGCCCGCTGACCGCCGGGTGAGCCGGGCATGACGGCCAGATGAACGCCAGATGACGGCGCCGCGCCCGGCCCGTGCGCCGCGGCGGCCTCAGACCGGCTGCGCCGAGCGCGGCAGCCCGAACACGCGGTCGAAAGCCCAGGTGAAGGCGAAGGTGTAGGCGAGGAAGAACAGCAGCAGGCCGATGTCCATGACCAGCGCCTGCCACAGGCTCACGCCCAGCCACCAGGCCATCAGCGGCACCAGGATCACGCTCAGGCCGCCCTCGAAGCCGATGGCATGCGCGATGCGCCGGCGCAGGCTGCGGCCGCGCACCGCCTGGCGGGCCTCCCACTGTTCGAAGGCACGGTTGAACACCACGTTCCACACCATGGCGATGGCCGAGGTCGCCACGGCCAGCGCGCCGGAGGACCCCGCGTCCGCGTCGGACATCAGCATCAGCCCCAGGGTGACGACAGCGATGGCGATCGCCTCGTACAGCCCCACGTAAACCACTCTTCTCAGCCTTCCTTGCATCGCTTTGCTCCGTTGAGCGCGGCACTTTATGTCTGAGAAGCTGATATAAAAAGTCAACTCATATCAGGGTGTCTGAAAGATGGCCTTCGGCGGCAATGAGGTCGAGATGTTCCTGGCCGTGCTCGACCATGGCTCCTTTTCCGCGGCGGCGCGGGCGCTGGGGCGGGTGCCTTCGGCCGTGAGCATGGCCATCGCGCAGCTCGAAGCCGAGCTGAACCTGCAGCTGTTCGACCGTAGCGGCCGTGAGCCGCGCCCGACGCCGCAGGCCTTGTCGCTGGCGCCGCAGGTGCGGCTGCTGGCGGCGCAGCGCCGGCAGCTGGAGGTGCATGCGCTGGCGCTGACACGCGGGCTGGAGGAGTTGCTGACCATTGCCATCGCCCCCGAGCTGCTGGCCGCGCCGTGGAACACGGCGCTGGCGACGCTGGCCGGGGAGCATCCGCTGCTGGAAGTCGAGGTGCTGGCCGCACCGCAGGCCGACGCGCTGGCCATGCTGCACAGCGGCCGCGCGCAACTGGCGCTGGTGTTCGAGCGGCCGAGCCTGGACGGGCGCGAAGGCTTCCAGGAGGTGGCCAGCGAGAGCCTGGTGGCGGTGATGGCGCCCTCGCACCCGGTGCTGCAGGCCGCGGGCGCGGCCGGGCTGCGCGAGGAGCATTTGTTGAGCACGCGCCAGATCGTCGTTGCCAGCCGCGACCGCTCGCAGGTGGATGCGCGTTTCACCTTCGGGCGGCACCGCTGGCGCACGGACACGCCGGTGGCGGCGCTGAGCCTGATCAGCGCCGGGCTGGGCTGGGGCTGGCTGCCGCGCAACTTCGTGCGCCGTCAACTGGAGTCCGGGCAGCTTGTGGAGCTGCCGCTGCAGAACCTCTCCAACGATTTGCAGCTCTGGGTGGACGTGGTCTGGTCCAAGGAGCGTCCGCTGGGGCTGGCGGCGCGGCGCTTCGTCGAGCACATCAGCGGCCGACCGCCCGGGCCGCCGGCCTGAGCCGAGGCGCGCGGCCGTCCTTCCATCCACCCCGGCCGGGCTGGGCCCGGTGCAGCAGCGCGCAGCACTCTGGACCTGCGTCAAGGCGCCTTGCGGGCATGGACGAGCGGCTGGCTCGCATCAGATACATTGTTGCCAAATGTTTCAAATGCGGCGCGGGGCCTGCGCAGGGCGGCCTTCGGCGCTCGTTTCACCGGCAACAACCACAGCACTGAGAGAGCGCCATGAGCACCTTGCCCGAAGACTCCATCAACACCGCACCGACGCTGAGGACTGCACCCGGCACGGCGGGCACCGTGTTGCTGAGCTCAAGCCCGTCCTTTTTCAGCCAGCGCCTGTTCGCGCAGCCCGACGGCAAGGTCTACGTGCTGACGCAGGGTGCCTCCACCATCGTGAAGCGTTTCAACGCGGACGGCTCCCTCGATGCCAGCTTCAACGGCACGGGCATGGCGGAGATCACTTCCCCGCTCTCCGACCTGAACCACATCGTTGACGTGTTGCCCCGGACGGTGAATGGGCATGAAGGCATCACTGTCATCGACCGCCACGGCATGCTGACCATCGACGGCACCACCGCGGAGGCCACGGCCGCGCCAGGTGTGTTGGACATGCCGTTCTACTTCTACGGCGCCGTCCAGTCGCTCAACCACACCATCCTCGCCGTACCCGGCAGCGACGGGTCTCCGGCCAGGTATTTCCTGGCGGGCTTCAGGCACACCTCTGACGGTTACGACAGGTTTGGCCTGATGTGCTTCGACGCTCAGGGCAAGCCGGTCGATTCCTTCGGTGTCGACGGCAGGACCCCGTTGTCCAGCTACGGCGCGGAGGGTGCCGAAACCGCTCTGGCGCTGCAGGCCGATGGCAAGGTGCTCATGGCGATTGCCCGCCCCGGCAACGGTGGCACGAGCGTCAACATCCTGCGCGTCAACAGCAACGGCACGCTCGACTACGCCTTCCAGAGCGGCACCAAGAGTTCCTTCGCGACCGACATGGCCAACCTTGCCGTCGAGGTGGGCGTCTTGTCGGACGGCAAGATCCTGCTGGTCGCCACCACGCGCGACGCAGCCGCTCAAACCGCCAGCGTGGAGCTGGTGCGGCTCAATGCCAACGGCTCGCTGGACACGAGCTTCAGCAGCGACGGCCGCACGATCTTGACCCTCGAGGGCTACAGCGATTTCAGCGACGACATGCTGGTGCAGCCCAACGGCCAGATCTTCCTGATCGGCACCCATGTGGAAGGCGGCACCTCGCTGATCCACGTCAATGCCGACGGCACGGTCGATACCGGCTTCGGCGGCCTGACCGCGACGCTGGGCAGCGCCACGCCCCTCTACGTCGAGAACGCCGCCCCCGTGCTGCTGAACAGCCACGCTTCGGTGTTCGACGCCGAGCTGGCCGCGCTCGACGGTGGCGCGGGCAACTACGCCGGCGCCACCCTCACGCTGGCACGCGCGGGCGGCGCCTCGGCGCAGGACCTGTTCTCGGGCCTGAACGGGCTGAGTCTGGCTGACGGCCAGGCGGTGCTGGCGGGCGTGGTGGTCGGCTTGGTGACCAACGCCGGCGGCCAGCTCGGCATCGCCTTCAACGGCAACGCCACGCAAGCCCGCGTCAATCAGCTGCTCAGCAGCATCGGCTATGCCAACGCCGCGGACGCGCTTGCGGACCACCTGGAGCTGGAGTGGACCTTCAATGACGGCAGCGCCGTCAACCCGCTCGCCGTGACCGAGACGTCTACGGTGTACCTGCGCAACGTCAACGACGCGCCCACGGGAGAGGTCACGATCTCGGGCCTTGCCCAGGAGGGCCAAACGCTCACGGTGTCCAATACGCTGTTCGACGCGGACGGCATGGGGCCGGTGACCTACAGCTGGTATCGCTACGGCAACCCGTTCCCCATCGTCTCGGGGACCGACAGCTACAAGCTCACCTATGCCGACCTGGGCAAGCAGATCTTCGTGTCTGCCTCGTACCAGGACGGGCTGGGCAAGTGGGAGGGGGCCTACAGTCTCTTCACGGCAGCGGTGCAGGTCAACGAGCTCAACCACCGGCCCACGGGCGAAGTGACCATCACCGGCCTGGCCAAGCAGGGCGAAACGCTGAGCGCCACGCACACGCTGGCCGATGCCGATGGCCTCGGTGTGGTGCATTGGCAATGGATGCGCGGTTATGGCCATGTAATCGAAGGCGCCACGGACAGCAGCTATACCCTCACACAGGCCGACGTGGAGGGGAACGTCTGGGTCCAGGCGACTTACACCGATGCTCTGGGCACCGTTGAAGGCGCGGCGTCGGCAAAGACGCCCTACGTGCTCAACACCAACGACCCGCTCACCGGCGAGTTGACCATCACGGGCACGGCCCGCCAGGGGCAATACCTGCAGGCCGACACGAGCGCGCTGCGCGACCCGGACGGCTTTGGCACGCTGTATTACCAGTGGCTGCGCGACGGCGAAGCCATCAGCGGCGCCACCTCGGGCTACTACCTGCTCACCCAGGCCGACGTGAACAGCCGCATCTCGGTCAACGTGTCCTACTGGGACCAGGGCCGCACCGTCGAGTCGGTGACCAGCGCCGCCACGGCAGCGGTGGTCAACATCAACGATGCCCCGGTGGGCCGCATCGCCGTCTCCGGCACGCTGCGCCAGGGCGAAACGCTGACGGCGCAACTGCTCGAGCTCAGCGATGTGGACGGCCTGGGCGAAGCGGCGAGCCCGGCCGGGCTGCAGTGGCAGTGGCTGCGCGACGGGATGGTCATCAAAGGGGCCACGGGCACCAGCTACACCCTCACGCAGGCCGACGCGGCGAAGTACATCTCCGTACGGATCGGCTACGTCGATGGCTTCGGTACGCGCGACAAGCTCGAAAGCGCCTGGCTGTGGGCGAGCAACGTCAACGACCCGCTGACGGGCGAGCTCACCATCGACGGTGCGGCGGTCCAGGGGCAAACGCTGACGGCCGTGACCACGGCGCTGGACGATCTCGACGGGTTCGGCACGTTCAAGTACGAGTGGCTGCGCGACGGCGTGCTCCTCACCAACGCCACGGCCTCGACCTACACGCTCGGGCAGGCCGACGTGGGCAAGACCTTCAGCGTTAGGGTTTCCTATGTCGATCGCTTCGGCACGGCGGAGGGCATCGCCAGCGCCACCACGGCGGCGGTGACCAACGTCAACGACGCGCCCACGGGCGGCGTCACGTTCAGGGGCACGGCCGTCCAGGGCCAGACGCTCACGGCGTCCAACACGCTGGCCGACGCCGACGGCCTGGGCACGGTGGTCTACCAGTGGCTGCGCGACGGCGAGGCCATCAGCGGCGCCACCAGCTACAGCTACAGGCTGACGCAGGCCGACGTGGGCCGGGCCGTCAGCGTGAGGGCGTCCTACGTGGACAAGCTGGGCACGGCCGAGGCCGTCACCAGCGCCGCCACCGAGCTGGTGGCCAACATCAACGACGCGCCCACGGGCAGCGTCACCATCAGCGGCACGGCCACGCAGAACAACACGCTCACGGCCGCGACCAGCACGTTGGCCGACGCCGACGGGCTGGGTGAGCTGAGCTACCAGTGGCTGCGCAACGGCGTGGCCGTCGACGGCGCGACGGCTTCGACCTACCGGCTCACGCAGGTCGACGTCGGGCAGCGCATCACGGTGCAGGTGTCCTACACCGACGGCTTCGGCGCTGCTGAAAGCAAGCTCAGCACCGCCACGGCCGCGGTGTCCAACGCCAACGATCTGCCCACGGGCGGCGTGAGCATCACCGGCACGGCCACGCAGGGCCAGACGCTGACGGCCTCCCACACGCTGGACGACATCGACGGCATGGGCGCCGTGAGCTGGCAGTGGCTGCGCGCGGGCGTGGCCATCACCGGGGCCACGGGAGAGAGCTACACGCTCGCGCAGGCCGACGTGGGCAAGGCCATCACGGTGAAGGCCTCCTACGTGGACGGCTTCAACAAGGCCGAGAGCGCCACCAGCGCCGCCACGGCGGCGGTGGCCAACGTCAACGACGCGCTGACGGGCGAGGTCGCCATCAGCGGTACCGTGGTGCAGGGCCAGACGCTCACGGCCGTCACCACGGCGCTGGCCGATGCCGACGGCCTGGGGACCCTGAAGTACCAGTGGCTGCGTGACGGCGTCGCCATCACCGGCGCCACGGCCTCCACCTACAAGCTGGCGCAGGGCGATGTGGGCAAGGCCGTGACCGTGGCGGTGTCCTGCGTGGACAAGCTGGGCACGGCCGAGGCCGTCATCAGCGCCGCCACCGGGCTGGTGGCCAACGTCAACGACGCGCCCATGGGCAGCGTCACCCTCAGCGGCTCGGTCACGCAGAACAGCACGCTCACGGCCGTGACCAGCACGCTGGCCGATGCCGACGGGCTGGGGCCCTTGAGCTGGCAGTGGCTGCGCGGCGGCGTGGCCATCGACGGCGCCACGGCCGTCACCTACAAGCTCACGCAGGCCGACGTGGGGCAGGCCATCACGGTGCGGGTGTCGTACGTGGACAGCTATGGCACGGCCGAGAGCAAGGCGAGCAATCCCACGGCGCTGGTGGCCAACGTCAACGACCTGCCCACCGGCGGCGTCACGATCAGCGGCACCGCCGAGCTGGGCAGCACGCTCACGGTCTCGCACACGCTTTCCGACGCCGACGGGCTGGGCACGGTGACGTACCAGTGGTTGCGCGCCGGCGTGGCCATCACCGGCGCCACCGGCGAGAGCTATACGCTGAGCGCGGCGGACCTGGACAAGGCCATCAGCGTGAAGGCCTCCTACGTGGACGGCTTCAACAAGGCCGAGAGCGTCACCAGCGCGGCCGCGGCGCCCGTGGCCTACCCCGGCGACACGCTCACGGGCGACGCCGGCGGCGTGGCCACGGCCGACGTGCTGCACGGCGGGCTGGGCGCCAGCACCATCCAGGGCCTGGCCGGCGACGACCAGCTCCGGGGCGAGGGCGGCAACGACTCGGTCTACGGCGGCACGGGCAGCGACGCGCTCTACGGCGGCGCCGGGGCGGACCTGCTGCAGGGCGACGAGGGCAGCGACGTGCTCACGGGCGGCGCCGGCAAGGACATGCTCACCGGCGGCGAGGGCAGCGACCGCTTCGTGTTCCAGTACACCTCCGACTCGGGCCCCAGCGCCGCCACGCGCGACGTCATCACCGACTTCGTGCAGGGCGAGGACCGCATCGACCTCAGCGCCCTGGACGCCAACACCGCCACCTACGCGCGCGAGGCCTTCAGCGTCGTCATCGACGCCGCGGCGGCCTTCACCGCCGCGGGCCAGCTGCGGCTCGGCGACGGGGTGCTCTGGGGCAACACCGACGCCGACGCGGACGCGGAGTTCGCCATCGAGCTCGTGGGCGTGACG
This sequence comes from Azohydromonas caseinilytica, assembly GCF_012927045.1. Classification (GTDB taxonomy): domain Bacteria; phylum Pseudomonadota; class Gammaproteobacteria; order Burkholderiales; family Burkholderiaceae_C; genus Azohydromonas; species Azohydromonas caseinilytica. Next base: position 19,410 of record NZ_JABBFW010000044.1, on the reverse strand, counting down.
CGGCTGGACCTGTCGGACTTCGTGCTGGTGCGCTGACCCAGCGCGCCCGCCGCGCCCGCGTGCGCGGCGGCTTCCATCCCGGCTCGGCCCGGCCCCCGTGCCTGCCACGCAGCCCGGGCCGTCGTCATGGCGCGGCGGCCCGCGCCGCCGGCGAGCGCGCCCTCGTTCAGCCGCCGCCGTCCGTCGGCGCCGCCTTGCGCGCGGCTTCCCGCCGGGCCTTGATCTTGGCGATGGGCCACAGCACACCCAGCGTGGCGAACAGCAGCATCCACCACCCGAACACCACGTAGCCCACGCCCACCAGCGCCAGCCACAGCAGCAGCAACAGCGCGAATCCCAGGTATTTCATGTCGTCTCCTCCGGCGCGGATTGTCCCAGCCTGCGATCACGCGCCGGCGCCGCCGGGCGTGGCGGGCTCAGCGGCTGTGGCCGCGCGCGGCAATGGGCCAGAGGGCTTCGACCCGCTCGCCGCGGAAGGCAATGAGCTCGTCGTGCAGGTTGAAGGTCGGGTCGCAGTGGCCCGGCACGAGCCGCAGCAGCCGGCCCAGCGGCGGCAGCGGCGCGCCGGTCTCCACGGCGATCAGGCCGTGCTCGTCGTTGGCCTGCGTGTAGCGCAACGCGCCGCCCGCAGGCCAGGTCACGGGCAGGCCGCATTCGAGCGTGAGCGACTTGAGGCCCGCGTCCACCACGGCCTGCGTGCCGGCGGCGGTGCTCATCACGCGCGTGGCCACGAACAGCGCGTGCTCGAAGCGCAGCGCGCCGGCCTCGTTGTCGGCGTAGTCGCGGTCCATGAAGGCGTAGGAGCCCGGCTGCAGCTCGGTGTAGACGCCGCTTTCCAGGTCGAACTCCACGCTGCCGGTGCCGCCGCCGGTGACCGTGGCACAGCGCACGCCCGCGCTCTCCAGCGCCGAGACGACGCGGCCCGCGCGCTCGGCCGCGCGCAGCGCCTGGTCCCGCCGCTCGGCCCGCAGGCGCAGGTGCTGCAGGCCGCCCTGGTAGGCCTGCAGGCCGCGGAAGACGAGCTGCGGGTGCGGCGCCAGGCGCTCCAGCAGGCGCAGCACCGCCGGCGCGTCCACCACGCCGCAGCGCCCCTGCCCGATGTCGATCTCGATGAGCACGCCCAGCGCGCTGCCGGCCTCGCGCGTGGCGGCGGCCAGGGCTTCGATCTGCAGGGCGTCATCGACGCAGACGCTCAGGCGCGCATGCCGCGCCCACTGCGCCACCGGCCCGGCCTTGGCCGGCGCCGCCAGCTCGTTGCTGATGTGCACGTCCCCCACGCCGGCGCGCAGGAACGGCAGCGCCTCGCTGGCCTTCTGGCAGCACACGCCCATGGCCCCGCGCGCGAGCTGCGCCAGCGCCACGGCCGGGCACTTGTGGGCCTTGGCATGCGGCCGCAGCTGCACGCCGGCGGCATCGGCCGCGGCCTGCATCCGGTCCAGGTTGCGCTCGAAGGCGTCCAGGTCGAGCAGCAGCGCGGGCGTGTCCACCGTGGCGAGCAGGGCGCCCGGCGTGGCGGCGGGCGGGAAGGGGGCGAAGCGGTCGTGCATGCAAGCTCCTCGATTCGGGTCTCAGTCGTTGGTGCCGCGGACGCCAGGCTGGGTGCGGCGTGGCGCAGCACTGTAGACAGATCGGCGCCAGGCCGGCTTGGCCTGGACCAGACCACGCCGGCGGCCCGCCCGGTATCCGCTTCAACGGCACCAGGCAGCGTGCCGAGCGGTTTCAGGGCAGTTTGCACTCAGAAACGGAGAAGACCTGCCGATGGCCAGGGTGTTGCAGCATCAACAGCGGCGTGGCCCCATCGCTGCGTTGCTCCAGCCACAGGGACGACGTGCCGCAGGGAACCTGGCGCCAAGCTGGGCACCGCGCACGCGGGCGGTGCCTGCAAAGCGTCGCTCGACGGCGAAACCGAGCAGCCCTGGCACTGCGGGCCGGCCCGGTTCGTGCTAGCTTGTCTGCAAGGCTTGGTCGCAGAAGGCCGGGCCCTTCGCCACATTCAAGGAGGGAAGCATCGTGATGGAACTGCGAGCCACCATTCCCGAGGGCATCAGCTTCGCGGACCTGCACCTGTCGCGGGACGCCGAGGACGGCGCCGTGGTGTTCGCCATGGAGCCGATCGAGGCCATCTGCGAAGCCAGCGGGCTTGACATCGAGGAGGTCGTGGACGGGCCCGAGCCGGTCATCTGCGTCCTCATCGCCGCCTGGTACCAGATCCACCTGCAGCGCGGCGGCGACCCCGACCCGGTGCAGGAGGACTTCCTGGAGGAGGCGCGGTTCGAACTGGAGCGCGGCTTCGGCTTCAGCTACCCGCCGGGCCATGCCTGAACCGCCACCGCGGCCCGGCTCTGCCCGGGCCGCGGTCTTTTGGCCCGGCATGTTCCGCGCGCGGGGGACGGCGCAGGCGGTTACAGCTCCTCGGGCAGGTCCAGGATCAGCGTCACTGCGAAGGTGCTGCCGCGGCCGGGCTGGCTGTCCAGGGCGAGCTGGCCGCCCATCATGTCCACCAGCCGCTGCACGATGGACAGCCCCAGGCCCGTGCCGCCGAAGCGCCGCGTGGTCGAGCCGTCGGCCTGGATGAAGGGATCGAACACGCGCTCCTGGGCCTCGGGCGCGATGCCGATGCCGGTGTCGATCACCTCCAGGCACAGCTTGGAGCGGCCCACCACCCGCGCCAGCTCGCGCACGCGCAGCGTCACGCTGCCGGCCGGCGTGAACTTCAGGGCGTTGCCCAGCAGGTTGAGCAGCACCTGCTTCAGGCGCAGCGGATCGCCCAGCAGGTGCGCGGGCAGCGTCGCCGGCGCCTCCAGCACCAGCGCCAACCTCTTGGCGTCGGCCTGCGGCTGCACGATGCCGCACACCGCCTGCAGCAGCGGCTGCAGCTCGAAGGGGACGCGCTCCAGGTGCACCTCCCCGGCCTCGATGCGCGAGATATCCAGCACATCGTTGGTCAGGGCCAGTAGCTGGTCGCCGGCCTGGCTGATGTGGCCGGCGTAGACCAGCGCGCGCTCGGGCAGCGTCATGCGCGAGAGCAGCTGGCTCAGCCCGATGACGGCGTTGAGCGGGGTGCGGATCTCGTGGCTCATGTGGGCCAGGAAAGTGCTCTTGGCCCGGTTGGCGGCCTCGGCCGCGTCGCGCGCCGCGGCCAGCTCGGCGGTGCGCTCGGCCACGCGCCGTTCCAGCGTGGCATTGAGCGCCTGCAGCTCGTTCTCGGCGCGCTTGTGGGCGGTGATGTCCACCAGCGCCGACAGGATCGTGGGCTCGCCGCGCACGTTGAGCAGCTGCGCCGAGATCTGCACCGTGAGCGGATCGCCGTTGGGGCGGTGGAATTCCTGCTCCCAGCCCTGCACCCCGCCCTTGTCGCGCAGCTCCTGGAGAAAGCGCTGCGCGTCCTCGGGGCTGGGCCAGAAGTGCCGCGCCGAGCGGCCGATGGCGCCGGCGCGGGTTTCGCCGGCCATGGCCAGCCAGGTGTCGTTGACGTCCAGCACCACCCCGTCCTCGAAGCGGCTCATCACGATGGCCGCGGGGTTGTTGGCGAAGGCCGTGGCAAACAGCTCCTCCGACAGCCGCAGCTCCTCCTGCGCCTGGCGGCGCGCCGTGACGTCGAAGCACAGCAGGGCGCAGGAACCCGGCAGCGCCGGGCAGGCGCTGATCTCGTACCAGCGCCCGAACGGGCCCAGCGAGGTTTCGAAGCGCGTGGGCTGGCCGTCCCAGGCCACCTGCGCCAGCCGCTCCAGCCACGCCGCCGCGAACTCCGGGAGCGCGGCGCGCAGGCTGCTGCTCAAGGCCTGTCCCGGCTCGGACCCGGCCAGGCGTCTGAAGGCCGGATTGGCCAGCACCAGCCGGGCGTCGCTGGACCGGCCGGCCGCATCGCGCAGCACGTCCAGCAGCGCGAAGCCCTCGGCCATGCGGTCGAACAGCGTGCCGAACGGCGCTTCCTCGCCGCGGCCGGGCGCTTCGCGCACGACGCCCTCACCGCTGCCCGCCTCCTCGATGCTGTGGATCAGGTAGCGCACCGAGCCGTCGGCATCGAGCACCGGCGTGTTCAGCGTGCGCCACCAGCGCGGCACGGCGGCCGCGCCGTCCCCCTCGGGTGGGCGGTGCGGCGCGTAGCGCGGCACGGCCACCGCATCGGGCGCGCGCTGCGCCAGGGCCAGCTCCAGCGAGGCGCGCAGCCCGGGCGCGGCGCCGTCCTGGGCCTGGGCGAACATCTCGAACAGCCCGTGGCCGAGCACGTCGTCCTTGCGCGCCTGCACCGTGCGCAGGAAGGCCTGCGTGGCCGCCACGATGGTGAAGCGGGGCGGATCAGGCGCCAGGACGAGGAAGCGTCCCGGCGCGGAGTCGAAGAGAGCCTGGTAGTCCGGATGCACCCGCGCAGTGTCGCCGGTTTAATCCCCTGTTCTCCTGACGCCGGACAGCCCGGCGTGAGGGCGTGCACGGTCAGGCCGCCGCGCCGCTCTTCTTCAACAGTGCCAGCAGCGCCCGGGCGCCTTCTTCCGACGAGGCCGGGTTCTGGCCGGTGACCAGCAGCCCGTCGGTCTCGACGTTGGACTGCCAGTCCGCGCCCTTCGAGTAGTGAGCGCCGGCTTCCTTGAGCATGTCCTCGACCAGGAAGGGCACGACCTGCGTCAGCCCCACCGCCTCTTCCTCGCTGTTGGCAAAGCCGGTGACATGCTTGCCCCGCACCACCGGCGTGCCGTCCGGCGCCTTGACGTTGCGCAGCACGCCGGGCGCGTGGCACACGGCGGCCACGGGCTTGCCAGCGGCCAGGAAGGCCTCGATCAGCGCGGCCGAGTCGCGGCTCTGCGCCAGGTCCCATAGCGGACCGTGGCCGCCTGGGAAGAACACGGCATCGAAGTCCCGGGCGGACACCGAGGCCAGCGGCTTGGTGCTGGCCAGCGCGGCCTGGCCTTCGGCGTCGCGACGCCAGCGCTCGGTGGCCTCGGTCTGGGCATCGGGCTCGTCGCTCTTGGGGTCCAGCGGCGGCTGCCCGCCCTTGGGCGAGGCCAGCGTGATATCCGCGCCGGCGTCCTTGAAGACGTAGTAGGGGGCGGCGAACTCCTCCAGCCAGAAGCCGGTCTTCTTGCCGGTGTCGCCGAGCTGGTCGTGCGAGGTCAGGACCATGAGGATGCGCATGCGGGTCTCCTGCGGTGCGTGGATCGTGAGGGTGGTGTGAGCTGTTCAGGTCGGCAACGGGCGTGCCGCCACGGGGCAAGGCCAGGGGCGGCATCATGGCGTCCACCGCCGCGGCGCCGGGCCCTTCGCCCGGCGGGCCGCGCCCACCACCACAAGCTCAGGAACTGCCGCCATGCGTTCTCGAATCGCTGTCCTCGCCCTCTGCGCCGTCCTTGCCGCCTGCGCCACCGCGCCGGGTGACGGGCCGGGCAACGGGCCCGGCGAGCTGCGCACCATCCCGGCGCTGGACCTGCCGCGCTACGAGGGCACCTGGTACGAGATCGCCAAGTTCCCCAACCGCTTCCAGAAGCAGTGCCTGTCCGACACGCAGGCGGTCTACAGCGCGCAGCCCGACGGCACGGTGCGCGTGCTCAACCGCTGCCGCGTGGCCGGCGGCGCGATGGACGAGGCGGTGGGCACCGCGCGCCAGCAGGGCGGGCCGAGCTCGCCGAAGCTGAAGGTGCGCTTCGCGCCGGCGTGGCTGTCGTGGCTGCCCGCCGTCTGGGGCGACTACTGGGTGGTGGACCTCGACCCCGACTACCAGCTCTCCGCCGTGAGCGAGCCGCGGCGGGAGTACCTGTGGGTCCTGTCGCGCACGCCGCGGGTGGAGCCCGACAAGTACGAGGCGCTGCTGCGGCGCCTGGACGCCCAGGGCCTGGACATCGTCCGCCTGGAGCGCACGCCGCAGGGCGAAACGGAGCGCTGAGGAGCGCCTTCCGGTGCCGGCCGCCGGCTCAGCTGGCCGGCGCGCTCAGGTCGCGCTCCCACCAGCGCTCGCCGAGTTGCTGCTGCAACCAGTTGACGAACACCTGCACCTTGCCCGGCAGCAGCTTCGGCGAGGGGTAGACCGCGTGCAGTTCCTGGCTGGGCAGCGACAGCGCCGGCAGCACGGGCACGAGCACGCCTTCGGCCAGCGACACGCGCGCCACGTAGTGCGGCAGCACCGCCAGGCCCATGCCGGCGCGGCAGGCGGACAGCACGGCCGAGAGGTTGTTGGAGCGCAGCGGGCCCTTCACCGGCACGGTCTGCACCCGGCCGTCCGGATGCGTGAAGGTCCAGCGCTCGTCGCCCTGCACGCTGCTGTAGACCAGGCAGGGGTGTTGGCTCAACGCCTCGGCGCTCTCGGGCTCGCCATGCTCGTGCAGGTAGGCCGGTGAGGCGGCCAGCAGCCAGGGATTGAGCCCCAGGAAGCGCGCGCCCAGCGTGGAATCCGCCAGCCGCCCCATGCGCAGCGCCACGTCCACGCCCTGTTCCACCAGGTTGACGTAGCGGTCATCGAAGCTCAGGTCCACGTTCAGCTCGGGATGCTCGCGCATGAAGCGCAGCACCAGCGGCGTCATGACCCGGCGCCCGAAGGCCACCGAGGTGCTGATGCGCAGCTGCCCGCCGATGCGGCTCTGCAGCAGCAGCGCCAGGTTGTCCGCCTCCTCCAGCTCCTGGGCGATGCGCTTGCACTTGTCGTAGTACAGCGCGCCGACCTCGGTGGGCGTGACACCGCGCGTGCTGCGGTAGAGCAGCCGCGCGCCCAGCCGCGCCTCCAGCGCCGCCACATGCTTGGTGGCGGTGGGCTGCGTCAGCCCCATGTCGGCGCTGGCCTTGCTGAAGCTGCCCGTCTCCACGACGCGAATGAACAACTGAATTCCCTGCACGCGATCCATGCCGTGACTGTAGCCAGCGTCCGCCCCCTCATTCCTGTGTGGAATGCACAACTGCGCTGACCGGGTAGGTCGGAGCGGCTTTCCCGGCCATTGCCGGCCGTGGTCATGCCTGGATGGAATAGCTCATATCCGCCGGCTTGGATTCCGCGCCGAGCTCCCGGCGCAGACCATCACGTCAACGATTTATCCGACCTCTTGAAGGAGTACGAGATGGCCAAGATGAAGGCGGCGATGGCCGCGGTGCTGGTGATGGAGAAAGAAGGCGTGAGCCAGGCCTTCGGCGTGCCGGGCGCGGCCATCAACCCGCTGTACGCGGCGCTGCGCGAGCGCGGCTCGATCAGCCACGTGCTGGCCCGCCACGTCGAGGCCGCCTCGCACATGGCCGAGGGCTACACCCGGGCCCGCGCCGGCAACATCGGCGTGTGCATCGGCACCTCCGGCCCGGCCGGCACGGACATGATCACCGGCCTGTACTCCGCCGGCGCGGACTCCATTCCCATCCTGTGCATCACCGGCCAGGCGCCGCGCGCCCGGCTCTACAAGGAAGACTTCCAGGCCGTGGACATCGAGTCCATCGCCAAGCCGGTGACGAAGTGGGCCGTGACGGTGCGCGAGCCCGCGCAGGTGCCGCGCGCCTTCCAGCAGGCCTTCCACCTGATGCGCTCGGGCCGGCCCGGCCCGGTGCTGATCGACCTGCCCTTCGACGTGCAGATGGCCGAGATCGAGTTCGACATCGACACCTACGAGCCGCTGCCCGTCTACAAGCCCGCCGCCTCGCGCAAGCAGATCGACAAGGCGCTGGACATGCTGCTGGCCAGCGAGAAGCCGCTGATCGTCGCCGGCGGCGGCATCATCAATGCCGATGCCAGCGAGCTGCTGGTCGAGCTGGCCGAGACGCTGGGCGTGCCGGTGATCCCGACGCTCATGGGCTGGGGCTCCATCCCCGACGACCACCCGCTGATGGCCGGCATGGTCGGCCTGCAGACCAGCCACCGCTACGGCAACGCCACCATGCTGGCCAGCGACTTCGTGCTGGGCATCGGCAACCGCTGGGCGAATCGCCACACCGGCTCGGTGGACGTCTACACCAAGGGCCGCACCTTCGTGCACGTGGACATCGAGCCCACGCAGATCGGCCGCGTGTTCATGCCCGACTACGGCATCGTCTCCGACGCCAAGGCGGCGCTGGAACTGTTCGTCCAAGCCGCCAAGGAGCGCAAGGCCGCCGGCACGCTCAAGAGCTATGACGACTGGGCCTTCCGCTGCGCCGAGCGCAAGCGCCTGATGCACCGCAAGAGCCACTACGAGCAGACGCCGATCAAGCCGATGCGCGTGTACGAGGAGATGAACGCCGCCTTCCCGCGCGACACCATCTACGTCTCCACCATCGGCCTGTCGCAGATCGCCGGCGCGCAGTTCCTGCACGTCTACGGGCCGCGCCAGTGGATCAACTGTGGCCAGGCCGGCCCGCTGGGCTGGACCATTCCCGCGGCGCTGGGCGTGGTGGCGGCGGACCCGACGCGCACCGTCGTGGGCCTGTCGGGCGACTACGACTTCCAGTTCCTGATCGAGGAGCTGGCCGTGGGTGCGCAGTTCCGGCTGCCCTACGTGCAGGTGCTGGTCAACAACTCCTACCTGGGCCTGATCCGCCAGTCGCAGCGCGGCTTCGAGATGGACTACTGCGTGCAGCTCTCGTTCGAGAACCAGAACATGCCCGAGGAAGCCGGCGAGCTGCGCGGCTACGGCGTGGATCACGTGACGGTGGTCGAGGGCCTGGGCTGCAAGGCGCTGCGCGTCACCGACCCCGAGAAGATCGGCGAGACGCTGAAGCAGGCGCATGCCCTGGCCCAGGAGCACCGCGTGCCGGTGGTGGTGGAGTGCATCCTGGAGCGGGTGACCAACATCGCCATGGGCGTCGAGATCAACGCCGTCAACGAGTTCGAGTCCATCGACTGCCGCCACCCCGAGGGCACGAAGGGGCTGGAGCTGGCGGGGCTGCTGGACTGACTTCCTGCGGTCGCCAGGTGCGACCAAGGCTCACCACCACTTCGTCATTCCCGCGCAGGCGGGAATCCAGGCGGTCCCCAGGCCGCCCGCAAGCCAACCGGCGGGCGGGCCGGGGACGCCTGTCTCTGCGAACACAACGACATCGACGGAGCACCCCATGCCCCAATTCGCCGCCAACCTCACGATGCTCTTCACCGAGGTTCCGTTCCTGGACCGTTTCGAGCGCGCTGCGCGCGCCGGCTTCAAGGCCGTGGAGTTCCTGTTTCCTTATGACCATGAGCCCGAGGTGATCCGCGAGAAGCTGGATGCCAACGGCCTGACGCTGGTGCTGCACAACCTGCCCGCGGGCGACTGGGCCGCCGGCGAGCGCGGCATCGCCTGCCATCCGGACCGCGTGCAGGAGTTCCGCGACGGCGTGGGCCGCGCCATCCGCTACGCCAAGGCGCTGGGCGTCAAGCAGCTCAACTGCCTGGCCGGCAAGGCCCCGGCCGGCGTGGATGCCGCCACGCTGCGCCGCACCTTCGTGGACAACCTGCGCTTCGCCGCGCGCGAGCTGGAGCAGGCCGGGCTGAAGCTGCTGGTCGAGCCCATCAACCACTTCGATATTCCCGGCTTCTACCTCACGCGCAGCGACCAGGCCGTGGCGATCCTGGACGAGGTGGGCGCGCCCAACGCCTTCCTGCAGTACGACATCTACCACGCGCAGCGCGAGGAGGGCGAGGTCGCCGCCACGCTGCAGCGCCTGCTGCCGCGCATCGCCCATGTGCAGCTGGCCGACAACCCCGGCCGCAACGAGCCCGGCACCGGGGAGCTGAACTGGGAATTCCTGTTCGCGCACATCGACCGCCTGGGCTACGCCGGCCACATCGGCTGCGAATACAAGCCGCTGACCACCACCGAGGCCGGCCTGGGCTGGATGCAGCGCCTCGCGCACTGAGCCTCACCACGACGACACACCCCAAGGAGAAAGAACATGAGCACTTCCGCCCTGAAACTCGGCTTCATCGGTCTCGGCATCATGGGCGCGCCCATGTGCGGCCACCTCATCAAGGCCGGCCACCAGCTGTTCGTGCACACCGTCGGCAAGGTGCCGCAGGACATCGCCGACAGCTCGGCCACCCTGTGCACCAGCGCGCGCGGCGTGGCCGAGCGGGCGGACATCATCTTCATCATGGTGCCCGACACGCCGGACGTGGAGGCCGTGCTGTTCGAGGAGCGCGGCGTGCTCTCCGGCCTGAGCACGGGCAAGGTGGTGGTAGACATGAGCAGCATCTGCCCGATCCGCACCAAGGACTTCGCCAAGCGCATCAATGACATCGGCGTGGACTACCTGGACGCGCCGGTGTCCGGCGGCGAGGTGGGCGCCAAGGCGAGCTCGCTCACCATCATGGTCGGCGGTCCGCAGGCGGCCTTCGACCGTGTCAAGCCGCTGTTCGATCTCATGGGCAAGAACATCACGCTGGTGGGCGGCAACGGCGACGGCCAGACCACCAAGGTGGCCAACCAGATCATCGTGGCGCTGAACATCGCCGCCGTGGGCGAGGCGCTGGTGTTCGCCAGCAAGGCCGGCGCCGATCCGGCCAAGGTGCGCCAGGCGCTGATGGGCGGCTTCGCCTCCAGCCGCATCCTGGAGGTGCACGGCGAGCGCATGATCAAGCGCACCTTCGAGCCGGGCTTCCGCATCGGGCTGCACCAGAAGGACCTGAACCTGGCGCTGCAGGGCGCACGCACGCTGGGCGTGGCGCTGCCCCAGACCGCCAACGCCGCGCAGCTGATGCAGACCTGCGCCGCCAACGGCCTCGCCGGCCAGGACCACTCGGCGCTGGTGCGGGCGCTGGAGATCATGGCCAACCACGAGGTGGCGCAAAAGGCAGAGTAAGCCCGACGAACTGAGCGCGAGCCGTCAGCCCAAGCGGCTTGCCTACTATTTCGTCATCCCCGCGCAGGCGGGGACCCAGGCGGCCCCCAAGCCAGCCGTGAGCCGACTGGGCGGCGTACCAACCGTTTTCCGCATTCCCCAGCCCATAGTGGCTCTTGCGCTCCGACGTGGGACCACCTGGGTCCCCGCCTGCGCGGGGATGACGAGGGGTAAAGCGCAAAGCGCGTCAGCTCACGGCTGCGGCTGAAAACCAGAGACCACCCATGCAAGACCCCCGCGCCTTCCTGCGCTCCCTCTTCGACGCCGCCGTGGCCCGCGCGCTGCCGGCGGAGAACATTGCCGCGCACCTGCCAGCGCCGCCGCGCGGGCGCACGCTGGTGCTGGGCGCGGGCAAGGCCGGCGGCGCCATGGCGGCGGCGGTGGACGCGCTGTGGCCGGCCGGCGCGCCGCTGTCGGGCCTGGTCATCACCCGCTACGGCCATGTGCCGCCGGCCTACGCCGCGCGGCCCGGGCGCATCGAGGTGGTGGAAGCCGCGCATCCCGTGCCCGACGAGGCCGGGCTGCGGGCCACGCGGCGCCTGATCGAGCTCACGCGCGGCCTCACCGCCGACGACCTGGTGCTGTGCCTGATCTCCGGCGGCGGCTCGGCGCTGCTGAGCCTGCCGGCCGAGGGCCTGACGCTGCAGGACAAGCAGGCCGTCAACAAGGCCCTGCTGCGCAGCGGCGCGGCCATCGACGAGATGAACTGCGTGCGAAAGCACCTGTCCGCCGTGAAGGGCGGGCGCCTGGCCGCGATGTGCGCGCCGGCCCGGGTGGTGACGCTGGCCATCTCCGACGTGCCCGGCGACGACCCGGCCATCATCGCCAGCGGCCCCACGGTGCCCGACGCGAGCACCTGCGCCGACGCGCTGGCCATCCTGGAGCGCTACGGCATTGACGTGCCGGCGGCGGCGCGCGCCGGGCTGGAGAGCGGTGCGTTCGAGACGCCTGCGCCCGGCGACCCGTGCTTCGAGGGCCATGCGCTGCGCCTCATCGCCACGCCGCGGCAGAGCCTGGAGGCGGCGGCGCGGCGCGCGCGCGACCAGGGCGTGGCGGCGCGCATCCTCTCCGACGAGATCGAAGGCGAGAGCCGCGAGGTGGGCAAGGTGCACGCCGCGCTGGCGCGCGCCGTGGCGCGCCACGGCGAGCCCTTCAGCCGGCCCTGCGTGATCCTCTCCGGCGGCGAGACCACCGTCACCGTGAAGCACAAGGGTGGCCGCGGCGGGCGCGCCACCGAGTTCCTGCTCGGCTGCGCGCTGGCACTGCAGGGCGAGCGCGGCGTGTACGTGCTGGCCGCCGATACCGACGGCATCGACGGCGTGGAAGACAACGCCGGCGCCATCGTCACGCCCGACACGCTGCGCCGCGCGGCGGCGCAGGGGCTCAAGGCCGCGGACTTCCTGGACCGCAACGACGCCTACAGCTTCTTCGCCGCGCTGGACGACCTGGTCAGCCCGGGGCCCACCTTCACCAACGTCAACGACTTCAGGGCGTTGCTGGTGTTGTGAGCTGGTGGTGCCCGCCCGCGGCACCGCGGCCAGCCCGCTGAAAAGTGTTGTTTATTCCCCGGTGGCCTGCCGGTCATGGCAGGCCACCGGGCGGAGCGAGGTCCCCTCCTCCTGCTCAGCTCATTGGAGGCGGAAGCGCAGGTAGCCGTTCATGTCGCGCTCGCGGCCGAAGTTGACGTAGCGCGGCTGCTGCGTGCCGTTGACCGTGACATGGCCGCTGGCGCTCCAGGTGTTGCCGTCCGGGCTGTGCATGCGCACGCGCACGTAGTCGCCCCAGCGGTTGCCCACCACGCCGTTACTGGCCGCGACGAAGGCCACTTGCCAGCCCGGCGGGAAGCCGTTGTAGTCGTCATCGATGCCGACATACAACTGCGGATAGACGCCCCCGCCGATCAGCCAGGTGGCGATGCCCAGCGCGCCGCGCGCGTTGGGGGCGGCTCCGGCATAGACCCAGGCCGCGCTGGTGGTCCAGATCAGCGGCCGTGCCCGAGCGCCCGGCAGCGGCGCCAGCGTGGAGGCGTCCACGGCCAGCGCATTGACGTACGGGAAGGGGAAGCCGGCGCCTTGGGCCACCGTCCAGAAGAAGCCCAGCTCATGGCGATTGGCGGACTCGTCTTCCTTCAGGTAGCCGGCGTTGATGCGGTGATCCAGCCGCGCGCAGGGATTGAGGCCGTTGGGCGCGATGCAGGACGCGGTGCCGCGCGGCGTCCAGGTCCAGGCCGGCACGGCCACGCTGGAGCAGTTCAGCGCGGTGTTGGCCTCGGGCTGGCTACAGATCCTGAACGACGTGTTGCTGAGGTGGTCACCCACGTACATCACGTTGCGCGCGCCCTGCACCGGCGTCCAGGCCCAGCCGCTGGTGGTGGACCACCAGGTCCAGCCGATGGCCCCGCCCGCCAGCAGCTGGTCCAGCGGAATCCGCGTCAGGATCATGCGCTGGAAGGTGTTGCTGGGATTGAAATAATTGCTGGTGATGTACAGGTAATTGTTGCTCAATGCCAGGTGCGGATAATCAAACCAGCCCGCCGGCAGGTTGGCGTAATTCGAGAAAGTGATGTTGTATTGAATCCAGCTGGCCCCGCCGTTGCGTGACACGCCAAGGCGGATATTGTTGGTGCCGTCGGACGAGGCTATCCCCTGGCGATACCACAGCAGGATATTGCGGCCGCTGTCGTAGATCACGTCCTGGTCGCAGCAGAAATCCTGAAAATCCGCCGCCGGATTGACATAGGTCCAGGTGGCGCCCTTGTTGGTGGAGCGGGCCGCATACCAATTGCCCACATACCAGACGTACCGGCCGGCATTGGCATGCGAGGGCTCATTGACGTCGGAGCTGGAAAAGGTCGGTGCCAGCGCACGGTTGTTGAGGATGCGGAACGTGCCCGGCACGGCGGGCGGGGCACCGGCCGACGCGGCCTCCTCGTCCAGCTCCAGGCCTTGCGGTTCCGCCAGGCTGCCGGGCGCGGGCGGATTGGTGGCGCGCTGGGGCCGCTGCATCAGGCCAGGCAGGGCGGAGGGCTCGGCCGGCCCATGGCCCTTCTGCCGGGCCAGGTAGCGCTCCAGCCGCGCTTTCTGCTCCGCTGTCATTTCAGGCGGCGTGTACGAGAAACTTGGGGTCAGCATTTGGGGCTGCGCGGAGCCGCTGCCGCCTGCCAATGTTTCACCGGATGCCTTGCCGGTAAAAGCGGCGCCCACCAGTGCCAGAAGTAACACTGAGCCTGCAGTGGATATCTTCACGGGGCCTCCTCGACAAATGCGGCCTGCTCGCGATGAGGCGGCAAGTCGGCGGCTCCCTGCGGCTTATTTTCTGGTTGCCCGCATAATTGTCATTTGCCCTGGCAATGTCAAATACCGGGAAGTGGGGAGGGAGAAGCCGCTCAAAAGGGTAAATCATGACCACTGCCTTTTGGCACGTGGTTTTATATACATGCCGACGACACTTGGAAAAGGCGGCCGGCGTGCCGCCGCTACCGCGCCGCGGGGCCGCCCTTGCGGAACTCGTCGGGCGTGAGCCCCATGAGCCGTTTGAACATCGTGATGAAGGCCGAGGCGCTGGCGTAGCCCAGCTCCAGCGCCACGGCCTCCACCTTCTGCCCGGCCTGCAGCCGCGGCAGCGCCTTGACCACGCGCAGGCGCTGGCGCCATTCGCTGAAGGACAGGCCCAGTTCGCTGCGGCAGCGCCGCAGCAGCGTGCGCTCGGTGGTGTGAAAGGCGCGCGCCAGCTCGGCCAGCGGGCGGTTGTCGCCGGGCTGCGCCTCCAGCGCCCGCAGCACGGGCGCGAGCACAGGGTCTTCCGTGCCGGGCAGGTAGCTGCCCGCGCGCGGCGCCAGCGCCAGCTGGTCCACCAGCACCTGCAGCAGCCGCTCGTGCGCCGCCGTCAGCGGCGCGGCACCGGCATGCCGGCGCAGGTGCTCCAGCAGCGCGCGCACCAGCGGGTTGATGGTCAGCGCGCAGGCCTCGCGCGGCAGCGTGTCGCACAGCGGTTGCGACACGTACAGCGAGCAGTGCGTGGCGGCATGGCGGTTCAGGCCCACATGCTCGACCTGTGGCGGCAGCCACACGCCGTACTGCGGCGGCGCCAGCAAGTGGCGGTCCGGCAGCTTGAGCTCCATCAAGCCGCTGTAGGCGAAGACGAACTCGCCCCAGGCATGCCGGTGCCACGGGTATGCCGTGTCCGCGGGCAGCTCGTCGGCGCGGAACCAGATCGGCGCCGGCAGCGCGTCGGTGAAGGGCGGCGTGCGCAGGTGTCGGGCTTTCATGGGCATCGGGCGATGGGAGCGTACGGGAGGCCCGCAGCCCGCGTTGCGGCTGCAGGTGCGGTGCTGGCCGCTGGGCGGCATGGATTGTCCGATACGCGAAATCCCCAGCGAAGCCGCCACCCGACAATGCGCCGCACCGCCGCGTCGTTCAGGAAGCCCGCATGTCCTCCCGCAAGCCCCTCGACACCCAGGCCGTCGGCCTGATGCTGCTGCTGTGCACGATCTGGGCGCTGCAGCAGATCGCGGTGAAGGCCGCCGCGCCGGACATGGCGCCGGTGCTGCAGATCAGCCTGCGCTCGGGCCTGTCGGCGCTGCTGGTGGGGGCGTTGATGCGCCGGCGCGGCGAGCGCCTGGTCTGGCGCGACGGCGCCTGGCGCGCGGGCGCGCTGGTGGGCCTGCTGTTCGGGCTGGAGTTCCTGCTGGTGGGCGAGGGGCTGCGCCACACCAGCGCCTCGCACCTGGTGGTGTTCCTCTACACCGCGCCGATCTTCGCGGCGCTGGGGCTGCACTGGAAGTTGCGCGCGGAACGGCTGCGGCCGCTGCAATGGGCGGGCATCGCCCTGGCCTTCGGCGGCATCGCGCTGGCGTTTCTGGGCCGCTCGCCCTCGCAGGCCGACACCGATGCCATGCTGCTGGGCGATCTGCTGGGCCTGCTCGGCGGCGCGGCCTGGGGCGCCACCACGGTGGCGGTGCGCTGCTCGCGCCTGGCGACGGCGCCGGCCACCGAGACGTTGCTCTATCAACTCATCGGCGCCTGTGTGCTGCTGTTGCCGGCGGTGCTGCTGTCCGGCCAGACGACGTTCACGCCGACGCCGCGGCTGCTGGGCAGCCTGGCGTTCCAGGTGCTGGTGGTGTCCTTCGCCAGCTTCCTGGCGTGGTTCTGGCTGCTGCGCCAGTACCTGGCCTCGCGGCTGGGCGTGTTTTCGTTCCTGACGCCGCTGTTCGGCGTGGGCTTCGGCGTGGCGCTGCTGGGCGAGCCGCTGGAGCCGGCGTTCCTGCAGGGCGCGGGGCTGGTGCTGGCGGGGATCGCGCTGGTGGGCGGGCAGGGCGTGCTGGCCTCGCTGGCTGCCGCGCTGGGGCGGCGCAGGGCGGCCGGCGTGGGCGAAAACCCATGAATATTCGAGGCCGGCTGCCGCTCATTGATTTGCAGGCTTCGGCCCAAGTGTGCGCCGGCATGCGCGGCAATTTGCGGTGACGGGCAAGGAAAATTGTTCCGAATCGGGCGTGAAACCATTTGCCATGCCCGGCATGGATTGCCGAGTGCCAGCGAATACGGTGTGCGACACGTCTGACCAGCCCACCGCACGGCGCATGACAGCGCATGCCGTTTCCATGTGCGGGAATGCTGGAAGGGCCCAGATCGAGCACGTCATCGAAAGCGGCCTGCGCACCGATGCGGCCGGGACTGTGTGGCCGCGCAACATCGTCCGGCTGTTCGAGGCGCGGCTGGGCGCCCAACTGCTGTTCAGCTGGGAACCGGGCATCGGCATCGCCCAGAACCCCTATATCGAATTCACCTTCGTCGCCCGCGAGAGCGGCGAACTGGGGCTGTACTGGGTCGATGAAAAGAACGCGACGCTGGAGGCGCGCAAGGCGATCGCGCTGGCCAAGGCAGTGTAGTGTCTGTCCGCGCAGCCCCTGGTGCGGCCATTGCTGCTCCTGGGCCTTTTGGCGATTCGGGGGTGAAGCCCCGTGAAAGGAACGACTTGAAACTCGCAGACCTTTCCGATTTCCTGGCTGTATTGCGGGCGCGCGACCCGCAACAACCCGAGTTCCTGCAGGCGGTCGAAGAGGTGATGGGCAGCTTGTGGCCCTTCATCCGCCAGCATCCGTATTACGCCGAGCAGGCTTTGCTGGAGCGGCTGGTCGAGCCGGACCGCGTCATCCAGTTCCGCGTCTCCTGGGTGGACGACACCGGCCAGGTTCGGGTGAACCGCGCCTGGCGCGTGCAGCACAGCAACGCCATCGGCCCGTACAAGGGCGGCATGCGCTTCCACCCGTCGGTGAACCTGTCGATCCTGAAGTTCCTGGGCTTCGAGCAGACCTTCAAGAACGCGCTGACCACGCTGCCCATGGGCGGCGGCAAGGGCGGCTCCGACTTCGATCCCAAGGGCAAGAGCGACGGCGAGGTGATGCGCTTCTGCCAGGCGCTGATGCTGGAGCTGCACCGCCATCTCGGCCCCGACACCGACGTGCCCGCCGGCGACATCGGCGTGGGTGCGCGCGAAGTCGGCTACATGGCCGGGATGATGAAGCGGCTGCGCAACGACACCTCCTGCGTGTTCACCGGCAAGGGCCTGTCCTTCGGCGGCAGCGCCATGCGGCCCGAGGCCACCGGCTACGGCACGGTCTACTTTGCCCAGGAGATGCTGCATCGCCAGAGCCTGGCTTTCGACGGCCTGCGCGTGTCCATCTCGGGCTCGGGCAACGTGGCGCAGTACGCGGCGGAGAAAGCCATCGAGCTGGGCGCGCGCGTGGTGACGCTGTCGGACTCGGAGGGCACGCTCGTGGTGGAGCAGGGCCTGGATGCCGACCAGCTGCGGGAGATCATGGAGTGGAAGAACACGCAGCGCGGGCGCCTGTCGGCCTTTGCCGAACGCCGCGGGTTGCAGTTCGAGGCCGGCCGCCGGCCCTGGCATGTGCCGGTGCACGTGGCGCTGCCTTGCGCCACGCAGAACGAGCTCGACGGCGCCGACGCGCGGCAGCTGGTGCAGCAGGGCGTGCGCTGCGTGGCCGAGGGCGCCAACATGCCTTCCACGCTGGAGGCGGTGAACGTGTTCCTGGAGGCCGGCACGCTGTATGCGCCCGGCAAGGCCAGCAATGCCGGCGGGGTGGCCACCTCGGGGCTGGAGATGACGCAGAACGCCATGCGGCTGTCATGGCTGCACGCCGAGGTGGACGAGCGGCTGCACGCGATCATGAAGGACATCCACATGCATTGCGTGCGCCACGGCCGGCGCGAGGACGGCTCGGTCAACTACGTGGACGGCGCCAACATCGCCGCCTTCGTCAAGGTGGCTGACGCGATGCTGCGCCAAGGCGTGTCGTGAACGGCGAGCCGGCGCCGCACCGGCGCGGAGGCTCCCGTCCTTCGAGTCCCGCGCTGAAAAGCGCGGCTCGGATGCCGCGTTCAGCGGAAGAAGAAGCCCGTGGGGAACGGGTCGTCCTCTTCCAATACCCACTGGTTGAAGCCGCTGATATGCGCCGAGCCGGTGACCTCGGTGATGGCGCCGTCGAATTCATCGACCTGGACGGCTTCCGTGACCCGGACCTTGAAGACGCTGCCCACCAGGCTGCCGTTGAAATAAGGCTGGTTCAAGGGCAGCTGGCCGCGCAAATACAGCTGCGCGGCGCGGCCGGAGGTGCCGGTGCCGGTCGGTGACCGGTCCACTTCACGGTCCGCGAAAACGCACACATTGGATTGGTCCACCCCGGCCCGGTTCGGTGCGCCGTCGATGACGGTGCCGTATAGCTCATTCAGGCCGGGCTCCAGCGGGTGCTGAATTGAAATGGCCGCCTTGACCGCTGCCTTGGTTTCCGCGCCCAGCTGGATCAAGGCCCGGACCTGCTCGGGCTTGATGTCCAAACCCGCCTGCGCGCTGTTGATGTAGTAATAAAAGGCGCCGCCGAAAACGATGTCGCCGGTGATTTTCCCAAATGACGGCGTTTCGACCTCGACGTCCCGCCGGTAGATGAAGGCCGGCACGTTCCTGAAAGTCACTTCGCCGGCTTTTCGGCCGTCCCAGGCCACCTGCGCCTCGATCAGACCGGCCGGTGCGTCGAAGCGGATGCGGGTGCTCGGCGCCTGGCGCTCCACGAGGCCCAATTCGACCAGCACCTTGCCCAGCGCGATGATGCCGTGGCCGCACATGTCGCTGTAGCCTTCGTTGTGAATGAAGACCACGCCGAAATCGGAACCCGGCGTGGTGGGCGGCAGCAGGTAGGCGCCATACATGTCGGCATGGCCGCGCGGCTCGTTCATCAGGAATTGGCGCAGGTCGTCGCGGTATTCCTTGAGCCAGGCGCGCTTTTCCAGGATGGTGCTGCCCGGCACCGGCGGCATGCCGGACAGCAGAATGCGCAGCGGCTCCCCACCGGTGTGGGCATCCACCGTTTGAATCGTGCGGGTGAAATTGAGCATGTGGGCTTCTCCTCACTCGCCCAGGTACGCCGCGCGCACCTTGGGGTCGTTGAGCAGCTGCCTGGCGTCGCCGGTCATGGTGATCTCGCCGGAGTCCATGACGTAGCCGCGGTCGGCCAGGCTCAGCGCGCGGCTGGCGTTCTGCTCCACCAGCAGCACCGTCATGCCCTGGCCGTGCACGTCGCTCACGACCTCGAAGATCTTGTCCACCATGATCGGCGACAGCCCCATCGAGGGCTCGTCGAGGATG
>NZ_JABBFW010000043.1 GCF_012927045.1 Azohydromonas caseinilytica | reverse complement strand
TGCCGGGCATGGCGGCCCCGGCGAGCGCCTTGCAGCCGTCCACGGCCCACCCGTGCACCGTCACGGCTGGCCGCGTCAGTACCGCTCAACATGCTCGGTGCAGGCAAATCGTTCACAGCTTCTCAGCGCAGCCGGCGCCGATGCCGCCGCCACAGCCACAGCAGCAGCCCCGTGCCCAGCACCACGCCTACCGCCACCATCTGGTAGCGCTGCAGCTCGCCCAGCAGCGCCTGCGCCGTGGCGCCGAAGACCCAGCCCAGGCCGCCCACCAGCACCGCCCAGATCGCGGCGCCGATGCCGTTGTAGAGCGTGAAGCGCCAAGCCGGCAGGGGCGAGGCACCGATGAAGATCGGCCCGGCGATGCGCAGCCCGTAGGCGAAGCGCAGCCCGATGATCAGCGGCGCGTGCCAGCGGTCCAGCAGCCGGTGTACGCGCTCGGCCTTGGCCGCCAGCGACGGGTGGCGCGCCAGCAGCCACGGACCGCGCCAGCGACCGAGCCAGAAGTAGATCTGGTCGCCCACCATGGCCATCACGGTGGCCACGGCCAGCACGCCGGCCGGCTCCAGCAGGCCCTTGTGCGCGGCGAAGCCGGCCAGCACCAGCACCGTCTCGCCTTCGACCAGGCAGCCCAGCGCCAGCATCCAGTAGCCGTGGGTTTCGACGAGGGCGCTCAGGTTCATCGTCACGGTATGAGATGCAGCCGTCAGGCCGAGACTCGGGCAAGTTCAGCACCCGAACCGGCGTGCCCCGCCAGCGTCCTTCCGGCACACCATCGTGCTCCCCCGTACCCTGACCAAGGAGGCAGCTCATGCCGGAAAAATCGGAAAAGCCGCAGAAAAGCGATTGGATCGCCTTTCACAGCGCCATGTGGCCTTATTCCCCTTTACTGGAGCTCAAGGTTGCGCCCGAATGGCTCAACCAGTCCATCAATCCCAACTGGAATTTCGGCACCGTGATCTACAACCAGGACAATTCAGCAAATCCGAAAGCGGAGCAGGCCATACTCGCCCAATACAGTTACGGGCGCCAGCTGGGCCGCATCCAGGATGTGATCGAGCTATTGCTGGAACTGCAGAAGGCCAGCATAAGCGACGAAAACAAGGCCGTTCAGCAATTCAGTGCCATGCTGAAAGATATTCACAGAGAAAAGACAAAAGCAAGGAACGACAGAATCAAGGAGCTGCAAGACGAGCTCGAAAAACTGCAGAAAGGCGATGACCCGGAATAAGGCCCAGCCGGGCCTGAATGACGGGATGGCGGGGTGCCGGCAGCCCCGCGCGCACGCGAATCGCCGGCACCCGCAACGGCCTCACACCTTCTCGAAAATCCCCGCCGCCCCCTGCCCGGTGCCCACGCACATGGTGAGCATGCCGTAGCGCCCGCCGCGGCGGCGCAGGCCGTGGACGACGGTGGCGGCGCGCAGCGCGCCCGTCGCGCCCAGCGGGTGGCCCAGCGCGATGGCGCCGCCCAGCGGGTTGAGCTTGGCGCGGTCGATGCCCACGCTGTCCACCACCGCCAGCGCCTGCGCCGCGAAGGCCTCGTTCAGCTCGATCCAGTCCAGGTCCGAGAGCTGGATGCCGGCGCGCTTGAGCGCCGCCGGGATCGCGTCGATGGGGCCGATGCCCATGATCTCCGGCGGCACGCCCTTGACGGCGAAGCTCACGAAGCGCGCCAGAGGCTGCAGGTTGAAACGCTTCACCGCCGCCTCGCTGGCCACGATCAGCGCGCCGGCGCCGTCACTGGTCTGCGAGCTGTTGCCCGCCGTCACGCTGCCCTTGGCGGCGAACACGGGTTTCAACTTGGCCAGCGCCTCCAGGGTGGTTTCGGGGCGCGGGCCCTCGTCGGTATCGACCAGGCGGGTGGTCTTGATCACCTCGCCGCTGTCCAGGACCGGGCGGCGCTCGATGACTTCCACCGGCGTGATCTCGTCCCTGAACTCGCCCTTCTGGATCGCCGCCACCGCCTTCTGGTGCGAGGCCAGCGCGAATTCGTCCTGCTTCTCGCGGCTCACCTTCCACTGCGCCGCCACCTTCTCGGCCGTCAGGCCCATGCCGTAGGCGATGCCCACGTTCTCGTCGCGCGTGAACATCTCGGGGTTGAAGGAGGGTTTGTTGCCGCCCATGGGCACCAGGCTCATCGATTCCACGCCGCCGGCGATCAGCACATCGGCCTCGCCGACGCGGATGCGGTCCGCCGCCATGGCCAGCGCCGTGAGGCCCGAGGCGCAGAAGCGGTTGACGGTGGCGCCGCCCACCGAGGACGGCAACCCGGACAGCAGCACCCCCATGCGCGCCACGTTCATGCCCTGCTCGCCTTCCGGGAAGGAGCAGCCGACGATGGCGTCCTCGATCGCGGCCGGGTCCAGCGAAGGCACCTGCTGCAGGGCGCCGCGGAGAGCGGTCACCAGCAGGTCGTCGGGCCGGGTGTTGCGGAACACACCGCGCCCGGACTTGCCGATGGGCGTGCGCGTGGCCGCGACGATGTAGGCGTCCTGTACTTGCACCGTGCTCATGTCTTGTCCTCGGTCGGGGTTCAGTTGCGCACGGGCTTGCCGGTCTGCAGCATGCCCATGATGCGTTCCTGGGTCTTGGGATGGCCCAGCAGCGCGCAGAAGTGCTTGCGCTCCAGCGCCATGAGGTAGTCCTCGCTCACCAGCGTGCCGGCATCCACGTCGCCGCCGCACAGCACGTCGGCGATCAGGCTGGCGATGCGGTAGTCGTGCGCGCTGATGAAGCCGCCGTCGCGCATGCCCACCAGCTGCGCCTGGATGGTGGCGATACCGGAGCGCCCGGCCACCGGGAAGCTGCGCTTGAGCGGCGGGCGGTAGCCGGAAGCGGCCAGGGCCCTGGCCTCGTTGAGCGCGACGTACAGCAGCTCGTCCTTGTGCGGCACGATCACGTCGCTGTCCAGCAGGTAGCCCAGCTTGCGCGACTCCAGCGCGCTGGTGCCCACGGCGGCCATCGCCGCGGCGGTGAAGCCGTCCTTGAGGAAGGGCAGCAGGTCGGTGTTGGGTGCCGCCGCACCTTTCTCGGCGGCACGGCGCGCGATGTAGGTCAGGCCGCCCGCGCCGGGGATCAGGCCCACGCCCACTTCCACCAGGCCGACGTAGCTCTCCATCGCCGCCACGCGCCTCGCGCAATGCACGGCCAGCTCGCAGCCGCCGCCCAGCGCGATGCCGCGCAGCGCCGCCACCACCGGCACCCCGGCGTAGCGCACGCGCAGCATCAGCTGCTGCAGCTTCTGCTCCTCGGGAGCGATGCCGGCCGGGCCCTTGGCCATGAACACCGGCATCAGCGCTTCGAGGTTGGCGCCGGCGGAGAACATCTCGTCGGGCGACCAGATCACCAGGCCCTGGTACTGCGCCTCCGCCAGCTCCACCGCCTTGAGCAGCCCTTCGGTGACGGTGGGGCTGATGAGGTGCAGCTTGGAGGTGATGCTGGCGATCAGCACTTCGCCGTCCAGCGTCCACACCCGCAGCTCCGGGTTCTTGAACAGCTCGGTGCCGGCCTGCAGCGCGTCGGCACCCAGGCCGGCCACGCTCTCGGGGAAGAGCTGGCGCCCGTACACCGGCAATTCACGCTTGGGCACGAAGCGGCCCTGCGCCGCACTCCACGAGCCTTCGGGCGTGTGCACGCCGCCACGCTCGGCCACCGGCCCTTCGAACACCCAGGCCGGCAGCGGCGCGCCGCTCAGGGCCTTGCCGGCCTCGATGTCGTCCTTCACCCACTGCGCCACCTGCGTCCAGCCCGCGGACTGCCACAGCTCGAAGGGCCCTTGCGTCATGCCAAAGCCCCAGCGCAGGGCCAGGTCCACCTCGCGCGCGGATTCCGCGATGTCGGCCAGGTGCACCGCCGCGTAGTGGAAACCGTCACGCAGGATGGCCCACAGGAACTGCGCCTGCGGGTTGCTGGACTCGCGCAGCAGCTTCAGCCGCTCCGGCGCCGGCTTCTTGAGAATGCGGCCGATGATCTCGTCGGCCTTGGCGCCGCTGGGCACGTAGTCGCGCTTTTGCGGATCGAGCCGCAGGATGTCCCTGCCCACCTTGCGGTAGAAGCCCGCGCCGGCCTTCTGGCCCAGCGCGCCCTGCCCGATCAGCGCGGCCAGCACCGGCGGCGTGGCGAAATGCGCCTTGAACGGGTCGTCGGGCAGCTGCTCCTGCATGGTGCGCACCACGTGCGCCAGCGTGTCCAGGCCCACCACGTCGGCGGTGCGGAAGGTGCCGGAGCTGGCGCGGCCCAGCTTCTTGCCGGTGAGGTCGTCCACCACGTCGTAGGAGAGCTTGAAGCGCTCGGCCTCGACCATGGTGGCCAGCATGTTCATCACGCCCACGCGGTTGGCGACGAAGTTGGGCGTGTCCTTGGCGCGCACCACGCCCTTGCCCAGGCCGGTGGTGACGAAGGTCTCCAGCTGGTCGAGGATCTCCGGCGCGGTCTGCGGCGCCGGGATCAGCTCCACGAGCTGCATGTAGCGCGGCGGGTTGAAGAAGTGGATGCCGCAGAAGCGCGGGCGCAGCTGCTCCGGCAGCGCCTGGGACAGTTGCGTGATCGACAGCCCCGAGGTGTTGGAGGCCACGATGGCATGCGGCGCCACATGCGGCGCGATCTGCGCATAGAGCTGCTGCTTCCAGTCCATGCGCTCGGCGATGGCCTCGATGATCAGGTCGCACTCGGCCAGCAGCGCCAGGTCCTGCTCGTAGTTGGCCTGGCGGATCAATGCGGCCTCCTCGGCCAGCCCCAGCGGCGCGGGCTTCAGCTTCTTCAGGTTCTCCACCGCCTTGGCGACGATGGCGTTCTTCGGCCCTTCCTTGGCCGGCAGGTCGAACAGCACCACCGGCACGCGCACGTTGATGAAGTGGGCCGCGATCTGCGCGCCCATCACGCCGGCGCCGAGCACGGCGGCCTTGCGGACCTGGAATCGACTCATGGTCGGATCTCCTTTGAGAGAGGTTCGTATGTTTGCCGTTCGCCTTGAGCCTGTCGAAGGGCCTGCAGGCTTGCCGGGCAGCAGGGGCTTCGACAAGCCTGTCCTGAGCTCGGTCGAAGGGCTCAGCCCGAACGGGAACTCGTCATGGCGCTACTCGACGCGCTGCCAGGTCTGGCTGCGGCCCAGCGCCGGCAGCCCGATGTAGCCCCGCACCACCAGCCGGCTGCCGTCCGCCTCGGGCCGCAGCCGCACCTTGTAGACCTTGCCGTTGTTCGGGTCGAGGATGTCGCCGCCGCCCCACTGGCCCGGCTCTTCCTGGCGCACGTTGCGCAGGATGGTCATGCCCTGCACCGGCTGGTCCTTGCGCTCGTCGCTGCAGGCGCTGCAGCGGCGCTCGGCCTGTGCCGGGTCGAGCAGCTGCTCCACCCGGCCCGTGAGCACGCCGCCGGACTCGGTGATGCGCACCAGCGACTTGGCCTGGCCGGTGGCGTCGTCGATGGTGCGCCACAGGCCCACGGGCGTGCCCTGGGCCCAGGCTGCCGAAGCGCAGGCCAGCAGCGCCGCGGTGACGAAGGCCTTGCGCATGTGGCGGCGCGGATTCAGAACAGCGCCTCGTCCATCGCCATCAGCGGCTGCGCGCCGCTGCGCGCGCGGCGGATGAGCATGGCCGTCTCGGGCAGCAGCTTGGCGAAGTAGAAGCGGATGGTGGCGAGCTTGGCGCGGTAGAAGGCGTCCTGCTCCTGCTTGTCCAGCGCGATGCGCGCCTGCTTCGCGAACAGGTAGGCGAACACCAGGTGCCCGCACACGCGCAGGTAGTCCACCGCCGCGGCGCCGACCTCGTCACGGTTCTGGAAGGCCTTGAAGCCCAGTTCGGTCGTGAGCTTGGTGACCTTGTCGCCCAGGTCGGCCAGCGGGTTGACGAACTCTTGCATGGCCTCGTTGACGCCCTCCTCCTCGACGAACTCGCGCACCTTGGCGCCGAAGAGCTTGAGCCGGGCGCCGTTGTCGCCGAGCACCTTGCGGCCCAGCAGGTCCAGCGCCTGGATGGTGTTGGTGCCCTCGTAGATCATGTTGATGCGCGCATCGCGCACGAACTGCTCCATGCCCCACTCGGCGATGTAGCCGTGGCCGCCGAACACGCCCAGGCATTCGGAGGTAGCAATCCAGCCGTTGTCGGTCAGGAAGGCCTTCACGATGGGCGTGAGCAGCGCCAGCAGCTCGGCAGCCTCATTGCGCTCGTCCTCGTCTTCCGAGGCATGGGCCTGGTCCAGCAGCAGCGCGCTGTACATGGCCAGGGCGCGGCCGCCTTCGGCATAGGCACGCGCGGTCAGCAGCATGCGGCGCACGTCGGGGTGCACGATGATCGGGTCGGCCGGCTTGTCCGGCGCCTTCGGGCCGGAGAGCGCGCGCATCTGCAGCCGGTCCTTGGCGTAGGCCACGGCGTTCTGGTAGGCCACCTCGGTCAGACCCAGCGACTGCATGCCCACGCCCAGCCGCGCCGCGTTCATCATCACGAACATGGCCTGCAGGCCCTGGTTGGGCTCGCCCACCAGCGTGGCGTGGGCGCCTTCGAGCACGATCTGGCAGGTGGCGTTGCCGTGGATGCCCATCTTGTGCTCCAGGGCCGAGCAGAAGATGCCGTTGCGCGCCCCCAGCGAGCTGTCGGCCTGGGGCAGGAACTTCGGCACCACGAACAGCGAGATGCCCTTGCTGCCCGGCGGCGCATCGGGCAGCCGCGCCAGCACCAGGTGCACGATGTTCTCGGCCAGGTCGTGCTCGCCGGCAGAAATGAAGATCTTCTGCCCGGTGAGCCGGTAGCTGCCGTCAGGCTGGGGCTCGGCCTTGGTGCGCAGCAGGCCCAGGTCGGTGCCGCAGTGCGGCTCGGTCAGGCACATGGTGCCGCTCCACTCGCCGCTGGTGAGCTTGGGCAGGTACAGCGCCTTCTGCTCCTCGGTGCCGTGCGCGTGCAGGCACTCGTAGGCGCCGTGCGAGAGGCCGGGGTACATGGTCCAGGCCTGGCTGGCGCTGTTGAGCATCTCGTACAGGCACTGGTTGAGCACGATGGGCAGGCCCTGGCCGCCATGCTCGGGGTCACAGGACAGCGCGCCCCAGCCGCCCTCGACGAATTGCTGGTACGCCGCCTTGAAGCCGCTGGGCGTGCGCACCTCGTGCGTCTCCTTGTCGAGCTTGCAACCTTCGCGGTCGCCCACGGGGTTGAGCGGCGCCACCACCTGCGCGGCGAACTTGCCCGCCTCCTCCAGCACGGCGTTGATGGTGTCCACGTCCACGTCGGCGTGTCGGGGCATGGCCTGGAAGACATCGGCGACCTGCAGCATCTCGTGCAGCACGAACTGCATGTCGCGCAGCGGGGGCGTGTACTGGGGCATGTGTGTCTCCTTGAGGCCTCGAGAAGGATTCGTTCAGCCGCGCGCGGCGGGCGCGGCAGTGGCATCGGACGGGGCGGCCCAGCGCTCGACGATGCGGTTGAAGCCGGCGCGCGCGCGCTGCGGCGCATCGTCGCGGCGCAGCAGCCGCGCGTCGTGGTGCACGGCCAGGATCAGGCCGTGGATTTCGAAGCGCAGCTGCGCGGGGTCGGTGTCGGCACGCAGGTGGCCCTCGCTCACCGCCAAGGTGATGGCGCGCTCCAGCGCCGCGTGCCAGCTGTCCACCATGTCCACCAGCGCGTCGCGCACCGCGCCGGGGCGATCGTCGAACTCAACCGCGCCGCTGATGTAGATGCAGCCCGCCGCCAGCTCCGCCGTGACGCGCTCCAGCCAGTTCTCGAACAGCGCCCGCAGCCGCGGCAGCCCGCGCGGCTGGCGCAATGCCGGCTCGAACACCTCGGCCGAGAAGCGGCGGTGGTACTCGCGGATGACGGCGATCTGCAGCTCCTCGCGCGAGCCGAAATGGGCGAACACGCCCGACTTGCTCATGCGCGCGTGCTCGGCCAGCAGCCCGATGGACAGGCCCTCCAACCCCGCGTGCAGCGCCTGCGTCAACGCCACGTCCAGGATCGCCGCACGCGTGGCCCGGCCCTTGGTGGGCCGAGCGTCAAGCGCGTCGGAGGTCCGGGAAGTGGGTGTCATGCAGGCATCACCTAGAAACGAACGTTCGTTCTATTCTAGGCAACACCCGACCCGGAACAAGCCCGGGTTTTCCTCAACCGACGTCAGAAGGCGTGCGAGTACTGCACGCCGAACACCCAGAGCTTGCTGTCGTAGGTGCCGGTGACGCGGCCGCGGCCCGCGGCAACCTGGTTGTTGTTGATGTCGGCGTCCTTGATCAGGATGCGTGTCAGGCCGAAATCGACACGCCCATCCGCGCTGGGGCGCCACTGTGCCCCCACTGCCAGCCAAGTGCGGTTGGCATCGGGCAGCGACACCAGTGTCGTTTCGGGGCCGCGCACGGGCGTGCGGTCGAAAGCCAAACCGCCTTTGAGAGTCCAGGCGCTGTTGAGGTTGTAGTTGGCGCCCACGGCAACGCGCCAGGAGTTGCGGAAGCGCGCTTCAAGCGTCTGTGCCGTCCCGCCCGCCAGATCTTCGGAACGCCCTGGGCGCGGCGTGGCAACGGAGGTGGTGCGCATGATGAGCACGTCCTGGATGCTGTTCCAACGCGTCCACGACACATCCCCAAGTACCTCCCATTGCGGATTTACCCGTTGCACTGCGGAGAGGATCAGCGTTTCCGGTAGCTTGATTCGCGCATACGCGTCGCTGTCGCCGATGCCCTCCACGGCCGGACCAAAAGGCGCCGGGGCGCTGGTGCGCAGGTTGCCGGCAACGGAATGCTTGATGGCGGAACGGTAGGACACACCCAAGCGCGTGTCGGGGCTCGGTTTGAACAGCACGCCAACATTCCAGCCCCAGGACCAGTCGTCGGCCTTGAAGCGCACCGTCGAAGTGCTCAGCGGCAGCGGCGCCGCCGGTCGGCCCAGTGCGCTGATGTTGCGCACATAGTCCGCGTCCAGTTTTTGGTAGCTGACGCCTGCGCCCACTGACAGCGTGTCGTTGACCTTGAAGGCCAGCGACGGGTTGATGTTGATGGTCTTGACCTCGAAGCTCAGTGCCTGCGCGGCACCGACCCATTGGTCGTCGTACTCGGTCTTGAGTCCAAAGGGCGCGCTGATGCCGATGCCGGCCCAGAGCTGCGGGCTCAGTCTCCAGCTCAGGTAGGCGTTGGGCACGAGCGCGGTGGAGCCGGCATCGCCGCCGTTGCCGCGCAGCGTCGAGCTGGGCCCCGTGAGCGAGCCGCGGTCGGTGAACTCGGCACTCAGGTCCACCAGCGAGCCGCCCAGCGAGATCTCGCGGTCGCGCAGCTCGGTCATGCCGGCAGGGTTGAAGAAGATGGTGCTGGCGTTGTCGGCCACGGCCGCGGAGCCGGCGTAGGCGTTGCCGATGCCGCTGGCGTTCTGCTCCAGCAGCTGGAAGCCCCCGGCCTGGGCCAGCGAGCAAGCCAGCAGGCCGAGCAGGGCCGCCGGCAGGCTACGAAGCTGGGTGCGCGGGGAACGGGTTGACGGTGCGATGCGAGTCAAGGCATGTCTCCTGCAGAACGTGAAGTAGCGCCCGGGCGCGGGGCCGCCGCGTGCGGCAGCGCCGGCGCGTGGAGACAGGATGATCGGCACGGCCCCACGTTGCCGTCCGTAACAACGCCAGCTTGTGGCGCCCGGACAACGCCGTCCTTGCGCCAGGGCTCGCGCCCGGGTCGCCCGGGGTGCGGTGCGGCCGGGGGAACGGGCCTTGCCGATGGCCCCCATCCCGGGCGCGGCCCGGGCCAGCAAAGGACAAGCGCATGGCCGAAAGCCGGGCAGCCATCTACGGCGCCATCGCCGCCAACGTGGCGATCGCCACCACCAAGTTCATCGTGGCCGGCATCACCGGCAGCTCGGCCATGCTGTCCGAGGGCATTCACTCGGCCGTCGATACCGGCAACGGCGTGCTGCTGCTGGTGGGCACCAAGCTGAGCGAGCGCCCGCCCAGCGCCGAGCATCCCTTCGGCCATGGCAAGGAGCTGTACTTCTGGAGCCTGATCGTGGCGGTGCTGATCTTCGGCATCGGCGGCGGGGTGTCGTTCTACGAGGGCATCGTGCACATCCGCCACCCCGAGCCGATGACGGAGGTGGGCTGGAACCTGATCGTGCTGGGCGCGGCGGTGCTGTTCGAGGGCATCAGCTTCCTCATCGCGCTGCGCCAGTTCCGGCGCGAGAACACCGGGCGTCCGTTCTGGCAGGCGCTGCGTACCAGCAAGGACCCGACCACCTACACGGTGATGGCCGAGGACGCGGCGGCGCTGCTGGGGCTGGTGGTGGCCTTCGCCGGCATCGGCGCGAGCCAGGTCCTGCACGAGCCGGTATGGGACGGCGCGGCCTCCCTGGTCATCGGGCTGATCCTGGCCGGCGTGGCGGTGCTGCTGGTGCGCGAGGCGCGCGGACTGCTCATCGGCGAGGGCATCCGCGCCAGCACCGCGCGCGACATCCGCGCACTGGCGCTGGCGCAACCGGGCGTGCGCACGGCCGGCCGGCCGCTGTCCATGTACATCGGCCGCGACGAGGCGCTGCTGACGCTGGAGCTGGGCTTCGCGCCGGGGCTGCCGGTGGAGGCGGTGGCCGCCAGCATCGAGGCCCTGGCCCGCGAGGTGCGGGCGCGCTATCCGACGCTCAAGCGCATCAGCATCCAGCCCGCGGTGGCCGCGGGCCCGGACGGCGGCGCCTGAAGGGGTGCCGCCCGGGGCCTCACTGCTCCCCTGATCCCGTCCCGGGCCGGGGCTGCAGCCATTGCGCGATGCCCCACCAAGCCAGCGCCCAGGCCGCGCCGATGGCCCAGCCGGCCAGCACGTCGCTGGGCCAGTGCACGCCCAGGTAGACGCGGCTGATGCCCACCAGCAGGGTCAGCAGCACCGCGACCGTCATCACGTGCAGCCGCAACCGTCGCCGCTTCAACAGCCGCGCCACCAGCGCCGCCAGCGTGAGGTACACCAGCGCGGACAGCATGGCATGGCCGCTGGGGAAGCTGGACGTGAGCACGTAAGCGCCATGCGGCACCAGGTCCGGGCGCGGGCGGGCGAAGAAGCCCTTGAGCAGGTCGGACAGCAGCGCGCCGCTGAGGCAGGCCGCCAGCACCCAGGCCGCCGTGCGCCGCAGCCCGGCCAGCAGCAGGAAGCTCGACACGGCCAGCAGCAGCAGGCCCAGCACGCCATGGCCGCCGAGCGCGGTGAGGTCGCGCATGAACTCCTCGAACCAGCGCGGCCCCAGCGGGTCGGAGGGATCGGCCGGGTTGCGCAGCATCAGCAGGATGGCGCGGTCCACCGCGTGGGTTTCGCCTTCGCCGACCTCCTCGCTCAGCGCGATGAACAGCCACAGCGCCGCCGCCGCCGCCAGCAGCGCCCCGAGCACGCGTGGCTCGGGACGCCTGCGCCACCAGGAATCACCCATCCCATCCTCCAGACAATGCGCTGCCGCGCAGGGTAGCCCAGGCCCGCCAGGCCGCGCCCGGCGGCAAGGGACACCCTGGAGGCAGCGGACATGCCTGACACCCGGAGGGCCGCGCGCCGGCGTTGCGGCCGGGTGCGCATCAGCCCGCAGGCCTCATGCCTCGGCGCGTCCGCCAACCCACCAGCACCAGCCCCGCCGCCATCAGCACGAGGCTCTGCGGCTCGGGCACCGCCCGAACCAGGAAGGACTCCGAGGCCCGGTTGTTGCAGCCATCGACGTAGCCCGGGATGCAGAACGCCGAGCGCCAGACGGCGCCGATCTGCAGGTCGCCCAGGTCGCAGTGGTCGTAGCTGGGGCTGAACCAGGGCGAGCCGCAGCGCGGGGCGCCGTCGGACAGCGTGAAGGCCTGCACCAGGTCGAGCAGGTCGTTGAAGCTGGCGTGCCAGTCCCGCTGCGTCGGGATACGGAAGGCGTGATGCCGCAATGGCACGTCACACGAGGGCTCCAGGGTCGCGCAGGGCGCAGCCCAGACCCACTGCAGCTTGTCGCGCTCGATCAGCACGTCGCCAGGGGGCTCCTGGCCCAGGTGGCTGCGGGCCGGCGCGGGTGCGGCCGCGCCCAGCAACGCGGTGGCGGCCAGCAGGGAAAGCATGAGACGCATGGCAGCTCCTTCCAGTGACAAGGAACGGATGCGCCGGCCCGCCGGGCCGGCGCCCTGCCATGGTCAACGGCGCCGACGGCGGCGCTGCTGCGCCGGTGTTACTTCCAGCGCCAACGGCAACAGGGGCATGGCTGGACAGCCGCACCCGGCCGGTCTATCCCTGCCGCAGGCGGAGCAGTCCGCGGGGGCAAGGAGTCGCGATGGAGCTCAGGAACGGGATCGGGGCACTGGCGCTGGTGCTGGTGTCGGGCGGCGGCGGCTGGCTGTTGCATGACTGGACCGAGCTGCCGCAGCCCGAGGCCACCGCAGCGGCGGCGGCGCAGGCGACGCCGGCCGCACCATCGGCCACGCCGGGCGGCTCGCTGCTGGCTTTTCCGCAGACCGTCGGCACCGAGGGCGACCTGGTGGAGCTGCATGCCGACGGCAGCGCCAGCCTGCGCGTGCAGCATCGGCCGCCGGCCTGGGTGCTGGCCGAGCTGTGCCGCCAGGGCGCGCAAGGGCTGCCGGGCTGCGGCACCGCAGCGCCGCAGGCCTCGGCCGCGCCCGCAGCCGGCGCGGACACTCTTGCGGCGCCGCGCGCCCTCTCGTCCGAACAGGCGCTGGTGCAGGCCCGCACGCAGGGGCGCCCGCTGCCCGACGCCACGCTGCAGTCGCTGATGCAGTCCGACCCCTCCGAGAACGTGCGCATGGAGGCCTTCGAGGATTACGTCGAGGCCCATTCCGGCACCGAGGAGGAGATGCGCGCCGCGCTGCAGGAGGTGATGCGTATCCCCAATCCGGCGCTGCAGGCGCGCGCCCGCGCGCAGCTGGAGGAAATGGACGACGCCGCGCGCCTGGACGCCGAGACGGCCCAGCAGCAGCAGCCGGCCGGGCCGTATTGAGCCGCCCGGCGTACCGCCGCGGCGGGCGCATCGAGGCCTTCCTACAGAATGGGAAGGCCTCTTTCGCGCCCTGACCGCCATGTCGATATCCCTCCTCAGCGACGCCACCGTCGCCTTCATCGAGCGCGAGGTCGCCATCGACCTGGCCTCCTGCGGCGCCGATGGGCGCTCCAGCACCGCGCGCGGCTTCGCCTGCCGCGTCGCGCCGGACCGGCGGCGCCTGACCATCTGGGTACGCCGCGCCGATGCCGGGCCGCTGCTGCAGCACCTCGTGACGCAGGACCAGGTCGCGGCCGTGTTCTGCCTGCCCGAGACCGAGGCCTCCATCCAGATCAAGGGCAGCCACATCGCCATCGCGCCGGCCGGCCCCGAGGAGCTGGCGCTGGTGCAGGCCTACTGCGCGCGCTTCGTGGACGGCGTGATGCGCCTGGGCTACGAGCGCGGCTTCAGCGAGGCCTACATGGCGGTGGACCCGGAGCGCATGGTGGCGGTGAGCTTCACGCCCGAGTGCGTGTTCGACCAGACGCCGGGGCCGCAGGCCGGGCGGCAGCAGGAAGGCGGCGCGGCATGAGCACAGCGAGCGCCATGGGCACGATCAGCATCACCCCGCTGCGCAACTGCTTCGAGGGCGCCGTCCCCAGCGTGCTGGCCACCTGCTCGCCCGAGGGGGTGCCCAACGTCACGTACCTGTCGCAGGTGCAGTACGTGGATGCGCGCCACGTGGCGCTGACCTTCCAGTTCTTCAACAAGACGCGCCGCAACATCCTGGCCAACCCGTGGGCAGTGCTGAAGGTGGTGGACCCCTACACCGGCCACAGCTACCGGCTGCAGGTGCGCTACCTGCGCACCGAGACCAGCGGCGCGCTGTTCGAAAGCATGAAGGCCAAGCTCGCCGGCATCGCCTCGCACACCGGCATGGCCGAGGTGTTCAAGCTGCTGGGCGCCGACGTGTACGAGGTGCTGCAGGTCGATCCCGTGCCCAGCCCCGCGCCGGCGCCGGCACTGGCCACGCCGGACCAGCTGCCGCGGCTGCGCCAGCTCGCCGCCGCGCTCAACGCCAGCCGCGACCTCGACGAGCTGCTGGACAACACGCTCACCGCGCTGCAGGGCATCTGCGGCATCGAGCACCAGATGATCCTCAAGCTCGACGAGTGCGGCGACCGGCTCTTCACCGTGGCCAGCCGCGGCTACGAGCAGTCGGGCGTGGGCTCGGAGATCCCGATGGGACATGGCGTCATCGGCGTGGCCGCGCGCGAGCGCACGCCCATCCGCATCTCGCACATGACCAGCGAGTACATCTACGGCAAGGCCGTGCGCGACAGCGCCGCCGCGCTGGGCCTGCACCACCAGCTGGAGACGGCCATCCCCATGCCTGGCCTGGCCGAGTGCCGCAGCCAGATGGCCGTGCCCATCCTGGCGGGCCAATCGCTCTACGGCGTGCTCTACGTGGAGAGCCCCGAGGACCTGCGCTTCAGCTACGACGACGAGGACACGCTGCAGATCCTGGCGCACCAGTTCGGCTGGATGGCGCGCAGCCTCGCCACCGAGGCCGCCTGCGAGCCCGGCGCCGAGGCGCCGCCGCCGCCGGCCGCGCCGGCCCGGGCGATGGCCCCGACGCTCGAAGCCGCAAGCGCGGCCGAAGCGGCCGGGGCCAGGGCGACGCAGGGCAAGCCGCTGCAGGTGCGCTACTTCCGCGCCGACCACAGCGTGTTCCTGGACGACGACTACCTGATCAAGGGCCTGGCCGGCGCCATCCTGTGGAAGCTGCTGCAGGCGCTGCAGCGCGAAGGGCGCGACCAGTTCAGCAACCGCGAGCTGCGCCTGGACCCGGAGCTGGCCCTGCCCGACATCGCCGACAACCTGGAGGCGCGCCTGGTGCTGCTGCAGCGCCGGCTGGCCGAGCGCAGCGCCTGCGTGCACATGCGCAAGACGGGCCGGGGCCGCTTCGCGCTGGAGGTGTCGCGGCCGCTGCGGCTGGTGCTGATCGAGTGAGTCACCCGCTCAAGCCGCCACATTCTCCCGCCGCGGCGCCAGTGCCTCCCGCACCGCCGCCACCACCTGCACGGCCTGCGGCACGAAGACCTGCTCCAACATGAAACTGGCCGGCGTGGGCACGTCGGCGCTGGTGACGCGGCGCACCGGCGCCCTGAGCGCATCGAAGGCCAGCTCCGCCACCGAGGACGCCACCTCGGCGCCCACGCCGCACAGCGGCCCGGCCTCGTGCACCACCACCAGGCGGCCGGTCCTGCGCACCGAGCGCAGCACGCTGTCCAGGTCCAGCGGCTTCAGCGAGCGCAGGTCGATCACCTCGGCCTCGACGCCCTCGCCCGCCAGCGTGTCCGCCGCCTGCAGGCAGGTGCGCACGCTCTTGGCATAGGACACCAGCGTCACGTCGCGCCCGGCGCGGCGCAGCGCCGCGCGGCCCAGCGGCACCAGCGCGGCTTGCGCGTCCTCCGCCACCTCGCCCGGCTCGTAGGCCAGCGTCATGTCGGTGAGGAAGATGACGGGGTTGTCGTCGCGGATCGCGGCTTTGAGCAGCCCTTTGAGGTCCGCCGGCGTGGACGGCATCACCACCTTAAGCCCCGGGCTGTGCACGAACCAGGCTTCCAGGTTGTGCGAGTGCTGCGCGCCCACGCCCCAGCCCGCGCCGGTCTGCGCCAGCGCCACCAGCGGGAAGCTGAACTGCCCGCCCGACATGTAGCGCAGCTTGCCGGCGCTGTTGACCAGCGCGTCCATGGCGTAGGTGAGAAAGGGCGCGTAGAGCAGGTCGATCACGGGCCGCAGCCCCGAGGCCGCAGCGCCCACGGCGCAGCCGGCCATGACCGCCTCCGACAGCGGCGTGTTGCGCACGCGATCGGCCCCGTAGGCCTGCACCAGCTCGGGCCGCAGCGTGGCCACGCCCTCGCCCATCAGCAGCACGCGCTCGTCGCGCGCCATCTCCTCGAACAGGGCCTCGTGCAGGGCCTGCTGTGCGTTCATCGTCTTCATGGCATTCCTCAGGCGTAGACGTCGGTGAGCAGTTGATCCGGCAACGGGTACGGCGCTTCCTGCGCAAAGGCCAGCGCGCCCTCTATGCGCCCCCGCGCCCGCGCCGCCAGCGCCTCGAAGGCCGCCGCGTCCAGTACGCCCTCGTGGGCGAGGCGCTGCCGCTGGCGCTCGATCGGGTCGCGTGCCAGCCAGGGCGCGCGCTCCTCGGCGCTGATGTGCGCCTCGGTGTCGCCCGAGTAGTGGCCGCGCTGGCGGTAGGTCCAGGTCTCCAGCAGGTACGGTCCGCCATCGGACTCGATGTGCGCCACGGCGGCCTGCGCGGCATCGAGCACCGCGCCCACGTCGTTGCCGTCCACCACGCGGGTGGGCAGGCCATAGCCCTTGGCCCAGTCGCTGACATGCTCTGTGCGCATCGCCTCCTGGCGGCGCACGAAGGCCTGCCACTGGTTGTTCTCGCACACGTAGAGGATCGGCAGCCGCCACACCGTGGCCAGGTTCAGCGACTCGTGGAAGATGCCCTCGCAGGCCGCGCCGTCGCCGAAAAGACAGGTCACCACGCCGGGCTCCCGGCGCATCTGCATCGCCAGCGCCACGCCCGGCGCCATGGACAGCTCGCCGCCGACGATGGTGGAGGTCAGCACCACGCCCAGCTCCTTCACGGAAATGTGCAGCGAGCCGCTCTTGCCCTGGCAGTAGCCCGCGGCCTTGCCCAGCACCTCGGCCAGGATGCGCCCGGGGTCGGCGCCGCGCGCCAGCAGGTGGCCGGCGCTGCGGTGGTTGGTGAGGATGCGGTCCTGCGCCCGCAGCGCCGCCATCACGCCCACGGCGCTGGCCTCCTGGCCTTGCGAGGAACAGCTCATGGGTGCCGGCCCCTGCTTCTGCAGCGCCGCCAGGCGCTCCTCGTAGGCCCGGATGAGCAGCATGCGCTCCAGCAGCTCGACGGCGTTCATGCGGCCTCCCGCGGGCTGAAGGCATTGAGCCAGACGTTGAGCGCGAAGCACGCGAAGCTGGCCGCCACGGCCATCGACCCGCCGGCAACCACCGGCTCGGCATGCGGCAGCTGGTGCAGCACCATGTAGATGCCCGCCGCCATCACCGGCAAGCCCAGGTTGTGCAGCCAGAAGTGCGCCCGCGCCAGCAGGCTGTGCGCCATGCGCGGGAACTGCCGGTAGGCCAGCGCCATCAGCACCATCGAGACCCAGCCCAGCATGTTCACGTGCACGTGCACGCCGCGGTTGGTGCCGTCGTGCGAGCCGGCCATGGCCAGGCCCATGCCGATGCCCAGCAGCGCATACAGCACGGCGCAGCGCAGCAGCTTCTCGTCGATGCCCAGCGCGGCCCAGCGGCGCGCCGGAAGCTCCTTCAGGTTGCGCGCGCCACCATCCAGCGGCATGGCCGCGCGCGAAGCGGGCGTTGAAATCGTCATGGTCTTGCTCCTCGCATCAGGCGCCCGTGCAGGGCGTGTTCAACGTGGAGCGGACTGTAGGCAGCGGCGCCGCGGCCGTTTCTTAAATGCTTCCTCAGCGAAACCTAAAGCTTTCTTAAGCCCCCCACGGGGGGAGGCGCGCCTCCCCCCGGCGGACGAGCCGGCCTCGCCGGATGCGCCGCCGGGCCCCTCCTCCGAACGCCGGCGGACTACATCGCCCGGACGATGTGCCCGCGCCGCGGCACGCGTACCTTGCGCAGCGGCGGACGCCACGCCCTTGTGCAGGCATCCCGTGCAGGACGAACAGGAGCAGCCATGAACCTCGTGCAGAAGATGAGCGTGCTGGCGCTGGCGGTGCCGCTGCTGGCCGCGGGCTGGATGGCACTGGCCTCCGAGGAGCCCGACGCGCCACGGCAGCCCGTGACGGTGATCCCGTCCACCGCGCCGGGCTTTTCCCTGCTGGCTTTCGGGCAGCCCGCGGAAGACGCGGCAAGCGCGCCCCAGGCCGCGGCGCCGGGCGCCCTCGCGGCGAACCCGCAACCTTGACGCGGCGGCCCGGCCGCCTTCGCCACGACACCGGCGCGGTCACTTGGCGCCTTGAACCGCCAGGACGACCATCGCCACTCAGCACGGCCAGCGTTTTCCGGCCCGACCATCGCGGCGCCGGACGCGCTGCGCAGCATCGAGGAGACGGGCATGAACGCTGTTCACGGTCTGGGCGCCCTGGGACTGATGCTGGTGTCCGCTGCCGCGGGCTGGGTGCTGCATGCGCCGGACACGCCGTCCGCCGCCGGCCCCACGGCCGCTGCTGCCGACGCCGCAGCGGCGCGGCGGCCACAGCCCCTGTCGGTCCTGGCCTACCCCCAGGCCGCAGCGGAAGCGGCGCCCGAGACGGTGCGGCTGCATGCCGACGGCAGCGTCACGGTGCAGGTGCAGCACCGCCCGGCAGTGTGGCTGGTGGCCGAGCTGTGCCGCCAGGGCGCACGGCTGGCGCCGGCCTGCATGGGCAGCGCCGCGGCCCTGCCGGTTTCTCAAGGCGAACGGGACGCGGATGCCCTGGAGCGGGCCCTGCGCGAGGGCGACGAGCAGCGCCGCCATGAGGGCCTGCTGCAGGCTCGCGCCGAGGGCCGGCTGCTGCCGGAGCCGCTGCTGCTGGACCTGATGCGGACCGGCCCCTCGGACCGCGTGCGGCTGATGGCTTTCGACAGCTACATCGAGCTCAAGTCCGGCGACCTGGAGGCGCTGCGCACCGGGCTGCAGGCCGTGCTGCGCATGCCCTACACCCCGCTGCAGGTCCGGGCGCGCGAGCAGATCGACGGCATCGAAGCGCTCTACCGCTACGACACCGCGCTGGCGCAGCGCCAGCCCTGAGCCGTCCGCGCGCCGGCGCGGCGCCTACCGGCAGCGCCCGGACAGCGCATCCAGTGCCAGGCGCGGCAAGGTGAGCAGCGAGCCCTGGGCGTTGGGACCGACACAGTCGGGCCGCGCCGCGCGCGCAATGTCCTGCTCCAGCGCCGTCGGCGGCGGCTCGGTCGAGCGCCCGTCCTGGCGCTCCGCCCGCAGCGCCTGCCCCACGCCGGCGCTGTCGCGCGCTGCCTGCCGCAGCACCCGGCCATCCAGACGCAGCGGCGCGCTGGCCGGCTCCTCCACCGCGGGCGCCGCAACTTCAACCCGCGGCGCGACGGACGGCGCAGCCTGCGGGATGACGGCCTGCAAGGCAGCGGCCGGTGGGCGGGCCTGCGGCAGCGGCGGCCGTGCCGGCGCCGCGCGTGAAGGCAGGAGCGGCGGTGCGGCCGGCACCGGCGCGGCCGGCAGCAGCGCCAACTCGATGACCCGCACCGGCTGCGGCATCGGCCGCGCGGGCCCGCGCGACGCGGGCGCCAGCAGCCACAGGAACAAGCCGGTGATGCCCAGCGCGCCCAGCGCCGAGGGCCAGCGCACCCGGCGCGGATGGAAAGCCGCGACGCGCGGCACGCCGGGGACGGCCGCCTCAAGGCCGGGCATGGGCTTCGGCCGCCGCGCTCCGTGCCGGAACGGCCGGGGCCTGGCGCAGCCAGTGCGCCAGCGTCGCGAAGAACTCGTCGCGATAAGCCCGGTCCGGCGCGTTCAGGCGATGGTCCGCGCCCGGATAAATCTTCAGGCTGAGATGGCGCTTGCCGGCGGCATCGAATTTCTCGGCCAGGAAGCGGGCCGATTCCACCGGCACGCTCTGGTCGGCCTCGCCGATGCCCAGCAGCACCGGCTTGTCCAGCGCGAGCAGGTCCTCGGTGATGTCCAGGTCGAGCACCTCGCTCCACCAGCGGTACGGATGGCCGTACCAGGCTTTGTCGAGGCTGCGGGGGGCGGTGGCGATTTCCGCAGCGCCGGCGGCCACGTCGAAACCGATGGCGCCCTTGTCCTTCAGCACGGCCAGGGACCGGCGCATCGAGTAGCCGGCTGCACCGATGAGGGCCAGGTGCGTGACGCGCGGATGCGTCCGTGCCACCCGCGCCGCTGGAAGCGCACCCTCGGACACGCCCACCAGCACCACGTGGCGCGGCTGCCACTCCAGGGACTCCAGGCGCGCGCTGATGAAGGCCGAATAGTCGGCCGCCCATTGCGCCGGGTGGTTCGACGCATGGAATCCGCGCTCGCAGCCGAACAACCCGGTGCTGCGGTCACTCACGAAGCGCTTGTTGAGCACGAACACCCGCGCCGGAAGGGCAAAACCCCGGACGTAATCCGGCATTACGTATTTCCAACTCGGGCAACCGCTGCCGCCGTAGAAAAACACCACGGTTTCCGGCTGGGCCTGGGGGCCGAGCGAAAAATCGTAATAAATGCTGCTGCCGCCGTCCGGGTAATTGAAGGCCAAGGGCTCCGGTGCCCGGTCGCTGAAACCATGGGACAGGCGCTGCAGGCTGGTGCAGCCGGAAACAAGCATCAGGGAGGACAAAAGCAGCGCAAGGGCTCGGGACATGAATCTTCTTGGTTTTGGATAGACCCGGCCGAAATACAGCTCCCGTCAACCGGTGCGGCGGGGAGCGTATCAGAGGCTTTTGCCGACTCTCGCCACTGCGCGCCTCAATTGCCCTCGGACTTCAGCAGCGACTCATGTGAATTTCAAAGTACGACCTGAAACAGGCGCCGCCGTACGACGGCGCCCATTGACCCTACTCAACCGCCCAGCCGCCTCACGAAGTCATCGATGCTGTTGTGCAGGTCGTCCTCGCCGGGCAGTTGGCCTTCGGGGGTGAAGCGGTCCACCACCTCCGGCAGCAGCTCGGACAGGCCCAGGCGCGCCTCGTCCTCGCTCACGCCGGCCTCGCTGGCGATCTCGGAAAGCTGCTGCGGCTCGAACAGTTGCGAGACGGCGTCCGGCGGCAGCGGCTCGTTGGCGCCGGTGCCTACCCAGGACTGCGCCTGTTGCCCGTAGCCGCGCTGCGCCAGGATGCCCAGCAGCCCGGCCAGGCCACCCAGGCCTGCCAAGCCCCCCAGCCCGCCCAATCCACCGCCACGCCCGCCGAGTCCGCCCATTCCACTGCCCAGGCCGCCAGGCAGGCCGAAGCCGCCCATGCCGCCCCCCAGGCCACCGCCCCGGCGCCGGTTGGACAGCAGCTGCAGCACGATGGGCAGCAGCGCCATCAGCACGCGCGGATTGACGCCACCGCCCGTACGGCCCAAGCCGCCCGGGCTCAAGTCGCGCGGGCCCACACCGCCACCCATGCCCGTCGGCGCACCGCGCCCCGCATTCATTCCAGCAAGTCCGCCCAGGATCTGGTCCAGCAAGCCCATGGTTGCGCTCCTGTGTTCATGTCGAGTGAACCCCGGGACAGGCAACCACTGTGCCGCCACGCCGCGACGGGCGAGAACGCGGGCGTCACGGGCCGTTGGCCTCCCTCACAAAGCGCGGATGGACATGCCCAATGCGTCGTTCCCTGGGGCCGGGTCCGTCCGAAAAATGCAGGTGGTCACCTGTCCATGGCCTCGCGTCCGAATGACCGCTCCCGCACCACTCCTCTGCCGCCCTGGCGGCAACCTCGCCCCCGCTTTCCTGGACAACGCCCTGGGCGCGCTGGGAGCCTCACTCACGCGTACCACGCTGGCGCTGGCCGCCGAGCGCGGCATCCGGGTAGAGGCGGTGCAGGTCAGCCTTGGCGGCCAGCAAGAGCCGTCAGCCCGGCACCACCACACGCGCGCCCCGGCCGGGCCGACGCAGTGGTGGGTGGTGCTGCACATCGAGTCCCCCGCATCCCGGGCCGAAATCGAGGCGCTGCATGCCGCCGTGGAACACGCTTGCCCCGTGCTGAATCGGCTGCGCCAGGCGTGGGCCCTCCCCATCGAGTTGCGCCACGTGCCCTTCGACCCGCTTTACACCGAGGCCTGCGCTCGGGCCGCCTGAATTCCGCGCACCGCCGCCAAACGCCCGCAAAACTCCACCGCCGGGACGCCCGCGTGTCGTTCGTCCTGCCGTCGCATATCCGCATGAGGTCCCGGCATATGGGACCGGAGCAGCCCTGCTTTAAAACACGCGCAAACGGCCTGCCGCATATGCGTATGCAGAAGCATTCGTTCCGGGCACTCCGGCTTATCCCTAGCATCCCCCCCATTCAATTCAAAAGAGGGAAAGCGCCGTGATCGTTCAAGCCTGTGCCGCGGGCCACTCTCCAACGAGTTCCAATAAACCATAAACCGGCCCGGCCGAACGCGAGCCCACAATGACCGACATCACGATCGAAAAAACGCCGCCCGCGGTAGCGCAAGCCACACCGCTGAGCACGGCCGAATTGAAACGCCGTGCCGCCGCGCTGCTGCCCGAATTGCGGCACGGTGCCGAGGAGCGGGAGAGAAACCGCATCCTGCCGCATGAGCAGATTCGCCGCCTCGCCGCTGAAAAGCTGCTGACCTTCCGCATCCCGGTCCAATATGGCGGCCCCGGCGCCTCGGTGCGCGAGGTCGTGCAGTTCGTGACCGACGTGGCGGCGGTGGATTCGAATATCGCGCAGGCACTGCGGCCGAGTTACCTGTTTGTCGAAGGCCTACTCTCCAACGGCGATGAAACCCTGCGCAAGCGCTGGCTACCGCGCTATCTGCGCGGCGACGTGTTCGGCAATGCCGGCTGGGAAATCGGCGGGGCCAATGGTGCCATCAGCGCGCGCATCGTGCGCGAGGGCAAGAATTTCCGCGCCCAGGGCAGCAAGTACTACAGCACCGGCAGCCTTTATGCCGATTGGGTCAGCGCCGCGGCGCTGGACGAAAACGGCCACGAGGTGAGATTCATGCTGCCGCGGCATCGCGCCGGGCTGGAATTGGTGGACGATTTCGACGCCATGGGCCAGCGCCTCACGGCCAGCGGCACCACGCACCTGCACGGTGTGGAGGTATTCCCGGAAGAAATCATTCCCTCGCCGCTGCAGGCCGACGGCAAGAGCCGGCGCAGCATCGTCACGCCTTTTGCCCAATTGTTCCTCGCGGCGGTGGAAGCCGGCGTGGCGCGCAATGCGCTGGAAGATGCGGTGAATTTCGCACGGCATCACGCGCGGCCGATCAGGCACAGCTCGGCCAGCCGCTCGGTGGACGATCCTTATGTGGAACTGTCGGTGGGCGAGATTTCCGCGCAGGCATTTGCCGCCGAAGCCGTGGTGCTGCGCGCGGCGGACAGCATCGATGCTGCGTGGGCCGAGGGTTTGACGGAAGAAAGCGTGGTCCGCGCCGCCATCGACGTGGCACAGGCTCAATACGTGGCGGCGGCCGCTGCCCTGAAGGCGGGCGAGTTGCTGTTCGACGTGGGCGGCGCCTCCACCACCGCGCGCAAGCACAACCTGGATCGGCACTGGCGCAACGCCCGCAC
This sequence comes from Azohydromonas caseinilytica, assembly GCF_012927045.1. Taxonomy (GTDB): domain Bacteria; phylum Pseudomonadota; class Gammaproteobacteria; order Burkholderiales; family Burkholderiaceae_C; genus Azohydromonas; species Azohydromonas caseinilytica. The sequence continues at coordinate 11,745 of NZ_JABBFW010000043.1, read as the reverse complement.
CGTGGCCAACCACAACCCGCGCCACTGGAAGGCGGCGGTGGTTGGCGCCTACCGCCTCAAGGGCACTGAGCCGCCGGTTTCCGGGCTGTTCTGAGTTGCCTGGCCTTCGCGCCGTGGCCGGACGCCGGCCCGGCTGCCCCTGCAGTTGCTGAACACCCTCCCATGCCGAACGACGACGTGACCCTGCGCCATCCGGGCGACGTGGCCCTGGCCACCTACGCCGATGAACTGGCCGCGGAAATTGCCAAGACCGCGGCGCGATATGACGAATCCGGTGAATTTCCCGCCGAGCATTTTGAATTGCTGCGCCAGCGCGGCGCCCTGGCACTGACCATACCGAAGGAATATGGCGGGCGCGGCCTGTCGCTGTATGAGCTGCTGCTGTTCCAGGAGCGGCTGGCCCAGGGCAGCGGTTCCACGGCCCTGTCGCTGGGCTGGCACCTGATGGCTTTCGGCTACCTCAGCTTCGATTTGAAATGGCCGCGGCCTGTATTCGAACGCCTGTGCCGCGACGTGGTGCAAAAAGGCCATCTGGTCAATATCCTGATCACGGAGCGCGACGCCGGCAATCTGCTGCGCGGCGGGCCGCCCACCACCACCGCGCGCAGGACGGCCCAGGGCTGGGTGATTTCCGGCCGCAAGGCCTTCTGCTCGGCGGCGCCGGAGCTGCAGCAGATGATCATTTATGCCTGGATCGGAGGGGAGCAGCGCCAGGCGGAATTCCTCGTGCCCAGGACGGATGGCATGCACGTCATCGAAAACTGGAACACCCTGGGCATGCGCAGCACCGGCAGCCATGACATCGAGTTCGATGAAGTTCTGGTGCCGCATGACGCTCTGCTGAATTACATCGAGAAAGACAAGCCCAGCAGCTTCACCACCGGCAGCCGCGCTTTCGGATTGCAGATCGCGGCGGTGTATTTGGGCATTGCCACGGCGGCACGCAATTTCACGCTGCAATTTGCCGCGGAGCACCGCCCGCCCAGCCTGGGCCACCCGATCCTGGACGCGCCGCAGGTGCAGCTGAAAATCGGCGAGATCGAATTGCTGCTGGGTGCCGCCAAGACGCTGCTTTATGGCTTGGCCGAGCGCTGGGAGCGCTATCCGGACATTCAGCACCGGCTGCACCAGGAGGTATGGACCGCCAAGCACACCGTCACGAATCACGCGGTGCGCATCGTGGAAATCGCCATGAGCATCGTCGGCGGCCATGCGCTCTCGCGCGACCTGCCGCTGGAGCGCTATTTCCGGGACGTGCAGTGCGGGCTCTACAACCCGCCTCAAAACGACATGGTGATTTCCAGCCTGGCGCAGACCGCCGTCAAGCGCCAGCGCAACCAGTCCGTGAAAGAAAAAACTCCGGCGCCGGCCAGCGCGCTGCCCGGTATTCCAGCCGCCGTTGACGCGGTGGCCGCCTGAATTCCATTTGCCCCGACCCGCCCCGAAAAAGCAGCCATGGCCCCTAAACACATCGTCCTGAACGCCTTCAACGAAAACTGCGTCGGGCACATCAATCACGGCCTGTGGACGCATCCGCGCGACTGCAGCAGCGAATACAACACCATCGAATACTGGACCGGCCTGGCGCGCACGCTGGAGCGCGGGCTGTTCGATGGGATCTTCATTGCCGACATCCTGGGCGTGTACGACGTCTACGACGGCAACCTGGACGTGACGCTGCGCGAGGCGGTGCAGCTGCCCATCAACGATCCTCTGCTGCTGGTCTCGGCCATGGCGGCGGCGACGCAGCACCTGGGCTTCGGCATCACCGTCAACGCGCTGTCCGAGCACCCTTACCTGCTGGCGCGGCGCTTCTCCACGCTGGACCACCTCACGCGCGGGCGCTTCGGCTGGAACATCGTCACCGGCTACCTCGACAGCGCCGCGCGCGCCATCGGCCTGGACAACCAGCTCGTGCACGACGAGCGCTACGAGCGCGCCGACGAATGCCTGGAGGTGCTCTACAAGCTGCTCGAAGGCAGCTGGGAGGACGGCGCGGTGCGGCGCGACAAGACGGCGCGCGTCTTCGCCGATCCGGCCAGGGTGCACAAGATCCGGCACCACGGGCGCTACTACGACGTGGAGGGCGTGCACCTGAGCGAGCCCTCGCCGCAGCGCACGCCGGTGCTGTACCAGGCCGGCACCTCGGGCCGCGGCCAGCGCTTCGCGGCGCGCCATGCCGAGGCGGTGTTTGTCGGCGGCAACGACAAGGGCGCGGTGCGCCGCACGGTGCAGGAAGTGCGCGCCGCGGTGGCGCAGGCCGGGCGCCGGCCGGAGGACGTGAAGATCGTGCTGGGCATCAGCGTGGTGCCCGGTACGACGGCGGCCGAGGCGCGCGACAAGCACGCTGACTATGTGCGCCACGCCAGCCCGGAGGCGGGCCTGGCGCACTTCGCCTCCAGCATCGGCCTGGACCTGGCGCGCTACGGCCTGGACGACCCGATCCAGCTGGCCAGCACCAACGCCATCCAGTCCGCGGCCCGCGCCATCCAGCAGCTCGGCGGCACGCGGCGCAAGCTGCTGGAGCACTTTCAGCTCGGCGGCCGCTACGCGGCGGTGGTTGGCGACGCCTCGCAGGTCGCCGACGAGTTGCAGTCCTGGGTGGAGGACACCGGCATCGACGGCTTCAACCTCACCCGCACCGTCGTGCCCGAGAGCTTCGAGGACTTCGTGGACATCGTCGTGCCCGAGCTGCAGCACCGCGGGCTGCACAAGAGCGCCTACGCGCCGGGGACGCTGCGCCACAAGCTGTTCGGCGAGGGCGACCGGCTGCCGGCGCGGCATGCGGCGGCGGCGTTTCGCCACGCGCGCTGAATCCACTTCCCGCTTCACTTCACCTGCTCAACACCATGAAAAAACCCACCCGACTCCTCCTCACCGCCCTCTCCACCGTCCTCGTCTGGGGCGCCGCGCAGGCCCAGGCCCTGAAGATCGGCGCCTCTGCCGGTGTGCATGCCGACACCCTGGATGCCGCCGCGCGCGAGGCCAGGAAGCAGGGACTGGACGTGAAGGTCATCGAGTTCACCGACTGGACCACGCCCAACGCCGCGCTGGCTGCCGGCGACCTGGACGCCAACTACTTCCAGCACCAGGCCTTCCTGGACAACGCCATCAAGGAGCGCGGCTACAAGTTCGCCGTGGCCGGCGTGGGCGTGCTGCCCAACATCGGGCTGTTCTCCTACCGCATCAAGAACTTCGGCGAGCTCAAGGACGGCGCCAAGGTCGGCGTGGCCAGCGACCCGGTGAACCAGGGCCGCGGGCTGGCGCTGCTGGAGCAGGCGGGGCTGATCAAGCTGCGCCCCGGCCTGGGCCAGCGCGGCACCGTCAACGACATCACCGCCAACCCCAGGAAGCTCAAGATCGTCGAGGTCGAAGGGCCGCAGCTGGTGCGCGCCATCGACGACCTGGACCTGGCGCAGGGCATCCCGGCCCACTTCGTCAGCGCCGGCAAGCCGCAGATGGCCAGCAACGGCCTGCTCTACAGCGGCGCCTCGGACGTGTACTTCGCCATCCGCTTCGTGACCCGGCAGGACAACGCCAACGACCCGCGCATCAGGAAGTTCGTCCAGATCTTCCAGGAGTCGCAGGCCGTGCGCGACCGGGTGCATCAGCTGTTCGGCAACGACGCGAAGCTCTACAGCCTGCCCTGGCTGAACAAGTGAGGCGCGCCATGAGCAGCAAGGCCTGGACCCTGGAGCCGAAGTCCTTTTTCGCCCCCTTGTCGGCCTCGGCCGAACCCAACGCCGCCACGGCGCTTGCCGAGGGCACAGCAGCCGGCGAAACGGCGCGACCGCTGGGCGGCTCGGTGTGCTTCGAGCAGGTGGGCAAGACTTATGTGTCCTCGGCCGGTCCGGTGCAGGCCCTCTCCGGCATCAATTTGAAGATTCCGGCCGGCAGCATCTTCGGGATCATCGGCCGCAGCGGCGCGGGCAAGTCCAGCCTGCTGCGCACCATCAACCGGCTGGAGCGGCCCACCGAGGGCCGCGTGCTGGTGGACGGCCAGGACCTCGCCGCGCTGGACGAGGATGGCCTGGTGCGCCTGCGCCGGCGCGTCGGGATGATCTTCCAGCACTTCAATTTGCTCTCGGCCAAGACCGTCTTCGACAACGTCGCGCTGCCGCTGCGCGTGGCCGGGGCGGAAGCCGACGACATCGAACAGCGCGTGACGGAGCTGCTGGCGCTGGTGGGCCTGCGGGACAAGCACGGCACCTACCCCAGCCGGCTCTCCGGCGGCCAGAAGCAGCGCGTGGGCATCGCGCGGGCGCTGGCGCACCACCCGGAGATCCTGCTGTGCGACGAGGCCACCTCGGCGCTGGACCCGGAGACCACCCAGTCGATCCTGGCGCTGCTGCGCGACATCAACCGCCAGCTCGGCCTGACGGTGGTGCTGATCACGCACGAGATGGGCGTGATCCGCGAGATCTGCGACGAGGTGCTGGTGCTGGAGAAGGGCCGCATTGCCGAGGCCGGGCCGGTGTGGCGCGTGTTCGGCGCGCCCACGCACGACGCCACGCGCGCGCTGCTGCGCCCGCTGGAGCACGACCTGCCCCATGACCTGCTGCATCGCCTGCGGCCCGAGCCGTCCGCCACGGGCGGCAGCGAGCGGGTGCTGGAGCTGGTCTACACCGGCCAGGACGGGATCGAGCCCGACTTCACCCGCATCGCCGCGGCGCTGGGTGGCCCGGTGCGGCTGCTGCATGGCGGCATCGACCGCATCCAGGGCCACAGCCATGGCCGCCTGCTGATCGCCACGCCGGCCCCGCGGCCGGCCGCCGCCGAGCTGGCGGCGCTGAAGCTTTGCCACCGAGCCAGGGAGCTGGGCCATGTCGCCAATCATGATTGAACGCCTCATCGAGGCCCTGATCGACACCGTGCTGATGGTCAGCACTTCAGCGCTGATCGCGCTGGCGGCGGGCATCCCGCTGGCGGTGCTGCTGGTGCTCACCGCGCCCGGCGGCGTGCTGCCGGCGCCGCGCTTCAACCGCGTGGCCGGCGCCATCGTCAACGCCTTCCGGGCCACGCCCTTCATCGTGCTGTTGGTGGCGCTGATCCCGCTGACGCGGCTCATCGCCGGCACCACCATCGGGCTGTGGGCGGCGGTGGTGCCGCTGTCGATCAGCGCCACGCCCTTCTTCGCGCGCATCGTCGAGGTGAGCTTGCGCGAGGTGGATGCCGGGCTGATCGAGGCGGCGCAGGCCATGGGTTGCCGGCGCCGGCACATCGTGTGGCACGTGCTGCTGCCTGAGGCGCTGCCAGGGATCGTGGGCGGCTTCACGATCACGGTGGTGTCGATGATCGGCGCCTCGGCCATGGCCGGCGCCGTGGGCGCGGGCGGCCTGGGCGACCTGGCCATCCGCTACGGCTACCAGCGCTTCGACACCACCGTCATGGCCGTCGTCATCGTGGTGCTCATCGCGCTGGTGAGCCTGGTGCAGTTCAGCGGCGACTGGTGGGTGCGGCAGCTGAAGGCGCGGTGATCAGGCGGAAACGCGAAGCCCAGGCCATCCGGCCTGGACGGTTCGCGCGCGCTTGCGTTCCATCAAGCGACGGCGTGCCGCGGGGCCTAGATTGGCCTTCTGCAGCCCGCGATGAGGTCTCTTTCCCGACGCCTCCGGCTGCAGGAAGGAGACGACTGATGGACGAGGAACTCAAGCGCAAGATCCTCGCGCTGCTCGACGAGCACCGGATCATGTCGATCGCCACGCTGCGGCCGGACGGCTGGCCGCAGGTGACGACCGTGGGCTATGCCCATGACGGGCTCACCCTGTACTTCCTCTGCGGACTGGACAGCCAGAAGGCGGCCAACCTGGCGCGGGATGACCGCGTGTCGTTGACCATCGACCATGACACCTCGCAGGTGATGGAGATCACGGGCCTGTCCATGGCCGCCCGCGCGGAGGCCGTCACCGATCCGGCCGAAGGCGAAAAAGCCATACGGCTGCTCATGCAGCGCTACCCGGAGCAGATGGGCTTGTCGCTGTCCATGCCGACGCCGGCGGAAGTCCGGATCTTCCGGGTGACGCCGGTCGCCATTTCCGTGCTGGACTACGCCAAGGGCTTCGCGCATACCGATCTGGTCTCCTGCTGAGGCCGCCCTGGCGCCGGCATGCGGCCTGCCCCGTTCACCGACATTCCCACCCGAGCCGTCGCGGATCGACCCTGGCGCGACGGGCCCGCTGGCCAACGGTCACACTGGTGTTTTGAGCAGCTGCCCTCTCATGCCGATCAATTTCCGCTTCGACAACAGCTACGCCCGCGACCTGCCGGGCTTCTACGTGCCCTGGAAACCGGCCGCCGCGCCCTCGCCGCGGCTGCTGTTCCTCAACCGCGCGCTGGCCGAGGAACTGGGCCTGGACGCCGCCGCGCTCGATGGCCCGGAGGGTGCGGCCCTCTTCGCCGGCAACACGGTGCCCGAAGGCGCCGAGCCGCTGGCGCAGGCCTATGCCGGGCACCAGTTCGGCGGCTTCTCGCCGCAGCTGGGCGACGGCCGGGCGCTGCTGCTGGGCGAGGTGATCGACCGCCAGGGCCGGCGCCGCGACATCGCCTTCAAGGGCTCGGGACGCACGCCCTTCTCGCGCGGCGGCGACGGCAAGGCCGCCGTCGGGCCGATGCTGCGCGAGGTGCTGGTCGGCGAGGGCATGCACGCGCTGGGCATCCCGACCACGCGCGCGCTGGCCGTGGCCGCCACCGGCGAACCGGTGATGCGTGAGCAGGTGCTGCCCGGCGCCGTGCTCACGCGCGTGGCGCTGAGCCACCTGCGCGTGGGCACCTTCCAGTTCTTCGCCGCGCGCGGCGACCTGGACAAGCTGCGCCAGCTCGCCGAATACGCCATCGCCCGCCACGACCCGGACCTGAGCGGCACGCCTGACCGCTTTCTTGGGTTGCTGCGCCGCGTGGCGGAACGGCAGGCGGCGCTGATCGCGCAGTGGATGAACGTGGGCTTCATCCACGGCGTGATGAACACCGACAACATGACGCTCTCGGGCGAGACCATCGACTACGGCCCCTGCGCCTTCATGGAGGCCTACGACCCGGCCGCGGTGTTCAGCTCCATCGACCATGGCGGGCGCTACGCCTACGCCAACCAGCCGCTGATCGCGCGCTGGAATCTGGCGCGGCTGGCCGAGACGCTGCTGCCGCTGATCGCCGGTGACGAGTCCGAGCCGGCCATCGCGCAGGCGGTGGCGCGCGCGACCGAGGTGATCGACGCCTTCCCGGATCTCTTCGCCGCCGCGCTGCTGCAAGGACAGCGCGCCAAGCTGGGGCTGGGCACCACATCCGGCGACGACGAGGCCGACCGGGCGCTGGCCGAGGATTTCCTGACGCTGCTCCACACGCATGGCGTCGATTTCACGCTGGCCTGGCGGCGGCTGGCGGACGCCGCGCAAGGGAATGAGGCGCCGCTGCGCGCCCTCTTCACCGAGGCGCAAGCCCCCGACGCCTGGCTGGCGCGCTGGCGCGCGCGCTGCGAGGGCGAGCGCGGCGGCGCGTCGGCCGCCGCGCAGCGCGCCGCGGCCATGCGGCGCGTCAATCCGCACGTGATCCCACGCAACCACTTGGTGGAGGAAGCGCTGAGCGCGGCGTCGGAGCAGGACGACCTGGAGCCCTTCAAGGTGCTGCTGGCGGTGCTGCGCCAGCCGTATGAGGAAACGGCAGCCAACGCCCGCTTCGCCGAGCCCGCGCCGGCGGCGGTGACGGCGGGCTACCGGACCTTCTGCGGGACCTGAGCGGCGGGCGCGGCGCGCCGGCCGCTGCGGTTGATCAGCAGCGAGGCCAGGATCACCGCGCCGCCGGCCAGCAGCTTGGGCAGGTCGGCGTCGCGGTTCCAGATCAGCAGGTTCACCACCAGTCCCGCCGGGACGTGCAGTTCGTTCATCACCGCCAGCGTGCCGGCGTCCACGCGCGTGCTGCCCAGCACCCACCAGTACATGCCCAGCGCGGTGGCGAACAGCCCCATCCAGGCCAGCACGCCCCACTGCACGCCGCTCTGCGGCAGCTTGGAGAGGTCGCCAAAGAGCAGGAAGGACGGCAGCGCCAGCACCAGCGCGCCCAGGAAGAAGTGGCCGAAGAAGCGGTGCAGCGGGACGTCGGTCGGGTGGCGGGTCAGCAGGTACCGGCACAGCACCTGGCCCGCGGCGAAGGTGGCGTTGGCCACCTGCAGCAGCACGAAGCCCAGCAGGTAGTCGCCCTCCAGGCGTTGGAAACGGATGATCGCGCCGCCGCCCACGGCCACCGCGGCGGCAAGCAGGGCGCGGCGGTTGAAGCGCCCGGCCAGGGCGTCGTCGATCAGCGTGACGTAGATCGGCGTCAGCACCGTGAACAGCAGCACCTCGGGCACCGTCAGCACGGTGAAGCTGCGGTAGAGGCACAGGTACGTCACGCCGAACTGCAGCGCGCCGGCCAGCCAGAAGCCGCCGACCAGGCGCCGCGGCAGCCCGCGCCAGACGGTGAACGGGACAAAGCAGGCCGCCGCGATGGCGACGCGCACGAGCACGGCGAAGTCGCTGTCCACCCGGCCGGCCAGGTACTGCCCGATGAGGCTGAAGGAAAACGCCCACAGGACGGTGACGATGAGCAGGTACGGCATGCGGCGCGGATCGGAGCGGAAACGGACAGCCTGCCATTCTCGCCGGCCTCCCGGCGGCGTCCGCGCCCGCTGCGTGGCATGGCCTGGATTGCACTGCGGGCCAGGCCAGGGGCCGAAGATTGGCCCGATTCCATCGACGCCTGGCATACGGGCCGATGGTCGCGGCCGGTGGCCGCTCGAACAATGGGCCCGCGCCGCCCACAAGCGCCGCGACATCCGAACCCAACCTGTTGAGGACACCAGCATGACCACCCTGCCCCGCCGCGCCCTGATCGTGATCGACGTACAGAACGAGTACGTGAGCGGCAACCTGCCCATCGGGTACCCCGACATCGACTGCTCGCTGGCCAAGGTGGGCCACGCCATGGACGCGGCCCGGGCCGCCGGCATCCCGGTCGTGGTGGTGCAGCACGGCACGCCGCCCGGGACGCCGATCTTCGCCCGCGGCTCGCACGGCTGGGAGCTGCACCCGGTGGTGGCCTCACGTCCGCGCGACCATCTCGTCCAGAAGGAAAAGGCCAGCGCCTTCGAGGGCACGGACCTGGAGGCCTGGCTGCGGGAGCGCGGCATCGGCACCGTGACGGTCGCGGGCTACATGACGCACAACTGCGTGGACACCACCGTCAAGCACGCACTGCTGCTGGGCTTGGCGGCGGAGGTGCTTGCCGACGCAACCGGCTCGCCGTCTTACGCCAACCGGGCCGGCGCCGCGAGCGCGCGGCAGATCCACGAGAGCTTCATGGTGGTGATGCAGTCCGGCTTCGCCAACGTCATGGCCACGCAGGAGTGGGTCGCGGCGCTGCAGGGCGCGCCGCTGCCCGAGCGCGGCTCCATCTTCGCCTCCAGCCAGGCGGCGCGCGCGACGGCCCGATTGCAGCCGGCATAAGAGCGCCGGGCGGCCGCGAACGGCCGCCTCGAATCAGGGCCCTGGGCCGCGCGGCCCCACATAGTTCCCTTTAGTTTTCAGGGTTTTCCCTTGACTTTTAGCCAGTCTTCTAAACAAGGCAGCGCTTCAGCCGAAGGGGGAAATGTGTGCGTGTTGCCGGGCCCGCGATCCCGGCCGGTTTGCTGAAGCGATATGGATTTCTTGAACAATATTTCGGTCTCCAAACGGCTGTGGATTTCTTCGGCAGCGGCGTTGTTGGCCCTGACGGTCACCGCCGTGGGCACCCAGCAGTTGTCCCGGTCTGCCTTGACCTCGACACTGGCGACGGTGGAAGCGCGCGACCAACAGATCGCGCTGGCACTGCGCTGGAAGGCGTTCACGGACGCCGGCGTCCAGGGCGTGGTGGCCAAGGCCATCAGCTCGGAGACGCTGGTCAGCGACACCTTCACGCCCCGCGTCAAGAACGCCATCGCCGAGGTCAACAAGCTGCAGGCGCGTATCGCCGAGACCGCCGCGACGCCGGCCGAGAAGCAGGCGATCGAGAAGGTCGCCCAAGCCCGCCAGGCCGTGCTCGACGTCATCCGCAAGGTGGAGGAAAGCCGCCAGGGCGGCGAGAACAGCGCGCTGCTGGCGCTGACGGAGCAGGAGCTCGTGCCGGCGACGGCCCGGTACCTGGGCGGGATCGACGAGTACGTGGTGCTGCAGGAGCGGCTGCGCGACGAGGCCAAGGCGGCAGCCATGGCGCACACCGACCGCGTGGAGCTGCTGAGCTGGCTGGCCATCGCCGGCATGCTCATGACCAGCCTGGCCGGCGTGGCCTGGATGGTGCATTCCATCACCCGGCCGCTGAAGGACGCCGTGGAGGCGGCCGAGGCCATCGCGGGAGGCGACCTGACGCACCGGCTCCAGACTCGGCGCCGCGACGAGCTGGGGCAGCTGATAACGGCCATCGCCCGCATGGCCGAGCAGCTGCATGACATCGTGATCGAGGTGCGGCGCGGCGTCACCTCGGTGACGATGGCGTCGGCGGAGATTGCCACCGGCAACCATGATCTCTCCGCCCGCACCGAGCGCATGGCCAGCAGCCTTCAGCAGACCGCCAGCTCCATGGAGGAGCTGACCGCGACCGTGACCCAGTCGGCCGAGAATGCGCGCGAGGTGAACCAGCTCGCCGCCGATGCCGCCGCATCGGCCGGCCGCGGCGGCGCGGTGGTCGAACAGGTCGTGTCCAGCATGGTGCGCATCAGCGAGGGCTCCAGGCGCATTGCCGACATCATCGGCACCATCGACGGCATCGCCTTCCAGACCAACATCCTCGCCCTCAATGCGGCGGTGGAGGCGGCCCGCGCGGGCGAGCATGGGCGCGGTTTCGCGGTGGTCGCCGGCGAGGTGCGCGCCCTGGCCCAGCGCAGCGCCGAGGCCGCCAAGGAGATCAAGGGGCTCATCGGCGCCTCCGTGGAGACGGTGGGCACTGGCAGCGCGCTGGTGGAGCAGACCGGGCACGCCATGAAGGAGATCGTCGCGAGCATCCAGCGCGTGTCCGATCTCATCGGCTTCATCGCCGCCGCGGCCAGCGAGCAGCGCGACGGCATCGGACAGGTCAACTCGGCCGTCGGCCATCTCGACCAGACCACGCAGCAGAACGCCGCGCTGGTGGAGCAGTCCGCGGCGGCGGCGCAGTCCCTGCAGCAGCAGGCCCAGCGCCTGGCGCAGGTCGTCTCGGTGTTCAACCTCGCGGATGGCGACGATGTCGCCGCCGCGCCATCACTGCCCCGGGCGCCGTCCGTCGCGCCCCCCGCTCAGGACGCCAGGGACATCGCCCGGCACACGCTGGCCCGCGTTCGCGCCCAGGCCACCGCCCCGAAGCCCGAGCCCGTTGCGCCCGCACCCGCCAAGGCCGCTGTAGCCGACACCGGGCACGAGGAGTGGACGAGCTTCTGATGTCCTCGTGAGTCATTCCACTTCTGGCTTCTGAGTGAAGTAATCCCGTTCGTCCTGAGGTATCGAAGGATGGACGGTCCCTACCCCGGTGCCGCCATCGCAGCCTGTCAGATTCGTACTTCGATACGCCGTAAGGCGCACCCTGTCCTGAGGTATCGAAGGGTGAGTACGAACGGGTCATTTCACGACCAAAGTGGAATCGGTATCAGCCTAAATCCGGCAGTTACCCCGTTGCCGGAAGGCCGGGAGGTACAGGAGAAGCGCGCAAGGACGGCGCGATGCGATCGCTGATGTAGTGCAGCATCGCGCCCCAGGGGTCGAGGTTGCTGAA
>NZ_JABBFW010000042.1 GCF_012927045.1 Azohydromonas caseinilytica | reverse complement strand
GGGCGGGGTCGGAGCCGAAGAAGTCGTTGGCGCACTGCGCCTTGCCGCTGACATATTTGCCGACCCATTTGGAGCCGGAGCCGTAGCGCACATATTGGCTGCTGCTCAGCGTGAAATAGCTCCACTCATTTGCAATTTTTGTCCACGTGCCACTCGACGTGGGAGAAATTGCGGCTGCAGTCTCCAAGGAGCTTTCCGCTCCCATATTGCTTGCATCCGCTGCATTGCTCTCGTCTCCTCCACCGCAGGCAGCCAGAAAAACTGTCCCCATCAGAGAAGACAGCAAAGCAATACGAGAGCGTCGAGTGGTCATCTGCATCATGTCAATAAAAAGTAGACAAAAAGATCCCTCGTCTGACCAAATCAGACACAAGGCATGGTCGTCAGGTATTTCGGGCCCTGCCTTGGCAGAGGAAACCTGCAAGTACTCCGGAAATCTGTCGTTGATTCCGAGTGGAGTGGCCGCCGTCCCAGAGATATCAGCTCTCCAGGCCGTTGACCCAAAAATTCGCACGGTGACGCCACGGCATCAGCGCGTCGGTGCGCTGATCCGTGCAGTCGATGGCGCTATCACGCCGGCTTTGCTCAGCAGACAGCTGAATGGCCCAGAGCAGTACACGCGGCTTGGAGGAATGTTTCCTCCTCACGCGAACATGCGTCAAAGGCGGGATGGTCTACGGGCTGTTCTTCGCGCCGCGCAAAGCGGCATCCTTGATCAGCGTCCAAACCGCGGAGGTGTCTTTGACCTCAAGCAGTCCAGAGTGCTCGCCAATTCACAGGGGTACACGTCCCGATGGAATCTGCGTGGTTAGGTAGCTGGCTCCCTCCAAAGAAGATGCGAGATACGGAAGCCAAGATGATAGATATGAAATCAAAGCCGGCGCAACTGTGATGACAACGCTTGTGTAAAGATACGCCTGACACATTATTTGATGGATGTAATAGGGCGTCTCACTGGAAACCATCACACCTTCGTTCGACCCGCGCGAAGGGCGCTTGCCATTTCGAAAGATGATTGCCACTGGCAATCATCTGGACTGAGACGCTCGCCGATAAGCGGGGCCCGTGATCTGGGATCGGTGTTGTGCCAGTTGGGTCGAGTGGCGCCTGCGGCCTGATGGTTAAGGCAATGGCCAACCTTATGCGCCAGGGAAGTCGTAGACGATGAGATGCCGTGAAGGCGGCCCAGGAGGACCGGGTGCGCTTGCACCGGTTGCAGTGCTTCAACACGCGAAGCAGGCTGTGCTTCTTCTATTGAGGCTGCCTTTTCCGGCAGTGTGGGACGGCGGGCCTTTGCATGGGCACAGTGAGCTCACGATGTGCTCGTAGCTCGGTGCCGTGACGGACATCCCGCCGCATTTCAGCATGGCAGGCCGTCTGTTCCGCAACTGGACGGCGCGCAGCGCCCTACTCTACCGATACAGCGCAAGGCTTGAAATGGAGACACGGCACGCTCGATCGGTGCAACGCCGATCATGAGCATGCCGAGAGTGCCACCAGCCTGTCCAGGATCTGGCAGCCGACCCAAGCAGACTCATGGCTGTTGGTTGCGAAGGCAACACTCAGGACAGCTTGACGATCTTGGCCTCCGAGGGCACCAGACGCGTGTCTCCGGCAAGCGCACGGGGATTCTTCTTCAGCGCGAACACCATGTAGTAGCCCGGCGGCATTTCGGTGGCGCGGGCCGGGGCGGTGATCGTGACCGTACGCCCTGTTTGCGTGAACGGCAGTTCCATGCGGCGCTGCTCGTTACTGAAGGAATGGGTGGAGGAGCCCGTACGGATCATCACCACCTTGTCGATCGTGGCCCAGGTGCCCATCTGCAGCGTGAAGGTGTCGCTCCAGCCGAAGTTGCGTGGCGAGACGGAATCGATCACCGGCTGCGTCGCCCAGGTACCGTCCGGGTTGAAGAAGTACGGCGGGAAATACACCTCGGCATTCAGCCCTCGCACCGGGCCCGGAGCTCCGCCGCCACCTGTAACCACTGCACCGCTGGGCAGGAGCATCGAGTTGCCGTGATAGAGGCGCGGCTTGGTAGCCGTTGCCGTCATGGTCCACTTCTCAGTGGCCGGATTCCAGAGCTCGCTGGTATAGACCGCGTCGGCCAGCGTATTGGCGTTGCGCGAGCCACCATTGAGCCAGACCGTCCCATCGGGCAGGACCGTAGAAAATCCCCATTTGCGCCCGGTGCTCGTCGGCGCGGTGATGCGGATGACGGGTTGCGCGCCGTTGACGTCAATCAATGCGGCCTGCGTCGTGTTTCGGATGGACAAGATTTTGCCGGGCGCATACATCACGGAGGTCGTGTTGTAGTTCGTCCCCTGGAGTTTGCCGTTGAGCTTGGTGATCGAGCCGCTGCCAGCCGGGTCGAGCGAATAGAAATAACCGTCGTTGGTGATGGTCAGGATCTTGCCGTTAGGTGTCAGAAAAGACTTCGGATACCACCAATTGCCTTTGATCTCTCCAAAAGCCGCGTCGCTGCGCGCACCCCATAATGTGCGCCACCCGCTGCCCGGCACATAGATTTCGGGAATCGGCGAATATGTGGCTGCGGTGGCCGGCTTGGTGCTCGTGCCCGCGTAATAGCGGTCATCCCGTCCGCCCATGACCACCACCTCGCCACGCTGCGTGGTGATGGCCGTCCCGTACCACCGCCGGTAGGCCATCGAGCCAGGCTCCTTGCGCAGTGAATTGTCCGCCGGGTTGAAGAAATTCGTGTCCGCGACGGCGTAATTGCGTATTCCGTTCACGATACGGTCGCCGCCGGCCATGAACACCTGGCCATTGCTTGGGAGTACCAGTTGGGTATTGCAGAACAGGTCGGTGCCCGTGGTGTTCGAAAGCAACTGGAAGGCCGAGGCATCCGCGCCCGGTGCCGAAGGATTCCAGTTTGGATCCCAGACCGAATAGTGCAGCTTGGCTCCCTGCGCGCCCTTGTCGTCACTGCCATAGGCCAGTACGCGGCCATCGGGCAATTGGACCATGTGCAACGGAATGATGGGCCAGGCAAAGGCAGGTCCGAAGGCACCGGCGGTATACGCGGCTCGGGTGGTGCTCTGGGGCTTGTAGGAGGCATTGAGCTCGCCAGCGGCAGCCAGTGCCTTGATGGTTTCGGTCACTGCCCCGGCCGCGGCGACCGGGCCACTGCCGAAATCGACCGGTGCCTCGACATCGTCTTCGGCGATGTCCATGGCCGCAGGATCCTCGGGCGAGACCGTGACCGATTCGCCCCCGCCACAAGCGGCGAGCGCGGCGAGCGCCAGAACCGAGAAAGTATTGCGGGACACGCCGTTGCGCGACGCCGACATCATTAATTCACGTAAATGCATGGAATACAGGCCCGGAGAATTGCACATAAGGCGACCTCCCAACGAGGCGGCGGCTTTACTGCACTTTGCGCATGATTTAATGCAGAACAAACCCCATGCCTTAACGTCTGCTTGTGCCGGCATGTATCGCCCGAATCACTTGGTAAGCAGCTGAGCGCAATTGGACAGGAGGGAAATACCCGGCACGCGCACTCACACCGGCAGCCCCCCATATGTCCCATATGTGACTACCCGCTTCATTTTTCAGTCCTGGTAAGGCTCAAAGTCAGGCGCTTCAAATTGCTGTCTGTCCCAACCCTTCTGGGTGCTGTGCCCGGAAAGCGTCAAGACCGACGAATCCGCCGTCGTCCCTGCCGGGTACGCCGGTTGCCTTGGCTGCGTCATGCAAACGGCTGCGGAATTCGCCCGGCCGGCGGTCACTGCCGGCAGTAGCAACAACGCCGAGATGCCGCTGGCCATCGTCGTCAACTGCGGCTCGGGCCACCAGGAAACACAAGCGCGCATCGAGACCCTGCGGCGGGTGATGCTCGAAGCGGGCCGTCGCCATGAGATCTGGCGCATCGACGAGGAGCATTCGCCACAGGAGGTAGCCGCGCACGCGGTGGACTGGGCGGTGACGCACAGCGGTGCCGTGGTGGCGGCCGGCGGCGACGGCACGCTCAACACCCTGGCCCAGGCGGTATTGCCCACGGGCCGCCCAATGGGCGTGGTGCCGCAGGGCACCTTCAATTACTTCGCGCGCTCGCACGGCCTTGCCACCGACACCGAGGAAGCGGCGCGGCAGCTGCTGGCCGCCCGGCCCCGTCCGGTGCAGGTGGGGCTGCTCAACGACCGCGTGTTCCTGGTCAATGCCAGCCTCGGGCTGTATCCGCAGTTGCTGCAGGACCGCGAGGCCTTCAAGCGTCAGTTCGGACGCTATCGCTTCAACGCCATGCTGGCCGCGCTGGGCACGATCCTGCGCCATCACCATGAATGGACGCTGGAGCTGGAGCTGGGCGACCGCAGCGTCACGGTGCGAACCGCCACCCTGTTCGTGAGCAACAACCGTCTGCAGGTGGAGCAGTTGGGGCTGCCGGAAGCCGCCGCCGCCGGCGCGGGCGCGCTGGCGGCGGTGATGGTGCGGCCCGTGGGCCGCCTCGGCATGCTGGGCCTGGCCCTGCGCGGCGCGCTGGGCCGTCTGGCCGAGGCCAGCAATGCGGTGGATTTCGCTTTCCGCCGCCTGACGGTGTCGCCCGGCATCGGGCGCCGGGCGCGCCGGCTGCAAGCCGCCATCGACGGCGAGGTGCTGTGGCTGCACACCCCGCTGACCTTCACCGTGTCCCCGACACCGCTGCAGTTGCTGTCCACCGCCCCCGAAAGCACGGCATGAGCGTGCTGCTGCAGGTGTCGGACGCCCATTTCGGCGCCGAGATCCCGGCGGTGCGCGATGCCCTGCGGCAACTGGCCCTCCAGGAGCGCCCCGACGTGGTGGTCTGGACGGGCGACCTGACGCAACGGGCACGCCGCGAGCAGTTCAGCGCGGCCCGGCGCTTCGCCGACTCGCTGCCCGGAGCCCAGACCGTGGCAATGCCCGGCAACCACGACATCCCGCTCTACAACCTGGTGGACCGCCTGGTGCGGCCCTATGCCAACTACCGGCGCGCCTTCGGCACGGAGCTGGAGCCCGAGCTTGAACGCGAAGATCTGCTGCTGCTGCTGGTCAAGACCACGCGGCGCTGGCGCCACAAGCATGGCGAGCTGTCCCCGGCGCAGGTGGAGCGCGTGGCACAGCGCCTGCGCCAGGCGTCGCCGCGACAACTGCGGGTGGTGGCGACCCACCAGCCGCTGCAGCCCCTCGACGCCTGCGACCTCGGCCACCGCCT
The DNA here is from genome assembly GCF_012927045.1 of Azohydromonas caseinilytica. Classification (GTDB taxonomy): domain Bacteria; phylum Pseudomonadota; class Gammaproteobacteria; order Burkholderiales; family Burkholderiaceae_C; genus Azohydromonas; species Azohydromonas caseinilytica. Next base: position 31,558 of record NZ_JABBFW010000042.1, on the reverse strand, counting down.
GCGTTGCCCCCGCAACGCGCTGTCCACCTGGGCCCAGGCGGGCGTGGATGTGATCCTGGGCGGCCACACGCACCGACCGCGCTGTGATCGTGTGGACATGGGCGCCCGGGCCATCTGGATCGTCCAGGCCGGCACTTCGATCTCGCACCGCGTGCGCAGCGAGCAGCCGAATTCGGTCAATGTGCTGCGGCATGAGAGTGCGGCCCTGGCGGCCCATTGCTGCGTGGAGCGCTGGGATTTCGACCAGCGCAGCGGCCGCTTCGTGTGCGCGCAGCACACGCGTGCGGCCTTGAGCCGCTGAGCCGCCGCAAGCAAGCGCGCCATCGGACAGCCCGCACACGGTGCCAGCACGGCTGCCGTCGGCGCCTGCTTCCCGCTCCTCGACAAGAGCTGTCCAGGCTTCTGCGGCGCCCAGTGCGGGCCCGCGTGACCGCGGCTGCCGCCCGGCCTTCTCTTGAGGCCGTCGAGGCGGGGCGGGTCCGCCGACATGCCCCCTGCATCAGCCGCTCTGGCGGCATCTGACCCGGTCGCGCCTGCTCTTGCCCTCCAGACGTGACAACGGGCGGTCCATGCCACTTTTACGCCGGTGTAACGACCCTGCATTCCAGTTTTTGCACCTTGCATAAGCGCACTAATCTTAGGTTGTCTTTTTTTGCATGATTCATGGCCTTTGCCGCACCCTGTTTGTTTCACAAGCAGCGACAAGCAGTTGCATGCGGTCCGGGGAATACGCCAACGGTCGGCGCGGCAACATCCCCAGGCCGAGGCACCGTCGGGATGGAACCGCGCCGGCAGCCATCGGGCACAAGGGGTTGAGACGGCGGAAATGGCGGGGCTATCGGCAGATCGGTACACGCCCCATGTGCCCTGACCCGGTCGGCAGGTCGCTGCGGGCCACATCACGAGACGATGCCCTGCCCTCACGACGGGACATTCAAGCCTGCACCGGCCTGACGGTCTCAAGCTGCGGTGGTAGCGGTCGCTGTCGCCTCAAGGCCCGCCCATGGAGCGGCAAAGAGAGGGCTGGCCGCTGGGCCTGCATCCTGGCTCAGGAAAGGAGGCGGAACTTGGAAAGCGTCGTGTTCCGGGACGACTTCTTGTCGTTCCTTCAGGCAGGTTCATGCGATTGCCGAGCCGGGCTCTCTGCCTGCAAGGGTGGAACTGCGGCCTGCTCCGCACGCCTGCGCAAGCCACCCGTGTGGTCTCGACGCTCCAGGTTCACCTGGCCGCAATGGGATCACGGCAGGCTGAGCGCGGAGCCTGCGTCACGACCCATGGGCCACGGGACAGCTCCCTGGAAACAGGAGGACGCGGGCGAAGACGGTGGCGGCCGCCGGGGACGTGGGTCCACAGCCCGGCTCACGGGAGCGAGGCCGCCAGGCGTTCCAAGCACCCGAAGCAAATGACGACGCAGTAGCCTTTCCCTGCCCTGCCGCAAGCTGGGTCACGAAGGCCTGCTGCTGCGCCCGGCCTCGCACGCGGCCGTGCTCTGACGCTCAGGGCTGCGGGCACGGCAGCCACGCCATGGCTGGATGGCTTGGCCAGGCCTGGTCTGGCGGCACCGTCACGCCGGTCCAGGTGACGGTGGCTGCACACCCGGCTGCCTTTCCCACTCCGTGCCTTGACGGGTCCCGTGGCGCTGACCCCGCGTTCCCGAGGAGAGTGCCGAGATCGCTTCAGTGGTCGCCGGCCGGCGACCCGCGGTTCAGGCTGGTTCCATGCCGTTGCGCACCTTGGCCGCTTGGGCCGCCGGCGAAGTCAGGAACTCGATGAGCCGGCGCGCAGCCTCGGGCTGAGCGCAGGTGGCAGCCACCCCGGCGGAGAAGATGGTGGTGACCTGGATCGAAGGCGGCAGCGGCCCGACCACATCGATGCCTTGCAGGTGGATGAGCTCGCTGAGCTGCTGAAAGCCCAAGGCCACCTCGCCCTTGGCCACCAGCGATCCCACCGGCACGCCCGGGGGCGCCTGCACGATGCGGTCCTTGATCTGCTCCGCGATGCCCCAGCGTTCGAACTGCTTGACCAGGGCAACACCGCTGGGCCCGGTGGAGTAGCTCAGACTGGGAGCCGCCAGCACCGCCTGCTTGACGGCTTCTTCCGAGCTGATGGCCGGGTGCGGCGCGCCGGCACGCACGGCCACGGCCACGCCGGAGCGGACCAGGTCGCTGCGGCTGCCCGCGACCACCTTGCCGGCCTGGGCAAGCTGGTCAATGGCGTTGGACGCCAGGATCACCACGTCGAAGGCCTCACCGGCCTGCACGCGCTTGGCGGCATCGACGCCGCCGACCGATTCGACATTGACCTGCTGGCCGGAAGACTGCTGGAACTGGGCGACCAGATCAGCCAGCAGCTGCTTGGTGGCCATGGACGAAATGATGCGGATGGGGGATGACATGTGGCGCCTCCATGAAGGTTGTACGAGGAGCGTCCTGACGCTCCGGCGAGGCCGCCATTATTTCGGTCCGCGGCGGTGCTTCCAGGCGGGATCGATTCGGCCTGGTGTGGCGACGGCGTCTTGTTCCGTGACTTGGGATCGACCACGCGCTCGGCTGGAACACGGCCGTATTCGACGGACTGCCCCGGTCCCGGCGCTTGGCATGGATCACGTGGCCGGATGGGGCGTGGTACGGTACCTCGGCATCTGTGGCGGGCGAAGCAACGCCGGCATGACCCATAGCCACGACGGCAGGGCTGGCTCGGGCAAGTCCAGGCGGCCGGCACGATGCCAGGCACAGACGCGGCGGACCTACCGGCGTCGGCATGCGGAGTACGTGAAGCGACTCGCGACGGCGGCGCAGACAAGTGGCCGGGGATTGCGCACAGCGGGTCCAAAGCGCCCTTGTCGGTGCAGTGCAGCATGGGTGTCGTCGCCTGCAAGCGCCCTGGCCGCCGTTTGGGACACGGGGTAAGGGGCGCTGCGGACCGGTGGTGTGGAATTGGCCTGGAGTCGCGTCTTGACCAAGAGGCGTGACTGGAACGGCAGACGGTACAAGCTTCGACGCGTCGCCCTTCCAACGGAACGCCGATCGCCGCGAACGCCGTGCAGCGGGCGATCCTGGCCACAGCCGGGCAGCCATCCCGGCCGCCGGCTGTATTCACCCGCTCGCCCTGTGGGCGCACCCCGATCAGTGGACCGAATCTCACAGCTTCACGCTGGCGCTCCGGGACCTGACCAATTCAAGAGCGTGGTACGGGACCACACCCCGGTTCATGGGCCTCGTTGAAACCCCGCTGGTCGCCCTGCCCCCGCATCGTTGGCGGGCCCGTCGGCCTCAACCCCTGATCCAGCGGACCTGTTGTACGAGAGCCGGTAAAGGTCGCATCCAACCTCCCCTCGATGCCCTGTGCCCGCCAAGCCGGGGCCGCCGTCCGCCTAAGTGACCAGATGCCAGCCATTGGTGCGTGTGGCGGCGCCGTACAGACGGTGGCTCGATGCCTCTGGGCCCTGCCTGTACGCTGCCGATGCCAAGCGTTGCCGCTGGCGACACGATGACCAGCGACCAGGCGCTCACCGAGCCGTGCAGACCACATGGACCGGGCGGAGAGTGCGGCGCCCATGCCGCACCATTTGGCCCTCGAACGGGCGCGTCCGTGGCCCGGTCCTCGCAGTCCAAGGATGAGATCGGCTCAGACCGAATGGCGTCCCGCTCGAAGGGGAACCTCGGGCGCCCGCTGATCGACTCTGCCGTCGGGAGCGGCAAGCAGGACCTGCTGCACCGCCAAGCCGCTCCGCGCGGCCGGTACTCAGGCGCCTAAGCAGTACAGCGAGAGGCGCCCTGGGGCCGACGGTGCGGCCTTGCGCCAGGCAGTCTGGGACTGCGGTCCGGAGCGGGGCCCAGGCCGTTAGTGGCCTTGGCAGGGATTGCAAGGCGACGGTCCGGCCGCCGCCGCCCTTGACCCCGTGGTACGGTACCTCACGTCATTCGCGCCCCCTGGAGCGCCGGCTCGGCCAGCACGCGCGGACCGGCACCAAGGTGTCGGCGAGGCTGTAGTGCGCGGCACCGCCCGGCGCCCTGGCCGGCATCGATGTGTGGTACGAGACCACGGCAGACCGGGCCTGCGCGCCGGCAGGCGTCCCGAGCCGGCGGGATGCTTGGCCGCCCAAGGCTCGGTGGTACGGTACCCCGCCCTGCTCCGGAGTTTCAGAAGCCAGGGCCGGCTACAGCCGCAGCAGCTTCTTGAGGAGGCTTTCCACCTCCCCCATGTCCACCGGCTGGCGGATCTCGATGGCCAAGCCACCACCGGCCTTCTGCGACAGCACGGCCACCGTTTTGCCATCCTTCTTCAACTGGCGCTTGTCGGCCACACCGCGCGCTTGCGAGTGACCCAACAGCTCGTCCAGCACGGCCTTCGGGGCCCGTGGTACGGTACCCCGGGCGGCCATGCTCTTGGCACGGGCCAGCACCCCTTCCGGGTCCTGCTGCAGCGCCTCGGACAGCGGGCGGGCCCAGTGCAGCTGGATGTCGGCCGGTGAGTTGAAGGCCGCTACCACCGCCGCCGGCAGCTCCGCCAGCCGCAGCGCCTTGGCGGCGTTGCTGTGGTCCATGCCCGACTCCTCGGCCAGGCGCCGGATCGAGCTGAACAACCCGGCCTGCAACGCGCGCTGGATGCTCTGGCCCTGCTCCCAGGGCGAGAGGTTGCGCCGTTCCCGGTTCTCACGGTCCATGGTCAGCCACATCAGCTTGTCGCTGACGCTCTCGATCATGGCCAGCACCGGCACGCCCAGCTCCAGGCAGGCGCGGTGCCGGCGGTGGCCGAACACCAGTTCGTACTGCACCCCATCGCGCGGCGGCTCCAGCGGGCGCACCTTCACCGGCTGCACGTTGACGCCGGCATGCTCAATCTCGCCCTTGAGCCGCGCGAAATCCTCCGACTCGAATTCGGACTCATGCCGGTTGGCCAGGCGGCTGCGGGTGATGGTGCGCGGGTCCAGCAGCTTCAGCGGCACGCTGCCCTCGTACTCGCGCAGCCGAGCCTTCACTTCCGCCAGCTCCTTGCCCAGCGGGCTGGAGCGGCCCAGCACGCCCATCATCTGCCCTACGCCGGTGTAGGCCTTGCGCTGCCCCAGCCCGTCGTCCACCGCGGCGGGCGGGGCCATCGGGGGCTCCGGATCGGGGAGCAGGTTCACCAGCTTGGACTTCTCGGCAATCTTCTTGGTCATGTCGCTCTCCCGGCCCGGATCAGGCCGCAGTGGTCTTACGCAGCCAGGTAGCCTGGATCAGCTGCTCCACCAGCTCGGTCACCTTCTCGTAGGCCTCGGCGGCACGCTTGTAGGTGCGGGCGTTGCCGTCGTACTTGCCCACGTCGTAGATCGTGCCGAACTCGGCCGCGGCGGACGCCGCGGCCGCGGTCTTGGGAATCTCCACCGGCATGACCTTGCCCTCGTAGGCCTGGCCGATCCAGTCACGCACCACGGTGGTGGTGGAGTCGCTGCTGTCCACGCGCGTGAGCAGCACGCGGATGAAGTCGAACTCCTTGCCCACGCCGCGCTGCTCGACCAGCTGGCCGGCCAGGTCGGAGAACAGGCGCCAGAACTGGGACGCCGAAGCGAAGTCCAGCGCGTTGGGCGGCAGCGGCATCAGCAGCCCGTTGGCGGCCATCAGCGCGTTGATGGTCACGTAGGACAGCGAGGGCGGCGTGTCGATCACGATCACGTCGTACTCGTCGCGCACCTCGTCCAGGCCGACGTTGAGCACGTTCCAGAATTCGAAGTCGTCCTCGGTCTGCTGGCGCGAGGGCAGCGAGAACTCGGCGCCGAACAGCAGCGGCGCCGCGGCCACCAGGTCCACGCCGCTCCAGTAGCTGGGGCGGATGGCGCTACGCAGCGAGGTCTCCGCGCCCACGCACAGCGGCAGGATGGTCTGCTCGTCTTCCACCTCGGTGTCGGGCAGGATGCCGAACAGCGTGGTCAGGGAACCCTGCGGATCACAGTCCACGGCCAGCACGCGGTGCCCGCGCAGGCTCAGACCCTGGGCCACGGACATGGCGGTGGTGGTCTTGCCCACCCCGCCCTTGAAGTTGGCCAGCACCACCGCCACCGCCTCCGCGCCCTCGGGCCGCATCGCGCCGGCTCGATAGGCCCGAGACCAGGCCTGCACGTCCGCCAGCGAGAACTCGCGCCGGCCGTTGCCGCTGACGCGGCCCGTGGGCAGGTCGCCCTTTTGAATCCGGTAGGCCACCTGGTTGCGGTCCAGGCCGCAGATCGCGCCGAGCTGCCCGCTGCTGTACACCGGGGGCCGCTTGCGGGATGTGGGCGACAGCATGGCGCTGCGCACCCGGCTCATCAGCAGACCCGAACGGTCCGCCTGGTCCATCACATCGGACAGCGTCTGGGGGGCCAGCGTCGCCGTATTCGTGCTCATTGTTGTCCTCCTTCGGGAGGCCGGATCATAGTCAGGACTCAGCGACTTCCTGCTGCCTCAACGATGTTTTGCTGAATCAAAAGCAAAGATCCAACAAGCAGCTTGTCTCACGCTGGTTCAGGCGCAGCGCATGCTGGCAGCGGGTAATTCCAGAATTTCTCGCTTTGACCCGCTTCCGCAGGGGTTCAATCAGTTCAATTCCGTTCAAACCCTTTAATACCTTTGGCCTCGACTTTTCTTATACGTGACAACCACTTAGCTGCAAACGCGTGAGGTGTTTTGGGAGCGTGGGTGAGCCGTTTTGGGAACGTGCGTGAGCGCTTGTGGGAACGAAGGTGAGGCGTCTTGGGAAGGCAGGTGAGGGGATAAGGGAACGTTCTCATTGGCCCGCCAGGGTCGACACCCTTCCCAAATGCACTCACGAACCGCGCGCGCCCGTGTTGCCCGACCCTCATGCGCCCGGTTCGGCGCCGCCTGCGACCCCGCTCAGCGGCTCGCCGCATGCCGATGCGCCGGTATCAGCAAGCCCAGGCGCCTGCGCATGCAAGTCCGGCCTCACACGTGAGAAGTTTTGGGAAGGCTGTGCTGCTTCCGCGACTGCCCCGTCCTTCCACCGCTGGCTCAAACAGGTGAGGGAATTTGGTAGCGGTCCAGTGCCCAGCCCGACAACGCGACCGCGGACCACAGGTGAGAGCTTTTGGTAGTGGCTGCCGTGCACTGGCCCCGGATGCGAACCGGGGTGGCGCGAAAGGTACGTGAGCGGATTTGGTAAGCCCCGCGCCGGTTGCCACGCGCGGCCAGGCCGGCGCCCTGCGCATGTGAGGAAATTTGGTAGGCAACACTGTCTCGCGGGCGTGACGGACATGTGAGCTTTGACAGCATGCTCACTCACGTGATCGCCTACCATGCCGGGATGCCCAGCCAACCTGCCCTGTTCGACGAGGACGACAGCCCGGCTTGCGCCGAGGTCGTGCGCAAGCACGTCAACGCCGTGGCGCTGATGCCGCGCGACCGCAAGATCACGCTGCTGGCGCGGCGTTCCTTCAACGTGCTGCTGCACGTGGCGCAGCGCCAGAGCGGCAAGGACATCTACAGCGCGCCGCTGAGCGAAATCATCAACCTCTCGCGCTTCGACTCGAACAACTACGAGCTGCTGAAGAAGACGCTCAAGCAGCTCATGGGCACCGTCGTGGAGTGGCAGAGCCCCACGTCCGGCGAGTTCGACGTCTGGGAGGCGTCCACGCTGCTGGCCGGCTGCAAGCTGATCAAGAACCGCAAGAGCGGCGCCATCACCATCGAGTGGTCCTACTCGCCGCAGATCCGCGAGCAGCTGATGGGCCCCGACCGCTACGCCCGCATCGCGCTGGACGTGGTGACGCAGCTGCGCAGCCATGCCGCCATGGCGCTGTACGAGATCTGCGTGCGCTACATCGACAACCCCAGCCACCTCACCGCGCGCCAGCACTGGCGCTGGTGGCGCCCGGTGCTCACCGGGCAGCAGGATGACCCCGCCAAGAAGCCGCCCCAGTACCGCTACTTCAAGCGCGACGTGCTGGCGCCGGCCATCGCCGAGATCAACGCGCTGTCCGACATCGAGGTGCGCGGCCCGGTGGAGCACAAGGGCGCTGACAACAAGACCATCGAGCAGATCCAGTTCGCCGTGGTGCGCAAGAAGACGGCGCGCAGCGCCGCCAGCCGGCCCGCCGTGCGCGAGCGCGAGCTGGAGCCGGTGGACCTGCCGCTCATCGGCCGCGCCATCGATGCCGGCGTGAAGCAGGACGACGCCGAGCGGCTGCTGCAGGAGTTCGGCCCCGAGGCGCTGAGCGCGGGCTTGGACAGCCTGCACAAGCGCGCCGCGCTGCCGCCGGGCGTGGTGGACCCGGTCCAGAACCCCGGGCGCTACCTGCGTGCGGTGTTGCCGGGTGTGCTCAAGAAGGCCGCCCCGGCCGAGGTGCCCGCGCCCGCGCCGCGCCCCAAGCCGGCCGTGGTCGTGGACGCGCCGCGGCGCCAGGCGCGCTGGCTCGACGAGTGGCTGCGCCGCGCCCGCGAGGCGCTGCGCCAGGAGATCCTGGCCCTGCCCGACGCGGAACGCGCCCACTGGCAGCGCCAGTTCCGCGAGCACCTGGCCGAAAAGCGCTCGGCGCTGCTCAAGCGCTTCGACACCAGCGGCTGGACGCACTCGCTGTTCATCCAGGATTTCATCCGCTTCTACGGCAACGGCACGCGCGGCCTGGGCTGGGACAAGCCCAGCGCCGAGCAGCTGCTGGAGCTGGCGGCGGAGGTGGGCGACACGACGGCCTGAGCGTCCGCGGGCCGGGCTTCACGCCCGCTCGCGAGGCCCACGGCGGGCGCTACGGCGCCTTGCCGCGCCCGGCCGTTTCGGGCGCAACTGCTGGCACCGGCATCAGCAGCAACCGCTCCACCAGCGCGCAGCGTTCGCCCTGCTGCGCGGCACTGCCCTGGCGGCGCAGCAGCGCCTCCGCCACCTGGTAGCCGTAGAGCAGGAAGGCGCGCGAGCGGGCCTCGGCGATGTCGAAGCCCAGCGCCGAGAAGCACTGCGCCGTGTAGCCGATGCGCCGCTCGTCCACCTCGTCCACCGCGCGTTGCGCCGTGGCATCGCGGCGCGCCCAGTCGCGGATGGCCAGCTCGATGCGCGCCGCGCGCTCGGCCGCCGGGCCGCGGAAGGGCAGCGTCAGCAGCTCGGCGATGCGCTCGCGCGCGTCGCCGCCGCGGCCCTCGAAGCGCTCGATCACCTGCTCCGTGGCCGCCGTGCGCCAGGCTTCCAGCACCCGCGCCAGCAGGTCGTTGCGGTCCTTGAAGTGCCAGTAGAAGCTGCCGCGCGTCACCTCCAGCACCTTGGCCACCACGTCCACGCGCACCAGGTCCACGCCGCCGTCGACCAGCAGCTCCGTGGCCGCCTCGATCCAGTGCGCGGGCGTCAGCGCATTGCGGGCGGTGTCGGCGGCCGCCACGGGGCGGCGGCGGGGGCGGGCAGGGCGGGTCAGAGGCGCATCCATGCGGCCATGTTAGCCAGCGTCCACCGCTCCGGCCATGCAGTCCTGTATGGAATTGCCGAAAACCCAGCCCACGCAAACCCTCATGAAGAAAACGGGGCCGGTGCCTAGCATGCCTCCATACACAAACGTATGTGTCTGGACAGTGCCTGGTCACGGACCCGTGAGGAGACAGCATGGCCCACTTCTTCGACGACGAGCGTCTGCTCGCCCCGCCGCGCGCGCTGCGCGAGCAGCGCGCCGACGGCAGCTTCGTGCTGCGCTCCCCCGAGCCGCTGCGCCCGCATGTGCGCTGCATCGGTGAATGGCTGGAGCACTGGGCGAGGGAAACGCCCGAGGCGCCGGCGCTGGCCGAGCGCGATGCCGCCGGCGGCTGGCGGCTGCTGAGCTGGGGCGAGGTGCGGCGCCACGTCGGCCGCCTGGCGCAGGGCCTGCTGGCGCTGGAGCTGCCGCCCGGCGCGCCGGTGGTGGTGCTCTCGGACAACTCGGTGGACCACGCGCTGCTGGCGCTGGCCGCGATGCACGTAGGGCGCCCGGCCTGCACGGTGTCCAGCGCCTACAGCCGGCTGGGCCCGGATTTCAGCCGCATCCGCGGCATCCTGCACAAGCTGCGGCCCGGGCTGGTGTACGCCTCGGACGCCGCCGTCTACGGCGCGGCGCTGCGCGCGGCGGAGGTGGACGCGGTGGTGGTGCTGGGCCGCGGCGCCGAGGAAGTGCCCGGCGCCCGCTCCTTCGACAGCCTGGTGAGCGAAGCCGAAGGCCCGGAGGTGATGCGCGCCTTTGCCGCCATCCGGCCCGAGGACCATGCCAAGTACCTGCTGACCTCGGGCTCGACCGGGCATCCCAAGGTGGCCATCAACACCCACCGCATGCTGTGCGCCAACCAGCAGATGATCAGCCAGGCCTGGCGCTTCCTGGACCACGAGAAGCCGGTGCTGCTGGACTGGCTGCCCTGGAGCCACACCTTCGGCGGCAACCACAACTTCAACATGGTGCTCAGCCATGGCGGCACGCTCTACATCGACGACGGCCGCCCCATGCCCGGGCTGATCGAGCGCACGGTGCGCAACCTGCGCGAGGTGCAGGCCAACATCCACTTCAACGTGCCGCGCGGCCTGGACATGCTGCTGCCCTACCTGGAGCAGGACGAGGCGCTGGCGCGCCGGATGTTCGAGGGCCTGCGCGTGCTGTTCTATGCCGGCGCGGGGCTGGCGCCGTCGAGCTGGAAGCGGCTCGAAGCCGTGGCGGCGCGGGTGCGCGCGGAGCCGCTGTGGCTCACCACCTCCTGGGGCTCCACCGAGACCGCGCCCGCGGTCACGTCCGCGCACTGGCGGCTCGACGGCGCGGGCTGCATCGGCGGCCCGCTGCCCGGCGCGGAGCTGAAGTTCGTGCCCAACGGCCAGAAGCTGGAGATGCGCGTGCGCGGCGCCGGCGTGTTCCCCGGCTACCGCGACGATCCCGAGCTCAGCGCCGCCGCTTTCGACGAGGAAGGTTTCTACCGCATCGGCGACGCGGGCCGGCTGGTCGATGAGGTGCATCCGGAAAAGGGTGTGCTCTTCGACGGCCGGGTCGCCGAAGATTTCAAGCTGGGCAGCGGCACCTGGGTGTCGGTGGGCACGCTGCGGGTGAAGCTCATCTCGGCGCTGGCGCCGCTGGTGCAGGACGCGGTGATCACCGGCCACGACCGCGACCAGGTTGGCGCGCTGCTGTTCCTCACGCCCGCGGCCGAGGCGCTGGCGCCCGAGCAGTTGCGCGAGGAACTGAAGGCGAAGCTGCAGGCGCTGCATGAGCAATCCGGCGGCTCGGCGCAGTCACCCGGCCGCGTGCTGCTGCTCAAGGAGCCTGCCAGCCTCGCCGCCGGCGAGATCACCGACAAGGGCTACCTCAACCAGCGTGCCGTCATCGCGCGCCGCGCTGCCGAGGTCGAGGCGCTGTATGCCGATGCCGCCGACCCGCGCGTGATCCGCGTCGGCTGAATCGTGGCGGTGCGGGCGGCACATGACGAACGCGGGCCCGGCCTGAGAGCTTGAACTGAAACAAGGTCCATCCGGACCGGGCCTGTCACAGTGCGTGCCGCATGGCCGGCATGCAGTGCCCTGGAGGCCCGGGGCGACCGGATTCATTCCACAAGGACACTGCAATGGCGACACGCGGACTCTTCAACCGCTTCGACGATGTCTGGCTGCTCGACGGCGTGCGCACGCCGCAGGTGGACTACTGCGGCGCCTTCGCCGGCGTGAACCCCATCGACCTGGGCATCAAGGCCGCGCGCGAGCTGCTGCGCCGCACCGGCCTGGCGCCGCAGGGCGTGGACTCGGTGCTGGCGGGCAACATGGCGCCCGGCGGCTTCGACCAGTTCTACGTGCCGCGCCACATCGGCCTGTACGCCGGCGTGCCGCTGGAGGTGCCGGCACTGATGGCGCAGCGCATCTGCGGCACCGGCTTCGAGCTGTTCCGCCAGGCCGGCGAGCAGATCGCGCAGGGCAGTGCCAGCCTGGCACTGCTGGTGGGTACCGAGTCCATGACGCGGCACCCCATCGCCGCCTTCGAGCACCGCCAGGGTTTCACGCTGGGCACGCCGCCGGGCTTCAAGGACTTCCTGTGGGAGTCGCTCACCGACCCCGCCGCCGGCATCTCCATGATCCAGACGGCGGAAAACCTGGCGCAGCGCTACGGCATCACGCGCGAGGAGGTCGATGCCTTCGCCTCGCGCAGCTTCGAACGCGCAGTGCGGGCGCAGGAGGCGGGCTGGTTCGAGGGCGAGATCGTGGCGGTGGGCAACGAGCGCTTCGAGCTGGAAGGTTACGAGCCGCGCGGCATCCGGCTCTCCGGCAAGGCCGCCGTGGCGGACCGCGACACGCACCCGCGCCTGTCGCCGCCCGAAGTGCTGGCCAGGCTGCGCCCGGTCTACCCGGACGGCGTGCAGACCGGCGGCAACAGCTCGGCATTGACCGACGCCGCCGCGGCGGCGCTGGTGGCTTCGGGCTCCGTGCTGCGCGACTGGGGCCGCGCGCCGCTGGCGCGCGTGGCGGCGGCGGCCGTGGTCGGCGTGGCGCCGGAGATCATGGGCATCGGCCCGGCGCCCGCCATCCGGCTGCTGCTGGAGCGTGCCGGGCTGGGCCTGGATGACATTGCCCGTTTCGAGATCAACGAGGCGCAGGGCGCGCAGACGCTGGCGGTGCAGCGCGAGCTGGGGCTCGATCCCGACAAGCTCAATGTGCACGGCGGCGCCATCGCGCTGGGGCATCCGCTGGCCGCCACCGGCGTGCGGTTGACGATCACCCTCGCGCGCCAGCTGCGCGACATCGGCACGCGCTGGGGCATCACTGCAGCTTGCGTGGGCGGCGGGCAGGGCATCGCGCTGCTGCTGGAGAACCCGGACGCGCACTGAACCCAACACCCTGAATCACACCATGAGCAAGGCCCACATCCATCCCGTCACGGTGCACTTCGGCGACTGCGACCCCGCCGGCATTGTGTTCTTCCCCAACTTCTCGCGCTGGATGGACCAGGCCTCGCTGGCCTTCTTCCGCGCGCGTGGGGTGCCGCCCTGGCGCGAGCTGGAGGCCACGCGCGGCATCGTCGGCACGCCGCTGCTGGAGATCCGCACCCGCTTCCTGCGCCCCGCCACCTACGGCGACGAGCTGCAGATCGTCACCACCATCGAATCCTGGGCCGACAAGACCTTCAAGCATCGGCACCGCGTGCTGCGCGGCGACGAGCTGCTGTGCGAGGGCACCGAGGTGCGGGCCTTCGTGGTGCGCGACCCGGATACCGGGCGCCTGCGCGCCATCCCGATCCCCGAGGACATCAAGGCGCGGTGCGGCTGAGAGCTCCCGCACCGCGCCCGGCCCGCCGGCCGCGAGCCCGCCCATTCACACACACAGGAGGACGACAAGCATGAACACCCGCTGGACCCGGAACCTGGTTGCGCTCGCAGCCGCCGTCGCCGCCTCGGCCGCCTGGGCCGACCTCACCATCGGCGCGAGCCTGCCGCTCACCGGCCCGGCTTCGGGCCTGGGCATCCCGATGAACAACGGCTTCAAGCTCTGGCCGCAGACCATCGCCGGCGAGAAGGTGAACCTCATCGTCCTCGACGACGCCACCGATCCCACCAAGGGCCTGCAGAACGCGCGCCGCTTCGCCAGTGCCGACAAGGCGGACCTCATCGTCGGCTCGGGCGCCACGCCGGTGGCCATCCCGATGGCCGAGGTGGCCACCGAAACCAAGACGGTGCACCTGTCCCTGGCGCCCATCCCGCTGCCCGCCGGCAAGGACGCCTGGTCGTTCCGCCTGCCGCACTCCAACGGCGTGATGGCCAACGCCATGCTGGCGCACATGCACAAGGCCGGCGTCAAGACCGTCGGCTTCCTGGGCTACAACGACGCCTACGGCGAGTCCTGGCTGCAGGAGCTCGGCCCCCGGCTGGACAAGGCCGGCATCAAGCTCGTGGCCACCGAGCGCTTCGCGCGCGCCGACACCAGCGCGACTTCGCAGGCGCTCAAGCTCAACGCCGCCAGGCCCGACGCGGTGATCGTGGTGGCTTCCGGCAGCGGGGCCGCCATGCCGCACCTGGCGCTGGTGGAGCGCGGCTACAAGGGCCGGATCTACCAGACGCATGCCGCCGCCACCCGCGACCTGATGCGCGTGGGCGGCAGGGGCGTGGAAGGCGGCTTCGTGTCCGCCGGCCCGCTGATGGCCGCCGAGCAGCTGCCCGACAGCCATCCCACCAAGCCCGTGGCGCTCAAGTTCGTGCAGGCCTACGAGAAACAGTTCGGGCCGGGCACGCGCACCACGCTGGCCGGCCACACCTACGACATGTACCTGCTGCTGGAGCAGGTGGTGCCGGTGGCGCTGAAGAAGGCCCGGCCCGGCACGCCGGAGTTCCGGGCCGCGCTCAAGGAGGCGCTGGAGACCGCGCCGGCGCTGGCGCTAAGCAACGGCATGCTGCGCTACACCGCCACCGACCACTGGGGCTTCCAGCCCGATGCGGGCGTGATCCTGAAGGTGGTGGGCGGGGAATGGAAGCTCGATCTGTGAGCTGATTCCAGTTCGTCTTCGAGAGTGAAGTAAATCCCGTTCGCCCTGAGCCCTTCGACAAGCTCAGGACAGGCTCTGTCGAAGGGCAGGCGCTCGGTTATCGCCGCAGGGCTTCGACAAGCTCAGCCCGAACGGATTACTTCATTTCGAAAAGCGAGTTGGTATGAGCGGGCACCGCGCCCGCGAAGGACTGAACCCATGGCACATCCCTACACCGCTCCGCTGGCCGACATGCGCTTCGTCATCGAGGAGGTGCTGCAAGCGCCGGCCTCCTGGGCCCGATGCGGGCGCTTCGCCGAGGTCGATGCCGGCATGGCGGCCCAGGTGCTGGAGGAGGCCGGCCGCTTCGCCGCCGAGGTGCTGGCGCCCACCAACGCGCCGGGCGACCTCGAAGGTTGCAGGCTCGACCAGGGCCAGGTGCGCACGCCCGGCGGCTTCCGCGAGGCCTACAGGACTTTCGTGGACGGCGGCTGGCCGGCGCTGGCCTGCGATGCGCAGTGGGGCGGGCAGGGCCTGCCGCTGCTGCTGGAGGCGGCGCTGTACGAGATGCTGCTGTCCTGCAACCAGGCCTGGTCCATGTACCCGGGGCTGCTGCACGGCGCCTACGCCACGCTGGAGGCGCATGGCAGCGAGGCGCTGAAAGCCCTCTACCTGCCGAAGCTCGCCAGCGGCGAGTGGCTGGCGGCCATGGCGCTGACCGAGCCGCAGGCCGGCAGCGACCTGGGGCAGGTGCGCACGCGCGCCGAGGCGCAGGCCGACGGCTCGCTGCGCGTCACGGGCAGCAAGATCTTCATCTCCGGCGCCGACCATGATCTGACGGACAACATCGTGCACCTGGTGCTGTGCCGGCTGCCCGATGCGCCGCCGGGCTCCAAGGGCTTGTCGCTGGCGCTGGTGCCCAAGCTGCTCCCCGACGGCTCGCGCAACGGCATTGAGGTGGACGCGCTGGAGCACAAGATGGGCATCCACGGCAGCGCCACCTGCGCGCTGCGCTACGAGGGCGCCACCGGCTGGCTCATCGGCGCGCCGCATCGCGGCCTGCAGGCCATGTTCGTGATGATGAACGCCGCCCGGCTGCACGTCGGGCTGCAGGGGCTGGGGCACCTGGAGCGGGCCACGCAGTCGGCCCTGGCCTACGCGGCCGAGCGGCGCCAGTTGCGCGCGCCGGCCGTGCCCGAAGGGCAGGACCACCGCGGCGCCGACCCCATTGCCTGGCATCCGGCGATGCGGCGCACGCTGTGGACGCTGCGCGCGCTCACCGAGGGCCTGCGCGTGGTGGCCTACCGCGCGGCGCTGCTCATCGATGAGGCGCAGCACCATGCCGACCCCGAGCGCCGTGCCCGTTCCCAGCGGCTGGCCGCGCTGCTCACGCCGATCGTGAAGGCCTTCGGCACGCACCAGGGGTTCCAGGGCGTGAGCGCGGCGCTGCAGGTCTTCGGCGGCTACGGCTACGTGCACGAATACGGCATCGAGCAGCAGTTGCGCGACCTGCGCATCGCGCTGATCTACGAGGGCACCAACGAGATCCAGGCCATCGACCTGCTGCAGCGCAAGGTGCTGGCCGACGGCGGCGCGGCGCTGCACGCGCTGGTGGACGACATCGAGGCCGAGGCCGCGCGCTGCGAGGCCGCGCTGCCGCACATGGCCGAGGCGCTGCGGCGCGAATGCGCGCGGCTGCTGGAGGCCACCGCCGCGCTGCAGGCCGGGCGCGAGCAGGACCCGGAATGGCCGCTGCGCGTGGCCGACGACTACCTGATGGGCTGCGGCCACCTGCTGCTGGCCTGGGCCTGGGCGGCGATGGCGCGCGCCGCGGCCGGGGGCGACGACGCGGCACGGGCGCGGCACCAGCGCGAGCTGGCCGACTTCGGGCTGCAGTGGCTGCTGCCGCAGGCAGAACGGCACTGGCGGCAGGTGCTGGCGCGGGAGGCGGGGCTGCCTTGGGTGTGAATGCAGGGTCTGCCGCACCCCGAGGGGGTTTCGTCACTCCCGCGGAGCCGGTCCCCATGCAGGCGTGACGGGCAAATATTTCAGCTTCGACCGCAAAGGTGCATCGGCCGACTGCCCGGGTCCGGCCGATGACTGTCCAGGCAACCTGAACAATCCGCCCAATCGGTGCCATCGTTGTCTGGAATTTTTGAATAGTCTCCGGCGACCCGGCCCTGCACGCTGACGGTGATTGCCATCCTGGCCGCCTTGCACATCCCATGAACGGATGAGGGCGCGTTCGGGTGGGCCCGCGCGAACGCGCAGCCGTCCCCGGGTTTGCCCGGCATCCCATCTGCCCGCCTTCTTGCGATTGGGGGCGCTTCGGCGTGAAGGAGGCGGATATGGCACACGGCGGCGGGGTGCGTGCGTGCGGCACGCAAAGGCTGTTTCTCCTGTGGATGCTGGCGTGGCTGGTGGCGCTGCTGGGCTGGGCCCGGCCCGCGGCGGCGGCCGATCCGGCGCAGGGGCCGGGCGGGCCGATCCTGGTCGTCACCTCGGGCAGCGCCAACTTCGGGCTCTACCACGCCGAGATCCTGCGCAACGAGGGCTTCAACGCCTTCGCCGTGGCCGACATCGCCGCCGTCAACGCCGGGATGCTGGCGGCCTACGACGTGGTGGTCCTGTCGCGCATGGCGCTGTCCGACACCCAGGCCACGCTGCTGACGAACTGGGTCAATGCCGGCGGCAACCTCATCGCCATGGCGCCCGATGCCCGGCTCAACGGCCTGCTGGGCGTCAGCAGCGCCGGCACGCCGCTGAGCAACGGCTACCTGCAGGTGAACAGCGCCAGCGCGGTGGGCAACGGCATCGCCAGCCAGACGCTGCAGTTCCACGGCAGCGCCAACCGCTACAACCTCGCCGGCGCCACGGCGCTGGCCATGCTCTACGGCAGCGCCGCCAGTGCCACGGCCAACCCGGCCGTGACGCTGCGCCGCGTGGGCAGCGGCCAGGCCGCGGCCTTCGCCTACGACCTGGCCACCTCCATCGTGCAGACCCGCCAGGGCAACCCGGCCTGGGCCGCGCAGGAGCGCGACGGCCTCTCGCCCATCCGCTCCGACGACAAGTTCTACGGCGCCGCCGCCGCCGACCCGCGCCCGGACTGGGTCGACCTGGCCAAGGTGGACATCCCGCAGGCCGACGAGCAGCAGCGGCTGCTGGGCAACCTCATCTCGCACATGAACCGCGCGCGCAAGCCGCTGCCGCGCTTCTGGTACTTCCCCTTCGGCAAGAAGGCCGTGGTCATCATGACCGGCGACGACCACGCCAATGGCGGCACGGCCGGGCGCTTCGAGCGCTTCAAGGCGCTCAGCCCCGCGGGCTGCTCGGTGGCGGACTGGCAGTGCATCCGCGGCACCTCCTACATCTACACCGACACCCCGCTCAGCCCCACGCAGGCCGCGCAGTACCACGCCGAGGGCTTCGAAGTCAGCCTGCACGCCAGCACCCGCTGCGACGACTACAGCGCGCTGTCGCTGGACGCCACCTACACCGACCAGCTCGCCGCCTGGCGCGCCAAGTACGGCAGCCTGCCCGGGCCGCTGACGCAGCGGCACCACTGCATCGTCTGGAGCGACTGGAGCAGCGGCGCCGAGACGCAGGCGCGCCACGGCATGCGGCTGGACACGAGCTACTACTTCTGGCCGGCGGGCTGGGTCGGGGACCGGCCCGGCCTGTTCACCGGCTCGGCCATGCCCATGCGCTTCATGCGCCTGGACGGCCGCTTCGTGGACGTGTACCAGGCCGCCACGCACATGACCGACGAGTCCGGCCAGAGCTACCCGTACACGGTGGACGCGCTGCTGGACCGCGCCCTGGGCCCGCAGGAGTACTACGGCGCCTACACCGTCAACGCCCACACCGACCAGGCCATCACCGACGAGGCCGAGGCCGTGGTGGCCTCGGCCAAGGCGCGCGGCGTGCCGGTGGTGTCGGCGCGGCAGATGCTCGCCTGGCTGGACGCGCGCAATGCCTCCTCGTTCGGCGCCTTCAGCTGGAACGGCAGCACGCTCAACTTCAGCGTCGCCCGCAGCCCGGCGGCGCGCGGCCTGCAGGCCTACCTGCCGCGGCGCTCGGCCACGGGCGTGCTCGGCACCCTCACGCGCAACGGCACGCGCGTGCCGCTGACGCTGCGCACCATCAAGGGCGTGGAGATGGCCTTCTTCGCGGCGGACTCCGGCAGCTACGTCGCCACCTACGCCGCCGACACCGCCGGCCCCACCGTGACCGCCACCACCCCGGCCGCCGGCGCCGCGGGCGTGGGCACGAACACGCTGGTGAAGGCCGTCTTCAACGACGCGCTGGACCCGGCCACGATCACCACCAGCACCTTCGAGCTGCGCAATGCCGCCGGCAGCGTCGTGGCCGCCACGGTGCGCTGGGACGCCACCAGCCGCACCGCCACGCTCACGCCGTCGGCGCTGCTGGCCCCATCCACGTCCTACACCGTCACGCTGCGCGGCGGCAGCGCCGAGCCGCGCATCCGCGACGCCATCGGCAACCCGATGACGGCCAGCAAGACCTGGTCGTTCACCAGCGCCGGCGGCGCCACCTGGTCCGACTGCCCCTGCAGCGGCTGGAGCGCCACCGCCACGCCCACGAATCCTTCCATCAACGACCCGGGCGCGGTGGAGCTGGGCGTGAAGTTCCGCGTGGACACCGGCGGCTTCATCACCGGCATCCGCTTCTACAAGGGCGCGGGCAACACCGGCACGCACATCGGCAACCTGTGGAGCGCCGACGGCGCCCGGCTGGCCACGGCGCAGTTCGGGCCCGAGACGGCCAGCGGCTGGCAGCAGGTCAACTTCGCCACGCCCGTGCCGGTGACGGCCAACACGGTGTACGTGGCCTCGTACTTCGCGCCCAACGGCGGCTATGCCGGCGACAACAATTTCTTCGCCACCCGCGGCGTGGACAACGCCCCGGTGCACCTGCTGCAAAACGGCGTGAGCGGGGGCAACGGCGTCTACGCCTACGGCAGCAGCTCCAGCTTCCCGTCGCAGACCTACCAGGCCAGCAACTACTGGGTGGACGTGGTGTTCAGCCCGGGCTCCGGCGCCAGCGCCGCCAAGACGACCGGCAAGGTGGTCGAGGCCGCGCCGGCCAGGACGGAGCCGACGCAGGTGGCCGTGAAGGCGCCGGACGCGGGCCTGCTGGTGTCGGTGACGGCCACGGCGGCGGAACTCGCCTTGGCGGCCCCCGCTGCAGCCACGCCGGAGGCCGGCTGCGCGGCGCCGCCCAATGCCGTGGTGGCCGAGAACTGCCTGACCGGCAACCCGGCCTCGGAGTGGGACGTGAACGGCGCGGGCGACGCGTCGATCCAGGGCTTCGCCACGGAGATGAGCGTCAACCGCGGCGAGACCGTCCGCTTCAAGGTCAAGACCGCCGCCCGGAGCTACCGCTTCGACATCTACCGCCTGGGCTGGTACGGCGGGCGCGGGGCGCGCAAGGTCGCCAGCGTGCAGCCCTCGGCCACGCTGCCGCAGACCCAGCCGGCCTGCCTGACGCAGTCGGCCACCGGGCTCATCGACTGCGGCAACTGGGCCGTCTCGGGCTCCTGGGCCGTGCCGGCTAGCGCCGTGTCGGGCATCTACATCGCCCGCCTGGTGCGCACCGACACCGGCGGCGCCAGCCACATCGTGTTCGTGGTGCGCAACGACGCCGGCACCTCGGCGCTGCTGTTCCAGACCTCTGACACCACCTGGCAGGCCTACAACACCTGGGGCGGCAGCAGCCTCTACGCCGGCGGCATCGGCACGGGCGCGGGCCGGGCCTACAAGGTCAGCTACAACCGCCCCTTCAACACCCGCGCCGTGGACGGTGGCCACGACTGGCTGTTCCATGCCGAGTACCCGATGCTGCGCTGGCTGGAGGCCAACGGCTACGACCTCAGCTACACCAGCGGCATCGACACCGACCGGCGCGGCGCGCTGCTGCGCAACCACAAGGTGTTCCTGTCGGTGGGGCACGACGAGTACTGGTCCGGCGTGCAGCGCGCCAACGTCGAGGCGGCGCGCGACGCCGGCGTCAACCTCGCCTTCTTCAGCGGCAACGAGGTGTTCTGGAAGACGCGCTGGGAGCCCAGCATCGCCGCCGGCGCCGCGCCCTACCGCACGCTGGTGAGCTACAAGGAGACGCACGCCAACCGCAAGATCGACCCGCAGCCGGTGTGGACCGGCACCTGGCGCGACCCGCGCTTCTCGCCGCCCTACGACGGCGGGCGCCCGGAGAACGCGCTCACCGGCACGATCTTCATGAACAACGACACCGGCCGCTCCTACGCCATCCAGGTGCCGGCCGCCGACGGAAAGATGCGCTTCTGGCGCAACACCAGCGTCGCCGCGCAGACCGCCGGCCAGGTTGCCACGCTGCCCACCGGCGTGCTGGGCTACGAGTGGGACGCCGACCTCGACAACGGCGCGCGCCCGCCGGGGCTGATCCGGCTGTCGCAGACCACGCTCACCACCAGCGGCGCGCTGCTGGACTACGGCTCGACCTACGGCACGGGCACCGTCACGCACCGCCTCACGCTCTACAAGCACCGCAGCGGCGCGCGGGTGTTCGGCGCGGGCACGATCCAGTGGTCCTGGGGCCTGGAGGCCACGCATGACAACGCCGGCACGCCGGCGGACGCGCGCATGCGCCAGGCCACGGTGAACCTGTTCGCCGACATGGGCGTGCAGCCCCAGACGCTGCAGGCCGGGCTGGTGGCGGCCAGCGCCTCCACCGACGTGACGGCGCCGACTTCCAGCATCACCGCTCCGGCGGCCAACGCCAGCGTGCCGGCGGGGCAGGGCCTCACCATCACCGGCACGGCCAGCGACAGCGGCGGCGTGGTCGGCGGGGTGGAGGTGTCGGTGGACGGCGGCGTGCGCTGGCACCCGGCCAACGGCCGCGGCAGCTGGAGCTACGCCTGGACGCCCCAGGCCAGCGGCACCGTCACGCTGATGAGCCGCGCGGTGGACGACAGCGGCAACCTGCAGGGCACGCCCGCGAGCCGCAGCGTGACGGTCACCCCCATGGCCTGCCCGTGCACGGCCTTCTCCTCCTCCAGCACGCCCAACACGCCCAGCGACCCGGACGGCGCCACCGTCAATGTGGGCGTGAAGTTCCGCACCGACCAGAACGGCTACATCACGGCCATCCGCTTCTACAAGGGCAGCGGCAACACCGGCACGCACGTGGGCGCGCTGTGGCGGGCCGACACCGGCGCACTGCTGGCGACAACTACCTTCGTCAACGAGACGGCCACCGGCTGGCAGCAGGCGAACTTCTCGTCCCCGGTGCCGGTGACGGCCGGCGTCGTGTACGTGGCCTCGTACCGCGCGCCCAACGGCCATTACGCGGCCGACACCGGCTACTTCAGCAGCGCCGGCGTGGACAGCGGCCCGCTGCACCTGCTGCGCGACGGCGTGAACGGCGGCAACGGCGTGTACGCCTACGGCGGTAGCTCGGTGCTGTTCCCGAGCTCGACCTACCAGGCGTCCAATTACTGGGTGGACGTGGTGTTCAGGCCGTGAAGAAGGCTGCGGCCCGGCCGCGCTGGCAGAGCAGCGCGGCCGGGCCGCAACGGTACCGGCAATGCCCTGAATGGCGGCCCCGCGGCTGTCAATGTGAACAAAGTTGGATTGATTCACCGGTGCTCCAGAATTATTTTGTCTGGAGCATTGGCCCCTTCTAGAAACGCTCCTGGGGACCTTGCCCGGCTGCTGCTGCCTGCAATTGAAAATGTCGGCAGTGCCATGCATATCAGTGCGCGGATGCGGGCGGCAGCCTTTCGACCTTGTTGCCAAAGGCAGTTGGAAGGGCAAGATGAAGAATTTGTTGGCGCGCCTGAAAAATTGGGCCGGCTGGCTGATGAAGCTGCTGGCCAACTTCATTTGCGGCATCACGCGATGCCTGGTGCCCCTGGCCACCTTGGCGGTATGGATCGGACTGCTGTGGAGTGACCAGGGCCGGGACGTGCTGCGGCGTTCGACCGAGCGCTGGGTGCTCGACGGCAGCTACAGCGACTTGGTGTTTCTGGCTTTGTCCTGCGTCTTGTTCAGCCTGGCGATCTGGTATTCGATGCGCTGGCTGCTGCTGGCCAGGTTTCCCGGGCTATGGATGGCGCCCGTGAAAATGGAATGGTGGCGAAAATTCATACCAAGATTCTGTGGCGCTGCCGTGCCCACCTGGGTGGGAATGATGTTCTGGCAGTTGGCCCATTCCGCCACCAGCGCGGTATCGCGTGCTGGAGAAGCAGGCAACACTTCTCTTGCCCAGCATGCATACGGGCTCGCCATCGCTTTCATGGTGCTTGCAGGGGTATTGTTTTCTTTCTACGTCAAGCGTGCCGATATTTTCGGGCTCGTGGTTCCCAAGGCCCTGCCGCCCAGGGCCAGCGTGCCGCCCGCCACGCAGCGGGTCATGCTCTGGTCGATGATATTTACCTTTTTGTGCACGTTATTGGTGTGGCTGTATCCATTGTCCGTGCCAAGGGTGGTGGGAAGCGTTTCCATCGTCGCACTGGCACTCACCGGCATCAATCTGGTTGGCAGTTTCGTGCTGTCGTTCTGGGCCCTGCGCCATCGTTTGCCCAATCTCGTGCCGGCCGCGCTTACGGTGGCCGCGATATTCAGCCTCTTCAACGACAGGGGGCCATCCTCCCTTACCGAAAAACCGGCGACGGCTCCGCTGCCGGTGGCCTCCGCTTTCGAGGCCTGGCTGGCACACAGGAAAGACGTCAACACCATTTACGTGGTAGCCGCGGAAGGGGGCGGAATTCGTGCCGCCTACTGGACTGCTGCCGTTCTCGAAGCCCTGGAAGAAAAGAAGCCGAACTTCCGCAAGGAGGTGTTCGCGATTTCCAGCGTCTCCGGCGGCAGCGTGGGCGCGGGCATGTGGCTGGCGGGATTGCGTGACCGCCTGTGCGGGAGCGACGGCCAGAACATCCCGGATTCATCCCAGGCGGCCGTGCCGGCCAAGGCGGCTACCCGTGCGCTGGGCACCGATTTCCTGTCGCCTACGCTGGGACTGATGTTCTATCCCAACCTGATGAATGGCTTCCTGCCGGTCGAAATCCAGGCCAGCGACCGTTCCCGAGGCCTGGAAGAGGGATGGCAGCGGGCCATGTCCCGACTGCCGGGGCGGCCCCTGGAAATGAATATCTCCGATTTCCAGTCGAGCCCGCCCGGATGTCCGGCCATGCCCTACGCGCTTTTCAACGCGACCGTGGCGGAATCCGGCCAGCGCGCCATTCTTTCGCATCTGGAAACCGAGGGATTCATCGACACTTTCCATGTCGATTCCTCGGTGATGCCGTCCTACCGGCAGCAGTCGGTCGCGGCGCTCATGCACCACAGTGCCCGGTTTCCCCTGGTGAGCCCGCCCGGTACGGTCACTGACATGAAAACCGGACGTCGGCTGGCGCGCCTGCTGGACGGCGGGTATTTCGACAACTCCGGCATCGTGACGGCGCTCGAACTCATCAGCATGATCTCGAAGCATCCCAAGGCGGCGGGAAAGAACATCGCCCTGCTCGTCATTTCCAATGATTCCTACAAGGAATGCCCGCGCCGGGATGGCACGATGTTTTGCGAGCAGCCCGCGGGCCCGGTTTCGCGACCGGTGGTGGCGGGTGGTTCTTTTCTCTACGAAGTCGTGCCGCTGCTGACGGGCGTCTATAACGTCAGGGATTCGCATATCCGCGATGTGCTCTATCGCGCGGTGACGGTCAGCCATATGAATATGAAAGTGGCTTTGGCCGATGCCAACGCCAGCGCACCCCTGGGCTGGGCCCTGTCCCGCAGCATGACGGAACAACTGGACGCCGCGGCCCGCAGGGTGGCGCAAAGAGACTTGAATTTTCCGGCGCCAGCAGGGACGCAGACTGCCATGAATAAGGGAGCCGAAAATGCACGCTGACGGTATTGAAGGCAGGCCCATCAGCCACCCGGCCTCCGGCTTTCCCCGTTTTCTGCAATGGTTCATTGACCATCACCAAATGCTGCTGGCCATGGCTTGGCTGCTGTTGCTTTTGGGTGTGGTGGGCATGACGGCCACGGCTCATGGCCCTTGGAACAAGAATATCCTGCGGGACCCGGGGCCGATGGAAACCGTGAGCAGCGTGGATGGGCTGCTGCGTGTCATCAATGAGCAGACCGATAACTGGCCTCAACCTCAGAATGCACCCGTGCCGGGCAAGGCCGAGAATGGCCAGCAGCCGCCGCCGGCACCGGACCAGGGCGCGAAAAGCGAGCCCAAGAAAGTGGATTTGAGTAAATTCAGGCTGGCTTTCTATTTTGATTCACTGGCCATTGTCCCAGGCTATACCCTGTTGTTCCTGATTCAATATTTATTGCTGAAAGCCTGCCTAATTGCTGAGCCGAAAAGGCAGGCATCTCAGGAAAAGCCGTTGAGAAACCCGTCCATGAATCGCCATGAAGTGCTTTTTCACCTGATGTGCGCCGTGCCGGTGGCGGCAGCACTGTTCGACCTGGCGGAAAACGGCATGACGGTGCGCGCGGTGGAGGACGCGGCAAGCTACGTGCTGGCGGACGCCACCGTGGCGGACATGCGCAGCGCGTCGGTCTGGAAATGGAGCCTGCTGGCGGCTTCTTGCGGCCTGCTGGCCTTCTTGTGCTGGCAAGCTGCAAAGCCGATGGCAGGCGGTTCAGAGCTGGTGATGAGCCTCAATCCCAAGGAACGACGTTTCCTGAAGACGGCCCTGGGACTGGCGGCGGTGGCGGCGCTGGTGTTCGGGCTCTTCCCCTGGGCACCGGATCTGCTGCTGGCTGGCATGGCCGCCATGGGCCTGGCCTGGGCATGCGCCGGGCTGGCCTGCCTGTCGGCCCTGAAGCGGGAGCAGCCCCATTCAAGGGCTCCTTGAGCGGCGACGGGGCCACCCGGCGCCTTGCACCGGGTGGCAATACACGCCACGCAACTTGACCGCTTTGGCTATCGCGCCGGCGCGCGCGCCTTCCTAGAGTCACGCGGACGCGTGGGCCGCCGTTGGGGAAGCAACTCGAAGAGCTGCTTGGGGTGGCGGCGCGTCGCCGGACCAAGGCCGGCCTCGGCGGGCCGCTCCGGTGGACACCAGACCAAGGAGACATTCGATGGACACGACCCGCGCCTCCACGGCGCGCCAGGCCTTTGTGGCCGCGCGCGACCAACTGCTGGCCCTGCGCAGCGACCAGGCCACGGCCGCGCGCGACTTCCGCTGGCCCGAGCTGGACCAGTTCAACTGGGCCCTCGACCACTTCGACGCCATGGCGCGGGACAACGACGCGCCGGCGCTGTGGATCGTGGACGAGCACGGCGGCGAGGAGAAGCGCTCGTTCCGCCAGATGTCGGAGCGCTCGGGGCGGGTGGCCAACTTCCTGCGCCGGCACGGCGTGAAGCGCGGCGACCGCATCCTGCTGATGCTGGGCAACGAGGTGGCGCTGTGGGAAACCATGCTCGGCGCCTTCAAGCTCGGCGCGGTGGTGATCCCGGCCACCATGCTGCTCACGCCCGAGGACCTGCGCGACCGCCTGGAGCGCGGCCAGGTGCGCCACGTGGTGACCTGCGGCGCGCAGACCGCGAAGTTCGACGGCCTGGCCGAAGGCTGCACGCGCATCTGCGTGGGCGAGGCGCCGTCGGGCTGGCTGGACTTTGCCCTGGCGCAGGAGGAGAGCGCCGGTTTCGAGCCGGACGGCCCCACCGCCGCCACCGACCCGCTGCTGCTCTACTTCACCTCGGGCACCACCTCCAAGCCCAAGCTGGTGCTGCACACGCACCAGAGCTACCCGGTGGGGCACCTCTCCACCATGTACTGGATCGGGCTGCAGCCGGGGGACGTGCACCTCAACATCTCCTCGCCCGGCTGGGCCAAGCACGCCTGGAGCTGCTTCTTCGCGCCCTGGAACGCGGGCGCCTGCGTCTTCATCCACAACGTGGCGCGCTTCAGCGCGGCGGCGCTGCTGGCCACGCTGGAGCGCCACGGCGTGACCACGCTGTGCGCGCCGCCCACCGTGTGGCGCATGGTGATCCAGGAGGACATGGCAGCCTGGCGCGGCCGGCTGCGCTTGCGCGAGATCATCGGCGCGGGCGAGCCGCTGAACCCGGAGATCATCGAGCAGGTGCAGGCGGCCTGGGGCCTGACCCTGCGCGACGGCTACGGCCAGACCGAGACCACCGCCCAGGTCGGCAACGCGCCGGGCCAGCTGCTCAAGCCCGGCTCCATGGGCCGGCCGCTGCCGGGCTACCAGGTCGTGCTGCTGGACGCGGACGGCCGCGAAAGCGACGAGGGCGAGGTCTGCCTCAAGCTCGACCCGCGCCCGCTGGGCCTGATGGCGGGCTACGAGGACAGCGCCGAGAAGACCGCCGAGGTGATGCGCGACGGCCACTACCACACCGGCGACGTGGCCCAGCGCGACGCCGAGGGCTACCTGACCTTCGTCGGCCGCGCCGATGACGTGTTCAAGGCCTCGGACTACCGCATCAGCCCCTTCGAGCTGGAGAGCGTGCTGATGGAGCACCCGGCCGTGACCGAGGTGGCCGTGGTGCCCAGCCCCGACCCGGTGCGGCTGGCGGTGCCCAAGGCCTTCGTCACGGTGGCGCAGGGGCAGGCGATCGACGAGGCGCTGGCGCTGGACGTGCTGCGCTACGCGCGCCAGCAGCTCGCGCCCTACAAGCGCGTGCGCCGCATCGAGTTCCTCACCGAGCTGCCCAAGACCATCTCGGGCAAGCTGCGCCGCGTAGAGCTGCGCCGGCTGGAGGCGGATCGCCGCCAGCGCGGCGTGCGCGAGGCCGGGGAGTTCTTCGAGGAGGATTTCCCGGGGCTGAAGGCGGAGGGCTGAATCTGCGGCGCCGGGTGGCCACGGGCAGGGCGTGCCCGCGGTCGGCAGGCCCGCCAGTCGTCAGGGCTGGCGCCGCGTCCGCGTCATGCCGCCCAGCGCGCACAGCCCACCCAGCAGCAGCGCCCAGGCGGAAGGCTCCGGCACGGGCGGGCTGAAGGTGAAGTTGTCGAGGGCGAAGGCGAACGAGCTGAAGTGCTGGCTGTCGCCCTCGATGACCAGGGAGGCGATGTCACGGCGGTCGCTGACGAAGCCGTGGAAGAACCAGTGTTCGAACGTGGGTTCGGTCGCGTAGCTGAGGATCTGGTCGGGGCCGTGGGTGAAGCGGACGGTCAGGTCGAACTTGCTGCCCATGTAGCGGTTGGTGTCGAAACCGAAGGCGGCCACCGGCCGGTCGAAGGTCACCGTGAGCGGATTGCCGTTGGGCTGGACGAAGCCGTCGAGAAAGCCGCCGTCGGAGGTGCCGCTCCAGTCGATGTTGAAGAAGAACTCCCGGCCGATGGCGGTCGAGTAAGTGGCTCCCGGCCGGATATCCCCGGGACGGATCGGCGTGCCATGGTCCACCACGAGGTTGGTTCTGGCATTGAGCACGCCCGTGCTGATCGGGAAATGGGCGTCGTCGGTGAAGCGTTCGACCGTGGCCGGGGCCCTCAGCACGGCGTCGAAGGCCTGGCGCTCGGAGAAATGCGTGAGGGTTGCATGGGTCGGCGCTGCCAGGGTGATGGCGGCCAGGCCGACGAGTTTCCGGACACTTCGCTGCATGCCGCTGCTCCTTGCGTTGGAGGCCCCGTGCAGCATGGCCGGAAAGCGCGCGCTCGGGTATTGAGCGCGCGTAGCAGATCGGAAAGTGTGTAATCGGCGCGGCCGGGCGGCCCGCTGCGGCCCGGCCGGGTTTTCGCCTCAAGTCGCCTTGGCCTTCACATACCGCCCCGGCGCCGGCTCGATGGGCTTGTATTTCTTGCTGCCCAGCGTCTTGCGCGCCGGCACGGTCTCGTCGCCGCCCTGCTGGCCGAGCCACTCGCTCCAGGCCGTCCACCAGCTGCCCGGGTACTGCTGCGCCTGCTTGAACCAGTGCTCGGGGTCCGGGTCCAGCGCCGGTTGCGCTTCCGCGGCCGGGGAAGGGGCGGCGGCGTCGGCATCGGCCGGCGCCAGCTCCCAGTAGCTGCGCTTCTTCTTGGCCGGCGGGTTGATCACGCCGGCGATGTGGCCGCTGGCGCCCAGCACGAAGGTGCGCGGGCCGCCCAGCAGCTGCGTCGTGGCATAGGCCGTCTTCCACGGCACGATGTGGTCCTCGCGCGAGGCGTAGATGAAGGCCGGCGTGGTGATCTGGCGCAGGTCCACCGGCACGCCGCTCTGCACCGTGCCGCCGGGCACGCGGATCTTGTTCTCCAGGTAGCCCTGGCGCATGAAGAAGCAGGCCATGGGGCCGGGCAGGTTGGAGTCGTCGGCGTTCCAGTACAGCAGGTCGAAGGGCGGCGGCGCCTTGCCCTGCAGGTAGCCGTTGACCACGTAGGGCCAGATCAGGTCGTTGGCGCGCAGCGCCGCGAACATGTGCGCCAGCTCGCGCCCGTGCAGCACGCCGCCCTTGCCGATGGACGCCTCGCGCAGCGCCATCGACTGCGGCGTGATCATCAGGCCCAGCTCGCCGGTGTCGGAGAAGTCCAGCAGCGTGGTCAACAGCGTCAGGCTCGCCACCTTGTCGGCCTGGCCCTTGGCCGCCATCACCGCCAGCGTGCAGGCCAGCAGCGAGCCGCCGATGCAGAAGCCCAGCGTGTTGACCCGCTCGCTGCCCGAGATCTCGCGCGCCACGTCCAGCGCCGTCATCACGCCCTGCTGCTGGTAGTCGTCCCAGGTCAGGTGCCCCAGCGAGGCGTCGATGTTGCGCCAGGACACGAGGAACACCGTGTGACCCTGGCTCACCGCATAGGCCACCAGCGAGTTCTCCGGCTGCAGGTCCAGGATGTAGAACTTGTTGATGCAGGGCGGCACGATCAGCAGCGGCGTGCGCTTGACCTCGTCGGTGGAGGGCGCGTACTGGATGAGCTGGAACACCTCGTTCTCGAACACCACGCTGCCCGGGCTCAGCGCCACGTTCTTGCCGACCTCGAAGGCCTTCTCGTCGGTCATGGAGACGCGGCCCTTGGCGAAGTCCTCCATGAACAGCCGCGCGCCCTCGATCAGGCTGCGCCCGCCGGTGTCCATGGCGGTCTTGAGCGCCTCGGGATTGGTGAGCAGGCAGTTGGCCGGGCTCAGCGCATCCACCACCTGGCGCAGCAGGAAGCCCCATTGCGCCTTGGTCCTCTCGTCCATGGGCGCCGCGTCCAGCGCCTGCTGCAGCGATTGCGTCTGCACCAGGTAGCTCTTGGAGAGCATGTCGAAGCCCGGATTCTTGGTCCAGGCCTCGGCCGAGAAGCGCCGGTCCGCCGCCACGTTCACCGCCGGCGGGAAGCCCGGAATGGCCGCGGCCATCGACATCGGCCAGAACGAGGTCATCTGCTTGATGGTCTCCTGCTGCCAGGAGGTGAAGGCCGTGGCCGCCTGCATCCAGGGCGCGAAGGCCTGGTCGGCGGTGAAGGGCCCGAGCACCGCCTGCTGCGACTTGAGCAGGTTGGAGAACCACTGGCCGCTGTCAGGCACGGAAGGCTGGTTCATTCGCTGTCTCCATCCATGGTTGTCGTGAGGAGCGCCGCCCCGCGCCGCGCTCCCCGCTCCATCTTCCCGCGGCCGGGCCGCGGGCACCAGAACGCCAGGTGCTGCACATGGCGTGCCGGCATCCACGCCCGTCCTGGCGGCCTCGTGGCGATGCCTCACCAGGGTTTGTCCGGGTACGCCTGATCTGGCTCAAGCCGGCGCTTCGACCTATCATCTACCGAACGGTCGGTATATGAATTTCCGCGCTGCAGCGGAACAACGCGACCGATGAATTTGATGCAGGAGTGAGCAGAGGTGCCCGAGTCCTTGATCCTGAAGTCGCAAACCGGTGCGGTGCGCACGCTGACCTTCAACCGCCCGGCGGCGCTCAACAGCTTCAACGGCGAGATGCATGCGTTGCTGCGGGCCGAGCTGGAGAACGCGGCGGCCGACACGAGCGTGCGCTGCGTGCTGCTGACGGGCGCGGGGCGCGCCTTTTGCGCCGGGCAGGACCTGTCGGACCCGCTGGTGAGCCCCGACGCGGCGCAGCCGCCCAAGGACCTGGGCGTGGTGATCGAGCGCTACTACGGGCCGCTGGTGCGGCGGTTGCGCAGCATGCCGGTGCCGGTGGTGGTGGCCGTCAACGGCGTGGCGGCCGGCGCGGGCGCGAACCTGGCGCTGTGCGGCGACCTGGTGCTGGCAGCGCGTTCGGCCAGCTTCATTCAGGCTTTCGGCAAGATCGGGCTGATTCCGGACAGCGGCGGCACCTGGCTGCTGCCGCGGCTGGTGGGCCGGGCCCGCGCGCTGGGGCTGGCGCTGCTGGGCGACAAGCTGCCGGCCGAGGAAGCCGAGCGCATCGGGCTGATCTGGCGTTGCGTCGAGGACGCCGAGCTGATGGCGCAGGCCCAGGCCCTGGCCGAGCGGCTGGCGGGCATGCCCACCAAGGCGCTGGTGGCCACGCGCCTGGCCATGGACGAGGCCCAGCACCTGGACCTCACGCACGCGCTCACCGCCGAGGCCAAGCTGCAGCGCGAGCTGGGCTTGGCGCACGACTACCAGGAAGGCGTGGCCGCCTTCGGCGCCAAGCGCGCCCCGGTGTTCACCGACCGCTGAAAACCCCTCCCGGAGCTTTTGCATGACTGCGACCCCGCAGGAAGTCGCCGAGCGCGTTCGCCTCGGCATGTATGCCCAGGACCGCGCCGCGCAGGCGCTGGGCATCGAGGTCACCGAGATCGGCCCCGGCCATGCCACGCTGACCATGAGCGTGCGCGAATCCATGCTCAACGGCCATGCCATCTGCCATGGCGGGCTCATCGCCACGCTGGCCGACACGGCCTTCGCCTACGGCTGCAACTCCTACGACGAGCTCACCGTGGCCTCGGGCTTTGGCATCGACTTCATCGCGCCGGGACGGCTGGGCGACGTGCTGACCGCGCGCTGCACCGAGCTGTCCAGGGCCGGCCGCACCGGCGTCTATGACGTGACGGTGGAGAACCAGCGCGGCGAGCGCATCGCGGTGTTCCGCGGCCGCTCCTACACCGCCAAGGGCCGGCCCGCCGTCGGCGCCTGACCCGCCCCGAAAAGAGGAGACAAGCCATGCCCGTCAAGCAGCCCGCCCCCGGCGACCTGGAGCCCATCGAGCTCGCCAGCCGCGACGAGATCCAGGCGCTGCAGCTGCAGCGCCTGCGCCGCACGCTGGAGCACGCCTACG
>NZ_JABBFW010000041.1 GCF_012927045.1 Azohydromonas caseinilytica | reverse complement strand
CCAGGGCCAGGGCCCGCTTGCGTCTTGCTTCACCCATCGGGTGAGTCTGCAGGATCGGCTCAAGTGCTTGTCAGCATTGGCCCGCTGGCCGTCTCACGGGGTAGTAACTGCCGGATTTAGGATCAGTCGCCGATGTGCAGCACGAAGCGCGCATCGCGGTGCTTGATGCGCCAGCCCTCGGGCTCGCGCGTGAACCGGTCCTCGAACTCGCCCACCAGCTGCCGGCCCTGCGCGCGCCGGCCCTGCGGGCCATCCGGGTCGGCGCTGGAGCCGGTCCACAGCAGCACGTAGCTCAGCGCCCGGGCGCTGGTCGGCGACTCCACCTCGACCAGCGTGTTCGTGACCAGGTGGCGCGTCATGCGCTCCGCCGGCCGCTGCGCATAAACGGCCTGGATCGCGTCCCGGCCCTGCAGCGGCTGGGCGTTGGGCCGCACCAGCACGCCGTCCACGGCGAACAGCTGCGCCAGCCCCGCCGCGTCCCCCGCATCGACGCAGCGAGCCGCGCGCAGCACCAGCTCGCGACAGGCCCGATCGATCTCAAGGCGTTCGGTGGTATCCATCAATCGCGTTTCCTTCATCCAGTGCCCAGGAGGCAGCTGGCAAGAATGGCACCGCCCGGCCCGCGCCGCCAATGTGGCCCGCAGGGCAGGCTATGCATAATTCTTATGAGAAGTTGAGGAGAGCAGCGATGGGCACGGCAGCCCCGCCGGAAACGGCACCGACGCGCCCATGGGCCGTACCGCGGCTGACGGAGCGCATCCGCTCGATGCGGGTCCTGTTGGCGGTGGCCGGGCATGGCAGCACGGCGCGCGCGGCGGAGGCGATCCACCTGTCGCAGCCGGCGGTGGCGCGCTCCATCGTCGAGTTGGAGAAGGCCTGCGGGCTGGAGCTGTTCGTGCGCACCGCGCGCGGCATGGTGGCCACGCAGCCCGGCACGCGGCTGGTCGGACGCACCGGGACGGTGTTCGAGCACCTGGCTTGCGGCGCCGCGGAAGCCCTCGCCGCCGCCCCGTCCACGGCGCGGCAGCCCGCGTCGCCGGAGCGCTTCCCGAGCGTGGTGTCCGCCGGCAGCCTGCGCGCGCTGATCGCGATCACGGCCTGCGGCAGCGAGGCCAGCGCGGCGCAGTCCCTGGGCGTGACCCAGCCGGCCGTGCACGCGGCGCTGCAGGCGCTGGAGCAGGTGCTGGGGGTGCGCCTGTTCTACAAGATGGCCGCCGGCACGCGGCTCACGCCCGCCGGCGAGGCGCTGCTGCGGCGCGTGAAGCTGGCGCTGGCCGAGATCAAGGCCATGGAGAACGACCTCGCCGCCTGGCGCGGCGACATCCGCGGGCGCATCGTGGTGGGCGTGCTGCCGCTGTCGGTGTCCATGTTCCTGCCGCGCGCGATCGAGGCCCTGGTGCACGAGCATCCCAACATCGCGATCCAGATCGTCGATGGCACCTACGAGAGCCTGGTGCAGCAGCTGCTCAGCGCCGACGTGGACGCCATCGCGGGCGCACTGCGCGGCGACACGGCGCGCGACGAGATCCGGCAGCTGCACCTGTTCGACGACGAGCTGGCCGTCATCGCACGCGCCGGCCATCCCTGTTTGAAGCGCCGCGCCCTGCGCCTGAAGGACCTGCTGCAATGGGAATGGGTCACGCCGCTGCCGGGGACGCCGGCGGACCGGGCCCTGGAGGAGCTGTTCCGATCCGAGGGCCTGGAGCCGCCGCAGCAGGGCTTACAGGCCAGCAGCCCGGCGCTGACCCAGGCCTTCGTGATGCAGACCGGCCGGCTGGCGCTGGCCTCGCGCGGACAGGTGCTGGCCGAGAACCACGGCGGGCAGCTGTGCATCGTGCCGCTGGCGCTGCCGTCCACGGCGCGCCGTATCGGGGTCACGACGCGCGCCCTGGGCGAGCCCGCGCATGACCTGCAGCTGTTCCTGCAGGCGTGCCAGGCGGCGGTGGCGAGTCCTGCTTGAAGCCCGGCGGGCCGCCGGCCCAGTCCGACTCGCGCTTGCCAGTGAAGTATTCCGTTCGTCCTGAGGTATCGAAGGATGAACGGCCCCTGCCGTGAGTCAGGCCGCGAGAGCCTCACGGATTCGTCCTTCGATACCTCAGGACGAACGGGTCATTTCACAAGCAAAAAAGAACTCGAATCACTCCTTCATCCAGTCCAGCAGCGCCCGCGATACCGCCTCGGGCTGTTCCATCGTGCTCATGTGGCCGCTGTCCTCGATGGCCACGAGACGCGAGCCCGGCACCAGGGCCTGCATCTCCTCGTGGCGCGACAGCGGGCTCCAGGCATCCTGGCGTCCGCAGGCCAGGAGGGTGGGACAGCTCAGCGCCCGCAGCACCGGGCGCGCGTCGGGCCGGCCCAGCAGCGCGTTGATCTGGGCCTCGAAGATCGCCGGCGTCTGGCGTTCGATCATGTCGAGGATCTCCTCGAACAGTGGCGTGTCCAGGCGCGAGGGATGGACCATGCCGCGGGCCCATTCGCGTCCCATCGCGCGCATGCCCTTGGCCCGGGCCACCTGCAACAGCGCCATGCGCTTGGCACGCTCCTGCTCGCCCGCGCCGCCCTGGGCCAGCGGGTCCATGCCGGTGTCGAGCAGGGCCAGGCGCTCGACGCGCTCCGGCGCCAGGCGCACCACTTCCAGCGCCACGCGGCCGCCCATCGAATGCCCGGCCAGCGAAAAACGCTGCGCCGGCGCCGCCTCCAGGACGCTGCGCGCCATGGCGGTGATGGACGCCAGCTCGCCATAGGACGGCACCACGCAGTCCGCGAAAGCCAGCGCCTGGCACTGCTCGCGCCACACGGCGGCATCGCACAGCAAGCCGGGCAGCAGCACCACACAAGGTCGGGTCATCCTCTGTTTCTCCCAAGCCATCGCGGCATGAACACACCTGCGGCGCGAGGCCGCGTCACAGATCCAACACCAGCCGCGGCGACTTGGCGCGCGAGCAGCAGGGCGTGAACTGGTCGTTGGCCGCCTGCTCCTCGGGCGTGAGGTAGGCGTCGCGGTGGTCCACCTCGCCCTGCAGCACGCGCGTGAGGCAGGTGCCGCACACGCCCTGCTCGCACGACACCAGGATCTCCACGCCCGCCTCGGCCAGCGCCTGCGTCACGGTCTTGTCCGGGGCGATGGCGATGACGCGGCCCGAGCTGGCGAGCTGCACCTCGAAGCTGCCGTCGTCGGCGCGCGGCGCGGCGTCGGCGCCGGAGAAGAACTCCCAGTGCAGCTGCGCCTCGCCCCAGCCCTGCGCCCGCGCCGTGCCCAGCACCGCGTCCATGAAGCCCTTGGGACCGCAGACGTAGAGGTGCGTGCCGGGCTGCGCCTGCATCAGCAGCCCGGGCAGGTCCAGGCGCTGCTCGGCGTCGCCGTCGTCGAAGTGGAACTGCACCCGGTCGGCAAAGGCCGACTGGCGGATGCGCTCCAGGAAGGCGGTGCGCTCGCGCGAGCGCGCGGCGTAGTGCATCTCGAAGGAGGCGCCCATCACCGCCAGGCGCTCGGCCATGCACAGGATCGGCGTGACGCCGATGCCCCCGGCCAGCAGCAGGCTCCTCTTGGCCTCGTGCGCCAGCGCGAAGTGGTTCTTGGGCGCGCTGATGCACAGGGTGTCGCCCTCGTTCACCGCGTCGTGCACGGCGATGGAACCGCCGCGCGAGCCCGGGTCGCGCAGCACGGCAATCAGGTAGCGGTGCGTCTCGGCCGGGTCGTTGCACAGCGAGTACTGGCGCACGATGCCGCCGGGCAGGTGCACGTCGATGTGCGAGCCGGCGGAGAAGCCCGGCAGCGCGCCGCCGTCGGCGGCCACCAGCTCCAGGCTGCAGATGTCGGTGGCCTCGATCGCCTTGCGCGCCACCCGCACTTCCATCGTTGCGCCCGTACCGCTCATTGCGCCGCCTCCGCCACGCCGGTGGCACTGGAGGCATTGGCCTTCGCGGCCGTCTCCTGCGCCAGGACGCGGTCGATGACGCGGCGCGACTGCACGCCGCCGGCGTCGATGTTGAGCATCAGCAGCTTCCTCTCGGGCCAGGTGCTGAGGTTGGCCTGCTGGCGCTCCAGCATCTGCAGGTCCTCGCCGAAGACCTTGCGCTGGCCCTCGCGGATGGCCACGGTCAGCGCCGGGTCCTGCGGCTTGAAGTGCCGCGCCATGCCCCAGAAGTAGTGGTGCGAGGTCTCGGTCTCGGGCGTGATGAAGTCCACCACGATGGCGTAGACCTTCTTGTCCGCCGGCGCGTCGTAGCCGCCGTGGCCGGCCAGCGCCACGCCCACCTCGATCATCACGTGCGTGGGCGGGTTGAAGTGGCAGATCTGCCAGCGGTCCACGCGCTGGTCATCGGGCAGCCCGTGGCCGCGCAGCGCCAGCTTCCAGAACGGCGGCGCCTCGGGCAGCTCGTTCATGAAGCGGCTGGTGATGACGTGGTCGCCCTCGACCTTCGTGGTGCACGGCGTCTCGTCGATCTCCTTCTGGCCGATGGACGTGGAGTGCACGTAGGTCTCGTGCGTGAGGTCCATCAGGTTGTCGATCATGAGCCGGTAGTCGCACCTGACGTGGTAGTAGCCGCCGCCGTAGGCCCACTCGGGATCGTGGGCCCAGTGCAGCTCCGGGATGAGCGCGGGGTCGGCCTGGTCCTTGTCGCCGGGCCACACCCAGATGAAGCCGTGGCGCTCCACCGTGGCGTAGCTCTTGATGCACGGGAAGCCGCGCACACGCTGGCCCGGCATGGCGACGGCCTTGCCGTCGCAGCCCATCTCCAGGCCGTGGTAGCCGCACACGAGCTTGCCGTCGGACACGTAGCCCAGCGACAGCGGCGCGCCGCGGTGCGGGCAGAAGTCCTCCACCGCGGCCGGGCTGCCGTCGGCCTGGCGGTAGAAGACGATGGCCTCGTTGCAGACCTTGCGGCCCAGCGGCTTGCCCTCGATCTCGTCGGGCTTGCAGGCGACGTACCAGGTGTTCTTCAGAAACATGGGATGGCTCCTTGAAGAAGTGATGCGGGCGTGCCCCTTTGGGGCCGACGTCGTGTCAGTGCGCAGCCGCGGGCCGCGACTGGCCCGGCGCGGTACGGCCGGTGCCGATGGCCAGCACCGCCAGGGCCCCGGCCACCAGCGGCAGCGCGTAGGCGTAGTAAAGGGATGCGGGCTGCCAGCCGCCGTCGAGCAGCATGCCGGCGATCAGCGGGGCCAGGATGGCGCCGATACGGCCGATGCCGATGGCCCAGCCCAGGCCGGTGGTGCGCACTGCCGCCGGGTAGGTCACCGGCGCGAAGGCATAGAGGCCGGCCATCGAGGCGAACAGGAAAACGCCCATGCCGAAGGCCGCCGCGAAGGCCAGGCCCAGGGCACCGGAGACGGCACCGAACAGCGCGGTGAACACCGCGTAGATCAGGAAGGCCCCTACCGTGAGATGCACCAGCCGCACGCGGACGGCCAGTGCGCCGAACAGGCTGCCGCCGACGATGCCGCCCAGGTTGATCAGCACGCCGCCCGTGACGCCCTGCTGCGCCGACAGGCCGGCCTGCACCAGCAGCTTCGGCGTCCAGCTCAGCGAGAAATAGACGCTGAACATCAGCAGGAAGAAGGCGCTCCACAGCATCAGCGTGGGGCGCGCCAGGCCGTTCTTGAACAGGCCGGCCACGGCATTGCCCTGGGCCGCCGCCACGCCGGCCGCGGCCCGCTCGGGCAACTGCTGCAGGCGCGAATGGCCCATGAAGCCCAGGATGCGGTTGAGCTTGTCCAGCGCATGCGCCGGACGGCGCGCGATGAGGAAGTCCACCGACTCGGGCAACCGCCACAGCACGATCGGAATCATTACTGCCGTGGCCAGCCCGCCGAAGACGAACACCGAGCGCCAGCCGTAGTGCTGCAGCAGCCACGCGGCCACTAGGCCGCCCAGCGTCGCGCCGATGGGATAGCCCGTGGCCTGCAGCGCCACGGCGGTGCTGCGCCACTTCAGCGAGGAATACTCGGCCGTGATGATGCCCACGCTGGCGAGCATGCCGCCGATGCCCACGCCGGTGAGCCCACGCAGCCCGACGAGCTGCATGTGGCT
Organism: Azohydromonas caseinilytica; assembly: GCF_012927045.1. Classification (GTDB taxonomy): domain Bacteria; phylum Pseudomonadota; class Gammaproteobacteria; order Burkholderiales; family Burkholderiaceae_C; genus Azohydromonas; species Azohydromonas caseinilytica. The sequence continues at coordinate 31,732 of NZ_JABBFW010000041.1, read as the reverse complement.
CTGCGCCAGGCCCGACAGCAGCATGCCCGCGGCAATGACGATCAGGCACAGCAGGATGACGGGCTGGCGGCCGATGCGGTCGGCCACCGGCGCCACGAACAGCGAGCCCGCGGCCATGCCGAACAGGCCGGCGCTGAACAGCAGCCCCAGTTGCGCGCCGTTGAGCTTCCACTCGGCGGCCACGCTGGAGGCGGTGAAGGCCATCACCAGCACGTCGAAGCCATCGAGCATGATGAGCATCACGCAGATCGCCACGGCGACCCACTGGAACCGGGTCATGACGCCCTCTTCGAGCGTCCTTCGGATGTCTGTCATACAAGTCCTCTACGGAACAGGTTGTCTCACTCCGTCCTTGGCGGGCGACGCCACTCGGATGCCGTCACTGCGCAGGAACCGCAGCCTGGTTTGATGGTCTGGACGACCCACCGGGCGGTGCGCCGTCGCTGCCTTGTTTCTGCGGGCCGAAGCATCACAGTTCCCCTTGGCAGCAGCCAATGCCGTGTAGGGGCGCTGCTATGTGTTTTGCTTATGACCACTGCCGCATCGCTCTGCCGGCCCTTGGCGGGGATACGCAGCACCTGTCCCGGGACGCCGCAATCCGCGTGCCCAGGCGCAACCGCGGCGCCCCGGGAAAAGCCCGAGACTCCACCGCAGGCCGGCGACCAGCAGAAGGAGCAGACGGCGCAGCGGATCTGCAAGCTGCTGCTGATGCATGCGCAGCTGGAGGAAGAACTTCTCTACCCGGCGGCCCGCCAGGCGCTGGGCCGGAACGACCTCATCGAAGAGGCCAAGGTCGAACACGCCAGCGCGCGCGACCTGATCAAGCAGATCCAGGGCATGGACCCGTCGGAAGAGCTGTACGACGCCAAGGTCAAGGTGCTCGGCGAGTACACCAAGCACCATGTGCAGGAAGAAGAGAACGAGCTCATCCCGCAACTGCAGCAAAAGGGCGGGCTGGATCTCAGCGCCCTGGGCCGGCAGATGATGACGCGCCGCCAGGAGCTGATGCAGCAGATGGGCGTGCAGGAGCAGCAGTCGGCGTAGCGGACAGCGGCCCGACCCCTTTGATCTCAACCAGATGCGTGAAAACGCCCGTCATGCCCGCTTGCGCGGCATGACGGGCGTTGCTTCAGCAGCGCTCAGCACCGCAGGCCAGGACGCCAGGGCACTGGCGCGTCTTCATCAGCGAGTGAAGGTTCCCGCCACAGCCAGGTCCCTGGGTGCCGAGGACTTGCCGGCATAGACCGTGTAGGCGCCCGCCGGGGTGACCCACTGGTTGGACGTCTTGCTCCATGCGCTGAGCGGGTGGTTGCTTGCCGCCGGGTTGATCGAGATGACGACGTCCCGGGAAGCGCCCGGCGCCAGCTCGACCTTCTGGAACCCGACCAGGCGCTTCGGCGGCTGCTCCATGCCCAACGCGCTGGCGCCGGTGGGCAGTGACAGGTACACCTGGACGACCTCCGAGCCCGTCACCTTGCCGGTGTTGCTGACCTTGACCTTCACGTCATAGGCCTTTGTCGAGTTGTTCAGCGCCACGCTCGGCGCGGTGACGGTGAACGTGGTGTAGGCCAGGCCATGGCCGAAGGGGAAAGCCACGCAGGGGTTGCTGCCGTTCACCACCGTGCACTCGCCGCTCTTGTTGGCGTCGTACCAGCGGTAGCCGATGTGCAGGCCTTCGCTGTAGTTGACCGTCTGCGTGCTGCCGTCGGCGCTCACCACGCCGGGGAACTGCTCCAGGCTCGCGTGGTCGAGGAAACCCTTGCCGGCGACCGGGAAGGTCACCGGCAGCTTGCCCGAAGGGTTCTTCACGCCGAACAGCAGGTCGGCCACGATGTTGCCGTCCTCCTGGCCCGGGAACCAGGCTTCCAGGATGGAGGGGCCGGCCGTGCCGACCAAGTCCGGGTCCATCGCGATACCGGCGTTGTCCTTGAGCACCAGCGCCGTCTTCTGGACCATCGTGCGCCCCGTGGTCGAGGCCGTGGTCATGATCGCCTTGATCATGGCCACCGTCTGGCTGTTCTTGACGGCATTGGCACCGGTGAGCGTCGCATACGCGCTGGAGCTCGACGTCGCGTACCAGTCCAGGCTGCTGCCGTCGGAGGGCCTGGCGCCGGCGGCGAGCGGCACGGTGGTGGAGGCCGCCGTGCTGCCGTCGGCCATGGTGGCGCGGTCCGCGCCCTCTTCCGAAACGGTGCCCGCCATCACCACCACGGCGTCGGCCGCTGCCGCGGCCGCCAGCGCCTCGTCGAAGGACACCGAGCGGCCGTCGATCGTGGCGCTCGCGTTGGCATCATCAACCAGGATGAGCTGGACGGCGGCCGTGGTGTTGCCCAGCGCCTTGAGCGTGTTCCTGATGCCGTCGATGGGCGCCACCGTGTAGTTGGGCACGACGTCCGAGCTGCCACCGCCCGCGCCCATCGGCTTGCCCACCAGCGAACCGCCGGCTACGGCCTGCTGGGCGTAGACCTGGGACGCCTTGCCGACCAGAACCACCTTGCGCACCGTGGAGGCGATGGGCAGCGCACCGTTGTTCTGCAGCAGCACAGCCGCCTTCGTGCCGATGTCGCGCGCCACCTTGCCGTTGTTGGCGAAGTCGATGGCCGTCTGCACCAGCGGGCGGTCGAAGATGCCCATCTTGAACATCTGCGTGTAGCGGCGCTCCAGGGCCTTGTCGATCATGGCCGTCGTGATGGAGCCGGAAGCCAAGGCTGGGGTGAGCTTGGCCGGCGCCCACTGTTGCGGGATCGGCATCTCATGGTCCATGCCCGCCTGCATCGTGCCCACGGTGCTCTTCATGGCGAAGAAGTCCGACTGCACGTAGCCCGTGAAGCCCCAGTCGGTGCGCAGCACGTCGGTGAGCATCTCCTTGCTTTCGCAGGACTGCGCGCCGTTGACATAGTTGTAGGCGCACATGATGGAGCCCGGCTTGCCGTCCTTCACCGCCATCTCGAAGGGCAGCAGGTACAGCTCGCGCAGCACCTGGCGGTCCACCGTTTCCTGCACCTTCTGGCGGTTGGTTTCCTGCTCGTTGGCGACGAAGTGCTTGGGCATCGCGATCAGGCCCTTGGCCTGCACGGCCTTGGTTTCGGCCACGCCCATCACGCCCGTGAGGTACGGGTCCTCGCCGAAGTACTCGAAGTTGCGGCCCAGCACCGGAATTCGCGCCAGGTTCAGGCCCGGCGCCTCGAAGACGTGCAGCGCCAGGTTGTTCATCTCCGTGCCGATCACGTCGCCGTACGCGGCAGCCACGGCCGGATCGAAGGACGCGGCAGCCGAGATCGCGGACGGCAGCGCCGTCGCCTTGGCGGAGCTGGGATGCGTGTACGCGACGGTGAAGCTCTTCGTGCCCGCCTTGACCTCGTCGTACAGGCTCGCCGCCACGCAGTCGTTCTGGCCCACGCCGACCGGACCATTGGTGATGCGCAGGGTCGGGATGCTCAGGGCGGCGATGCCCGTCACGTGGCGAGCCCCGTAGCACCCCGGCAGTTCAGGGATCAGTTCCGGCATGCTGCCCGTGAGCTGCTGCAGCTTCTGCTCCAGCGTCATTGCCGCGAGCAGCAGCTTGGCACGCCGGTTGGCCACCGCCTCCTTGGCCGTGTCGGTCGCTGCCGTCTTCTGCTCATTGATGGTGGCCATGGCCATCCATGGCTGGACGCCTGAAGCGGGCGCCGAGGCCGCTACCGCAGCCGGCTCAGCCTCGTCCGAGCCACCGCAGGCCACCAGGCCCATCGAAAGAACCGCGCTGACCGCCATGGCGAGCGGGGTCTTCCTGGCGAAAAACCGGGGTTGCATCGTTGTCTCCTTTGAATTGATGGAACAGGCTTTGTTGACGCGGCCAGGAGCTGTCACGGCGAAACTGAATAAAACCAGGCATGTATCCGAAGATTGCACCGGGTCATGCCGAGGAAATCACAGGCTGAAATCGAAAATAATTCGAATTTCCCGGTATTCAGCTGCAAATCTCATTAAACCGCTGGCACCTCGACAGTTCACCAGAGCAGCAACACTCAAGTCCAATACAAAGTTTGTGAGGTTCGATACTTTTTCCGTAAGCAATTGGGACTACCCCCAACCCAACTTGCACACCGCCCTGATTTCCAAGGCGTCAAAAACATTCGATGACTGCACCGCGATGGCGCACCACCCTGTGAACTTTGAAAAACCGCGGGTTCCCATTGAACGCACCAGCATGCCGCAGGGCGCCAAATGAAAATGCGCCGCGGCAGCGGCGCATTTTCCTGATTTGAAAAGAATCTGATTTCGCGCACAGCGCGCGTCAATTCCGGGCGGCGGTGGTCATCTGAACATGCCGGGCAGCCACATCGAGAAGGCGGGCACGTAGGTGACCAGGGCCAGGCAGATGCCCAGCGCGCTGTAGAAGGGCAGGATCGACTTCATCACCTGGCCCACCGAGATGTTGCCGATGGCGCAGCCCACGAACTGCGTCACGCCCACGGGCGGCGTGTTCAGGCCCAGCGCGCAGTTGATGAGCATGACGATGCCGAACTGCACCGGGTCCATGCCGAACTGCATGGCGATGGGCAGGAAGATGGGCGTGCACACCAGGATGGTGGCGGCCATGTCCAGGAAGGTGCCCAGCACGAACAGCAGCAGGTTGATCATGAAGAAGATCACCAGCGGGTTGTCCGTCACCGACTGCATGAGCTCGCCGGTCTTCTGCGGCACCTCGTACAGGGCCATGAAGTAGCCGAAGGCGCTGGAGATGCCGATGAGCAGCAGCACCACGCCGGTGGCCTTGCAGGCCTTGGCGCAGGCCTTGAGGAAGTCCTTCCAGGACAGCGTCTTGTAGACCAGGGCCGTCACCAGCACGGCCCAGAACACGGCCGTGGCCGCGCTCTCGGTGGCGGTGAAGATGCCCGAGAGGATGCCCGCGAGGATGATGACCACGATCAGCAGCCCCGGCAGCGCGCCCAGGAAGCTCTTGAGCACCTCGCCCCAGCCGGGGAAGCCGCCGCGGATGGGATAGCCGCGCTTGCGCGCCACGTAGTAGGCGGCGCCCAGGTTGCACGCGGTCAGCAGGATGGCCGGGATGATGCCCGCCAGGATCAGGCTGAGGATGCTCACCGAGGCGATGCCGGTGGTGGCCAGCGTGAAGATGATGAGGTTGTGCGAGGTGGGCATGAGCACGCCCACCAGCGCCGAGTGCGTCGTGACGTTGACGGCGTAGTCGGCGTCGTAGCCCTCCTTCTTCATCAGCGGGATCATCACCGAGCCCATGGCCGAGACGTCGGCCAGCGCCGAGCCCGCCACGCCGCCAAAGAGCGTGCAGCCCACGACGTTGCTCATCCCCAGGCCGCCCCTCACGTGGCCGACAAGGCTGTTGGCGAAGCGCACGATGCGGTCGGCGATGCCGCCGTAGAGCATGAGCTCGCCGGCGAAAACGAAGAACGGGATGGCCAGGAAGGAGAACACCTGCATGCCGCCCACCATCTTCTGGAAGACGATCTCCACGGGCATGCCCGAGTACAGCACCGTGGCGATGGAGGCCAGGCCGATGGAAAACGCCACGGGCACGCCCAGCACCAGCAGGGCGGCGAAGCTCAGGGTCAGGACGGTCAGTTCCATGCCGGCACCACTTCCTCATCACGCACGAGCGCGATGATGTGTTCGATAGAAAAGAGAACGATCAGCACGCCGGCCACCACGAGGGCCAGGTAGTCCGCGCCCACGGGCACGCCCAGCATGGGCTTGATGTCGCTCCACTTGAGCGTGGTCCACAGCCAGCCGCTCTTGGCCATGATGGCGCCGAAGAGCACGACGAAGCCGTGGATGAGGATCTCCAGGCGCAGCCGCCAGGCTTCAGGCAGCAGCGACACCAGCGACTCCAGCCCGATGTGGCCCGCGTCGCGCACGCCCACCGCCACGCCCAGTGCGGTGATGTAGAGCACGAGCTGCAGCGCCAGGGCCTCGGCCCAGGTGGGCGTGTCGTTGAAGATGTAGCGGCCGACGACCTGGAACTGCACGCACAGGATCAGGGCGATGAGCCCGATCACGGCCAGCACCAGGCTGGCCTTGGAGAGAAAGGCGCAAAAGCGCGAGTAGAGGTGGGTGGAGGGCGGCCGGGTGTGGTCGGCCTCCAGCGGCGTACCGGTGGCGGCGTTGACGTTTTCGTTGTCCGCGACGGTGGCCGGCAGGGCGGCAGGGGAACTCATGGAGACTCCGGGACGGCACGCGCAGCAGCGCGCGCAACAAGGGCTTCCATGCCTTCTTGCAAAGGCATGGTGCTCATTTCATGCAGGCACGGCGGCGCGCCGGGCGCCGCCGCGGCGGCTTACTTGAGGTCCTGCGCCGCCTTGACCAGGCGCTGCAGATCCGGCGTGGTCACGAACTTGGCGTACACCGGCTGCATTGCGGACTGGAAGGAGGCCTTGTCGACGTTGTCAACGATCTGCACGCCGGCAGCCTTGATGGTGGTCAGCGACTTGGCCTCCTGCTCGGCCCACTTCTTGCGCTGGAACGCCACCGACTCCTTGGCCGCGGCGCGGACCATGTCCTGCTCGGCCTTGGGCAGCTTGTCGAACACGGCCTTGCTGATGAGCAGCACTTCGGGCGCCATCGAATGCTCGGTGTGCGAGAACACCTTCGCGGCCTCGAAATGCTTGGAGGTCTCGAATGAGGGGATGTTGTTCTCGGCGGCGTCGATGATGCCGGTCTTGAGCGCGGTGTAGACCTCGCCGTAGGGCATGGGCGTGGCGTTGGCGCCCATGGCGGCGGCCACCGCCACCCATACGTCAGACGGTTGCACGCGGATCTTCATGCCCTTGGCGTCGGCCAGCGTGCGCACGGGCTTCTTGGCGTAGATGCTGCGCGCGCCGCTGTCGTAGAAGGCCAGGCCCACCAGGCCCTCATGCTCGCAGCCCTTGAGGATCTCCTCGCCCACCGGGCCGTCGAGCACCTGGTGCATGTGCTCGATGCTGTTGAACAAGAAGGGCAGCGTGGGCACCAGCGACTTCGGGCACATCGAGTTCAGCGAGCTGATGTTGACGCGGTTCATGTCCAGCGCGCCGATCTTGACCTGGTCCAGCGTCTCCTTCTCGGTGCCCAGGGCGCTCTTGTTGAAGACCTTGATCTTGTACTTGCCGCCGCTCTTCTGTTCGAGCACCTGGCTCATGTACTTCACGGCCGCGACGGTGGGGTAGTCGTCGCTGTTGTGCACGTCGGCGGAGCGGAATTCCTTGGCTTGCGCGCCAAGGACGGTCAGCGTGGCCATCGCAGCCAGGGCAATCTGCTTGATCATGGTTGGTGTCGGTTGAAGTTGGCGTGTGGCGAAATGAGCCGGCTGCTCAGGCCTGGTCCTCGAACGGGCCGGTGCGCACGAAGGCGCCGCCCTGGTAGCGCGCGGCGGGGTCGTCCAGGTCGATGCGCGGCTGGCGAGCCTCCACGGCGGCGCGGAAGGTGTCGGAGCTGTCCTGGGGGCGATAGCCGACGTGGCGCGCCGGCGTGTTGTCCCACCAGGTGGTGGCGTTGTCGGAGATGCCGTAGATGACGCTGTGGCCCACCACCGGCGCGGTGAGCGCGGCCACCACCAGGCGTTCCAGGTCGTCGAAGCTCAGCCAGGTGGCCAGCATGCGCCGGTCCTTGGGCTCGGCGTAGCTGGAGCCAATGCGCAGGCTCACGGTCTCGATGCCGAAGCGGTCGAAGTAGAGCTGTGCCAGATCCTCGCCGAAGGCCTTGGACAGGCCATAGAGACCGTCCGGGCGTGCCGGGTCGCGCGGGCTGATGACCTGGTCCTGCCGATAGAAGCCCGTGACGTGGTTGGAGCTGGCGAACACGATGCGCCACACGCGGTGGTGGCGCGCCGCCTCGTAGAGGTTGTAGGCACCGACGATGTTGGACTCCAGGATCGGCTGCCAGGGCTGCTCGGTGGAAACGCCGCCCATGTGCACCACGGCGTCCACGCCTTCAAGCAGCGCCAGCATGGCAGCCTTGTTTTCCAGGTGCGCCAGCACGATCTCCTCGCCCGGCTCGGCAGGGCCGAAGTCGCGGCGGTGGCTCAGGCGAAGCGTGTCGCAGTAGCGCCGCAGGCGTGGGCGCAGTTCGCGGCCCAGGTTGCCGGCCGCGCCGGTGAGCAGCAGGCGGCCGAAGCGGATGGGAGTCATGGGATCAGGCAGCATGGTGAGGTCTGGCGGGCATGGAATTCGAGGATGAGCGCAGCCCGCCCGGCCTTCCTGAAACGGCGGCCGGGTTCCGGGCGGACGCCCTGGCGGTCAGTAGCTCAGGCCGAAGCCGTACGGATACAGCGTGTCGGCAGCCGGATATCCGGGCACGTCGGGCTGGTTGTTGACCACCGCCTCCAGCTTGTTGGCCAGCGCGAAGGGCAGCTTGCCCTGCGGCTTGAACTTGCCGCTGAGCACTTCAAGCAGCGCCACGTCGCTGACGCCGAAGGTGCCCACGATCGCGCCGGCGTTCTTCAGCCCGCTGGCGTCATCGAGCACGTAAGGCTGGCGGAAGTAGATGGCCAGCACCGTGTTCTTCGCGCCCACCTCATTCATCACCGCCTGGATGTCGGCCAGCGAGGGCGTCATCTGCCACGATTGCGAAGCCGCCATGGTGCTGAACGAGAGGTTGTTGGCTTCCCAGGGGAAGGCGCCGCCGAAGATCAGGCCCACGTCATCCACGCAGCTCGGGTTCTGCGCCGGAAAGAGGATGCAGGAGTCCTCGGCGCCCCAGACGCTGCCGGTGCGCGGGTTGAGGTTGGCCGGTTCGGCCCCGGTGGTCGCGCCCTTGGTGCGGTAGGCGGCCGTGACGGCAGCGGGATTGGTGACCTGCACGCGGATCACGGCCGCGTCATGCCCCGCGGCGCTGGGCCGGCCACCAGGCACCGTGTAGTTGCCATCCGTGACGACATAGCCGTACTTCTGCACGTCGGCTTTGCCCATGCCCATGGTGTAGAGGCGCTTGCCCGCGGCCAGCGGCAGCAGCTTCGCACCCGTGCCCGGGTCGCTGTTCTGCAGCAGCACGATGGATTGCTTCTGCACTTCCAGGCCCTTGGCGCGGTGGGCGTCGCTGCCAAGCACGGCGTCCACCTTCGTCGCATCCACGTAGGGGTTCTCGAACAGGCCGAGCCTGAACTGCTCGGTCAGCAGCCGCCGCGCCGCCTCGGTGACGCGCGCCTCGCTCACCAGCCCGGCGGCAACCAGGTCGGTGATGGTCTTGTTGCTGTTGAAGCCCGAGAGCACGTCCACGCCGGCGTTGATGGCGGTGGCCGCGCGCTCCGGCACGGTCTTGCCTTCCAGGCCCCAGGCGCGGTCGTTGATGATGCCGGTGTCGGAGTTGACGTAGCCCTGGAAGCCCAGCTTGCCGCGCAGCAGGTCCGTCACAATCTGCTTGTTGAACGCGAAACCGGTCTGGTCGTAGGTGACGCCCTCGTAGCTCACGCTGATGGGCACGCCGTAGTAGGGCATGATGGCCGAGACCCCGGCGCTGACGGCGGCCTGGAAAGGCTTGAGGTGGTAGGCGAAGTTGCCGCCCGGGTACACCTGGTGCTTTCCGAAGGAGTAATGCGGGTCGAGCCCCTGCTCCTGCGGGCCACCGCCGGGGAAATGCTTCATGGTCAGCGCCACGGCCGAGTTAGGGCTCACCGGCCCGCCCTGCAGCCCCTGCACCAGCGCGGTCATGATGTTGGCGTTGAGGTCGGCGTCCTCGGTGAAGGTTTCCGACACGCGGTACCAGCGCGGCTCGGTGGCCAGATCGGCCATGTAGCCATAGAGACCGCGCAGGCCCACCGCGCGATATTCCTCGCCCATCACCTCGGTGAGCTTCTGCACGGGCGACATGTCGCCCGTGCCCAGCGCGGCTGCGGCGATGCCGGCCTCGCGCGGAAACTCGGTGAAGGCACCGGCGCTGCCGGAGATGCCGAAGCGCGGATCGTTGTTGTAGTGGTTGCGCTGGTTGTCCTTGAACTGCACCGGGATGCCCAGCGGCTCGGCTTCGGCCAGGGCCTGCACGGCGTTGTGGAACTCCGCAAGCTGCCGCGGGGTGACGACATAGCCTCCGCGCCCGGGCGTGACGCTGCCGTCGCAGGCATCCGCCGTGGCCTTGGCCGTGCTGCGCAGGATGAAGCGCGTCATCTTCTCGGTCTGCACGAAGGCAGCCGCCTTGGTGCTGGCCACGTCGCCCGCGCACCCGGCATTGAGCGTGTCGATGAGCATCATCCCGGCCTTCTGCTGCAGCGTCATGCGCGGCAGCAGGTCGGCCACGCGGGCCTCAATGGACAGCCGCCAATCCTCGTACGGGTCGAGCCGGCCGTTGCCGTTGGCGTCGCGGAACTGGTAGCCGTCCTGGTTCAGAACGGTCTTGCCGCGCACACCGATAGTGGGCTGCTCCAGGCGCGGAGCCTCGCCGTCGTCGCCGCCAAAGCAGCCGCTCAAAGCCAGCCCGGCCACGCTCAGCACGCAGGCCGTGGCAATGGGACGCAGACGGCGTGCGTCTTTGGATTCCATGTTGTCTCCTCGATGCGGCCTCAGACGGGCCTTCGCATTGGTTCCATGAACGTTGCCGGCATCCGGTTTCGCGACTCCGCCATTCGCGGAAAGAGCCTTTGCAGCGGCCCTGGGCGGCGAGGTCCGGCATGGACGCTCATGTCCTGGTCCCCTGTCTCTTCACGTGGGACTGAGCGTGAGTTTCAGCACCCGCTTACAACACGTCCAATGCAAAATTTGTTCAACCCGATACCTTTTCCGTAAGAGGCTGGCAATGGATTTGAGGCAACTGAACTACTTCGTGGCCGTGGCGGAGACGCGGCATCTCGGGCGCGCCGCCGAGAAGCTGCACCTGTCACAGCCTCCTCTCACGCGCCAGATCCAGCAGCTCGAAGCCGAGCTGGGCGTGCAGCTGTTCAAGCGCACGTCACGCGGCATGGAGCTGACGCAGGCCGGAGAAGAGCTGTTGCGCGACGCCCAGAACATTCGCAGCCTCGTGGCGCAGGCAGCCGAGCGCGCACAGCGCGCAGGGCGCGGGCAGGCCGGGCGGCTCGACATCGGCGTCTACGGCTCCGCCATCTTCGGCCTGGTGCCGCAAGTGCTTGAAGCCTTCCACGCCGCGCATCCCGAGGTCGATCTGGTGCTGCACCACGCGCAGACCCCCCAGCAGCTGCCGGCGTTGCGCCAGGGGCGCGTGTCGCTGGTGTTCGAGCGAATGCTGCCCGACGAGGTGGACATCGAGGTGGAGCTGGTGGCGCGTGAACCGCTGCTGCTGGGCATGGCCGAGGGGCATCCGCTGGCAGCCCACGACCGCATCGACGTGGCGGCGCTGCGTGATGAAACGATGCTCATCGGCAGCTCACCTTCCATCGCGGCCATGACGCTGCAGCTGTGCCGGGATCACGGCTTCGAGCCGCGACTTGCGCCGCCGGCCAGCGATGTTGTCACGGCCACGCTGCTGGCCGCGGCGGGGCTGGGCATCACGCTCGTACCGGGTTCGATGACGAACGTTCGCTTCCCCGGCATCACCTACCGGCCCCTGCACTCCCGCGTGGAAGCGTTCATGGACCTGCATTGCTTTTACCTGCAAGACAACGACTCGCCACTGCTGACCGCCATGCTGGAGACAGTGCGCGCCTTTCGCAGCGGCGCCGGCGCGGCATTTCATGGCCGCGAGGCGGCTCACCTTGCCACGCCGGGCAAGTTGCGGGCAAACGAGCGAGGCGGCGAATGAGCCAAGGCGCAAACGAACGAGCGGAGCGGCGGGCCGCCGTGGCGATTCAGGCCCTGTCCGGCGGCGGCGTTTCTGGATCGGTGCGCGTGACCAGCTCGCCCGGGTCGGGCAACACGGTGTCGGTGCGCGCGAGCTGATCGGCGTCGAGCTGGTGCGAGAAGTCCTGCACCGACTCCAGCCGGCGCTGCCGGTCCTCTCGCAGCGTCGGACCGCTCTGGATGTAGAGCGCCAGCAGCTGCGCCAGGTGCACCAGCGAAGACAAGTGGGTGCGTTCGTACCCATGCGTGGCGTCGGTGCCGAAGCACAGCAGCGCGGTGCGCACGTCCGCGCCCGCACTCACGGCCGCGCCGGCGTCGGAGTGGTAGAAGCGGAACACGTCGCGGTGGCTGGGAATGCCGTGCTGCGCGCACAGCGCCAGCAGCCGCCGCGTGAGGTGGTAGTCGTGCGGGCCGGCGGAGTCCATCAGCGGGATGGTCACGCCCTCGTCGCCCGCGCCCTGGCCGGCGGCGATGGGGCCGATGTCCACGCCGATGACCTCGCTCACGTCCTCCTCGATCACGGCGCGCGCGCCGGAGCCCACTTCCTCCGTGAGGGTGAACACGGCATGGCAGTCCATGGGCACCGGCACGCCGGACTTCACCACCGCCTCCAGCGCGCACAGCAGCGCGGCCACGCCGGCCTTGTCGTCGAGGTAGCGCGAGACGATGTAGCCGTTGTCCAGCACCTCCGGCTGCGCGTCGAAGGCCACGAAGTCGCCGACCTGGATGCCCAGCTTCGCCACGTCGGCGGCCGAGGCGATGCGCTCGTCCACGCGCAGCTCCAGCTGGTCCCAGCTGACGGGCTGGCTGTCGATGGCTTCGTTGTAGACATGGCCCGAAGCCATCAGCGGCAGCACCGAGCCGCGGTAGCGTGCGTTCTCGGTGAAGACGGTGACGCGCCCGCCCTCGGCCCAGCGGCTGGACCAGGTGCCGATGGGCGCAATGGAGAGCCGGCCGTTGGCCTTGACCTCGCGCACCATCGCGCCCAGCGTGTCCAGGTGCGCCACGATGGCGCAGGACGGGTTCTGGCGCCGGCGCTCGGGCAGGTTGCGCCGCAGCAGCGCGCGGAGGGTGCCGCGGCGCGTGAGCTCGTAGGGGATGCCGATGGCGTCGAGCCGCGCGCCGGTGTAGTGCACGATCCCGTCGGTCAGCCCGGCCGGGCTGGGAATGGCCAGCAGCTCCAGCAGCGTGTCGATGAGGCGCGTGGCGTCGATGGGCAGCAGGCGCGGTCCCTCGCTCATCAGACCGTCTCCGGGAACAGCAGGTCCACGAAGCGCTCCACGGTGGGCTGCGGCTCGTGGTTGGCCAGGCCCGGGCGCTCGTTGGCCTCGATGATCACGTGCTCGGGCTGCTGCGGCGAGGGCACCAGGAAGTCCAGCCCCACCACCGGGATGCGCAGCGCGCGCGCCGCCGCCTCGGCCGCCTCGCGCAGTTGCGGGTGCAACTGCGGCGTCACGTCGTGGATGGTGCCGCCGGTGTGCAGGTTGGCGGTCTTGCGCACCTGCAGCGCCTGCCCCTCGGGCAGCACGCTGTCCCAGCTGAGACCCTGGTCGGCCAGGCAGCGCTCGGTCTCGCCATCCATGGGGATGCGGCTCTCGCCGCTGGTGGCCGCGGCCCGGCGGGCGCTCTGGCGCTCGATGAGCTCGCGCACCGTGGAGCGGCCGTCGCCCAGCACCTCGGCCGGGCGCCGGATCGCCGCCGCCACCGTGCGGTAGCCGATGACGACGATGCGCAAATCCTGCCCCTGGCAGAACTCTTCCAGCACCACCGGCCCGCCCTCGCGCGCCGCGCGCTCGACGGCCTGCGCCAGCGCGGCCTCGTCGCGGATATCCACGCTGATGCCGCGCCCCTGCTCGCCCAGCGCGGGCTTGACCACGACCGAGCCCTGCGCGCGCAGGAAGGCGGCGTTGTCCTCGGCGCTGCCGGCGGGCTGCTGCTGCGGCACGCGCAGCCCCACGCTGGCCAGGCGGCGCAGCGTGAGCTGCTTGTCCTGGCACCACGTCATCGCCACGCCGCCGGTGAGGTCGGTCAGCGACTCGCGGCACAGGATCTCGTTGCCGAAATGGCGCAGCTTGAAGATGCCCGCCGGGGCGTCGATCACGTCCACGCCGATGCCGCGGCGCCGGGCCTCGTTCACGATCAGCCGGGCATAGATGTTGAGCCCGGCGATGTCGGTGTTGCCGTCGAACAGGCGCTGGTTGATGGCGTTCTTGCGCTTGACCACGAAGCCCGTCACCGGCGCGAAGCCCAGCTTCTCGTACAGCGCGATGGCCGGGCCGTTGTCGTGCATCACCGACAGGTCCAGGAAGCGGCGCCCGCGCTGCGCGAAGTGGCCGATGATGTGGCGCACCAGCGCCTGGCCCACGCCGCCGACGCGGCTCTGCGGATCGACGGCCAGGCACCACAGGCTGGAGCCGCCATGCGCGTCGCCGAAGGCCTGCACATGGTCCAGGCCCAGCACCGTGCCCACCACGTCGCCGCTGCGCTCGTCCTCGGCCACCATGTACGTGAAGGCCTCCTCGCGATGCCGCACCCAGACCACGGCCGGGTCCAGCGGCACCATGCCGCGCATGCGGTAGAGGCGGTTGATGGCGGCGATGTCGGCGCGCGTGGCCAGCGGCCGGATCGCGATGCCCGGCGGCAGTTCCTGCACCGCCTCGCCAGCATCGAGCGGGCGGCGGAACAGCAGCGAGGGGTCGAGGAACAGCTCATTGGGCGCCTCGGCCAGCACCAGCTGCGGCGACTCGACGTAGAGCGCGATGTCGCGCCGGTTCGGCGCCTCCTGCAGCAGCGTCTGCGCCAGCGCAGCGGTGGAATCGAAGGACGGCCCGAACAGCAGCCGGCCCCAGCCGCAGTCCACCCAGGCATTGACCGGCCCGCGCCGGTCGGGGTCGAAGTGCAGCGCCTCGCTGTTGAGGTCGAGCGAATGCAGTGCCGTGGGCGTGGCCGCCGGCTGCGAGCCGGGTTGACGGTGCAACGGAGTCATGGTCGGTTCCCCAGGAATTGTTGGATTGCTTGGATAGGTCAGATGCCGTGGCTCTGCAGCCAGGCCTCCAGCAGCGCGGCCTGCCAGAGCTTGGAGCCGCCCAGGCGGGTGATGTGCTGGTCGGGCGCCTCGAACATCTGCGCGATGGCCTCGGGCCGGAACAGGCCGCGGCCGCGCGCCGCGTCGCTGTCGAGCGCGCCATGCACGAAGTCCAGGAACTCGCCGCGCAGGTACTTGAGCGCCGGCACCGGGAAGTAGCCCTTGGGCCGGTCGATGACCTCGGCCGGGATGACGGCGCGCGCAGCCTCCTTGAGCACATGCTTGCCGCCCTCGGCGATCTTGTGCCGCGCCGGGATGCGCGCGGCGAGCTCCACCAGCTCGTGGTCGAGGAAGGGCACGCGCGCTTCCAGCCCGAAGGCCATGGTCATGTTGTCCACGCGCTTGACCGGGTCGTCCACCAGCATGACCGTGGTGTCCAGCCGCAGTGCGCGGTCGATGGCGCTGGTGGCCCCGGGCTGCGCGAAATGGTGGCTGACGAAGCGCTGGCTGAAGTCTTCGCTCAGCCACTGCGGCTGCAGCAGCGTGCGCATCTCGTCGTGGTCTCGGTCGAAGAACACCGCGCGGTAGGCGTCCACGCTGCGATCCGGATCATCGAGCTGGGCCAGCGGCGGGTACCAGTGGTAGCCGCCAAAAACCTCGTCGGCGCCCTGCCCGCTCTGCACCACGCGGCTGTGCTGCGACACCGCCTGCGACAGCAGGTAGAAGGCCACGCAGTCGTGGCTGACCATGGGCTCGGCCATGGCCGCGATGGCATCGGGCAGGCTGCGCAGCAGGTCGGCCGCGGGCACGTGCAGCTTCTCGTGCACGGTGCCGTAGTGGCGGGCAATGAGGTCGGAATACTTGAACTCGTCGCCGGGCTCGCGGTCCACCGCCTCGAAGCCGATGGAGTAGGTGCGCAGCCCCTGCGTGCCGGCCTCGGCCAGCAGCCCCGTGATCAGGCTCGAATCCAGCCCGCCCGACAGCAGCACGCCCACCGGCACGTCGGCCACCAGGCGCCGCTCGACGGCGCGGCGCAGGGCCTGCAGCACCATTTCTTTCCAGTCCCCGAAGGAGCGCCGCTCGTCCTCCTCCGTGCGCGTGAAGTCCAGCCGCCACCAACTGTGGAGATCGCAGCGGCCGTTGGGATGCACCGCCATCCAGTGTCCCGGCGGCAGCTTGCGCACGCCGCGCAGCATGGTCAGCGGCGCCGGCACCACGGCATGGAAGGACAGGTAGTGGTGCAGCGCGGCCGGGTCGATCGTGGTGTCCACGTCGCCGGCGGCCAGCAGCGCCGGCAGCGCCGAGGCAAAGCGCAACCGCTGCTCGTCGAGCGTGTAATAGAGCGGCTTGATGCCCAGGCGGTCGCGCGCCAGGTAGGTCATGCCGCTGTCGCGCTCCCACAGCGCGAAGGCGAACATGCCCTGCAGCCGCTCCAGCGCGCGCGGTCCCCAGGCATGCCAGGCCTTGAGGATGACCTCGGTGTCGCCGGTGGAGGAAAAGGTGTAGCCCTGCGCGCCCAGCTCCTCGCGCAGCTCGTGGTGGTTGTAGATCGCGCCGTTGAAGACCAGGCCCAGGCCCAGCGTGTTGTCCACGAAAGGCTGATGGCCGCGCCGGCTCAGGTCCATGATGCTCAGCCGCCGGTGGCCGAAGCAGCGCGGGCCGATGCCGAACACGCCCTCGCTGTCCGGCCCGCGGCGCGACTGCGCCTCCGTCATCGCCAACACGGCGCGCACGTCGGCGACCGTGTCGTCGAAGCGAAGCTCACCTGCAATGCCGCACATTGAAATCGTTCCCCTTGCTGTGGTGTCGTCGTTGCGGGCCGAGACATCGGCCCTTGAGCCACCACCTAGGGCAAGGGGCGTGCCGCCCCGGCGGAGTCCCGGGGTCGTGGGGCGCAGGCCCGGGTCAGGACGGCGCGCGCATCATTGCGGTGGCGTGCCGCCGTCGCAGCCGGAGTGCTGCGCCGTCTGTGGTTGCGCGGGCATCTTCATGCGGCACAGTCCGGACTTCGCTACGGGCAGGAGGCGGCCACGGCATGGCGGGCCCCGGAAACGAAAAACTCGGCGGCTGCTGGGTGCGCTGGCGGACATCACGACAGCCCGGGCGGCCTGCCCGGGCGCCCGGGCTCATGCCTTGGCCAAGGGCCGGGTAATGCGTGGCCAGCCGGCCGCGCGTGAGCGCTGCAGGCTCTGTTCGACGAAAGCCTGCTGCGCCGAGGTCAATTCCACGTCGGCGCGAATGGCATCCACCGGGCACTCGGCCACGCACATGGCGCAGTCGATGCATTCCGTCGGCTCGATGGCCAGCACGTCCGGGCCTTCAAGGAAGCACCCCATCGGGCAGGGTGCGACGCAGGCCGTGTCCTTGCACCCCTGGCAGCTTTCTGTGACGGCGAAGGTCATGCGAACCAGATCCCGAACAGCGCCAGCAGCACGAGCAGTACCGCCATGCCCACCACGAACAGCAAGAGAAAGCGGTCCGCCAGCCAGTAGGCGAGCAGGCCCGTGACACCGGCCACCGCGGCCGTCTCCAGCCCGACAGCCAAGTCGAAGGCCCCCGCGCGCAGCCAGACGATGGTGAACACGAGCGCTGCCGCGGCAAGCGCCAGGGCAAGGCGGAAGGAAGGCGAGCAGGTGGGCTGGGCATCCGGCTGGTCGCGCACGATGGACGCTCCGATGGGGTGAGGCAACACGCCGATTGTCCCAGGCAAGCCGCACCGCCCTTGGTCGGCGGCGTGATCTCCCAGCAACCGGGTCCGGTGATGCCCGGCTATGGACGGGCGAAGTCGGGAATGCTGAAGCGCTTGCGATAGGCGCCCGGCGCCAGGCCCGTGGTGCGCTTGAACAGGCGGCGGAAGAAGGCCGCGTCCTCATAGCCGACGCGCCAGCTGATCTCGTCCACCGAGGCGTCGGTTCGCTCCAGCCGCCGCTTGGCGTCCTCGATGCGCAGGCGCTGCACGTAGGCGATGGGCGTCAGGCCGGTGGCGCTGGCGAAGCGGCGCTTGAAGGTGCGCTCGGCCAGCTTCGAGCGCTTGATCATTTCCTCCACCGGGTTGGCCACCGAGAAGTGCGTGCTCAACCACTGCTGTGCCTGCCCTATCTCAGCATCGCCATGGTCACTGCGCCCTTCGAACACCATGTAGGGCGTGAGCCCGTCCTGGTGCCATTGCAGCGCGAACAGCCGCGCCACCTGTTGCGCGGCGGTCGCACCGGCGTGGCGGGCGATGAGGTACAGCACCATGTCGTGCCAGGTGGTGGAGGCGCCCGAGGTGATCAGCTCCTCGCGCAGGCCCGAGATCACCAGCACGCGCTCGGGGTGCGCCGGCACGCCCGGGTACGTGGCCGTGAAGCTGTGGGCGTAGTTGAAGTGCACGGTGACGTCCCGGCCGTCGAAGAGGCCCGTCTCGGCCAGCAGGAAGATGCCCGAGCAGGCCGAGCACAGCAGGGCGCCGCGCGCATGCATGGCGCGGGCCCAGGCCACCAGGCCGGGATGGCGTCCCGCGGGCCAGCCCTGAGGCGGCAGCACCACGGACGGCACGATCACGATGTCGGTGGCCGCGATGTCCTCGATGCCGCGCTGCACCTGCACCGGGACGCCGCTGGCCAGCGTCAGCGCTCCGGCCGCCTCGCCCACGATCTCGGCCTGGAACGGCGCCGGCGTGCCCGGGGCGGCAAGGCCCATCAGCGCGAAGGCGTTCAGGACATCGTAGAGGCCGAACAGCGTGGACGCGGCGGCCTCGGGCAGGGCCACCAGGCTGACATGGCGGGCCGCCGGTGCGGCAGGGGCGCTGGCTCGGTGCATGGCGGTGTTCCTCCTCGGCACAGCGGCTGCACTGTGGCACGAACGGACCGGTTCAGGGCGATTTCGGCTCTTCGCCCGGGCGGCGCCGGCCGCCACCATGGACGCCACGATCCCGCTGTAGTGGATGCGAACAAGGAGCGACACCATGGACACCGCCACGATCGACCAGGCCCGGCTGGACGCCTTCGTCACGCGCGCCATCGAAGACCTCGCCTCCGCCTACGGCGGCGTGATGGTCAGCCTGGGCCACCGCCTGGGGCTGTACAAGGCCATGGCCGGCGCCGGCCCGCTCAGCGCCGGGGAACTGGCCGCGCGCAGCGGCTGCGCCGAGCGCTACGTGCACGAATGGCTCAACGCGCAGGCGGCCAGCGGCTACGTGCAATACCACGCGGCCAGCGCCAGCTATGAGCTCCTGCCCGAGCAGGCGCTGGTGCTGGCCGATGAGGACAGCCCGGTGTTCATCCCGCACGCGTGGCAGGTGCCGGCATCCATGTGGGCGGATGAGGAGAAGTCGCTGGAGACCTTCCGCACCGGCCAGGGCCTGGCCTGGGGCGAGCACGACGGGCGGCTGGCCTGCGGCGTGGCGGCCTTCTACCGCAACGGCTACAAGGCCTGCCTGGTGCCGCAATGGCTGCCCGCGCTGGAAGGGGTGGTGGCGCAGCTGCAGGCCGGCATCGCGGTGGCGGACGTGGGCTGCGGCCATGGCCACTCCACCGTGCTGATGGCGCAGGCCTTTCCACGGTCGCGCTTCTTCGGCTTCGACGTGCACGCGGACTCCATCGCCGCGGCCCGGCGCAACGCGGCCGCGGCCGGCGTGGCCGGGCAGGCGAGCTTCGCAGTCGCCCGCGCCGTCGGCTATCCCAACCGGCACTTCGGACTGATCTGCTTCTTCGACTGCCTGCACGACATGGGCGATCCGGTGGCCGCGGCGCAGTACGCGGCCGAGGTGCTGGCGCCCGGTGGCACGGTGATGCTGGTGGAGCCCTTCGCGCCCGACCGCTTCGACGGCCAACCCGACACCGTGGCGCGGCTGTACTACTCGGCCTCGACCACCATGTGCTGCGCGCATGCCATTTCCGAAGGCGGCAAGCTGGTGCTGGGCGCGCAGGCCGGCGAGGCGCGGCTGCGCGAGGTGTTCCGCAAGGCCGGGTTCACGCACTTCCGGCGCGCGGCGCAGACGCCGTTCAACCTGATCCTGGAGGCGCGGCGCTGACGGCACCCGGCACGGGGAGCCGGCAGCATTGGATTTCCGCGCATAAGCAGCAGCAGAAAGCGTCGTTGTCGCCGCCAAAGGGGGGCTCCTAGACTGCCTTCATTCCAATAACGAAGCAGCCGGAAGATGCCCCCTGCCCCCATCAGCCCCTTCGCGGTGGATCTCGCCGACCCCGTTCAAGTCGAGCACGCAACCGAGGCGCTGGCCCAGGCCCTGCAGAAAACGGCCGTGGCCCGCGACCAGCGCGGCGGCCATGCCCGCACCGAGCGCGAGCTCATCCGCGACAGCGGCCTGCTCAACCTGACCACGCCGCGCGCCCATGGCGGCTGGGGCCACTCCTGGCAGTTCTTCTCCCGCGGCCTGCGCCGCCTCGCGCAGGCCGACAGCGCCCTGGCCCACCTCTACGCCTTCCACCACCTGCAGGTCGCCACCGTGCTGCTGTACGGCGAGCCCGAGCAGCATGAATTCTTCCTGCGGCCCACGGTGCGCGAGCGGCTGTTCTGGGGCAACGCGCTCAACCCCAACGACAAGCGCGCGCTGGCGCAGGCCGAGGGCACGGGCTTCGTCGTCAACGGCCCCAAGAGCTACTGCTCCGGCTCGGTGGGCTCGGACCGCCTGAGCTTCTCCGCCTGGCATGAGCCCACGCAGAGCCTGCTCATCGCCGCGCTGCCCAGCCGCAGCCCCGGTATCAGCATCCAGGGCGACTGGGACGCCTTCGGCCAGCGCCAGACCGACAGCGGCACCGTGCAGTTCGACCAGGTGCGCGTGCAGGCGCACGAGGTGCTGGTGCGGCCCGGCACGGTGCTGCAGCCGCGCGCCACGCTGCGCTCGCAGATCGCGCAGCTCATCCTGGTCAACCTCTACGTCGGCATCGCCCAGGGCGCGCTGGCGCACGGCCTGCGCTACACGCGCGACTCCTCGCGGCCCTTCTTCGCCTCGGGCGTCGCGCGCGCCGTGGACGACCCCTACATCCAGCACCGCTACGGCGAGCTGTCCGTGCTGGTGCGCCCGGCCGAGGTGCTGGCCGACCTGGCGGCACGGAGGCTCGACGAGGCCCTGGCGCTGGGCGCCGACGTGACGGCCGCCGACCGCGGCAAGGTGGCCGTCGCGGTGGCCGAGGCCAAGGCCGTGGCGCACCGCGCCGCCATCGAGGTCAGCTCCCAGGTGTTCGAGCTCACGGGCGCGGGCGCCACCGCCTCGCGGCTGGGGCTGGACCGTTTCTGGCGCAACGCCCGCGTGCACACGCTGCACGACCCGCTGGACTACAAGCTGCGCGACCTCGGCCGCCATGCCCTGCTCGGCCGCTACCCCGAGCCCACGGCCTATTCCTGATTCCGGTTTTGCTTTGCCGTTGAAATGACCCGTTCGCACTGAGGTATCGAAGTGCGAGTCCGTGAGGCTGCGATGGCCGCACCACGGCAGGGGCCGTTCATCCTTCGATACCTCAGGACGAACGGAACGTTTCACTGACGAACGCGAAATGGAATGACGCTCCTACTACAAGAGAACACACCATGAGCCTCGACATCTTCTGGTTCCTGCCCACCTCGGGCGACACGCGCTACCTGGGCAAGTCCGACTTCGGCCGCCCGGCCAGCAACGAGTACATGCGGCAGATCGCCGTCACGGCCGAGAACCTGGGCTACGACGGCCTGCTCATCCCCACCGGCGCCTCCTGCCTGGACCCGTGGGTGGTGGCGTCGAGCCTCGTGCCGGTGACGCAGCGCATCAAGCTGCTGGTGGCGCTGCGCACCTCCATCAGCGGCCCCACCGCCAGCGCGCGCCAGGCCGCCTCGCTGGACCAGGCGCTGCACGGCCGCCTGCTGCTCAACGTGGTGCCCGGCGGCGACGCCGCGGAGCTGGCCGCCGAGGGCGTGCACCTCAAGCACGACGAGCGCTACGAGGTCGCCGACGAGTTCCTCGGCGTCTGGAAGCGGCTACTGCAGGGCGAGAAGGTGGACTTCGAGGGCCAGCACTTCAGGATCGAGGGCGCGAAGAACCACTTCGAGCCCGAGAGCCGCCCCTATCCGCCGCTGTACTTCGGCGGCTCCTCGCCGGCGGCGCACGAGCTCGCCGCCAAGCATGTGGACGCCTACCTCACCTGGGGCGAGCCGCCCGCGGCCGTGGCGGAGAAGATCGCCGACGTGCGCGCGCGCGCCGCCAAGCATGGGCGCACGGTGCGCTTCGGCGTGCGGCTGCAGGTCATCGTGCGCGAGACCAACGCCGAGGCCTGGGCCGCGGCCGACAGCCTCATCAGCAAGCTCACGGACGAGGACATCCACGCCGCGCAGGCCAACTTCGCCAGGATGGATTCGGTGGGCCAGCAGCGCATCACCGCGCTGCACGGCGGGCGCCGCGACAAGCTGGAGATCAGCCCCAACCTCTGGGCCGGCGTGGGCCTGGTGCGCGGCGGCGCTGGCACGGCGCTGGTCGGTGATCCCGAAACCGTCGCGGCCCGCCTCAAGGAGTATGCGGACCTGGGCGTGGACAGCTTCGTGCTCTCCGGCTACCCGCACCTGGAAGAGGCCATCCGCTTCGCCGAGCTGGTGTTCCCGCTGCTGCCGGACAAGAAGCCCGTGACGCTGCGCGACCAGGTGCTCACCGGCGGCGCCTTCGACGTGCGCGCCACTGTGGCCGAAAGGAAGGCGGCATGAGCCTCCCCGTCATCGACATGCGCTGCCGGCCGGCGTACCTGCACGACTTCTTCGGCGCCATGCCCGGCTCGGCCGCCAACGACGTGGCGCGCTGGCTCAACCAGCGCGTGGGCACGCGCGGCGACCCCGAGCACTACGCCCGCTCGCGCACGCACGAGGGCTTCATGGCCGAGATCGACGACGCGGGCCTGAGCAAGGCCGTGGTGGTGGGCCGGCACACGCCCACGCAGCATCTCAGCAACGACCGCATCCACGAGATCGTGCGCAGCGATGAGCGGCTGGTGGGCATCGGCGCGGTCGATCCGGCGCTGCTGGGCCCGGGCACGCCCGACGAGGTGGACCGCGCCGTGCGCCAGCTCGGCCTGGCCGGCATCGACATCGAGCCCGGCTTCGGTGCGCCGGCGCGCCATGCCGACGACCCGCTGTACTTCCCGGTCTACGAGCAGCTCTCGGCGCTGGGCGTGCCGGTGTTCCTGATGTCGGGCCCGACCACGCCGGACCACCGCTTCAACGACCCCGCACCGCTGGCGCGCGTGGCGGCGGCCTTCCCGAAGCTGCGCATCGTCGCCTACCACGGCTACTGGCCCAACGTGCAGCAGCTCGTGGGCGTGGCCTTCCGGCACGAGAATGTGTTTCTCGTGCCGGACATGTACCTGTTCCTGCCGGGCAGCGAGGTGGTGGTTACGGCCGCCAACCAGTTCCTGTCCGACCAGGTGCTGTTCGGGTCCTCCTACCCGTTTCGGCCCATCCGGCAGAGCGTCGAGGACGCGCAGCGGCTGGGCTTCAAGGATGACGTGCTTGAAAAGTTTCTTTTCCAGAACGCCAAGCGTGTGCTCTCGATGGACTGAGGGCGGCGCACCCCGGCCCGAGCTGCATGGGGAGGCACGGCCATGCCGCGGCTGAGCCTGGACGAGGCACGGCTGCTGGCCGCTGCCGCCCTGGAGCGTGCCGGTGCCGGCGCATCGATGGCGGCCTCCACGGCCCGCGCCCTGGTGCTGGCCGAGGCACAGGGGCTGAGCTCGCACGGTCTGGCGCGCGTGCCGCAGTACGCGGCGCACCTGCGCCACGGCCGGGTGGAGGGCCGCGCGGTGCCGCAGCTGCTCACGGCGCGCGGCGGCGCGGCGGTGGTCGATGCGCAGGACGGCCTGGCCTTCCCCGCCTGCGACTTCGCCGTGGCCGAAGGCCTGCGCCGCGCGCGCGAGTTCGGCGTGGCTTTCGTCGGCGTCACGCGCAGCCACCATGGCGGCGTGATGGCGGACCACCTGCGCCCCGTGGCAGAGGCCGGCATGGTGGGCCTGGCCTTCGCCAACTCGCCGGCCGCGATGCCGGCCGCAGGGGGGCGCCATCCCATCTTCGGCACCAACCCGCTGGCGGCGGCCTTCCCGCGCCACGGACAAGACCCGCTGCTGGTGGACCTGAGCCTGTCGGAAGCGGCACGCGGCAAGCTGATGGTGGCCGCGCAGCGAGGCCAGCCCATTCCGGAGGGCTGGGCGCTGGACAAGGACGGCCGCCCCACCACCGACCCCAAGGCCGGCATGGAAGGCTCGATGCTGCCCATCGGCGGCGCCAGCAGCGCCAAGGGCGCGATGCTGGCGCTGGTGGTGGAGTTGCTGGTGACGGCGCTCATCGGCGCCAACTTCGGCTTCGAAGCTTCAAGCTTCTTCGTTGACGAGGGCAACCGGCCGCGCATCGGTCAGGCTTTCCTCGTCATCGACCCCGGCGCGCTGGCCGGCTCCCGCAGCTATCTGGAGCGTGTCGAGGTGCTGGTGCGCGAGATGCTGGTGGACGAGGGCGTGCGCCTGCCTGGCGCGCGGCGCGAGCAGCTGCGCCGGCAGGCGCAGCGGGAAGGCGTGGTCGTGACGGAGGCGCTGCTGGCCGGGCTGCGGCGTTGAGAGCCGCGCCGGCGCGCACCGAAGGGGCTCGCGTGCCGCAGGTACATGCGGTCGGCATCGACTGACGGTCGCGGCCGGCGCAGGGCGCCCTCGGCCGGTGCGTCGGCATGCCGGCCGAACCATCCTGGTGCGTGCAAACCATGCTCTGCATCAAGCTCAAGCCGCAGCCGCCGTGATGTACTGCACGGCAGCGGCCTCCTCCGCTTCTTCCCACCATCCGGCCCACCGTGGACCCAACACATGGGACCCGATGGGCCGTCCGTTCCAAGCTGCTGCCAGGCACAGCACTCAACCATGCCGGACGCCCTTAACTCGGTAGGCCGTTGCGCCGATAAGCGCCAGTCCCCTGTGAGGTAACTTGAACGTCACAGTGCCCTGCTGAAATACAGAGCACCGCGCCGACCTTCCCGCTGCCTCACCACTTTCCGTTTGAGGTCGCAACGACACTGAGCCTGACCCTATGTTTTTCAAGCATTTCAAAATCGGCACGCGGCTCGCGATCGCCTTCTCAACCGTCATCGCGCTGCTGCTGGTGATCATGGTCGTCGGCACCGCCAGTCTGGACCGCATGAGCACCCTGATGGGTGACATGGTGGACCAGCGCTATGCCGAGATCGCATTGAGCAACACCATCAAGGCCAACGGCGACAAGGGCGCCCTGATCATCGGCCGCCTGCTGCTGTCCTCCACGCCCGAGCAGCAGCAAAGGTACATGGACGAGTACGCCGCCATCCGCGCGGCCAACACCGAGAACTACAAGAAGTTCGAGGCCCTCATGCAGTCGCCCGAGAGCAAGGCGCTGTTCGAGGAGCAGGCCAAGGCGCGCCAGGAGTACGGTGCCGTGGTGCGCAAGGTCTTCGACCTGCTCAAGGCCGGCGACCGCGAGGCGGCGCTGGCGGTGTACCAGAACGAGACGTCCGGGCCGCAGCAGAAGTATTACGCGCTGCTCGACCGCATGGTCGAGCGCCAGGCGCAGAGCATGGCGCAGGACAGTGCCGGCGCCCGAGACAGTGCGCGCCAGTCCAAGGTCGAGATGGCCCTCGCCTCGCTGCTGGCCGCGCTGCTCAGTGCGGCGACGGCCTGGTACATCACCCGCTCCATCACGCAGCCGATCGGTCGCGCCATCGCCGTGGCCGAAGCGGTGGCGGCGGGCGACCTCACCTGCGAGGCGCGTGCCGAGAGCGACGACGAGGTCGGCCGCCTGATGAACGCGCTGCAGAACATGGTGCGCAGCCTGCACCGCATCGTCTCGCAGGTGCGCGGCAGCGCCGACACCATCACCAGCGCGGCGCAGGAGATGTCACAGGCCAACCGCGACCTCTCGGGGCGCACCGAGCAGCAGGCCAGCGCGCTGCAGGAGACGGCTTCGGCGATGGAGCAGCTGACCTCGACCGTGCGGCTCAACGCCGACCATGCCGGCCAAGCCAGCCAGCTCGCGGTCTCCGCCTCGGAGGTGGCGACCCAGGGCGGCGACACGGTGGGCAAGGTGGTCGCGTCGATGGGCGGCATTGCCGCCTCGTCGCAGCGCATCTTCGAGATCATCAACGTCATCGACGGCATCGCCTTCCAGACCAACATCCTCTCGCTCAACGCCGCGGTGGAGGCCGCGCGCGCGGGCGAGCAGGGCCGCGGCTTCGCGGTGGTCGCCAGCGAGGTGCGGGCGCTGGCGCAGCGCTCGGCCTCCGCGGCCAAGGAGATCAAGGCGCTGATCGATGCCTCGGCCGTGCAGATCGGCGAGGGCAACCGCATGGCGGAGCGCGCCGGCGCCACGATGGACCAGGTCGTCGCCGGCATCAAGCGCGTCAGCGACATCGTGGCCGACATCAGCGCCTCCAGCCGCGAGCAGAGCGTGGGCATCGAGCAGGTCAACGCCGCCATCGCCAGCATGGACACCTCGACGCAGAAGAACGCCGCCATGGTCGAGCAAGGCACCGCCTCGGCACAGGCCATGCAGGACCAGGCCAGGGAACTGGCCCATGCGGTGAGCACCTTCAAGCTCTGAGCGGCGGAGCCAGTCTCTTTCGCGGGCACCGGCGCTCCCGCCGGTGCTCTTTTCCCGGCATGGCGACATGCCTTCGGGCGCGGGGTGCGCAGTCCCCGTGCCTGACCACACCCACGGACCCGTATGAACCAGACCTTCGACCTCAAGGACGGATGGGCGCTGCGCAGCCGCCCGGATGACCACACAACCGCCTCCACCGGCGCCTTGTGGCCCGCCGTGCACCGCTTCATCGATGCGCACCGACAGGAGGGCCACCGCTTCGCCGCGCTGGACCCGACGGGTGCGGCGTGTTCGCTGGATCTGGGCGCGCTGGCGCCCGAGCGTTTCGGCCTGCAGCCTGCCGACCCGCTCACGACGGACGGCAGCTCCTGGGAGGGCGCGGCCGACGTGCAGACGCTGGACCGGCAGCTCAAGGCCGCGTACTGCGGCGCGCTGGCGCTGGACGCCTCGGCCGTGCGGGATGAAACGCGCCGGGCCTGGCTGCATGCGCGCATGGAAACGCCCGCCACGGCCGTCCCGCCCACCACGGCGCAGCGGCTGCTGGAGCGGCTCGTCCAGGCCGAGGCCTGGGAGCACTTCATGGCCGAGCATTACGGCCACGGCAAGCGCTTCTCGCTCGAAGGCTGCGAGGCCCTGGTGCCGCTGCTCGACGCGCTGTTCGAGGCGGCGGCCGGGCGTGGCATCCGGTACTGCTTCATGGGCATGCCCCACCGCGGCCGTGTCAACGTGCTGGCCAACGTCCTGGGCGCGACGCCGGCAACGCTGCTCGGCTACTTCGAGTCCGACCCCGCGCACCCTGAACTGATCCACGACCTGGTCTACCACCTCGGTGCGGACCATGAGGTGGCCACCGCACACGGCGCGATCGAAGTCACGCTGGCACCTAACCCCTCGCACCTGCAGAGCGTCTATCCGGTCGTGATGGGCATGGCGCATGCGTTCCAGTCGGGCCAGCCGCACGAGGACCGCCGCCAGGCGGCCCTGCCCCTGGCGCTGCACGGCGACGCCGCCTTTGCCGGCCAGGGCGTGGTGATGGAGACGCTGGCCCTGACGCAGAAGCCCGGCTACACGGTCGGCGGCACGGTGCACGTCATCATCAACAACCAGGTCGGGTTCACCGAGCCCAACCCGATGGACCCGCAGGCGGCGCGCTACTGCACCGACATCACGCGCATGGTCGATGCCCCGGTGCTGCGCGTGAACGCCGACGTGCCGCAGGCGCTGCTGCGTGCCGCCGCCATCGCGGTGGACTACCGCATGGCCTTCGGCGCCGACGTGGTGATCGACCTCATCGGCTACCGGCGCCTGGGGCATTCCGAGCACGACGTGCCGATGCTGACCAACCCGCGCCACCAGCCCCGCTGCGATCGCAAGTCCTCGGTCGTGGCGCTGTACGCGGCCGAGCTGGCCGCCACCGGCGTGGTGCCCGACGCCCCGGCCTTCGCCGAGCAGTGCCGCGCCGCCGCGCGCGCGCGCTTCGCCGAGCCGGGCCGGCCGACCGCGGAAGCGCCGGCCCCGCAGGCCCAAGCCGGCGTGGAGGCTCTGCCGCTGTCGCGTACCGGGCTGCAGGCCGCCGTCGCTGCCATGACGCGCCTGCCTCAGGGCTTCGAGTCGCATGCGATGGTGCGCGAGCTCATCGCGCGCTGGCAGTCCGCGATGCACGACGCGGACGGGCGGACCGACTGGTGCCTGGCCGAGAACCTGGCCTATGCCAGCCTGCTGGCCGCCGGCATCGACGTGCGGGTGTCGGGCCTGGACGTGCAGCGCGGCACCTTCATGCACCGCCACGCCGTGTGGCACGACCAGGCCGGCAGGCACGACCCGTTCGTGCCGCTGCGCCAGCTGCCCAACGCGGCGCGCTTCGAGGCCGTCAACTCGGTGCTGTCGGAAGAGGCGGTGCTGGGCTTCGAATACGGCCACAGCGTGCAGGCCCGCAAGGCGCTGACGGTGTGGGAGGCGCAGTTTGGTGACTTCGTCAACGGTGCCCAGGTCTTCATCGACCACTACCTCAGCGCCGGCGAGGAGAAGTGGGGCCAGGCCTCGGCGCTGACGCTGCTGCTGCCGCACGGCTACGAGGGCGTGGGGCCGGAGCATTCCAACGCCTGGCTGGCCCGCTTCCTGGCGCTGTGCGGCGCCGACAACCTGCGCGTGGCCTACCCGTCCACGGCGGCGCAGCTGTTCCACCTGCTGCGCCGCCAGGCCACCGCGGCCGAGCGCAAGCCGCTGGTGGTGATGACGCCCAAGTCCGTGCTCGCCAAGGAGGCGGGCTCGCATTGCAGCATCGACCAGCTGGTGGCAGGCACGTTCGAGCCGGTGCTGCAGGAGGCCGAGCTCGCCGCCTACGCGGGCGCGACGCGCGTGGTGCTGTGCAGCGGCAAGCTGTACTACGCGCTGGAGCGCGCGCGCCGCGAGCAAGGCCGCACGGACGTGGCGCTGCTGCGCCTGGAGCAGCTCTACCCGTTCCCGGCGGCCGAGCTGGCCCGGGTGCTGGCGGCCTTCCCCGCGCTGCGCACGCTGGTGTGGGCGCAGGAAGAAACGCTCAACCAGGGCGCCTGGCACTTCGTGCGCGATGACCTGGCCGCGGCGCTGCCGGCCGGCGCCGCGCTGGCCTGCGCGGCACGCCCGGTCACCGCCTCGGGCGCAACCTCCTCGCACCAGTTGCACCTACACCAAGAGCGGGAGCTGGTGCAGCGCGCGCTGGGCGTGCCGGAAGACGCTGGGCACTGAGCATCGCCGCAGCCGCTGCAGCCACAAGCTGGTGGAGCAGCGGCTGCAAGGTCTGCTTCGACGTTTCCAGGAAGACCTCGCCATGCCCGTGCAGAGCCCGCCCCCGCGTAGCCGGGGGCGGGCATCCACGCTGACCGGGATGCTGCCCGGCGCTTGTGGACACCCGCCTGCGCGGGTGTGACGAGGTTCTTTCAAGCGCCAGCCGGGCCAGCCGGAATTGCAATGAACCCGGCCGGCACAAGCCGCCAAGGCCGCCGCGCGCGGCCTGCTCAGGCCTGGGCCGCCACGGCCATGGGAAACATCTCCGGCGTGGCCGGCTCGGGCTGGCCATCGCCGCGCCGCGAGCCCTTGACGTTGAAGATCGCCACCGCCTGGACCAGCCGGTAGGTCTGCAGGCTCAGGCTGTCCGAGGCCACCGCGTTCTGTTCCACCAGGGCGGCGTTCTGCTGCGTGATCCGGTCCATGTGGTTCACCGCCTGGCTGATCTGGCCGATGCCGCCGCTGAGCTCCTGGGTGGAAGAGCTCATCTGGCCGATGAGCTCCGACACCTCCCTCACCTGCGCCACGATGCCGCCCATGGCCTGGCCGGCCTGCTCCACCAGCGTCGAGCCCGTCCCGACCTTCTGCACGCTGGCCTCGATGAGCTGCTTGACCTCCTTGGCCGCCTGGGCACTGCGCTGCGCCAGGTTGCGCACCTCGCTGGCCACCACCGCGAAGCCGCGGCCCTGCTCGCCCGCGCGCGCGGCCTCCACCGCGGCGTTGAGGGCCAGGATGTTGGTCTGGAACGCGATGCTGTCGATCAGGTGCACGATGTCCTCGATGCGCCGCGAGCTGTCGGAGATGTCGCTCATGGTCCGGACCACTTCCGACACCGCGTGCCCGCCCTGCAGCGCCGCGTCGCGGGCCTGGCCCGAGAGCCCGCTGGCCTGGGCGGCGGTCTGGGCATTCGTCCTGACCGTGGCGGTCATCTGCTCCATGGACGCGGCCGTCTGCTCCACGCTGGCGGCGGCCTGCTCGGTGCGCGAGCTCAGGTCCGCGTTGCCCTGGGCGATCTCCGCGGCGGCATGCCGCACCGACTGGATCTGCTGGCTCGCATCGTCCACCAGCCAGCGGAACATGAGTCCGAGCTGGCCGACGCAGCGCAGCGTCATGCCGATCTCGTCCACCCGGCTCAGGTGCGTGGTCATCCAGTTCTCGCCGGTGACCACCTTCTCCGCCTCGGCGCGCAGCCGCTCCAGCGGGCGGGCGATCTGCGCCTCCAGGGCCCAGCAGCTCGCCAGCAGCGCCAGCAGCGCGCCGGCGCCCATCGCGGCGCCCGGCACGATGCCGGGCCGCTGCGCCCACACCAGCGCGGCCATCACCGGCACCAGCCCGATGAAGGCCAGGCGGATGCGCCAGCGCACCGGCATGAGCTGGAACAGCGCGGTCCAGCCCAGCCATCCCGTGCGCAGCAGCACTCCCTTGTGGAAGCGCCGCTTCGCCCGCCCCTCGCGGACCTCGGCATAGAGCTTCTCCGCGGCGGCGACCTCCTCGCGGGAGGGCTGCGTGCGCACCGACATGTAGCCCACGTTGCGCCCATGCCGCACCACCGGCACGGCATTGGCCCGCACCCAGTAGTGGTCGCCGTCCTTGCGCCGGTTCTTCACCAGCGCCGTCCAGGGCTGGCCGGCCTTGAGCGTGGCCCACATGTCGGCAAAGGCCTCGCGCGGCATGTCGGGGTGGCGCACGAGGTTGTGCGGCTTGCCCTCGATCTCCTCGCGCCGGAAGCCGCTGACGCCGATGAAATCGTCGTTGGCATAGGTGATGGCGCCGTGCATGTCCGTGGTGGACATCAGCGTCGCGCCGGCGGGAAACCGAAACTCGGATTGCGTGACGGGCTGGTTGTTTCGCATGAGCGATTTCTTCCCGATAAAGCGAAGAAGCACCGCGCACAGGCAGTGCAGCCGTTGAGCCCCGCCAGCACGCCACCGGCAAAAACCAAGCTGGTGCTGCAGCAAGCTGCCTGCAAAAATTAACGGCAGCGTACCGGTGCCCAATTTTCCAGAGTCGGCCTCAACGGCCTTCCAGAAAATCCAAATCCATGACAGTTTCGACAATAAACTTAATTGCCGAAACTACATCAAGCTTGTTTCGCACCCTGCAACCTGTACCCCAAGCAAGGTGCTCCACGAAAATTTCGTGTCTCCTCAAGCGCTTGGCGCCTGCACGACCACTCTCAGCGCTTGCCAGTGCCGTCGCTGACCTTTTTATCGCTAAATTTGCTGTTGCTGATACAAAAGCTTACTAAGGCCCTTTCAGGGCGTCAACAGGTTCCATGCGCGGGGCTGCGCTGAAAACGCGGCACCGGCCTGGCCGGTCCGTGATTCTTTGGCCACGATCCCGGCCGGGCGCCGTCTGAAGATTGCGTCCAAATATCGATATTCAGTATCGCGGCACGCTCTTGCAAACCCGTTGCCGCCTGTCAAGCCCGGGGCCTCAACAAGATCGGAAAGACATTGCCTGGAAAACGCTGAGAAGCGCGGGCCGTGCGGCGGCGGCTCGATGTCGGTTTTTTCCTATCGGGCGCGAGGAGCGTGCCCTAGGAGCGTGGGCGGCAGAGTTTTCGGAGGCTACCCAGCGCGCCGAGGTTCAAGTCCTGCCGCGGTATCGCAATGAACGCGGTCTTGGCTGCGTCTGACGGCGATCGGTGAAGGACTGCGCTGGT
>NZ_JABBFW010000040.1 GCF_012927045.1 Azohydromonas caseinilytica | reverse complement strand
CCTTGAGGCCGGCGCCGGACTGCACGAAGAGCTGGTGGCCCTGGCTCTTGAGCTTCTTCGCGGTCTCGGGCGTGACCGCCACCCGCGTTTCTCCGGCCGCCGTCTCCAGCGGGACTCCGATCAACATATGTCACTCCTGGCAGGCACGCCCTCCCGGGCCTTGCCTTTGCAAAATGAATGGTTGCGCCCATGACCAATGGGCCTTGCCGGCTTCAGTTCACGAGCTGCCGCGCCATCGAGGCCTGGAGACGGCTTGCCATCGATTGAACATGGGTAGCTCCTGGTTGGATGGACAACTGCTCCCACCTCCGCAATGCCTGTGCCAAGTCGGTATTCCGACTGATGCGTGAAGGGATGATTGGGGTTGGCACGGTGGGCGGCTCCGCCACCGGTTCTTCAGTCCAGCCTGTTGGCACTGAAGCTGCTCAACAATGGAACAGGGTTGCAGCCAACTGGTACAGGCCCATGCCGCGCTCCCTGCCCTCGCATCACGCCAAAGGATTGAGCGTTGCGACTCGCGTGCGGTGGAGCGGCGCCGTGTGCCTCGGCTGGGTTGAGAAAGCAACACCGGGCAGGTGGAGCCAACACGTTTCTGGAATCAGCGCCGCAACGTCGGCAAGACCAATGCCGCAGGCGGATACCGCTCATGCCAGACCATGATCGCTTCCAACAGTTCCGCCTCAGCCTCGTTGACCGAGGCTGCAGTTGGAGCCGGCGGGGATGCGTCCGGTGGTGGCATCGCCGCTGCCGTCACTGCCGGACGTGCTGGCACATCCATGCGTGGTGTCGCGGCAAGGAACTGCGTGGCAGCGCTTGCATCAATGGCCACCACAGGGCTCGGCCTGACCATGGCCCCGGGCGGTGTCGGCACGGCCCGAGCGGGAGCATCTGAGTCCATGCGGGCGGCCTGCATTGACGTCGAGGCGACCGGGCCGACAGGCCAGGGAAGCGGCCTACCTCCAGCGCCAGCCCGATCGCGGTCCTCCGTCGGCAGTGTTTCGATGCGGGCGGGCCCTTGGACTGGTCGGCTGCCGTAGGCGGCATCTGCGGCAACTGCGGGCGCGGCTCTGTCCTGCACCAAGCCCAGTCCAGGAGCCGGCCCCTGCGGCACCGACGCGGCCGGTGTCGAAGCAAAGGCCTCCGTGCCCCGTGGCCTGACCCAGTTCCAAGCCAGGGCCGTCACAGCGACCACCACGCACAGCGCCAGACCCCCGCGTCGTCGCCAGCCCGGCCGTCTGCTCTTCCCTGGCTTCGCTGCACGCGCCATTGAGTCCGGCGCCTGGCCCAGGGTGGCGAGCCAGCGCACGGCGGGGGGAGCGGTTCGACGTGAACCGGTTGCAGCTTCACCCAACAGGCTGGGACGTCCGGAAAGCGCTTGCTTGACCGTTTTCTGCCTGGGCTCCATGCCGGCTCCTCGGGATGCCTGATTGAACGCTGCGGCCAGTCTTTCCAGCCGAATCCGGCACGCCAAACGGGCATTCACCTGCCACCCCACATCCCGGGGTACATCCGGGCCGCTCCTCTGGCCCTCGGAAACTATTTCAAGGGACATTTACAAATAAAACATTTACACGATGCCCATAGCCAGCAGTTGCGTGGGCGTACAGCACCGGACACCGACCTTATGCTGCTAGGTGTTTTCCTCTACCTGCTGCTGGCTGTACCGATTTCCGCACTGCTGCTGCTGGCGCCGGTGCGCGATCGTGCCTTCGCCAGCACGCGGCAATGGTGGGCACAGGGGCGCGCCACCGGGGCCGGTTGGGCACAGCGCTGCAAGCACCGCGCCCGGTGGGCCAGATCGGCGCTGCGCGCGGGCGCTGGATGGGGCGGGCGCGCGCTGCACCGGCATGCCTGGGCCCTGGGCGCGGCGCTGTGCGCGCTGGTCCTGTTCCCGCTGTGCGCCTGGACTCTGCGCAGCTGGATGCCGGTGGACAGCCGCGGCGACCCGGTATCGCGCGCGGTCGATGAGCGGGTTGCGGCGCTGCTCCACGGTGAGCAGCTCGTGCCGCCTCCGCCGCTGCCTCCCGCCGTGTTCATGACACCGGAAGTCGAGCAGTGGCGACCCATGGCGCGCCACGCGAGCCGGCAGTGGGAACTGCTGGACCCGGCCTTTTCCCAACGCCTGCTGCTGGTCTTCAAGCTGATGCGCGAGCGCCATGGCTACGACATGGTGCTCGTGGAGGGCTACCGCAGCCCGCAGCGGCAGGCGGCGCTGGCTGCCCTGGGTCCGTCGGTGACGCGCGCGGGCCCGTACGAGAGCTACCACCAGCATGGACTGGCCGCGGACTGTGCCTTCCTGCGTGCCGGCAAGGTGGTGATTTCCGAGCGCGATCCCTGGGCCATGAAAGGCTACGCGCTGTATGGCGAGGTGGCCCGCTCCCTGGGCCTGACCTGGGGCGGCGACTGGCGCTCGCTGAAGGACTACGGCCATGTCGAATGGCGCCGCGGCAACGGCCGCTGATTCCCTGATCCTCACGATGGAGCCCAAGTGATGAAACGGTTCCTGCAGTTGCTGTTGGACGCACGCACTCTGGGCGTGCTGGGCGTGGCGCTGTTGCTCGCCCTCGTGTTCGCCAGCCCCTTGGCAGCGCAGGTCAAGCTGCTGGTGGCCGTGGCGGTACTCGGGCTGCCGGCCCTGGTTGTACTGGGCCGGTGGCTCATGCAGCTTTGGCGCGGACGCCGCTCCGCGAAGCGCCTGGAGCACGCCCTCGACGAGGACCTGGAGCGGGCGGTGCGCAGCGACACCACCGACAGCGCCTCGCAAACGAAGGAGTTGCGCGAGCAACTGCTGGGAGCCATCAAGAGGATCAAGAGCTCCAAGCTGGGCCAGTGCAGCGGCCAGGCTGCGTTGTACGAGCTGCCCTGGTACATGGTCATCGGCCACCCCTCTGCGGGCAAGAGCACGGCGGTGGTGCAGTCGGGGCTGACGTTTCCCTTTCCCCATGGCAAGGACAACATCCTTCGCGGCATCGGAGGAACACGCAACTGCGACTGGTTCTTCACCAGCGAAGGCATCCTGCTCGACACCGCCGGCCGCTATGCGATGGAGCAGGAACACCGCACGGAGTGGATGAGCTTCCTGGCGATGCTCAAGCAGCACCGGCCCAGGGCGCCGATCAACGGCATCGTGGTCGCGGCCAGCGTGGCGATGTTGCGTGACGCCACGCCGGACGCCGTGATCTCGCTTGGGCGCGAGTTGCGCGCGCGGGTGCAGGAGCTCACCGATGCACTGGAAGTGTTTGCGCCCGTGTACCTGCTTTTCACCAAGGCGGACCTCATCCCCGGCTTCGCCGACTTCTTTGCCGATCGCGATGCGCATGAGCGGGAGCAGGTCTGGGGCGCCACCCTGCCCTACCACACCGGCGGCAGCGACGCGGTGGCCCAGTTCGACCGCCACTTCCGCGAGCTGCAGGATGGGCTCAAGGAAGCGGCCTTGGTCCGCATGGGACTGCATCGGGGCCAGGCGCTGCCGCCGGCGGTGCTGGCTTTTCCGCTGGAATTCGCGGTGCTGCAGCCGGCGCTGCGCAGCTTCATCGCGACGCTGTTCGACGAGAACCCTTACCAGTTCCGGCCGGTGTTCCGCGGCTTCTATTTCACCAGCGCGGTGCAGCCTGCCGAAACACACAGCCCGGACCGCAACGGCGTGGCCCAGCGCTTTGCGCTGACGCGTCCCGGCGAACAGCCGCCGGCCCCGGCAGCCACCGAGCAGGGCTACTTTCTCAAAGGCCTCTTCTCCAAGGTCATTTTTGCCGACCGTCACCTGGTGCGGCAGCACACCAGCCGTGCCAAGCAGCGCCTGCGGACCCTGAGCTACGCTGGCGGGGTATTGACGCTGGCCCTGCTGCTGGCCGGATGGAGCTGGTCGTACGTGGGCAACCGCCAGCTGGTGGCCAGCGTGCAGGCCGACCTGGAAAAGGCCAGGCAGTTGCAGGCGGATCGCGTGGACCTCGCCTCGCGCCTTGAGGCGCTGGAGCTGCTGCAGAACCGGCTTGAGGAGCTGGCGGCGTGGCGCGAGCAGCGGCCCTGGTCTCTGGGGCTGGGCCTGGACCAGGGCGACGCGGTCGAGTTGCGGCTGCGCCAGGAGGTGTTCCAGGGTCTGCGCCGCGTGATGCTGGAGCCGGTGGCGCAGGCGCTGGAGGCTTACCTCGGCGAGGTCAACCGGCATGCGGATCAACTGCGCCCGCTGGGCCGGGCGGTTGCCGATGCGCCACCGGCGGCCATGGCGAGTGCTTCCGCGGTGGCGGGCACCGCAGCCGTGGCGGCCACGCCCTCGCGCTATGCCGAGGCCTCCGCCACCGAGGTCGAGGACGCCTACAAGGCACTCAAGACGTACCTGATGCTGGCCGAGCGCCAGCGCATGGAATCGGGCCATCTCACCGACCAGATCACGCGCTTCTGGCGCGGCTGGCTGGACGACAACCGCGGCACCATGCCCCGCGAGCAGCTCATGCGCAGCGCCGAGCGCCTCATCACCTTTTCGATGGCGCACCTGCAGGACCCGCTCTTTCCCGTCATCGGCAACAACTTTGGCCTGGTGGACCAGACGCGCGAGAACCTGCGCCGCGTCGTGCAGGGCACGCCGGCCATCGAGCGCGTGTATGCCGACATGAAGGCACGCGCGTCCACGCGCTACGCGCCCATGACGGTGGCGCGCATCGTGGGCGAGCGGGACAAGGCCCTGGTGGCCGGCAGCCAGGTCGTGTCGGGCGCCTTCACGCGCGAGGCCTGGCAGGGCTACATCAAGGCGGCCATCACCGAGGCCGCCCACAACGAGCTGCAAAGCGTCGACTGGGTGCTCAAGACCTCGACCCGCGACGATCTGTCGCTGCAGGGCAGCCCGGAGCAGATCCACAAGACGCTGACCGAGCGCTACAAGAGCGAGTACGTGCGCGAGTGGCAGCGTTTCATGCAAGGGGTGGCGGTGGCGGATTTCGCCAGCTTCGAAGCCGCCGTGGAGCACATGAACCGGCTCGGCGACCCGGCGGAGTCGCCGCTCCGCAAGCTGCTGGCCACCCTTTTCGAACAGACCTCCTGGGACAACCCCAGCCTGCTTGACGAGCAGGCGGCGCAGGCGCGTGAAGGCGTCCTCGACTGGGTCAAGCACTCGCTGCAACGCCTGTCATCCGCGCCGGTGGATGTGAAGGTGGGCACAGGTGACGCCGGTCCGGGCGAGGGCGGCCGGACCATGGGAGCGGTGGGCCGCGAGTTCAGCGCGGTGGCACGGCTGCTGGCCGCGCGTGAGGGCGGCAGCTCCTTGCAGGACAGCTACTTCCAGCAGCTCGGCCGCCTGCGCAGCCGCTTCAACACGATGAAGAACCAGGGCGATGCCGGCCCGCCCACGCGCCAGTTGATGGCAGCCACCTTCGAAGGCCAGGCTTCGGAGCTGTCCGAGGCACTGCGCTTCGTCGAGGAGCAGATGCTCACCGGCGCCAGCGACAGCGCCAAGGCGACGCTCAAGCCGCTGCTGGTTCGACCTCTGATCCAGGCGTTCGCGGTGCTCGTCGTGCCGGCGGAGGACGAGCTCAACCGGCTGTGGACGGCCCAGGTGCTGCAACCCTTCCAGCAGACGCTGGCGAGCAAATACCCGTTCGATGCGGCGTCCAGAGTGGAGGCCGCGCCGGCCGAGATCGCGCGCGTGTTCGGGCCGACGGGGACGGTGGCGCGCTTCGCCACCGAAGTGCTGGGCCCCCTGGTGACACGCCGCGGCGACGAGATATCGCCTCGCCACTGGGCTCAGCTGGGTCTGCGGCTGCGCCCGGCATTCGTAGAGGGTCTGCCGCTGTGGGTGGCGGCGCTGGACGGCGCGGCCAGTGCAGCGCCGCCCGGCGCCGGGGTGGCCGCCGCAGCCCAGCTCAGCTTCCAGTTGCGACCGATGGGCGCGCCGGGCTTCATCGAGTACACGGTGGAGATTGACGGCCAGACACTGCGCTACCGCAACGGCGAAGCCACCTGGTCCGGCTTCGTGTGGCCCAACACCACCCACACTCCGGGCGTGCGCATCAGCGGCATCGCGCTCGACGGTCGCGCGGTGGAGCTGTTCAACGCCCCGGGCGCCTATGGCTTCGAGCGCCTGATCGACGCGGCACAAGTGAGGAAGCTGCCCGACGGCGTGCGCGAATTGAGCTGGGGCGAGGGAGCGCAAGCCATCGCGTTGCAGTACCGGGCCATCACCAGCCCCGGCCCGGTGACGCCCAGCCGCAGCGGCGGTGGCCTGCGCGGGCTGTCGCTGCCCACACTGGTGGCGGGTGAGGAACGGCCGGCGGCAACCGGCGTGGCGACGCTGCCCGCCCCGGGAGCAGCCCAGTGAGCCGCCCCGCGGCCCTCGCGCTGTGCTGGTTCGGCAAGGTGCGCTCGCGCGGCGACTTCGTGCGCAGCACGCACCAGGGCGTGCTCACCCAGTTGCTGGACCAATGGTTGAGCCAGGGACTGGAGCGGCTGGCGGAAGACGCTCGCTGGAAACAGCTCTACGACCGCATGCCATCCGCGCATTTCGCCGTCCTGGGCACGCGCGGCCGCCTGGCCCTGGCCGGCCACCTGATGCCGAGCATGGATGCCTCGGGCCGGCGCTTTCCCTTCGTCACCCTGGCGTCCCTCGACACGGGTGGCCCGGCCTTCGTGGCACAAGCCCCCTTGGCGTTGAGCCGGCCGTGGCAACGGTTGGGGACGATCGCCAGCCGCGCCTGCGCAGCCGAAGACGTGGCCAAGGTGCTCGACGACGCAGCCCGCACACCCGTGGAGTTCGAGGACCCGCTCGACACCTGGGCCACGGCGCGCCATGACTTTCTGGCCACGCAGACCCTGGGAAGCTTGCAAGGGCTGCTGCGCCGGTCGCATCCCGCCTTCGATCTGCGCCGTGCGCTGCTCGCGCTGGGGCTGCTGCTGCAGCCGGTGCCGGCCAGCGGGGTATCGCGCCTCGACAAGGGCTTGCGGCTGCCGCTGCCCGAGCCTGGACCGCTGGCGGACGCCGTGGGCGCGTTGTGGCTCGAGCTCATCACCCCCTTTCTGGCGCGCGGCAACTTCGAGCTGGTGCTGTTGGTGCCGCGCGCGCAGCCGCCGGCAGCTGCCTCGTTGGTCGTGGGCTTTGCCGGGCCCTCGCCAACCCTGCTGCAAGCGCTGTTCGATCCCGGCCGCTCGGCCGATGCCTTCATCGAGCTGCAGGCGCCGCAGTGGATCGATGCGCATCCCGAGATGGACGGCGCCATGCGAAAGCTCAACGTCTACCTGCACCAGGACGCGCTGTCGCTGCAGCTGGCCGTGGCGTCTTTCAAGGCCTGTTTTCATGGAGCGTAGTGCCATGCCTCACTTGCCTGCCCTGCCCTCTGGCCGCGGCGTCCTGCGCGCCGCCGTGTTGGCGACGCTCTGCGTCGCCGGCGGCCTGCCCTGCCGTGCGCAGTCTCAGACGCCCTCTCTCTCGGCCACAGCGGGTAAGGTCGTGGTGTCGGGCGCGGTGCCGGACGAGGCCACCCGCGCCGCCATCCTTGCCCGGGTGCGTGAGCTCTACGGCGCCGAGCGTGTGGTGGACCAGCTCGGCATCGACCAGCTGGTGGCGCCACCCAACTGGGCCCAGCACGTGCAGCGGGTGCTGACCCCGGAGTTGAAACAGGTGACGCAGGGGCGGCTGCGCATCAACGGCAACGTGGTGGAAGTCATGGGCCACACCGAGAGCGAGACGGCGCACCAGCAGCTCATCCGCCAGATGGTCATGCGCCTGGACAACCCGACCTACACCGTGCGCGACGGGCTGCGCGTGCAAGCGCCAGCGCAGCAATTGCTCGATGCAGCGCTGGCGCAGCGCACCGTCGAGTTCGAGCCCGGCAATGCCACGCTGACGCCCGTGGGCGTGAAAGTGCTGGACGACCTGCTGCCGCTGCTGCGCCAGTTCGCCGGCCGGCGCTTCGAAGTGGTGGGCCACACCGACGACCGCGGCGCGCGCGCGGCCAACCTGCAGCTCTCGGCGGCGCGGGCCGAGGCGGTCAAGGCCTACTTGGTGGCCCGCGGGATTGCAGCGACCGACATCCAGACCTCCGGCGCCGGCCCGGACCGGCCGGTGGCGGACAACCAAAGCCCCGAAGGCCGGGCGCGCAACCGGCGCATCGAGTTCCGCGTGCTGGCCTGAAGACGCAGTGTCAGCCGCGCAGCTCGCGCGGTTCCACGCCGAGCAGGTCCTCGAAGGACGCCAGCGCGGCGCCATCCTTCACCACGGCGCGCAGCCACTCGTGCAGCGGCATCTCGCCCCAGCGGGCCGCCTTGTCGGCCAGGTAGGCCACGGGGCTGTGCGGCTCGGCCTGGCGGAAGTAGTCGGCCACCAGGCGCAGTTGCTGCAGCGCCTGTGCGCGGGATCGGATGGCGCCTCCGGTCGAAACTTCCGGCACCGCCGCCGGGCCAGCGCCCGGGGCCGTGGCTTCTTCGGCCTCCGCAACTGTCGTGGCCTGCACCGGTGACGCCACACCGGCATCGCGTCCCAGCCGCTCCCAGGTCTGTGCCACATGCTCCAGCGCCGCGCGTGCCGCGGCGAAGGAAGGCCCGTCGTCCGGCAGTTGGGTATCGACCGCGGTTTGCAGGCGCAGCAGGGCGCTCCGGGTCGCGGCGATCGTCTCGCGCCGCGCCTCGAAGCCGGCACGGCCGCCGGCCCCGACAGTGCGCAGCACGGCCTCCAGGGTCAGCACCGGCGTGTCGGAGCACCCCTGCGGTGCGGCCTCCTCGACGCCGGGTTCCAAGCCGCTCTTGCGCTGCCGTGCCGCCTCGATCTCCACCAGGCTCAGGCGCTGGCCTGCGCCCTCGACCAGCGTGATCTGGCCGGCCAGGTTCTTCACGCCCGTGGCCAGCCAGGCCAGGCAGCCGATACGCTGCTCCTGGTCGTCGCCGTCGGCCAGCGGGTGCAGCGTGGGCCAGTAGCGCTCGATCAGCGCGGCGGTGAGCTCCAGCCCCTGCGCCAGCCCGGCGAAGCCGCGCAGGCGCGCCCAGGCGTCGGTGAGCCAACCGGCGACGGCCAGATCCTTAGAGGTGGTGCGCAGCAGCGTCTCGCAGGCGCGCGCCACGCCGGCCCAGTCGGCGGTCTTCAACGGCGCGACCCATTCGCCCTGGGCCAGCGAGGGGTCGTCCTCGCGGCGCATCTCGCGGATGGCGTCGATTTCGGGTGAAAAGGACAGGTCGGCGCCGCAAGGCTGCTCAGGCGACAGGGAAGCGATGAAGGGTTCGAGATCCATCGGCGGGAAGAGGCGGGTTGGGATGTGAGCCGACCATGGCCGGCCCCATGCATCACACCGGCATCGACCCCGCGTCCGCAATAGCCGGTTTCCCGAGCGCCGAGCGCCGAGCGCAGCTGCAGCCCTGCGCTCCTGGACGCTTCGCGACACACCTTCACCCGACAGCGGCGCGCCGTGGGTTTCACGTGCGCAGCGTCCGGTTGAACAACGCCAGGGTGCGGCTCCAGGCTCGGCGCGCCGCCGCCTCGTCGTAGCGCGGCGTGGTGTCGTTGTGGAAGCCGTGCTGCGTGCCGGCGTACTTGAAGGCCTCGTAGCGTACGCCGGCTTGCTTCAGGGCCTCCTCGTACGGCGGCCAGGTTGCATTGACTCGCTCGTCGTTGTCGGCGAAGACCAGCAGCATCTGCGCCTTGATCCGGGCCGCTTGGTCCAGCGCCGGCGCGGGACCGTAGAAGGGCACGGCCGCAGCCAGATCCGGCATGCGCGTGGCCAGCATGTTGACCGTACCGCCGCCCCAGCAGAAGCCCACGGCGCCCAGACGCCCGTTGCCGCCGGCGGCATTGCGCGCCCAGCCGGCGGCGGCCACGAAGTCCTCGCGCGTCTTGGCGGCATCGAGCTGTGCGAAGCGCTCGCGCGCCTTGTCCTCGTCGCCCGGATAGCCGCCCAGCGGGAACAGCGCGTCCGGCGCCACGGCCATGAAGCCCTCCAGCGCCAGGCGGCGGGCAATGTCCTCGATATGCGGATTGAGACCGCGGTTCTCATGCGCCACCAGCACCACCGGCAGCGGGCCCCGCGCCCGCGCCGGGCGCACCACGTACGCCCGCGCCTTGCCGTAGCCGGCCGGCGAATCGATCTCGACGAAGTCGGCCTTGAGGCGCGGGTCCGTCGGCACGACCTTCTGCGCGCGCGCGAAATCCGGGCTCAATGCCGCCA
This sequence comes from Azohydromonas caseinilytica, assembly GCF_012927045.1. GTDB lineage: Bacteria > Pseudomonadota > Gammaproteobacteria > Burkholderiales > Burkholderiaceae_C > Azohydromonas > Azohydromonas caseinilytica. Next base: position 28,710 of record NZ_JABBFW010000040.1, on the reverse strand, counting down.
GCAGGCCGGCCGCGGTGGTGCCGCCAGCCACCGCATAGCGCGTGGCCCGGTCGAGAAACATGCGGCGGTCGATGCCGCCGTGCACGTACTGGTCGAACAGGCGCAGGACCTCGGGATGGAAGTCGGCAGCGGTCTGGCGCGGAGCTTTGGGATCGGTCATGGCGGACATGTACCTCGTGCTGAAGGAGCGCCCGTTGTACCGCCAGCGCGCGGCCGGCACCTGCCGCGTCCGCTACAGGCGCCCTTCCTCGGCCCACACCGGCGCCAGCCACTTGGAGAAGTACACCAGCGCCGAGGTGCCCAGCTTCGCGTTGGGATTGAGCTGGCGCGCCTTCATGAAGTCGCGCCAGATGCGCACCTCGGGCAGCCGTCCGTAGTCCGGGCTCGCGGCCAGCGGCGACTGGGGGCCGACCCGCTGCGCCTCATAGCGGGCGTACCAGTGCTGCTTCTGCGCCTCGGGCAGCGTCAGGAACAGGTCCTTGGCCGCCATCCACAGCTCCTGGGCATGGGGCGGTGCTGTGGCCGGCGTGCGCGCAGGCCCTGTCGCAGGTGCCGGGACCACCGGTGCAGCCGGCGGTGCGGTCACCGCGGCGGGTGCGGAAGCGGGTGGCGTGGCGCGCTCGCGGCGTGCCGCGGCCGGCTTGGGCGCGGCGTCCGGCACATCGGGAAACTCCCCGCTGAAGACGCCGCTCTCCAGCCCCTGCGCCACCACCGTGTGCAGATAGGCCGGGACGCTCTTGACGTCGCCGAGCTGCTCGCTCTTCTGCAGGCGCCGCTCCACGGTCTCGATGACCTTGATGCGGTCGCCGGGACCAAGCTTCTCCAGCAGCCTGGCGGCCTCGGTGCCCGGCACGCCCCACTGCGCCAGGCGATCGAGCTGCCACTGCTCCAGGTCCACCGGCGCGGCCAGGGCCTTGCGGTTGGCCTTGACGACGAACTGCAAGTCGGTGGTGAAGCGCCCGGCCTTGGCGACGTGGTAATCGATGGTGAACTTGTCCTGCTCCTTGTTCACCTCGCGCACGGCCGGATCGAGCACGTCGCGCTTGAAGTACTTCCACTCCGGCGACTTGCCCTTGCCGCTCTTGTCGTCGCGGCTGCGGCTGGTGAGGATGTGATGCCACTCCGTCCAGTGCAGCCGGGCCGAGAGCCCGTTCGGGCTGGAAAGATAGCGTTCGCCGATCTCGTACAGCACCAACCCGCCCACGGTACGGAAGCGCCGCTGGATCTCCAGCGAGATCAGTGAGTAGACCTCGGGCTTGAGGATGTAGGGCCGCACCGCCGGGTGGAAATCGAACACCAGCGTGGGGCCCTCGCCCGCCTTCTTGCGGATGGAGGCGTAGCTCAGCAGTGTCGCGCTCTCCCAGCGGTAGGACTCCCGGGAGAAGTTCTTGGGGCTGTCACCCCAGTTCACCGCGATGGTCTGCAGCTCGGTGAGCGTGGAGGCCAGCACCTCCATGTTCTTGCTGTCGAAGCCGGCCAGCTTCTTCAGCACCGCCACCGGCATCTCGTACATGTTCTCGGCGTTGGGACTGTGCAGCTGCGCGTGCTTGACCAGGCAGTTCCAGAAGCGACGGCCCAGCAGCGTGGCCTTGCCCTTCGTCACCCGCAGCGCGATGGTTTCCACCGGCTTGACCACCATGCCGCCGCGCGGCGTCGGTGGCACGGAGAGCGTCGGTGCCGCCGCCTTGCGTGAGTTGGGCGGGCTCTCCTGGGCGCCGGCTGCGCGCCTGCGGCCCGGGCTCTTCAGGGGCAGTTCGGCTTGCGATGGTCCAGGCGTTTTCAAGACAGCTCCACGACGGGGAGCCGGACTGTGCTCGATAAGTGCGCTCGGGTCAACAGCGCTCACCTGAGGCGAAGTGGAGGGCCGGGAAGTTGTTCACTTGGTTTCGTCACCGCGATCGGTCGCTTGATGAGCTTGAAGAATCAGAGTTGAGTGCTTGAGGATTGATGCGCGCGCAAGTAGTTGATGAGCCTTGCTTTTTTCGATTTCAGGTGAGCGGCTTTGGGGCCTTGGGTGAGCCGTTTTGGGTCTGTGGGTGAGTGGATATGGACGTCTGGCCTGCTGGAGGTGAGCGCTTTTGGGCGGTCGGGTGAGTGGATATGTCCTTGGCGCGCGCAACCAGGCCGCTGCTGCCCCGTCCCGCTCGGCAGTGGCGCCCGCGGCAGGCGGCTTTTAGCAGGTTCGGTTCATAGCGCCGTCGTTGCCGTTCACGACGGCAACCCGGGTGCATTTCGGGTGAGCCTTTTTGGGCTCCGCGGCGCTGTCGGCTAGCACATTCCCGGGTGAGCTGTTTTGGGGCGGCGGGTCGCGTGTCGCGGACGCGCCCAGGTGAGCTTTTTTGGGATGGGTTGCAACGCGCCTCGAACGCTTGAAGTGAGCTTTCCTGGGGCCGGCATCCGGCAGTCAGGTGAGCTTTCTTGGGGTGGTCAGGACACCGTGCGGGCGCCGCCGCAAGGTTTGCCGACCGCCTTCTCCCCGCCTCCCGGCCAGAGAGGTGGTCCCCCGGGCGTCTGCAGCGCCGTGGCCAGCGCACGGGTGAGCTTTTTTGGGTCTGGCGGGCGCGTTGGGACCGCCTCCGGCCGAATTTCACCCGCATTGAAGTTGAAGTAACCGACGATTTGGTGGTTTCACCAAAATCACGGTTGATTTGTTGCTTCGTAGTGCAGTGCGGGTTCGAGGGGTAGGCGTGTGCTTTACAGTGCAGCCCGTCAATCGAACCCCTGGAGGAAAGACATGGAAGTGGCCAACGAACGGGCGGTGCAGCGGCAGCCCAAGGACGCGGTGGCGACGGCGAGCTCGGTGTCGATGGAAGACCTGCAGCAGCTGGGCGAGCGGGTCACGGACCTGAACGAGCGCATCAAGCAGGTGATCTTCCGGCCCGAGGGCATGAAGGCGCCGCCGGTGTTCAATGCGGCCCAGGTGGCGGCGCTGTGCGGGCAGTCCTACGAGAAGTTCAAGCGCCTGCTGCAGCGTGCCGAGGAGCGAGGCCTGCCCACAGGCGCGGGCAAGAAGCCGGTGAGCGATGAGCGCGCGGCCTCGCGCAACCGCATGTTCTCGTTGGAGGATGCCCGCGCCTGGGTGCGGGCCGAGGGTTCGATGTACCACCGCGCCGAAGGGCAGATGGGCGCCGTCATCACGGTGGGCAACTTCAAGGGCGGCGTGGGCAAGACCGTGCTGAGCATGTCGCTGGCACAGGGCCTGTCGCTGCGCGGCTACAAGGTGCTGTGCATCGACTACGACCCGCAGGGTTCGCTCACTTCCCTGTTCGGCCTGACGCCCACGGACTTCGACGCCGAGGAAACCGTGATGCCGCTGATGCTGCCGCGCGACCGCGAGGGCGCGCGCTCCACGCTGCAGGAGTCGATCAAGCCCAGCTACTGGGACGGCATCGACCTGGTGCCGGGCAATTCCTCGCTGTTCGCGGGCGAGTTCTTCCTGCCCATCCGCCAGCAGGCCGCGATGATGAAGAACTCGGCGGAGCCCAACTTCCTGTTCCTGGAGGTGCTGGAGAACGCGCTGCGCCTGGGTCCGCGCGACGAGTACGACTTCATCATCATCGATACCCCGCCGGCGCTGTCGTACCTGACCATGACCACCTACTGGGCTGCCGATGCGCTGCTGGTGCCGCTGCCGCCCGAAGGCCTGGACTTCACCAGCTCGGGCCAGTTCTTCTCGATGATGGCCGAACTGGCCGGCACCGACCGCGGGCTGGCCAGCAAGGTCTACTCGTGGATTGGCGTCGTGCCGAGCAAGGTGGACAACACCAAGCTGCACACCAAGGAGATCCTGAAGTGGATGCAGGACGGCTTCGGCCGCCACCTGCTGAACCTGGAAATCCCGGAGACCGCGGCGGTACGCGTCGGCGGCATGAGCCTCAATACCGTGTACGACATCTCCAAGTACGTGGGCAGCCAGAAGACGCTGCTGCGCGCCCGCGACGCCTACGACAAGGCCGTGGACCTGGTGGAGCACATGACGCGCAGCACGCTGTGGCGCCTGCCGGCCCAGGCCTGAACGGGAGCACAACATGGCATCGGGCAAATCCCTGCTGAGCGAGCTGACCTCGCAGATCCTTTCCAAGCCGGCCGATCCGGCGCCACGGCGCAACCGCAGCGTGTCGGCGCCGATTGCGCTGCTGCGCGAGGTCGAAGAGCACGTCGAGCGCGGTACGCCGCTGCAACTGCGGCTCGACCAAATCGATGAGGGCCCTTACCACGTCGGCGCGCTCGACCCGGTGCGGGTAGCGGCGCTGGCGGAGAACCTGCGCCACAACCCGCAGAGCTCGCCGGTGGTGGTGCGGCGCAAGCGCGACGGGCGCTACGAGCTCGTCGCCGGGCGGCACCGCAAGGCGGCGTTCGCGCAACTGCAGCGCGAGGAGATTGCCGCTTCCGTGGTCAACCTGTCCGACGACGAGGCCGAGCGCCTGGTCTTCTTCGACAACCTGCTGGCGCCGGCGCTCAGCGACTACGAGAAGTACCTGGGTTTCGCGCAGCGGCAGAACTCCAAGGACTGCTCCTACGCGGACCTGGCCAAGGAGTCGGGCTGGAGCAAGTCGCAGGTGGCCCGCTTCTTCTCCTTTTCGCGCCTGCCCGCGGAAGCGATCGAGCTGCTCAAGACCCGTCCGGCTGCCGTCGGCGCCAACTGCGCCGAGAAGCTGGTGGCCTTCGCCAAGGAGCATCCCGAGACGGTGACCGAGGCGGTGCGCGCCATGGTGGAAGAGCGGCTGACGCAGGACGAGGCGGTCAGGCAGGTCGCCCAGGCGGCCCAGGAGACGGTGGTCTCGTCAGCAGCCGAGGCCGCGGCTCCGGTTGCCGGGCGCGGTGCCGCGGCGCCGGCGGCCGTGGTCGGCACCCAGAAGCTGCGCGTCATGCACCAGGACCGCGTCTTCGCCATGGTTTCCGTCAAGGGCTCGCGGGTGGCCATCAAGCTGAGCGACGAGTCCGAAGCCGAGGGGGCGGTCAACGCCATCATGAATTACCTGCGGCTGCGTACCGAATCGCAGTGACGGCAAGGGCTTTTCCCGCCCAGCCTCGGTGGCCGCGGCCCCGGGGCTTTTTTCATGCTGCGCCACCGACCGGTGCCAGGGCCGGGGTTTCGTCCCTGGTAGGGACGAGGCCGTCGGCGTACCGGCGTTTCGACATGAGCGCCTCCGGCACGAGCCGGCGAACGGCAACGCGGTTTCTCCCTGGCCGGAGTTGGCGTTGCCGCAAGACGGAGGCAGCAGTCGTCCCTACTAGGGACGATCAGCCCGCCCGCAATGTCTCGGCACCGGGCCCACTGCCGCCTGCCACCGGACGGCAGCGGTATGGTTGCAGCTGGCCTTGGCCGCGGGCCGCAGCGTTGCAATCAACGAGTCAGGCCGTCCCTACTAGGGACGACGACTTCCGACCCACCGAGCCACCTGACCGCAGCCTGATGCCCGCAAGTCGCGTCACAGGCACTGGACGGTGCCACCGCCCGATCGCCCGCGTAGCGAAGCAGCCTGGATCACGTCCCGCACATACAACCAGTAGGGATGAGCCTCGGACATCCCCGGTAAGCCCAACCAGGCTGCCGGACCGAGCCGCCCGGGATGGAACCACTCGTCGACGATCGTGGCCTGCTGCTCCAGCGTCAGCCTGGGCCAGGGCGGCACCAATACCGCCGGCGGCCGGTAGACGGCATCGCCGGCCCGAGGGCCTGCCAGGAGGCGCGGCAACAGCCGCGGGAAGTAATGGCCGTGCGCCAGCTGCCAGGCATGGGTCAGCTCATGAATGAACAGCTTGCCCGGCGCAGCGTAGGTGGGCGTGCAGCAGCCGATCGGATCGTCGAAGCCGCGGCGTCCCAGATTGACCAGGATCTGCCCGCCCAGCCCGGGACAGACAAAGCAGGTACCGCCCAGGCCGCACAGGTCCGTCAGCACGATGCGGTGCGGGGCCGGCAGGCTGTTGCCGAACACCGATGCCGCCAGTGCAGATTCCCGCGCCGTCATGCGCCGATGCCGTAGGGCAATCCGACCGGCGCAGGCACCGCCCAGGACCCCCGCCAGGGCCCAGGCCGGGCCTGCCAGGGCCAGCAGGGCACCGCCCGCCAGTGCGCCCGTGATGCGCCCGGGACCATCCCACAGCCGGGCCAGGCTCTGCCCCAGCGCGGCTGCCCCGAGCCGCAGGCCGGCGACACCACGGCCAAGCCGCCCGGGTCGGGAGGGGGACCCGGGACTGGAATGGCGCTCTCGCGAAGGAGGGATGGGCATGGCGATGGCAGGGGAAGCGCCGGGGCAGGCGGGATGGCGCAGCATGCCCCATACCTGCGATGGCGTTGCCGCCAGGGCCACGGAACGAGCCTTGCTCGCGCATGGCCGTACCCGACCATCTCCACGCCGCCATGTCCGCCTCCCTACCCATGCCCGCTCGCCTGTCCATGCCCAAGGACAAGCTGAAATTCGTCCTGCTCGAAGGCATCCATCCCGGGGCGGTCGAGCTGCTGCGGCGCGACGGTTACACGCAGATCGAGACGCTGCCCAAGGCGCTGACCGGCGACGAGCTGATCGACGCCATTGCCGACGCGCATTTCCTGGGCATCCGATCGCGCACGCTGCTCACTGACGCCGTGCTGGCTCGCGCGCCCAAGCTCGCCGCCATCGGCGCCTTCTGCATCGGCACCAACCAGATCGATCTGCGCGCGGCCATGCGCCGCGGCATCCCGGTGTTCAACGCGCCCTTCTCCAACACCCGCAGCGTCGCGGAACTGGTGCTGGCCGAGATCGTGATGCTCATGCGCGGTATTCCCCACAAGAACGCGGCGCTGCATCGCCACGAATGGCTCAAGAGCGCCGAAGGCTCGTTCGAGGTGCGGGGCAAGACGCTGGGCATCATCGGCTACGGCCACATCGGCACGCAGGTGGGCGTGCTGGCCGAGCACGTGGGGATGCGCGTGGTGTTCCACGACATCGTCAGCAAGCTGTCGCTGGGCAACGCGCGCCAGCTGGCCTCGCTGGAGGAGGTGCTGGCCGCCAGCGACGTCGTCACCCTGCATGTGCCTGAAACGGCCCAGACGCAGTGGATGATCGGCGCGGCGCAGATCGCGCAGATGAAACGCGGCGCGCACCTGATCAATGCCTCGCGCGGCACGGTGGTGGACATCGAGGCGCTGAGCGCGGCGCTGGAAGCCGGCCACCTGCTCGGCGCCGCCATCGACGTCTTCCCCGAGGAGCCCAAGGGCAACGACACCTCGTTCCGCTCGCCGCTGACGCGCTTCGACAACGTGCTGCTGACGCCTCACATCGGCGGCTCCACCGCCGAGGCCCAGGCCAACATCGGCGTGGAGGTGGCCGCCAAGCTGCTGCGCTACAGCAACAACGGCTCGACGGTCAGCGCCGTCAATTTCCCGGAGGTGGCGCTGCCCGAGCACACCGGGCGCTGCCGGCTGCTGCACATCCACCGCAACGTGCCGGGCGTGATGGCCGCAGTCAACGAGCGCTTCTCCCAGGCCGGCATCAACATCGCGGCCCAATACCTGCGCACCAACGAGGAAGTGGGCTACGTCGTCATCGACGTGGAGGCCGATGCCAGCCAGGTGGCGCTGGAGCAGCTCTGCAGCGTGGAAGGCACCATCCGCTGCCGCACGCTGTACTGACCACGGCTGCCAATCGGGAAGCGCTGCCACGTCCTGAACCGCCGGCGGAAGTCTCAGCAGAGGGGAGGGCTTGCCGAATCGGCGCAGCCCGACCTCCAGGCAATCAGACAAAGCTGGGCCAGCTCCCGGGCTCCAACAAGCGCTGCTCGGGGTAAGTCAGTCGATCGAACTCGAGGCCGGCGTGTCGAGCCCCGAACCCTGTCGGCTGCCTGCGGCTTCCGAAGCCTGTGCCTGGCCTCGATGGCGTGGCGGTAAGCGGGCAAGGCCTTGCACCGCGGTTTCCTCTAAGCCTTCTTGCTGCAAGCCAGGGCGTCCGCCCGCCTTTTCCGCACCAAGGCCATCTCTCGGTATGGCCTTCAGGCCGATACACGACAGGGCGCTGCAACGCCCTGTTGCACTGAGCGTCCGGACGAGTTACGCAAAATCGGTGGAGTTAACCAAGATTTTCGTTGACAAAGATTATGGAGGATTATCTGCACTAGCTGTCGGCACACGGGCTGCTCAAGAAGCCAGCTTGCCGGCAAAGCATGGGGCCGTGCCGGGTGCCAATACCTCCAAGGAGAAGCCATGAGAGCGGTTCGCATGCATGACTACGGCGGCATCGACGTGTTGCGCGTGGAGGACGCGCCGGTGCCTGAGCCCGCGGCCGGCGAGGTGCGCGTGCGCGTGGTGGGGGCGGCGGTCAACCCGGTGGACTGGAAGATCCGGCGCGGCTATCTGCGCCAGGACATCCCGCACCGCTTCCCGCTGGTGCCGGGATGGGACGTATCCGGCGTGGTGGACGCGGTGGGCGAACAGGCGACGCGTTTCAAGGTGGGCGACGCGGTGTACTCGCGGCCGGACATCGCGCGCGACGGCACCTACGCCGAGTTCGTCGTCATCCGCGAGACGGAGCTGGCGGCCAAGCCGCGGACCATCTCGCACATCGAGGCCGCCTCGCTGCCGCTGGCCGGCATCACCGCATACCAGGCGCTGGTGGACATCGCCCAGGTGCAGCCCGGACAGCGCGTGCTGGTGCATGCCGCCGCGGGTGGCGTGGGCTCGCTGGCGGTGCAGATCGCCAAGGCCCGTGGCGCCCAGGTCATCGGCACGGCCTCGGGCGCGAATCGCGCGCTGGTCGAGTCCTTGGGCGTGGACCAGTTCGTGGACTACCGGCGCGAGGCGCTGGCGCCAGCCGTGCGCGAGGTCGATGTGGTGTTCGACACCCTGGGTGGCGACGTGCAGGAGGCCTCCTGGGCGCTGTTGAAGCCGGGCGGCGTGCTGGTGTCGGTGGTCAACCCGCCGCCGCAGAAGCGGGCACAGGCGCATGGCGTGCGCGGAGAGTTCTTGTTCATCGGCCCCAACGCCACGGTGCTGGCCGAGCTGGCGCGCATGGTGGAGGCCGGCCGGCTGCGGCCGGTGATCGGCGCGGAGTTCGCTCTGCGCGACATCGCGCGCGCCCATGAGCTCAGCGAGTCCGGCCGCGCGCGCGGCAAGATCGTGCTCTACGTGGGCACGCCCTGAAGCCGCGCCCGGGCAGCCGCTGGCAGCGCGCTGGCCGTGATCGGTTCACGGCGCTTTTTGGCGGCCCGCGCCCATGCCCGGCGGGCACAGGCGGCACTGCCGGGGAATTGATTTCGCCGTCCGGCGAAAATGCATCCTTTGTCCCCGGGACGCCACAGTCCACTCACTCATGAAACAGAACCAACCGCCCGCCGCCGAGCAGCCGGCTCCCAAGACGCCGCGCGCGCCCGAATCCTCGCTGGCCGCCGCCTTCGACCGCGTGGCCCAGAAGAGCGGCTTCGACAACTGGAAGCAGCTCGACAAGGAGCAGCCGCTGCCGACGCGCTCGTTCTCGCCCAAGCCGGCGCTCGACCCGGACGCCAAGCCCGAGCCGCCGAAGATCTCGAACAAGCACCTGGCCACCGGCGGCCAGCGTGCCGGCCAGCAGGGCACGGACGACGTGTCCTTCGCCGATTTCATGAAGGGCACGCAACCGCTGCCCTCGACGGGCAAGCGCCGCTGACCCGGACGGCGCGGGGTGCCGGCGCGGCGCCGGCGCTCACGCCGCGATGCAGGGGCGGGCCATGGCCGGCACGGCGACGGCGCGCAGGCCCTGCATCTCGTTGAGCAGGATGGCCGTGGAGATGTCCTCGAACTCCTCCACCGGCAAGCTGCGGTCAAAGACGTAGCCCCACTTGCCAAACAGCGGCTGCCAGTAGGACTCGCCCGCCGGCGTGAAGGTCAGCAGCCCCTCATCGTCGATCTCGTACTGGATCTCGGCGGGCAGGAGGCGATCGACGATCTCCGTATAGGACGGAGCCGGAGCGTCGGTCCTCGACATGGTCATGGTGCAGGTCCTTTCATGCAGGGCTGCAGTGTCGGCGCGGCAGGGTGGCCAGCTCTGCCGTCCGGCGCCGCCATGGCGCGTAGGCCATCTCCGACATGGCGTGTCAGGCGACAGCCCGCCGGCCGCGCGGACACGCCGGCGCGCGGGGCGGGACTTCCGTTTGCTTTTTGAGAGCTGCCAGGCGCCGTGAACGTAGGCCCAGGCCTGGCTGTCCGCCCTGCGTGCCGGGTCCGGGCCAACCTGCCGACCGGCCCCGGGCTTCCCGCCTTCTCAACTGCCGTGGTTCATCTGCCGTGACACCTTTGACCTCCATGCTTCCAACCGGCCGCAACGCGCTGCGCTGCGCCGGCCTGCTGGCGGGCCTGCTGTGGTCCGCCGCGCCCTCCCTGGCGGCCGACTCCCCGCCTGCCGCCGACGCCCTGCAGGCCCGCTACGCCGAGATGCGGCCGCAATTGGCCCGGAGCCCGTTCCGCCGTCCGCTGCTGCTGCAGTCCAACGACTCGACGAGCGCGCCGCTGGGCGAGGTGTGGGCGGTGCTGGACCAGCCTTTCGACGCCGTGGCTGCTTTGCTGCGGCAGCCGCAGCACTGGTGCGACATCCTGCTGCTGCAGACCAACGTCAAGCGCTGCGCACCCGCCGGCGCCAACGGCCAGGGACGGTTGGACGTGGCCGTGGCGCGGCGCTACACGGACGCGGCGGACCAAGCCCAGAGCCTCAGCTTCAACTTCGACGTGCCGGCGCGGCTGCCCGACTACCTGTCGGTGTCACTGTCGGCCGACCAGGGGCCGGTGGGCACGCAGAACTACCGGCTGCGCTTCAGTGCCGTGCCGGCCGGTGCGCGCCAGACCTTCATGCACCTGTCCTACGCCTACGAGACCGGCCTGGCCGCCCGCCTGGCCACCAGCGCCTACCTTGCCAGCGCCGGCAAGGACAAGGTGGGCTTCACCATCGCCGGCCGCGATGCCGAGGGCCGGCCGCAGTACGTGCGCGGCATGCAGGGCGTGGCCGAGCGCAACACCATGCGCTACTTCCTCGCCATCGAGTCCTTCCTCGGCACCGCGTCCGCTCCGGTGGAGGAACGGCTGCGCAGCTTCCACGCCGCGCTCGAACGCTACCCCGCGCAACTGCACGAGACTGAACAGGACGAATACCTGGCCATGAAGCGGCGCGAGATCCAGCTCCGCTGACCTGCGCCTGAGCCGGCACCGTCTCGATCCGCCCCTGCCATCAGGGCAGCGAAGGCTGTTTTACGCACCATTGCGGGGCATAGCCGAGGTTTGGACCGGTTTCACGTTACGTTACGTTGCAAAGGCCTTGAGTTTTGCCCTCAATGGCCGATGAAGCCCTGGCGGAGGCCCTGGGTTGGGTCTGCCGTGGCTTGTGGCCGGCATGCCGGTCCCTAATCTGGCTGCCCGGCAGCCCTTAGAACCAAGCAGATGACGCTTTTGATTGATCAGTTGGCCGAGCTCACGGGCCATCGCGACCGCAGGCAGGCCGATGCGTTTCTGCTCGAGACGCTGCGCGAGTTGCTGGAGCCCGTGGCGCTGGCGCTGCACCGTTGCGTGGGCGAGGCCCCCGAGCAGCGCTGGCTGACCTGTGCGCAGTGGCGCGGCGAGGCCGGCCGGCGCCCTTACGCGGCGGCGCGGCGCTACGACTTCGATCTGTTGCCCACGCTGGAGAGCCGTCCGGAGTGGGCGGAGTGCGCGCGCCACACGCGCATCGTGGAGCTGCCCGGGTCGCCCGCGGTCACGCTGCTGCCCCTGGTGGCGGGCGCGCAGTGCGTGGGCGTGGTGGAGCTGCACAGCACCCGGCCCCTGGCGGCCTACATGCTGCGCTCGGCCGCGGCGCTGGTGCGGCTGTACGGCAACTTCCTCGCGCTGCTGGACTATGGCGAGCGCGATGCCCTTACCGGGTTGTTCAACCGCAAGACCTTCAACGACAGCTTCATGCGCGTCGTGCTGGAGCTCGGTGCCGCGCAGCGCGGCGGGCTCGAAAGCGAGGCCGCCGAGCCGCCGCGCCAGTTCTTCCTGGCCGCGGTGGACCTGGACCACTTCAAGGGGGTCAACGACCAGTTCGGCCACCTCGTCGGCGACGAGGTGCTGCTGCTGACCGCGCGCGTGATGCGCACGGTGCTGCGCCTGGACGATGGCCTGTTCCGCTTCGGCGGCGAGGAGTTCGTGGTGCTGCTGGAGACGCCGGGCGAGACCGAGGCCTGGGCGGCGCTGGAGCGGCTGCGCCTGCGGCTGCAGGAGCATCACTTTCCCCAGGTGGGGCAGGTCACCGTGAGCATCGGCTTCACCGACGTGCGCTCCTCCGACCTGCCGCCCACGGCCATGGAGCGTGCGGACCGCGCGCTCCTGCTGGCCAAGTCCGGCGGGCGCAACCGCGTGGTCGGCCCGGCGGCGGTGGCCGCGGCCGGCGTGAACGTGGAAATCGCCCACGGCGGCGACGTGGACCTGTTCTAAACCACTCGGCGTCCGGCCCGGCCGGTGCGCTGACGGGCAAGTTCCGGTAAATCCGAAGCATCGCTGCGGCGCGGGCTGCTGGCTCGGTGCCGCAGTGCCGAACAGACTTCCAGGGCTCATTTGCAGGAGTGTGGCCATGGATGTCGTGGAACTGTTTGCCGTTGCCTTTCTGGGCTTGCTGACGCTGTTCGTGCTGGGCCTGGCCGTTCATGCCTGGCGCAGGCACTGGGGCCTGGAAGAGGTCAGGCTGCTCGCCACGCTGGGCGGCATCACCGGCCTGGGCGCCGCCGGCGTGGCCTGGCTGTGAGCGTGGCCCAGGGCGTTGATGGAACCTGGGTGGCGGCGGAAGACCCAGGCTCGGTTGCCGGCCGAGTCAGGCCGAACCCGGCGCCGGCGTGCCCTGGTGATGGAAGAGCTGCCAGCCCGCCGCCGTGCGCAGCCAGATGGAGGAGCGCAGCGCCTCCTCGCTGAGCGAGCCGTCGGCGCCGCGGCGGGCGCTGCGGTAGGTCAGCAGCGCGCAATCCGGCGCCAGCAGGTGGACGGTGTGGCCCCAGTTCTCCACCGGTGGCGCCGCGGTCTGGGCCGCCAGGTAATCGAGCACCGTGTCCCGGCCGTACGGGTTGCCGGAGCGGCCGACCTCGTGGAAGCCGGGGTGTAGCAGCTGTTCCAGGCGCGCGCGAGAGCAGGGGCGGCCGGGGTGGTGGAGTTCCGATTCGAGGGACTGGAGCTGGTCCAGGAGCGAGGGTGTCATGGTCATGCAGGGCAAGGGCGGGAAAAGCTGAGCGCTCAACCATAGCCTGAGGCCGCCGGACAATGTTCCGATGTCCGAGCCCCTTTTCCTCCAGGTCGGTCAGCTTGCCCGCCGCACCGGCCTCACCGTCCGCACCCTGCACCACTACGACGCGATCGGCCTGGTGCGCCCCTCGGCGCGCAGCGCGGCCGGCTACCGGCTCTACGCCGAGGCGGACGTGGCCCGGCTCCACACCGTGCAGGCGCTGCGCCAGCTCGGCTTCAGCCTGTCCCGCATCGGCGAGCTGCTGCAGGCCGGGCAGACCGCGCCGCGCGCAGTGCTCGCCGAGCAGATCCGCGCCCTGGACGAGGAGATGGAACGCGCCCGCGCCCTGCGCGGGCAGCTGGCGGTGCTGCGGGACGCGCTGGATGCCGGCGTGGTGCCGCAGTCGCAGCAGTGGCTGTCGGCGCTGTCGCTGATGGCGGTGTGGCAGCGCCACTTCTCGCCCAGGGAGCTGCAGCCGGTGTTCCGACGCTGGCAGCGCATGCGCCCCGCCTGGCAGCCGTTGCGGCAAGCCGTGCGGGAGGCCATGGCCGAGGGCTGCGCGGCCGACTCGGCGCGCGTGCAGGCACTGGCCCAGCGCTGGATGGACCTGGCCATGGAGCTCACCCACGGCGACCTGGCGCTGGCGCTGCGCTGGGCGCGCATGAACGAGCAGGCGCCCGAGACCACGCTGCATCCAGGCACCGAGGCACCGGTGCTGGACTTCATCGGCCATGCCATCGCGCTGCGGCTGCAGGCGCTGCGGCGCCACCTCGGCGCCGAGGAGCTGCGGCGGCTGGACCTGAGCCTGTCCCGCGCCTGGCAGGCGCTGGTGGAGCGGGCCCAGGCCCTGATGGCCCAGGCGCGACGCACGCCCGGCGCGGCCGAGCACGCGCTGCTGGCGGATTGGGACGCGCTGGCGGCCCGCATGGCACGACAGGACCCGGCGCTGCTGGCACGGCTGCAGCAGGCCTACCGCAGCGAGCCGCTGCTGCAGCGCGGCCACGTGGTGACGGCCGAGGTGCGCGCCTGGGTCGAGTCGCTGCGGCGGCATTTCGACGGCTGCGCGGCGCTTGACCCTCACGCGGCGTGAGGCCGGAGAGTGGCGCGCTTCACCACTTCTACCGGAACCGCCGATGACGTGCGCCGATGTCTCCCGTCCCAGTCCTTCCGCGCTGCGCGTGGCGCAGATGCGCGCCGTGCACCAGCTGCTCGACGAGCCCGTCGTCTTCCCCGACCCGCTGGCCTTGCCGCTGCTGGGTGCCGAGGCGCAACGCGCGCTGCGTGACGATCCCTACCAGCTCAACGACCCGTTCGCGCGCTCGATGCGCGCCGGCATCGTGGCGCGCAGCCGTTACGCCGAGGACGCCCTGGCGCGTGCCGTGGTCCAGGGCGTGGCGCAGTACGTGGTGCTGGGCGCCGGGCTCGACACCTTCGCGGCGCGCAATCCGCACGGCGCGGCCCTGCGCGTGTTCGAGGTCGATCACCCGGACACCCAGCGCCGCAAGCGCGCGCTGCTGGCCGACCTGGGCCGGCCGCTGCCCGGCGCGCCGCGCTTCGTCGCGCTGGACCTGCGTGCCGGTCAACTGCTGGAGAGCTTGTGCGCGGCCGGCTTCGACCCGCGGCGCCCGGCCTTCATCTCCTGCCTCGGCGTGACGCCCTACCTTGCCGATACCGCCGTGCTGGCGCTGCTGGACGAGCTGGCCGCGTTGCCCGCGGGCAGCGGCATCGCCTTCGACTACCGGGTGGCGCCGCGGCTGCTCAGTCCGCTGGAGCAGGTGATGCAGGCGTTCTCGGCCCAGGCCTTCGCGGCGCAGGGCGAGCCCTGGCTTTCCGCTTTCGAGCCCGAGGGCCTGCGTGCCGCGCTGCACCGCCAGGGCTGGACCAGCGTGGACGACCTGGGTCCGCAGGAACTGAACCGGCTCTATTTCCACCGCCGCCGAGATGGTTTGCAGATCGGCAGCGGCGGCTTCCGGTGGGCCTGCGCCTGGCGCTGAGCCGGAGATTTGCGGCGGCTCATCGGAACATTGCGGCTGGGCCTTGGCATTCGGACGCCAAATCCGTATTTGGATGAGCCGTTGCGACATGGGGCGGTGTATGGAATCCGGTCGAATTTTCCGATGGCCCTTGTAATTCAATGGATCGCACTCCCACCCTTGAATATGCCCGGCGCATGAACCAGGTGATCGACCATATCGACCTCCACTTGGCCGAGCCCTTGGTCCTGGCCGAATTGTTCAGGGTGGCGAATTTCTCGCCTTTTCATTTTCATCGCCTTTTCGTGGCCTGGATGGGCGAAACGGTGGGCGAATACCTGGGGCGTCGGCGGCTGGAAGCGGGGGCGCTGCTGCTGGCGCATGAGCGCCGACGCACCGTGCTGGCTATTGCGCTGGAAGTCGGTTTTGCCTCGAGCGAGGCTTTTGCCCGGGCTTTCAAGCAGCGCTTCGGCATGACGCCCAGCACGCAGCCGACGCCTTCCGCCCGGAAAGCGGCGTGCTTGCCTGCCGGTCAAGCCGTTGTAATACAGATTCCACGAAGTTTGTGGACGCCAAACCCCGTTCGGGCTGAGCCCTTCGACAAGCTCAGGAGAGCCTTGTCGAAGCCCCTGCGGCGCCCTCCGAGCGCCTGCCCTTCGACAGGCTCAGGGCGAACGGGAATAGGTGGTCCAGCGATTAACTAAAGCTTCCCAGCTAAAATCCAGGCTGACGCAGGAATTTTAAAAACCCGACGCTGGGGTTTACATCAAAATGATGACGCCGCCCTTACGCAACTGTTCCTGTCCAGACAATATTGCCAGCTGTTGACACAACTGCGGGTGATTAGTAAGGTTATACCCTAATGGCGATTCTCAAGAACGAGGCGGTGCTGGTATCCGCGGCATCGCCTTGATTGCTGTTCTCTTGCGTCGTCGCCCTGTGTCGCGCTGATGCGCGCGGGTTTCAGTGTCCTGGTTCTGTATGGCCCACGCCGCACAAAATGCGCCGTGGGCTCTGTCGCGCGCCGTTTCCAGCGCTATGGCTGCAGGCCCGGTTTCCTTGAAAACCATGATTCGGGCCGTCGGCCCGGTGGGTGGCTTCATTTCTCTGCAGTAACCGCGTGCCCCGTACGCACGAAGCGACCGTATTTCGATGACCTTGCGATTCGCCGGCGCACGTGGGGCGGGTCCATCTGCTTGAGAGGTAGTCGCTCATGCGAGTCAATGAGCCGGTGACGCAATCGGAATTCCTGTTTCCCAGTGGCGCGACGCTGATGTCCACCACGGACACCCGGGGCCATATCACCTACGCCAACGAGGCCTTCATCGCGGTCAGCGGCTTCAGCCGCGAGGAGATCGAGGGCCGGCCGCACAACCTCGTGCGGCATCCGGACATGCCGCGCGAGGCCTTCGCCGACATGTGGGCCACGCTCAAGGGTGGCGAGCCGTGGACGGCGCTGGTGAAGAACCGGCGCAAGAACGGCGACCACTACTGGGTGCGCGCCAACGCCATTCCGGTCGTGCGCGACGGCCAAGCGCAGGGCTACATGTCGGTGCGCACCCAGCCTGGCCGCGAGGAGGTGGCCGCGGCCGAGGCGCTGTACGCCGGGCTGCGCGAGGGCAGGGCGGACTGCCGCCTGCACAAGGGCCTGGTGCTGCGCAAGGGTCTGCGCGGCTGGCGCTCGGTGTTGCAGACCCTGTCGGTGCGCTGGCGCATCCGCGGCGCGCTGGGGGCGCTGCTGCCGGTGGTGACGCTCGCCGCATGGGGCGCCGGGCTGGCCGGCGGCGCGCTGGCCGGCTTCGCCGCCGTGCTGGCCGCGGGACTGCTGCTGGCGGGCTGGGGGCTGGAGGCGCAGATCGCGCGCCCGCTGGAGCAGCTGCGCGAGCAGGCCATCAAGGTGGTCACCGGCGAGAACCGCATGGCGGCTCCCATGGAGCGCGTGGACGAGATCGGCATGACGCTGCGCTGCATCGGCCAGCTCGGCCTGATGTTCCGCTGGCTGATCGACGACGTGAGCCAGCAGGTCGGCGCGGTGCGGCAGGCGGCGGCCGAGATCGCCCAGGGCAATGCCGACCTGAGCAACCGCACCGAGCAGGCCGCCGGCAGCGTGCAGGAGACGGCCTCGTCCATGGAGCAGATGGCGGTCACGGTGCGCCATGGCGCCGACACGGCGGCCCAGGCCGAGCGCCTGTCGGGGCTGGCGCGCGACGCCGCGGCGCGCGGCGGCCAGGCCATGGCCGAGGTGGTTGCGACCATGGGCGATATCGCGTCGAGCTCGCACCAGATCGCCGACATCGTCGGGCTGATCGACAGCATTGCCTTCCAGACCAACATCCTGGCGCTCAATGCCGCCGTGGAGGCGGCGCGGGCCGGCGAGCAGGGCCGCGGCTTCGCCGTGGTGGCCGGCGAGGTGCGGGCCCTGGCCCAGCGCAGCGCGGCGGCGGCGCGCGACATCAAGGGCCTCATCGGCAACAGCGCGCAGATGGTGGACGCGGGCACCACGCTGGTGGCCGAAGCCGGCCAGGCCATGGCAGGCATCGAGGCGCAGGTGCGGCAGGTGAGCAGCCTCATCGGTGAGCTGAGCGCGGCCACGGCCCAGCTCCACGGCGGCATCAGCGGCATCAACCTGGCCGTGTCGCACCTGGACCAGGTCACGCAGCAGAACGCCGCGCTGGTGGAGCAAAGTGCCGGCGCCTCGGACAGCCTCAGCCGCCAGACGGCGCGCCTGGAACAGGCGGTGGCGGCCTTCAGCGCGGCCGCGGTGCCGGCCGAGGCCGGGACAGCGGTGGCGCCGGTAGTGAATGCGCGTCGCCCGGCGACCGAGCGCGTGCCGCACCAAGGGTTGTCGCCCTTGGCGGCGCTGGGCGTTGTCTGAGCGGCAAGCTCAGTTCAAGGGCGCGTGGTTCCCGATATTGTCAACACCGGTGCAACACTCTTCTCGCTCATTGCCATCTGACTGTAGTGTTTGTGAAGCCCCAGGAAACAATGGGCATCTCGCGCAGCCTCAGTCCAACCCCATCTTCTTGAGCCGATACGCCAGCTGGGGCCGCGTCAGGCCCAGCACCCGCGCGGCCTCGGCCACGTTGTAGCGGGCCTCGCGCAGCGCCTGCGCGTAGCGGGCGGCATCCGCATCCTTCGGCGCAGGCGCAGGCGCAGGCGCCGGGGCCGGCGCCATGCCGGGTGGCACGGCCACGGCCAGGCGGCCCGCGTCGTCCAGGCCCACGCCGGGGCTCAGCTTCTCGCCGCTGCGGAACAGGTGGTGCAGGTCGATGGGCTCGTCCGGGTGGGTCAGGATCACCGCCCGCTCCACCAGGTTCTGCAGCTCGCGCACGTTGCCGGGGAAGTCGTACTGCACCAGCGCGCGCACGGCGCGCGGCGTGAAGCCCGGCACCCGGCGCCCATGCTGCGCGGCGTAGCGGCGCAGGAAGGCCTCCATCAGCAACGGGATGTCGTCGCGCCGCTCCTGCAGCGAGGGCAGCGTGATGGGGAAGACGTTGAGGCGGAAGAACAGGTCTTCGCGGAAGCGCCCGGCCGCCACTTCCTGGCGCAGGTCCACGTTGCTGGCCGCCACCACGCGCACGTCCACCGCGATCTCGCGCGTGCCGCCCACGCGCTCGATCACGCGTTCCTGCAGCGCGCGCAGCAGCTTCCCCTGCGCGCTCGGGCTCAATGAGGCCACCTCGTCCAGGAACAGCGTGCCGCGCTGCGCGCGCTCGAAGCGCCCCGGGCGCGAGGCCGTGGCGCCGGTGTAGGCGCCGCGCTCCACGCCGAACAGCTCGGCCTCGATCAGCGCGTCGGGGATGGCGGCGCAGTTGAGCGCGATGAAGGGCCCGTCGCGACGCGGGCTGATGCGGTGCAGGGTGCGCGCGAACAGCTCCTTGCCCACGCCCGAGGGGCCGGTGAACAGCACGGTGGCCTGCGTGGGCGCCACGCGCTCGATGAGGTGGCGCGCCGCGCTGAAGGCCGCCGAGATGCCGATGGGCTCGCCTTCGGGCGTCTGCGGCAGCGGCGGCGGCACGGCCACCTGGATGCGCCGGCGCATGTCCTGCGCCGAGGCGTCGGGGTCGAAGTAGCGCAAGTCCTCCTCGGCGTCGTCCCACTGGTCCGCCGGCTTGCCCACGATGCGGCAGACCTCGTCGCCCATGGAGCGGCACTCCACTTCGCGGAACAGCACGCGCTTGCCCATGAAGGCGCTGGCGTAGCCGCTGGCGTAGCCCAGCAGCATCCAGCACGCGGGCTCCGCGCCGAAGCCGAAGGCGGCGATGTGCTCATCGTCCTCCACCGAGTCGTACCAGAGGTGCTCGGAGTAGAAGTCGCCGCGCGCGATGTCGAACTCGAAGCGCAGCGTCTGCGGCCGCACCATGCCCGAGAGCGCGTGCATGCGCGGGCCGGCCTCGAAGGCGTTGGCCTGGTTGCTGTCGGGCCAGTTGCGCCGCACCAGCCCCGCGTCGCGCGCGCCGGCGTTGTAGCCCACGCGCGTGAGCAGCGAGCGCGCCTGCGCCTGGCCGGTGCTCTCAATCAGCTCGCGCCGCAGCATCCCGTAGGTGGCGCTGCGCAGCAGCAGCATGCGCTGGTCCTCCAGCCAGATACGGCCGTCGCCGGGCGAGAAATGCAGGCTCTGCGCCAGCTCGCGCGCGGTGGGGCTGGCGCCGGCATCGAGATCGGCGATGGTGCGCACGGAGCCCGGCTGAAGCTGGCTTAGGGAGACGCGGGAGGGCGGCGTGTTCATCCTCGAATGCTAAAGAAATGATGATCAAAATTTGATCAAAGAAACCCTGATGATCAATCACACCCTGTTCTCATCTGCAGCCAAGTGGTTGATTCATAAGAGCTTGAGCAGCAGGGGCGGGTCTGGCACCGTGCTTGCGAAATGAGGCTCCGAGGACCGGCGGCGATGACCGGTCCGTGACGGCACGAAGGAGCCCGCCCCCGAGTCCCCGGGCGCCCGTGGGCCTTCGTGCAGACCCAGGAGACATTCCATGACACGACCCCTGTCGCGCGGACAAGGCCTGTCCCCGCTGTTGGCGCTGCTGCTCAGCGGTGCCGCGCTGGCCCAGAGCCCCGCCACCAGCCCCGCCGCTTCCAGTGCCAGCCCCGAGGTCCAGCAGCGCGCCCAGCGCTTCTACGCCCAGGTGTGCGCGCGCTGCCACGAGACGGGCATCGGCCCGGTCATCACCGGCCGCAACCTGCCGGCGGCTTTCTACGTGACCATGGCCCGCAGCGGCCTCAACGCCATGCCGGCCTTCCGCCTCTCGGACATCGACGACCCCACGCTACAGGCGCTGGGCGAGTACCTGTCGAAGACGCCGGCCCCGGCGCAAGGAGCCCAGCGATGACCCCCCGCCGTTCCGTGCTGCAGGCGCTGGCCGCCGCCACCTCCCTGGGCGGCCTGCGCATCGCCGCGGCCCGTCCCGCCGGTGACGCGCGCGTCGCCCCGATCACCGATGCCGGCGCCGCCCCGGCGCGCGTGCTGCCGCTGCT
The DNA here is from genome assembly GCF_012927045.1 of Azohydromonas caseinilytica. GTDB lineage: Bacteria > Pseudomonadota > Gammaproteobacteria > Burkholderiales > Burkholderiaceae_C > Azohydromonas > Azohydromonas caseinilytica. The sequence continues at coordinate 8,072 of NZ_JABBFW010000040.1, read as the reverse complement.
GGGCGGCGGCGCGCTGGACGCCGCTTTCCTCGACGGCGTGGCCCAGGCCGTGCGCGAGCAGGGCTGCGCGCGCGAGCCGCTGGCGCGCATCGGGCTGGACGCGCTGTCGCTGGCGCAGCTGTCCCGGCGGCTCGACGGCGACACCGCCCCGCGCCGCGTGGTGGCGCTGCTCGACGACGCCGGTGCCGCGCTGGCGCTGGAGCTGCTACGCGCGCAAGGCGCCCGGCTGGAAACCTTCGCGCCGCTGCGCCTGCCCCACAGTGCCGCCGGCGCCGAGCAGGCCCGCGCCGTGGCCCGCGCGCTGGCCGGCGGCACAGCGCTGCCCGACGCGGCCGACGCCGCCGGCGTGCCCTGCGTGGCCCTGGCCTGCCTGATCTGAATCCGAGGAGACAACGATGACCGACAAGTACGTGGCCCTGCCGCAGGGCCGCAGCGAGCGCGACCTGGACGCCGCGATCAAGAAGTTCACCGCCATCCTGGGCGAGCAGCACGTGCTGACCAAGGCCGAGCACTTGGCGCCCTACATGAAGGTGATGATGGCCGTGGACGAGAAGCAGCACGCGCCCTCGGCGGTGCTGCTGGCCTCCACGGTGGAGGAGGTGCAGGCCATCGTGCGCGTGTGCAACGAGCACCGCATCCCGGTGTGGACCATCTCCACCGGCCGCAACTTCGGCTACGGCTCCGCGGCGCCGGGCGAGCGCGGGCAGGTGGTGCTGGACCTGCGCCGCATGAACAAGATCCTGCACATCGATCCGGAGCTGTGCACCGCGCTGGTCGAGCCCGGTGTGACCTACCAGCAGCTCTACGACTACATCCAGGAGCACAAGCTGCCGCTGATGCTGTCGTTCCCGGCGCCCTCGGCCATCGCCGGCCCGCTGGGCAACACCATGGACCGCGGCGTGGGCTACACGCCCTACGGCGAGCACTTCCTGATGCAGTGCGGCATGGAGGTCGTCCTGGCCGACGGCCAGGTGCTGCGCACCGGCATGGGCAGCATCCCCGGCGACAAGGCCTGGCAGGTGTTCAAGTGGGGCTACGGGCCGACGCTGGACGGCATGTTCACGCAGTCCAACTACGGCATCTGCACCAAGATGGGCTTCTGGCTGATGCCCAAGCCGCCGGTGTTCAAGCCCTTCGCCATCAGCTTCGACAACGAGGCCGACATCGGCGCCATCGTCGACATGCTGCGCCCGCTGCGCATCGCGCAGGTCATCCCCAACGCCGTGGTCATCGCCGGCACGCTGTGGGAGGCGGGCGGCGCCAACGTGCGCCGCTCGGACTACATCAAGACGCCCGGCGCCACGCCCAAGGAAGTGATCGAGCAGATCAAGAAGGACAAGGGCCTGGGCGCCTGGAACGTCTATGCCGCGCTGTACGGCACGCAGGAGCAGGTGGACGTCAACTGGAAGATCATTTCCCAGGTGGTGCAGGCTTCCGGCAAGGGCCGGCTCATCACCGCCGAGGAGGCGGGCGGCACGCAGCCCTTCAAGTACCGCGCCGAGCTGATGTCGGGCGTGCCGAACCTGCAGGAGTTCGGCCTGTACAACTGGCGCGGGGGCGGCGGCTCGATGTGGTTCGCCCCGGTCAGCCAGGCGCGCGGCAGCGAGTGCGACAAGCAGGTGCAGCTGGCCACGCGCATCCTCAACAAGCACGGCCTGGACTACGTGGGCGAGTTCATCGTCGGCTGGCGCGACATGCACCATGTCATCGACGTGCTCTACGACCGCTCCAACCCCGAGGAGACCAAGCGCGCCAACGCCTGCTTCCACGAGCTGCTCGACGAGTTCGAGAAGCAGGGCTACGGCGTGTACCGCGTCAACACCGCCTTCCAGGAGCGCGTGGCCAAGACCTACGGCCCGGTCAAGCGCGACGTGGAGCGCCGCATCAAGCGCGCGCTCGACCCCAACGGCATCCTGGCCCCGGGCAAGTCGGGCATCCGCATCTGAGGCGGCCACCGCGAGGAGGACATCCATGAACGAGATTTCCATGCTCATCGGCGGTGAGCGCGTGGGCGCCACCGGCGGCGCCACCTTCGAGCGCCGCAACCCGCTGGACGGCGGCGTCGCCACGCGCGCCCCGGCCGCGACGCCCGCCGACGCGGTGCGCGCGGTCGAGGCCGCGCAGAAGGCCTTCCCGGCCTGGTCCGAAATGGGCCCGGGCGAGCGCCGCGGGCTGCTGCTCAAGGCCGCCGAGGCCCTGGAGGCCAAGGCCGACGCCTTCGCCCAGGCGGTTGCGGCCGAAACCGGTGGCTCGGCGCTGTGGTCGGGCTTCAACGTGCACGTGGCCGCCGGCATGCTGCAGGAGGCCGCGTCGCTGACCACGCAGATCAACGGCGAGATCATTCCCTCCAACGTGCCGGGCAGCCTGGCCATGGCCGTGCGCCAGCCCGCCGGCGTGGTGCTGGGGCTGGCGCCGTGGAACGCGCCGGTGATCCTGGGCGTGCGCGCCGTGGCCACGCCGCTGGCCTGCGGCAACACCGTGGTGCTCAAGGGCTCGGAGCTGTCGCCGGCCACGCACGGGCTGATCATCGAGGCGCTGCAGGAGGCGGGGCTGCCGCCGGGCGTGGTGAACTTCGTCACCAACGCCCCGGCCGACGCCGGCGCGGTGGTGGAGGCGATGGTGGCGCACCCGGCCGTGCGCCGCGTCAACTTCACCGGCTCCACGCGCGTGGGCAAGATCATCGCGACCCTGTGCGCTAAGCATCTGAAGCCCGCGGTGCTGGAGCTCGGCGGCAAGGCGCCGTTCCTGGTGTTGGCCGATGCCGACCTCGATGCCGCCGTCAACGGGGCCGCCTTCGGCGCCTTCGCCAACTCGGGCCAGATCTGCATGTCCACCGAGCGCATCATCGTGGACGCCTCCATCGCCGACGCCTTCGTCGCGAAGCTGGCCGCCAAGGCGAAAGGCCTGCCGCTGGGCGACCCGCGCAAGGGGCCCGTGGTGCTGGGCTCCGTCGTGGACATGGGCACCGTCGAGCGTTGCAACGCGCTCATCGACGACGCCCTGGCCAAGGGCGCGAAGCTGCTGTGCGGCGGCAAGGCCGACAGCACGCTCATGCCCGCGACGCTGCTGGACCATGTCACGCCCGAGATGGCGATCTACCACGAGGAGAGCTTCGGGCCGGTCAAGGGCATCGTGCGCGTGGCCGACACCGAGGCGGCCGTGGCCTGCGCCAACGACAACCCCTTCGGCCTGTCGGCCGCCGTGTTCAGCCGCGACATCGCCAAGGCCTGGAACGTCGCCAGGCGCATCCAGTCGGGCATCTGCCACATCAACGCGCCCACCGTGCACGACGAGGCGCAGATGCCCTTCGGCGGCGTCAAGGAGTCGGGCTACGGCCACTTCGGCGGCCATGCCGGCATCGACTCCTTCACGGACCTGCGCTGGATCACGCTGCAGACCACCGACCGCCACTACCCGTTCTGACAACAACGACATGACCAAGACTCATCGCAAGGCGGCGCTGGCCGCGGCGGCGCTGTGCGCGCTGCTCAGCCAGGGCGCGCAGGCCGGCGGCCATTACGTGGCCGGCGTGGAAGGACTGCAGGGCTCCAGCGTGCCGCCTGCCGGCAACTACTACCTGGGCTACCTGGTCCACTACGACATCGACGACTTCCGCGTCCCCGGCACGGACGCCAAGTTGCCCGGCCGCAACACCGGCAAGGTCACGGCGCTGGCCAACCGCCTGGTGCACATCACCTCGACCAAGCTGCTGGGCGCCGACTACGGCTTCGAGACCATCATCCCGGTGCTGCGCACCTCGCTGGACATCGGCGCGGCCGGTGTCTCGGACCGCGACTCCGGCCTGGGCGACATCTATGTCGGCCCGCTGGTGCTGGGCTGGCACGGCGCGCGCTGGGACGCGGTGGCGGCGGCCGGGGTGTGGCTGGACAACGGCGACGACGATCAGCCGGCCTCGCCGGGCAAGGGCTACCGCTCCACCATGCTCACCGGCGGCGTGACCGTGTACCTGGACGAGGCCAAGACCATTTCCGCCTCGGCGCTGAGCCGTTTCGAGCGCAACGGCCGCAACGACGCCGGGCTGCGCCCGGGCAACCAGCTCACGCTGGAATGGGGCGTGGGCAAGCAGTTCGGCGCCTGGCAGGCGGGCGTGGTCGGCTACGACCAGTGGCAGCTCAGCGAGGACAGCGGCCCCGGCGCGAGCAACAGCAAGGCCCGCCGCCATGCCGTCGGTGCGGAGCTGGCCTACCCGCTGCGCGCGGGGTTGGTGCTCAAGGGCGCGGCCTACAAGGAATACAAGGTCGAGGCCGGCACGGGCGCGGAGCCCAAGGGCTCGCTGCTGCGCGTGTCGCTGGTGGCGGCGTTCTGAGGACAAAAACGTCCTGAAACGGCGGGCATGCGTAGCCCGCTATCCTGCATCGGTCCTGGCTTGACTTGTTCCTGCAACGACCGATGCACCGACGCCAACTCGTCCGTTCCGCCGCGGCCCTGGCCGCTTTCAGCCTGCCGGCCTCGAAGCTGCTGGCCGCCGCGGCCACCGACGCGCCGTCCAAGACGCTGCCCCCGCAACCATTCGACCATGCCTGGCTCAAGGGCTTGGCCCGTGCCCGTGCCGCCGCCACGTACCAGGCGCCCAGCACCGAGTTGCCGCGCGAGGTGGCGACGCTGGACTATGACCAGTACCAGTCCCTCAGCTTCCGTGACGACCACGCGCTGTGGGCCGGGGACGCGCAGAGCAGCTTTCGCCTGAAATTCTTCCACCGGGGCCTGTTCTTCAAGTCCGCCGTGCGCATGCACGAGGTGGTCAACGGCCAGGCGCGCGAGCTGCTGTACGACCCCGGCATGTTCGATTACGCCAGGAGCGGGCTGCGCGGCGCGCGCTTGCCCAGCGACCTCGGCTTCGCCGGCTTCCGTGTCAACTTCCAGACCGACTGGCGCAACGACGTGGCGGCCTTCCTGGGCGCGAGCTACTTCCGCGCCGTGGGTGGCGAGCGCCAGTACGGGCTCTCGGCGCGGGGCCTGGCCATCGACACCGGCCTGGGACGCCCCGAGGAGTTCCCGCAGTTCACCGACTTCTGGTTCGAGCGCCCGGCGCCGGGGCACGACGTCCTGACGGTGTACGCGCTGATAGATTCGCCCAGCCTCAGCGGCGCCTACCGCTTCGACATCCGGCCCGGGAACATGCTGGTGATGGACGTCGATGCCGCGCTGTACCCGCGCCGCGCGGTGGAGCGGCTGGGCATCGCGCCGCTGACCAGCATGTACCAGCACGGCGAGAACGACCGCCGCATGGCCAACGACTGGCGGCCCGAGATCCACGACTCGGACGGCCTGGCGCTGTGGACCGGCCATGGCGAGTGGTTGTGGCGCCCGCTGACGAACCCGGCCGCGCTGCAGTTCTCAGCCTTCGGTGACGCGAACCCGCGCGGCTTCGGGCTGTTGCAGCGCGACCGCGACTTCAACAACTACCAGGACGACGGCGTGTTCTACGAGCGCCGGCCCAGCCTGTGGGTCACACCCAAAGCCGGCTGGGGCCAGGGGGCCGTCAACCTGGTGGAGATTCCCACCGACGACGAGACCAACGACAACATCGTCGCCTTCTGGAACCCGGCGCAGCCGCTGGTGCCGGGCGAGGAGCGGCTGTTCAGCTACCAGCTGCACTGGGGCACGCAGCCGCCGGTGGCGCCGCGGCTGGCGCAGGTGGTGGCCACGCGCACCGGCATCGGCGGCGTGGTCGGACGCCCGCGCAGCCATTACTCCACGCGCTTCGCCATCGACTTCGCCGGCGGCGATTTCGGCATGCTCAGCGAGAAGGCGGCGCTGGAGCCGGTGATCAGCGCCTCGCGCGGCACGGTCGAGATCACTTCCGCGCGACCGCTGGCCTCGGTGCGCGGCTGGCGCGCCATGTTCGACCTGCGGCCCGCCGACAGCCGGCCCGAGCCGGTGGAGCTGCGCCTGTTCCTGCGCCACCAGGGCCGGCCGATGACCGAAACCTGGTGCTACCAATGGACGCCGCCGGCTGCGGCCCTGCAGGGGCTCTGAGGTTCCCGCGGCGCCCCGAGGGACGAAACCGGCACCGCAGAATGGGCTGATGAGCGATCCCTCTCCCGACCTGGTGCCGTTTTCCATCGACGTGGCGATGGAGCGCATCCGCGAGGCGGTGCAGCCCTATCCCAAGGCGGCGCTGTTCGAACTGGCCGACGAGGGCTTCAACACCGCCTTCGAGCAGCTGGTGGCCTGCATGATCTCGATCCGCACCCGCGACGAGACCATGCTGGTGGCCGCGCGGCGCCTGTTCCAGATCGCGCGCACGCCGGCCGGGATGGCGGCATTGAGCATGGCGGACATCGACAACGCCATTGCCGACGCGACCTACCACGAGCTCAAGGCGGCGCAGATCCAGGCCATCGCCCGCACGGTGCTGGCCGAGCATGGCGGCGAGCTGCCCTGCGACGAGGCCGTGATGCTGAGCTTTCGCGGCATCGGGCCCAAGTGCACGAACCTGGTGCTGGGCATCGCCTGCGGCCAGCCGCGCATCGGCGTGGACATCCACGTGCACCGCGTCACCAACCGCTGGGGCTACGTGCGCGGCCGCACGCCCGAAGGCACGCTTGCGGCGCTGGAGCGGGTGTTGCCGCGTGCGTACTGGGTCGAGATCAACCGGCTGCTGGTGCCCTTCGGCAAGCACATCTGCACCGGCACGCTGCCGCGCTGCTCCACCTGCCCGGTGCGCGACATGTGCCGCCGCGTGGGCGTGACCACGCACCGTTGAGAGGCCGCGCGGTCGGGCTCAGGTGCGGCGCACGACGGCGTCGGCCAGCTCTTGCGGCGTGGGCGGCTCAAAGCGGCCCTCGATCGCCTCGAACATCGCCGGCGTGACTTCGAAAGCCCAGGTCGGGCCTTTTTCAAGGTTGCGCCGCTGCACGCGCTCGCGGCGCAGGGCGGGCGGCGCGTCGATGAAGTGCAGTTGCGCGCGCAGGCCCTGCGCCGCTGCCAGCTCCCGCACCAGGCGGCGCTGCGCCTGCCGGGCGAATGACAGGTCCAGCACCGCGCTGCCGCCACTGGCGCCGATGGCCAGGGCCAGCTCCAGGATCTGCTGCTCGCAGCGGCGCACGCGCTCCAGCACCCAGGCCAGGTCCGACGGCACGGGGAGATCCGGGCCGTACAGGCCGGCCATCCAGTCGTCGAGGCTCAGGCGCACGCCGCGCTCGCGCGCGGCCAGCTCCAGCGCATAGGTGGACTTGCCGGCACCTTGTGGGCCGGCGATCAGATGCAGCGTGCCCATCAGCGCCGCTCCGGTGCGTCGGCGTTCAGGCCCAGGTGGCGGGCCGCAGCCTCCTCGACCAGACCGAACGTGTGGCCGGCCTGGACGATGACACCGCCATCCTTGAGGCGTTCCCGTTCGGCCTCTTCGAAGGTGGCGAACCAGCGGTTGAGGTGCCGTCCGCCGTCCAGGGCCAGGCGCGCGACGGCGGGCAGGGCGTCGCGGTCGAGCAGTGCCGGCCAGCCGGGGGCGCCGGCCTCGCGCGCCAGCAGCTCGTAGGCGTGCTTGAGGCTGAGCGTGCGGCGCCGTGCCACGGTGGCGACCAGACTCTCGTGGCGCACGAGACCGCAGGCGTGCAGGCGGCGCACCGCCGGCATGAACTCGGCGGCGTTGTCGGAGTGGAGTTGCTTGATGAGGCGCTTGGCCTCGGTGCGGAAGGGACGCAACGGGTCGGCAGGCATGGTGGTATGCGTGCGGTGCGCTCGACCCGTCCGGCGCGTTGTGTCTTCAGCCAAGTGCACGTCGGTGCTTTACGGGAGGCAGCCGCTTGGTCGGCGGGCGGATTGTAGGCGCCGGCTCAGCGCGGGCCGGTGGCCTGCCGGCGTGGCGTTTGGGCACTGCGAGCTGGCCCGGGACAGACCAGCCTCGGCCGGCGCCATGCCCGCGCACCAGGGCGGCCTGCGGCTCCTGCAATTTTTTCAACCCCCTTCTTGCGGATCACCGCCGACTTGTGTACAGTCACGCCCCTCGCAACGAACTTTCGCTGCTTTGCTGGAAACGCAAGGAGAGTGGAAAGGGAGTTTGAAGCAAAGCGCTCTTGGAATATCGGTCTCAGGCCTCATGGGGTTCG
>NZ_JABBFW010000004.1 GCF_012927045.1 Azohydromonas caseinilytica | reverse complement strand
AGCAGTTCAGCAACCTCGACCCCTGGGGCGCGATGCTGCACTACATCAGCGATCGCATCGCGCCGTCCTTGCGCGCTTCTCCTGTACCTCCCGGCCTTCCGGCAACGGGGTAACTGCCGGATTTAGGATGGAATCAAGCTCCGCCAGTATCCGCTTCACTGCGATTGCCATTTCGATCCCCATTGCGGCACCTTGACCGCTGCAACTCTGCAAGAGCCTTTCCGTATAAGACCCGGGTGCTGCTTCCCTACCGAAGCCTGTGTATTCGATCAAGGCTTGGCTCAACAGCTCATTGATCGGCACCATGCCCTCTTTAAAGCGCCGCCCTGCAATTCATAACCTGGAAAATATGCTGATCGCGTATTCCCTGGCCGATGCCTCATCGTCGAAATAAAACACATCGTATTTCGCCAACACATCACGCCACGAGTAAGCCCCGTCTGCGAGCGCGAGCCGAAAATCGCCACGTAAGCCCTCAGCAAGCCTCTTATGCTGTACCATATGTTGGCACAGTGTAGCCACGGCCTCTTCCTCGGATTGACCAATACTGGTCGCGAAGTAGTTTGCAAGAACATGATCAATATATTCGTGGCAACTCATAGTCTTAGAAAGAATTGGTGTTTCTTCTGCCCCGAATGCCGATACTCAATGCCAGCCCGCAACATCCAAATACCTCACCGCAAGCAAGACCGCTAAATCTGGCCGGACGCCTTCAATTGATGGTAGCCAGCGCGGTATATTTTTGAGGCCAAGTTGACCACCTCATCGACGGCACGAGAAACTTCCTCACGATGAGCATTCGGCATCCAACTCGTGTCAAATTCAAGATCCTTGGCCAGGCCCACGAGATCCGAACTCAGCATCGTGGCCGGCTTCAAATCGTATGAAGTCATGGCTTGCAGCGAGAAAGGAATGTGGGCCGCTTTCTGACGCAAGTTTGGGATGACGCGATCGATCCATGGCTCCGGCGAATTCCAGCCCCGAAGCTGGACATGTGGCGCAGACAACCCCGCATAAGCAGCGACGGCTTGCTCAATCGCCGTTATCAAACGTTGAACTAAAGCCTGCAAAGCCAGCAGGTCTTTCTCACTCAAAGCACTGTTTTCCATATATCACCATCCTGTTGGCCGAGGAGTGGAAGGCACTACCGTACCGGGAGGCATCCAGACTTGTGTTCCGCCCCCGGGCAAATAGCGATCAGTACCTTCAAGCGACTGCGCCGCGGCGGAGCCACGCCACACTTTCAAACCATCTCCGGCTGGAACGGTGTACTCGACGTAGCTGCCATTGTTGTTCCAATCATTTTTCACTGCCAGATCGCTGCGCCATTGAGCCCGGCTCCGTGGCAATTCTTCGCTCCAATAAGATCCAGCCGGATTGGATTTCTGATCAATGACTCTATAGAGCTTGGTACCTGGCTTCAGCACCACGGGCTCGGCTGTATTGAAGTTCACGGCATGAGAGGCTGGAAGGTCGGGCCAGCCCGGGGATTGCAAGGCTTTGGGTTCAAGCCCTGGGGGAGCGATACCACGCCTGGAGCCGAGCGGCACACCATCTGTGAAATCTACAGATTTCTCTGGTCCGCGCGGGGCAGCAGATGCCGTTTTCTTCCCGCCTTCGGCAGTGATGCCCGGACGTCCGTCAGCGGCATCCGATAAGGCTGACGGAAAAGAGGACGCTTTGTTCGGCCGCAACTTCGGATTGCTCATCAGCGTCGCCGCATTCGCCTCCACCCATTGCGCGAACCCGGCGCCGAGCCGGCTTTGCCGCAGCACCGCGCTCAGCTCGGCCAGCGACCCACCGCTGCGGGCCGTGGCGGCCAGGGTGGGCGCCTTGGCGAGGTAGGCCACGATGGCCATCAGCACCAGCCGCAGCAGCTCGGCCACCGCCTGCGCAAGCTCCTGGGCCGCCGCATGGATGCGGGTGAACTCCGCGCCGCTGCCCGCGGCGTTCCAGGCCAAGTCCAAGGCATGTGCAACGCGGGACGACAGCGGACCGATGCCTTGGGCGATCGACAGCGCCAGCGTCCCCAGCCCCAGCCAGGCCAGCAGCGCCACGCCCAGGTCGAGCCCGGCCTGGGCTCCCACCGCGGCCCCCGGCAAGGCCCCCACGCCACCTCCCAGCGCGCCCAGGGCCGCGCCCGCCGCGCTACCCAGCATCGTGCTGGCCACCAGCACGATGAGCAGCTGCAGCAGGCCCGGCAGCAGCCCGTCGAGCAACTCCTGAAGCCGGTAGCCGGTCTCGCGCTGGATGGCGGCCGGGGCCAGCAGGAGCGCCTGCGTGTACGCCTCGCGCACGCAACGCACGCGCGCCGAGAGCGGCTGCTCCGCTTCCGTGCCGAGGAGCGGCCCCGGGCTGGAAGCCGCGACCGGGCCGAAGCCGGCGTGGCCGCGCGGCTGCTGCGAAAGACCACCGGGAGTGCCGAAGATCGCCATGCCTCCTCCGATGCGTGGCGCACCGCATGTCAGCCCCGTGCCGGGCGACGCCGGGGGCCGAGAGCGCCGCGTGGCACCGGCCCGTCAGGGCGAGCTGGTGCGCGGAAGAGAACTTAAAGGTGGCCGGCGCCCGTCGGAAGTGACTGAAGCCATGACAGGCGGGCCGAAGGAAGATTCAGGGTGGGAGGCGGAGCGTCCGCCTCCCTGGGGATGTCCGCGGCGTTGCGGCCACCCCTGCGCCGTGTTCAGCCGCGGCGGCGCACGGCGGCAATGCCCAGCAGCGCCACGCCCATCAGCGACAGCGTGCCGGGCTCGGGCACGGCGATGGCACCGCGGGTCAGGACGTTGAGCACCAGACGATCGCCGGCCTGGAAGATCAGCCCGCCCCAGTTGACGCTGATGGAGTCGGCCGTGAAGCTCAGCCGCTCGCTGGTCATCCCGGCCAGGGTGGTGGAGGGGTCGATGCTGACGGACATGAAGCTGTCGATGGTCCCGAACACGTCGGACAGCACCCAGCCGCTGAAGTCCGCTGCGCCGAAGCGCGAACCGTGGCTGAACTGGACCAGGATCTGGTTGGCGCTGATGTCCATCCAGCCGACGGCGTCAGTGAGGGAACGGATCTCGTCGCCCTCGCCCACGACGTAGTTGCCGTTGACGTTCGGCGTGCCCGCGTAGGGACTGTCGAGCGTCGGGTAGTAGTACTGGTAGCTGACCGTGCTGCCCATCAGCGGCGCCGCCAGGGCGCCGCCCGCGGTAAGTGCCGTGGCCAGCAGAGTCGCCAGGACTCGCTTCTTCATAAGAACTGCCTCCTCAAGCGTGTTTCAACGCGTGAAAAGAGCGTGCATATTTCACGCCAGCAGGCAAGTTCTTGATTTTCAACAAGTTCTTTTCGGCCCCGTCCCGCGGTGTAAAGAATCTCGACAGCGCCTCGACGCCCGGTTTGCCTGGGCGGGCCACGACGGCCAGCCCATGGCAAGGCCCCAAAGCAAAAAACCAGGGCGGCGCGTGGCGCCAGCCCTGGTTGAAAGCCGGGCTCGCCGGTCATTGCTGACCCGTGCGGCCTGGCCACCCCGGTTGCTTCTTCTGGATTACTTCATCAGCTTGAACACCCACACGGAGCCGCCCTGCTCCAGGTAGTTCACGCGCTTGGCGACGTCACCGCCCCACAGCGGCACCGCGCCGCCCCAGCCGGAAACGACCGCGACGTACTGCTCGCCCTTGTCCTCCCAGGTCACCGGGGGCGCCACCACGCCGGAGCCGGTCTGGAACTTCCACACCACCTTGCCGGTCTTGGCGTCGGCGGCCTGCAGGTAGCCCTCGGGCGTGCCCCACCACACCAGGTTGCCGCCGGTGGTCAGCACGCCGCCCCACAGCGGCGCGTTGTTCTTGACCTCCCAGGCGATCTTGCCGGTCTTGGGATCGATGGCGCGCATCGCGCCGATGTAGTCCTCGTTGAGGGTCTTGATCGTGAAGCCCGCGCCCAGGTAGGCCGCGCCCTTCTTGTAGGTGATGGGCTCGTTCCAGATGTCCATGCCCCACTCGTTGGCCGGCACGTAGAACAGCTTCGTGTCGGGCGAGTACGCCATCGGCATCTGGTTCTTGCCGCCCAGGAAGCCCGGCGCGGCGAAGACGGTCTGGCCCTTCTTGCCGTCGGGGCTGGCGGTCGGGTCGCCAGGACGGTTCTCGGGCACGTAGTTGGGACGGCCCGTCTTCAGGTCGATGCCGGTGGCCCAGGTGATCTTCTTGACGAAGGGGAAGGCGTTGACGAGCTGGCCGGTCTTGGCGTCGTTGACGTAGAAGAAGCCGTTGCGGTCGGCCTTGCCGCCCAGGATGCGGCCGCCGTCATCGAAGGTCACGAACTCGTTGACGCCGTCGAAGTCCCAGCCGTCGTTGGGCGTGTTCTGGTAGTGCCACTTGATCTGGCCGGTCTTGATGTCGATCGCGACCGTCGAGCACGAGAACAGGTTGTCGCCCTTGCGCAGGTTGGAGTTCCACGGCGAGGGGTTGCCGGTGCCGAAGTAGGCCAGGCCGGTGCGCGGGTCGTAGGTGCCGCCCAGCCAGGTGGCGGCGCCACCGGTCTGCCACAGGTCGCCGGGCCAGCTCTTGCCCTGCGTGCCGGAGAGGCCGTTCTCGATCTTGTTGCCGTCCTTGTCGTAGCGGTAGCCCATGTGGCCTTCCACCGTCGGACGGGTCCACACCAGCTGGCCGGTCTTGGCGTCACGCGCCTCGACGCGGCCCACCACGCCGAACTCGCCGCCGGAGACACCGGTGAGCAGCAGACCATCGACGATCAGCGGCGCGGCCGAGGCCGAGTAGCCGGCCTTGTAGTCGTCGATCTTCTCCTTCCACACCACGTCGCCGGTCTTCTGGTCCAGCGCCACGAGCTGCGCGTCCAGCGTGGCGAAGATCACCAGGTTGTCGTAGAGCGCGGCGCCGCGGTTGATCACGTCGCAGCAGGGCATGATGCCGTCGGGCAGGCGGTGCTCGTACTTCCACAGCTTCTTGCCGGTCTTGGTGTCCAGCGCGTAGATGCGCGAGTACGAGGCGGTGACGAACATGACGCCGTCATGGATCACCGGCTGCGACTCCTGGCCGCGCTGCTTCTCGCCGCCGAAGGAGAAGGACCACACCGGCGCGAGCTTGCCGATGGTGGAGGCGTTGATCTGCTTGAGCGGCGAGTAGCGCTGGCCCTGCGTGCCGATGCCCCAGGACAGGACGTCGCCCGTGGTCTTGGCGTCGTCCAGGATCATCTTGTCGGTCACGGCGGCCTGGGCAGCCATCGAGCCCATGGCCAGGGCGACCAGCGTGGTGAGCATCTTGAAGCGCATGTTGTCTCCTTCGTGAATGGATGCGGTTTGTGGCGACCGGGTGTTGCAGCCGCTGTGCGCGGGGCTGCTTGCGCAACAAGCGTGCCACCGCGCCGTCAAGCTCCAGACGGGCTGCCGGACGCCCGAAAGGCCCCTCAAAATCAGGGTTTGTCCGCAAGCTGTCCCAGGTTCGCACAGCCCGCGCGCGCCTTGCTGTCACAGGCCGGCAGCAGCGCGGCCTGCTCGTAGCGCGGGTACAGGTGCACGACGTTGCGGGTGTACTCGGTGGCGCGCGCGGCCCAGCCGTCGAACTCCGCGGGCAGCGGCTGGCGCAGCAGCTCGCTCATCTCCAGGCCCTGCGTGGCGGCACGCTGCAGCGTGGCGTCGAGCCAGTCCAGGTAGCGCCGCGTCATGACGATGCCGGCGGTGTCGGCGCGCACCGGCCCGTGGCTGGGCACCAGCGCCGCGAGGCCCTTGCCAGCGGCCGGTGCGCCGGGGTCGGGTTGCGGCGGCAACTGCTGCTCCAGCGCCTGCAGGCTGCGCTGCCATTCGGGCAGGCGGGCGTGCGGCGTGGTCGGGATGCGCTGCACGAACACCAGCCCGCCGGCGAAGACGACGCCGCTGGCGCGGTCCACCAGCACCAGGTCGCTGTCGGTGTGGCCCTGGTACTCGCGCAGCTCGAACTCGCGCTGGCCGAGCCTGAGCGTGCCGGGCGCGATGTCCGCGTCGGGCAGCAGCGCCTGCGTGCCCTTCATCCAGTCGCCGCACATCCGGTAGAGGTTGTCCTCGTAGGCCGTGGCCTCGCGCGCCATGCCCGCGCGCGTGACCGGCGTGGCCAGGCGCGGCACGTCGGCAAAGGCCTGGTTGCCCAGGAAGTAGTCGGGATGCAGGTTGAGGTGGATGACCTGCTTCACCGGCTCGCCGGCGGTGCGCTCGATGAGCGCGCGCAGCTGCTGCCCGTACTTCAGCGAGGGGCCGGTGTTGACGACCAGCACGCCCGCGCCGGTGGCGATGAAGCCGGTGTTGATGATGTTGCAACCGTTGGCCGGCTCGAAGTCGGCGTTGGCGCCCTCCACTACCCACACGCCCGGCGCCAGCGCGCGGGCCTGCAGCTTGTAGTCGAGGCTGGCGATGTCGGGCCTGGCAGCGGGCGCGGCCGGGGCGGTGCCGGCCAGCGCCAGCAGCGCGGCGGCGCAAAGGGTTCTCAAGCGCTTCATGGCAGCAGGCGGCGGCCGATGGCCGCGTCGATGCGGTTGCCGTTGTTGTCGCTGCCGCGCACGCGCAGCGACGCCTGTTCGCGCCCGGGCAGCTCGAAGCTCAGCACCGGGTTCTCGCTCAGCGGCTCGTGGCCGTGGAACAACAGCAGTTCGCGCCCGGCCTCGTCCAGCACGGCCAGGCGGTTGAGGTAGAAGGCCGGCACGCCGGCCACGAGGCCGGTGTCCATGGGATGCATCACGCGCAGCCGCAGCCGCGTAGCCTCGCGCTGCAGCGGGCTCTCGAACAGCGCGCCGCTGACCTGCCCCAGCGTGCGCGCCCAGCTGCCGTCCGAGCGCGTGGCCCCCGGCACCGTGCAGCCGCCGCCGCTGGACTCGACCCAGGTGCCGCCCACGTGCCACACGCCGTCGGCCGTGCGCACCGCCGCGCGCACCGGGCTGGCCTGCTCCAGCTTGAACCTGAAGCTCAGTGCCGGCAGCGCCTGGCGCGGATAGAAGTCCAGCACCTTGCGGATGGGGTTGCGGTCCACGATGACGGTGATCTGCGTCACGTCGCGCAGCCCCAGCGCCGACACGCTCACCGGCACGGCCATCGGGTCCTCGGCGAAGGCCGGGCCGCTGACCTGCACGCGCTCGTCGAACACCACCGGCGCCTGGCCCAGGAACTCGCGCCGGATGTCCTCCCACTGCATCGAGTTCAGCGGGTCCTTCTGGGCATTCGCGGCCGGCGCCGACACGGCCCACGGGGCCGCCAGCGCAGCCAGCACCCCGCCCATCGCATGACGTCTTTTCATGGGGTTGACTGTGCCGCGCAGGCCCAATCAACCGCCATTCCGGGACAACCCGGGCGGTGCTCCAGGGTGGAGCAAGGTCTATGGCAAAGGGAAAGGCGGTGCCTCAGCCGCCCGGCATCGCCTCAAAACCCCCCATACACCCGCACCCCCAGCAGGAAGCTGCGCGGCGCGGCGGTCTCGTAGTAGCGGCGGTTGCCCTCGTTGACGATCACGCTGCCGGCGTAGGCCTTGTCGGCCAGGTTGTCCACGCGCGCCAGCAGCTCGACCTTGCGCCCGCCTTGCATCGGCCAGCTCTTGGCCCAGCGCAGGTTGGTGACCACGAAACCGGGCGCGAACTCGTCATTGACGTCGTTGGCCGCGGTGCGGCCCAGCGCGCGCGCCTCCAGCGCCCACTCGCCCAGGCCCGCGTCGCGCCAGGCCACCTCGCCGAAGGCGCTGGTGCGCTGGGTGCCGGCGATGCGGTTGCCCGCGGCCACCGGCAGCGTGGGCGCCGCGCAGGTGCCCACGCAGGTCAGGAAGGGATCGCGGTAGCTGGCGTCCAGGTAGGTCAGGCCGAGCTGCGCGCGCCACGCCGCCTGCGGACGCCAGGTGGTGGACAGCTCCACGCCCTGGCGCCGGGTGCGGCCCACGTTCTTGTAGCTGGCACGCCCGCCGGTGTTGCTGGCGACGCTGATCTCGTCGTCCACGTCGGCCCGGAACAGCGCGGCGTCCACTTCCCAGGGCTGCGCGCGCCACTTGGCGCCCAGCTCGAACTGGCGGCTGGTCTGCGGCTGCAGCGCGGTGTTGAAGCCCGCGGCGGCGTTGGAGCCGGGCTGGTAGGCCAGCTCGGTGAGCGTGGGCGACTCGAAGCCGCGCGCCGCGCTGGCGTGCAGCTGCAGCGAGGGCAGCGCCTGCCAGCGCAGGCCCAGCACCGGGTTGGTGTAGTTGAAGGAAAGGTCGCCCGAGTCGTCAGGGTTGCCGGGGCGGATGTAGTTGTCGCGCGTGCGCAGCTTGACCTCGCCGCTGCGCACGCCGGCACTGGCCGTGAGCGTGGGGGCGATGCTCCAGTCGAGCTGCGCGTAGACGTCGCGCGTGGTGGCGCGGTTGCGCTCGTCGCGGCGCAGCGCGCCGGTCACCCCCAGCTGCTGCCCGGCGCCGGTGCCGATGAAGTTCTGGTAGCCGCGCCGGTCGTCCTCCTGAGTCTCCACGGCCACGCCGGTGAGCAGGTCCAGCTTGTCCCAGCCCCAGCGCAGCCGGGCATCGACACCGCGGTAGTCGCGGTCGAAGTCGATGACGCCGCCCCCGCTGCGCGGCGAGGTCTGTGCCCCCACCGGGATGGCCTGCCACTGCGTCACGCTGCGCCGGCCGCTGTAGACCGCCACCTGGCTGTCGCGCAGCGCGCCCTCGCCGAAGCTGTGCTTCCAGCTCGCGCCCAGCTGCGTCTGGTCGGCGTCCTTGCGGGTGTTGAAGGCCAGCGCCTCGGGCGTGGTCTGGTAGGGATCGGCCGCGAACTGGGCGGCCGTCAGCCCCAGCGGGTCCTGCGCCGGCTGCGCGAAGTAGCCGGCCTGCACGATCACGCGGTCGCTCTCGCCCTGCCAGCCCAGCCGGGCGTTGAGCGTGCGGCGGCGCGCCTCCATGTTGGGCCGGAAGCCGTCGTACTGCATGGTGGTGCCGCTGACGCGCAAATCGAAACCGCCGCCCAGCGGCGCCTCCACGCTGCCGCGCAGCTGGCGCAGGCCGTCGCTGCCCACGTCCAGCGCCACCTCGCCCTGGCGCTCGCGCACCGGCGCGCTGAACAGGGCGATCACGCCGCCGGAGCTGTTGCCGTAGAGCACCGAGAAGGGCCCGCGCAGCACCTCGATGCGCGAGGCGCCGGCCAGGTCGAAGTGCGACACCTGCCCCTGCCCGTCGGGCATGGAGGCGGGAATGCCGTCGCTGTACAGGCGCAGGCCGCGCACGCCGAAGGTGGCGCGCGCACCGAAGCCGCGCGAGCTGACCTGCAGGTCCTGCGCGTAGTTGTTGCGGTTGTTGACGATCAGCCCCGGCACGCGCGACAGCGCCTCGGAGAGGTTGATCATCGGCCCGGCCGCGCGCAGCTCCTCGCGGCCGACCACGCCGATGGCATAGGGCACCTCGGCCGCGACGCGCTCGCGCACCGAGCCCGTCACCACTACCTGCGCCGGCTCGCCCGGCGCCGCCGCCCCGCCCTCCTGCGCGCTGGCGCCCTGCTGCGCCGCAGCGCCCAGGGACAGCAGCGCCGCCGCGCAGGCCAGCACGCACGGGCGCAAACGAGGGGTCAGCGGGAAAACTCGGATGTTCATGGTCTGGGAAAGCGGGGTCGAAAACGCAGGCGCGATCAGAGCGGTTGAGGCGGCCCCTGCCAAGCCGGCACAAACCCCTGTGGCTTTTGTGCCGCTTTGGAGCAATCGCGCCCGCTACCATCGCGCGCCTATGCAAACGCGCGGCATCCATCTGCAGTACAGCTTCGAGTCCCGCGGCCAGCGCGGGCCGGAAGTCGAAAACCCGTTGTTCGACCTGCTCAACAGGTTGCAGGAGCACGGTTCCATCCGCCATGCGGCCACGGCCATGGGCGCGTCCTACCGCCATGTGTGGGGCTCGCTCAAGCATTGGGAGCAGGTCATGGGCGAGCCGCTGGTGCACTGGACGCAGGGCCAGGCCGCGCGGCTCACGCCCTTCGCCCAGCGCCTGCTGGCCGCCGAGCGCCAGGCGCGCACGCGCATGACGCCGCACATCGAGGCGCTGCGCGCGGAGCTGGAGCATGTGCTGGCGCAGGCGCTGGACGGCGGGCAACTGGTGCTGGAGGTCTTCGCCAGCCACGACCTGGGCCTGCCGCTGCTGCGCGAGCTGGCCCAGCAGCGCCAGCTCCACATCGGGTTGCGCTTTGCCGGCAGCGTGGACGCGCTGCGCGCGCTGGCGCAGGGCCGCTGCACGGTGGCGGGCTTCCACGTGCCGGCGCTGCCCGAGGGCTCGCCGGTGTTCGCCGGCGCGCTGAAGCCGCTGCTCAAGCCGGGCGTGCACAAGCTCATCGGCTGCCTGCGCCGCCAGCAGGGCCTGATGCTGCGTCCCAGCGGCGCCACGCAGCGCCGGCTGTCGGTGTCCGACCTGCCCGGCTCGGGCCTGCGCTTCGTCAACCGCCAGCCCGGCTCGGGCACGCGGCTGCTGATGGACCACCTGCTGCAGGGCGCCGGCGTGGAGGCCTCCACCATCGAGGGCTACCTGGCGCGGCCCGAGGACTCGCACCTGGCGGTGGCGGCGGCGATCGCCGGCGGGCAGGCCGACGTGGGCCCGGGCATCGAGGCCGCGGCGCGCGAGTTCGGCCTGGACTTCGTGCCGCTGATCGAGGAGGACTACTTCCTCGTGTGCCTGAAGGACGCGCTGGAGAGCGCTCCGGTGCGCGCGCTGCGCGCGGTGCTGGAAAGCCCCGAGTGGCCCGCCGCGCTGCAGGCCCTCCCCGGCTACGCCGCCCCCGACGCGGGCCGGGTGCTGTCGCTGACCAAGGCGCTGCCGTGGTGGCATTTCAGGACGGCGAAGAAGGCGGCGACGGCCTGACGCGCTGAGCCGGCCCGGGCCCGGATCGCGACCAGGCCGGGCAAGGCGGGCCCGCTGGCCCCTTAACGGCATGGCATCGCGGACATTGAGACCCCCACCCTCCAAAGCGACGCGGAAGAACGCCATGACCGCCTTCACCCTGCGCGACGAGCGCCCCGGCGACGAGGACGCCATTGCCGCGGTGACGCGCGCCGCCTTCGAGCACCACCCGCACAGCCGCCAGACGGAAGCCTTCATCGTTGCGGCGCTGCGCCGCGCCGGGGCGCTCGCGCTGTCGCTGGTGGCGGAAGAAGCGGACGGCCGCATCGTCGGCCACGTCGCCTTCTCGCCGGTGACGGTGTCGGACGGCAGCCTGGGCTGGTACGGGTTGGGGCCGGTGTCGGTGGCGCCGAAGCTGCAGCGCCGAGGCATCGGCAGCGCGCTCATCACCCAAGGGCTGCAGCGCCTGCGGGCGCTCGGGGCGCAGGGCTGTGTGCTGGTGGGCGAGCCGGGCTACTACGCGCGTTTCGGCTTCAGGGCCGAGGCGGCGCTGCAGCTGCCCGGCGTGCCGCCGGAATATTTCATGTCCCTGCCCCTGGGGCCGACGCGGGCCAGCGGGACGGTGGTGTTCCACCCGGCGTTCGAGGCGACGGGCTGAGCCGACCTCAGGCGTAAAACACCGCCAGCCACACGGTGAGCCGCTGCGGGTCGGTCCAGCTCACCTTGTGGCGCACATGGGCCGGGATGTGGAGATGGTCGCCGCGGCGCAGCTCCACCTCGCGCCCGTCCTCGAACAGCAGCCGCCCCGCGCCTTCGAGCACCAGCACCCATTCGTGCTCGTCCTGGTCGAACCAGCCCTCGGCCGGCGCGGTGTGGCCCTGCGAGACGATGCGCTCGATGCGCACGCTGTCGTGATCCAGCAGCGTGTCGAACACCTCGCTGGCCGGGTGCTGCGGCAGCGAGGCGAACAGGTTGCCGATCGGGCCGCCGCTCATGGCCTCATTGGCCTTGCGCGTTCGGGAAGAACAGCTGCTCGCCGTTGATCCTGTAGCTGGCGATGCTGGCCTGCCCGGCGGGCGACACCACCCAGTCCGCGAAGCGCTGCGCCTCCTTCACCTTCACATGCGGATGCTTGGCGGGGTTCACCACGATCACGCCGTACTGGTTGAAGAGCTTCTTGTCGCCCTCGACCAGGATGCTCATGTCGCCGCGGTTCTTGAAGCTGAGCCAGGTGCCGCGGTCGGCCAGCACGTAGGCGCCGCTGGAGGCGGCGATGTTGAGCGCCGGGCCCATGCCGCAGCCGCATTCCTTGTAGCCCGCGGGCTTGCTGGCGGCGACGTCCACGCCGGCCAGCTTCCAGAAGCGCAGCTCGGCCGCGTGCGTGCCGCTCTTGTCGCCGCGCGAGATGAACGGGGCGCCGGCCGCGGCCAGCTTGCCCATGGCGGCGGCCACGTCCTTGCCCGCCACATGCGCCGGATCGGCCTTGGGGCCGACCAGCACGAAGTCGTTGTACATGACGGCCTGGCGCTTGAGGCCGAAGCCTTCGGCCACGAACTTCTCCTCGGCCGGCTGGTCGTGCACGAACACGATGTCGGCGTCGCCGCGGCGCGCCATGTCCAGCGCCTGGCCGGTGCCCTGCGCCACCACGCGCACCGCGATGCCGGTTTCCTTGGTGAAGGCCGGCAGCAGGTGGCCGAACAGGCCCGACTGCTCGGTGGAGGTGGTGGAGGCCATCACGATGAACGGCGCCTGCTGCGCCTGTGCCGCGCCCAGGGCGCCGAGCAGGACCGTCGCGCCGATCAGGCTGCGCAGCGCCAGGCGGCGGGTGGGGTTCATCAATGCCATGGCAATTCGCCTTTCAGGAAGAGCGCCGCCTCGGGCGGCAGCGGGTCGTTGAAGAAACGCTCGACGGGCCGGTCCACCACCAGGCGGCCGTCCTCCAGGTAGATCACGCGCGTGGCCATGCGCTTGGCCTGGCCCAGGTTGTGGGTGCTCATCAGCACCGTCATGCCCTCGGCGGCGAACTCCAGCACCAGCGCCTCCACCTCGCGCTTGGCGGCCGGGTCCAGGCTGGCGGTGGGCTCGTCCAGGAACAGGATTTGCGGGTGCACCGCCCAGGCCCGCGCCAGCGCCAGGCGCTGCTGCTGGCCGCCGGAGAGCACGCGCGCGGGGCGCTGCGCATGCTCCTCCAGCCCTACGCGCGCCAGCGCCCGCGCCGCGCGTTCGGCCCGCTCGGCGCGCGGCACGCCCGCCAGCCACAGCGCCAGCAGCAGGTTGCGCCACACCGACAGGCGCAGCAGGAACGGGCGCTGGAACAGCATCGCCTGCTGCGGCTCGCGCCCCTGCGCGTCGCGCGGCACGCGGCGCTCGCCGCTGCTGCAGTGCAGCTGCCCGTGCAGCAGGCGCAGCAGCGTGGTCTTGCCGCTGCCGTTGGCGCCCAGCAGCACGATGCGTTCGCCCGCGTGCACATGCAGGTCCAGCGGCTGCAGCGCCTCGTGGCCCGCGAAGCACACACCGGCCTGGCGCAGCTCGATCAGGGGCGTCTCGGCAGCCCGGGCCGTGGCGAGGACCGGCCGCTCCAGATGCAGCGGCGCGTTCATCGGGCCAGGCTTTCCACGGGCTGCAGCCGGCGCAGCAGCGCGATGAGCAGGTTCACCAGCGCCACCACCGCCAGCAGCAGCAGGCCCAGCGCCAGCGCCTGGGCCAGGTCGCCCTTGCTGGTCTCCAGCGCGATGGCGGTGGTCATGACGCGGGTGATGCCGTCGATGTTGCCGCCCACGACCATCACCGCCCCCACCTCGCTGATGGCGCGGCCGAAGCCCGTGAGCAGCACCGTCAGCAGCGCCATGCGCTCGTGCACCAGCAGCAGCAGCGCGCTCTGCAGCGGCCCGGCGCCCATGGAGCGCAACTGCTCGCCGTTGCCTCGCATGGCGTCGGCCACCAGCTGGCGCGTGAGCGCCATGACCAGCGGCAGCACCAGCACCGTCTGCGCCACCACCATCGCCCCCGGCGTGAACAGCAGCCCGTAGCTCCCCAGCGGCCCGGAACGCGACAGCAGCAGGTACACGGTCAATCCGACCACCACCGGCGGCAGCGCCAGCAGCGTGTTGAGCAGCAGCAGCACGGCGCGCTGCCCGGGGAAGCGGCTCACCGCCAGCCAGGCGCCGCCCAGCAGCCCCAGCACCGCGGCCAGCGCGCTGGCCATGCCGCTGACCGCCAGCGACAGCAGCACCACCTGCCACAGCCGGGCGTCGGCGTGGCCGATGAGGGCGGCGGCCGCCTGCAGGGACTCGGAGAAACCATTCATCTACTACTTCCGGGGATTGCGCGAAACCAGTGCGCCCTCGTACCGCGCGCGGCCGGAATTGTCCGCGCCGCCTCAAGCCCCGGCCATATGTCGCCAAGTGCATAGGTCGCGGCGGCTACAGTGCCGCGCATGCGACTGGCACAAATTCTTTTCTCCCAGGGATTCGGCACGCGGCGCGAGTGCGCCGGGCTGATCTATTCCGCACTGGTCGAGGTGGAGGGCCGCGTCATCGACGACCCGGACGCCGACTTCCCCACCGAAGGTTTCAGCTTCAGCGTGCGCGGTGAGCCCTGGCGCTATTTCGACAAGGCGCTGGTGCTGCTGCACAAGCCCGCCGGCTACGAGTGCTCGATGAAGCCCAAGCATCACCCCAGCGTGATGAGCCTGCTGCCGCCGCCGCTGCGCACCCGCGGCGTGCAGCCCGTGGGCCGCCTGGACGAGGACACCACCGGCTTCCTGCTGCTGACCGACGACGGCGCGCTGCTGCACAAGCTCACTTCGCCCAAGCACCACGTGCCCAAGGTCTACGAGGTGACGCTGAAACACCCGGTGGACGAGGCGCAGGTGCAGCGTCTGCTGGCCGGCGTGGTGCTGGACGACGACCCCGCCCCCGTGCGCGCCGCCGCCTGCGAGGCCACCGGCGAGCGCTCCCTGCGCCTGACGCTCACCGAAGGCAAGTACCACCAGGTCAAGCGCATGGCTGCCGCCGTGAGCAACCGGGTGGAAGCGCTGCACCGCAGCGCGATGGGCGGGCTGACGCTGGGCGGGCTGGCGCCGGGGAAGTGGCGCTGGGTGGAGGCGCAGGAAAGGGAGGCGTTGGGGTTGAAGGTGGGTTGAACCCAACACGTTCATCGCCGCCCCAACGGTTATTCAGAACTGATGTCGTACCAATACACAGGCCCCAAGCAATAACGACACCAATCCCGCGAAAGCGGGAATCTATTTATTCATTTCGAAGTGCGACGACAACAGCTCACAACTTAAGCACTGCGTCTTTTCTTTCAGTCGGTTGGCAAGCTCAAATCTTTTCTGACACTCAGCAGACCCGCAGCCTTTACCATATCAGCCGCCCTACTAGCCGCCGCTTGAATTGTTTTTCTGCCACTCTCAGTCTTGGAATCCGCAGACGAAATCATCTGCTGGATAGCCTTCATCTCCACCTTGAGTGCTTCATTACCGCTTTGAATTCGAGAGAGACAAGCGGCCTGCAATGGCGTAAGCTGGTCTTGCGCAAACCCTACCGGCACGCTTTTCAAATGGGAAAAACAAAGCTGGGGGAAATCGTCAATAGCAACGAAGGAAGATACGATGTTTCCAACTGTGCTAGCCACTGCTTTCACATGGTCATCACTTCTCTGGCTTGGCATACCTATACCATGGACAGCAACGACGGAAGCGCCATTAACCGCCAAATCTTTTGCATTGGCGATTGCATCCTGAATGACTTTCTTGTCGCCTTTTAAACGAACTATGTCATTAGAAATTTTCTTTTTCTCGTCCTCACCAAGACCGGCCTTAACAATATTTTCATCTTGAGCTTTTATTGCATCATCTAATTTTGCCTCTTCCGATCTCAATACCGACAAGGATTTGGCGGCATCCGCTTGACCGGAAGTGTTGATTGAAACTGGCGGCACCTTGATGACACCTGTCAACTGCTCAATAGCCAACAAGGCGAGCATGTATTTTTGATAGCGCCTGGCAAGCAAACTGTATTCTTCGGTATCCAGCGCGCCGCTCATATAGCCCTCGCACAACCTGTACAAGGAATCACGGAGCAACTGAATGCTCTGGGTGCGCAACCCAATATAAGAGGCACCCTCTTGAAAAGAGGCACCAAGTTGAGCAGAAACTTTAGAAGGACTGTCTACTTTTCCAGCTAACTCAGCAGCATATGCAGACAATGCATCGGGGCTCGGCTCAGCACACACCACAGTTCGTGAAACGGTTTCCATTCTCCCTTGATTCACAACTTTATCGCTTCGCTTTGATACAAGCACAGCACGCTGCTTGATGTCGATCATGGCCCCTTTACCGCTGTCAACATCAAGGTCGCGAAAAGCCGTGTTGAAGTTTGCACACCCTGAGATTGTTGCAAAAACCGCAACACACAAAATCCTGATTGACATGCTTTTCATTCGCTTCTCCACATATTTGAAATAAATCACAAGCATCCACCTTACAACCCTCAAACCCGACGCAAGCAGCATTCAAGTTAGCGATATGCACATTAGAAGAATGCCGATACCGGGTTTTCCACTCACTAACTAACCAAGCAATCCCAGTATTTCTTTGGTATTGAGCAGGTTTTCCGCCGCAGCCAGCCAGGGCAACAGGGGGCCTGGGGCGACACCGTCATGCCGCCACACAGTGCAGCCGAAGTTTTAGGACCGACAATCCCACCCATATCCAGTCCGGCGGCGGCTTGAAAATCCTTGACAACCGCGATAGTTCTTCGTCCCCATATGCCGTCCACCTCTCCAGGGATGAATCCCTTGTTAATGAGTGGAAGCTGGATCGCTTTCACGGTGTCACGGTTTATCAGCAAACCTCTACGACTCAAAACCATGCGTTTTCGGCGCAATGACATGATCCATGACGCTTGGCCCGAATTAACCCTAACTGCGATAAAGCGATCAAGCTTGGCACGGAGCGGGCGGCACCCTACCGCTGTACCGATCGGCATACGAGCACCGTACTGACTCGGCCCAGTCTGGGTAATGCGCCTTTCATGAAATTGACAAAAAATTTCGATTGGCCGACAGGACATACCCTGATTTGCTGAGGCGCCAGACTAGTTTAGGATTTACAATTTAGCGTTCATTCAGCATTGGCCAAGCCCTCAATCCCCGTCCACGAAACCCCGCTCCAGCGCCATGGACTCGTCCTCGAAAATCGCCATGGCCGTGCGCATGTTCCGGAATCCCAGGGAACGGTGGAAAGGCTCCCGACCAGCGGAACAGGCTGTTGGAAAAGGCGGTCTTCAATTTCTCGGGTGGTTTGTCGCCCAGCGGCGCGGCACGGTAGAGGTCGGACAGGGTTTGCCAATTCACCTTGTTCAAATCCACGGACCAGGCCAGTGTCATTTGGCGGCCCTTTCCAGCCGCATGGGCACATAAGCAATGCCCATGGTTTCCATGCGCGGGCCGGTGGCTCTGAATCCGAAATGTTCATACACCGGCACGGCCACGGGTGTGGCATTGACAGTGAAGCCCCCGGTATTTCCAGCCGCCTCGGCATGGGCCCGAGCATGCGCCCACAGCGCGCGCGCCAACCCACGGCCCTGGAATTTCTGGTCCACAAAGAGGTGATACAGGTGGCTGCCATCGCGCACCGCCACCACGCCGGTCAGTTCGCCGTCCACCACGCCTTTGAAATACGCGAAATTCGGTGCCTCGATATAGCGGCGGATGGCCTCAGGGCTGATACTGCTCATGAAACCCTCGGCACCCTGGCCGGCAGGGTCAAGGGTGAAGGCACCGGAGAGGCTTTTGATGAGGCGGCTGATGGTGTCGGCGTCCTCAGGCCGGGCGGCCTCAATATGAATATCAGGCTGGAATCTCTTGGTATTCATCGCAGCCAGGCATTGAGCTTTTGAAGAGGTAAGCGTTCAAGCTTTGGAGGCGCCGCTCGCCAACCCCGCATGCTCCCTCAACTCCGCCTCGATGAACCCCGCAATCATCGCCCTGTAAACCTTCTCCACCACCACCGCGTCCGCGCCCAGTTCCTGCGCCAGCCCCGTCACCTTGGCAATCACCTGCTCCACGCGCGCGGGCGCCTTCACGTCGTCGGTGCTTTTCTTGAATCGCGCCGCCTGCTTCACATACCCGCCACGCTCGGCCAGTAAGGCCACGATCTGGCGGTCGAGGCGGTCGATATGGGCGCGCACCTCTTCCAGCGAGGCGCAGTCCGCGACGGCACGGAATTCGTTTTCCATATTCATGCCCACGGGCTTCTCCAATCGGATTCGTTTCAGTCCTCGGCGCGGCGGAAGCGGTAGCCCGAGAAGCTGAAAGCCGGCCCGCCATCGCCGCCGGTGTCGATGCGGCGCACCACCTCGCCCACGTCGGCCAGCGGGCCAAGTAGCAGCGCCTCGGTGTCGGACAGCGGGCGCAGCACGCCCAGCGCGGGCTGGTCCATGAAGCGCGGCACATGCGCCCGCGCCAGCAGGTAACCGCCCTCTTCCAGCACCTCCACCGCTTCCATCAGCAGCGTCTCGCCCGGTGCCGCGTTGGGCACGTAGCGGCCGGCCAAGTGGCGCCACGCCGGCGGCAGCGGCGTGGGCTCGATGCGCTC
Source organism: Azohydromonas caseinilytica (assembly GCF_012927045.1). Lineage (GTDB taxonomy): Bacteria > Pseudomonadota > Gammaproteobacteria > Burkholderiales > Burkholderiaceae_C > Azohydromonas > Azohydromonas caseinilytica. The sequence goes on along the minus strand of NZ_JABBFW010000004.1, from coordinate 336,684 downwards.
GCCCGCCAGCAATTCGCTGCCGTTGAGGCGCGCCACCAGCACCTCGCGCCCGGCCAACCGGCGCCGCTCCAGGCCCAGCGCGTCCAGCTCCGGCAGCGACAGCGGGATCAAGCCCAGCAGCGCGTAGCGCGGGTGCAGCGCCCCGTCGGCTCCGGCGAACAGCGCCAATTCCTGGCCATGCAACCGCGCCTGCAACCGCTCGCCGTCGCGGCGCACCCGCACCAGGCCGGCCAGCGTGGTGTAGTCGCCCGGAAAGTCCGCCAGCGCCTGCGCCGGCATCGGCACCTCGGCGGGCCTGGCCGGCGCAGCCGCCTCGGCGCGTCGCAGCCCGGTCTTGACCTGCAGCGCCGCCTCCAGCGCGGCCAGGCCCAGGCGCAATACGAGCTTGCCCGCCGCGGCGTCGTTGGCGGCCACCGCCACGCCTAGCCGGTGCTCCGGCAGCGCCAGCACGTGCGCTCGGTAGTGCAGCGTGGCGCCGCCGTGGTGCGCCAGCCGCCCGGCGCCGGGCACGGGCAGCCATACCGGGCCGTCCAGCATCCAGCCCAGGCCCATGCGCTGCTCCAGGCCCAGCTCGGCGCCCGGGTGCTGCGGACGCAGCATCTCCGCCACCAGCGGGGGCGGCAGCAGCTCCCGGTCGCCGGCGCGCCCGGCGGTGAACAGCAGCATCAGGAAGCGGCCCAGGTCGGAGACGCTGGCATTGAGGCCGCCCGCCGGCAGGTCGCGCAGCTTCGGTTCGCGCGCGGGCCGGCCCTTCTCATGGGGCTGCGCCATCGCCGCCGAGGGCGACAGGCCGAGTTCGAAACTGGCGCCCTCCATGCCCAGCGGCTGCAGCAGCCCCTGGCGCACCCAGGTCTCGAACGGCATCCCGGCGCGGCGCTCCACCGCCGCGCCCAGCAGGTCGAAGCCCAGGTTGGAGTAGGACATCAGCAGCCCCGGCGGCGCGGCCAGGTCCAGGTCGCGCAGGGCGGCCACCGCCGCGCGGAAGTCATCGACCTGATCGCCCCACATGCCGCGCAGCAGGTCGCGCGGCAGGCCGGCGCGGTGCGTCATCAGCAGCCGCGGCGTGATGTCCACGGGGCTCCAGCGCGAGCGGATGGCGACCTCGGGCAGCACCGCCTGGATCGGCGTGTCCAGCGCCAGCCGCCCCTGCGCCACCAGCCGCAGCGCCGCGGCCGTGGTGAAGAGCTTGGACACCGAGCCGACGCGGTAGAGCGTGTCGGCCGTGGCGGCCACCCGGCGCTCGCGGTCGGCCCAGCCCGCGCCCTGGGCCCAGGCGATGCGCTGGTCGTCCACCACGGCCAGGCTCAGCCCCGCCACCCCCTCGGCCTGCAGCTCGCGCGCCATGCGCTCACGCAGGTAGCGCGCCAGGCCCTCGGCATCGCCCTGCGCCAGCGCGGGCGGCGGCTCCGGTGCGCCGGCGCAGCCGGGCAGCAGCGGCGCCAGCGCCAGGGCGGACAGGGACTTGAGGGCGGTGCGGCGTCGGAGCTGAGGCATCGGGGTCGGCGTGGCGATGGAGAGGCTGGCGCGTGGAACGAGCCGGCGCATTCGACCAGCGGGCCGTGCAAGGCTGTTGATCTCACGCAATGTCAATCTTGTTTATCGGACGTTTGTCAAGAAACTTTTGGATTCATTAAGTAAGTTGATGTTCGAAAAACAGGAGGCGAGCGATGGGGGGAAGAACCCGGGTTTCAGGGCTGAGCGTCCTGATGGTGGCGCTGCTGACGGGCTGCGCGGCGATGAAGAGCCATGACGAGCTGGCCGGCAAGGTGCAGAGCGCGCAGCGCGCGGGCGGACCGGCGGCGGCGCTGAAGGAGCTGGAAGCCTCGGCCACCAGCGACGAGGCGCGCGCGGCCCTGCTCTACAACCTGGAGCGCGGCGAGCTGCTGCGCCAGGACCGCCGCTACCAGGACAGCACCGCCGCCTGGCTGCAGGCCGATGCCAAGGTTGCCGAGTGGGAGAACACGGCCAAGACCGATCCGTCCAAGCTGCTGGGCAACGTCGGCGCGGCGCTGATCAGCGAACGGCTCAAGCCCTACGAGGGCCAGGACTACGAGAAGGTCTGGCTCACCACGCGGCTGGCGCTCAACCGCATCGCGCTCAGTGACTGGGACAGCGCGCGCGTGGACATCAAGCGCACCCACGAGCGCGAGGCCGTCATCGCCGAGTTCCGCGCCAAGGACCTGGCCGCCGCCGAGGAGGAGGCCAAGAGCAAGGGCGCGCAGACCAGCTTCAAGACGCTCGACGGCTACCCGGTGGAGTCGCTCAACGACCCCGACGTGCTCAAGCTCAAGAACGGCTACCAGAACGCGCTGAGCCACTACCTGGCCGGCTTCCTGTACGAGGTGCTCAACGAGCCCGGCCTGGCCGCGCCGGGCTACCGCAAGGCCGCCGAGCTGCAGCCCGACACGCCGCTGCTGGAGGAAGGCCTCGCCGGCCTGGACAAGCGCACGAGCTTCACGCACCGGCGCAAGCAGCGCATGACGGACGTGCTGTTCGTCATCGAGTCAGGCGAGGCGCCGGCGCGCAAGCCCAAAGGCTTCACCGTGCCGGTGCCCATCGCCGGGCGCATCAACACCGTGAGCGTGTCCTACCCCGTCATCGAGGCCGCGCGCCAGCCGGGCCCGGCGGAGCTGGGCGTGGGCGAGGCCGCGCTCAAGCCCGCCACGGTGGTGGACATGAACCTGATGGCCCGGCGCGCGCTGGCCGACGAGATGCCCGGCACGGTGCTGCGCGGCGTCACGCGCGCCCTGGCCAAGGGCGTGATGCAGAACGAGGCGCAAAAGCGCGGCGGCGTGCTGCTGGGCGCGCTGGCTGCGGTCGCCGCCGTCGCCACCGAGCAGGCCGACGACCGCATGTGGCGCACGCTGCCGGGCGTGGTCTCGGTGGCCCGCGGCTACCTGCCCGAGGGCGAGCACCGGCTGCTCGTCGACGGCCGCGACTCGGGCGCCACGGTGAAGGTCTCGGGTCAGTACGCGCTGGTGCCGGTGTCGGTGCAGGGCGCGGCGGTGAGCGTGGGCCAGGTCGCCAGCTTCGGCCAGCTGCCGCCGGCGCAGGCCGTGCCAGTGCCGGCCGCGGCCGCCGTGCCGGTGTCGGCGACGCCCAAGGACGCGCGCGGCACCCGCTCGCAGGCCAGGCCGGCGCCCAAGGCGGCGGCGAAGCCCGCTCCCGCCGCCCAGCCGGCCCCGGCGCCCGCCGCGACGCCCGCCGCTCCGGCGGCCCAGCGCTCGGGCCCCTCGCCGGACTGAACCTCTTCTCTTTAGTCCAAGGAAACCCATGATCCACGCACTGCGCGCGGCCGGCCTGTGTGCCGCGCTTTTGCTGACGGCGGCGCTGCCCGCCGTGGCCCAGTCCGATGCCCAGGGCATGTCGCCCGCGATCCTGTCCAAGCTGGCCACGCGCGGCGACCTCAAGAGCGTGCGCGTGGCCGAGATCCGCATGGCCCGGCGCAACGACATGCTGGTGGTCGAGGCCGACTTCCAGAACCCCGAGCGGCGCGACCGCTTCGTCTACTACCGCTTCCGCTGGCTCGACGGCGGCGGCATGCAGGTCGGCGACGGCGAAGGCTGGAAGCAGCTGTCGCTGCTGGGCCAGCAGCTGCAGCCCGTCAAGGCCGTGGCGCCCTCGCCCGCCGCCGCCGACTTCCGCATCGAGTTCAACGTCGAATGAGCCCCTTCAGTCCCGCTCCCCAACGATCCATGAAAGCTTCCGCCCTCACCGCCGCGCGCCGCCTGCCCCTGTGGACGCTGGCCGCCGCCACGCTGCTGGCCGCCGCCGGCTGCAACACCGTGTCCTCGCCCGTGGTGCGCTTCGACCGCCAGACCACCAACTACGGCGACGCCAAGTCCGTCGAGCTCGTCACCAACGAGTTCGGCTCCACCGACCTGCAGATGATCGCGGAGAAGATGACCGGCAGCCTGCTGGAGGCGGGCATCTTCCAGGGCCGCCCCACGGTGACGATCTCCACCGTCAAGAACAAGACCAGCGAGTACATCGACACCACCAACGTCATGAACTCGATCCAGACCGCGCTGGTCAAGTCGGGCAAGGTGCGCTTCACGCGCTCGATCCAGGAGATGCAGGCCGGCGTGGACGAGCTCACGCGCCAGAACCAGAGCGGCCTGTACAAGCAGAACACCACCGCCAAGGTCGGGCAGATGACGGCGGCCAAGTACAGCGTCGAGGGCGAGCTCACCAGCATCGTCAAGCAGAACGCCGCCACCAAGGACGTCTACTACAAGTTCACGCTCAAGCTCTTCGACGTGCAGGAGGGCACCATTGAGTGGCAGGACGAGAAGGAAATCCGCAAGACCACCAAGCGCTGAGCCGCGCCCACCGCCTTTCCCTTCCGACCCGGGGAGCACCCTCCTGATGAAACGCATCCTGTACAGCGCGGCCCTGGCGCTGGCCTGCGGCAGCGCGCTGGCGCAGCCGCGCATCGCCGTCACCGACCTGGCCTACACCCAGGAAGTGGCCGAGTACTTCGAGGCCGGCACACACCAGCAGCGCAGCACGCTCAATGCCAACGCCACCTCGGTGGCGGCCACCGGGCAGAGCAGCGGCGCCTACGTGGCCGGCCGCTACAGCTACGTGCAGCAGCGCGAGCTGGGCTCGTTCTCCAACGACATCCGCAGCGCGCTGCTGCGCGGCACCACCTTCCGCCTGGTGCAGGCCAAGGCCTTCGACGCGGGCGAGCCCCAGCCGACCAAGGCCGAGCAGGTGCTCAACCAGCTGCAGACCGGCCAGATGGCCAAGCCGGTGCGCCAGCCGCAGGTGCACGACATCGTGGCGCGCATCCGCAAGGGCGAGTTCGCCGGCGCGGACTACGTGCTGTTCGGCACGCTCACCAGCCTGCAGTTCCGCGACTCGCTCTCGCCGATCCAGGGCACGAGCAACGCCAGCCACGTCTTCACGCTGGACGTGGTGGCGGACTTCTCGCTGATCCACACGCGCACGCAGGAGATCAAGGCCTCGTTCTCGGCGCAGGGCGCGGGCTCGGACACCAAGCTGCTGTCCAGCCGCGGCGACATCCTGCCGCCCAACCGCGGCCAGGTGATCCGCGACGCCTCGCGCTCGCTGGCGGGCAACGTGTTCAGCCAGTTCTCGGAGCAGATCGGCCTGGCCGAGCCGGGCCTGTCGCGCCAGCTGCGCCCCGGCGCCGACCTGCAGCCCCTGCCCCCGGGCACGGTGCCGCCGGCCGTGCCGGTGCGCAACAGCGAGCCGGTGACGGTGCTGCGCTGACATGCCCCAGCCGCTGCGCCGCCGTGCGCGGCGGCTGCTGGCGGCGCTGGCCCTGGCCGCGCTGCCGCCCGGCGCTGCCACCGCACAGGAGGCGCCGCGCTTCACCGTGCTGCATGGGCAGCCGGACCTCGGCCAGGTACTGGCCCGCCCGGCCCTGCTGCCGCCCGCGCGCTACCGCGTGCTGCTGGTGCCGGGCTCGGGCTGCCACTCCCTCGCTCCCTCGGCCGACCGGCTCGCCGCCGGGCTGCTGCATGCCGAGGTGCTGCTGCTGCAGAAGCCCCATCTCCTTCCGGCCCCTGGGCCGGGCACGGCCGGGTCGCCCTGCCCCGAGGCTTTCATCCGCTCCGACCGCCTGGGCGCCTGGCTGGATCGGGCACGCCAGCTCGCGGCGCAGGCGCTGCAGCGTCAGCCCGCACCGCTGCCGCTGGTGCTGGCGGGGCTGTCCGAAGGCGCCGAATTGCTGCCCGGGCTGGCGGCGGCGTTTCCCGAAGCGACGCTGCTGGTGATGGCCGGCCATGCCGGGCTGGACCCGGCCGTGGCCGGGCGGCTGCAGGCCGAGCGCCTGGACGCTTCCGCCGCCTGGGGTGCGCTGATGGCCCAGGCCGAGGCTTCAGACCCGCCGGACGCCGTGCAGCACGGCCGGCACCTGCGCTACTGGCGCGACCTGCGCCACTGGCGGCTGCGCCAGCCGCTGCTCACCGACCCGCGCCCGCTGCTGCACGCCTGGGGCGGCCGCGACGCGCTGATGCCGCCGCAGGCCTACGCCGAGTTCGCCGACGCGGCCCGGCACCGCGCCGGGGGCTACTGCGCGCTGGCCTTTCCCGATGCGGACCACGAGCTGCGCGCGTCCGGGCGCGACCATCTGCAGAGTGTTTGGGCCTGGCTGGAGCGGCTGGCGCGCGAGGGTGGGCGCTGGCCGGGGGCGTGCTTCCGTCCCTGAGTCAGCGACCTTCGCCGTCCTCGTCTTCGTCCTCCTCATCCCAATCCGCGTACTGCGGCGGGCTGTCGCCGACGCGCTGGATCACCCGGGGATAGGGACCGTCACCGGGCTTCTCGTCCAGGCCGACCACGTTGATCTGGTGCCACCAGTCGTCGCCGAAGTCGAACCAGTAGCCGAAGGCGTCGTCGAGCTTCAGGCCCAGGGCGCCGACCGTGGTGCGCTCCACGTCGCCGGCCGGCTTGCCGGGGCCGGGATCGTTGTCCATCGCCAGGGACAGGACGTAACGCCGGGCCTTGGGGTCCATGGGGCCCTTGCCGCCGACCTGGAACTCGTACATGTGCTCGTCGTCCCGGTCGAAGGCCTCGAAGATGGCCTGGTGCAGCGCTTGCAGCGTCTGGTCGCCGCGGATCTGGAGGGTGCGGGAGATGACCTCGTTCTTTTCCAGGAAGCTGTCCTGGATGGGCCCGCTGATGAGGAACACCTCCAGGGTGTAGAGATGCGCCGGGCCGCCCACGGGCCGCGCGGTGGATTTGCCGGATGTGCCGGATTTGCGGGTTGCCATCTGTCTGCTCCTTTCAACGCCCAGCCACGGGCCTGGGCACCGTGCCGCGATTTCGGCGCGAAGCCAAGGCCGGAACGGCGCTCAGGCCCTGCTCTTCAGCAACGGCCGCAGCAGCACCAACCCCACCACCGGCCCCAGCCCCAGCCAGGGCAGCAGCCGCTCCAGCGGCAGCGTCTGCGCCAGCCGCACGAACAGCTCGATGCTCAGCACCGAGATGGAGAAGCCGATGCAGTTCACCAGCGTCAGCACGCTGCCCACGGCCTCGCGCGGGGCGTTGAGCGCGGTGAGCGCCGAGAACTGGGGCGAGTCCGGCGAGACGGTGAAACCCCAGGCCAGCAGCCACAGCGCGAACACCACGTCGCCGGCGTGCAGCGCCCAGGGCGCCAGCAGGCAGCACGCGCCGCTGCCGGCGATGAAGAAGCCGGCCACCCGCGCGCTGCCCACGCGCCGCACCGCCAGCCCGCCCAGCACCGAGCCGACCGCGCCCAGGCCGATCACGGCAAACGAGCCCCAGGACTGGGCACTGCCCGCCAGCCGCGTGCCGACGATGGCCGGCACCAGCACCCAGAAGGTGTAGAGCTCCCACATGTGACCGAAGTAGCCGCCGACCGAAGCCCGCACCTTCGCGTCGCGCCAGATACAGGCCAGCCCGGTGAAGTGCAGCCCGGCCGGCTTGCGTGCGCCGGGGCCGTCGGGCACCAGCGCGTACAGCAGCAGCCCGCCCGCGGCGGCCAGCGCCGCCACCGCCCACATCACCTGCTGCCAGGGCCAGTGCGTACCCAGGGCGCGCAGCGCGTGCGGCGCGGCCGTGCCCAGCATCAGCGCGCCCACCATCAGCCCCAGCGCGTTGCCCAGCCCGCGCGTGTACCAGCTGGCCGCAATCTTCATGCCCACCGGGTAGATGCCGGCCAGGAAGAAGCCGGTGAGCGCGCGCAGCACCAGCAGCAGCGTCCACGACGGCGGCAGCGTGGCCGCCAGCACCGTGCAGGCCGCGCCGGCCAGCGCGCACAGCAGGAACACCGCCCGCGCCGACCAGCGGTCGGCGATGGCCAGCAGCGCGAACACCAGCGTGCCGGCGATGAAGCCCAGCTGCACCGCAGAAGTGAGGCTGCCCACGGCGGACGCCGGCAGGCCCAGCTCGCGCTGCAGCTCCGGCATCACGGCATTGACGGCGAACCACAAGGACGTGCCGGCGAACTGCGACACGGTGATCACGGGCAGGATGCGCCGCGGCACGGGCGCTTCGGCGGCGGCAAGCAAGGTCGGGGTCGAGGCCATGGGGCGGCAGCTTATGCGGGAAGCGCATGAGCCACGTCGGCGCTACGCCACGCTTGTGCGCTTGCTTGATGCAAGGCATGGCCCTGGCGCCGCGGGGGCGGGCCGGGCCGGGCCGTGATAATCGGGCCATGCGCGTCTTCCGCGGTTTTCACCATCCCGGCATTGCGAGCGCCTGCGCGCTCACCATCGGCAATTTCGACGGCGTCCATCGCGGCCACCAGGCCATGCTGGCGCTGCTGACCAACGAGGCCCGGCACCGCGGGCTGCCCAGCTGCGTGCTGAGCTTCGAGCCGCACCCGCGCGACTTCTTCGCCCGGCGCGCCGGCCAGCCGGAGCTGGCGCCCGCGCGCATCGCCACGCTGCGCGACAAGCTCACCGAGCTGGAGCGCTGCGGCATCGACCAGGCGGTGGTCCTGCGCTTCGACCAGCGCCTGGCCACGCAGTCGCCGCAGGCCTTCGTGGACGAGGTGCTGGTACGGGGCCTGGGCGCGCGCTACGTGCTGGTGGGCGACGACTTCTGCTACGGCGCGCGGCGCGCCGGCAACTACGAGACGCTGGACGCCGCGGGCGAGGCCGCCGGCTTCGACGTGGCGCGCATGCTCAGCTACGAGGTGCACGGGCTGCGCGTCTCCAGCTCCGCGGTGCGCGAGGCGCTGGCCGCGGGCGACATGGAACATGCCGCCACGCTGCTGGGCCGCCCCTACAGCATCAGCGGCCACGTGCTGCATGGCCGCAAGCTCGGCCGCGACCTGGGCTTCCGCACGCTCAACCTGCGCTTCGACCATCCCAAGCCGGCGGCCATGGGCATCTTCGTGGTGCGCGTGCACGGCTTGGCCGACCAGCCCCTGCCCGGCGTCGCCAGCCTGGGCGTGCGGCCCACCGTGGAGGACGCCGGCCGCGTGTTGCTGGAGACGCACTGCCTGGAGTGGCCGCTGGGCCCGGACGCCGGCTACGGGCGCCGCATCAGCGTGGAGCTGCTGCACAAGCTGCACGACGAGCGCCGCTATCCCTCGCTGGAGGCGCTGCGCGCGGGCATCGCCCAGGACGAGGCCGACGCGCGCGCCTGGTTCGCGGCGCATCCGGCGCCCTGAGCTACTGGCTCACCGAAGGCGCCTGATCCATGTCCCGTACCAGTGCCCTGCAAGTGGCCGCCAGCCCCGACGGGCCGGCGCTGACGCCGCAGCAGAAGCGGTTCAACAACCTCATCCGCCAGATCGAGCAGGCGCGGCAGACGCTGGCGGCCTGGCCCGAGGCCATCGCCGCCTACCGGCACTCGCATGCGCAGGTGGTGCAGCCGCTGCTCGATGAGCTGGACGCCGCGGACAGGCAGCGGGCCTTCGCGCTGGACGAACGGCTGGACCGGCCGGGCTGGACCAAGACCGAGCGCGACACGCTCGCCGCCCTGGTGCGCGAAACCGTGCGCCGCCTGCTTGACGGCGGCGACGCGGACCCGGCGCTGAAGGCGCTCTACGACAAGCACTCGGACATCGACTTCGACACCGAGCAGCAGGAAATGGCGCTGGCCCTCAAGAACGCGGCCGAGGCGCTGACCGGGCTGGACCTGGGCGACGACGAGGGCATCCACACCGAGGCGGACGTGTTCGAGCGCGTGCAGCGGGGCTTCAGCGAGCAGGCGCCGGATGAGGAGGCCGAGGATTTCCGGGAGGCGCAGCCCGAGCCTGAGCCGGAAACCCCCTCCGCGCGCCGCAGGCGCGCCGCGCAGCGCAAGCGCGAGGCCCAGGCCGAAGCCCAGGCGCGGCAGGCCACGCAGTCGCTGCGCGAGGTGTTCCGCAAGCTCGCCAGCGCGCTGCACCCGGACCGTGAAACCGACCCCGCGCAGCGCGCGGCCAAGACCGCGCTGATGCAGCAGGCCAACCAGGCCTACCAAAGCGGCGACCTGCTCACCCTGCTGGAGCTGCAGTTGCAGGTGGAGCAGATCGACGCCGGCCACATCGCCCAGGCCGATCCGCAGCGCCTGAAGCACTACAACAAGGTGCTGGCCGAGCAGCTCAGCGAGATCAACGGCGAGTGCGCGCGGGTGGAAAGCGCGTTCCGCTTCGAATTCGGCCTGGAGCCCCGTTTCGGCACCGACCCGCAACGGCTGGGCAAAATCCTGGAGACGCAGGCCAGGGCCCTGCGCGCGGAGTTGGAGCAGATGGCGCTGGAGCTGCGCATGCTGGAGGACAAGGCGCTGGCCAAGCGCTGGCTCCGCCACGAGCGGCAGCGCCTGCGGGACGAGGACTTCGGCTTCGGCTTCTTCTGAAGCCGGCGACCGCGCGCCGGACGCGGCCTCGGAGCCGCCCCTTAAAATCCGGGGATGCCCTCTTGCCTCTTCCTGACGCAGCTGCGCCGCTGGCACGCCTGCACCCGGCGCCAGGCCACGCGCGATCGAATTTAAAGCTCGGCCGTTTCCGCGCCGCGCTCCCCTTGTCCGGATGACGCGCGCGTTCCCCTGCTCCACCGAGCTTCCCGCGGCGGCTCCCGCCGCGCCTCCATTCCAAGCGCCGGCCGAGACGGCGCCACCGCCATGAACGACTCCACCGCTGCCGCCCCCGCCGCCACCGCGGCGCCCACCGACTACCGCGCCACGCTCAACCTGCCCGACACCGCCTTCCCCATGCGCGGCGACCTGCCCAAGCGCGAGCCGGGCTGGGTCAAGGACTGGGAAAGCCAGGGCATCTACAAGCGGCTGCGCGAGGCGCGCTGCGGCGCGCCGCGCTTCGTGCTGCACGACGGCCCGCCGTACGCCAACGGCAAGCTGCACATCGGGCACGCGGTCAACAAGATCCTCAAGGACATGATCGTCAAGTCGAAGCAGCTCGCCGGCTTCGACGCGCTGTACGTGCCGGGCTGGGACTGCCACGGCCTGCCCATCGAGAACCAGATCGAGAAGACCCACGGCCGCGGCCTGCCGCGCGACGAGGTGCAGGCCAGGAGTCGCGCCTACGCCGGCGAGCAGATCGCACAGCAGATGGCCGACTTCAAGCGCCTGGGCGTGCTGGGCGACTGGGAGCATCCCTACCGCACCATGGACCGCGGCAACGAGGCCGGCGAGATCCGCGTGCTGGGCAAGCTCATGGAGCGCGGCTACGTCTACCGCGGCTTGAAGCCCGTGTACTGGTGCTTCGACTGCGGCTCCTCGCTGGCCGAGTTCGAGATCGAGTACGCCGACAAGGCCTCGCCCACCATCGACGTGGCCTTCAAGGCCGCCGACCCGGCCAAGCTCGCCGCCGCCTTCGGCCTGAGCGACCCGGACCTGCCGGCGCTGGAGCAGGACGCCTTCATCGTCATCTGGACCACCACGCCCTGGACCATCCCCGCCAACCAGGCCCTCAACCTCAATCCCGAGCTGCCCTACGCGCTGGTGCGCACGCCGCGCGGGCTGCTGGTGCTGGCCGAGGCGCTGGTGGAGAAGTGCCTGGCGCGCTACGGCCTGGAAGGTGAAGTGGTCGCCACCACCGCCGGCAAGAACCTGGAAGGGCTGCAGTTCCACCATCCCCTGGCGGATGTGGACCCGGGCTACGCGCGCCTGGCGCCCGTGATCCTGGCCGACTACGCCACGGCCGAGGACGGCACCGGCATCGTGCACTCCGCGCCGGCCTACGGCGTGGACGACTTCAACTCCTGCCTCGCGCACGGCATGAAGTCGGACCAGATCCTCAACCCCGTGCAGGGCAACGGCGTGTACGCGGCCGACCTGCCGCTCTTCGGCGGCCAGTTCATCTGGAAGGCCAATCCCCACATCGTCGAGGCGCTGCAGAACGCGGGCCGCCTGCTGGCGACCTCGAAGCTGGAGCACAGCTACCCGCACTGCTGGCGCCACAAGACGCCGGTGATCTACCGCGCCGCGGCGCAGTGGTTCGTGCGCATGGACGAGGGCGAAGGCGTGTGCACCGTCCACAAGGCGCCGGGCACGCTGCGCCAGACGGCGCTGGACGCCATCGACGCCACCAGCTTCTACCCCGAGAACGGCCGGGCGCGGCTGCGCGACATGATCGCCAACCGCCCCGACTGGTGCATCAGCCGCCAGCGCAGCTGGGGCGTGCCGCTGCCCTTCTTCCTGCACAAGGTCACGGGCGAGCTGCACCCGCGCACGCTGGAGTTCGTGGAGCGCGCGGCGCAGCTGGTCGAGGAAGGCAGCATCGAGGCCTGGAGCAAGCTCGACCCGGCCGAGTGGCTGGGCGAAGAGGCGGCCGAGTACGCCAAGAGCACCGACATCCTGGACGTGTGGTTCGATTCGGGCTCAACCTTCTTCCATGTGCTGCGCGGCTCGCACGCCGGCCAGGGCCATGCCAGCGGCCCCGAGGCCGACCTGTACCTCGAAGGCCATGACCAGCACCGCGGCTGGTTCCACAGCTCGCTGCTGATCGCCTGCGCGCTGGAGGGCCGCGCGCCCTACAAGGGGCTGCTCACGCACGGTTTTGCCACCGACGGCGCGGGCCGCAAGATGTCCAAGAGCCTGGGCAACATCGTCGAGCCGCAGTCGGTGAGCAACAAGCTCGGCGCCGAGATCATCCGCCTCTGGTGCGCCTCCACCGACTACTCGGGCGACCTCAACATCGACGACAAGATCCTGGCGCGCGTGGTCGATGCCTACCGCCGCATCCGCAACACGCTGCGCTTCCTGCTGGCCAACGTCTCGGACTTCGACGCCCAGGCCGACGCCGTGCCGCTGGAGGAGCTGCTGGAGGTGGACCGCTACGCCCTCTCCCGCGCCTCGCAGCTGCAAAGTGAAATCCTGGCGCACTTCGACCGCTACGAGTTCCACCCGGTGGTGGCCAAGCTGCAGGTGTACTGCTCGGAGGACCTGGGCGCCTTCTACCTGGACGTGCTCAAGGACCGGCTCTACACCACGGCGCCCAAGTCCCACGCCCGGCGCAGCGCGCAGACCGCGCTGTGGCACATCACCCAGGCCATGCTGCGCTGGATGGCGCCGTTCCTGAGTTTCACCGCTGAGGAAGCCTGGAAGGTCTTTGATGGTGGGCAAACCATCTTCACGGAGACCTACTGGCCCTTCACCCAGGCCAACGAGGCGCTGCTGGCGCGCTGGCAGCGCGTGCACGAGATCCGCGACGCGGTGAACAAGGCCATCGAGGCCGTGCGCAGCGCCGGCGGCGTGGGCTCCTCGCTGCAGGCCAACGTGAGGCTCACCGTCAACGAGGAGGATTTCGGCCTGCTGTCCTCGCTGGGCGAGGACCTGAAGTTCGTGCTGATCGTGTCGGTGGTGGAGCTGGTGCGCGGCGAGGAGCTGGCTATCGAGGTCACGCCGTCGAGCGACACCAAGTGCGAGCGCTGCTGGCACTGGCGCGCCGACGTGGGCGCGGACGATGCGCACCCCACGCTGTGCGGCCGCTGCGTGAGCAACCTCTTCGGCGCGGGCGAGCCGCGCACGGTGGCCTGAGATGGCGGGCGGCAAGGCGAGCGTGAAGCCCGTCAAGCGCGCCCCGGCAGCGGCGCTGGCGTCCTCCTCGGAGGCGCCGAGCCTGTGGCTGTGGCTGGGCCTGGCGCTGCTGGTGATCGTGCTGGACCAGTTCAGCAAGACGCTGATCCTGGGCTGGTTCCAGTACGGCGAGGGCCGCGAGATCACGGGCTTCTTCAACCTCGTGCGCGCGCACAACACCGGCGCGGCCTTCTCGTTCCTGGCCAACGCCGGCGGCTGGCAGCGCTGGCTGTTCACGCTGCTGGGCGTGGTGGCTTCGGGCTTCATCGTGTGGATGCTCAAGAAGCATCCGCTGCAGAAGCTGTTCTGCTTTGCCATCAGCATGATCCTGGGCGGCGCGCTGGGGAACGTGATCGACCGGCTGCTGCACGGCTACGTGGTGGACATGCTGGACTTCCACCTCGGCGGCCGCCACTTCCCGGCCTTCAACCTGGCCGACAGCGCCATCACGCTCGGGGCGATCTGCCTGATCGTGGACGAGCTGCGGCGGGTGCGCGGCGGGAAGTAGGCAGGCCTCGATTGACCGCGGCGAAAGGCGCTTCCTACACTGAAGGCGCCTATCGACCCGCGGCGCCCGCCAGGGCGCAGCATCACTGCTGGAGGCGGCCTTGGCGTACGTCGGAGCTCCTTTCCGTCACGACATCTTCGTCAGCTACAGCCACGGCGCCGACGCATCGGTCGCATCAGAAGGCGAAGATCCTCCACTCAAGCAATGGTCGCTGGCCTTCGTGCGCCAGCTCAAGGAGGAATTGCGGGTCAATCGCGCCCTGCGTGAAACGCTGTCGATCTTCGTCGACTCGCAAGGCCAGGCGGGCCAGCGCCTGGACCGGATGGCGCCGCTGACGGACCAGCTCGATGAGCAGGTTGGCGCATCGGCGCTGTTGATGGTGCTGCTGTCCCCGGACTACCAGGCGTCCCGCTGGTGCCGGCAAGAGCGCGAGTGGTGGTGGGCCCGCCAAGCCGCCACGGGGTTGGCCCCAAGCGGCCGTGTGGCCATGGTGCGCGCGTGGCCGCTGCTGGACCCCTGGCCGGACAACCGTTGGCCGCCCGAGCTGTGCGACAGCGCCGGCGAACCGCTGCCCGGCTATCCGTTCCATGAAACCATCGGCGACGAGGCGCGCCCGCTGGGTTACGCCGAGCGCAGGACTCAGTTCGGACCCGAGGTCGTCAAGGCGGTGATCAAGCTGGCCGGCGAGATCCGACAGAAGCTGGAGACGGTGAAGGCCGATGCCGCGCGCCAGGCCGCCGAGCGCGCCGACCGCGAGAAGCTGGCCAGCGATGGCGGCCAGGCCATCTACCTGCACGGCCGCACCGAATATGCCCAGCTCTGGGACCGCAAGTTCCAGGAGCTGAGCTCCGGAGGCTATGCCGTGTTCCCGGCCGACGGCCCCGACCCCATTGAACGCGATCCGGCCCGGCTGGACACCATCCGCGAACGCCGCATCGCCCTGATGGCCCGATGCGACGCGCTGGTGCTGCTGGGCACCCAGGACGGGTACGCCCTCGACGACGACATGCTCGCCATCGGCAAGCACGACCGCGAGTCGGCACGGGCGCGCTATGCCCGCAGCCTGCCGTGTGCCTGGCTGGACACCGTCGGCCCGCCGATTCTCAACCCGAGGCGGCTGACGAATGCACGCATCCTGCGCTCCGACTGGCTCGACGGCCGCGAGCAGCCCGCGCACGTCGTGGTGAAGCAGTGGCTGGCCGACAAGGCCGCGCAGGGCCAGCAGCCATGAGCGCCTTCCTTCCCGAAGCCGCCCAGGTCGATGAGGCCGGCTTCGCGCTCTCCTTGCCGCCCAGGCCCTATCCCGGCCTGCGGCCCTTCGACTGCAGCGAATGGCCCATCTTCTTCGGTCGTGAGCGCATGGTCGATGCCGTGGTGACGCGGCTGGTGAGGCGCCAGTTCATCGTGGTGCATGGCGACTCGGGCTCGGGCAAGAGCTCGCTGATTCGCGCCGGCGTGCTTCCACGGCTGCACCAGGAGCAAGGCCGGGGCGGCATGCGCTGGCGGACCTGTGTCGCGCTGCCCGGCGGCGGGCCTCTGGACAACCTCGCACGCGCGCTGGCGGCGCTCGATGGCAGCGGCAACGACGAGGCGCAGCTGCTGGCCCTGCACCGCGCGCTGCACCTGGGCCGGCAGGCGCCCGCGGCGCTGGCGGAGCTGCTGCTGGCCGACGACAACGACTACCTATGCATCCTGATCGACCAGTTCGAGGAGCTGTTCGAGGTCGCACGCAGGGCGGACATGCATGCCGAAGCGGAGTTGCTGACCGAGTTGCTGGTGGCCATGGCCGAGGCTCCTCCGCGCGGCCTGTACATCGCCCTGACCATGCGCTCGGAATTCCTGGGCGCCTGTGCCCGCTTCAAGGGACTGGCCGAGGCGGTCAACGTGCACCAGTACCTCCTGCCGCCCATGGAAACCAGCGACATGCTGCGCGCCATTCGCGAGCCGGCGCTGCTGTACGGCGGCAGGATCGACGCCGCGCTGGCCGAGCGGCTGGCGGCAGACGCCGCGGGCATCGACGGGCTGCCCCTGGTACAGCATGCGCTGATGCTGCTGCACCGCGAACATGGCGGCGACGACCCGGGCTGGCTCCTGGCGCCGCAGCACTATCCGGCCGATGGCCTGGGGGCGTTGCTGTCGCGCCATGCCGACGCGGTGGCGCAGGAGGTCAACGCCGCGATTCCCGATCGCCCACGGCTGGTGGAGGACCTGTTCCGCGCGCTCACCACGATCACCGCCGAAGGCCATGCCGTTCGGCGCCGCCAGCCCCTGCAGGCCCTGGCCGACGTCACCGCGACGAGCGTCGCGACCGTGACCCAGGCCGTCGATATCCTGCGTGCCGACGGCGTGTCCTTCCTCACCCCGCGCCCCCCGCAGCCGCTCCAGCCCGGGGACTTCATCGACATCGGCCACGAGGCGCTCATGCGCCACTGGTCCAGGATGGCCGATCCGCGCGACGGCTGGCTCATGCGCGAATTCCGCAACGGCCTGGTGTGGCGTTCGCTGCTGGTGCAGGCCGAGAGCTTCGAGCGCAATCCGGGCAATGTCCTCTCCGAGGCCACCACCGAGGAACGCCGGCGCTGGCTCCAGCGCCGCAACAAGGCCTGGGCCGAGCGCTACGGTGGCGGCTGGGAGCGCGTGCAGGCCTTGATGAACGCCAGCGTGAAGGCCGCCGAGGACAGGCGCGCCGGACAGGCGCAGGCACTGCGCAAGGAAGTCGAAGACCGGCAAAAGATGGAGCGGCTGAGGCGCCAGCTCGGCATCTTGGCGGTCTTTCTGGTCTTGACCACGGTCCTGGGAGGCGTCGCGCTGTATCAGCGCACGCAGGCCTTGGCCAACATGGCTCGCGCCCAATCGGCAGAAGCTGAAGCCCGGATGGCGGGAACCCGCTATCTGGAACTGCTCGAACAAACCCGTGCCAGCTATGCAGCCCTGCAGGCCTCGGTGGCGCGATTGCGCAGCGCTGAAACCGCGGGCTCCGAGGCCGACTTGCGCTACGCCGTCGAGCAAGCTGCCAGCTCACTCGACGGTGCCGCGCAGGAGCTGCGCCAGGCTTCCACGGGCCTGGCCCCGCGCGTCTACATCCACATCGCCAATGAGCGCCAGCGGGCCGCGGCCGAGGCGTTCCGCCTTCAGCTTGGCAAGCTGCAACTGGGTTCGGCCACCGTGGTGGCGCCCGGCGTGCAATTGGTCGAGAAGCAGCAGAACAACGGCGTGCTGCGCTGCTTCCGCGCCAGCGAATGCCGCGACGAGGCGCCGCAACTGCTGCGCTTGATCAACGCCCTGCTGGCCTCGCCCAAGCTGGAGCTGCAGGACCTCAGCGAGCGCTACGACGCCAGCAGCCGGATACGGCCGCGCCACTACGAAGTCTGGTTCGGCAACGAGGACGTGAAGCCGGCCTCGCCCAGCGCCAAGTAGCACGGATCACAGGCGTCCCAGCCAGGCGGCCCCGGGCCCTGGCCGGTTGCCGTGTCCCGCCCGCGGCTCTCACATAGAGTGACATTGCGGCCTGCTTCATTCGATGGCGCCTGCGGGACTACCCCATGCACTGGGTTTTCCCGCCTCCCCTACGCTGCACCGCACCAGCACCCATTGGAGGGAAGCCATGGCATCCGAACCGTTCCACAGCGGCGCCGTGTCGACGCCGGCCACCGAGGCCGCCACCCCGCCCGAGGCACTCGCGGCCGAGCTGCGCACCCTGCGCCTGTCCGACCCGCTGCACTGGCTGGCCCTGGGCTGGCGCGACTTCATCCGCTGTCCCGGCCTGGGCCTGTTCTACGGCGCCGCCTTCGTCGCCATGGGCCATGCGCTGATGTGGGTGTTCCAGGAAGCGCCGGCCTACGTGCTGGCGCTGTCGGCCGGCTTCCTGCTCGTGGGGCCGTTCCTGGCCCTGGGCCTGTACCAGGCCAGCCGCCACCTGGAGCGCGGCGAGCAGCCCGACCTGGGCGACTCGCTGCTGGCCTGGGACACGCGCACCGGCACGCTGGCCCTGTTCGGCGGCGTGCTGCTGGTGCTGGAGATGATCTGGGGCCGCGCCGCGATGGTGGTTTTCGCCGTCAGCTTCGACGGCATGCCCGACTTCAAGGGCTCGCTGCTGATGCTGGCGGACCCCGAGCATATCGGCTTCACCGTCACGTACCTGGCCGTGGGCGCGATCTTCGCGGGGCTGATCTACGGCGTCAGCGTGGTGTCCATCCCCATGATCCTGGACCGCCAGACCGACGCCATCACCGCCGGCCTCACCAGCCTGCGCCTGTGCCTGGCGCAGCCCGGCGTGATGCTCTTCTGGGGCGCGCTGATCACGGGGCTGGTGGTCGTCGCCATGCTGCCCTGGTTCGCCGGGCTACTGGTGGTGGGCCCGTGGCTGGGCCATGCTTCCTGGCATGCCTACCGCGGCGCGGTCATCGCGGCCGAGCCGCCCGCGGCGGCGGATCAGAGCGCGGGGGCGCCGCGCGACATCTCGATGTGAGGGATGTCGTCTTCCAGGTACGTGTCGCCCTCGGCGCGGAAGCCGTGGGCCTCGTAGAAGCGCTGCAGGTGCGCCTGCGCCGAGATGCGCAGGCCGTGCCCGGGATAGATCAGCGCGCTCTCGCGCAGGCCCTGGGCCACCAGCTCGTGGCCCACGCCGCCGCCACGCACCGCCGCTGAAGTGACGACGCGGCCGATCGAGGCCTCGGCGTACTTCATCCCCGGCGGCACCAGCCGCAGCGCCGCCTGCAGTTGCGCTTGCGCGTCGAAACCCAACAGGTGGAAGCACTGCGGGTCGGCACCGTCGGGGTCGAGGTAGACGCAGTTCTGCTCCACCACGAACACCTGCGAGCGCAGCTGCAGCAGCGCGTACAGCGTGGAGGCGTCCAGCCCCGCGAAGGGCACGCAGCGCCAGCGCAGGCGCTGCGCTGTTGAACCCGAGGCTTGCGTTCGCCCTGAGCCCTTCGACAGGCTCAGGACAGGCTCTGTCGAAGGGCTGGCAGGCTGGCCGGGCGGCTGGGCTTCGACGGGCTCAGCCCGAACGGGAGCGTTGCTCATGGCAGCAGCACGCTGCAGCCTGTGGTGCGGCGCGCCTCCAGGTCGCGGTGCGCCTGCGCCGCGTCGGCCAGCGCGTAGCGGCGCTCCACCGGGATCTTCACCGCGCCGGAGCCCACCACCTCGAACAGCTCGTCGGCCATGGCCTGCGTCGCCTCGCGGCTGGCGAGGTGGCTGAACAGCGTGGGGCGGGTCAGGTACAGCGACTTCTTGGCCAGCAGGCCGATGTCCACCGGCGGCACCGGGCCCGAGGAGGCGCCGAACAGCGCCATCAGCCCGAAGGGACGCAGGCACTGCAGCGAGCGCTCGAAGGTGTCGCGTCCCACCGAGTCGTACACCACCTTCACGCCCGCGCCGCCGGTGATCTCGTTGACACGCGCAACGAAATCTTCCTTCGAGTAGTCGATGGCATGCGCCGCGCCGTGGGCCAGCGCCAACTCGCACTTGGCCTGCGAGCCGGCCGTGCCGATGAGCTGCAGCCCCAGCGCCTTGGCCCACTGGCAGGCGATGAGGCCCACGCCGCCGGCCGCGGCATGGAACAGCACGTGGTCGCCCGGCTGCAGCCCCTGCGCGGGCAGCGTGCGGCGCAGCAGGTACTGCACCGTCAGGCCCTTGAGCATCATCGCCGCGCCGGTCTCGAAGTCGATGCCGTCGGGCAGCCGCACCACGTGGGTGGCCGGCATCACGCGCGCGCTGCAGTAGGCGCCCGGGGGCTGGCTGGCATAGGCCACGCAGTCGCCGGGCTCCAGGTGCATCACGCCCGGGCCCACCGCCTCGACGATGCCCGCGCCTTCCATGCCCAGGCCGCCGGGCAGCGGCTGCGGGTAGGTGCCCAGGCGGAAGTAGACGTCGATGTAGTTGATGCCGCATGCATGGTGGCGGATGCGCACCTCGCCCGGGCCGGGCTCGCCCACGGCCACGGCCTGCAGCTCGAGCACCTCGGGGCCGCCAGGGCGGGCAAAGCGGATGGCTTGTTCGTTGGGGATCACAGAGTCTCCGTGGATTGAAGGCCCCGGCCGCGGCGCCGGGGCGGCCGTGCGGGTCCGGTCCCGGGACGCGAGCCGGGGCACGGGCCGGGAAGCGGGCCCGGCGGGGCGGGCCCGTCCAAGCCGGTTATGGTGCCATGCCTCGCTGGTCCGATTTCCTCATGCGCCGACTCACCACCGCTCCCAATCTCGCCATTGCCACCCTGTGGGCCGAACTGCTGAACCAGGCCGGGGTGGAGACCCAGGTCCAGCGCGCCTGGGCCGGCAGCATCGCCGGCGAAATCCCGGTGGACCAGGCGCTGCCCGAGGTCTGGGTGCTCGACGACGCGCGGCTGGAGGAGGCGCGCGCGCTGCTGGAGGCGCAGCGCAACCTGCCCGAGCAGCACTGGGTCTGCGCCGCCTGCGGCGAGCGCGTGGACGGGCCCTTCGGCCAGTGCTGGAACTGCGGCGCGCTGCGCCCGCAAGGGGACGCCCGATGATGCGCATCGCTCCGCGCACCGCCGTGCTGCTGACCGTGCCGCCGCTGCTGTGGGCGGGCAACGCCGTGGTCGGGCGCCTGCTCGTGGGCAGCGTGCCGCCGCTGACGCTGAACTTCCTGCGCTGGCTGCTGGCGGCGCTGCTGCTGCTGCCGCTGGGCTGGCGCGTGCTGCGCGCGCCGGGCACCTTGCGCGGGCGCTGGCCCTACCTGCTGCTCACGGGCACGCTGGGCGTGGGCCTGTACAACGCGCTGCAGTACCTGGCGCTGGTGAGCTCCACGCCCATCAACGTCACGCTCATCGCCTCCAGCATGCCGGTGTGGATGCTGGCCGTGGGCGCCCTCTTCTACCGCGAGCACCCGGGGCCGCGCCAGCTGCTGGGCGCGCTGCTGTCGCTGGCCGGGGTGCTGTTCGTGATCGCGCGCGGCGACGCGCATGCGCTGCTGCAGGTGCGCTTCGTGCGCGGCGACCTGTACGTGATCGTGGCCATCATTTCCTGGGCCTTCTACAGCTGGCTGCTGGCGCGTCCGCCGGCGTCGATGCGCGGCGCGCAGCGCCCGCACTGGCACTGGGCCGAGGCGCTGCTGCTGCAGATCCTGTTCGGGCTGCTGGGCGCGGGCGCGGCCGCGGGGCTGGAGCAGGCCGCGGGCACCCACGCCATCCGCTGGAGCAGCTCCTGGACCCTGGCCGGGCTGGCCTACGTGGTCGTGGGCCCGGCGCTGGTGGCCTTCCGCTGCTGGGGCCTGGGCGTGGCCACGGCCGGGCCGGCGCTGGCGGCCTTCTTCAGCAACCTCACGCCGCTGTTCGCGGCGCTGATGTCGGCGGCGGTGCTGGGCGAGCCGCCAAGGTGGTACCACGGCGTGGCCTTCGCGCTGATCGTGGCGGGCATCGTGGTGTCGGGGCGGCGCGGCTGAGGCGGGAGCGCGGCGGCCGGGCCCACCCGAGGCGGGGATGGCGGCGGCAAACCCCTGGCCGCGCTACCTAGACTGGCCCGGCCCACCGCGGGCCGCCGTCGCGAAGCCCTCCAGGGCGCCGCCGGGCTGCAGCGGCGGGTGTGCATGCGGCCACTCCTGCCGCAGTGAACCCCTCACTTCTGGAGATACCGTGGCAAACATCCTGGGCACCGCCGCCGGCGACACGCTGAACGGCACCACCGGCAACGACACCATCAGCAGCTCCATCGGCAGCGACACCATCTTCTCCAGCGCCGGCAACGACCTCATCAACGCGGGCTATGCCAAGTCCGCCTCCTACTGGCGCTATGGGTACAACGACTACGACACCGTCAACTACAGCAACCTCTGGCAGGCCTATGGCGTGGCCAACGGCAGCGTGCGCATCGTGGTGGACCTGCAAGCCGGCACCGTGCAGAAGACCAACACCGCCGGCACGGTGCTGGGCACCGACACCCTCATTGGCGTGGACACCATCGTCGGCACGGCGGGCAACGACGTGGTCGGTGGCCGCAACCGCTGGGGCGACAACGAGGAGTTCCGGGGCTCCGCAGGCTATGACCTCTACGACGGCCGTGGCGGCCTCGACAGCGTCAACTACGCCGACCTCGGCAGCGTTGCCGTGAACCTGGCCGCCGGCGTCGGACGCAAGCTGGACGCCAGCGGCACGCTGCGGGGCGTGGACACGTTGCGGCAGATCGAGCTCGTTACCGGCACCAACGGCAACGACGCCTTCTACGCCGTGGGCTTCGGCAACACCAGCCCCAACCGCAACTCCGATGGCAACGGCTTCAACATCTACAGCCCGCTAGGCGGCAACGACACCATTAGCGGTAACGGCGCGACGGTGGTCAACTTCAACGGCGCGGGCGGTGCGCTCAACCTGAGCCTTGCCGGACTGACCACCGCCACACAGCAAGCCCGCATCGTTCTCGGCTACACGGACGATCCCAACTCCACTTCAGGCTTCGCCGCAGCCTTGAACACGTTGGCTTCCGGCGTTTCGGCATTGCGCGGCGGCACCTACAACGACACTCTCGTCGGGGGCGGCCGCACCAACACCAACGGCTTCACAACCACCGTGTCGGGCGATGCCAGCTCCGAGCGTTTCCGGGGCAACGCTGGCAACGACTTCATTAACGGCGCCACAGGCCTGGATCGTGCCGAATACAACAACGGGCAGGCGATGTCGCAGGGCGTGGACATACGGCTTGCGCTCGGCTTGGTCACCGGCGACCTTGTCCAGGTCGGCGTGGATACGCTGCGTGGAATCGAATCCGTCACCGGCACCTACCTTGATGACTACTTCAACGCCACGGGTTTCACCTTGAGCAACGCCATAGGTGCCTCGGCCAACAGTGGTGACGGCATCGTCTCCGCGCCTGCGGGTGAGTTCTTGGCTTCGCAGGCCTTCAACGAGTTCCGGGTCACCGGAGGCAACGATCAGGTCGCGGGCAACGGCGCCACCCGCGTGAGCTTCGCCTCCATGGGCATTGAGGAACTCACCGGCACGCTGCCCTCGGTGGTCGGCACGTTCACCAGCGCAACCAGTGGCAGCATTACCTATGGGCAGACCGACGGTGGGCTGGGCAGCGTGCGCTTCAGCGGCGTCTATGCCGTAGAGGGCGGCCTGGGCAACGACTCGGTCGTCGGCGCCATCGGCTTCCAGGAATTCAGCGGTTACTACGGCAACGACACGCTTCGTGGCGGCAACGGCGATGACCGCCTGTTCGGCTATTCCAGCAGCAACAACGTCCCTGCCCTTAATCCGTCTGTCGGCTACACCGACAACGACTGGCTCGATGGCGGCAACGGTGCTGACTTCATACGGGGCGATTTCGGCAACGACGTGCTCATCGGCGGTGCCGGCCAGGACACGCTCGAAGGCGGCTCGGGTAACGACGTGTTCGTCGGTGGTACGGGCAAGGACACACTCACGGGCGGCGCCGGCGCCGACGTGTTCGACTTCGACACGCTGGAGGAATTCAATGGCATTACGGCGTCGGCAGTTGACCGCATCACTGACTTCGTGCATGGCGTCGACCGGCTCGATTTGAGGACGCTGGACGCCAATACCGCCACCGCGGGAGACGACGCCTTCACCACCGTAATCTCTGCCGACGCTACCTTCACCGCGGCAGGCCAGTTGCAATTGATCGCTGGCGTGCTCTACGGCAACGTCGATGCCGACGCGGAAGCGGAGTTCGCCCTGCGGCTCACGGGCGTCACCACGCTGACCATGGTGGACATCGTCGGCTGACACCGCACAGCTTCCTGCCCCGCGACCATGCTGCGCGGGGCAGGACGCGGTAGCACCATACGCTTCCCTGTCCCCGACGCGCCGCGAGCACCACGCAGCCCCGGCGCAGGTTGCCGGCGTATCGCGACCTCAACCCTGCCCCGTTCCTGCCGCACCGGGGTCCGCGCCGCTACCGACCTCCCTACACATATAGTTACGCTAGGCCGCGCCGCACAGGGCAGTTGCAGCCCGGGCGCGGGTGCGCCTGAACTGCACCAGTTACAGGCCACGGCAGCGCCGCGGGCGACGGCAGTCATCAGGGAGGAGGATTTCCATGGCCAAGATTCTGGGCACCGCGTGGGGCGACAACATCGACGGCACCCGCGTCACGATCGGCAACGATGTCATCAGCACCGGCAGCGGCAGCGACTTCGTCATCGCCAGCGCCGGCAGCGACCTGATCAACGCCGGCTACGCCTTCTCCGCCAGCTACTGGCGCTACGGCTACGACGACTACGACACCGTCAGCTACGGCACCGCCGCCATCGGCCGCATCGAGGCCGACCTCCAGCTCGGCACCGTCCGGAAGTACAGCGCCGCCGGCGCGCTGCTGGGCACCGACACCCTGATCGGCGTGGACGCCCTGCTCGGCAGCGCCGGCAACGACGTGATCCGCGGCCGCAACGGCTGGGACAACGAGAACTTCCGCGGCGGGATGGGCAACGACACCCTCGACGGCCGCGGCGGCAGCGACGTGGCCGAGTACTCGGACGCGACCGCCGGCGTCACGGTGCGGCTGGCCGAGGGCATCGTCAGCGGCAACGCCTCGGTGGGCACCGACACGCTGCGCGAGGTCGAGCACATCGTCGGCTCCAACCACGCCGACACCTACACCGCCGTGGGCTTCGGCGGCAGCAGCGCCAACCGCAGCTCCAGCGGCGAGAACCTGTGCGTGTTCACGCCGCTGGGCGGCAACGACACCATCGTCGGCAACGGCGAGACGGTGCTCAACTACTCGGGCGTCGCCGGCGCGCTGTCGCTGAGCCTGGCCGGGCAGGCCTTCGGCGCGGCCGGGGTGGACATCGTCCTGAGCTACGGCGGCCCGATCAACGCCACGTCGCCGGGCCTGGCACCGGTGGTGTCCGGCGTCAGCGGCCTGCGCGGCGGCAACTACGACGACACGCTGGTCGGCGGCGGCCAGGTCAACACCCAGGGCTTCGGCACCGGCGGCACGCTCTCGGGCGACCGGGGCGCCGAGCGCTTCCGCGGCCAGGGCGGCGACGATTTCATCGACGGCCGCAGCGGCCTGGACCGCGTCGAGTACAACACCGGCACGCCGATGACCGAGGGCATCCGGGTGCAGTTGGCGCAGGGCATCGTCACCGGCGATGCCATCGTGGTGGGCACCGACACGCTGCGTGGCATCGAGTCCGTCGTCGGCACCTACCTGGATGACCTGTACGACGCCACCGGCTTCACGCTGGCCAACGCCGCGCTGCGCTCGGCCAACAGCGGCGATTGCATCGTCAGCGCCATGCCCGGCGAGACGCTGGCCTCCACGGCCTTCAACGAATACCGCGCCGTGGGCGGCAACGACCGGGTCATCGGCAACGGCGCCACGCGGCTGAACTTCTCCAGCATGGGCGTCGAGGAGCTCGGCGGCGCGCAGCCCTCGGTGATCGCCACCTTCAGCGCCAACGGCAGCGGCACGGCCGCCTACGGCCTCACCGACGGCGGCCTGGGCACCGTGCGATTCAGCGGCGTGTACGGCGTGCAAGGCGGCGCGGGCAACGACTCGCTCGTGGGCGGCGCGGGCTTCCAGGAGCTGCGCGGTTACTACGGCAACGACACGATCGTGGGCGGCGACGGCGCCGACCGGCTCAGCGGCTACACCGGCAACGAGCCCGGCTCGTTCAACCTGTCCACCACCTACACCGACAACGACTGGCTCGACGGCGGCGCCGGCAACGACCTGCTGCGTGGCGACTTCGGCAACGACACGCTCATCGGCGGCCTGGGCGACGACCGCTTCGAGGGCGGCACCGGCGACGATTCGCTCGCCGGCGGCGAAGGCGACGACTACTTCACCGGCGGCCTGGGCAACGACACCATCGACGGCGGCGCCAACGGCGCCTTCGGCGACAACGTCTCCTACCGCGGCACCGCGGCGGCCGTGAGCGTCAACCTCGCCACCGGCAGCGCCCTGGGCGGCGCGGGCGCGGACCGGCTGCTCAACATCGAGCACGTGGAGGACACCGCCTTCGCCGACACCCTCACCGGCAGCGCCGCCAACAACTGGTTCCGCCTGGGCGGCGGCAACGACACCGTGGACGGCGGCGCCGGCACCGACGTGGTGATGTACGAGGACGCCGGCGCGGCCGTCAGCGTCAACCTCGCCACCGGCGCGGCCAGTGGCGCCACCATCGGCGCCGACAAGCTCACCGGCATCGAGGCCGTGCACGGCAGCGGCTGGGCCGACACCATCACGCTGGGCGCCAGCCCCTACGGCAGCTACGTGTTCGCCCGCGCCGGCAACGACACCGTCACCGGCGGCAGCGGCGGCGACCTGATCTACGGCGGCAGCGGGGCCGACCGCCTCGACGGCGGTGCCGGCATCGACACCGCCAGCTACCTCGAAGGCGCCTACGAGCCCAGCAACGCCAAGCCGCAGACCGGCCTGGGCGTGGTGGCCAGCCTGGCCACCGGCACGGCGCGCGACCTGTGGGGCGACACCGACACGCTGTTCAACATCGAGAACCTGGAGGGCTCGGCCCTGGGCGACGCGCTCACCGGCAACGCGGGCGCCAACGCGCTCAACGGCAACGCCGGCAACGACACCCTTGCCGGTGGCGCGGGCAACGACATCCTCACCGGCGGCGCGGGCCTGGACGTGCTCACCGGCGGCGAGGGCGCGGACCGCTTCGTCTTCGCCACGCTGGGCGACTTCAACGGCATCACCGCCGCCGCCTGCGACCTCGTCAACGACTTCGCGCGCGGCGTGGACCGCATCGACCTCTCGGCGCTGGACGCCAACACCGCCACGGCCGGCGTCAACGATGCCTTCACCGTGATGCTGGCTTCCACGGCGGCCTTCACCGCGGCCGGGCAGCTCAAGGTGGTGGGCTCGGTGCTGTACGGCAACACCGACGCCGATGCCGACGCGGAGTTCGCGCTGCGGCTCACCGGCGTGACCGCGCTGAGCCTGGCGACCGACCTCATCGCCTGAGGCGCCGCGCCCGGGGCCCGTGCCGGCCTCGGGCGCACCGGCGTCTCCAGCCGTTTGAAGGATGGGGCGGCGCACCCGGGCCGGCCTACAAAAGTCGTCCATCCCGCAACAGGAGGACGCAACGATGCCCACCCCGTGGAGCTGGTCCGCCACCAGCCTGTCCCCGTTCAGCAGCCGCAGCGACGTCAACAGCCTCATCGACGGGCTGCGCTGGGCCTCGACGACGATCAGCTACAGCTTTCCCGGGCTGTCGGCCGTCTGGTCCACCGATCCGCGCACGGGCTACGGCCCGCGCACCGACACGTCCCAGGAGCCCTGGTCGCCGGGCTACGACCTGCTCACCAGCGGCGACCGCGCCGCCGTGCGCACCGCGCTGGCGACCTGGGCGAACGTGTCGGGGCTGCGCTTCGCCGAGACGGCTGACACCGCCACCAGCGTGGGCGACCTGCGCTTGGCCTACGCCAGCCTCGGCGATGCCCAGGCCTGGGCCTACCTGCCCGACAACGCCGCCCATGCCGGCGACGTCTGGTTCAACACCGACGGCACTTCCCACGAGGTCGAGTGGACGCCGGGCAGCTACGAGTACGAGACGGTGCTGCACGAGATCGGCCACGCCCTGGGGCTCAAGCATCCCTTCGAGGCCGGCAGCCGCAACGGCACCATCCTCAACCCCGCCCAGGACACGCGCTCGCTCACGCTGATGAGCTACTCGGCGCAGCCCGGCCATGCCGAGACCTGGTTCTCCTTCGAGCCCACGACGCCGATGCTGCTGGACATCGCCGCCATCCAGACCCTGTACGGCGTCAACCGCCAGTTCAACGCCACCAACACCACCTACGCCTTCTCCGGCACCAGCACCTACCACCGGACGATCTGGGACGGCGGCGGCACCGACACGCTGCGCTACGACAGCGCCGGCGGCGGCCTGATCGACCTGCGCGAGGGCCAGGCCAGCCGCCTGGGCGTGGCCGTCAACATCGAGAGCGAGGCCGGCGTGCTGGTGCGCGGCGTGAAGAACGTCTGGATCGCCTACGGGGCCGTCATCGAGAACGCCCAGGGCGGCGGCGGCAGCGACGACATCACCGGCAACGACGTCGCCAACCGGCTCGACGGTGGCGGCGGCAACGACGTGGTGCGCGCCAACGCCGGCAACGACACGCTGCTGGGCGGCTTCGGCAACGACACGCTCGACGGCGGCAGCGGCAACGACAGCCTGGACGGCGGCGCGGGCAGCGACACGCTGCTGGGCGGCCTGGGCAACGACCTGCTCGTGGGTGGCGCCGGGCGCGACGCGCTCGGCGGCGGCGCGGGCAGCGACGTGTTCGACTTCAACGCCCTGGGGGATAGCGGCATCTCGGCTGCGACCTGGGATCTCATCACCGACTTCAGCGCCGCGCAGCTCGACCACATCGACCTGCGCGACCTCGACGCCAATGCCCTGCTCGCCGGCGTCCAGCACTTCAGCGCCCTGCTCGCCGCCAACGCCGCCTTCACCGCGCCGGGCCAGCTGCGCTTCACCAGCGGCGTGCTCTACGCCAACGTCGATGGGGACCGCGACGCGGAATTCGCGCTGCAGCTCACCGGGGTGAGCAGCTTGAAGCTGGGAGATTTGTGGCTGGCGTGAACGCGGTGTGGCGGGGCCGGGCTGCGCCGCATTGTCCAGTTGCGGTTCACAAGCAACTCACACGTGGCTTCTGATCGAGGCCACTGTCATTTCCGAGTTGACAGTCCAACTTGCAGGACCGTTGCGGCTCACTCCGTCATCGACTGGTGCCAGCGCGCGGTGACGGGCTCCATCACGTAGTCCAGGAAGCTGCGCTCGCCCACGCGCACCAGCACGTCCACCGGCATGCCGGCGCGCAGCGGCGAGTTGTGGGTCGGCAGCTTGGCGCGCTCGGACTCGGGGATGGTGATGCGCGTGAGCAGGTAGGGCGTGCCCGAGCGCTGGTCCTCCAGCTTGTCGGCCGAGACCGTGAGCACCTGGCCTTCGAGGTCGGGCAGCCGCACGCGGTCGCTGGAGGAAAAGTGCAGCTGCGCCGGCTGGCCGGGCTTGAGCTTGTTGGCCATGTTCACCGGCAGCTTGGCCTCGACCAGCAGCGCGTTGTCCTGCGGCACGATCTCCATGAGCTTCTCGCCCGGGGCGACCACGCCGCCGATGGTGTGCACCGCCAGCCCCACCACCTGCCCGGCCACCGGCGCGCGCAGCTCGGTCTGCTGCAGCCCGGTGGTGAGCGTGGCCACGCGCGCCTGCAGCGCGGCGGCGTCGTGCACGAGCGTGGCGCGCTCGGTTTCCAGGTCGCGCACCTGCTCGCGCTGGCGGCGATTCAGGCTGGCGCTGGCCTCCTCGATGGCGCGCGCCGTGCGCTTGGCCTCGGACTCGCTCTGCGCGATGTTGGTGCGCAGCTCGGCCAGCGTGCGCTCCAGGTCCAGCAGCCGCAGCTTGGGATAGTTGCCCTCGGCCACCAGCTCCACCAGCGCCTCGTGCTGGCGCTCCATGATGGCCAGCTGCTCGCGGTAGCCCACGGCCAGGCGGCGGTGGCCTTCGAGCTGGGCTTCGAGCTGGGCCCGCGTGGCCTGCAGCTGCTGCACCTCGGCCTGGCGCGCGCCCAGTTGCGCGCGCAGCAGCGACTGCTGCGCCAGCCCGATGGCCTGGAAGCGCGGGTCCGCGGGCGCCGTGGTGGACGCGGGCAGGCTGTCGCGGCCCGCGGAGGCTGCTTCCACGCGCGCCAGCGCGGCATTGGCCAGCGCCAATTGCGCCTGCGCGGCATCGAGCTCGGCTTGCAGCTGGCGCGGGTCGAGCTTGAGCAGCAGCTGGCCGGCCTGCACGCTGTCGCCCTCGGCCACGAGCAGTGACTCGATGCGCCCGCCGCTGACGTGCTGCACGGCCTTGCGCTGGTCGGCCACCGCGACCATGCCCATGCCGGGCACGGCCTGGTCCAGCGGCGCCCACGCCGCCCAGGCCAGGAAGCCGCCGAAGCCCAGCACGCCCACGCCCAGGCCCAGGCGGATCGCCGGCCAGGCGTCGCCGTCACGGCGCGTACGGGGATTGCGCGAGAGCGCGTCGATGAAACGGTTCAGCATGGGATCTCAGCTCTCAAACGGGGGAGCCCTGGCGGGTCGGGGCGGGGCCGGATGCGCCCGGTGCTGCAGTCGGTGCGGCTGCGGCCACCGCCACGGCGCCCGGGGCGGCCTGTGCCGCCGGGGCGGCTGGCGCGGCCTGGGCATTGAGGCTTTGCATCACCTTGTCGCGCGGGCCGAAGGCGGCGAGCTGGCCGTCGCGCAGCAGCAGCAGCTTGTCGGTGAGGCGCAGCAGCGCGGTGCGGTGCGAGATCACCACCACCGTGGCGCCGCGCGCCTTGCAGGCCTGCAGCGCCTGCGCCAGCGCGGCCTCGCCGAGGTCGTCGAGGTTGGCGTTGGGCTCGTCCAGGATCAGCAGCTGCGGGCGCCCGTAGAGCGCGCGCGCCAGGCCCACGCGCTGGCGCTGGCCGCCCGAGAGCGCCGCGCCGCCCGGGCCCACCGGCGTGTCGTAGCCCTGGGGCAGGCGCAGCACCATATCGTGGATGCCCGCGGCCTGGGCCGCGGCCACCACCTCGATGCTGTCGGGCTCGGCCAGGCGCGCGATGTTCTCCGCCACCGTGCCCTCGAACAGCTCCACGTCCTGTGGCAGGAAGCCGATGTGCGGCGCCAGCTCCTCGCGCGGCCAGGTGGCCAGGTCGGCGCCGTCCAGGCGCACCTTGCCCACCTGCGGCGCCCACACCCCGGCCAGCAGCCGCGCCGCGGTGGACTTGCCCGCGCCGCTGGGGCCGATGATGGTGAGCACCTCGCCCGGCTCGGCACTGAAGCTGAGCTGGCGCAGCAGCGCCGTCTGCGAGCCCGGCGCGGCCACCGAGGCCTGCTCCACCGAGAGCTTGCCCTTGGGCGCGGGCAGCGGCATGCGCGGCTCGGCCGGCGGCACCACGGCCAGCAGCTGCTCCAGCCGGGTGTGCGCGTCGCGCGCGGCCACGATCTGGCGCCAGCCCGAGATCAGCATCTCCAGCGGCGACAGCGCGCGGCCCAGCAGGATGGAGGCGGCGATCATCATGCCGCCGGACATGCGCCCTTCCAGCACCAGCAGCGCGCCCAGGCCCAGGCTCAGCGACTGCGACAGGATGCGCACGAACTTCGTCACCGCGCCGATGCGCGCCGCCGCCGCGCTGGTCTCGGCCTGCAGGTCCAGCGCCTGCTCGCCCATGAGCTGCCAGCGCCGCTGCACCGCCGGCAGCATGCCCATGGCCTGGATCACTTCCGCGTTGCGGAAGCTGTTGTTCATGTAGCTGTTGGCGCGGGCGTTGAGGCGGTTGGCCTCCTGCAGCGGGCCGTGCGTGCGGCGCTCGCTCCACCACAGCAGCACCAGCAGCACGATGCAGGCGCCGATCAGGAACATGCCCAGCCAGAAGTCGATCATGAAGCCCGCCACCATGAACACCAGCGCGAAGGGGCCGTCGAACAGCAGGATCAGCCCGGTGCCCGAGATGAACTGGCGCAGCGTGGTGAGGTCGTTCATGGCCGCGCTGGGGTTGCCGCCGCGCGAGCGCGCCACGTCGCTGAAGGCGGCCTCGAACACGCGCGAGGACAGCTTGTGGTCGATGGCGTGGCTGACCTGCTGCAGCACCGCCGAGCGCGAGTACTCCAGCGCGGCATAGATGCCGTAGAGCCCCGCGGCCAGCAGCGTGAGCATGAGCAGCGTCATCTCGTTGCGGCTGCCCAGCACGCGGTCGTAGACCTGCATCATGTACAGCGAGGGCACCAGCAGCAGCAGGCTCAGCAGGAAGCTGAAGGAGCCGGTGGCCAGCATGCTGTGGCGCAGGCCGCGCAGCACCTGCGCGATCTCGCCGGTCGAGGCTGGAGCGGCCGAAGGCGCCGGGGGGGAAACGGGACGGGTCATGGAGTGGGGCTCAGGTCAGGTCCTGCGACTGCGAAGCACGCCGCGGCAGGCGCGGCGGCGCGACATGCGTGTGAGCGGTGAAGCCGGCCGGCACGCCGGCCTGCGGCCACCGCGGGCCGGCTGTGGCAGTTCGGTTGATGGATCAACGGGCACATGAGGGCCGGAACAGCGGCGCGCCCGGGCCCCCGGTCCGCCAAGCGGGCCGGGTGGCTGCCGTGGGCGCCCACGGTTTTGAACGGGTGGATCGGAATTCGCAATGGCGTACTTCCCTGGACCAGCCACGCGCCGCCAGCCGGGCCAGGAATGATCAGCGTCAGGACCGGACCGCCGAAGCGCGGCGAGTGTAAACCTGGGTAACCGCGGCGATTCCGCGGCCAGCCCAGGGTGCCGCCGAATCGGCGCCAAAGTTCACGCCCGGCCCGGCGCCCGGGACACCGTGATATCGGCTGGGCGGCCGATTACCTGACGAAGGATGCAGGCGGCGCTTGACGCGGCTCAGAAGGTGCCCGGATAGGCCCCGCCGTCGATGAGCAGGTTCTGTCCGGTGATGTAACCGGCCTGCGCGCTGCACAGGAAGGCGCAGGCGGCGCCGAACTCCTCGGCCGTGCCGAAGCGCCCGGCCGGGTTCTGGGCGCGCCGGGCCTGGGCGATGTCCTCGATGGAGCGCCCGCTCTGCGCCGCGGCGCCCTGCATCGTCTGCTTCAGCCGGTCGGTGTCGAAGGGGCCGGGCAGCAGGTTGTTGATGGTCACGCCGCGCGCCACCGTCTTGCGCGCCAGCCCGGCCACGAAGCCGGTGAGCCCGCTGCGCGCGCCGTTGGAGAGCCCCAGGATGTCGATGGGCGCCTTCACCGCCGCGGAGGTGATGTTGACGACGCGGCCCCAGCCGCGCGCCATCATCGGGTCCACCACCGCCTTCATCAGCTCGATGGGCGTCAGCATGTTGGCGTCCAGGGCGCGAATCCAGGCCTCGCGGTCCCAGTCGCGGAAGTCGCCCGGCGGCGGCCCGCCGGCGTTGTTGACCAGGATGTCCACCTGCGGGCAGGCCGCCAGCGCCGCCGCGCGGCCCTCGGCCGTGGTGATGTCGCCCGCCACCGTGCGCACCTCCGCGCCCGGCGCCAGGGCGCGCAGCTCGGCGGCCGTGCGCTCCAGCGCCTCGGCGCCGCGCGCGGTGATCACGACATTGACGCCCTCCTGCGCGAGCGCCTGCGCGCAGCCTTTGCCCAGGCCCTTGCTGGCGGCGCACACCAGCGCCCAGCGCCCTTGAATTCCCAGATCCATCACTTCCTCCAGCGGTTGAGCAACGCCACGCCGGCCAGCACCAGCGCCGTTCCCGCCACCAGGCCGATGGAGAACGGCTCGCCCAGCACCAGCACGCCCATGGCGATGGTGGTCAGGGGGCCGATCATCCCCGCTTGCGCCGTCATGGTGGGGCCCACGCGCTCGATGGCCAGCATCAGCATCAGCACCGGCGCGAAGGTGCACACCGTGGCGTTGATCAGCGACAGGCCCACCACCTCCGGCGGCAGCGCCATCACCACGTCCAGCGGGCGCAGCACCAGGAACTGTGCCACGCACAGCAGGCAGGCCACGCTGGTGGCCAGCCCGGTCAGGCGCATGGCGCCCAGGCGCCGCACCTCCTCGCCCGCGTACACCAGGTACAGCGCGTAGCTCACCGCGCTGCCCAGCACCAGCAGCGTGCCCTTGAGCACCTGCGGGCCCGCCAGCTGCACCTCCTGGCCGAAGGCCAGCACCACGCCGGCGTAGCTCACCGCCATCGCGACGAACTGGCGCCAGGTGGCCCGGCGGCCGAACAGCAGCCAGCTCAGCAGCAGCACCAGCGTGGGGTTGAGGTAGAGCACCAGCCGCTCCAGCCCGGCGCTGACGTACTGCAGCCCCATGAAGTCCAGGAAGCTCGACAGGTAGTAGCCGCTGAAGCCCAGCAGCCCCACGGCCAGCCAGTCGCGGCGCGTGAGCGGGCGCTGCCCGCGCCCGGCCCACCAGGCCAGGAACAGGAACAGCGGCAGCGCGAACAGCATGCGCAGCATGATCACCGTCACCGCATCGATGCCGTAGCGGTAGGACAGCTTGACGATGATGGCCTTGCCCGAGAGGGCCGCCGCGCCGGTGGCGGCCAGCAGCAGGCCGGGCCAGGCCCGCTGCGTCCCGGTGCTGGCGGGGGAAGACGGCATCGGCCGAAGGGCGGGGGGCGGCCGCAGGATGGTCACGGCAGGCGTTGGGAGACGGGGACTGGGTTCAGTCGCGGCCATGGGCCAGGCGCTCGGGGCGCCCTGCCCGGCCGGACCGGCTGCGCCGCCTTCCGGCCGGCGCGGCCGGGGCTTCAGATGCTCCGGTGCGCGGCCTTGCGCGCCGCGGGCTTGTGCGCGCCGCGCCGCAGTGCCCGGTGCTTCTTGCCGGCCGGGGAAGCCGACGCGCCGCGAGTCGGCGCCGTGGCCTTGGGCCGGGCGGAGAAAGCGTCCGCCTTGACGGTGTGATGGCCGGGGGCGGCGTGCGCACCCGCGGCCAGCAGCACGGCGGCTGCCAGGGCAATGATGGTTCTCATGGGAGCTCCGACAGGGTCCGGCACGGCTCAGCGCCTGAGCCATTGACACAGAGGGTAACCGATTGCTTCAGCAACGCCTCCCTGCCGTTGGCCGCGCGCGACGCATGGCGTGCACCCGCCGCAGTCCCGCCACGATCGGCCGGGGCGCTCCCGCCCGGGCGGCCGGCCGTCGTGGCGCCGGGCCTCAGAACTTGCCCAGCACGTTGAGGAAGACGCCGCGGCTGCGGTAGCTCAGGTCGGTGAGGTTGTCGGAGAAGTCGGTGAAGTTGTAGCCCGCACCGACCTTCACGTTCTCGTTGACGTGGTAGTAGAGCGCCGTGAGGAAGCCGCTCTTGCGCTCGTCGAGCTCGGCCGCGCGCAGGGTGCGCAGCTCCACCATCCAGTCCCACTGCCGCACGACCTTCCAGTCCACGCGCACGATGGCCAGGTCCGCCGTGCTCTTGAACCAGGCTGCGGCGTCGTCGCGGCTGGGCCGCAGCTCGCCCACGCGGCGCGCGAGCTTGCCGCCGATGCTCCAGCGGGCATCGAGCTCGTAGGTCGCGTCCACCGCCAGCACCTGGCTGCGCTGCTGGTAGTCCACGCCCAGGCCGCTGGCCACCGGCAGCGTGCCGATGCTGGTGGTGCCGCCCGACGCGCCGCTGCCCGCCACCCCCGGCGCGAGCTGCCCGGGCGAGGACAGGTCGTACAGGTAGGTGTACTTGAACAGCATGTTGAGCCGGTCGTTGGCCACCGGGCGCCAGGCGTAGCCCAGCACCGCCTCGGTGTACTTGGCCGCGGCCAGCGCGCCGGTGTTGCTGTCGCTGTCGGCCCAGTTGAGCTTGCCCAGCCAGCGCCCGTCCTCGCCCTGCTTGAGGCTCACGGCGTTCTTGAGCAGCCAGCTGCGGCGCGACTCCAGGCTGGAGGCGTCGCGGCGGGTCTCCAGGCCGCCGGCCCAGCGCAGGCCCTCGCGCACGTAGCCCGCGCTGAAGCCCAGCGCCTCGCGCTTGATCTCGCCGGCGTTCTCCGGCTCGATGCGGCCCTTCTCGGCGCTGAGGCCGAAGGTCCAGCGCTCGTCGGGCGCGTACTGCAGGCCGTAGGCGTGCACCAGCCCGGCCTGCGCCCCGGTGCTGTGGCGCTGCTCGGTGTAGACGCTCAGTCCGTCGGCCACGCGCGACTTGATGCCGCCCACCAGTACGCCGCCGCGCGCGGCCAGCGTCTCGTCGGTGCGGCCGGTGTCGCGCACGTAGGTCAGGTAGAC
This sequence comes from Azohydromonas caseinilytica, assembly GCF_012927045.1. GTDB lineage: Bacteria > Pseudomonadota > Gammaproteobacteria > Burkholderiales > Burkholderiaceae_C > Azohydromonas > Azohydromonas caseinilytica. The sequence goes on along the minus strand of NZ_JABBFW010000004.1, from coordinate 301,095 downwards.
GTTGGAGCGGTCGTCGACCTGGTAGTCGATGCCGGCCTTGCCCGCGCCGCCGCCGTCGCCGCCGGAGACCTGGGCATTGAGGGCCAGCTTGTCGTTGACCTGGTAACGCCCGCCCAGGCCCAGCCGGTCGTTGTCCAGCCGGGTGCCGCTGCGGTTGAGCGTCTTCTGGCCGAAGCCGTAGAGGCTCCAGCCCTGGCCGCTGTCGTGGTCGAGCTGCACCACGGCATCGGTGCGCTCGCCCGTGACCACGCCCACGGTGGGCAGCAGCGGCGAGGTGACCAGCGCGTCGGTGCCCTTGCGGTCAGCGCGCACGCCGGCGCTCAGCGTCCAGCGCTCGTCGAGCCGGCGGCTGGCCTGCACCTCGGCGGCGTCGCTGTCGTAGCCGCGCTCCTCGTCCTTGTGGTCCACCTTCAGGCGCACCTCGGTGCGCTCGCCCACGGGCAGCGTGGCCGTGACGCCGGCCTGGCGCGTCTCGTTGGTGGCGAGCTGGCCCGGCGCGGAGAAGCCCGCGCCGCGCTGCTGCGCGTAGGCCGCCACGCGCCCGCCGGCGGCCAGGTCGAGCTCGGCCAGGTCGGCCTGCCCTTCCACGCGCCAGGCGTTGGCCGCGACGCTGTCGGTGAGCAGCGCGCCGCCGAAGTTGAAGCCGCCGTCCAGCGACTGCAGCGTGGTCGTGCCCGGGCCCTCGCTGCGCGCGGCCTCCAGCTTCAGGTAGCTGGCGTCGCTCTTGCGCAGCAGCAGGTCCACGCCGGCCAGGCGCTGGTCGCCGCCGGTCTGGCGCTGGCGCGCACCGGTGAGGCCCAGGCGCACGTTCTCACTGGCCCACCAGGCCACGCGGCCGCCGGCGGCCAGCGTGTCCAGGGTGCCCAGCGGCGTGTACTCGTAGTCCACCACCAGGTACGTCGGCTGGCCACGGTAGCCGCCCAGGCTGGCCAGCAGCGCGCCGTTGTCGGCGGTGCTGGACAGCGGCGCGCTCAGCAGCAGCCGGCCCTGCAGGTAGTCCACCTCGTAGTCGGTGCCGGGCACCAGCAGCCGGCGCTGCAGCACCAGGCCCGAGTCGCGGTCGCGGATCTCGACATAGGCCTTCTCGGCGCCGCGCGTCACGTCCTGGTGGCGCAGGTAGTACAGCGAGCCGCCCGTGCCGCGGAACTCCTCGCGCGCCGACAGCGTGCCGGGCTCGGCGCCGTAGAGGTCCAGCCGCAGCGCGGCGTCGCCGAAGCTGGTGGACTCCTCGCCCACGTAGCGGCCGTGCAGGCCGTACAGCCCGCGGTTGACCTGCGCCAGCGTGTTGTCCTGGCCCAGCGCGAGCTTGAAGTTGCCCCACATCGCGTGCGAGCGGCCGTCGTCCACGCGCAGGTACATGCGGCCCTGGGTGGGCGCGTCCTCGATGGTGGTGGAGTCGTCGCCGAAGGTGCCCCAGCTGTCCGCCGGGTCGATGCGCCGGAACAGCGAGCCCGGGTCCTTACGGTCGAGGTTCCTGAACAGGTCCTTGAGCGCGCGCTCCTCGGTGTCCACGCTGGCGGTGAGCGCCCAGCGCTCGTCGAGCTGGCCTTTGCCGTAGAAGGCGATGCGGCCCTCGCTCCAGACGTCGTTCTGGTAGCGGTTCTTCTCGCCGGTGACCAGCGCCGCCGGGCCGCTGGTGTGGTTGCGGCCCAGCGTCAGGTCGGCCTGGCCGACCAGGAAGAAGTCCTGCCTGGGCAGCTCGAAGTCGCGGCGGTAGACCTGCTCGCGGCCGTCGGCGTCGATCACGGCGATCTCGCCGCTGCTGACCTGGCGCGGCACGAGCTGCTGCAGCGCGAACTTGCCCTCCAGGTCCACCGGCACGCTGAAGCCCAGCGCGCGCACGCGCTGGTCCTTGCGGATGCCTTCGCCGCTGGCGGTGACGGTGCCACCGCGCACGGGGATGTTGGACACGGCCAGGCGCGAGCTGCCGTAGGCGGCCAGCAGCCGCTGCTCCAGCGTGAGCTCGGGCTCGTTGTCGGCCGCGGCATGGCGCTCGGCCACGCTCAGCGGGATGTCGTCGGTCTGGTCGAAGCGCCCGGCGCGGTCATAGACGCGCAGCCGGTAGAACAGCTTGGACGGCCCCTTCACGCCGGCAGAGAGCAGATCGGCGGGCACGGACCACTGCGCGCGCAGCTCGCCGTCCAGCGGCACGGTGGCCAGCAGCTGCGGCTGCAGCGCGGCGTCGGCGCGGAACACGCGCAGCTCCGCCTTGGCCAGGTACAGCCGGTAGTTGCTGTAGCCGGCGAAGTGCACCGTGTCGCCGGGCACCACGGTGGCGGGCCAGGCGGTGGCGTTGAGCCGGCGCGGCGCGGAGAGGTTGTCGTACTGCAGGCGCAGCCGATCCTGCTCCAGGCGCACGTCGGTACAGCGCTGGTGGTCGGCGCTGCTCATGCCGGCGTTGTCCAGCGGCGCGCCGTCCACGGTGATGCGCAGCGGCACGTCGGCCGGGTCGGGCGGCGTGAGCGCGGCGCACACGGTGCTGTCCACGCGCCGTTCCACCACCTCGGTCACCACTTTCACGGGCGCGGGGTCCTGCCAGTACACGCGCACCTCGACGCGGCGGTTGGCCGGCCAGTTGGCGCGGTCGCGGGCCGGCGTGGCCAGGGGCTCGTCGGGGCCCATGGACGCGGCCAGCGCCGCGCTCTCGGGCAGGCCCAGCTGCTGCGTCAGGTAGCGGCCCACCTGGCGCGCGCGCGCCAGGCCCAGCGCCTGGTTGTCGGGGAAGCGCGCGCGCAGCGGGGGCGAGATGCGCTGCACGTCGGTGTGGCCGACGATCTCGAAGCGCAGGCCGGGACGGCCGCGCACCTGGGCCACGACGGCGTCCAGCCGCGCGCGGTCGTCCTCGCGCAGCAGGTCCTCGCCGCTGGCAAAGCGCGGCGCGTGCCGGTCGCTGCGCTCGACGCCGGCGCCGGCTTCGGCGCGCTGGCGCTCGCTGCGCTGCAGCTGCGGCGCGCGCTCGTCGCCCAGCAGCACGGTGAGCCGGGGCAGCTCGCGCTCGCTCGATTGAGGCAGGTGGTCCACCCCGTCGATCTCGCGGGCGCGCGGGTCGGCGGCGCAGCGGTCGCTGAAGCGGCCACGGGCCTGCTCGGAGCATGGCTCGGTGGCGTCGGCCGCGTGGGCGGCCAGGCCGATGGCCAGGCACGCGCCGGCCACGGCCAGGGGCAGCGCCGCTTGGCGCAGGTAGGAGGTCGTCATGCCGGGAACGGGAAGGAAGGCAATACGGGTCTTCATCGCGGGGTCCTCCACCGGTCAGCGCCGAGTCGGCGAGGTGGAGGCCGGCACGTGCTCGACCTCGACATCCAGGTTGAACAGGGCCAGGCCCTTGGCCCGGCCGTGCGCCTTCCAGCGCTCCAGCAGCGTCTCGCGCAAGGCCTCGGCGCGGGCCTGGCCCAGCGCGGCGTCCTCGCCCTCGGTGGCCTCGTAGGCCACGCGCAGGACGGAGGGCCGCGCCTCCAGCGCCTCGATCACCTGCGCCAGCCGCGCCTCGTGCTCGGGGCGCAGCGCCGTGCCGGCGTCGGCGAAGGCGCGCGACTGCAGCGCCAGCCGCACCACGCGGTGCACCGTCGCGCCGAAGTTCACCTTCACCGCCTTGCCGCGGGTGATGCGCTCGGAGGCCGGGTTCTCGGTCGTGACGCGGTAGCCCGAGGGCAGCGTGCGCTCATCGACCTTGAGCACCAGGTTGGAGCCCGTGTCCTCGCGCGGCACCGCGGCGCAGGCGATGTGGTAGCGCCCTTGCGCGTCGGTGTGCACCAGCAGCCCGTTGACGGTGGCGATGCGCACGTTGGCCAGCCCGGGCTCGCCCTCGTCCTGCACGCCGTTGGCGTTGCGGTCGTCGTAGACCTTGCCGATCACGTCGGTGCAGTCCAGCAGCGCATCGGGCACCACGCGCACGGCGGCGGTGGCGACGTTGGAAACGTCGCCGCCTCCGCGCCGCGCCACCACGCTGTTGACGTACTCACCTTCACTGACGCCTACGCCCACGGCCAGCACCATCTGCAGCTTCTTGGTTTCGCCGACCGCGAAGCGCTGGTTCTCCAGCGTGAGCTGGCGGCCCTGGATAACCGGGCGCACCGGCAGCACCGGCCCGTTGGGCAGGGTCTGCACCGTCAGCGAGCCTTCGAGGTACTTGAAGCCCGGCGGCAGCGTGTCCACCAGCGCCACGCCCAAGAGCGGGCTCGCGCCGGTGTAGCGCGCGGTGATGGTGTAGGGCACCGGCTCGGCCTTCTTGACCGTGACCTTGGACGTGCTCTTGCGCAGCTCGATGAGCCGGCCCACCGGCGCCGACACCGGCTCCACCGGCAGGTGGTTGTTCACCACGTTCTGGGCGCCGTTGTTCAGGCCCGGGAAGTTGAAGCGCAGGAAGTACGGCGCCGTGATGGGCAGCGCCGGCCGCGTCTGCGGCGACACCAGGCAGGGGTCAGTGCGGTCCTGGTCCGCCAGCGTGACGCCGGGGGCCGAGCAGCTGCCCATGTCCAGTGCCGACTCCGCTGGCGGCAGCGCCGTCGAGTTGCGGTAGCCCGCCGGCGGCGTGACGCTGAGCGTGTAGGCGCCCACCGGCGCGTCCGGCAGCAGGAAGAACTGGTAGTCACCGGAGCTGTCCGTCGTCACCGTGTCCACCCCGCCGAGCAGGTGCCGCGCGGGGTCGAAGCCGCTCGGTCCGGCGAAGCGCACGCTGGCGCCCGCCACGGCCCGGCCGGTGGTGCCGTCGTACACCACGCCGCCCGGGTCCAGCGGCAGGTCCTGGTTGACGATGACGTTCTTGCCTTCCGGCAGGTCGTCGCCGAGCACGATCCAGGGCATGCCCGAGCGCGGGGCGTTGGCGCCCTGGTTGAGGTCGGGATCGGTGGGCCACACGCCGCCCACGACGCGGCCGGCCGGGTTGACGAAGCGCAGCTGGTACTTGCCGGCCTCGACGTTGTCCAGGCGGTAGGTGCCGTCCTGCGCGGTGGTGGTGGTGCGGACCACGCGGAAGCCCGAGGCCGCGCAGCGGGTGCTGCCGTCCTCGCAGGCGACCACCTGCACGGTCCAGCCGCCCACCGTGGCCTCGCCGCTGCCGTAGCGGCGGTCGTGGTCGGCGTCGCGCCACACGCGCCCGCTCAGCGTGGCCTGCGAGCGCTGCAGCGTGACGCTGCCGCGGTTGAAGTTGTTGCCCTGGGTCGGGTCGGCGCCGCCGTTGCTGTCCGGCGTGGCCGTGGTCACCAGCGTGGCGGTGTTGGTGAACACCGTGCCCGAAGGCTGGGCGCCGGCGATGCGCACCGGGATGCGCACGCTGGCCGTGCCGCCGGCCGGCATGGTGGTGATGGCGCAGCTCACGCTGGTGCCGCCCGCGCTGCCGCTGCAGCCCGGCGTCGCCGGATCGAAGCTGCCCGCCGTGACGGTGAGCACCGGCGCGCCGGCGAGCTCCATGCCCGCGGGCAGCGTGTCGCTGAAGCGCACCTGCGCCGCGGCCAGGCCGCCGCCATTGCGCAGTTCCACCAGCCAGTCGAACACCTCCATCTGCCGCACGCGGGCCACGGCGGTGGCGGTGCCGCGCGCCACGGCCGTCTTGCTGACGACCTGGACGTCGGCCTGGGTGGCGCGGGCGATCTCGCCGAACAGGTAGCCGGTGGCCGGCTTGTCAGAGCCCAGCCGGATGTCCCCGATGGTGTCGGGAGCCGCGAGCGTGCCGCCTTCCGTGCCGATGGTTTCGGCGCCGTCGTCGTAGCCCTCGGGCTGCGTTTCGGTCAGCGCGTAGGTGCCCGGCAGCAGGCCGTCGAAGCGGAACGTGCCGGTGCCGGCGGCCGTGCCAGCCTGCCTGGAGACCGTGCGGCCCAGGAAATCCGTGCCGCTCAGAGCGACCCGGACGATCTTGCTGTCAGGCAGCCCGGTTTCGCTGCTGTTGCGCTGGCCGTCGCGGTTTGCGTCCAGGTACACCTGGCCGGCCAGCGAAGAGAGCTTCACCTCGCCGAAGAGGTTGTTGGTCGAGCTGCCACCGGCGGCCAGCACGATGTTGCGGATGGTGTTGTCCGTGCGCGACGCCACCGTGCCGGGCGTGCTGCCCGTGCCGCTGACCGTGCCTGCCACCGTGATGCCGGGCTCGAAACCGGTGGGTTGTGCCTCTTCCACCGAGTAGGTAGCTGGCTGGAGGTTGGGGACTTCCCAGTAGCCCGTGTCCGGGTCGCTGGTGACGGTGGCCACGACTTCCGTGCTTTTGCGCAGCGTCAGCGTGGTGCGGATGCCGCGCTCCGCGGGGTCCTTGGAGCCATTGCCATTGAGGTCGTGATAGACGTAGCCCGACACCGTGCCGCCGGTGGTCCGCCGACGCTCGCCGAACAGGTAGCCGGTGGCCGTCTTCTCGGAACCCAGCCGGATGCCCGTGATGGTGTCGGGAGCCGCGAGCGTGCCGCCTTCCGTGCCGATGGCTTCGGCGCCGTCGTCGTAGTCCGCGGGCTGCGTTTCGGCCAGCGCGTAGGTGCCCGGCAGCAGGCCGTCGAAGCGGAACGTGCCCGTGCCGGCGGCCGTGTCGGCCTGCCTGGAGACCGTGCGGCCCAGGAAATCCGTGCCGCTCAAAGCGACCCGGACGACCTTGTTGCCAGGCAGCCCGGTTTCGAGACCGTTGCGCTGGTCGTCGCGGTTCTCGTCCAGGTACACCTGGCCGGCCAGCGAAGAGAGCTTCACCTCGCCGAAGAGGTTGTTGGTCGAGCCGCTGCTGGCGGTCACCACGATGTTCCGGATGACGTCGGCCGTGGAGCCCCTGGGGCCGCTGACCACGCCGGTGCCGGTGGTCGGCACGCTGCCGCCGCCGCTGCCGGCGCGGGTGATGCCGGGCTCGTAGCCGCTGGGCCGCGTCTCGGTCACGGTGTAGGTGCCCGGCGGCACCGACAAGAAGCTCCACAGGCCCGAGGAGTTGCTGGTGGTCGTGAGGGTTGTGAAGGGCTGGCCGTCGGTACGCGTGCCGCTGAGCGTGACCGTCACGCCCGGGATGCCCGGCTCGTTGGCGTCCTTCAGGCCGTTGCCGTTGAGGTCGTGATAGACGTAGCCCGACACGGCCGTCGCGTTCACCGTCACGGAGCCGGTCTTGAAGTTGTTGCCCGCCCGGGGGTCGGTGCCGCCGTTGGTGTCGCCCGAGCCCAGGGTGACCAGGCTGGCGGTGTTGTCGAAGCGCGCGCCGTCAGCCGGGCTGCCCGTCAGGCGCACAGGGATGCGCACCTCGGCCGTGCCGCCGGCCGGCATGGTGGTGACGGTGCAGCTCACGCTGGTACCGCCCGGGCTGCCGGTGCAGCTCGGTGCGGCCGGCTCAAAGGTGCCCGTCCGGACGGTCAACATCGGCGTGCCGTTGAGCACCATGCCCGCAGGCAGCGTGTCGGTGAAGCGCGTGTCCTCGGCGTCCTGACCGTTGTTGCGCAGTTGCACCAGCCAGTCGAAGGTCTGCGACGCGGTCACGAAGGGCAGCGCATCGCTGGTGCCGCTGAGCACAGGGGTCTTGCTCACCACCTCGACATCGGCGGCCAGGCGCACGCCGGTGTCGATCTTCTTGAGATTGTTGCCTTGCGGGTCGTACTGGTTGAGGCCCGTGTCTTTGAAGCCCACCGAGCTGTCCAGCTCGAAGCGCGCCTTGTCCACGCCGCGAAGCCTGATCTGCACCGACATCGAGCTGGTGTCGCCGGGGACCGTGCCGGCACCGGTGCCATTGAGCTCCGGGAACTCACAGATGACCGTGCCGCCGGGCGAGTTGATAAGGACGCCAGGGGTGGTGCAGGTCACGCCCGGGGGCGTGATGAGTTCCTGGAACGTAAGTGCCCGGGCGGTGCTGTTCACCGGCAGCGTCGCCTTGATCGGCAGCTTGGTTGTCAGCACCACCTTCTCGGCCATCGAAGGCCCGTTGTTCGTGGCCCTGAGCGTGTAGATGACGTCCTCGCCGGAGTCGACGGGGTCCTTGTCCTCGAACTGGTCAACAACCAGGTCGTACTGCGGTGGCGTGATGGCCGTGCTCACCAAGGCGGTGTTGTCAACAGGATCGAGTTCGGGCGGCGTGGTGTTGTGGACCTCCACGCGGTTCGTCATCGGCCCCCTGTTGAGCCAGTAGGCCAGCGGGCGGACCTCCACCGTCACCGTCTGCTGCGTGTTGGGCGCCATCGACGGCCACGAGCACTCCAGCTTGCGATTGGCTTCGGTCACCAACGCGCCGGCGGCCGGCTTGGTGGTGCAGTTGCCATTGCTGGGCGCCGAGCCGACCGGGGTGATCGTGGCCGACAGGAACTTCACGTTCAGCGGCAGCGTGTCGGTGACCGTCACGCCATACGCCGGCCCCGGGCTGGTGTCGGCGTTGCTCGCCGTAATGACATAGCGCAGCAGCTGGCCCACGCGCACCGGGTCCGGGTTGGCCACTTTGCGCACCTGCAGATCGGTACGGGCTCTGAGGTAGGCGTAGACGTCGCCCGACGAGTTGTTGCCGGCAATACCGTTGTTGCCCGAGTTGGGGTCGGCCGCACCGGCCGTGGCCTGGGCGTTGACGGAGTTCTTGCGCTGGAAGTTGCCCTCGCTGTCGAGATCGCCTTGCGTATAGGTGTGCAGCACCGAGATCTGCAGGCGCGGGCACGTGCCCGCGCTGGTTGGCGTGCTCTCGGCGCAACGGGGCAGCTCGTCGATGACGCAGTTGCTCAGCATCAGGCTGGTGCCCGACTTGATCAGGGCGCAGTCGTTCATCCGGGCGTTGCCCGGGAGCGTCACCACCGAGTAGCCGCGGTCGTAGACGACGTCGTTGATGATGTCGCTCACCTTCACGCTGCGGGCCTGGGCGGGGCCGTCGTTGACGACCTCCACCTCCCAGACCACGGGTTGGCCCGCGAGCTGCCGGTTGCCGGGCGTCGCGCCGGGTCCGCGCACGCGCTTCTTCACCCGCACGTCCGCCTGTTCCTGCGTGTCGTGGGCGCGGTGCGTCACCGTCGCACAGTTGTTTTCGCCGACCTCGTCTTCCGCAGCGCGGTTCGAGCTCACGCAGACCTCGTTGGTGAACCCGGCGGAAGCGGCCCTGGCATAGCCGGACACCTCCACGGCAGGGCTGTTCTTGCCGAAGTCGATGCCGAACGCCCTGCTCTTGCTGACACAGGTGAGCGTGAACGGACCCTGCTGAGGGAGCGGCGCAGAAGGCGTGCGGGTGCAGTCGTACTTGCCGCCTGTGCCGATGCCCGTGACGACGAAGTTCGCCGGTACGCGGTCAGTGAGCGTCAGCGTGTCGGTGTCGTTGAACCGCTTGGGCCCGCGGTTGGTGGCGGAGAGCGAGTACCTGTACACAGTGCCGACCGGCACGGCGTCCTGCTTCCAGGACGAGGTCTTGTTGGCAACCAGGTCCATGCCGGTGCCGGTCACGGACACGACCACCGAATGGGTTGCGGGCGTCACACCCGGGGCGGACACCGTGGCGGTGTTGGTCACCGACGCGACGGGGGACAGCGCCTTCACCGCCACGCGCAATGCGTCGAGCGCCACGTTGAAATCGGCACTGCCGCTGCTGGCCCCGTAGCTGCAGCTCAGCGTCGCGCCCGCGGCACCTTCCTCGCCGCAGACCTTGGGCACCGTGCAGTTCCAGCGGTTGTGGGTGAACGTCCTGGCCCCGGCCATGCACATGTTCGAGGGCAGCGGGTCGGTGAGCCGGACACCGACGGGGAAGTTGCCCGTGTAACTGGTGGCAAAGCTGTAGTTGAAGGGCTTGTTCGCCTCGACCAGACCGCCGACCGATTGGGACTTCACGAGCTTGAGCTCGGTGCCGGGCAGGACGGCGGTGGCGCCGGTGGCACTGTTGTTGGTCGTATCGGTGTCGCCCACGCTGCCCTTGGCCGCGATGTCGGCGCTGTGGACCAGTGTGGAGCCGCCGCCCGCGCCGATCTGGCCGCTGACCCGGATGGCCATGGTTGCATTCACCGCGAGCTCACCGCGCTCGCAGGTCAACGTGCTGCCGACCAAGGAACAGCCCGAGGGAAGGCTGCCCTCGTCGAGCCGGAAACGGTCGGGCACGTTGTAGGTCAGCGTGGAACGCGACGAGGCCACGGTGCCCCGGTTGACGATGGTGAAGACGACGGGATGCCAACTGCCGGCCGGTGCCGTCGCGGGCGTGCCGACCGTCAGGCGCAAGTCCGCCCCGGCAACCACCGTGGTGGCCAGCCGCTGCGATTGCGAAGTTCCCACCACCCGGGCCTCCGTCCGCAGCACGCCTTCCGTCGTGGCCTGCAGGTTCACCACCAGCTCGACGTACGAGGAGCGCTGGACATTGATGCCGGTGCACACCAGCCGGCCCGTGCCGAGCTGGTTCAGCGTCAGGCCGCTGCAACTCACACCGGCCGGCAAGGGGTCCGTGCCGAGGTAGCGCGCCGCGTCCTGGATGTCGAAGTTCAACGTGACGCCGTTGTGCGCGGCACCGCTGTCATCGCCCACGCGGATCGTGTAGGCGACCCGGCCGTTGACCAGCACCGTGTGCGGGTTGTCTTGAAAGCGCGTCACGGCCAGTTGGGCCTGTGCCGCACCTGCACAGGCCAAGCCCAGCACCAGCAGCCCCAGCAGCCGCATCAGCCACGCGCCCAGGGACGCAAAAGGACGGCACAAATGGCGGTCGAACGTCATCTTGTCTTCTCACGGCCAAGACCGGCCCTGCCCCATGACGAAGCAACCTCGAAGGGATTCAGGGAAGGTCTGCGCGCAACGCCGCCGAGCGGCGCCGCGCAGGGTTTGGTGCGCTGGGCTTTTCAGCTCATGCAGCGCACGGATGCCGTGATGTCGGCAGAAACCGGAAAAACTTAGGGGTTGCCCTTGGTCAAACCATCAAGTTTTTACAATTTTTTTTATTTACGTCACAGTGCGTCATTGACAGCCGCACCTTCAGGAATTAGGCGAACCGCTCAAAAGCCCACCGCCGCACCGTCACGGCGCGGGTCGCTGGCGGCGACATAGCCCTCCCGGGCCGGGTCGCCCAGGCGCCAGATGAACTGCCCGGCGCCGAAGTCCTGGTAGCTGTCCTGGATCAGCTCGATGCGGTGGCCGCGCGCCACCAGTCCCTGCACGGTGTCGGGCGGCATGGCGGCCTCGACGTTGAGCGACAGCCCGGCGTTGAAGCGCCAGCGCGGCGCGTCGCAGGCCGCCTGCGGGTTCTGGCCGTGCTCCAGCATGCGCACCAGGGTCTGCAGCTGCCCCTGCGGCTGCATGTTGGCGCCCATGACGCCGAAGCTCATCACCGGCTGCCCGTTGCGGGTGAGGAAGCCCGGGATGATGGTGTGGAAGGGCCGCTTGCCCGGCGCCACCACGTTGGGGCTGGCCGGATCGAGGCTGAAGGCGTGCCCGCGGTTCTGCAGGCTGAACCCCCAGTCCGGCAGCACCACGCCGGAGCCGAAGCCCAGGTAGTTGCTCTGGATGAAGCTGACCATCATCCCCTGCTCGTCCGCGGCCGTGAGGTAGATGGTGCCGCCGCGCACCGGGTTGCCGGCACCGAAGTCCTGCGCGCGCGCCGGGTCGATGAGTCGGGCACGCTCGGCCAGGTAGGCCGGGGCCAGCAGCTGCTCCACCGTGCATTCCATGCAGTGGGGGTCGGCCACGAAGCGGTAGACGTCGGCGAAGGCCAGCTTCATGGCCTCGATCTGCAGGTGGTGCGCCTCGGCGCTGTCCGGGCCCAGGGCGCGCAGGTCGAACTGCTGCACCATGCCCAGCGCCATCAGCGCCGCCAGGCCCTGGCCGTTGGGCGGGATCTGGTGCAGGCGGTGGCCGCGGTAATCCTGGCCGATGGGCTGCACCCACTCGGGCGCGTAGCCGGCCAGGTCCTCCACGGTGAGCGCGCCGCCGCCCTCGCGCGCCGCCGCCGCCAGCGCCTGCCCGATCTCGCCGCCGTACAGCGCCTGCGCGCCGCTGGTGGCGATGGCGCGCAGCGCCCGCGCCGCGCCCGGCATGGCGAACAGCTCGCCCACCTGCGGCGCCCGGCCCTGCGGCAAGAAGGTGGCGGCAAAGCCCGGCTGCTGCGTCAGCTCGGGCAGCGCCGCGGCGGCGGCCCATTTCTGCTGCACCACCACCGGCACGGCGTAGCCGCGCTCGGCGATGTCGATGGCCGGCGCCAGCACGCGCGCGAAAGGCAGCCGCCCGAAGCGCTGCGACAGCGCCGCCCAGCCCGCCACCGCGCCCGGCACGGTGACGCTGTCCCAGCCGCGCCGCGGCGGCGCGCCGGCATCGGTGCCGTACCTGCGCCTGAAGTAGTCCGGCGTCCAGGCCGCCGGCGCGCGCCCCGAGGCATTGAGGCCGTGCAGCGCGGTGCCGTCCCACAGGATGCAGAAGGCGTCCGAGCCCAGCCCGTTGCTGCAGGGCTCCAGCACCGTCATGGCCGCGGCGGCGGCCACGGCCGCATCGACGGCGTTGCCCCCGGCGGCGAGCATGCGCAGCCCGGCCTGCGCGGCCAGCGGGTGCGAGGTGGCGACCACGTTGCGCGCGAACAGCGGCAACCGCGGCGTGGGATAGGGATTGGCGTAATCGAACATCGGCACGGCTCCTTGGTGGCGGGCGCAGCCCGGGCGGGCAACGCGCGCGCCCATGGTCCATGAAAGCGCCGCCGTGCACGCTCCGATGCCGGCGCGCGGCCCCGGCGGGCGGACCGGCCGTTTCAGCCCTGGCGCACCCTCGTCAGCAGCCACACCCCGGTCAGCACCAGCGCCGTGCCGGCCACCACCGTCGGCGTGAAGGGCTCGTCCAGGATCAGCACGCCCATGAGGATGGTGCTCATCGGGCCGATCATCCCGGTCTGCGCCGTCGCCGCGGAACCGACGCGGGCGATGGCCAGCATCACCATCAGCACCGGCGCGAAGGTGCAGGCCGTGGCGTTGAGCAGCGACAGCCAGTACACCGGCGCCGCCACCTCGGCCAGCGCGCCGATGGGACGCAGCAGCAGGTACTGCGCGATGCACAGCACGCAGGCCACGCTGGTGGCCAGGCCGGTCAGGCGCAGCGCACCCAGGCGCCGCACCTCCTCGCCCGAGTACACCAGGTACAGCGCATAGCTCACCGCGCTGCCCAGCACCAGCACGATGCCCAGCAGCGCCTGCGGCCCGGCAACGTGCATCTCCTGCCCGAAGGCCACCAGCACGCCCGCGTAGCTCACCGCCATGGCGGCGAGCTGGCGCGCATGGGCGCGGCGCTTGAACAGCACCCAGCCCAGCAGCAGCACGAAGGTCGGATTGAGATAGAGCACCAGCCGCTCCAGGCTGGCGCTGACGTACTGCAGCCCCATGAAGTCCAGGAAGCTCGCCAGGTAGTAGCCGCTGAAGCCCAGCAGCGCCACGGCGCGCCAGTCGCGGCGCGTGAGCGGGCGCTGCCCGCGCCCGGCCCACCAGGCCAGCAGCAGGAACAGCGGCAGCGCGAACAGCATGCGCAGCATGATCACCGTCACCGCGTCGGCCCCATGGCGGTAGGCGAGCTTGACGATGATGGCCTTGCCCGAGAAGGCGGTGGCACCGCCGGCGGCCAGCAGCAGCCCGGGCCAGGTGCGCTGCGGCGCCTGGGCGCCGATGCTCAAAGAAGTCATGGCGAGGATTCTAGGAAGCCACCCCCGGCAACCCCTACCGGCCGTAGGGTGACGCAGCGAAGCTCGTCAATCCGGGTTTCCTGGGTGGCGAAAAGAAAAAAGCCCCACTCTTCCGAGTGAGGCTTGAGGCCGGAGCCGCGGTCAGTCGGCCTTGCAGGCCGCACCCTCGCAGAGCTCGGGTCCCGACTGACCGTCCAGCCTCACCTGAGCGAGGCCGGAGCCGCGGTCAGTCGGCGTCCTGGAACGCGACTTCGCGCTTGCTCTTGATGGAGGGCAGCATCACCACCACGATCATCGCCAGCGCCGCCAGCAGCAGCCCGGCCGACAGCGGGCGCGACATGAAGGTGGACCAGTCGCCGCGCGACAGCAGCAGGGCGCGGCGCAGGTTCTCTTCCATCATCGGGCCCAGGATGAAGCCCAGCAGCAGCGGCGCGGGCTCGCAGCCGAGCTTGTAGAACAGGTAACCGACCACGCCGAAGCCGGCGGCCATGTACACGTCGAAGTTGTTGTTGTTGAGCGTGTACAGGCCGATGCAGCAGAAGCTCATGATGGCCGGGAACAGGAAGCGGTAGGGCACCGTCAGCAGCTTGATCCAGATGCCGATGAGCGGCAGGTTCAGGATCACCAGCATCAGGTTGCCGATCCACATCGAGGCGATCAGGCCCCAGAACAGCTCGGGGTTGCTGGTCATGACCTGCGGGCCGGGCTGGATGCCCTTGATGGTCATGGCACCCACCATCAGCGCCATCACGGCGTTGGGCGGGATGCCCAGCGTCAGCATCGGGATGAAGCTGGTCTGCGCGCCGGCGTTGTTGGCGGCCTCGGGGCCGGCCACGCCGCGGATGTTGCCCTGGCCGAAAGGCACCTCGCCGGGACGGCCGCGCGTCTTCTTCTCCACCGTGTAGGCGGCGAAGGACGACAGCAGCGCGCCGCCGCCGGGCAGCACGCCCAGGATCGAGCCCAGCGCCGTGCCGCGCAGCACGGCCGGGAAGGCGTCCTTGAAGTCCTGCTTGGTCGGCCACAGGCCGCTCACGCTCTTGGTGAAGACCTCGCGGTGCTCGGCCGGGCGGCCCAGGTTGGAGATGATCTCGCCGAAGCCGAACACGCCCATGGCGATGGCCACGAAGTTGATGCCGTCGGTCAGCTCGGGGATGTCGAAGCTGTAGCGCGGCACGCCCGAGATCACGTCGGTGTTGATCTGGCCCAGCAGCAGGCCCAGCAGGATCATGGCGATGGCCTTGACCAGCGAGCCCGAGGCCAGCACCACCGCGCCGATGAGGCCCAGCACCATCAGCGAGAAGTACTCGGCCGGGCCGAACTTGAAGGCCAGCTCGGTCAGCGGCGGCGCGAAGGCGGCGATGACGATGGTGCCCACGCAACCGGCGAAGAACGAGCCCAGGCCCGCGGCGGCCAGCGCCGCGCCGGCGCGGCCCTTGCGCGCCATGGTGTAGCCGTCGATGGCCGTGACCACCGAGCTCGACTCGCCGGGCACGTTGATCAGGATGGCGGTGGTGGAGCCGCCGTACTGCGCGCCGTAGTAGATGCCCGCCAGCATGATCAGCGCGGGCGTGGCGTCCAGCGAGTAGATGCTGGGCAGCAGCATCGCGATGGTCGCCACCGGGCCCAGGCCCGGCAGCACGCCGATGAGCGTGCCCAGGATGGCACCGCCCAGGGCCCACAGGATGTTGGTGAACGTGAAGGCGGTCTGGAAGCCCAGCGCCAGGTTGTCGAACAGTTCCATGCGATCAGCCTCCGGTGGCCGCGCCGAAGGCGGGCAGCAGCGGGATGGTGAGGTTCAGGCCGTAGATGAAGATGGCCCAGCTGCCCACGGTCAGGATCACCGCGTTGAGCAGCGCCTCCTTGAGCTTGAACTCCTCACTGGCGCTGGCCGACATCACCACCAGGATGGGCAGCGAGATGAACATGCCCAGGCGCGGCAGCAGCACGCCGAAGAGCACGACGGAGCCGACGATGATGAGCAGCGGCTTCCAGGCGAAAGCGCCGACGGGATCGCCGTCCTCGGTTTCGACGGTCAGCGAGCCGAACAGCACCACCGCGCCCAGCACGGCCATCAGCAGCCCGAGGCCGAAGGGAAAGTAGCCCGGGCCCGGCCGCGCCGCGGCGCCGAAGCTGTAGTTGGTCGCCCCCCAGGCGAAGCCCAGGCCGACGGCGACGAACATCAGCCCGGACCAGAAATCCTTCTGGCTTTTTATCTTCACGAGTTGTCTCCTCTAGACCGAAGTGCGGCGGATTCTAGGAAGCGCCCCCCACCGCTTCGGTGTGGATTCCACGTAAGCGCACGTTCAGTTCGCCGGGCGGTCCGCTCGTGAACCGAGGAAAACCGTTCAGGCCGGCAGGCGCAGCGGCCGCACCAGCCGCAGCCACTTCGGCGCCGGCAGCCCGAAGCGCTCGCGGATGTACTCGGCGCGCGCGATGAGCGTGTCGCGGTCGGGCACGACCACGCCGCGCGCGGCCACGACGATGGTGTTGCCCTCCTTGGTCGGCGCCAGGTGCCAGACCTGGTCCAGCCCGAAGGCCGCGGCGATGCGCGCGGCGCTGCGCTCGAAGCTGGCGTCGCGGCCGAAGAGGTTGACGGTCATGAGCCCGCCGTCGGCCAGCACGCCGCGGCAGCAGGCGTAGAAGGCCTCGTCGTCGAGCACGGGCGCGGCGGCCTCGTGGTCGTAGAGATCGACGTTGAGCACCTGCACCGTGCCCAGGTGCGCCGGATCGGCCACCCAGCGCGCGGCGTCGGCATGCAGCACCGTCAGCCGCGCGTCGTCGTCGGGCAGGTGAAACCACAGCTTGCAGGCGTCGATCACGGTGGCGTTGAGCTCCACCGCGGTGGTGCGCATCTTGAGCACCTGGTGGCTGAAGCGCGTGATGGCCCCGGCGCCCAGGCCCAGCTGCACCGCCTGCCCCTGCGTGAGCTCGGCGGTGGGGCGCCACAGCATCCAGGCCATCATGCGCTGCACGTATTCGAGCTCGATGTGCTGGGGCTTGCGCACGCGCATCGCGCCCTGCACCCATTCCGTGCCCAGGTGCAGGTAACGCACGCCGGCGTACTCGGAGAGGGTGGCGCCGGCCTGCGCCTGTCGTGCCGGGGTCTTCTTGCTGGCCATGGGAGCCTCGTGTCTGCGGTGGTTGTGAAAGGGCCGGGAGTGTGCCCCGGCCGGCGGCCACCCTGCCGCCATCCGGCCCGGCGCGGGCTGTCCGAAGGCCGCGCCGCGCCGGTGAACGTTCAGTCCGGGCGCGCGGCGTCCATCAGGCGCGCCAGCTTCGGCAACGCGGCCCGGGCGTTGGCCGCGGTCACGGCGGCGGTGTGCTCCGGCGTCCAGCCGCGCAGCGCGCCCAGCGTCAGCGCGATGCGCGGCAACTCGGCCGGCTCGTTGCGCGCGCCACCGCCATCGGCGCGCTCGGCGGCGCTGCGGTAGAGCCACTGCGGCGGGATGTCGGGCGCGTCGGTCTCCAGCACCAGCGCCTGCTGCGGCAGCTCGGCGGCCAGGCGCCGGATCTGCAGCGCGCGCTCGAAGGTCATGGCCCCGCCAAAGCCCAGCCGCAGCTCCAGCTCCAGGCAGGCCTGCGCCTGCTGCGCGCTGCCGTTGAACGCATGCGCGATGCCGCCGCGCACGCCGGCGCGGCGCAGGTGCATCAGCACCCGGTCCACGGCGCGGCGGCTGTGCAGCAGCACCGGCAGCGCGTACTCGCGCGCCAGCGCCAGCTGGGCGCTGAACAGCTCCTCCTGCCGCGCACGGTCCAGGCCCGGGACGAAGAAGTCCAGCCCGACCTCCCCCACCGCCACCAGGAGCGGGTCATCCCGGTGCTGCCGCAACGCGTCCCGCACTGCCTGCAGCGCGCCGGGGCCGGCGTCGTGCATGTACAGCGGGTGGATGCCCAACGCGTAGCCCAGCCCGTGGGAATGCGCCAGCGCGCGCACCGCCTCGAAGTTCGCCGGAACCACGGCTGGGAGCACGATTTGCTGGACATGGGCGTCGCGCGCGCGTCGCACCACCGCGTCGCGATCGGCATCGAACTCGGCGGCATCAAGATGGCAGTGAGTGTCAACCCACTGCAAAGCGGCGTAACCCATGCGCCCGATGATGCCTGACGGGGATCGTGCTACCGTGGAACCGCATTGCACGCAGGGGGCGCAGATGAACGGGCGCAGGTCGAACCGGACTCCGCTGTACAGCCACTCCAGCCGGGTAGCCAGCCCGCCTGCCGTGGACCCACCCGAGGTCGCGCCGGGCCAGCCGGCCGCCTCCACCGCCCCGCCTTCTTCGGCCGCCTCTCCTTCCGCCACCGCCGCCCCGGCGCCCACCCAACGGCGCCGCGGCCTGGCCTTGCCGGCCTGGGGCTGGGCGCTGAGCGGGGCGCTGCTGCTGGGCGGCCCGGTGCTGGTGTGGCAGGCCTCGCAGCCCAAGCCGCCCGTGATCACGCAGAAGCACATCGACGCCGCGGTGCGCGAGGCGCTCAAGACGCAGCCCCTGCCCTCGCCGGCGGCCAAGGCCTACGAGAAGATCCGCGGCTCGGTGGTGCGCGTGGTGGGCCTGGACGACGACACCCCGGTGGCCGACGCCGCGCCGGGCAGCGGCAAGAAGCCCGTGGCCGGCGAGTCCCATGGCGGCGAGATCGGCGTGGGCAGCGGCGTGGTGATCGTGGACAGCGGGCTGATCCTGACCAACCTGCACGTGGTCAGCGGCGCCAAGCGCGTGCAGGTGGTGTTCTCCGACGGGCTGGAGTCCGAGGCCACCGTGGTCAACGTCATGCCCGAGAACGACCTGGCGGTGCTGCGCGCGCAGCGCATCCCCGACGACCTGCAGGCCGCCACGCTGCGCTCCACGGCCGACCTGCAGCCCGGCGACCGCGTCACGGCCGTGGGCTTTCCCTTCGGCATCGGGCCCTCGGTGTCCTCGGGCGTGGTGTCCGGGCTCAAGCGCGAGTTCCGCTCGCCCGAGGGCAAGCAGGTGCTCTCCAACCTGATCCAGTTCGACGCCATGGCCAACCCGGGCAGCTCCGGCGGCCCGCTGGTGACGGACGACGGCGAGGTGGTGGGCATCGTCACCGCCATCCTCAATCCGGTGCAGCAGCGCTTCTTCGTGGGCATCGGCTTCGCGGTGCCCATCGAGAACGCCGCCGGCGGCGCGGGGCTGCCGCCGTTCTGAGGGCCGGCGTCCTTGCCTTGCGGCCCCACCGCTTCTTCGTTCCAAACCCACTTCCACACGGGAGGATTCCGATGCACGGCAGCAACAGCGATACCGCGGCCCTGATGGAGCGCGTGCTCTACGAAGTCAAACGCGTGGTGGTCGGGCAGGACCGCTTCCTGGAGCGCGTGCTCGTGGCCATGCTGTCGCAGGGCCACCTGCTGGTGGAGGGCGTGCCGGGCCTGGCCAAGACGCTCACCGTCAAGACCCTGGCGCAGACGCTGCGCGGGCAGTTCAAGCGCATCCAGTTCACGCCCGACCTTGTGCCCGCCGACCTGGTGGGCACGCGCATCTACAACCAGAAGACCGGCGACTTCAGCACCACGCTGGGCCCGGTGTTCACCAACCTGCTGCTGGCCGACGAGATCAACCGCGCGCCGGCCAAGGTGCAGAGCGCGCTGCTGGAGGTGATGCAGGAGCGCCAGGTCACCATCGCCGGCACCACGCACCGCGTGCCCGAGCCCTTCCTGGTGATGGCCACGCAGAACCCCATCGAGACCGAGGGCACCTACCCGCTGCCCGAGGCGCAGGTGGACCGCTTCATGATGAAGGTGCTGGTGGACTACCCGACCGAGGAGGAGGAGTTCGTCATCGTCGAGCGCGTCACCGGTGCGCCGGTGGAGGTGCAGCCGGTGGCCACCACCACGCAGCTGGCGGCGCTGCAGCAGGCTTGCCGCAACCTCTACGTGGACCCGTCGCTGATGCAGTACGCCGTCAAGCTCGTGGCCGCCACGCGCGACCCCGCGCGCGCCGGGTTGGCCGACATGGCGCGCCACATCACCTTCGGCGCCAGCCCGCGCGCCACCATCAGCCTGGTCGAGGGCGCGCGCGCGCTGGCCTTCCTGCGCGGGCGCGGCTACGTGTTGCCCGACGACATGGTGGACATCGCCGGCGACGTGCTGCGCCACCGCCTGACGCTGAGCTACGAGGCGCTGGCCGAGGGCGTGACGGCGGACCAGATCATCGGGCGGCTGATGCAGAAGCTGCCCGCCCCCGACAAGCCGCTGGAAGCCCGCGTCCAGCTCGCCGCCAATGGCTGATCGCCCCGCCGCCACC
Organism: Azohydromonas caseinilytica; assembly: GCF_012927045.1. Classification (GTDB taxonomy): domain Bacteria; phylum Pseudomonadota; class Gammaproteobacteria; order Burkholderiales; family Burkholderiaceae_C; genus Azohydromonas; species Azohydromonas caseinilytica. Next base: position 281,310 of record NZ_JABBFW010000004.1, on the reverse strand, counting down.
CCGCCGCGGGCCGCCGGCGCGCCGGGCACGCTCGGCCTGCCCGGCGAGAACGCCGAGGCGCTGCTGCGGCGCCTGGAATGGAGCACCATCCGCCGCCTCGACGGCTGGCTGCAGGGCGACTACCGCACGCTGTTCCGCGGCGAGGGCCTGGACCTGGCCGACCTGCGCGAGTACCAGCACCACGACGACGTGCGCCGCATCGACTGGAACGTCACCGCGCGGCTGCAGGAACCCTACGTGCGCGAGTACACCGAGGACCGCGACATCGCCGCCTGGTTCCTGCTCGACCTCAGCCCCTCGGTGCACTTCGGCTCGCGCCGGCGCAGCAAGGCGCAGGTGGGCATCGAGTTCACCGCCGTGATCGCGCGGCTGCTGGCGCGCCGGGGCAACCGCGTCGGCGCCCTGCTCTACGGCAGCCGCGTGGACACCGTGATGCCCGCGCGCGGCGGCAAGCTGCAGGTGCTGGAGCTGCTGCAGCGGCTGATGAACCGCCCCGCGCCCACGGCCATGCCGCAGGGCACGCGGCTGAGCGAGCTGCTGCGCACCGCGCAGCAGCAGCTGCGCCGGCGCAGCCTGGTGTTCGTGCTGTCGGACTTCTTCAGCCAGCCCGGCTGGAGCGAGCCGCTGGCGATGCTGGCGCTGCGCCACGAGGTGATCGCGGTGCGGCTGTACGACCCGCTGGAGATGGAGCTGCCCGACCTGGGCATGGTCTACATCCAGGACGCCGAGACCGGCGAGCAGCTGATGGTGGACACCCATTCCGCCGCGTTCCGCAAGCGCTTCGCCGGCGCGGCGCGGCGGCGCGAGGCCGAGCTGCGCGACGGGCTGGCCCAGGCCGGGGTGGACACGCTGGAGCTGGCCAGCGACGAGGACCTGGCCACCTCCATCGTCCGCTTCGTGCACCTGCGACGCCAGCGCAGCCGCCTCACCGCGGGCAGCGTGGCGCCACGCGCCCATTACTAGAACCGCAAGGGACTGCTGGGAGCATTGATGATGAATTTCCTGTGGCCCTCGCTGCTGTGGACGCTGCTGCTGCTGCCGCTGCTGGTGCTGCTCTACCTGTGGCTGCTGCGCCGGCGCAAGCAAACCGTGCTGCCCTATGCCGACCTGGGGCTGGTGAAACAAGCCATGGGCCGTGGCGGGCGCTGGAAGCGCCACGTGCCGCCGCTGCTGCTGCTGCTGGCGCTGACCTCGCTGCTGCTGGCCTCGGCGCGGCCCACCGCCGTGATGACGCTGCCGCTGGCCGAGCAGACCATCATCCTGGCCATGGACGTCTCGGGCTCCATGCGCGCCGCCGACGTGCAGCCCACGCGGCTGGTGGCGGCGCAGAACGCGGCCAAGGCCTTCCTGTCGGACCTGCCGCGCGACGTGCGCGTGGGCGTGGTCAGCTTCGCCGGCACGGCCGCGGTGGTGCAGGCCCCCACCTTCAGCCGCGAGGACGTGGTCGCGGCCATCGACCGCTTCCAGCTCCAGCGCGCCACGGCCATCGGCAGCGGCATCGTGCTGTCTCTGGCCACCATCTTCCCTGACGCCGGCATCGACCTCAGCCAGGTCACGGGGCAGCGGGCCATGCCGCAGCCGCTGGGCGAGAACAACGGCAGCGACAACGGCAAGCCGCGCGACTTCAAGCCGGTGGAGCCGGGCAGCTACGCCTCGGCGGCCGTCATCCTGCTCACCGACGGCCAGCGCACCACGGGCCCCGACCCGATCGAGTCCGCGCGCATGGCCGCCGAGCGCGGGGTGCGCGTCTACACCGTGGGCATCGGCACCAAGGAGGGCGACACCATCGGCTTCGAGGGCTGGAGCATGCGCGTGCGCCTGGACGAGGAAACGCTCAAGACCATCGCCGACCTCACCCGCGCCGAGTACTTCTATGCCGGCACTGCCGCCGACCTCAAGAAGGTCTACCAGACGCTGTCCTCGCGCCTGGTGATGGAGAAGAAGGAAACCGAGATCAGCGCCCTCTTCGCCGCCGTCGGCGCCGCCCTGGCCGTGCTCGCGGCCGGGCTGTCGCTGTGGTGGTTCGGCAGGGTGATGTAGGCCCGGCTGCGGTTTCCCGGCTCCTTGAATGACGACGCGCCCCGAGGGGCGCGTCGGCGTTTTTGCAGGATTGCCCGGGAGAGGCAACGGCCTTACTGGCACTCGATTGTTCAGATGAACTGGACAACAGCTTCAAGCATTGCCGCGTTTATCCAATTTTCCTGACCAATCCGGGCGCAGCACCTGCGGAAAGCTCCCCGAACTCCTCAGCGCGGCAGCGTTTCCCGGTACGCCTTGGCCGCCTCGAAGTAGCGCTGCAGGTAGCCCTGCGTCTGCGCCTCCGACAGCGGCGGTGCGCAGCTCAGCAGCTGTCGGCAGTAGCTGAGCCAGTCGGGGCTGCGCAGCGCGCGCGCCAGCGCCTGGCGCAGCGCCTGCACCCGCTGCGGCGGCATGCCGGCCTGGGCCACCAGCGCGCGGAAGCTGCCGAAGGGCCGCAGGTCGAAGCCCAGCTCCTGCGCCGCGGGCACCTCCGGGAAAGCCGGATCGCGCTGCGCGGCCAGCACCGCCAGCGGACGCAGCTTGCCCTGCTCCAGCAGCTCGGCCACGTCGCCGGGCTCCTCGAACAGCAGTTCGGCGCGCTGGTTCAGCACCGCCGCCACGCGCTCGTCATGCTTGGACACCGGCAGGTTCAGCAGCCTCGCCCCGCGCGCGCCCAGGGCGCGGATCGCCAGCTCGTCACGCCCGCCCGCGCCGGAGCTGGCCACGCGCAGCCGGTACGGATTCGCCTGGGCGAAGCTCAGCACGTCCTGCAGCGTGCGGAAGGGGCTGTCGGCCGGCACGAACAGGAAAGACTCGAAGGTGGACACCACGCCCAGCACCTCGAACAGCCGCGGCTCCACCATGCCCGCGCCGCCGGCCCACACCCACACCGTGTTGCCGGCGATGATGGCCAGCGCGTTGGTCGGGTCGCCGCTGGCCAGCAGCCGCGTCAGCCCGGTGTTGCCCGAGGCGCCGGGCACGTTGGCCAGCTCGATGCCCGTGCCCAGCTCCGGCTCCAGCAGCCGCGCCAGCAGCCGCGCGATGCCATCCGGGCCGGAATTGAGGCCGTAGGGCACGGTCAGCTCGACGCTCTTGCGCACATCGCGCGCGCCGGCGGCCGGGCCGAAGAACAGCGCCATCACGTAGCTGATGCTGTCGCGCAGCGCGGGCGGCGCGTTGTCGCGCCAGGTGCGCAGGTAGTCCTCGAAGCTGCCGCCTGGCGCGTCGAGGTTGAGGTAGCCCAGCGCCTCCCACAGCTCCGGGTTCTCCTCGAACAGCGGCAGCAGCTGCGTGGCCACCACCTCGTTGCGGTTGCGGTCGTAGGCGCTGCCGCGCAGGCGCCGGGCGTTCTCGGCGTACCAGGCCGCCAGCGTCTGTCCCGGCGGCAGCTGGCGGTGCTTCTCGGCCAGGAAGCGGTCGGCGCTGGCCTGCAGCTCCTGCGCGTAGGCCTGCAGGCGCGGGCTCGGCGGCGCGATCTCCCATTCCGCGGCAAAGCGCTGCAGCGTGTACAGCGACGACACCTCGCACAGCGCCTCCTCGAACCACTGGTGCGCGTCGGCGGCCTGGAAGTGCGGATGGCGGTCGTAGTTGGCCAGCACGTGGCAGAACTCGTGGGCGAACTCGTAGACGTAGCCGGCCCAGCGGTCCCCGCTCACGGTGAGCTGCACCTGGTACTCGCCGCGCGGGCCGCGCTCGTACAGCGACAGCGGCGCGCGCGTGGAGTGCGACACCACGATGGGCGCCAGTGGCCGGCCGGGGATGCGCTCCTGCAGCTCGCGCGCCACGGCCACCAGCACGTCGCGGATGTCGCGCGTGTTGGCTTCGCCCCAGCCGCCCTCGCGCACGGTGATGGCCACGCGCGCGGCCGGCATCTCGCCCGGGCTGCGCGCGGGCTGCGGCAAGACGCGGCCCACCGGCGCGGCCAGCCCGCGCTCGCGCAGCACGGCGGGCGCCAGCTCCGCCTCCAGCGCGCGCGGCGCCAGGGTGTCCGAAGGCACCTGCCCCGCCTCGTGCAGGTAGGCCATGGTGCCGGCGATGACGCGGCGCGCCGCTTCATCGAACACGAAAGGCAGCGTCATGCGCGGCGCGCCCGCCGGGGTGCCCTCGGGCGCGGCGTAGAGCGCGTTCCAGAGCGTGGCCGCGTCGAAGCCGGCGGTCTGCGCCAGCGCCAGGCGCACGATCTCCTCGGCGTTGGCCGGATCGGCCAGGAAGCGCTGCGCGTCCAGCTCGGCCTGCAGCCAGGCGCGCGCCACGTCGGGACGCTGCTCCAGCAGCTGCGCGCGCATCAGCAGGAAGCCGCCGTCCTCCAGCCCGGACTCGCGCCCGCTGGCGATGCGCCGCGCCACGCCCTCCTGCACCAGCCGCGTGGCCACGGGCTCCCACACCGCCGCCGCGTCGATGCGGCCCGCGCGCAGGTTGCTGCTGATGAGCTCGATGTTCTGGCCCAGGTACACCGCCGGCGCCAGGCTGCGCCGGCGCAGCAGCTCGCGCGCGAATCGGTCGGCGCAGCTGTCGCGCGGCGCGGCGAGCTGGCTGCCTTGTAAATCCTGCAGGGTGCGCGGCCCGCCCACGCGCGCCAGCAGCACATGGCACTGGTCGTGGCCCAGGCCCAGCGCGGCCACCAGCCGCAGCGCATCGGGGCTGCCTTCGGAGCGCGTGGCCGCCACCAGCGCCGACACCGGGCCCATGTAGCCCAGCTGCACGCGGCCGGACTGCATGGCGGCGGCAATTTTGCGGCCCTGCAGCGCGGGCTCGAACTCCACCGTCGAGCCCTTGGGCAGGTAACGCTCGTGGAAGCGCTTGCCGCGCATCACCAGCGCGGACCAGGTGGCGGTGAAGTAAGGCTGGTAGCCCACCACCAGGGCCACCGGCTCGCCGGGGCGACCCAATCCGGCGGGCAGGCCCGCCGTACCCGAAGCCGCCGCGGCGACCGGGGTGGCCGCAGCCGTGGGAAGAGAGGGAGAGGAAAGCGGGGGGTCCGGCGCGGCCGCGGTGGCCGGCCGCAGGGGCGCGAGCAGGAGCAGCGCCGTGAGGAGGGAAGTCAGTACCGCGGCCAGCGGGCCGCTCAGCCAAGGCGGTGTCTGCATCGCCCCGCATTGTGGAACCCTGCCGGCGGCGGGAGTCGCGGGCAGGGTTTCAGGCCGGCGGCGGCGCCCATGGGGCGGGCGCCGCCGCGCCCGGTTCGGGTATCAGGCTCAGTAGCTGTCGGCCGGACCCTTGTAGACGCGGCCGATGTGGCTGTTCCAGCCCGGCTCCAGGCGCTGCACACCGTCGGCGTCGCTGTAGATCCAGCGGTCGCTGCGCATGGCGGCGTCGCGGTCGGCGGCGACGTCGGAACGGTTGGCCGGGCCGGAGCTGGTGCTGCCGTCATAGCGGCGGCCGGCCGCGCCGCTGTCCATGCCGGTGCCGCTGGTCATGGAGCTGCTGCCCGAGCCGTAGGTCGTGGTCGTGCCCGAGGGGCTGTTCATGGTGCTGCCCTGGCTGGTGCTGGAGCCGCCCGGGGTGTTGCCCATGGTGCCGGTCGCGCCCTGGCTGCTGTCCATGCCGCTGCCCATGGAGCCGGTGCCCGCGCCCGTGGTGGCGCCCATGGAGCCGCTGGTGCCGCCCATGCCGCTGCCCGAGGCGGCGCCCGTGGAGCCGCCGCTGTAGCTCCCCGCAGCGCCGCCGCTCGTGCCCGCGGCGCCGCTTTGCGCGATGGTGGTGGAGCTGTCGCCGGCCACGCCGTCGGAGGTGCCGCTGCCGTAGGGGCGACCCGCCGCGCCGCGGCCGCTGTTGCCGCTGTCATAGCTCTGGCTGCTGCGGTCCAGGCTGCTGCCGGCCGCCACGCTGGCCGAGTCCATGCCGGAGCCGGTGGTGGAGGCCGCCATCCCGGAGCTGGCGTCCGCCGCCGAGCTGGAGGCCGCCACGCTGGCGATCGGGTCGTAGCCGCTGCTGCCGGCCACGTTCAGGTTGCTGTGCTCGCGCCCGTAGTTCTGCGAGGACGCCGAGGTGGCCCACCAGGTACCGTAGTTCTGGTCGGTGCGCTCCAGCTCGCCGCCGGACATGGCACGGGCCAGGTCGGCCTTGACCTCCTCGCGGGTGAGCGGCTGGCTCTGCGCCATGGCGGCGGTGGAACCCAGGGCGGCGGCGATCAGCGTGGCGAGTACGGAAAGCTTCTTCATTGCGTTGCTCCTTAGGCAGGTCCGTGCGAGAGGACCCGGTAAAGCCATGCAGGCAGTTCCCATGCCCAACACCTTCCGGGAAGGCTTGTGAATGGGGCTGATCCCTAGGGGCAAATTCCGGGCCGCCCAGGCGGGCCATGCGGGCCTCAGGAGGGCTGCAGCTGCCCCTGGCTCAGGCGCAGCGCCTGGTCGCAGCGTGCGGCCAGGCGCTCGTCGTGCGTGACCAGCACGAAGGCCGTGCCGCGCTCGCGCGCGAGCTCCAGCATCAGCGCGAACACCGTGTCGGCGGTGTCGCGGTCAAGGTTGCCGGTGGGTTCGTCGGCCAGCACGCAGGCCGGCTGCGCCACCAGCGCGCGCGCGATGGCCACGCGCTGGCGCTCGCCGCCGGAGAGCTCGCTGGGCCGGTGCTGCGCGCGCGGCGCCAGGCCCACGCGCGACAGCATCTGCTGCGCCTGCGCGCGCGCCTCCTCCAGGCCCATGCGGCGCACGCGCAGCGGCATGGCGACGTTGTCCAGCGCGGTGAACTCGGGCAGCAGGTGGTGGAACTGGTAAATGAAGCCCAGGTGCCGGTTGCGCCAGCGGCCCTGCTCGGCCGCGCTCATGGCGGCGAAGTCGCGGCCCAGCAGCTGCACGCGCCCGCTGCTGGGCGCGTCCAGGCCGCCCAGCAGGTGCAGCAGCGTGCTCTTGCCCGAGCCCGAGGCGCCGACGATGGCCAGCGTGCGCCCGCGCGGCACCTGCAGCGTCACGTCGCGCAGCACCTGCACGTCCAGGATGCCGTCGTGGAAGCGCTTGGCCAGCGCGGTGCAGGCCAGCACCGCGCCATGGGCATCGAGAGCCTCACTCATAGCGCAGCGCCTCCGCCGGGTTGACGCGGCTGGCGCGCCAGCTCGGGTACAGCGTGGCCAGCAGGGCCAGCAGCAGGGAGATGAGGACGATGGGGACGATGTCGCCGCGCTGCGGGTCGCTGGGCATGTGGTTGATGACGTAAATGCTGCCGGGCAGGAAGTTGACGTTGAGCGCGCGCTCAATGGCCGGGACGATGGTGCCGACGTTGAAGGCCACCAGCAGCCCGCCCAGCGTGCCGCCGAGGGTGCCGATGATCCCGGCCGCGGCGCCCTGCACCACGAAGATGCCCATGATCGAGCGCGGGCTCGCGCCCAGGGTGCGCAGGATGGCGATGTCGGCGCGCTTGTCGGTGACCGTCATCACCAGCGTGGAGACCAGGTTGAAGGCCGCCACCGCGACGATGAGCGTGAGGATGATGAACATCAGCCGCTTCTCGATCTGCACCGCGTCGAACCAGGCGGCGTTGGTGCGGGTCCAGTCGCGCACGAGCAGGTTGGGCATGGCGGCGCCGAGCTGCTGGGCCACGGCGCGCGCCTCGTTGACGTCGGCCAGGCGCAGCTGCACGCCGGTGGGCCCGTCGGTGCGGAACAGCCTCGCCGCATCCTCGATGTGGACCAGCGCCAGCGCGCTGTCGTACTCGTAGTGGCCGGAAGCGAAAGTGCCCGCCACCGTGAAGGCGCGAAAGCGCGGCACCACGCCCGCGGGCGTGACCTGCCCGCCTGGGGCCACCAGCGTGACGCTGTCGCCCGGCGCCACGCCCAGCTGCCGCGCCAGCTCCTGGCCCAGCACGATCTGCCAGGCGCCGGGCTGCAGCCTGGCCAGCGCGGTGTCGCGCAGCTGCGCCGCCAGCGGCGTGACGGCGGCTTCCTCGGCCGGGTCGATGCCGCGCACCAGCAGGCCGCGCATGTTGTCGCCGCGCGCCAGCAGCGCCTGCGTGGCGATGAAGGGCGCCGCGCCCCGCACCTGCGGCTGCTGCCTGGCCTGGGCGGCGACGGCGCGCCAGTCCGGCAGCGCCGCGCCGGTGGGCTCCAGCACCTCGACATGCGAGATGACGCTGAGCATGCGTTCGCGCACTTCCTTCTGGAAGCCGTTCATCACGGACAGCACGATGATCAGCGCCGCCACGCCCAGGCCGATGCCCAGCATCGACACGCCGGAAATGAAGGAAATGAAGCGGTTTCTCCGCCCGGCCCGACCGGCGCGCGTGTAGCGCCAGCCGATCTGCCATTCGTAAGGCATTTTCATGAGCAGCGGATGCTAACTGCGCGGACCGGCACGGCTGGAGACGCAAGACAACCCGGCGCGGCTCGCGAGCGCCCCCACACCCCCACCCCGCCGTCGCGCCTGCGCCCCCCGGGATAATCCGGCCCATGCTCTTGCTGATTCCCTTTGCCGCGCCGCTGTCCGATGCCGGCCGGCAAGCCCTGCAGTCGCTGCAGCTGCCCCACCTGGATGCCCTGCTCTCCCACTGGCGCGAGGCCGGGCGCGACGCGGGCGACGAGGCCTCGCTCTCCCCGCCGCACGAGCGCGCGCTGGCCCGGGCACTGGGCTGGAGCGTGAGCGACGGGCTCATTCCCTGGGCCGCGCAGGACGCCGCCGCCGCCGGGCTGCCCGCCGACGCCGCCTGGGGCCGCCTCACGCCCGTGCACCTGCTCATGGGCAGCGACCACATCGGCCTGACCGACCCGCAGCTGCTGGGCCTCACCGAGGCCGAGTCGCGCGAGCTCTTCGACGCCGCCGCCGAGCTGTTCACCAGCGAGGGGTTCACGCTGCACTGGCATGGGCCGCTGAACTGGCTGGTGGCGCACCCGCTGCTGGAAGAGCTGCCCACCGCGGCGCCGGACCGCCTCATCGGCCACGCGCTGCACCGCGACCTGCCCGAGCAGCCGCGGCTGCTGCGCCGGCTGCTCAACGAGGTGCAGATGCTCTTCTTCACCCATCCGCTCAACGCGACGCGCGAGATGGCCGGCGAGCTGCCCGTCAACGGGCTGTGGCTCAGCGGCTGCGGCGCGGCGCAGCCGGTCACCGGCACCGCGCCGCGCGTGGACGAGCGGCTGCGCACGCCGGCCCTGAACGAGGACTGGGACGCCTGGCGCGAGGCCTGGGCCGCGCTGGACGCCGAAGTCATCGCCCCGCTGGCCGGCGGTGGCGAGGGGGACCTGGTGCTGTGCGGCGAGCGCACGGCGCTGACGCTGGAAGCCCAGCCCAAACGCTGGTGGCAGCGCTTCGCCGGCCCGCGCGCCGGCCGCGCCGCCGCGCTGCTGGAGACGCTATGACCGAACCCGTACTGGAGCCGCGCGACGTCCCGCCGCGCGCGGTGCACGCGCTGGAGCAGGCCGGGGTGCACCCGCTGCTGGCGCGCCTGTTTGCCGCCCGCGGCGTGCGCGAAGCCGAGGAGCTGGACGACGGCCTGAACCGCCTGCTGCCACCGGCCACGCTGCGCGGCAGCGCCGAGGCCGCCACGCTGCTGGCCGACGCCATCGAGGCGGGCCGGCGCATCTGCATCGTCGCCGACTACGACTGCGACGGCGCCACCGCCTGCGCCGTGGCCCTGCGCGGCCTGCGCATGCTCGGCGCCGCGCCCGACACGCTGTGCTACGTGGTGCCGGACCGGGCCGTGCACGGCTACGGCCTGAGCCCGACCATCGTGGACCTGGCGCTCCCGCTGCGGCCGGACCTGCTCGTCACCGTGGACAACGGCATCGCCAGCCTCGCCGGCGTGGCGCATGCGCGGCAGCTGGGCATCGACGTGCTCGTCACCGACCACCACCTGCCCGCCGTCGAGGGCGAGCGTGTGCTGCTGCCCGAGGCCAACGTCATCGTCAATCCCAGCCAGCCCGGCTGCGGTTTCGAGAGCAAGTCGCTCGCGGGCGTGGGCGTGATGTTCTACGTGCTGCTGGCGCTGCGCGCCGAGCTGCGCGCGCGCGGGCGCTTCGACGCCGCCACGCAGCCGCGCCTGGACGCCCTGCTCGACCTCGTCGCCCTGGGCACCGTCGCCGACGTGGTGAAGCTGGACCCCAACAACCGCCGCCTGGTGGCGCAGGGCCTCAAGCGCATCCGCGCCGGGCGCATGCAGCCCGGCCTCCTGGCGCTGTTCACCGCCGCCGGGCGCGATCCGCAGCGCGCCAGCGCCTTCGACTTCGGCTTCGCGCTGGGCCCACGCGTCAACGCCGCCGGGCGGCTGGCCGACATGACGCTGGGCATCGAGTGCCTGCTCACCGACGACAGCGCGCGCGCCCGCGAGCTGGCGCAGCAGCTCGATGCCATCAACCGCGAGCGCCGCGAGGTCGAGGCCGGCATGCGCGAGCAGGCCGAGCACCTGCTGGTGCAGCTCGCGCCCGAAGGCGAGGAGCAGGACTCGCCCGCCGCCGTGGCGCTGTACGACCCCGAGTTCCACGAGGGCGTGGTCGGCATCGTGGCCGGCCGGCTCAAGGAGCGGCTGCACCGCCCCACCTTCGTGTTCGCGCGCGGCCAGGACGGGCTGCTCAAGGGCTCGGGCCGCTCCATCCCCGGCTTCCACCTGCGCGACGCGCTGGACCTGGTCAGCAAGCGCGCGCCGGGGCTGCTGCTGAAGTTCGGCGGCCATGCCATGGCCGCCGGCTGCACGCTGAGCGAAGCCGACTTCCCGCGCTTCGCGCAGCTGCTGGTGGCGGTGGCGCAGGAGCAGCTCGACGCCGCGGCGCTGCAGCGCCGGCTGCCCGTGGACGGGCCGCTGCCGCCGCAGTACTTCGACGCCCCCACCGTGATGGCGCTGGAGGCGCAGGTCTGGGGCCAGGCCTTCGACGCGCCGCTGTTCTGCGACGAGGTGCAGGTGGTGGCGCAGCGCCTGGTGGGCGAGCGCCACCTCAAGCTGCGGCTGCGCGTGCACGGCGTGCTGCGCGACGCCATCTGGTTCAACCACGTCACGCCGCTGCCCGACACCGCGCGCCTGGCCTACCGGCTGGCGCTGGAAACCTGGCAGGGCCAGCAGCGGCTGCAGATGGTGGTGCAGGCGCAAGGCTGAGCCGCCGCCACACCGGGGTTTTCCCCAGCCCCCCTCGGGAGAAGGGCCGGGCGCCCGCTTGCTCGCGCCGGGCACGTCGAGTGCTGAAAAACGCATATCGAGCCGCCGCCACAGCAGCGGCTGGCCGATGCAGTTGCGTTCGGAACAAAGACGTCGTTGAGGTGCGTATGCGTGTTCAGCAAGGCGCGGGGGAACCCGTGCGCGCCGCGGATCGTTCGCGGCGCGAGGTGCTCAGCCGGCTGGCCGGCTGGGCGGGTGCGGCGGGCCTCGGCGGGCTGCTGCCGGCCTGCGGCGGCGGCGGCGATGCCGGCGGCGTCGAGCAGCCCGCGGCGCTGGAGCAGGCGGCCCAGGCCGCCCCGGCCGCCGACGGCGGGGCGGTGGCCGGGGCGGCGCTGCCGGTGGCGCGCACGCTGCGCGCCGGGCTCAACCATCCCTGGGGCCTGGCCTTCCTGCCCGACGGCTCCCTGCTCGTGACCGAGCGCGCCGGCCGGCTGCGCCGCGTCAGCGCCGACGGCGCCGGCATCGCCACTATCACCGGGCTGCCGCCGCGCCTCTTCGTCGGCGGCCAGGGCGGGCTGCTGGACGTGGCGGTGGACGTGGTGGGCGGCGACACCTGGGTCTACCTCAGCTATGCCGAGCGCGGCACCGGCCGGCGCTGGAATGCCACGGGCCTGGCGGTGGCGCGCGCGCGGCTGGCCGGCGGCAGCCTGCGCGACCTGCAGGTGCTGTTCCGCGCCCATCCCAAGGTGGGGCTGGGCATCAGCGACGCCCATTACGGCGGGCGCATCGCGCTGGCGCCCAATGGCAAGCTTTTCATCGCCATGGGCGAGCGCCGCGCCGACAGCGAGCGCATCAAGGCGCAGTGGCTCAGCCACCATCACGGCAAGATCGCGCGCATCAACCGCGACGGCAGCGTGCCCGAGGACAACCCCTGGGTCGGCCATCCCAACGCCCGGCCGGAGATCTGGAGCCTGGGCCACCGCAACCCGCAGGGGCTGGCGCTCAATCCCTTCACGGGCGAGCTGTGGGAGAACGAGCACGGACCGCAGGGCGGCGACGAGGTCAACGTCATCGAGCGCGGCCACAACTACGGCTGGCCGCGCATCTCCTACGGCTGTGAGTACGGCACCCAGCCCGAGAGCTGCACCCCGGTCGGCGGCCGGACCTCGGCGCCGGGCCTGGACCAGCCGCTGACGGTGTGGCGGCCGGTGTCCATCGCGCCCAGCGGCATGGCCTTCTACGACGGCGCGATGTTCCCGGAATGGCGCGGCAACCTCTTCCTGGGCGCGCTGGCGGGCACGGCGCTGTGGCGCCTCACGCTCAGCGGCCGCAAGGTCACCGGGCGCTTCATGCTCTACCACGGCCTGGGGCGGCGCATCCGCGACGTGCGCCAGGCCCCCGACGGCGCCCTGCTGCTCCTCACCGACGAGGACAACGGCCGCATCCTGCGCATCGCCCGCTGAAGGAGGGAGCGCCATGAACACGATGCAAGCTGCTCCCTCGCCCTGTCGGGCGCCCTCGGCCCCCGTGGGCGACGCCATCCCCACTCCCTTCCAGCGCCCCCTGCCCGGCCGCGTGCGGCGGCTCTGGCACGCCGCCCTGGCCCTGGGCGTGGCCGCGGCCGTGGCGGGCTGCGGCGGCGGGGGGTGGCGGCGGCACGGAAAGCGCAGCACCGGCACCAGCACCAGCACCGGCCCCCGCTCCCGCGCCGGCCGTGGCGCCCAAGGTGGTGCCGTTCCGCGACGGGCTGGTGCGCCCGTGGAGCCTGGCCTTCCTGTCCGACGGCTCGATGCTGGTGACGGAGCGGCCGGGGCGGCTGCGCCACGTCAGCGCCGACGGCGCCACGCTGTCCGCTCCCATCGCCGGGGTGCCGGCGGACGTCTTCGCCAGCTCGCTGAAGGAGGACCCGCCGCTGCAGGCCGGGCTGTTCGACGTGGTGCTGGACCCCGCCTTCGCCACCAACCGGCGCATCTACCTCAGTTACGTGCAACGCAACAGCGACAGCGACAGCAACGGCGTGGTGGTGTGGCGCGGCGAGCTGACGCCCGACCTGCGTAGCCTGGTCAACGGGCGCGTCATCTACACCGAGTCGCCCCGCATCGGCGGCGAGCGCAACTACGGCGGCAAGCTGCTGTTCGACCGCGGCGGCTACCTGCTGGTGACACTGGGCGACCGCTTCGAGCCCGACACGCGCGACCAGGCACAGCAACCCGGCAGCGGGCTGGGCAAGATCGTGCGCCTCACCACGGACGGCGCCCCGGCGCCGGGCAACCCGGTGGTCAGCGGCGGCACGCCGGGGCTCTGGAGCCTGGGCCACCGCAACCCGCAGGGCCTGGCGATCCACCCCGTCACCGGGCAGCTGTGGGAGAGCGAGCACGGCCCGCAGGGCGGCGACGAGATCAACCTCGTGCTCCCGGGCGGCAACTACGGCTGGCCGCGGGTGTCCTACGGCTGCGAGTACGAAACCCCGATCGAAAACTGCAAGCCCATCGGCGGCGGTACCTCGTCGGGCGACCAGAAGGCGCCGCTGACCTGGTGGGGCCCGCCCTCCATCGCGCCGGGCGGCATCGCCTTCTATACCGGCAAGGGCTTCCCCGAATGGCAGGGCAGCCTGTTCGTGGCCGCGCTGGCGGACAAGGCGCTGTGGCGCCTGACGCTCAACGGCAGCACCGTGCTCAAGCGCGAGCGGCTGCTCGACGTGGGCCGGCGCCTGCGCGACGTGCGCCAGGGCCCGGACGGCTGGCTCTACCTGCTCACCGACGAGGACGCAGGCCAGATCCTGCGGGTGCAGCGTTGAACGGCCCGCGCCTGGATTGTGGAACTGGGGTTGCCAGTCTTCCCATTCAATGCCGGCACATGTGGAGCTCGTGAACTCACAGGACACAATCCAGGCCCGGCTTGGTGCAGCCGCCCGCGATTCCGGGCCGTCCCAACAAGCGCTCGAATGGGGGGAAAAGCCCCGCTGCCTACAATCCCGGGGTGATTGAAGCCAACGAACTCAACGCCGACCTGCACTGCCATTCGGACGTGTCGGACGGCACCCTGACCCCGGAAGGCGTCGCCGCCCGGGCCCACGCCAACGGCGTGCAGCTGTGGTCGCTGACCGACCATGACGAGATCGGCGGCCAGCACCGCGCGCGGCGCGCGGCCCTGGAGCTGGGCATGCCCTTCCTCAGCGGCGTGGAGATCTCGGTGACCTTCCTGGGCAAGACGGTGCACATCGTCGGCCTGGGCTTCGACATCGACGACGCGGGCCTGCGCCAGGGCCTGGCCGCCACGCGCGGCGGGCGCGGCCAGCGCGCGCGCGAGATGGCGCAGGCGCTGGCGGAAGTGGGCATCGAGGGCGCCTACGAGGGTGCACTGAAGTACGTGGGCAACCCGGAGCTGGTGTCGCGCACGCACTTCGCGCGCTACCTGGTCGAGGCCGGCGTGTGCGCCAACACGCCCGAGGTGTTCCGCCACTACCTGGCCGACGGCAAGCCCGGCTTCGTGCCGCACCGCTGGGCGGCGCTGGGCGACGCGCTGCGCTGGATCAAGGGCGCCGGCGGCATGGCCGTCATCGCCCATCCCGGCCGCTATGGCTTCTCGCCCATCGAGGAGCACGCTTTCTTCACCGAGTTCAAGGAGCACGGCGGCGAGGGCGTGGAGGTGGTCACCGGCAGCCACCGGCCCGAGGAGTACGGCAAGTACGCCGACATGGCGCTGGAGTACGGCCTGTACGCCTCGCGCGGCAGCGACTTCCACAGCCCCGACGAGAGCCACACCGACCTGGGCACGCTGCCGCGGCTGCCCGCCAAGCTCATCCCGGCGTGGGAGCTGCTGGCCGAGCGCGTGCACACGCCCTGAGCCAAGGCCCTCGCAACACCGGAGCGAAAGCGGGGCGCGGCGGACAATCCACGCATGTCCCAGTACTTCGAACTCCACCCCGACGATCCGCAGCCGCGCCTGCTCAAGCAGGCGGCGCAGATCCTGCACGGCGGCGGCATCTGCGCCGTGCCCACCGACTCCAGCTACGCGCTGGTGTGCCACCTCGACGACAAGGCCGCGGCCGAGCAGCTGCGCCGCATCCGGCAGGTGGACGAAAAGCACCACCTCACGCTGCTGTGCCGCGACCTCTCCGAGCTGGCCAGCTACGCGCGCGTGGACAACCGCCAGTACCGGCTGCTGAAGCTGGCCACGCCCGGGCCCTTCACCTTCATCCTGGAGGCGACCAAGGAAGTGCCGCGGCGGCTGTCGCACCCCTCGCGCCGCACCATCGGGCTGCGCGTGCCGGAGCACCGCGTGACGCAGGCGCTGCTGGAGCAGCTGGGCCAGCCGCTGCTGGCCACCACGCTGATCCTGCCCGGCGAGGAGGAGCCGCTGAACGACCCGCAGGAGATTCGCGAGCGGCTGCAGAAGCAGGTGAAGGCCGTGCTGGACGCGGGCGCCTGCCCCATGGCGCCCACCACCGTGATCGACCTCTCCGGCGACGAGCCGGCGCTGGTGCGCCAAGGGCGCGGGGATGCGTCGGCGCTGGGGCTGGAGCTGTGAGCCCGCACTGAACCGCAAAACACAACGGCCGCCCCAGGGCGGCCGTTTTCACAGGTGAAGCACGCTCACAGCGCCGCCGTCACCACGATCTCCAGCTTCCAGTCCGGATTCGCCAGCGCGGCCTGCACCGTGGCGCGCGGGGGCGCGTGGCCGTCGGCCACCCACGCGTCGTAGACGGCGTTCATGGCCGGGAACTCGGCCAGGTCCTTGATGAAGATCTGCACCATCAGCAGGCGGCTCTTGTCGGTGTGGGCGCGCGCCAGCAGCGCGTCGATCTGGTCCAGCACCTGGCGGGTCTGGCCGGCCATGTCGGCGCTGGCGTCGGTCGGCACCTGGCCGGCGAGGTACACGGTGCCGTTGTGCACCGCCATTTCCGACAGGCGTGCGCCGACGTCGAAGCGTTGAACCATCACTTTGCTCCTTTGTGCTTGCGGTGCTTGGGCTGCGCATGCGAGGGCGCATGCTTGGCCGCCGCCGCGGACGAAGCCGCCGGCGCGGCCTTCTGGCCGATGCGGCTCTCGGTACCGGCCAGCAGCTTCCTGATGTTGCCGCTGTGGCGCCAGATCAGCAGCAGGCCCATCACCGCGATGGCCAGCGCCGTCATGCTGGGGCCCCAGATCAGCAGCTCGTAGAACGGGGCGAAGGCCGCCGCGACGATGGCGGCCAGCGAGGAGTAGCGGAAGAACCAGGCGATGATCAGCCAGGTCGCCAGCGTCGCCAGGCCCAGCAGCGGGTTGAGCGCCAGCAGCACGCCCAGCGCCGTGGCCACGCCCTTGCCGCCCTTGAAGTGGAAGAACACCGGCCAGAGGTGGCCGACGAAGGCGGCCAGCCCGGCGAAGGCGACGGTGCTGTCGCCCCAGCCCAGGCGCGGCGCCAGGGCCTGGGCGATGAGCACCGCGGCGCTGCCCTTGAGCGCATCGAACAGCAGCGTCAGCGCCGCGGCCTTGCGGTTGCCCGAGCGCAGCACGTTGGTGGCGCCCGGATTCTTGGAGCCGTAGCTGCGCGGGTCCGACAGGCCCATGAGCCGGCTCACGATCACGGCAAAGGACAACGATCCCAGCAGGTAGGCCCCGAGCAGGATCAGCAGGCTCGACAGCAGCTCCATGTCCCTTGTTTGCAGTGTGCAGGCAGTTGAAAGCCCGCCAGTGTAAGCGTCGGGACAGGCGCGGCCCTTGACATGGTGCCGGGCCATGCCTGCGTTTATCGGGCGCGTCAGTGAGGGCGGCTACAGTGGCGCGCTCGAAGTCCCCGCCCGCGCATGAACACCCTCACCGAATCCCTCGCCGCCACCGCCTGGCTGCCGCGCAGCCACACCGAGCTGCACGGCGAACTGCACGCCCGCCCCGCCCTGCCGGTGCGCACGCCCTGCGTGGTGTCGTCCTGGGCACAGTGGGGCATGAGCGTGGCGCAGGCCGAGGCCGCGCTGGTGGAGCTGTGCCGCGCCAGCGGCCAGCCCGAGCCGCCGCCGCAGGCGCGCCACCATGTGCTGCACACGCCGCGTTTCGAGCTGCGCTTCGAGCGCCATGGCGAGTTCGTGAGCTGGCAGGTCAACCGCCCGCTGCACCTGCCCGGCGGCACGCCCGAGGACGGCGACCTGGACGAGCTGCTGGAGCATGCCGCCGCCACCGAGCTGCTGCCCACCGCCTTCGTGCGCGCGCTGGCGCCGCCCGAGGGCACGCCCATGATCGCCGCCGCGCACGTGCTGCTGCTGCAGGCCGACGAGGACAACCTGCCGCGGCTGCGCCGGCGCATCGCCACCGCGTTGGGCAGCGGCAGCGACGGCGCGGGCGAGGACGGCGCGCCGCTGCTGGGCGCCGTCATCGCCGACGGCCAGGGCGTGGTCTTCACCGACCTGCGCCTGCGCGGCGACGGCTTCACGCGCTTCGTGCTGCTGGACATGGGCTTGCCGCCCGACCAGGCCGCGCGCGAGGCGCAGCGCCTGTGCGAGATCGAGACCTACCGCATGCTGGCCATGCTGGGCTTCCCGGTGGCGCAGAAGGAGGCGCAGGCGCTGGGCAGCATCGAGCGCACGCTGCAGCGCACCGTGGACGCCATGGCCAACGAGGACCAGCACGACGACGCCGCGGCCTTCGAGACGCTGACCAAGCTGGCCGCCGAGATCGAGCATGGCGCCGCGCGCACCCGCTACCGCTTCTCGGCCACGCGCGCCTACCACCAGATCGTGCAGCGCCGCCTGGCCGACCTGCGCGAGCGCCGCATCGAGGGCGTGCAGACGCTGTCGGGCTTCTTCGGCCGCCGCTTCGCGCCGGCCATGGCGCTGTGCGAGAGCACCGACGCGCGGCTCACCGACGTGGCCGACCGCATCAACCGCGCCGTCAGCCTGGCGCGTGTGCGGGTGGAGGTGCAGCGCGAGGCGACCAACCAGGAAGTGTTCAAGCTCTTCGCCCACCGCCAGCAGCTGCAGCTGCGCCTGCAGCAGACGGTGGAAGGCCTGTCGGTGGTGGCCATCAGCTACTACGCGCTGGGGCTGGTGGGCTACCTGGCCAAGGCCGCCAAGGGCCTGCCGGCACTGGCCGAGGTCATGCCGCCGGCCGATGTGGTGGTGGGCCTGGCCGTGGCGCCGGTGGTGGGCGGCGTGTGGTGGTTTCTCAAGCAGCTGCACCAGCGCCTGGGCGGCCACTGATTTCAAGCAGGCACCCCGAATGCTAGGGGGTTGACAGGACGGCAGTTCGCGTCCTGGAGACCCGCCATGCACAACAACAACGACGCAACGCGCAACCCGGTCCATGTCGCCTGTGCCCTGGCCGTGCTGGCCGCGCTGGTGCTCTCGGGGCTGGAACCCTACGGCCGCCTGCTCTGGCTGACCGAGGCCGGGCTGGTGGCCACCGTCACCGCGGTGCTGTGGCTGAGCTACCGGCGCTTTCCGCTGAGTACCTTGAGTTACCTGCTGCTGACGCTGTTCGCGCTGGTGGTGCTCACCGGCGCGGCCTACAGCTTCCAGCGCGTGCCGCTGGGCTTCTGGCTGGAGCATTGGCTGCAGCTCTCGCGCAACCCCTACGACCGCATCGGCCACTTCCTGCAGGGCTTCGTGCCGGCGATGGTGCTGCGCGAGCTGCTGCTGCGCCGCGGCTGGGTCAGGCACCGGGGTGCGGCCGCAGTGCTGGCGGCCTGCGCGGCGCTGGCGCTCAGCGCCCTGTACGAGATCGCGCAGTGGCGCGCCGCGTTGCTGTTCGGCAGCTCGCCGCAGGACTTCCTGGGCATGCAGGGCGACCCCTGGGACAGCCAGGCCGACATGCTCATGGCGCTGCTGGGCGCGGTGCTGGCGCTGGCGCTGCTGTCGCGGCTGCAGGACCGGCAGATGGCGGCGCCGGCCGAGGCCGCGGCCCCGGCGCGCCGGCCGGCCCAGGCGCGCACCGGCGACCGCCGCGCCGCCACCTGATCCGGGTTGGCCCGTGCAGCCGGCAGGCGGCTTGCCCCGTAGGCTGGCCGCGCCGCCGGCGCCTGCCGTCGCAGGGCCGCCGCAGTCCAACCCCGCGGCCAGGAGAACAACCCATGTCGAACCACGTCTACAAGCTCATCGATCTGGTGGGCTCCTCCACCACCAGCACCGACGACGCCATCCGCAACGCCATCGAGACCGCCGCGCTCACGGTGCGCCACATCGACTGGTTCGAGGTGACCGAGACGCGCGGCCATGTGGTCGAGGGCCGCATCGCCCACTACCAGGTCACGCTCAAGGTCGGCTTCCGGCTGGCGCCCGACACGCCCGACGGCGGCGATGCCAGCGCGACCGGCGGCGGCGCGCAGGCCGGCGGGGTCAGCGGCATCGGCACGGCCTGAGGCCGCTCAGGCCAGCGCACGCACGGGCGGCCACGGGGCCGCCTTTTTCGTTCATGCGCGCGCGGCGGGCGCGCCCTACAGCGCCATGCCGTAGCTCAGCCCGATGACGCGCGAGTGCTGGCTGGCGCCGCGCGCATCGGCGCCAGCCTCCAGCTGCCAGCCCTTCCAGCCCACGGACGCCAGGGCGCGGCGCTCGTGGAAGCGCCAGCCCAGCCCGGTGGTGACGCCGCCGGACCAGCGCTGCTGCAGTCCCACGGCCGGCAGCACGCCGTCGAAGCCGGGCAGCGTCTGCACGGACGCGCTCAGCAGCGTGTCGGGCCGCGCCTGCCAGGTGCCGCGCAGCGCCCAGCGCGCGCGCCAGTGCGTGGTGTAGGTGGGCTGGCTGTTGCGGCCCTGGATCAGCGGCTTGTAGACGAGGAAACCGTCGGCGTCGCGCTGCTGCGCGCTGGAGGACAGCTGCGCCTCCTCCTGCGGCAGACCCTTCCAGCGCAGCCAGCCGAGGTCGCGCACCGACAGCGCCACCGCCACGCCCTCGCCCTGCCAGCCCAGCTCCGCGCCGAACAGCAGCCCGGCGCCACGGGCCGCGAAGCTCCTTTGGAACGGGAAGTCCAGCTGGTCGTAGGCGGTGTGCAGGCGCAGGTCGAAGTCGAAGCTGTCACGCGCCGCGTCGTAGCGGACGGGGCCGCTGATGTCCCGGTGCTGCAACCGTCCCAAGGCCAGCGCCTGCGCCGACCAGCCCAGGCGCCAGGGTCCGCCCAGCGCCAGGCTGTGGCCGAGCTCCACGCCGGCGCCGTTGAAACCGCGCAGCCGCGCCGAGGTCTGCCAGCGCCGGTCGCCCTCGGCCGGACGGCCGGCGATCTGGGCCACGGCCTCGACGGCGTCGCGGTTGATCACCAGGGTGGCGCTGCTGCGCCCCACCAGGGCCAGGTGCCAGCCGCCGAAGCTGCGGCCCAGGCGCACCTCGTCCTCGACATAGACCAGGTTCTGCCGCCCGCGGGCGCGGGCGCGCTCGTAGGCCTCGTCGTCCACTTCGTCGAGCGTCAGCACGTCGCTGTGGTGGTCGGTGCGCACCTGGAGCTGCCAGGCCGGCTCGGCCTCGGCCGCGGCCTGGGCGCAGGTCCAGGCCAGGCCCAGGGGCACGAGCGGGAGCAGCACGCGGCGGGTCGCGGCACGTAGAGAGCGGGAGGTCATGGGTGGGAATGAAGGCGGCCCGCCCACACGGATCGGGCCAGGCCGTGATGCAAGTAAAAAGGCCGCCGCGGCGGCCCTTCGGGATGGGCCGGGACACCGTCCCCGGCCTCCCGGCGAAACGGCCCCCGCAGGGGCCAGGCGGCTCAGTAGAGCGACTCGAAGCTGCCGTCGACGTAGGTCATGCGGCCGTTGCGCTCCAGCCGGCCGATCACGCTGCCGTTGTTCAGCTTCAGGTCGGCCGTGGCGTCGTTCTCGGTCACGCTCATCGCCAGGCCGGCGGTGGCCTCGCTCAGGTTGAGCACCAGCGCACCGGCGTCGTTGCGGCTGGCCGAGACGCTGACCGCCAGCTTCGGCTTGCCGTTGACCACGCTGCGGTAGTCCACCACCACCACCGAGGGCACGCGCAGGTGGCTCTGCACCGAGGTCGCCACGCCCAGCTCCAGCTGCGGCCGGCTCGGGGCCGTGGCCTTGCCCTGCAGGCTGCCGGTGAGCGTGACGAAGTTGTCGGCGCCGTGGGGCTGCCGCTGGTCGTAGGCGGCCAGCCCGGCGAGGCCGAGCGTGAAGCTGCCGGCGAAGAACTCGGTCTTGCTGGCGCCGTTGACGGTGCGCAGCGCGCCGGCGATCTCCAGCCGGGTGGGCGCCAGCAGCGTCTGCGACTTGTCCCAGGCCGGCTCGGTGGCCGCGACGCGGCCCTCGAACTCCGCGCCCGGCGTGGCCCAGACCACGTTGAGCGTGGCCGCGCCCACCTCGGTGCCCGCCGCCGCCACGGCGGCGGAGCTGCCCGGCGCCACGATGTTGTCGGCGGCGTCACGCGCCACCGGCAGCTGCGTCACGCTGCCCGACTTGATCTGCAGCGTCGATTGCGTGCTGCCGTCGGCGTTGCGGGCCACCACCTCGCCGGAGAGGCTGTCCGTGACCGCCTGGGTGCTGGCCAGGCTGCGCGTGCCGCTGAGGTTCCAGCGGTGCGAGGTGTTGACCAGCGTCGTGCCGCCGCTGGCGAAGGCGCCCGGGAGCTCGCCGGTGATGCTGAAGCCGGTGACGCGGCCCTGGGCGTCGGCCGTGGTGGACACGTTGCCGCCGTAGAGGGCCGTGCCGGGCATGGTGGTGCTCGACGGCGCGCCCAGGGGACGGTAGCGGGAGCGCGACTGGTACGCGAACTGGCCGGCCGTGCTGGCCGGCGTCAGCGTGAAGCCGTGCGCGAAGTCGGCATAGGCATAGCTCGGGGTGAAGGAGGACGGCCCCACGTAGTAGCTGGCGCGGCAGCTGATGAAGTTGGCGTTGGCCGCCGTGGAGGCGACGGTCGCGCCGGCGCTGTCCTGGGTGAGCTGGCAGCTCACCGCGTTGTAGCCCGCGCTGGGCGAGTAGTAGCCGTAGTAGCCCGAGGCGAAGTTGTCCACGAAGGCGCCCGCGGCGCGGCCGCGCCAGGGCTGGGTCGTGCGGCCGGCCTTGAAGTCGTTGTAGAGGTCGATGCCCATCAGGATGACGCCGGCATCCTTCACCAGCATCTCCACCGGCGCCTGCACGCCGCGCATCGACTCCTCGAAGCGGCTGGCCTGCACCTCGAAGGCGGACGGGTTCGTGGCATTGCCCGACGCGAACAGCTCGCGCCAGTCGCTGCGCAGGCTGTTGAACAGCTGCTTGGCCGCGGCGATGGCCGGGCCCGTCGGATTGGCCGGGGGAACGGTGCCGGCATCGGCCGGCGCACAGCTGCTGCCGCTGCAGTTGAGCTTGGCCAGCACGTTGGCCAGCACCACGTCCGGCACCTTGCCGCCGGGATTGAGCTGCGGGCTGGCCAGCACGGCGCGGGCGGCGCGGGCCAGCGCGGCGGAAACGTCGGTGCTGCCCTGGGTCAGCTTGAGCGTGCCCGTGGAGCTGGCGGCGCCGAGCGCCTCCACCACGCAGCGGGTCTTCTCGGCGTCCGAGCCGGTGACGCAGCCCAGCGCGCCGTCATGCGCGAGCTGGGACACCGCGGTCAGCAGCACGCCGAGCTTCTGCTGCTCGACGGTCGTCGCGGCGCCGATGGTCTTGACGTCCACGGCAGTGGGATCGAAGCCCAGCAGCTGCACCACGTTCGAGCGCGCCTGCGCCACGTTGGCGCCGTTGAGGCCGCCCTGGGCCTTGGCCGCGGCCGCCACGGCCATTTCGCTGAACGGCGTCACGTTCATGCTGGTGCTCACGGTGCCGCTGCCGCTGGGCACGAACACCGAGCGCAGCGTGAAGCCGGCCGGCAGCGGCTTCCAGTCGTTGGCCACCTCGTCGAAGTGCATCGTGCCGGCCTTGGCCGTCACCTTGATGACATAGGGCTGTGCCTGCACGCCCTGGAAGCTCAGGGTGTAGCGGCCGTTGGCGTCGGTGGTGGTGCTTGCCAGCACGGCGCTGTCCACCGTGCCGTCGGCGCGCACGGCATGCGCGGTCACGTCCGCGTTGGCCATGAGGCCCTTGGCCGCCGTGCCGCTCATCTGGACGCTGAGCCCGGAGCTTCCCGGATTCGCCGGGGCCGGCGTCGGCTCGTCTCCTCCGCTGCCGCCGCAGGCAGCCAGCAGGCCGGCGCTCACCAGCGCGGCCCACAACCATTCACGTTGCATTTGTTTTCCTTATCCCGATTGAGCAACTTCGTTAATTGCAACGAAGTGCTTCTGAATTCTTAAGCAGGCGGCCCTGGGCCACGGGCCTGCCAAGGTTGCTAAGGAAAGGAACGTGAACGATTTCACGGCGCCAAAGCGACAGCTTTGCAACTTCAACGCTGTCCGCGCCACAGCCGTCCTGCGGCGTGGAGAGCCGGGGCGGCGCGTCCTGGCGCCGCGCCTCAGAGCGCGCAGTGCACCGCCGTGGCGTCCAGCAGCTGGGGCAGCAGCTTCGGGTCGAGGCCCACCAGGTAGCCGCGCTTGCCGCCGTTGATGCGGATGCTGGGCAGCTCCAGCACCGTGGCTTCCACGAACACCGGCATCGCCTTGCGCGTGCCGAAGGGGGAGGTTCCGCCCACCAGGTAGCCGCTGTGGCGCTGCGCCACCTCGGGCTTGCAGGGCTCCACGCTCTTGACGCCGATCTCGCGCGCCAGCGCCTTGGTGCTGACCTGGCGGTCGCCGTGCATGAGGACGATCAGCGGCTGCGCGCGCTCGTCCTGCATCACCAGCGTCTTGACTACGGCGTGCTCGTCCACGCCGAGCTGGCGCGCGGACTCGGCCGTGCCGCCATGCTCGACGTAGTCGTACAGGTGCTCGGTGAAGGCCACGCCGTGGCGGCGCAGGAACTGGGTGGCGGGCGTCTCGCTGACGTGTTTCTCTTTCTTCGCCATCTGCTGCGGCTGCCTCTTACTGCGCGGGGTCGCGGTGCGTCCAGCGGAGGTCGTCGATGGCGCGCAGCAGCTGCGGCGGCAGCTCGGTGCCCCAGGCGTCCAGGTTCTCGTCGAGCTGCGCCACGCTGGTGACGCCGACGATGGTGCTGGCCACGCGCCAGTTGCGGTAGCACCAGGCCAGCGCCATGCGCGTGGGCGTGAGGCCGTTGGCGCGCGCGAAGGCGTTGTAGTGGCGCGCGGCCTGCAACGCCTCGATGCGGCCCCAACGCTGCTGCTTCATGGACTCGAACTGCGCCAGCCGCCCCGGGTTGTCCACGTCGTTGAGGCCGCGCTGGTCGTACTTGCCGGTGAGCAAACCGAAACCCAGCGGCGAATAGGCCAGCAGCGAGACCTGAGCGTGGTGCAGCGCCTCGTCCAGGCCGTTGTCCACCACGCGGTTGACCAGGCAGTACGGGTTCTGGACCGTGGCGATGCGCGGCAGCCCGGCCTGCTCGGCGATGCGCACGAACTCGGCCACGCCCCAGGGCGTCTCGTTGGACAGGCCGATGGCGCGCACCTTGCCGTCGCGCACCAGGCGGTCCAGCGCCTGCAGCTGCGCCTCGATGCCGGTCACGGGCTGGAGCTTCCCGGGCTCGAAGTACACGCCGCCGAAGGCCGGCACGTGGCGCGCGGGCCAGTGGATCTGGTAGAGGTCGATGCACTCCACGCCCAGGCGGCGCAGGCTGTCGTCGCAGGCCTGGACGATCCGTTCCGGGCGCAGGTCGGGCACGCCGCCGCCGATCCAGTCGTAGCGCGAGGGGCCGGCCACCTTGGAGGCCAGCACCACGCGCTGGCGCACGCCGGGGTGCTTCCTGAACCAGCTGCCCAGGATGCGCTCGGTGTCGCCGTAGCGCTGGGCGCTGGGCGGCACGGGGTACATCTCGGCCGTATCGATGAAGTTGACGCCGCGCTCCAGCGCGCGGTCCAGGATGCGGTGGCTGGTGGCCTCGTCCACCTGCTCGCCGAAGGTCATGGTGCCCAGGCAGATGGGCGTGACGCGCAGCTCGCTGCGCCCCAAAGTGACGGTGGTGTCAAGCATGCGCATGAGTGTGCACCATTGGATTGAGGGGTGGAGCCCGGCCGCGCTCCTGCGCGCCAGCTTGGCCAGGCCCGGCGCACGGTGTTACGGACCGATCTCGCTGCCCGCGCCGCTGGAGACACCGTTGCCCTTGGCCGAGCCGGTGCTGTCGGCCATGGCCGAGGCACCGCCGCCCTCGCCGATCGGGATCTGGCGGCTGCGGTTGTGGCGCACCGGCATGTCGAAGCTCACGTCGAGCACGCCGTTGTGGAAGCTGGCCTGGGCGGTGTCGGGGTTGACGCCCTCGGGCAGCGGGATGGCGCGGCGGAACTGCCCGTAGGTGCGCTCGCTGCGGTAGTAGCCGCCGGGCTGGGTGGTGGTGCGCGTGGTGCGGCGCTCGCCCTGGACGATCAACTGGCCGTTGTCGAAGTGGATCTGCAGGTCCTCGCGGTGCAGGCCCGGCAGGTCGGCGGAGACGTGCAATTTGCCGCCGCGCTCGCAGAGCTCGACCTGCGGCAGCCAGCCCGAGGTCGCCATCGGCGCCACGGCGGAGGCGCCGGCACTGCCGCCGGCGGCCTCGGTCTGGGTCTCGTCGGTGCCGCCGCTGCTGCCGGCGGCGGGGGACGTGGGCATGTCCATGCCTTGTTCCATGCCGCCGCGCTCGCGCATGCGGCTGCGCAGCAGCTCGCGCCCGCCGCCGATGAACTGGTGGAACAGGCGCTCCACGTCCTCATCAAGCCGCTTGAGCAGCTCGAAGGGGCTGGTGCCGCGGCGGCTGAAGAAATCGGTGTAGGGATTGCCGCCACGCGGCGGCTGCTGCTCGCCGTAGCCGCCGCCCTGCGGGCCGCCCGTGGCGCCGCCCTGCTGCCCGCCGGCGCTGCCGCCCTGGTTCATGCCCGCCGCGCCACCTTGCTGGCCGGCGGAGGCGCTGCTGAACTGCTCCTGCTGGCTGCCGGGCGTACCGCCGGCGGACGCCTGCGTACCTTGCTGTTGAGACGACGACGGGGTGCTGGTGGACCCTTGCTGCTGGGAGTTTTCCATGGCGAAGCGCTCCTCATCCGTGATGCCGGCACGGCCGCCCCCTGCGGCGGGCTGGCGCCGGAGGCGGGCAGGAGACGTGCCCGCTTCCGGTCCGCCGCATCACGAGTCCGTCGAGCCGGCCGCCCGCGCCGCCTCCCTCTCGCGCAGCACCTTCCTCTGCACCTTCCCCGTCGTCGTCATCGGCAGCTGCTCGATGAACTCGATGTCCTTGGGATATTCATAGGGCGCCAGCCGCCCGCGCACGTGCTGCTGCAACTCGTCGATCAAGGCCGCGTCGCCCTGGTAGCCGGGCGCCAGCACCACGTAGGCTTTCACGACCGCGCCGCGCTCGGGGTCGGGCTTGGGCACCACGGCGGCATTGGCCACCGCCGGGTGTTTCAGCAGGCAGTTCTCGATCTCGCCCGGGCCGATGCGGTAGCCGGCGGCCTTGAACATGTCGTCGCTGCGCCCGCGATACCAGAGGTAGCCCTCGGCATCCATCTCCGCCATGTCGCCGGTGCGGCACCAGCTGTCGTCCGGGTCACCGGTGAACTTGGCGCGCGTGGCCTCCTCGTTGCGCCAGTAGCCCAGGAAGAAGATCGGGTCCGGGTCGCCATGCACGTCGCGCCGGTGCAGCGCCACGTCGCCCACCACGCCGGGCGGACAGACCTTGCCTTCGTCGTCGATAACGGCCACGCGGTGCCCGGGATAGCCGCGGCCCATGCTGCCCGGGCACGCCGGCCAGCCCTGCGCCGGGCGGCCGTCCGGCGTGGTGGGCGTGGCGCTGTTGCCCACGATGTAGTTCACCTCGGTCTGGCCGAACATCTCGTTCACCACCACGCCCAGCTCGTCGCGGCACCAGTTGAACACCGCGTCGCCGACGGCCTCGCCCGCGCTCATCAGCCCGCGCAGGCGCAAGTTGAAACGTTCGCGCGGCTGCGGCACGGCTTTCATCATGGCTTTCAAGGCCGTGGGGAACAGGAAGCTGTGCGTGACGCCGTGGTCCTGCAGCAGCTCGAAGGCGCGCACCGGGTCGAAGCGCCCCCGGTAGGCCAGCACCTCGCGGCCGAAGAACAGCGTGGGCAGCAGCACGTCCATCAGCCCGCCGGTCCAGGCCCAGTCGGCCGGGCTCCAGAACGGGCCGGGCGCGGGCGGCGCCGTGGCTGTTTCCGCTTCAGTGCCCTGCTCCAGTGCCGGCGGTCCCCAGGGTGCGCCGAGGTCAAAACCGTTCTGGCTGGCGACGAAGCCCGTGAGGTTGCCCAGCAGCGCCCGCTGCGGCAGCAGCGCGCCCTTGGGCGCGCCGGTGGTGCCGCTGGTGTAGATGAGGATGGCCGGGTCCTCGGCAGTGGTCGGTTCGCACTCGAAGGCCTCGGGGGCGGCGGCCAGCGCGGCGTCCCAGTCCACCGTGTCCGCCTCGCCGCGGCCCTGGGCGCGGCCAGCGGCCAGCAGCGTGTGCAGCCCCGGCACGGTGGCGCGCAGGCTGCGCAGCGCCTCGATGCCGGCCTCGTCGGTGAGCGCCAGCACGGCCTCGCTGTGCCGCAGCCGGAACTCCAGCGCCTCGGGGCCGAACAGCGTGGTCAGCGGCATGGCGATGGCGCCGAGCTGGTGCACGGCCATGTGCGCCACCGCGGTCTCGATGCGCTGCGGCAGCACGATCGCCACCCGGTCGCCGCGCGCCACGCCCAGGCGGCGCAGCGCGTGCGACAGGCGGTTCGCGTCGCGCTGCAGCTGCGCGTAGCTGCAGGTCTGAACGCTGCCGTCCGCGCTCACCTGCCGGATGGCAATGGCCTCGGGCGTGTCGCGCGCCCAGCGTCCGCAGCAGGCTTCGGCGAGGTTGAAGTCGGCGGGCACGCGCCAGCGCCAGGCCTGCACGAGGGCGGCGTGGTGGTCCGGGGTGGCGGAGGCCTCGGCCTCGGCGCGGGGGGTGTCAGGGTCGATCTGCATGGCGAGGCAGCTTAGGAGCGCCCAAGGCGCCCGCCAGCCCGGCGCAACCCGGGCTTGTGTATCGGTTCGGAACAGCGGCCCGGGCGCGGCCCGGGGCCCGGCTGCCGTCTCGCCTAGAGTGCGGCGCATGACTTACCAACCCCGCGTCCCGAGCACCAGCCGCTTCCTCGACATCCGCCGCCTGCGCTACCACGTGCAGAGCTGGGGCGACCCGGCGCTGGCCACGCCGCAGCGTCCGCCCCTGGTGCTGCTGCACGGCTGGATGGACGTGGGCGCGTCCTTCCAGTTCCTGGTGGACGCGCTCACCACGCCGCGCTGGGTGATCGCGCCCGACTGGCGCGGCTTCGGCCGCACCAGCGTGCCCGGCGCCGACAGCTACTGGTTCCCCGACTACCTGGGCGACCTGGATGTACTGCTCGACGCCTTCAGCCCCGACGCACCGGTGGACCTGGTGGGCCACAGCATGGGCGGCAATGTCGCCATGGTCTATGCCGGCGTGCGCCCGCGGCGCGTGCGCCGCCTGGTCAACCTCGAAGGCTTCGGCATGCCCGACAGCCGCCCGGCCCAGGCGCCGTCCCGGCTGGAGAAGTGGCTGGACGAGCTCAAGAGCCCGCCCCGGCTCAGCCCCTACCCCAGCCTGGAAGCGGTGGCGCGCCGGCTGCAGATGAACGACCCGTTCCTGGGCGTCGACAAGGCGCAGTGGCTGGCCGCGCACTGGGCCGAGCCCGACGGCGAAGGCCGCTGGCGGCTGCGCGCCGACCCGGCGCACAAGCAGGTCAACCCGGTGCTCTACCGCAAGGAGGAGGTGCTGGCCGCGTGGCAGCGCATCCAGGCGCCGCTGCTGTGGGTCGAGGGCGAGCAGACCGAGGTGCTGCGGCGCTGGGGCGCGGCCTACCCGCGCGAGGATTTCGAAGCCCGCATGGCCACGCTGCCGCGCCTGCAGCGCGCGCTGCTGCCCGACTGCGGCCACATGCTGCACCACGACCAGCCCCAGGCCGTGGCGGCGCTGCTGGAGGAGTTCCTGGACGCCGGGAGCTGAACCCATCCCGTTCGGACTGAGCCCGCGGCGGGGCTCATGCCGAAGGGGGCCACGGCCTCACAGCAGCGCGCTGAACAGCGCCGGCACGCCGATCACGACCAGGCTCACGAGCAGCAGCTCGGCGCCGCCCAGCCGGTCCATCAACCTCTCCAGCATGCGCATGTCGGCCTCCATCCAGGGTGCTTGCGGGACGCAGCCTAGGCGGCGCCGGCGGGCCCGGACTTGACCCATCTCAATTGACGACCGTCATGTCCGGGATGCCCCGGGGTGCCGCCAATCGCTCACCGCGGCCTGCGTCCGGGCCGCCGGCGCCCGGGTCAGCAGGCTCACCACCACGATGACGACGAAGCCCACCGGCACGCCCAGCACGCCGGCGGACACCGGGTGCAACCCCCACCACAGCTGCAGCGGCGCGTCGATGTGGAACACGCGGCGCAGCCAGGGCTGGGTCAGCACCATGTACAGCCCCGCGGTGAGCAGCCCCGCCACCATGCCGGCGCAGGCGCCCGCGCGCGTGGCGCGCCGCCAGAAGATGCCCAGCACCAGCGCCGGGAAGAAGGCCGAGGCCGCCAGCGAGAAGGTGGCCGAGACCAGGAACAGGATGTCCGCGGGCTTGTGCGCCGCCACCGCCGCCGCGCCCAGCGCCACCACCAGCAGCAGCGCCTTGGAAATCGTCACGCGCCGCGTGGTGGAGGCGCCGGGGTTGATGACGCGGTAGTAGGTGTCGTGGCTGAGCGCGTTGGAGATGGTCAGCAGCAGCCCGTCGGCGGTGGACAGCGCCGCGGCCAGCCCGCCGGCGGCCACCATGCCGGCGACGACATAGGGCAGCCCGGCGATCTCGGGCGTGGCCAGCATGATGATGTCGCCGCCGATCTTCATCTCGCCGAGCTGGAAGATGCCGTCGCCGTTGACGTCGGACACCGACAGCAGCCCCGGATCGACCTTGGACCAGTTGGCGATCCACGCCGGCAGCCGGTCGAAGGGCGTGCCCACCAGCACGTTGAAGATCTCGTACTTGACCAGCACCGCCAGCGCCGGCGCCGTGACGTAGAGCAGCAGGATGAAGAACAGGCTCCATGCCACCGAGGCGCGCGCCTCGCGCACCGAGGGCGTCGTGTAGTAGCGCGTGAGCACGTGCGGCAGCGCCGCCGAGCCCACCATCAGGCAGAACACCAGCGCCAGGAAGTTGCGCCGCGAGGCCTCGGGGCTGCCGCGCGCGAGCGGGTCGCCGTCGGGCTCGCCGGCAAAGGGCACGGCGTGCTCGGGCATGCCCGCCAGCGGGCGCGCGCGCGCCTCGTTGGCCGCCTTCTCCGCCTCCCACATCTGCCGGGCCTCGGCCTCGCTGTTGGGCAGCTGCGCCAGGGCGCGCTCCGCGGCATGGATCTCGGACTGCGGCGCGTTGGTCTGCTTCAGCCGCGCCACGCGCGCCTTGGCGGCATCGACCTCGGCCACCAGCGCCGCGGGCACGTTCTCCAGGCGGCGCGCGTAGGCGTCGGCGCGGCCCTGGAAGGTGGCGATCACCTCCTTCTCGCGCGGGTCGAGCTTCAGTTGCTGCTCGCGCTCGCTGACCTTCTCCAGCTGCACGCCGTACACCAGCAGCGGCAGCGGCACGCCCGTCTGCTTGGCCGCCAGCCAGCACACCGGCACCAGGTAGGCCAGGATCAGCACGATGTACTGCGCCACCTGCGTCCACGTCACCGCGCGCATGCCGCCCAGGAACGAGCACACCAGCACCCCGCCCAGGCCCACGAACACGCCCACCTCGAAGGGCAGCCCGGTGAGGCGCGCCGTGATCAGCCCCACGCCGTAGATCTGCGCCACCAGGTACATGAAGCTCACCAGGATGGCGCAGGCCGCGCCGATGAGCCGCGGCAAGTGCCCTTCGTAGCGCGCGCCCAGGAAGTCGGGAATCGTGTACTGGCCGAACTTGCGCAGGTACGGCGCCAGCAGCAGCGCGATCAGGCAGTAGCCGCCGGTCCAGCCCATGACGTAGGCCAGCCCGCCGAAGCCGCTGAGATACAAGGTGCCGGCCATGCCGATGAACGAGGCCGCGCTCATCCAGTCCGCGGCGGTGGCCATGCCGTTGTAGAAGGCCGGCACGCGCCGGCCCGCCACGTAGTACTCGGCCGGGTCGGTGGTGCGGCTCAGGATGCCGATGCCCGCATACAGCAGCACCGTCATGAGCAGGAAGCTGAAGCCGATCCAGCGCTTGGACAGCCCCGACACCTGCTCGGCTGCGCCCAGCAGCACCACGAACACGACGAAGCTCAGCGCGAAGGCCAGGTAGATGCGGTCGAGCCGGGCGCGGAAGAAGCGCTGCGATCGGGGCGCGCCCATCTCAGGCGTCCTCGTCCACGCCGGCCGCGGCGTCGATGCGCGCCATGACCCAGGCATAGACCACCACGATCGCCAGGAACACCAGCAGCGCGCCCTGCGAGGCCATCCAGAAGCCCAGCGGCCAGCCGAAGAAGCGCTGGCGCAGCTCCGCGGCAAAGAACACGGCCACGAAGCTGGCTCCGAACCACGCCAGCAGCAGCACCATGGTCAGCGTCCGGGTATGGCGCCAGTGCCGCGCCAGCGCGGGCTCGGGCGGTGCCGGCTCGGTGGCGGCGGCGGTGGGGGTGTCGGCCTGTGCTCGGCCCTGGCTGTGCATGTCTCCTCCGTGTGCGGCGGGCTTTGCGCCGGCCGCCGGGGCGCGATTGTCTTACAACGCCCGTACCGCCCGGCGCGGCACGGCGCGCGTGCGAAAATTCGCCCTTTCCCGCATCACCAACCGTGAGTCCCCACACATGGACATCGAACGCATCAACGCCATCGGCAGCCTGCTGACCGATCTGAGCGAGCGCACCCAAGCGCTAAGGGGGTATCTTTGACTACGACCGCAAAGCGCTCCGCCTGAACGAAGTCAACGCCGCGCTGGAGAACCCCAGCGTCTGGAACGAGCCCAAGCGCGCCCAGGAGCTGGGCCGCGAGAAGAAGACGCTGGAGACGGTGGTCGAGACCATCAACCACCTCGAGCGCAACCTGGGCGACAACCTCGAGCTCTGGGAGATGAGCAAGGCCGACGAGGACGTCGCCGCGCTGGAGCACATCGAGAGCGAGGCCCAGCAGCTCCAAGGCACGGTGGAACAGCTGGAGTTCCGCCGCATGTTCAACAACCCGGCCGACCCCAGCAACTGCTTCATCGACATCCAGGCCGGCGCCGGCGGCACCGAGGCCTGCGACTGGGCCAGCATGCTGCTGCGCCAGTACCTCAAGTACTGCGAGCGCAAGGGCTTCAAGGCCGAGGTGATGGAGGAGACCGAAGGGGACGTTGCCGGAATTCGAAGCGCAACGATCAAGGTCGAGGGCGACTACGCCTTTGGTCACCTGCGCACCGAAACCGGCGTGCACCGCCTGGTGCGCAAGAGCCCCTTCGACAGCTCCGGCGGGCGCCACACCAGCTTCGCGTCGCTGTTCGTCTATCCGGAAGTCGATGACTCGATCGAGATCGACATCAACCCGGCCGACGTGCGCACCGACACCTTCCGCGCCTCGGGCGCGGGCGGCCAGCACATCAACAAGACCGACTCGGCCGTGCGCCTGACGCACATCCCCACCGGCATCGTCGTGCAGTGCCAGAACGACCGTTCGCAGCACCGCAACCGCGACGAGGCCTGGCAGATGCTGCGCTCGCGCCTGTACGAGCACGAGATGCGCAAGAAGATGGCCGAGCAGCAGAAGCTGGAGGACGCCAAGACTGACGTGGGCTGGGGCCACCAGATCCGCTCCTACGTGCTGGATCAGAGCCGCATCAAGGACCTGCGCACCAACGTCGAGATCTCCAACACCCAGAAGGTGCTGGACGGCGACCTCGACAGCTTCATCGCCGCCAGCCTCAAGCAGGGCCTGTAAAGCCCGGCCCGGCGCGGGCGGCGCCTTGTGTGCCGGCCCGCGCGTCCCGACCGATCAACCGAGCAACACCGGGAGCACCCGCACATGCGCGAAGGCACCGCCCATCTGGTCCGCCGCGAGGACTACCTCGCACCGGCATACCGCATCCGCAGCGTCGATCTGTGCTTCGACCTGGAGCCGGCCAAGACGCTGGTCAGCTCCAGGCTGCAGATCGAGCGCGACCCGCAGGCCGCGCCGCAGCCGTTGCGCCTGCACGGCGAGGGCCTGACGCTGCTGCGCGTGCTGGCCAACGGCGAGAGCGTGAGCTTCCGCCACGAGGACGGCTCGCTCGTGATCGACCATCCGCCCGAGGACGCGAGCTTCACGCTGGAGATCCGCAACAGCTGCTGCCCCGAGAAGAACACCGAGCTCTCGGGCCTCTACACCAGCGCCAGCGGCTTCTTCACGCAGTGCGAGGCCGAGGGTTTCAGACGCATCACCTACTTCCTGGACCGCCCGGACGTCATGGCCGTGTACACGGTGACGCTGCGCGCGGACAAAGCCAAGTACCCGGTGCTGCTGTCCAACGGCAACCTGGTCGAGCAGGGCGAGCTCTCCGGCGGGCGCCACTACGCCAAGTGGCACGACCCGTTTCCAAAACCCAGCTACCTGTTCGCGCTGGTGGCGGCGGACCTGGTGGCGCGCGAGCAGCGCATCCGCACCCGCAACGGCCAGGAGCACCTGCTGCAGGTGTTCGTGCGCCGCGGCGACCTGGACAAGACCGAGCACGCGATGAACTCGCTCATCGCCTCGATCGTCTGGGACGAGACGCGCTTCAAGCTGCCGCTGGACCTCGAGCGCTTCATGATCGTGGCGGTCGAGGACTTCAACATGGGGGCCATGGAGAACAAGGGCCTCAACATCTTCAACACCAAGTTCGTCCTGGCCAGCCCCGCCACCGCCACCGACGTGGACTTCTTCGGCATCGAAAGCGTGGTGGCGCACGAGTACTTCCACAACTGGACCGGCAACCGCGTCACCTGCCGCGACTGGTTCCAGTTGAGCCTCAAGGAAGGCCTGACCGTCTTCCGCGACCAGGAGTTCTCGATGGACATGAGCGGCGGCGCCAGCGCCCGCGCCGTACGCCGCATCGAGGACGTGCGCCAGCTGCGCGCCTCGCAGTTCCCCGAGGACGCCGGCCCCATGGCGCACCCGGTGCGCCCCGACAGCTACGTCGCCATCGACAACTTCTACACCGCCACCGTCTACGAGAAGGGTGCGGAAGTCGTGCGCATGATGCACACGCTGGTCGGCCGCGAGGGCTTCGCCAACGGCATGACGCTGTACTTCCAGCGCCATGACGGGCAGGCCGTGACCTGCGACGACTTCGCGCAGGCCATCGCCGACGCCAACCCCGGCAGCGCGCTGGCCGTGCGCCTGGACACCTTCAAGCGCTGGTACGCGCAGGCCGGCACGCCCACCGTGACGGCGCGCGGCCACTACGACCCCGAGACCGGCCGCTACACGCTGACGCTTCAGCAGCGCTGTGCGCCCTCCCCCGGCCAGCCGGTGAAGCAGCCTTTCGTCATCCCGGTGGCGATGGGGCTGCTGTCGCACGACGGCACACCGTTGCAGCTGCAACTCGAAGGCGAGGACGCCTCCGCGGCCAGCGCCGAGCGCGTGCTGGTGCTGGAGGAGGCCGAGCAGAGCTGGACCTTCGTCAACCTCGGCGCCGTGCCGGTG
The DNA here is from genome assembly GCF_012927045.1 of Azohydromonas caseinilytica. Taxonomy (GTDB): domain Bacteria; phylum Pseudomonadota; class Gammaproteobacteria; order Burkholderiales; family Burkholderiaceae_C; genus Azohydromonas; species Azohydromonas caseinilytica. Next base: position 246,789 of record NZ_JABBFW010000004.1, on the reverse strand, counting down.
CCCTCGCTGCTGCGCGGCTTCTCCGCGCCGGTGATCCTGGACGACGGCCTGAGCGACGCCGAGCGCCTGGTGCTGCTGGCGCATGACACGGACGCCTTCAACCGCTGGGAGGCCGGCCAGCGCCTGGCGCTGTCGCGGCTGTGCGCCGCCGCCTCGGGCCAGGCCCCGGCGCACCTGGACGACGCCTTCATCGAGGCCATGCGCGCGGTGCTGCGGCACCCGACGCTGGACGCCTCGTTCAAGGAGCTGGCGCTGCAGCTGCCCAGCGAGGGCTACGTGGCCGAGCAGCTGGCGGTGGTCGATCCGCAGCGCATCCACGCGGTGCGCGAGTCGATGCGCGCACAACTGGCGCAGCACCTGCATGCCGACTGGATGTGGGCCTGGGAGCACCACCAGGTGCGCGAGGGCTACCAGCCCACGGTGGCGCAGGCCGGCCGCCGCGCGCTGGCCAACCTGGCGCTGGCCATGCTGTGCCTGCACGCGCAGCGCAGCGCCGACCCGGTGTGGCCGGGCCGCGCCTACCAGCGCTTCAAGGACGCGGGCAACATGACCGAGCGCCTGGGCGCGCTCTCCGCGCTGGTGGAGTCGCACGCCGAGCTGGCCGAGCCCGCGCTGGCGCGCTTCCACGAGCTGTTCCAGGGCGACGCGCTGGTGCTGGACAAGTGGTTCGCGCTGCAGGCGCGCGCCCCCGAGCATGAAGGCCGCGTCTTCGCGCGCGTCAAGGCGCTGCTCAAGCATCCTGACTTCTCGTTGCGCAACCCCAACCGCGCCCGCAGCCTGCTGTTCTCGCTGACGATGTTCAACCCCGCCGCCTTCCACCGCCCCGACGCCGCGGGCTACGTGTTCTGGGCCGACCGGGTGATGGAGATCGACGCCATGAACCCGCAGCTGGCGGCGCGCCTGGCGCGCGTGATGGACCGCTGGCGCAAGCTGGCCGAGCCCTACCGCGAGGCCGCGCGCGCGGCGATCCAGCGCGTGGCGGCCAAGCCCGACCTGTCCAACGACGTGCGCGAGATCGTCATGCGCGCGCTGGCCGACGACGCGAGCGCCGCCGCGGCCGAGTGAACCGAATCATTTCTTCCTGGAGGCAGCACCCATGAGCAAGCGAGTCAGTCTGACCCAATACCTGGTCGAGCAGCAGCGCGAGCACGACAACATCCCGGCGCAGCTGCGGCTGCTGATCGAGGTGGTGGCGCGCGCATGCAAGCGCATCGCCATCGCCGTCAACAAGGGCGCGCTGGGCGAGGTGCTGGGCAGCGCCGGCTCGGAGAACGTGCAGGGCGAGGTCCAGAAGAAGCTGGACATCATCAGCAACGAGGTGCTGATCGAGGCCAACGAGTGGGGCGGCCACCTCGCGGCCATGGCCAGCGAGGAGATGGATGAGATCCACATCATCCCCAACCGCTACCCGCAGGGCGAGTTCCTGCTGCTGTTCGATCCGCTGGACGGCTCCTCCAACATCGACGTCAACGTCAGCATCGGCACCATCTTCTCGGTGCTCAAGAAGCCCACCAACCACGAGGGCGTGAGCGAGGCCGACTTCCTGCAGCCCGGCAACCAGCAGGTGGCCGCGGGCTACTGCGTCTACGGGCCGCAGACCACGCTGGTGCTGACCGTGGGCGCCGGCGTGGTGATGTTCACGCTGGACCGCGAGCTCGGCGGCTGGTTCCTGGTGGAGCAGGACGTGCAGATCCCGGCCGACACCAAGGAATTCGCGATCAACATGAGCAACATGCGCCACTGGGCCCCGCCGGTGAAGCGCTACATCGACGAATGCCTGGCCGGCACCACGGGCGCGCGCGGCAAGGACTTCAACATGCGCTGGATCGCCTCCATGGTGGCCGACGTGCACCGCATCCTCAGCCGCGGCGGCATCTTCATGTACCCCTGGGACGCGCGCGAGCCTTCCAAGCCCGGCAAGCTGCGCCTGATGTACGAGGCCAACCCCATGGCCTTCCTGGTCGAGCAGGCCGGCGGCGCCGCCACCAACGGCCAGCAGCGCATCCTCGACATCCAGCCCACCAAGCTGCACGAGCGCGTCAGCGTGATCCTGGGCTCCAAGAACGAGGTCGAGCGCGTGACGGCCTACCACGAGAAAGCCGGCAAGCCCTGACGCCCTGACCCGGGGGCGGCCGCACCATCGGCACGGGGCTTGCCGCGCGATGCGCCAACCGCATCGACGCCGCATCCACCCCGTGAGCACCCACCGCCGCCACCCCCGCCAGCACGGCTTTGAAAAATTTCAAGCGAAATGCTTGCAGCGCCCCTCAAACCCGTGCCATAATCTAGGTCTTGACGGCACAGCCGGTGTAGCTCAGTTGGTAGAGCAGCGCATTCGTAATGCGAAGGTCGGGAGTTCGACTCTCTTCACCGGCACCAATCACGAAAGCCCTGGTTCCTCACGGAACCAGGGCTTTTTCGTTTGTTGCGCCGCGCAACTTGCGCGCAACCGCCTGACAGCCCGAGGCTGCTGCGTCGCGATGAGCGGCTTCGGGGTGGCGTCACCCTCACTTCTTGAGGCTTGAGCACCATGCAGCCCGGACCCGACACCCTGCGCCTCGTCGGCGACGTGGGCGGCACCAACGCCCGCTTCGCCCTGCTCGACGACTTCGGCCACCTGCAGGCCGCGCGCACGCTGCCCACCGCCGATCACGCCGACCTGGCCGCGGCGGTGCAGGCCTACCTCGCGCCGCTGGGCACGCCGCCGCTGCGCGAGGCGGCCATCGCCATCGCCAATCCCATCGAGGGCGACGAGCTGCGCATGACCAACAGCCCCTGGCGCTTCTCCATCGAGGCCACGCGGCAGCAGCTGGGCCTCAGGCGCCTGTGCATGCTCAACGACTTCGAAGCCCTGGCGCTGGCGGTGCCGGCGCTCTCCGGCGCGCAGCTGGAGCAGCTCGGCGGCGGCAGCGCGGTGGAGGGCGCGCCCAAGGTGCTGATCGGCCCGGGCACGGGCCTGGGCATGGCCTCGCTGGTGCGCGGCCACGACGGGCGCTGGGTCGCCGTGCCCGGCGAAGGCGGCCATGCCACGGCGGCGCCCACCTGCGAGCGCGAGGCCGACATCCTGCGCGTGCTGTGGCGACAGCTCGACCACGTTTCGATCGAGCGCGTCGTCTCCGGCATGGGCCTGGAAAACCTCTACCGCGCCATCGCCACGCTCGACGGCGTGCCGGTGCAGCCGCTGGGCGCCGCCGAGGTCAGCCGCCAGGCGCTGGCCCACGGCGACGCGCAGTGCGTCGAGGCGCTGCAGCGCTTCTGCGCGCTGCTGGGCAGCGCCGCCGGCAACCTGGCGCTGACGCTGGGCGCGCACGGCGGCGTGTACGTGGGCGGCGGCATCGTGCCCAGGCTGGGGCCGTACTTCGCGGCCTCGCCCTTCCGCGGCGCCTTCGAGGCCAAGGGGCGCTACCGCGACTACCTCTCGCGCATCCCCACCTTCGTCATCCGTGCCGAGGAGCCGGCGCTGCTGGGCGCGGCGCAGGCGCTGGAGCGAAGCTGAGGCGCAAGCCGGGAGCCGTTGCATGCGCATCCTGATCGGCACCGCGTCCTGGACCGACAAGTCGCTCATCGATTGCGGGCGCTTCTATCCCAGGGAGGCCAACAGCGCCGAGGCGCGGCTGCGCTTCTACGCCTCGCGCTTCCCGCTGGTGGAAGTGGATTCCTCCTACTACGCCATGCCCTCCCCGGCCACGGCGCAGCTCTGGGCCGAGCGCACGCCCGCCGACTTCACGATGAACGTGAAGGCCTTCCGGATCTTCACCGGCCACCAGACGCAGCCCAAGGTGCTGCACGAGGACCTGCGCAAGGCGCTGGCCTGGCCCGAGGGCCGCAACCTGTACTGGAAGCATGTGCCGCCCGACATCAGGGCCGAGTTCTGGCGCCGCTTCCAGCAGGCGCTGCAGCCGCTGCAGTCGGCGGGCAAGCTGGGGCTGGTGCACTTCCAGTTCGCGCCCTGGGTGGTGTGCAACAAGGCGGGCATCGAGCAGGTGCAGGACTGCGCCGGGCACATGCCCGAGCACACCCTGAGCGTCGAGTTCCGGCACAAGAGCTGGTTCGACGACAAGCACCGCGCCGACACGCTGGCGCTGCTGCGCGACCTGAAGCTGGTGCACACCGTGGTGGACGGGCCGCAGGGCTTCAGCAACAGCGTGCCGGCATTGTGGGAGGCCACGCACCCGCGCGTGGCGCTGCTACGCCTGCACGGGCGCAACACCGAGAGCTGGAACGTCTCCGGCCCCACCACCGCCGCGTCGGACCGCTTCAACTACGACTACAGCGACGCCGAGCTGGCGCAGCTTGCCAAGCCGCTGCGCGGGCTGGCTGAGCAGGTGGCCGAGTGCCACGTGGTGTTCAACAACAACCACGAGGACCAGGGCCAGCGCAACGCCGCCACGCTGATGCGGCTGCTGGACCTCGCCCGGCCCTGAGCGCCTTCGGCGCCCCGGGCAGCTTGCAAACGCTGTTTCCGCAAGCAACGCCCACCGCCCGGCCAAAGGTCTAGAACGGGAGCCGCGGCAAGGGTGCCCTTGGAGGAGCGCGGCATGTTGCATCCCTTCGATCCCGGCGGCGTGAACGAGCCTTTTCGCAGCCTGTGCGCCGACTACCCCGGCCCGGAGGCCTATCCGGAGAGCCAGTTCCGGGTCGAATGGGGCCCGATCTTCCACCGCGGGCGCCTGGACGGCTCGGCCCGGGTGCTGGTGATCGGCCAGGACCCGGCGCAGCACGAAACCATCGTGCGCCGCATCCTGGTGGGCGAGGCCGGGCGGCGGGTGCAGGGCCTGCTGGCGCGGCTGGGCATCACGCGCAGCTACGTCTGCATCAACACCTACCTCTACAGCGTCTACGGCAGCGTCAGGGCCGCCACGCGCCGGGGCGCGGGCCTCGTGAGCTACCGCCACCGCTGGCTGCAGGCCGTGCTAGGCAGCGGCCAGGTGGAGGCCGTGATCACTCTCGGACAGGCGGCCCGCGAAGCCTGGGAGCTCTGGCAGGCGACGCCCGAGGGGCAGGCGGTGGCGGTGGCCTTCGCCGCGGTGACGCATCCCACGCAGCCGGAAAGTTCCGGCCACAACGCGGCCGAGGTGGCGCAGGCCACGGCCGCCCTGCTGCAGAACTGGAACGCCGCGCTGCAGGCCCTGGCGCCGGCGCTGCAGCATCCCGACACCCCCACCCCGCTCGCGCCCTACGGCACGGCCTGGGCCGAGGGCGACCGCCTCCCCATCCCCGAGGAGGACTTTCCCGCCGGCCTGCCGGCCTGGATGCACGAGAACGACGGCTGGGCCCGGCGCGTGGGCAGCGATGCCCTGGCCAAGCGGCGCAACATCACCCTCACGGTCCCTTCGGGGGTCCTGTCGTGAACGGGCGGCGCTGGTATCCCCTGGCCGAGCGCGGCGGCGAGGCGCAGGCCGCCACCGGGCTGGCCCGGGCCGCGGCGCCGCGGCCCATCGATGCGCTGACCGGCCCGAAGCTGGCGCTGGCCGGCCGCGTGGTCACCATGGACGCCGCCTTCACGGTCCTGAACGACGGCGTGCTCTACATCGACCGCGGCGCCATCGTCGCCGTGCAGGCGCGCGCGGCGCCGCCCCCGCCCGGCTTCGAGGCCGTGGCGCCGGTGCGCACCGAGGGCACGCTGCTGCCCGGCCTGATCGAGCTGCACAACCACCTCAGCTACAACGTGCTGCCGCTGTGGAGCCCGGTGCCGCGGCGTTTCGAGCACCGCGGCCAGTGGCCCGACCATCCCGACTACCGCCGCCTCATCAGCGGCCCGATGACCATCGTCGGCACCTGGCGCGACGCCCAGGGCCGGGCCGCGCTGCTGGCGCCGCTGGTGCGCTACGTCGAGTGCAAGTGCATCGTCGCGGGCGTGACCACCAGCCAGGGCATCATGCTCAACAGCAATGCCGGCGTGCAGCGCCACTACCGCGGCATCCTGCGCAACGTCGAGCAGACCGACGACCCCGACCTGCCCGAAGCCAAGGCCCGCATCGACGATGTGGAGGCGCGCAACGCCCAGGCCTTCCTGGCCCGGCTGAACAAGCAGGGCGAAAGCGGCTGCTTCCTGCTGCACCTGAGCGAGGGCGTGACCCCGGACGGGCAGGCCGACTCGCTGGCGCGCCGGCATTTCCTGGCGCTGCGCGTGGCCGCCGACACCTGGGCCATCAACCAGCGGCTGGCCGGCATCCATGCCGCCGGCCTGCTGGCCGAGGATTTCGCGGTGCTGGGCGGGCATGGCGGCGCGATGGTCTGGTCGCCGCTGAGCAACCTGCTGCTGTACGGCGCCACCGCGCGCGTGGACGCCGCGCGCCGGGCCGGCGTGCGCATCGGGCTGGGCAGCGACTGGTCCCCGTCGGGCAGCAAGAACCTGCTGTGCGAGCTGAAGGTGGCCTGGCTGGTGTCGCAGCAGCTGCTGGGCGGCCTGTTCAGCGCGCGCGACCTGGCGGCGATGGTCACGCGCGACGCCGCCGCCATCCTGCAGTGGGAGGCGGCCCTGGGCAGCCTGGAGCCGGGCAAGCGCGCCGACCTGCTCGTCATCGACGCGCACACCGGCGACCCCTACGAGGCGCTGCTCCGCGCCCGGGAGACCGACATCCACCTGGTGATGGTCAACGGCGTGGCGCGCTACGGCGTGCCCTCGCTGATGGCGGCGCTGGGCGCCGGCGGCGGCGAGACGCTGCGCGTGGGCGGCAGGACGCGCCGGTGGTTCCTGGCGCAGGACAGCGGCGATCCCGACGTGGCCCAGGTGTCATTGGCCGAGGCCCGGCGCCAGCTGCGCGCGGCGCTCCACGACCTGCCCCGGCTGGCCCGCGAGCTGGAGCAGGCCCCGGTGCGCCGGGCCACGCTGGCGCTGGACGCACCCGAGCCCGTGGTCTGGTCGCTGGCGCTGGACGAGATCCGCCCCACCGGCAGCGAGCTGCGGCCGCGGCTGCCCTTCGAGGCGCCGGACGACTTCACCGGCCCGCAGACGGCGCTGCGCGCCGCCGCGGCGCCGCTGTCCACGGTGCTGGCGCCGGTGCGGCTGGACCCGCTGACCGTGGCCGACGACCCCGACTACCTGGCCCGCATCGCGGCGCAACCCAACGTGCCCGTGCCCATCCGCAGCGGGCTGGCGGCGTTCTACGGTGTGCAAGCCACGCCGCCGCCGCAGGTAAATACCGGCCCGGGAGCACTGCCTGCCGCGCAGCCGCATTGAGGCGCTGGGCGAAGGCAGGCCGCCGGGCCGGGGCCCGGGCTTGTGCCGAGGCGCCCCGGGCACAGCCCTTGCCAATCCCCTGAATACGGCAATTTCGCCGACCGATCCGGGGTTCCCCATGGTGAACGTAGCAGTCCTCGTCCCGTCGGCCGGTGGCCGGCATCCACCCTTCGCAGAGCCGGCCGCCAGGGCGCGCCCGGCAATCACGCCGCACGAGCGGCTGAGCTTCGTGCCCTGCCGCACCGACGCGCGCCAGCACGAGCTGGCCTCGCACCGCGGCATCGCCCGGCGGCTGGCGGCGCTGATGGGCTGTGATTTCGCCGAAGGCGATGCCGCCGCCAGTTCCGGCGCGCTGGGCTACGTGGTGCCCAACGAAACGATCTTTTCGCTGGAGGCGGCGCGGCGCCTGGGCGTCTGCGGCGAGGAGGATCTGTTTGGCGGCGTGGTGCCGGCGCCCTTCGTCGCCACCAAGGTCATCACGCATCCGCTGATTCGGCCCGATGCCCCCGCGCCTGCCGGCTGGAGCGAGTGCTTCGGCCAGCGCGTGCGCGACAGCGTGCTGCCGGGCTTCTCGGTGTTCAGCGTGGAGGACGCGCGCGAGGCCGGCCGGCAGCTGCTGCAGGACGGGCCGGTGCGGCTGAAGCTGGCCTGCGGCATCGGCGGCTCGGGGCAGTCCGTGGCGCGCGACGCGCGCGAGCTGGCGGCCCAGCTGGACGCGCTGCCGGCCGACGTGCTCAGCCGGCACGGCCTGGTGCTGGAGCGCAACTTGGCCGACGAGGTGCACACGTACAGCATCGGGCTGCTGCGCCTGGGCACACTGGTGGCGAGCTACTTCGGCACCCAGCGCAACACGCTCAATCGCCAAGGCCAGGAGGTCTACGGCGGCTCCACGCTCACGGTGGTGCGCGGCGGCTTCGAGCGGCTGGAGCAGCTGGCCGCGGACGATGCCGGCGCGCGCCGCGCCGTGGCGCTGGCGCGCACCTACCACGAGGCGGCCTGCGACTGCTTCGAGGGCTTCCTGGCCTCGCGCGCCAACTACGACGTGGTGCAGGGCCGCGACGCCGCCGGGCGGATGCTGGCCGGCGTGCTGGAGCAGTCCTGGCGCATCGGCGGCGCCAGCGGCGCCGAGGTGGCGGCGCTGCAGGCGCTGTGCGACGACCCCGCGCGCGAGACGGCGCGCGCCTCGACCGTGGAGCTGCATGGCGAGCCGGCGGAGCTGCCCGAGGGTGCCGTCCTGTACTACCAGGGCGTGGACGAGCATGTCGGCCCCATCACCAAGTACGCCCTGCTGCACAGCGACGAAACCTGAGCGACACACTCCCTGGAGGACCATGAGCACACGCGAGCAAGCTCTGACCATCGCCGTCGATGACGCGAGCATCGAGGGCACCGTCATCACCCCCGGCACGGCCATGCCCGGCGTGCTGTTCGTGCACGGCTGGGGCGGCAGCCAGGAGCAGTACCTCACGCGCGCGCGCGAGATCGCGGCGCTGGGCTGCGTGTGCCTGACCTTCGACCTGCGCGGCCATGCCGACACCCGGGAGCAGCGCGAATCGGTCTCGCGCAAGAGCAACCTGCGCGACGTGCTGGCCGCCTACGACCAGCTCGCGCGCCATCCGCACGTGGACCGCGACGCCATCGCCGTGGTGGGCAGCAGCTACGGCGGCTACCTGGCGGCGATCCTGACCACGCTGCGCAAGGTGCGCTGGCTGGCGCTGCGCGTGCCCGCGCTCTACATCGACACCGGCTGGGAAGTGCCCAAGGTGCAGCTGCACAAGGACCAGGACCTCAAGGCCTACCGGCGCAGCTTCATCAAGGCCGAGGACAACCGCGCGCTGCGCGCCTGCGCCGATTTCGAGGGCGACGTGCTCATCGTCGAGTCCGAGCACGACGACACCGTGCCGCACCCCGTGATCACCAGCTACCGCGAGGCCTGCCTGCAGGCGCGCTCGCTGACCTACCGCTGCCTGGCCGGCGCCGACCACGGCCTGACCAGCGAGGCCTCGCAGCGCGCCTACACCGCGCTGCTGACGCAGTGGCTGGGCGAGATGCTGGCCGGCGCGCGGCGCGAGGGCGACCAGCTCGCCGCCACCGCCGTCAAGGGCGTGGCCAGCCAGCAGGCGGCGGCGCAGACCGCCGTGAGCGAGACCGAGCCCGAGGCGCCGCCGATGGCGCGCTGAGCCGGCCCGGCCTTCGGGCCCGCCCGCGCCTGCCGCCGGTGCGGCCGGCGCTCAATCCTTGCGCTGCAAGGCCGAGGTCAGATGGTCGATCAGGACCCGGCACTTGGAGACCATGAAGCTGTTCGAGGGGAACAGCAGGTAGGCCTGGCCGTGGTAGTTGGCCTGGAACGCCCAGTCGCCGAGCACGGGCACGATCAGGCCCCCGTCCAGCGCGTCGCGGGCCACGAAGTCCGGCACGCAGCCCACGCCCAGGCCGCCGAGCACGGCGTCCAGCCGGATCTCGCTGTGGTTGGCGACGTAGCGGCCCTGCACGATCACGTCCACCACCTCGTCGCCCTTGCAGAAGCGCCAGCGGTTGTCGCGCTCCTGCTCGCCCAGGTACAGGCAGCTGTGCGCCAGCAGGTCGCGCGGATGCCCGATGGCGCCCTTTTCCTTCAGGTAGCGCGGCGCGGCGCACAGCAGCTGCCGCACCGCCGTCAGCGGACGCGCCACCAGCCCCTGCGGCGGGTCGCTGGTCAGCCGCACCACCAGGTCCACGCCCTCGCGGATGGGGTCGATGTCGCGATCGGCCACGATGAGCTGGATGTCCACGTTCGGATAGCGCTCCAGGAAGGCCATCAGCAGCGGATGCAGCACGTGGCGCGCGAAGGCCTTGGGCGCGCTGACCCGCACCTGGCCGCGCGGCTCGTTCACGAACTGCTGCGCCACCTGCATCGTGGCCTGGGCCGCCGCCACCAGGTCGCGGCAATGCGCGAACGCCTCGATGCCCGGCTCCGACAGACGCAGCTGCCGCGTGGTGCGCTGCATCAGCTGCACGCCGAGCTCCTTTTCCAGCCGCGTCACCTGCCGGCTGGCCGCCGACGGCGTCATGCCGAGTTCGCTGGCGGCCGCCGAGAAACTCCCCAATTCAGCCACCCGCAAGAAGGTCACCATTTCAGGCAGGATTTTCAAGAAAGCATTTGTTCCCACGGCGCAACACTGTTGTTCTGACTCGACGGCTAGTCATTATTCCATCGATCCTTAATATCTCTACGTCCGCAACCAATCTTTATTGATACTCCATGAAATTCGGAAGAATTCGTAGTTTTGATGATCTGGATGTGGTGGCGCGTCACGCGCGCCATGTCCTGACGCTGTTCAGCGGCGGGCTGGACAGCAGCTACGTGCTCAAGGAACTGGCCGAGCGAAACTGCCGCGTCACCGCGCTGGCCATGGACGTCGGCGAGGGCGTGCACCAGAAGGACCTGCAGGAGATCGCGGCCCGCTTCGGCGCGACGCTGGAGCTGGTGGACATGCGCGAGGAATTCGCGCAGCAGGCCGTGCTGCCGGCCATCCGGGCCCAGGCCAGGTACCTGGGCATTTATCCCATCAGCTCGTCGCTGTCGCGCCCGATGCTGGCGCAGTGCGCGGTGGAAACCGCCGTCCGCCTGGGCTGCGACGCCATCATCCATACCGCCAACCAGTCGCAAAATAGTTTGCGTCGCCTCAACGGCGCCATTGCGCAATTGGGTTACGAGGGCTGGTACGGCACCCCCTATGAATTCTCGGCCATGACACGGGACGAGAAAATCAAAATCCTGTCCCAGGCCGGCCTGCCGCGTTTCCAGGCCCGGGGCATCAGCGGCGACGCCAACCTGTGGTGCCGTGAGTTCGAATCCGGCGCCCTGGAAAATCCCGAGGCCTTCTGGGTGCCGGAGTCGCTTTACGAGTGGACCGCGCCGCGCGACCTCGGCGCGCTGCCCCGGGAGCTGCGCGTGAGCTTCGACGCCGGCACGCCGGTGGCGCTCAACGACGAGCGGCTGCCCCTGCAGGAGCTCATTGCCCGGCTCAACCGGCTGGCGGGCGCCTTCGGCGTCGGCCGCTACTGCGGACTGGAGCACCTGGATTTCGGCGAGAAGGTGCTGGAGGTGCGCGAGGCGCCGGCGGCGCATGTGCTGATGGACGCCTACCGGCACCTGGAGACCGCCACGCTCGACGCCGAGCTGCTGCGCGAGAAGCTGGGCCAGGAGCAGGTGTGGGTGCGCGAAGCCATCGAGGGCCGCTGGTTCGGCCACTTGCGCGACGCGGCCGAGGCCTTCATCGCCCGCACGGCGCGCCATGTCACCGGCACGGTGGCCTACACGCTGCGCCCGGGCGCGGCCGACGTGTGCTCCATCCGGGCCGACAGGCCGCTGTACCTGTGCGACCGCGACGGCTGGGAAAAGCGCGTCGCCCGTGAACGCGCCCATACCCGCCTGAGCCACGACATGACGAGCACCCAGGAGATCTACGCATGAACGACACCGCCCTGATCGAGCGCCCCACGAGCCTGCGCTGCAACGAGACCGGCCCGCGCCCGGATGCTTCCGACATGCGCCTGGTGGAGGAGCTCCAGCGCCAGCGCTACGCCCTGATGCGGGGACCGGAAACGGCGGCGTGGCTGGACTTCCCCATGCGCGAGTGGCCGCGCTTTGGCGACTACTGGAACCGCCTGACCCTGGACCGCCACATGGGCGACGGCGGCACCTACCGCTTCCGCCGCTACGGCGAGCTGGAGCTGCAGTACCCCGACCAGCTGCGCCAGCTGCCCCACGGCCCTTATGAGCAGCCGCGCTACATCAACAAGCTCAATGGCGGCATCCAGCGCTGGTTCGATCCCCTGGAGCCGGAGTTCGTGCAGGAGGAGTCGCTGACGAAGCTGCTGATGAGCCTGGCCCGGGTGCTGGACCGGGTCGAGGGCGCCCGCCAGTGCTGGAACGTGCGGCTGCACCCCTACCGCATCCGCGCCTCGTCCGACACGGCCGGCCAGCCCACGCCGGAAGGCCTGCACCGTGACGGCGTGGACTACATCGTGGTCATGATGGTGCGGCGCCACAACGTGCGCGGCGGCGAATCCACCATCACCGACGCCGAGGGCCAGCCGCTGTTCGTGTGCAAGCTGGTGGAGCCGCTGGACTTCATGGTGCTGGACGACAACCGGACCATGCATGGCGTGACGCCCGTCCTGCCCGCCCCCGATGCCCTGGAGGCCTATCGCGACGTCCTCGTCCTGGCCTTCACGAAGAACGCGGGTTGAGCATGGCCCGCGACGACGGTATCCCGGCGCAGGGCTGGCGCCCGGGGGGCGGCGCGTGGCTGCGGGCCGGCATGGGCAGCGGCGAGCTGATGCTGCTGATGGTGGCCGCCATCTGGGGCAGCAGCTACGCCCTGGCCAAGCTCGCCACGCAGCAGATGCCGGTGCCGGAATTCCTGGCGCTGCGCTTCAGCCTGACGTTCCTGGTGCTGCTGCCCGCGCTCAAGCCGCTGTGGGGCGGCCATTGGCGCCAGGGACTGCAGGTCGGAGGGCTGCTGGGGGGCAACCTGCTGGCGATCTTCGTGTGCGAGACCTACGGCGTGTCGCTGACCACGGCCACCAACGCCGCCTTCCTCATCAGCCTGTGCGTGGCCTTCACGCCGCTGGTGGAGTGGCTGGTGCTGGGGCAGCGGCCACCGGCGCGCATGTTCTGGGCCGCGGGGGTGTCGGTGCTAGGCGCGGCGCTGCTGACCGACGGCGGCAGCGGCGCGGCCGCGCTGCCCGGCGGCCTGGGCGACGGGCTGATGGTGCTGGCGGCCCTGCTGCGGGCCCTCATGGTCTGCCTGACCAAGCGCCTGGCCGGGCGCCATGCCCTGCCCGCGCTGACGCTGACGGCGCTGCAGGCCGGCGTGATGGCCCTCGGCGCGCTGCTGCTGGCGCTGCTGCTGCGGCGCGGCGCCTGGCCGCCGCTGCCGACGGACCCGATGTTCTGGTTCAGCGTCGGCTTCCTGGTGCTGTTCTGCACCGTGTTCGCGTTCTTCGCGCAGAACTACGCCGCCGTGCGCACCAGCCCCTCGCGGGTGTCGATGCTCATGGGCTGCGAGCCCGTGTTCGGCGCGCTGTTCGCGCTGCTGTGGCTGGGCGAGGCGCTGACCTGGCGGGTGTGGAGCGGCGGCTCGCTGATCGTGCTGGCGACCTGGTGGGCAACGGCCCCCCGGCCGCAGCGGCGCTGAGCCGCTTCAGGCCCAGGCCGGCGCGACACCTTCGGGCTGTCGGGCCGGCCCCGGCCGGCCTCACTTCCTCCAGAACGACCTCGTGAACAGCACCAGGATGGAGAACAGCTCCAGCCGCCCCAGCAGCATGGCGACGGTGCAGACCCAGGTCTGGAAGTCGGTGAGCGGCTGGAAGGTGCCGGCCGGGCCGACCGTGCCCAGGCCGGGGCCGGTGTTGTTGAGGCTGGACAGCACCGCCGTGAAGGCCGTCACCGCCTCCAGCCCGGAGAACAGCAGCAGCAGCGTGGCACCCACCATCACCGCGCCGTAGACCAGCATGAAGGCCAGCACCGACTGCAGCACGTTGGCGTCCACCACCGCCCCGCCCAGCGTGATCGGCGCCACCGCGCGCGGGTGCACGATGCGCTTGAACTCGCGCTGCGCGCTCTTCATCAGCAACAGCGAGCGGATGAGCTTGATGCCGCCGCCGGTGGAGCCCGCGCAGCAGGTGAAGCAGGACATGAACAGCAGCAGCAGCGGCGCGAAGGGCGGCCACTGCGCGTAGTCCTTGGTGGCGTAGCCGGTGGTGGTGGCGATGGAGACGACGTGGAAGGCGGTGTGGCGCAGCGCCTCCACGAAGTCCGGGTACACCTGGTGCGCCATCAGGAACAGCGTCAGCCCCACCGTCGCCGCCGCCATCAGGAACAGGTACAGCCGCGCCTCCATGTCGCGCCACACCACCCACGGGTTGCGCCGGCGCCAGGCCACGAAGTAGAGCGGGAAGCTGATGCCCGCCAGCAGCATGAAGACGATGGCCACCGTCTCGATGGCCGGCGAATCGAAGGCGCCGAAGCTGGCGTCGTAGGCGGCGAAGCCGCCCAGGCTCACCGTGGTGCACATGTGCATGAAGGCGTCTGCGTAACCCATGCCGGCGAGGCGGTAGCCCAGGAAGCAGGCCAGCGCCAGCGCGAAGTACACGCTCCACAGCCCGCGCGCGGTCTCGGCGATGCGCGGCGTGAGCTTCTGGTCCTTCATCGGGCCGGGCGTCTCGGCCTTGAACAGCTGCGAGCCGCCCACGCCCAGCATGGGCAGGATCGCCACCGCCAGCACCAGGATGCCCATGCCGCCGATGAACACCATCAGGCAGCGCCAGACGTTGATGGACAGCGGCAGCTTCTCCAGCCCGGTGAGCACGGTGGCGCCGGTGGTGGTCAGGCCCGAGACGGCCTCGAAGTAGGCGTCGGTGAACGAGAGGCCGTCGATGTGGAACAGCAGCGGCAGCGCGCCGAAGGCCGGCAGCACCACCCACACCAGGCTCACCAGCAGGAAGCCGTCGCGCGGCAGCAGCTCGCGGCTGGAGCGGCGGCCCACCAGGTGCAGCGCCAGGCCGCAGAAGAAGGTGACGAGGATGGCGCCGTCGTAGGCGTACAGCGCCGCGTCGTCGCCGAAAAAGGCGAAGGCCAGCGGCACCAGCATCGTGCCGGCGAACAGCATCAGCACGCCGCCGAGGACGGCCAGGACGGGGAGCAGGCTCTGCAAGCGGGCCTCGCGCTCAGAGGAACATGGGCGAGACCTGGAACAGCTTCTGCACCTGGCGCACCTGTTTCTTGTTGGGCAGGAAGACGATGAGGTGGTCGCCGGCGCGCACCAGGGTGTCGTGGTGGGCGATGACGATCTGGGCCGACGACACGTCGCCGGCGGCGCGCCGCTCGCGCAGCGCCAGCCCGTCGCCGCGCCCGCGCCGCTCGCGCCGGGTCGTGACGGCCTCGCCGCGCTCGGGCAGGCCGCGCACGATGGCGCCGATCTGCGCCCCTTCGGGCAGCGGGATCTGCTCGATGCGCCGGCCCACGAGCTTGCTGGTGGCCTCGTCGCCGCTGACCACTGCCTCCAGCACCTCGGCCGTGCCGTGGCGCAGCGAGTGCACCGCCTCGACGTTGCCCCAGCGCACATGCGCCAGCAGCTCGCCGATGACGGCCTGGGCGGGCGAGAGCGCGATGTCGATGGTGGTGCCCTGCACCAGGTCGGCGTAAGCCTTGCGGTTGATGAGCGCCAGCACGTGGCGCGCGCCCATCCGCTTGGCCAGCAGGCAGGCCATGATGTTGTCCTCGTCGTCGCTGGTCAGGGCCAGGAACAGGTCCATGTCCTGCACGTTCTCGTCGCCCATGAGCTCCTCGTCGGTGGAGTCGCCGTTGAGGACGAGCACGTCGCCCGGCAGCTGCGTGGCGAGGTAGTCGCAGCGCGAGCGGCTCATCTCCACGATCTTCACGTTCACCTCGCCGCGCAGCTGCCGCGCCAGCCGCAGCCCCACGCGCCCACCGCCGGCGATCATGACGCGCCGCACCGGGCGGTCGCGCTCGCGCAGCGCGCCCAGCACGCGGCGCAGGTGCTCGGTGGCGCTGAGCACGAACACCTCGTCGCCGGGCTCGATGCGGGTGCTGCCGCAGACGTCGGCGACGGGCTTGTCCTGGCGGTAGATGGCGACGATGCGCATGTCGGCGCCGGGCACGAGCTGCGGGATCTCGTCGAGCCGGTGCCGCACCAGCGGGCCGCCGGCCACGGCGCGCACCGCCACCAGGCTCAAGCGCCCCTGCGCCAGCTCCAGCACCTGCAACGCCTCGGGGTAGCGGATGAGCTGCCAGATCGAGCGCATCACCGACTCCTCGGGGCAGATGACGCGGTCCACGCCGAAGCCCTCGCGCTCGGTGGTCAGCGGCGTGCCCTCCTGGAACTCCGGGCTGCGCAGCCGCGCGATGGTGGTGGGCACGTTGAAGAGCTGGTGCGCCAGCTTGCAGGCCACGAGGTTGGTCTCGTCGAGCTGGGCGCAGGCGATGAAGAGGTCGGCGTCGGCGATGCCCGCGTCGCGCAGCACCGAGGGCTGGATGCCGTTGCCCGCCACGCCCTTGAGGTCGAGCCGGTCCTGCAGCTGCGACAGCCGGGCCGGATCGGTGTCGATGACGGTGATGTCGTTGGCTTCCGAGGCCAGGCTCTCGGCCACGCTCTCGCCCACGCGGCCGGCTCCAAGGATGACGATGTTCATGGCGGCGGCATCTTCATGCGGGGCCCTGGACACGGCAAGCATCGCGCCGGCAGGGCGGCTGCAAGCGGTGACCGAAACGTGAGCTTTCCTTGAAGGCGGCGTGAAACGTGGCGACCAGAGTTGTCTGCACCAGCCCCGGCCCTGAACCCTCCCGCCGCGGCGCTGGACCCCTCTGGTCACCCCGTGAAAGGTTCGTCATGAAAGCCACCCTGATCACCACCGTCCTGGCCGCGGCATCGGCGGCGCTGCTGTCTTTCAACGTGCAGGCTGCCGAGGCCTCGGTGTACCTGCGCGAGTCGGGCCCGCCGAGCTTTTCCGACGGCGCCATGGGCAAGACGCGCGCGCAGGTGCGCGCCGAGCTGGCCGAGGCCGTGGCGCGCGGCGAGGTGTCCAACGGCGGCGTGCCGCCGCTGGCGCGGCCCTACGACCACATCTGGAGCGAGTCGGGCCCGGGGCCGCTGGGCGGGCCGGGCGGCAAGACGCGCGCGCAGGTGAAGGCCGAACTGGCCGATGCCGTCTCCCGGGGCGAGCTGGTGCTCAGCGGCGGCAACGGTTACCGGCGTGGGTATGGCGACGCTGGCGGGCCCTCGGGGGCGGCGGCGATGCGTTGAGGGCAGCGCGCGGGCCGGTCACTGATTCAGGCCCGCCCGCCCTGTACCAGTACCCGCTGCGGGCCGACCAGTGCCTTGAAGGACGCGTCGGCGCTGGACCAATCCAGCACATCGACCTTGAAGGGCAGGTCCGATTCCGCGAAGGCCTCGCACAACTCGGCATGCAGCGCGGACGGCAGGCGCTGCGTGCCGCCCACGGCCAGGTCCAGGTCCGACCAGGGCTTGCAGCGGCCCGTGGCGCGCGAGCCGAAGGCCCATACCGGGCGATCGGGCACCAGGCGCGCCAGGATCGCGCGCACGATGTCCCATTCCGCCGGCCCCAGCGCCAGCGCCGGCAGGGGCGATACGTCCGCTTTCATCCGATGCGCTCCGTCAGCCGCTGCAGCAGGTGGCGGGCCTCGTCCATGCTGTTTGCCGACAGCCGCGGCGGCCCCGAGGACATGACCTCCGCCCGCGAACCGCTGGCCTTCCAGCACGGCGACGTGCAGGAGGCCGCGGACACGCTGCAGGCTTTTGACGGCTGGTGCCGCGCCTCGGTGGGCTCATTGACCACGCTGAGCTACGGCGAGGAGTTCGGCCGCAGCGTGGGCGCGAGCCTGCCCACGCGCGGACGCTTCGGCGGCCCGCAGGCCCCGAACATCGAGAGCGACGACGGCCCCGGCGCCGGTCCCTTCGCCAGCCCCGAGCACGCGCGGCGCACGCTGCGCCTGGCGCTGGAGGCCATTGAGGCGCGCCAGTCGGGCTGGGTCGGCCAGGGCTCCATCCGCAGCTTTGCGGCCGGCACGACGATCCGGCTGGCCGATGCCGTGGAGGACATCGACAGCGGCGAGCCGCTGCGCGACGCGCGCTTCCTGCTCACGCGGGTGCGGCATGTGGGCCTCAACAACCTGCCCGCCAAGCTGGCCCGCACCCTCATCGACCGCCTGGGCGACGAGCCGGTGCTGCCGGTGCACGCCATCGAGCCCGAGCTACTGGCGCTGGCGGCGCAGCGCGGCTACGCGTGCGGCTTCGAGGCCATCCGCGCGGACAAGCCTTGGCGCCCCCTGCTGCTCGATGCCGACGGCGCGCGGGTGTTTGCCAAGCCCGAGCCGGGGCTGTTGCTGGCCACCGTGGTCGGCCCGGACGGCAGCACGCAGCCCCGGGGTGCCGACGAGGTGCACACCGACCGGCTGGGCCGGGTGCGCATCCGCTACGAGTTCCAGGGCGACCCGGACAACGCCGAGGGCACCAGTCTGTCGAGCTGCTGGGTGCGCGTGCTGCAGCCGCTGGCCGGCTCGGGCGGCCAGGGCGCCATGGGCACGCAGTGGACGCCGCGCATCGGCCACGAGGTGGTGGTACAGGCGCTGGAGGGCGACATCGACCGCCCGGTGGTGCTCTGCAGCCTCTACAACGGCCGCGGCGAAGGCGGCGTGCCGGCCACCCCGGGCGGCAAGGCCGACCCGGACGGGCCGCCGACGCTCAACGTGTTCGAACTCGGCAGCGACGCCCGCCCCGCCGGCCAGGGCAACCGCCGCGGTGGCGGCGCCAGCCCGGCCTGGCATGGGGCCAGTCCCACCCTGGTGGAGCATGGCGGCCAAGCCAATGCCGCGGCGCTGTCCGGCCACAAGAGCAAGGAGTTCGGCGGCCGGGGCTTCAACCAGCTCGTCCACGACGACACCCCGGGCCAGGAGCGGCTGCAATTCGCCACCACCCAGCACGCCAGCCAGCTCAACCTGGGCCACCTCATCCACCAGGCCGACAACCACCGCGGCAGCTTCCGGGGCCTGGGCTTCGAGGCGCGGACGGACGCCTACGCGGCGATCCGCGGCGCGTGCGGGCTGCTGCTCTCCACCTATGCCGCGAGTTGGGCCGAGCCGGCGCAGGAGAACGCGGCCGGGCTGGCGATGGGCAAGCAGTTCCAGGCGCTGGCGCAGGCGCTGCACCGCGCGGCGCGGGTGCACCAGACGGTGGGGCTGTCGGGGCTGCTGGGCAGCTTCAAGGCGGGCGCGAGCGTGGCCGATCCGGACTTGGCCCCGATCCCGGCCTGGCTGGCACAGGCGGCCGGCATGGGCAGCACGCGCGGCTTCGAGCAGGCCTTGGCCGACGCCCAGTCGGGAGAGACGCAGGCCGGCGAGGACACCGTGCCGCAGAGCAACGCCCCGACGCTGAGCCTGAGCGCGCGCGCGGGCTGCGCCATCACTGCGGCGCAGGACGTGGCGGTGGCAGCCGGCGAGAACGTGCACCTGGCCAGCGGCGCCGACATGGACGTCGTGGCCGGCGGCGCGGCCCGCCTCCACGCCGGGCAGGCCATCGGCGTGCTGGGCGGCGCGATCGAGCCCGGCGGCGAGGCGGCGGGCACGGGGTTGAGCCTCATTGCCGGCAACGGCGACCTGGAGCTGCAGGCGCAGTCCGGGACCCTGCAGGTCGCGGCGATGCAGGACGTCACCTTCCAGAGCGCCCGCGGCCCCATCGACTGGGCCGCCGCCAAGCGCATCGTCGTTTCCACCGCCGGTGGGGCGGCGCTGGTGTTCGAGAACGGGAGCGTGGACTTCATTGCGCCGGGGACGTTGACGGTGCGGGCGGGGGTGAAGCAGTTTTTGGGGGCGGCTCGCCACGAATACCCCATGCCGGTATTGCCGAGCCAGATTTGCGTGGAATGCCTGCTCAAGGCCCGGGCCAGTGGTTCACCGTTCGTGCTGCGTTGAAGGGAGAGCCAGCATGATGGAATTCAAGGCTTTTCTTCAGGCGATATCCGCGGCCAGTGCGCCGACAGACAGTCGGTTATATGCCTTGGTGGATCACGCCGGAGCACCCGGCCTGCTCAAGCGTTTACGGGAGCAGCCACAAACTCGCTGGACCAGCCTGTTCTCCGGATCGACGGAAGAAACCGCCATCGAGGCGGCTCCCTTGCTTCTGGATTTGAATACTATCAATCGAGAAGCCTGGCTGCGTTGGCTCCACCTGGCATGCGGCGAAAGCACCAGCCTGACGCTTTTGCATTCCTCCCTGGCTTTTGAAGCACTTGCACAGCGATTGAAATATCGCCTTGACGTGCTTCTACCCGACGGCCTGCCGGCCATGCTGCGGTATTTCGACACCCGAATTCTGGAGTCACTGATCCAGGTGCTGGAGCCCGACCAACGCAACCATTTCCTTGGCATTGCCTATTGCTGGCAATGGTTAGATCGTGGCGGAGACATGCGGGCATTCAAGGCATTGCCAATGGCAATCCGAGGACAGGCCTCAAACAGTTTGAAGCTTGGTGACGTCAGGTTGTTTTGTTGAATACAACCCAATCTTTACCCCTCACACAATCCTCCCCCCCAGCCTTTTCTGCAGCCGCCGCAATTCGTCCAGGAAGCGCGGCACCGCCGCCACCACGTCCGGGCCCATGGGCTCGTCGTTGTCGTGGCCGGTGTGGGCACGCAGGGCGTGCCAGGTGCGCCACACCGGCCAGTCGGCCGTGACCAGGCGCTGCTGGTGCGCCAGGCCGATCAGCGCCTCGGCGTCCATCGCCGCCACCGCGGCCGCGTCGTCGGAGGCCAGCGACAGGCAGCGCCTGATGGCCTTGAGCGCCAGGTCGTAGCCCAGCTCGAAGCGCTGCACCAGGCCGTCGCGGATCAGCAGGTCGCCCGGGTCCAGCAGGCAGCGGCGCAAGGCCTCGTCCAGCCGGTCGGCGGATCGTCCCAGCGGCTCGATGTACAGCTCCATGGCACTCCTCCTGCTGCGCGTGGCCGTGCGATTGTGCCGCCGCACCCGCGCCGCCCGCGTGCACTCATGCCGCCCCGGGTCTTCCACCCCCCGCTATCCTCCCGCCCTCGCGCGCGCGTGTGATCCTTCCTCTCTTCCAGCGGCCCGGCCGGTGAGCCGCACCCTCCGCACGGCGCGCTCCGCAGTACCCGATGTTGAGCCTCTGTTTTTCCAACCGCTTCCAAGCCCTGCAGGACAGCCTGCTCCAGGCCCTGGAGGCGGACACCGGCGGCGTCTTCGAGCCCGTGCACGTGGTCGTGCCCAGCAGCGCCGTGCGCCGCACGCTGTCGCTGGCCGTCGCGCGCGCCCAGGGCGTGTGCGCCAACGTCGCCTTCAGCTTCCTGGCCGAGTGGCTGTGGACGCAATCCGCGCGGCTGCTGCCGGGCGCGCCGGGGCTCGCCCCCTTCGCGGAGCCGGTGCTGGCCTGGCGCCTGTTCGGCCTGCTGGGCGACGCCGAGTTCGTGGCCGCGCAGCCTCGGCTGCAGGGTTACCTGGACCATGCCGACGAGCTGATGCGCTGGGAGCTGGCGCAGCGCTGCGCCGCGCTGTTCGAGCAGTACCTGACGTACCGCGGCGACTGGCTCGCCGCCTGGAGCGAGGGCCGCCCGGCCGACATCGAGGCCGACGCGCCCGATGAGCCCTGGCAGGCGGCGCTGTGGCGCCGGCTGCGCGAGGAGCTGGACATCTCGGCCCGCCACCCGGTGGAGCCCTTGCTGCACGCGCTGGAGCGGCTGGACGACGATGCCCTGCACGCCGCCGGGCTGCCGCGGTGCGTGCACGTGTTCGCGCTGCCTTCGGTGGCCCCCGTCTACATCAGCGTGCTGCAGGCGCTGTCGCGGCGCATCGACGTGCGGCTCTACGTGCTCAACCCCTGCCGCGAATACTGGTTCGAGGTGGTGGACAGCCGCCGCATCGCCCGGCTGGAGCAGCAGGGCCGCGCGCTCTACCACGAGGTCGGCCAGCGCCTGCTCGCCGCCTGGGGCCGCCAGACCCAGGCGCACCTGGACCTGCTGCTCGAAGCCGCCACCGAGGCCGAGATCGACGACAGCGCTTTCATCCCGCACGGCGCGCCCACCCTGCTGGGCCGGCTGCAGGATGCCGTGCTGGAGATGCGCGAACTCGATCCCGGCAGCGTGGCCCTGGCACCGGACGACCACAGCATCGAGCTGCATGTCGCCCACTCGCGCACGCGCGAGCTGGAGGTGCTGCACGACCGGCTGCTGGCGCTGTTCGCGGCGGACGACACCTTGCAGCCGGGCGACATCCTGGTCGTCACGCCGGACCTGAACGCCGCCGCGCCACTGGTGGAGGCGGTGTTCGGCACGGCGCCAGCCGAGCGCTTCATTCCCTGGACCCTGACCGGGCGCGCGCGCAGCGGCGTCAACGCGCCGGCGCGCGCGCTGCTGTCGGCGCTGGCCCTGGTGGGCTCGCGCTTCACGGCGCTGAACGTGTTCGAGCTGCTGCAGCAGCCGCCGGTGGCCCGGCGTTTCCACCTCGACGCCGCCGCGCTGGCGCAGGTGCAGGCCTGGCTCGGCGACGCGGCCATCCGCTGGGGCCTGGACGGCGGCCGCCATTCCTTCGGCGAAGGCCTCACCCGGCTGTACCTGGGCTACGCCCTGCCTTCGGAGATCAGTGAACCCTTCGGCGAACGCCTGCCCGCGGGCGACGGCGAGGGCGGCGACGCCCAGGCGCTGGGCACCTTCTGGCGCTTCACCAGCGTGCTGCGCCGGCTGGACGAGCGGCTGTCGCGGCCGATGGCCCCGGACGCCTGGCGCGGCGCCCTGCTCGATGCGGCCGAGGCGCTGATCGACCCGGACGCGGCGGAGCTGGAGGACTGGCGCGAGCTGCAGCTGGCGCTGGCCGCGCTGCACGAGCAGCTGCTGACGGCTGGCCTGGAGCAGCCGCTGTCGCTGCCGCTGATCCGCAACGCGCTGCAGGCGCAGCTGGACGCGGGCGCGCCCGGCGGCGTGCCCACGGGCCAGCTCACCTTCACCTCCATGGGCAGCCTGCGCAACCTGCCCTTCCGCGTGGTCTGCGCCTTCGGGTTGGACGACGGGGTGTTTCCCTCGCCGCAGCGCCCGGCCGAGTTCGACCTGATGGCGCTGGCGCCGCGCCGCGGCGACCGGCAGCGCCGCCAGGATGAGAGGAACCTGTTCCTGGACCTGCTGCTGTCCGCGCGCGATCGCCTGCTGCTGAGCCACACGGGCCGCAGCGTGCGCGACAACGCCCCGCTGCCGCCCTCGGTGCTGGTGGCCGAGCTGCTGGACGTGCTCGTTCCCGCCATCGCCACGGATGCCTCCCCGGCCGCGCTGGCCGCCGCGCGCGCGCGGCTGGTGGTGGAGCACCCGCTGCAGCCCTTCTCGCTGGAGGCTTTCGATCCCGCGGCCGACCCGCGCAAGCGCAGCTTCAACGCCGAGATGGCGCGGGCGCTGCGGCGGGCGCTCACCGGGCCGGCGGTGCCGCCGGGCCTGGTGTCAGCGCCGTCCCCGGACGGGGCGGACGAGGACGCGCCGGCCGCGGAATCCGCCAGTGCCTTCTTCAGCGCCCCGCTGACGCCGCCGAGTGAGGAAGAGCGCCAGGTGACGCTGGAGCAGTTGAGCCGCTTCTTCCGCAACCCCTGCCGTTACCTGCTGTCGCAGCGCCTGGGGCTGGAGTTGCCGCGCCCGGGGCCCGCGCTGGCCGAGGACGAGGATTTCCTGCCGGACCGCGCCGGGCGCCGGGCGCTGGCGCAGCGGCTGCTGCCGGTGCTGGAGCGCGGCGGCGACGAGTCCGCGCTGCTGCGCCTGGCGCAGGCCGGCACCGAGTACCCGTCCGGGCGGCTGGGCCGGCTGCTGCTGCAGCGCGAGCTCACGGCGCTGTCGGGCTACGCCGGTGCGTTGCGTGGCGAGGAGCCCCTGCCGCCGTGGAGCTGCACGCTGGAGATCGACCTGGACGGCGAAGCCTGGAGCGTGGCCGGCGCCTGCGCCGACCTGCGCCCGGAGGGCCTGCTGCGCGGGCGCTATGGCGACGCGGGGGCGCAGGACTTCATCGAGGCCTGGCTGCTGCAGCTGTGGCTGTGCGCCAGCCGGCCGGAGGGCGTGGCGCTGCGCACGCGCTGGCAGGCACGCGACGGGCAGTTCGAATTCGGCGAGGCGGAGCAGCCGCTGCGCACGCTGGCCGGGCTGCTGCGCCTGTACCGCGAGGGGCTGACGCGTCCGCTGCACTTCTTCCCGCGCGCGGCCTGGGCTTTCATCGAGGGCAAGGAGCTGATGAGCAAGGCGCAGGCGGCCTGGTACGGCGGCCCGCAGTGGGAAGGCGAAGGGGCGGACCCGGCGTACCGGCTGGCGCTGCGCGGCTGCACGGAGCCGCTGGACGCGGAGTTCGTGCGCAGCGCGCGGGCGGTGTTCGGGCCGCTGCGGCGGTGCTTGCGGGGCGAGCGCGCATGAGCCGCCCCGAGCTCGACCTCTTCGCCTGCCCGCTCGACGGCATCAGCCTGATCGAGGCCTCGGCCGGCACGGGCAAGACATGGAACATCTGCGGGCTGGTCATGCGGCTGCTGCTGGAGCGCGGGCTGGAGTTGCCGCAGATCCTGGTCGTCACCTTCACCAATGCCGCCACCGCCGAGCTGCGCGAGCGCATCCGCGTGCGCGTGGTGGAGACCTTGAACGTGCTGCAGGGCGGCACGCCCAACCCCGGCGACCCCTTCGTGCCCGGCCTGCTGCAGAGCCTGCGCCAGCGCCACGGGCTCGACGACGCCACGCTGGTGCAGCGCCTGACGCTGGCGCTGCAGTGCTTCGACGAGGCCGCCATCTTCACCATCCACGGCTTCTGCCAGCGTGCGCTGGCGGACGTGCCCTTCGCCGCCGGGCTGCCGCTGGCGCTGACGCCGCTGCCCGACGACACCGAGCTGCTGCAGCAGGCGGTCAACGACTTCTGGCGCCGCCATGTCGCCGGGGATGCGCTCGATCCGGCCCTGGCCGCCCATCTCGCCACCGGCAAGGACACGCCTGAAAGCTGGGCGCGGCTGCTGGCGCGGCGCCTCGGGAAGCCGCTGTCGCCCTGCCTGTGGCCGGCGGCGCTGGACGCGCAGGACAACGCGTCGGAATCCGAGCTGGCCGCTGCCTACGCCGCGGCGCGCGAGTGCTGGCTCAGCGAGCACGAGGCGGTAGCCCAGGCGCTGCGCGACGCCGCCCCCACGCTGCACGCCCACAGCTACGGCGCCGAAGGCATTGCCACCGCCCTGGCCGGCTGGCGGCGCTGGCTGCAGGCCGGCGACGCGCTGGCGCCCATCGACGTGGACGGCGACAAGCTGGCGCTGATGGGCGCCGCCACGCTCGCCCGGCGCACCCGCAAGGGTTTCGAGCCGCCCTTGCACCGCTTCTTCGCCCTGGCGGAGGACCTGCTCGCTGCCCGCAGCGGCGCGGAGCAGCAGTTGACACTGGCGCGGCTGCGGCTGCTGCGCCGGCTGTTCGAGGAAGGCGGCGCGGCGCTGCGCCAGCGCAAGCGCGAGCTGCGCGTGGTGGCCTTCGACGACATGCTGTTCAACCTGCACGAGCGGCTGCAGCAGGCGCCGGGGCTGGCGGCGGCGCTGCGCGCGCGCTTCCCGGCCGCGCTGATCGACGAGTTCCAGGACACCGACCCGCTGCAATGGGCCATCTTCGAGCGCGTCTGGGGCGACGGCGCCAGCCCGCTGCTGCTGGTCGGCGACCCCAAGCAGGCCATCTACAGCTTCCGCAACGCGGACCTGCACACCTACCTGCGCGCGCGGGAAAGCGCCTCGGCGGTCTACACGCTGCGCGAGAACCAGCGTTCCAGCCCGGCGCTGATCGAGGCGCTCAATGCGCTGTTCCAGGCCCACCCGCGCAGCTTCCTGATGCCGGGGCTGGACTACGTGCCGGCCGCGGTCGGCGCCCGGCCGCGGCCGGTGTTCCGGGATCTCACCGCGCCGGACGGCGCCGATGCCGGCGCGCTGCAGCTCTGGCTGCTGCCGCGCGGCGAGGACGGAAAACCGCTGCTGCGCGAGGACGCGCTGCGCGCCAGCGTGCAGGCAACCGCCGGCGAGATCGCGCGGCTGCTGCGCGAGGGCCGCGCCGGGCGCGTCACGCTGGACGGCCGGCCGCTGGAGGGCGCGGACATCGCCGTGCTGGTGCGCAGCCATGCCCAGGGCGCGCGGGTGCGCCACGCCCTGGCCGCGCTGGGCGTGGGCAGCGTCGCGCTGTCGCAGGCCAGCGTGTTCCACACGGCCGAGGCCGAGGAGCTGGAACGTGTCCTGGCCGCCGTGCTGGAGCCGGCGCAGCCCGGGCGGCTGCGCGCGGCGCTGGCGACCGAAGCGATGGGCCTGGACGCCGTGGCCCTCGCCGCGCTAGCCGCTGACGAATGGGCACTCAGCGAGCGCATGACGCATTTCGCCGAGTTGAAAAGCTGCTGGCTGGAACACGGCGTCGCGGCGCTGCTGCGGCGCTGGCTGCAGGAGGACGCGGTGGCCGAGCGGCTGCTGGCGCGCCCGGACGGCGCGCGGCGGCTCACGAACCTGCTGCACCTGGGCGAAGCGCTGCACGAGGCTGCCGGCGCGCATCCCGCACCGGAGGCGCTGCTGCGCTGGCTGGCACTGCAGCGCCTGGGCCGCGGCGGGGACGAGACGGCGCAGCTGCGGCTGGAGTCGGACCAGCATCTGGTGCGCGTCGTCACCATCCACAAGGCCAAGGGGCTGGAGTACGGCCTGGTGTTCTGCCCCTTCCTGTGGGACGCGCAGGTGCCGCCGCCCGCGCCGGGCGGCATGGTGGAAGTGCACGACGATCAGGGCCGCCCGGTGCTGGACCTGCGCGGCGGCCTGGACCCGGACGGGGACGAGGCGGCGTTGCGCGAGCGGCAGCGCGCCGAAGGCGCGGCCGAGACGCTGCGCCTCACTTACGTGGCGCTCACCCGCGCCGTGCACCGCTGCCACGTGGTGGTCGGCCCCTACGCCGCGCGCAGCGGCAAGGGCGTCACGCAGCACACCGGCAACCGCGGCTGGCTGAACTGGCTGGCGGCGGGCGACGGCTTCAGCGATGCCGCGCAGTGGTTCGGGCACCCGCTCGGCCCGGACGAGATCGAGGCGGCGTGGCGGCGGCTGGCGGCGCGCTGCGGCGCGATCCGGCTCTCGCCGCTGCCCATGGCGCCCGGCGAGCCGCTGCCGGCGGCCGAGACGCCGCGCATTGAAAGCCTGGCGCCGCCGCGGCACATCGCGGCGGGCTGGCGGCTGGGCAGCTACAGCGCGCTGAACCTGGACACCGTCGCGCACGAGCGCGCCGGCCGGGACCACGACGCGCGCGTGCGCGGCCGCACCGCCGGCCGCGCGGACGAGGCCGGGCTGCCGCGCGACGACATCCTGCGTTTCCCGGCCGGGCCGGCGGCCGGGGACGCGGTGCACGCCGCCTTCGAGCAGGCGGATTTCACCGACCCGGCCAGCTGGGAAACGGCGGCCTGGGCGGCGCTGCGCGCGCACCCGCAACCCGGCAGCACGGGCCACGAGGGGCGCGAGCGCGCACAGGCGGCCATGCTGCAGCGCCTGCTGCAGGACGTGCTCTCCACCGAGATCGCGCCGGGGCTGCGGCTGCGGCACCTGCAGCCCGGGCGGCGGCTGACGGAGATGGAGTTCAACCTGCCCGCCCCGGCGCTCAGCGCCGCCGCGCTCGATGAGGCGCTGCGGGCCCTGGGCCTGCGCGTGCCGCCGCTGGGCGAGGAAGCGCTGGGCGGCTACCTGCGCGGCTTCATCGACCTGGTGTTCGAGCACGAGGGCCGCTTCTGGCTGCTGGACTGGAAGTCCAACCTGCTGGGCACGAATCCGGCGGACTACGCACCCGAGGCGCTGGCGCAGGCCGTGGCCGAGCAGGGCTACGGCCTGCAACTGCTGCTCTACACCCTGGCGCTGGACCGCTACCTGCACCTGCGCGTGCCCGACTACCGCTACGAGACCCACTTCGGCGGCGCGCTGCTGTTGTTCGTGCGCGGCGTGCGGCCGCCCTGGCGCAACGCGGACGGCAGCGCCACCGGGGTGTTTCGCATGCGGGCGGCGGAGGCGGACCTGAGGCGGCTGCAGGCGTTGCTGGGCGCCTGAGGGCGAGTGCCGGCGCGTCGCCGTGCGGTACGCCGCCCCGGCGGCTGGGCCGGGTTGCCGTCTCCCTGGACATGGGCGCCGGCACGGGGCCGCGTCGCCTTACAAGTGATGCACCTGAAACACAATCACACAAACAAGTGCTAAATTTCCCCTTAATAAGGGGGTTAGGCATCATGGAAGTTGCTGCCTGGATGGTCGTCCTCGTTCTCGGACCAGCCGCCGTGCTGGGTGTGTTGTGGCTGGGCTGGAAGCTGCTCCCGTACTTCGTGGCGGTGAGCTGGGGCCTGGTGGCCGTGCTGGCGCTGGCCCGGCAAGGCGGCCCGGATGAGACCGCGTTCATGGCCGGGCTGGTGAGCCTCATTGCCATGCTGTGGATCGGCAAGCGCTGGTACAGGCGCTGAGCGCCGACCCGGGCTCGGCCCGCGGTTCGCACCTGCCTCGAGCCCTGCCGCGGCACGGCTGATCCCGCATGGCCGTGGCTGCGCGGCCCGGAGGCCCGTGCGCCCGGCGGCGCACGCGAGGTTGCGGCGGGGCACCTCATTCGGCATGCCCCTTGCCAAAGCGGCGCATCTCCGACTGAACGAGGCCGCCATGACGCCGCGCATTCCTTCCACCGCCCTGCTGCTGGCCGCCCTGCTGGCCGGCTGCGGCCAGCGCACCAACACGGAGGCTCCCACGGCGCCCGCCGCCCCGGCCGCCTCCACTCCCGCTTCCGCGCCGGCCAGCGCGGCGCAGACCGGCAGCATCGGCCCGCTGCCGGCCGGGGCCAACGACTTCACGGCGCTGGTGCGCAAGGTGGGGCCGTCGGTGGTCAACGTCACCACGGTGCAGACGGTGCGCGGGCAGCCCGGGCTGGGGCTGCCGCCGGGGCATCCGCTGTCCGATTTCTTCCGCCGCTTCGGGCCGCAGGGCGGGCCGCCGCCCGAGGAGCGCAGCCAGGGCGTGGGCTCGGGCTTCGTCATCGACGCCGAGGGCCACATCCTGACCAACGCCCACGTGGTGGCCGACGCCGACGAGGTCACCGTGCGGCTGGCCGACAGCAAGCGCGAGTACAAGGCGCGCGTGGTCGGCAGCGACCGCCAGACCGACGTGGCGCTGCTCAAGGTCGATGCCCAGGGCTTGCCGGTGGCGCCCATCGGCCACTCGGCGCAATTGCAGCCGGGCGAGTGGGTGGCGGCCATCGGCTCGCCCTTCGGCTTCGCCAACACCATCACCGCCGGCATCGTCAGCGCCACGCAGCGCTCGCTGCCTGACGAGACCTACGTGCCCTTCATCCAGACCGACGTGGCCGTCAACCCCGGCAACTCCGGCGGGCCGCTGCTGAACATGCGCGGCGAGGTGGTGGGCATCAACTCGATGATCTACAGCCAGTCCGGCGGCTACATGGGCATCTCTTTCGCGATCCCCATCGACATGGCCATGGAAGTAGCCCAGCAGCTGCGCGCCAACGGCCGCGTCACGCGCGGGCGGCTGGGCATCGGCATCCAGGAGGTGAGCGAGCCGCTGGCGCAGTCCTTCAAGCTCGACGGCACGCGCGGCGCGCTGGTCACGGCCGTGGAGCCCAACAGCCCGGCCGCGCGTGCCGGGCTGACGCCGGGCGACGTGATCCTGGGCTTCAACGGCCAGGCGGTGGCCGACGCCAACGCGCTGCCGCGCCTGGTGGCGGGCACCAAGCCGGGCACCGAGGTGCCCATCGAGGTCTGGCGCAACGGCGCCGGCACCACGCTCAAGGCCACGGTGGCGGAGGCGCCCAATCCGCAGGTGGCCGAGGCGAATCCGGCCGCCCGCAGCGCCGCCCCGAAGCCCACCTCGGTGCAGCTGGGCATCGCCGTGAGCGAGCTGCCGCCCTCGGCGCGGCGCGCGCTGGGCGTGGAGTACGGGCTGGTGGTCGAGGGGCTGCAGGAGGGCGCCGCGCGCAGCGGGCTGCGGCCGGGCGACGTGATCGTGGCCGTCAACGGCCAGCGCTTCGCCAGCCTGGAGGAGTTCCAGAAGCGCGTGACGCAGGCCCCCACCGGCGGCAGCGTCGCGCTGCTGGTGCGCCGCGGCGAAGGCAGCCTGTTCGTGGCGGTGCCGGCGGGCAAGGGGTGAGCGGCACGCCCGCGGCGCCACCCGGGTTGCCAACGGCATGGCCGACCTTCCCGCCCTGGACCTGGCCGACGGCTTCGCCCACCAGGTGCAGCAGTGGGCCCTGGAAGCCGGCGCGGAGCCCGAAGACGCAGCCCTGGCGGCCCGTGCCGCGCGGGCGCTGAGCCTGGCCACCAGCGAGGGCCATGTCTGCCTGCGCCTGGACGAGCTGGACGAGGCCGAGGCGCTGCGCGCGGGGCTGCGTGCCTCGCGCATCGCCGGCACGCCGCAGGCGCCGGGCTCGCTGCCGCTGATCCTCGACGGCGAGCGCCTCTACCTGCACCGCCACTTCGACTTCGAGCGCCGCCTGGCGCGCCGGCTGGCCCGCGCCCGCATCCCGGACCAGCCGGTGACGCCCCGGGCCCGCGCGCTGCTGCGCGAGCTGTTCGCGAGCGACGCCGCGCCGCCGGGCGGCGGTGCCGACTGGCAGCAGCTCGCCGCGGCGCTGGCGCTGCGCAGCCCGCTGCTGGTGGTCAGCGGCGGCCCCGGCACGGGCAAGACCACGGCGGTGGCGAAGCTGCTGGCGGTGCTACTGGCGCAGGCGCCGCAAGCCCGCATCGCGCTGGCCGCGCCCACCGGCAAGGCCGCGGCGCGGTTGAGCGAGGCGCTGCGCGAGCGCGGCATCGACCTGCCGCCCGAGCTGCGCGCGCGGCTGCCCGCGCAGGCCTCGACCGTGCACCGGCTGCTGGGCGCGCAAGGCCCCGGCCGCTTCACGCACCACGCCGGCCACCGGCTGCCCATCGACGCGCTGGTGGTGGACGAGGCCTCGATGCTGGACCTGGCGCTGGCCACGCGGCTGCTGGAGGCGGTACCGCCCGGCGCGCGCATCGTGCTGTTGGGCGACAAGGACCAGCTCGCCGCCGTGGAGGCCGGCGCGGTGTTCGCCGAGATCAGCGCCGACCCGGGTCTGAGCGAGGGCTGCATCCGCGAGCTGGCGGCGCTGTGCGACCTGGACCCGGCCGCCATCGCGCCGCCCGAAGCGCTGCTGCGCACCGGGCTGACCGACCGCGTGGTGTGGCTGCAGCACAACTTCCGCTTCGGCGCCGGCTCGGCCATCGGCCGCCTGGCGCAGGACATCAACGCCGGCCGGGTCGAAGAGGCGCTGGCGCTGTTGCGCCGGGCGGGCACACATGCCGAGGGCGCGCTGTGCTGGCTGCCCGACGCGCAGGCCACGCCCACTGAAGGCACGCGGCAGCGGCTGCTGGCGGGCTTTGGCCCGTACATCGAGGCGCTGCGCCGCGACCCGGGCGACGTGGCGGCGGTGACGGCGGCCTTCAACCGCTTCCGCATCCTGGCCGTGCTGCGCGAGGGCCCGCGCGGCGTGGCGGCGCTGAACCCGCTGGTGGCCGGGCAGGTGCAACGGGCGCTGGGCGCGGCGCCGCAGGCGCGCGGCGGCGCCTGGTATCCGGGCCGCGCCGTGCTGGTGACGCGCAACGACGAGATGCTGCGGCTGTTCAACGGCGACGTGGGCATCGCGCTGCCCGACGCGGACGGCGCGCTGCGGGTGATGTTCCCGGACGGCGCCGGCTTGCGTGCCGTCGCGCCGGCGCGGCTGCCGCCGCACCAGGATGCCTTCGCGCTGACGGTGCACCGGGCACAGGGCTCGGAGTTCGACGAAGTGGCGCTGGTGCTGCCCGAGCACACGGGCCGGGCGCTGAGCCGCGAGCTGCTCTACACGGGCCTGACGCGCTCGCGCGGGCGCGTCACGCTGGTGGGCAGCGCCGCCGTGATCGAGGCGGCCATCGCCTCGCCCACGCGGCACCACTCGGGGCTGATCGCGCGGCTGCGCGAGGAACTGGCCTGAAAAAGACCAACCCCGCACGAGGCGGGGCTGGTAAGGGAACGCTGGCAGCCGGGGCCGCGCCGAGCGCAGCGCCGGGGGCCCGGACGATTAGAAGCGCGAAGCGCTGTAGCCCTTGGGCGGGCGGGCCTGGGACTGGTGATCCAGCCGGTAGCGGGTGACTTCAGCGTCACGCCCGCCGTAGACCTTGGAATAGAACAGATCGCGCGCGGTCACCGGGCCGCGGCGCTGGGGTGTCTCACCCTGGCTGCAACGCTGGCACAGGTCGCCGAACGTCACGAGCTCGAAACAGCCAGGGGTCGTGCACCGGTGTTGCAACATGCCGTACTCCGCTTTGGCGTGGTCAAGGCCACCGATAGTAGGGGTGCCCGCCTGGCACCAGCACCGGGCCAACCCTTACCGGAAACTTTCAAAAACATGCTGCAGCGCAACAACTTACGCGGTTGCGCGCGCACTCATATGTGCGCTGCAACATGGCTGGCGATGGCCAGGCAGGCCGTGAGGCCAGGCGATTCGATGCCGAAGAGGTTGACCAGCCCGGGCACGCCGTGCTGCGCCGCGGCATCGATGCGGAAGTCGGCCGCGGGCTGGCCCGGCGCGCTGATCTTGGGGCGGATGCCGGTGTAGGCCGGAGACAGCGCCCCCTCGGGCAGCCCGGGCCAGTAGCGGCGAATGGCAGCTCCGAAGGCCGGGATGCGGCGCTCGTCCACGCGGTAGTCGAAGCCGGCCGGGTCGGCGTCGGGCAGCCACTCGGTGTCGGGGCCGAAGCGGGCTTGGCCGGCGAGGTCCAGCGTCAAGTGCACGCCCAGGCCGGCCGAGTCGTGCAGCGGGTAGACCAGCCGCGAGAAGGGGCTGCGCCCGCGCAGGCTGAAGTAGTGGCCCTTGCAGGCCCAGGCCCGGGGCACGTGCCGCGCGTCCAGTCCCCCGATGCGCCCGGCCAGGGCCGGCGCGCCGTGGCCGGCGCTGTTGACCACGCGGCGCGCCAGCAGCGCCATGGGCTGCTCGCCGCCGACCTGCAGCTCGATGCCCTCGTTCGTGACCCGCCCCGACAGCACCGGGCTGGCCAGGGCCAGCAGCGCGCCGGCGGACTGCGCGTCGCCCAGCAGGCTCAGCATCAGCGCGTGGCTGTCCACGAGGCCGGTGGAGGGCGACAGCAGAGCGGCCACCGCGCGCAGCTGCGGCTCCAGCGCGCGCGCCTGGGCGGCGTCGAGCCACTGCACGTCGTCCACGCCGTTGGCCAGGGCCTGGGCCTGCAGCGCGCGCAGCGCGTCGAGCTGTCCCTCGTCGGTGGCGGCGATGAGCTTGCCGCAGCGCCGGTGGCCCAGGCCGCGCTCGGCGCAGTAGGCGTACAGCCGCTCGCGCCCCTGCACGCACAGCCGCGCCTTGAGCGAGCCCGTGGGGTAGTACAGCCCGGCGTGGATCACCTCGCTGTTGCGCGAGCTGGTGCCGGTGCCGATGGCGGTGGCCCCTTCCAGCACCAGCACCTCGTGCCCGCGCTGCGCCAGCTCGCGCGCCACCGCCAGGCCCACCACGCCGGCGCCCACGACGACGGTATCGACGCGCTCGGTCATGGCCGCGCCTCCCGGCCGGCGGCCGCGGCTCGGGCATTCCGGGGAAATCCCGGGGAGAAACCGGCGGAAAGGGTATTCGCCGGGCGGCGGCGGGCCGCGTCGTGCAGGGAAGCTATCGGCATGGCGGTGTGCATGGAAAAAGTTACGTCAGGCGCCGCGCCGGCCGCGGCGTGCAGCGCCGCCGCCGCCCGGTCGCATGCGCAAGCATGCACCCGCGCGCGCCGCCGCGGCGCATCCGGCCCGCGCGCGCCACTGCACGCAGACGGCAAGTGCCACCCCGGCGGGGGCCGGCCGATGGTTGCCGCCGCCACCGAGCGATAGGCCGGACACGGCCACTGCCCTGCCTGCGGGAGCCCCGCGGGCGCGCCGCTTGCCATGGTTGTGTGCGCCACGGCCTGGGGCTGCCGCGGCGGGGCGAAAGCGGTGCCGCGGCCCGGCAGGGAGGCGGCACCGGCACTGGCGGACCCTGCTGCCCACGTCGAAATGGGCGGTTGCGTGCGCAACGCCACCGCGCGCTGGCCTACACTGGCCGTCCCTTCGGTAATGAATTGCGAGCCGCCCATGTCAACCCGTTCCAAGCCTGCTGCCCGTACTCCCCCGCCGGCGCTGGATGCGTTGCTCAGTCACCGGTTGCACGAGCTCTACAAGCTCAGCGACGCCTTCGGCAGCGGCAGCGGCCTGCGCGCCAGCGGCGTCGCGCCGGGCGACGCGCGCTGCCTGGCGGCCATCGGCGCCTTCGAGCCGCTGTCGGTGGTGGAGCTTGCCGCCAAGGCGCGGCTCAACAAGGCGCAGGCCAGCCGCGCCGCGCAGTCGCTGGCCGAGCAGGGCCTGGTGCGCAAGCAGGCCAACGCCGCCGACGCGCGCGGCGTGGTGCTCACGCTCACGGCCTCGGGCCGCGCCGCCTGGCGCCGCGTGATGGCGCTCATCGAGCGCCACAACGAGCAGGTCTTCGGCGTGTTCTCGCCCAACGAGCGCAAGCAGTTCGAGAAGCTGCTGGAGCGGCTGCTGGCCCACCACCGCGAGCAGGCCTGAGCGACTGCTGAGGCAGGCGGCCTCTGCGGCAGGCCACGGTCAGCCGCGAAGCGCCAAGCCCGTCAGCCTCCCCTCTCCCGCGACGCGGGAGAGGGGCTGGGGTGAGGGCTGCAGGCACCAAGGACAACGCCGCCTGCGGCAGCGCCCCCTGTCCTTCTCCCCCACTGCGCGGTGGCGAGGGGAAAACCCTGAATCGCGGTAACTGGGCGCCGTCTCAATGCGCCGCCGCCCGCGCGGCGCGGCGCTCGGCCAGGCGGCGCAGGTGCGCCATCGAGAGCTGGTGCGCGTGGATCAGCCGCAGCAGCCCGCTGCGCTGCAGCTCGGCCAGCGTGGCGTCGGGCAGCGCCAGCAGCTTCTCCTCGTCCACGGCCAGGAAGCCGTCCACGCGCAGCGTGGGGCCGTTGTCCTGGCTGATGTCCAGCCGCATCTCGCGCAGCAGGTCCAGCTCCATCAGCCGCTCGCAGCCGCGGCGCGTGCGCTGCACTTCCGCTTCCAGCTCGGGCAGCTGCTGCTGCATGCGCTGCACCAGCTCCGAGGGGCTGCCGTCGGCCTCGAACAGCGGCTCGCCCTCGGTCTCGGACAGCCCGGCGTAGGCGCGGTCGATGCACAGCGCCGCCTGCTCGGCATCGACCTGCGCCAGCGCGAAGGGATAGACCCGCAGCGCTGCGGGCAGGTACTGCGCGGCCCAGCCGCCGTCAGGCCGCAGGTACAGGTTCTCGTCGCGCGTGAGGCCCAGCACCGCCATGGGCGCGACGGCCGAGCGGCCCTCGGCATCGGCGCCGGCGCGCACGAACACGATCGGGTACTCCAGGCAGGCCTGCGCGAACTCCGCGCCGTGCAGGAAGCAGGCGTTGAGCGTGCCGGCCGCCGCGGCGAGGTCCACGGGCAGGCGCAGCCGCAGCGTGCGGTGGTGGTTGCGGTCCAGCGCCACGGGCTGGCGATGCAGGGCGGAATGGATCATGGGCGTCCTTGGAGTTGAACGCGGCGCCGCCTGGCGAGGCGGCCGCCGCGACGATGGTTTCAAACAGGGAAATCAGGTCCGGACGCTGTCCGGCTCGGCGGCAGGCGGCAGCGGGGTGGCCAGCACCTTGTCGATGCGCTTGCCGTCGAGGTCCACCACCTCGAAGCGCCAGTCGGCCCACTCCACCGTGTCGGCGGTCTGCGGCAGCCGGCCCAGCAGCAGCAGCACCATGCCGGCCAGGGTGTTGTAGCGGCCGCGCTCCTCCTCGGGCAGCTCCTTGAGCTCCAGGCGGTCCTTGAGCTCGGGCACGGGGATCAGCCCGTCGAGCAGCCAGCTGCCGTCCTCGCGCGGCACGGCCCAGGGTTGCTCGTCGGCGCCGTTGCCGGCGCTGAACTCGCCGGTGATGGCTTCGAGCAGGTCGCGGATCGTGATCACGCCCTGCACCTCGCCGTACTCGTCCACCACGAACACCATCTCCGCGCCCGAGGCGCGGAAGTGCTCCAGCAGCTCCATGCCCGAGAGCGTCTCGGGCACGAACACCGGCGGCGTGAGGTGGTCGGCGATGTTGAGCGCCTCGCCGTTGAGCACCTGGCGCAGCAGCGCCTGCGCCGCCACCACGCCCACCACGTCGTTGAGGTCGCCGCGGCACACCGGGTAGCGCGAGTGGCCGCCCTCGGCCAGCACCTGCTGCACCTCGGTGGCGGTGGCGGCGGCGTCCAGCCACTGGATGTCGGCGCGCGGGATCATCATCGAGCCGATCTGGCGCTCGTCGAGGCGGAAGACGTTGCGCACCATCTGGTGCTCCTGG
Source organism: Azohydromonas caseinilytica (assembly GCF_012927045.1). Taxonomy (GTDB): domain Bacteria; phylum Pseudomonadota; class Gammaproteobacteria; order Burkholderiales; family Burkholderiaceae_C; genus Azohydromonas; species Azohydromonas caseinilytica. The sequence continues at coordinate 210,693 of NZ_JABBFW010000004.1, read as the reverse complement.
GCCTCGATCACGCCCGTCTCCAGCCCTTCCTCGAGCTGCGCGGCGATCTCCTCTTCCGTCACGCTGCGGCTCACGGCGTTGCGGATGCCCAGCAGGCGCAGCACGGCGTTGGTGCACACCGACAGCAGCCACACGATGGGCCGCGCCACGGTGCTCAAGCCCTCCATGGGCAAGGCCACCAGCCGCGCCACCTGCTCCGGGAACATCTGGCCCACGCGCTTGGGCACCAGCTCGCCGAAGATGATGGTCAGGATGGTGATGAGCACCACCACCAGCGCCGTGGCGCTGACCCTGGCGGCATCCTCGGGGACATGCAGCGTCTGGATCAGCCACTGCGACAGCGGCTGCGAGAAGGCGTTCTCGCCCACGATGCCGTTGAGCACGCCGATGGACGTGATGCCGATCTGCACCACCGACAGGAACTTGGTGGGGTTGTCGTGCAGGTCCAGCGCGGCCTGGGCGCCCGGCTCTCCCGCCTCCACCATCACCGACAACCGCGTCTTGCGGCTGGCGGTGAGCGCCATCTCCGACATGGCGAACAACCCGTTGAGCAGGATCAGGAATACCAGTAACGCAAAGTCCATCGGGCAGGCGCGGCGCACCTGGACGGGGCCCGGGCCGGGGAAGAAGTGGCGGGTGAGCGTAGCAGAATCCCCCGAATGCACTATTTGATAGGCGACCTGCAGGGCTGCTGCGACGCGTTCGAGCGGCTGCTGGCCGAAATCGGCTTTTCCCCGTCCCGCGACCGGCTCACGGTGCTGGGCGATCTCGTCAACCGCGGCCCCGAGTCGCTGCGCACGCTGCGGCGGCTGCGCGAGCTCGGCGACGCCGCCGACGCGCTGCTGGGCAACCACGACCTGCACCTGCTGGCGGTGGCGCATGGCGTGCGCCCCGAGCACCGCAGCGACACGCTGCGCGAGATCCTGGACAGCTCCGAGCGCGAGGCGTGGATCGACTGGGTGCGCCAGCGCCCGCTGGCGCTGCGGCGCGAGGGCTGGCTGTGCGTGCACGCCGGGCTGCCGCCGCAGTGGGACGCGGCCCAGGCGCTGGCGCTGGCGGCCGAGGTGGAGGCCCTGCTGCGCGGCCCGGGGCTGCGCGACTTCCTGACCGTGATGTACGGCAACGAGCCCGCGCGCTGGCGCGACGACCTGCAGGGCGCCGACCGCTGGCGCTTCGTCATCAACGTGCTCACGCGCGTGCGCTTCTGCGCCGCCGACGGCACGCTGGACTTCAAGACCAAGGACGGCGCGCTGCAAGCGCCGCCGGGGCTGATGCCGTGGTTCGAGGTGCCCGGGCGCCGCAGCGCCGGCGAGCCGGTGGCCTTCGGCCACTGGAGCACGCTGGGGCTGCTGGAGCGGCCCGACCTGCTGGCGCTGGACACCGGCTGCGTCTGGGGCGGGCAGCTCAGCGCGGTGCGGGTGGACGGCGGGCGGCGCGAGCTCACGCAGGTGCGCTGTCAGCAGGCGCAGAAGCCGGGCCCGGTATGATGCGCGCCGCTTCAGGTGCCCCCGGTTCATCCCGGGGGTTGAACGGGAAGCAGGTGAAGCGGCGCGGCGGGATGTTCACACCCGATTGACGCCGCCCAGGCCTGCGCTGCCCCCGCACCGGTAGGCAGGCATGCCGCTCATCACGAGGCCACTGCGGGCACCGCGCCCGTGGGAAGGCGATGGACGGCGCGTGCGTGATGGCACCGCACGCGGCCCGCGAGCCCGGATACCGGCCTAGCAAGCACCGCCGCCGCGGCCCGATCGTGCCGCGGCTCCTTGCCACTGCAGCCTGCGGGGACGCTGGCTGCCGGAGTCCTTCCCGATGAAGTCCCTTTCCCACCGCCCCGCCGCACTGTGCGGCCTGGCCCTGCTGGCCCTCACTCCCATCGCGCGCGCGGCCGACGCCGCGGCGCAGCCCGTGACCGTGGCGCAGGCGGATCTGTCGGCGCAGCCGGTCGTGGTCACGGCCACGCGGCTGCCGCAGCCCGTGGCCCAGACGCTGGCCGACGTGCGCGTGATCGATGCGCAGCAGATCCGCAATGCCGGCGCCATGTCGCTCACCGAAGTGCTGCAGCTCCACGGCGGCGCCGAGATCTCCAGCAACGGCGGCGCCGGCCAGAACTCCAGCGTGTTCCTGCGCGGCACCAACAGCAACCACGTGGTGGTGCTGGTGGACGGTGTGCGCATCGGCAACGTCAGTGATGGCACCACGGCCTTCGAGCACCTGCCGCTCAACCAGATCGATCGCATCGAGGTGCTGCGTGGCCCGGCCAGCAGCCTCTACGGCGCCGACGCCATCGGCGGCGTGATCCAGATCTTCACCAAGCAGGGCGAGCACACCAGCGCCCGCGTGGGCCTGGGCAGCCAGCAGACGCGCGAGGCCTCGGCCAGCGTGGGCCGCCGCTTCGGCGACACCAGCGTCTCGCTGCGCGCGGGCTACGAGAAGACCGACGGCATCAACGCCACCAACCCGGCCAGCGGCTTCTATTACAACCCTGACCGCGACGGCTATCGCAACGCCAACCTCGGCGCAACCGTGGCGCACGACTGGGCCGCCGGCCACACGCTCACGGCGCGCGCCTGGGGCAGCGAAGGCCTCGCGCGCTTCGACAACGGCCTGGGCAGCACCGACGACCGCACGAAGCGCCGCCTCTCGGGCCTCTCGCTCGAGAGCAGCGACAAGCTCTCCACCACGTGGCGCAGCCTGCTGCGCCTGGCACGCGGCACCGACCACTACCGCACCGAGGGCAGCTCCCCGAGCCTGTTCCGTACGGACCAGGACCAGTTCACCTGGCAGAACGATGTCACCCTGCCGCTGGGCGCCCTGGCCGCCGGCGTGGAGTGGCGGCGCGAACGGCTCGACAGCTCCACGCGCTACACCCAGGACGAGCGCATCCTGCGCTCGGTCTTCGGCAGCTACGCCCTGACGCAGGGTGCGCATCAGGTGGAGGCTTCACTGCGCCACGACGACGACTCGCAGTTCGGCGGCCACAACACCGGGCGCCTGGGCTACGGCTTCCAGCTGGCACCGGCGTGGCGGCTGTCGGCCGCAGCCGGCACGGCTTTCAAGACGCCCACCTTCAACCAGCTTTACTGGCCGCTGTCCTTCGGCTTCCAGGGCAACCCCAACCTGCGTCCCGAGCGCGCGCGCAACGTCGAGCTCGCGGCGCGCTATGACGACGGCGCGCTGCGCGGCGGCCTGACGCTGTTCCAGAACCGCGTGCGCGACCTGATCGCCAGCACGCCGGACTTCAGCACCGTGGTCAACGTCAATCGCGCCCGCATCCGCGGCGCCACGCTCGATGCCGGCTACGTGACCAGGCTGTGGAGCGCGCGCGCGGAGTGGACGCAGCAGTCGCCCGAGAACGCCGACAACGGGCTGCAGCTCAACCGCCGCGCCCGGCATTTCGGCAGCGCCAGCTTCGACTGGACGCCGGGCGCCTGGCGCGCGGGCGCCGAGATCGTGGGCAGCGGCGAGCGCTTCAACGACGTCGCCAACCTCACCCGCCTGGGCGGCTACGCGCTGCTGAACCTGCGCGCCGCCTACGCGCTCACGCCCGAGTGGAGCCTGTCGGCCCGCGTCAACAACGTGGCCGACAAGCGCTATGAGCTGGCCTACGGCTACAACCGCCCCGGCCGCGAAGTCTTCGTCGCGCTGGAATACGCGGCCAAGTAAGCGCACCCATGCCCCGCGCCCTGCGCATCTGGCTGCTGCTGGCGCTGCTGGCCGCCGCCGCGCTGGGCGTGGCGCTGGCCAGCGGCAGCAGCGAGATCGCGCTGGCCGAGCTGCCGCGGCTGCTGTTCGCGCCCGACGACAGCCCCGCCGCGCAGGTGCTGCACGCGCTGCGGCTGCCGCGCGCGCTGTGCGCCTTCGCCAGCGGCGCGCTGCTGGCGCTGGCCGGCGCGCTGATGCAGGTGCTGCTGCGCAACCCGCTGGCCGACCCTTATGTGCTGGGCACCTCCGGCGGCGCGGCGGTGGGCGCGCTGGGCGTGCTGATGCTGGGCGGCGGCGCGCTGGCCCTGCAGCTCGGCGCCTTCGGCGGCGCGCTGCTGTCCACGGTGCTGCTCTTCGGCCTGGCGCAGCGCGCCTGGCAGCCGCAGCTCGGCGAAAGCGAGGGCAGCGTGCCGCGGCTGCTGCTCACCGGCGTGATGCTGGCGGCGCTGTGGGCAGCCGTGACGCTGCTGCTGCTCACGCTGGCGCCCGAGGCGCAGCTGCGCGGGATGCTGTTCTGGCTCAGCGGCGACCTCTCCGGCGCCGACGCCCCGGGCTGGCCGCTGGCGGCGCTGGCGCTGCTGCTGGGGCTGTCCTGGCCGCTGGCGCGCGAGCTGAACCTTCTGCTGCGCGGCGCGGCCGGGGCGCAGGCCCTGGGCGTGGGCGTGGCCTCGCTGCGCCGGCGCCTGTACCTGCTGGCCTCACTGGCCAGCGCGGTGGCGGTGGCCAGCGCCGGCACGGTGGGCTTCGTCGGGCTGGTGGTGCCGCATGCGCTGCGCCTGCTCATCGGCAACGACCAGCGCGTGCTGCTGCCGGCCTGCGCGCTGGGCGGCGGCACGCTGCTGCTGCTGGCCGACACCCTGGCGCGCACCGCCGTCGCCCCGCAGCAGCTGCCCGTGGGCGTGGTGATGGCGCTCATCGGCGCCCCCGCCTTCATCGCGCTGCTGCTGCGCGCGGAGACGCGGCGATGAGCGCGCTGCTGGAAGCCCAGGGGCTCGCACTGCGCGCGGGCGAGCGCACGCTGCTGGCGAACTTCGACCTGCGCATCGAGCCCGGCCAGTGCTGGGCGCTGCTCGGCCCCAACGGCAGCGGCAAGAGCACGCTGCTGCATACGCTGGCCGGATTGCGGCCGGCGCAGGGCGGCCAGGTGCGCCTGGAGGGCCGGCCGCTGGCGCAGTGGCCGCCGCTTGAGGCCGCGCGGCGGCGCGGGCTGCTGCCGCAGCAGCTGCACGATGCCTTCGCCGCGCCGGTGCTGGACGTGGTGCTCACCGGGCGCCACCCGCACCTGCCGCGCTGGGGCTGGGAGGGCGAGGACGACCGCCGCATCGCCCGCGCCGCGCTGGCCGCGGTGGACCTGTACGGCTTCGAGGCGCGCGACGTGCGCGGCCTCTCCGGCGGCGAGCGCCAGCGCGTGGGCATCGCCGCGCTGCTGGCGCAGGCCCCGCGCCTGCTGATGCTCGACGAGCCGCTGGCGCACCTGGACCTGCCGCACCAGGTCGCCGTGCTGGCGCACCTGCGCGCGCTGGCGCAGCGCGAGGAGCGCGCCGTGCTGCTGTCCATCCATGACCTCAATCTCGCGCACCGCTTCGCCACCCACGCGCTGCTGCTGGGCCGGCCCGGCGTCGCGCCCAGGGCCGGCGCAGCCGACGCAGTGATGAGCGCCGCGGCGCTGTCCGAGGCCTTCGGCCACCGCGTGCGCCGCGGCGAGCTGCAAGGCCGCACCGTGTTCGTGGCGGACTGATGCCGATGCCCCGTGCTCTCCACTCGAACAAGAGGACCGCGGCAGCCTGGACATTGGCGCTGCTGGCGCTGACGGGTACGCCCGCCCTCGCCCCGGCCGCGCAGCCCGCGGCCACGGCAGCCCCCTCCTCCGCCAGCCCGCTGCGCCTCAGCGACGACGCCGGCCAGGAGCTGGTGCTGGCGCGGCCGGCGCGGCGCATCGTCAGCGTGGCGCCGCACCTGACCGAGCTGCTGTTCGCCGCGGGCGCAGGGGAGCGGGTGGTGGGCGCGGATGCCTGGAGCGACTACCCCGCCGCGGCCCGGCAGCTGCCGCGCGTCGGCGACAGCACGCAGCTGGACCTGGAGCGCATCGTGGCGCTGCGGCCGGAGCTGATCGTGGTCTGGGCCGATGGCACTTCCGCACGCCAGCTGCAGCGGCTGCAAGCCCTGAAGCTGCCCATCTACCGCAGCCGGATGCAGCGCCTGGAGGACGTGGCCGCCACGCTGCGCCGCCTGGGCACGCTGGCCGGCACGGGCGCCGAGGCCGAGGCCGCCGCGCGCCGCTACGAGAGCGGCTTGCAGGCGCTGCGCGCCCGCTACGCCGGGCGGCGCGAGCTGCGGGTCTTCTACCAGATCTGGCGGCGGCCCCTGCTCACCGTTAACGGCCGCCACTTCATCAGCCAGGCGCTGCAGTTGTGCGGCGCGCGCAACGTGTTCGGCGCGCTGGACCCGCTCACGCCCACGGTGAGCGAGGAGGCGGTGGTGCAGGCCGATCCGGACGCGATCGCCGCCTCGCGCCAGGACAGTGGCGGCCCCGACCCGCTGGCGCGCTGGCGTGGGCTCGACAGCCTGCGCGCCACGCGCCAGGGCGCGCTGCTGCTGCTCGATGCCGACACCCTGCACCGCCCCACCGACCGCCTGCTGCAAGGCACGGCCGAGCTGTGCCGGCGGCTCGATGAAGTGCGCGCCCGCATGCCGTAGCCGTCCGCGGCGGAACGGGCCTTGGAAGATGCGACAATGCGCGCCTCTTCGCGTCGGCGCCGCTGCGCCGGGCAAAGCAGCACACAGGAAGCGTGGCCGAGCGGTTTAAGGCACCGGTCTTGAAAACCGGCGAGGGTTGATCCCCTCCGTGGGTTCGAATCCCACCGCTTCCGCCACCCGGACATCCCAGGGTGTTTCACGACCTCCCGCAAGTCGTTGTCCCAGAGGAGAAAAAGCCGATTCCCGGTCCGGGAAGTGTCACCGCACCGCATCAGCTCCGACGGTGCCCTCGACTTGACCGCGCACACTGACGGGCACGAGCCGACTGCCGAGCGCAGCTTCTGGCTGCTGACCTGCCCGGCAGGCCACAACACCTTCCTGGCCGCCTACGGCGCCATCGTCCCAGTGTCCTTGCGGCTCCCCTGTCCACCGATGCTGTGGACAACCTCGTTGGCAAGCGGTGCAGGGTCGCCGCAAGTCGTTGATGCGCCAGCGACGGGCTTGGGCTGCCCATAAAAGAGGCAACCGGACCGGGCGAGGAACGCTGCACCGGCACACGGGCCCGCAGGGGACACCGGCCATTCCGGCGCCCGAACGCGCGCCGATGCGCGGGCAACCACCAGCGCGCCAGTCATGGTTTTTCCGCGCTTGCCTCGCTCTGGCTGAAGCCGCTCAATGTCCGTAACAAGATGCGACATCGAGGGAGGGCCGCCGCGCCATGGAGCACCTGCTTCCCCATTACGAGGCCGAGCTGCGCCACCTGCACGCCGCGCTCGCGCACGCGGCCCGGGAGCATCCGGCGCTGGCGCGGCGGCTGCAGATCACCGGCGAGGGCAGCAGCGGCGACGCGCAGGTCGAGCGGCTGGTGCAGGCCGCGGCGCTGCTCAACGCGCGCGTGAGCCGGCGCATCGAGGACCGCTTCCCGCGCTTCACCGCTCCCCTGCTGCAGATGCTGGCGCCGCAGTTCCTGCAGCCCTTCCCGTCGTGCTCGATCGCGGCCTTCGATGCCGAGGCAACGGCCCTGCCCTCGGGCCGGCCGGTGCTGCTGCCCCGCGGCACGCTGCTGGGCGCGCCGGCGCTGCGCGGCGTGAGATGCAGCTTCCGCACCGCCTTCGACGTCGTGCTGCAACCGCTGCGCGTGGTGGACCTGCGCTTTGGCGCCGCCAACGCGGCCCCGGGTGCGTCGCTGCCCGGCGGCGCCACCGCGCGGCTGTCGCTGCGGCTGGCGCTGACCGCCAAGGAGGCGGCCTGGTCGCTGCAGGCACCACGGCCGTTGCGGCTGCACCTGACGGGCGAACCAGCGCTGGTGGCGGCGCTGCGCGAGGCGCTGTGCGGCTGCGTCACGGCCGTGCGGCTGGACGGGGCCGGCCCCTGGCGCAGCGACGCGCAGGCGCTGCCGCGCCCGGTGGGCTTTGCCGACGACGAGGCGCTCATCGACGCCGGCCCGCAGGGCCGGGCCGCCCACCGGCTGCTGAGCGAGTACTTCGCTTTCCCCGGGAAATTCGACTTCGTTGACCTGCCCTGGCCGGCCGAGCTGTCGGCCGTAGCCACTCGCGAGATCGAGCTGCACTACGCGCTGGTCGGCATCGCCGCCGGCAGCGCACAAGCGCAGCAGCTGCAAGCGCTCACGGCGGACCACCTGGTGCCCGGCTGCACGCCGGTGGTCAACCTGTTGCGGCAGCGCGCCAAGGCGGTCCCGGCCGGCGCACCGGCGAGCTACAGGGTGCTGGTCGATGCCGGGCACCCCGACGCCGGCACGGTGTACGGCATCGACCGGGTCTGGTGCACGCAGGCGCAGCCGGGCGAGCCGGTGCCCGATATCCCGCCGCTGTTCTCGTTCCGGCATGCCAGGACGGACGCCACGGCGCGGTACTGGCTGCGGCACTACGCCGACACGCCGGCCGAGCCCAGCCCGGACCAGGAGCTGTGGATCTCGCTGGTGAACGCGCAGGGCGAGCCCGCGCCGCTGGAGGCCGCGAGCCTGGGCCTCGAGGTCACGGCCACGCATGGGGACCTGCCGCGCGAGCTGGCCATCGGCCGCCCCGGAGGCGACCTGGTGCTGCAGGGCGCCGGCGTGGTGTGCCGCGTGCGCCTGCTGTATCCGCCCACGCCGAGCCGGCGCTTCGAGCTCGACGGCGACATGCCCTGGCAGCTGATCTCGCTGCTGTCGCCCAACCACCTCTCGCTGTGCGGCCCCGGCATCGAGGCCTTCAGGGAGATGCTGTGCCTGCTCGACCCGTCGCGCAGCCCGGCGCACCGGCACCGGGTGCAGGGGCTGCTCGCTATCGAGGCCAGGCCCGTCACGGCCTGGCGGCAGGCCCCGTCGCCGCGGCTGGTGCGCGGCACCGAGGTGTGTATCCGCGTGGACGAGCCGCGCTTTGCCGCCACGGGGCTGCGCCTCTTTGCGCAGCTGCTGGAGCGCTTCCTGGCGCTGTACGTGCACGCCAACAGCTTCACGCGGCTGCGGCTGCTCTCGGCCCGGGACCAGCGCCCGCTCTTCGTCGGCGAGCCCCGCGACGGCCTGCGCCCGCTGCTGTAGCCCCCGGCTTCGCCATCTCTCCAGCGTCTGACCTTTGTACCGGCCATGAACCTTCACGACCTCGCCCGCGATCCGCTGGAGCGCTTTCTGGACCAGGGCCGGCGCCCGATCCGGCTGCGCTTCGGCCAGCCCGTGGCGCCGCACTTCAACGGCGTGCTGCTGCCGCAGCAGCTGCACGTGAGCGAAGGCCTGTGCGAGGGCCTGCGCGCCGACATCACCTGCCTGACCACGCGCGCGGACCTCGACGTGCAGGCGCTCATCGGCCTGCCCGTGGAGGTGGGGCTGGTCACCGACCGCGGCGGCCTGCGGCGCTTTAGCGTGATCGTCACCCAGGCGCGGCTGGGCCAGGGCGACGGCGCGCTCACCGCCGTGCAGCTCGGCGCTCGCGACCTGCTGGGCGTCATGGAGCAGCGGCGCGGCAACCGCGTCTTCCTCGACAAGAGCGTGCCGGAGATCGCGCGCCTGGTGCTGGAGGGCTGGCAGCGGCGCTGCCCGGCGCTGGCGCGCTGCTTCGACTGGACGCTGCTGCTCGACGAGGCGCGCTACCCGCGGCGCGCCTGCACGCTGCAGCTGCACCAGAGCGACGCGGACTTCCTGCGCGGCCTGCTCGCGCGCGAGGGCATCGGCTGGTTCTTCCGCCCCGGCGCGGACGGCCACGGCGCCACGCCGCGGCAGGAACTGGTGCTGTTCGACGACGCCGGCCGGCTTCCCGCCAACGCCGCCGGGCCGCTGCGCTACCACCACAGCCGCGGCACCGAGCAGCGCGACAGCATCGAGCTGCTGGTGCCCACGCACGAGCTGGTGGCCGGCAGCGTGCGCCGCGCCAGCTGGGACCACGAGATGGCGCGCGTGGACATCGCCGGCGCCGAGGGCGGCGTGGACCAGGGCGCGGCCGGCAACGCCCTGGCCGCGGCGCTGCACGACGCGCGCATCGAGCTGCCCCATGCCGGCGCGGACCTGGCCGACTTCGACCGCCTGACGCGCGTGGCGCTGCACCGCCACGCCGGCCGCGCGCAGCTCCTGCACGGCGTGGGCAGCGTGCGGGAGCAGGCGGTAGGCGAATACAACCGCATCGACGGCCACCCGCAGCTCGACACCCGCGAGCCGCGCCAGCGCGAACTCCTCACCGTGCGGCTGCAGCACTGGGCGCGCAGCAACCTGCCCAAGGAGCTCGACGATCGCGTGCAGGCGCTGCTGGGCGCCAGCACGGCACGAGTCCCCGGCTGGGCCGACACGCCACCGCCTTGCGACGCGGACGAGCGCTATGTCAACCGCTTCACGGCCGTGCAGCGCGACGCGCCGCTGGCGCCGGCCTGGGACCCGCGCTTCGACCTGCCTGCCATGCCGCTGATGACGGCCAGCGTGGTGGGCGTGGGCAACGTGCCGGTGTGGTGCGACGAGCTCGGCCGCGTCAAGGTGCAGTTCCATGGCCTGGACCCCGAGGACCACGAGCACGCCCAGGGCGCGGGTACCAACGGCAATGCCGGCGACAGCGCCTGGGTGCGCGTCAACGGACTGTGGTGCGGGCCGGGCTTCGGGGTGGTGTTCCCGCTGCGTCCGGGCATGGAGGTGAGCATCGGCTTCGAAATGGGCGACCCCTCGCGCCCGGTGATCATGGGCAGCCGTCACCACGCGGCCAACCCGCCGCCGCGCTTCGACGCCCTGACCGGCCTGCCGCACAACCATGCCCTGAGCGGCATCGTCACGCGCGAGCTCGAAGGCAGCCGCCAGCAGCAACTGCGCTTCAACGACACGCGGGACCACATCAGCGTGCAGCTCGCCAGCGACCATGCCGCCAGCCAGCTCAACCTCGGTGACCTGGCCACGCCCATGCGCCAGGGCCGCACGCAGCCCCGCGGCGAGGGCGCCGAGCTGCGCAGCGACGCCACCACCGCCGTGCGCGGGGCGCAGGGCGTGCTGATCTCCTCGGCGGCGCAGCCCGAGGCCGGCGGCCACCACCTGGCGCGCGAGGAGCTGCTGGGGCTGCTGCGCGCGCTGCACTCGGCCGTGGAACAGCTCGGCGCGCTGGCCGACACGCACCAGGCCGGCGCCACCGATCCCAAGCGGCTGGAGCGGCTGGTGCGGCTGCTGCAGGACTGGGACAAGGGCTCAAACATCGATCCCAAGGCCGCGGGCGGCGGCGCGGGCGTGGTGGCGGTCAGCGCCGCAGCCGGGGCGGCCATCGCCAGCCAGGACAACCTGCTGCTGGGCGCGCAGACGCACATCGACAGCGTCAGCGTGGGCCACACCCAGCTCAGCGCCGGCGGGCAGATCCGCCAGCGCGCCGTGGCCGGGCTGAGCAGCTTCGCGCACCAGGGCGGCATCGAGACAGTGGCGGCGCAGGGGCCGGTGAGCGTGCAGGCGCACGACGGCGACATCGAGCTGCTGGCCGCGCGCAGCCTCCGGCTCACGGCCGGCGCCAAGGTCGTGATCCAGGCCCCGGAGATCGAGCTGGTGAGCCAGGGCGCGGCCACGCGCTGGGGCGGCGGGGCCATCTACGAGCAGGCGCGCGAGGCGTACGTCGTGAAGTCGATGACGTTCACGCACAGCAGCGGCGGGGACGGGGTGCCGGCGGGGGTGAAGGCGCCGGGGAGCGGGCTGAAGTTCGATCAGCAGGTGGTGATGCGCTGGACCGGCACCAACGAGCCCATGGCCCACCAGCGCTACCTCGTCCGCACCGCCTCCGGCGCGACCTTCGAGGGAGTCACGGATGGCAACGGGCTGACGCAGCGCTTCCCGCTGGCCGAGCCCTACGAGTCCTACACCGTCGAGCCGCAGTACGACTGAATGGGCTTCTCTTCACTCCAGACCTCCACCACGTCCTCAAGCCATGGCGACCGGCCTTCACCTTCCCGTCGATTCCAGAACCCGGGGCAACCCCCAGCCTGCCGGCTTCGGCACGCCGCAGCAAGACCGCGCCCAGCAGGTGGCGCATTTCGCACCGCGGCGCGTGCTGCCGATCGTCTTCCTGCCCGGGATCATGGGCTCGAACCTGCGCATTACCTCCGCCGAGCGCATGCGACAACTGGGGCGCACGAATCCGGAGGACAACATTGCCTGGCGGCCTGATTCGCTTGGCGCAGGAAACGTGTATGGCGAGTCCAAGCTCAGTGCGCGTGAGCGGCAACTGCAGTTGGATCCCGATACCACGGCCGTGGACGTCTACAACCCTCAAAGCCCCAATCCAGACCTGGACGGTGACGAACGGCACGCCAACGTGGAACTGGCGGAAGGATTCCGCTCCCCTTACCTCGCCGACGATCCGCCGACCCAGCCGGGTGGCCGCACGGCCGTCCAGAAAGCACGGCAGCGCGGCTGGGGCGAGGTCTACTTCAAGAGCTATGGGGTGCTGCTCCAGTACCTGGAGGGCCGGCTCAACAACGTGTTCACCGACGGCCGGTTGCGGCCTGTCTGGCGCGATGTGGTGGGTGTTGATCCGGTACGGTGGATGGCCGACGAAAGCCTGCCTCAGAAGGCGCTGACCGAAGACGAGCTCAGGCAGGTCGTCAACGGCTGCTGGTTCCCGGTGCATGCCATTGGCTACAACTGGCTCCAATCAAACGACATCAGTGCCAAGGCTGTCGCCGAACGGATCGAAGCCATCATCAAGAGCTACGCCGAGGCGCGTGATGACAACAACCGACCCCGGTACGAATGCAAGCAGGTCATCGTGGTCACGCACAGCATGGGTGGGCTCGTTGGGCGTGCCCTGGTCCACCCGGACATCGGTGGCTTGCAGGACAAGGTCTTGGGGATCGTGCACGGGGTACAGCCGGCCATTGGCGCCCCCGCTGCCTACAAGCGCATGCGGGCCGGCTTTGAAGATCCGGGCGTCATGCATGGTCCCGAAACGAGTATTGGCGCCAAGGTGGCTGGCAACTACGGGGACGAGGTGACGGCTGTACTGGCCAACTCGCCCGGCGCACTGCAGTTGCTGCCCAGCAAGGCGTATGGCGAGGGCTGGCTGCAAATTAGACACAGAAATCGCACGCTGCTGAGCCTGCCGAAGAAAGACTTAAAGACTGGGGAGGCCGATCCCTATGAGCAAATCTACAAGTTGCGTGGCAAGTGGTATGCGTTGATCCCCAACGAGCGTTGGCTCAATCCTGCAGGTCTCACTGCGAGGCAGGGTGGTGGAACTTATGATCGGACCGCCAAATATCTGAATAAAGCTCGGCAGCTGCACACCACAATTGAAGGCACATACCATAGGTGCACTTATGTCCACTACGGCGATGATCGTGAACGCCTGAGTTTCGGTAGCGTCACATGGGAAATCAGTGCATTTTGTCCCGATCCATCAGGATGGGAATCATGGCCCATCCTTGCCGATACCCGGCAAGGACAAATCGATCTTGTGCGTTACGACACCAGCAGAACATATAAGGAGCAGGAAAAATTGTTCGGGCCAAGGGTAGGTGCCACGGTTCCTGCCCCTATCAAGGCGATCCTGCTGCCTCCGGACGAGCCCGGCGACCTGACCGTCCCGGCACGCTCGGCCGAACACCAGAAAAGCAGGGGCAAATGCAAGGCGGTATTCCGGCAAAGCGGCTACGAGCATCAGGGGAGCTATCAAGATACGCGCGCCGTTGCCTCCACGCTTTACAGCATTGTGCGCATCGCGCAGCAAGCAAAATGGGAGAAACGCACATGAATCTGTTTACACGACTGCTCGTCACCATGCGTTTGCCGACCATGTTGTTGGCCGCCACCGCCGTATTGACGGCCTGTCATGCTCACCCCGTTTCCCAAGAAAAGGCGAATATGGTCAATCTGAGCCCAAGCTTGCAGCCGCTGTTCGAGAAGACGAAAACGGTGTGCTTTGGGCGTTTCATGATTGATCTGCCGGAACAAACTCGGGTGGTCTGGGGTGATGTCGCCGTGCCGCTGAGCGTGTGGGTGGAAAAGGGCCAAGCTGACGAGATATCAAATCGCGTTGCTGAAGTCGAGGCCCACTTAAAGTCAGAAATCAGGTTTCCTAGAACAGAGAACCTGACACTCTATTTCGAAACGATTAGCGGTGCTGTGCCAGGGATGCGACACATCATCAGCCAGCGGGATGCAGGCAGCGACGGCCTGTTGCGCATCAACTCCTTTTTTGCGATGAGCAATAACCTGGTGGGAATGCAGGCGCTCCCCTTGGCCAACGACAAGGACGGAACGATCGATGAAATTAACGACATGGCGCGCCGCCTGCGCCCACGTCATGAAACCGAGGTGCCGACCGAGCCGGGGACCTGCATTGAAAATGCCTTCCTGGCGGAAGCCCCGGGCACGAAACCCGAGGACGTCAATGAGCACATCCGGGTGGGATTCCGGCTCAAGGAGTTCCCGGATGTGCATCTGTCAATTTACATTGGCCCTGCCAATGAGATGCGTTGGTCGTTGGAGCAGCAGTTGGATATTTCCGTGGAACGTGCCCGCAAGGCTGGCCGACCCGAGCCTTTCCGAATGCTCACCGTTTTCCGGCGCGCCAAGCGTGAAATCAATGAATGGAAAACGGGTTTCGAATACCTGACACGCACGCCGAACGAGGATAAATCGTATGCCCACCACGATTTCTGGATGAAGTTCACCGGAACGCCCGGAAACCCTCTGCAACCCTATGCAGATATCGATTTCAAGACTGGCGTGGGCGAAAACTCCGCAGGCGCCGTCAAGCCCAGCCTCAGCGACGAGGAAGCGATCGCGCTGTGGGACAAACTCACCGGCTCTATCCGCATTCGTCCGACCGGCAATGCCAAGACCAGCCAGACCGCGCCCGTGAAAGCGCCCCTGGGCGAACGCCACGTCACCGGCCACCGCTGCCCGCAGGCCGGCTGGTGGGAGTGCGACGACGAGCTGAACTTGGCGCAGCCCAAGGGCTTGTGGCTGAACGAGGGCGATCTCGTGCCGATGGCGCTGGTGTGGGCCCAGCCCACGCTCTGGCAGCAGTTCAGGGGCGAACGCCCGCGCGGCAAGGTGCCCGCCGTGTGGCGCTTGGCGGCGTACGAGGCGCCACCGGATACGGCGCCCGCGAAGCCGGCCCAAGCAGGAGAAGACGCATGAGCTCCAGCGCCGGAGGCTGAAGCCATGTCCAGGAAGATCATCCGGCTGGGCGACCCGACCGACCATGGCGGCAAGGTGATGAGCAGCGGGGCGCCGCAATTCACGGTGGACGGCATCGCAGTGGCGCTCCAGGGCGATGCCTGCAGCTGCCCACGGCGGGGCCACGGCGGCTGCACCATCGCCGAAGGCGACCCGAGCCACACCATCAACGGCATCCCGGTGGCCTACGAGGGCCACAAGACCACCTGCGGCGCCACGCTCATCGCCACGGCGGGGCGATTCACCAAGGGCCAGGGCTGACGGCCTGGCTCGGACCAGCGGGCTGTCCGGGCCGAACTTTCGAGCGCCGTTTCCCTGCCTCGCGGCGCAAGGCCTCGTCCAGCATGGCCTGCATCCGCGCGGCTGGTCACCACGAGGCAGGCGGGCACGACAGGAGCCGCCCGGTGCCTGGTCAACTCGGCATCAGGCCTTTGCCAGCCCGCGCAATTCCTTGAGCAGGGCACCGAAGCGCCCGGGCAGCGCGGGCGTCCAGAACGCGCTGACTTCGTAGCGCGGCAGCCCCTCGCGCAGCGGCAGCCTCACGAGCTCGGCCTGCACCGGGTCGGACAGCAGCGCCGGGTGCGGCAGCGTGCACAGCAGCTCGCTGTGTGCCACCAGGTTCAGCAGTGCGCCGTAGTCGGCGCACTGCGCCAGCACCCGCGGCAGCGGCCAACCGCGCACGCGATGCGCCTCCTCGATGGTGTTGCCGGCGGTGCCCACGCGCCCGGCCACCGCCCAGCCCGCCCGCGCGATTTGCTCCAGCGACTCGGCCTGCGCCAGCGCATGGCCACGCCGCGCCACCACGAAAGGCGCGCTGGTGTGCAACAACTGGCTGCGCAACCCGGTGGCACGCCAACCGCGCGGGCGCGGCACGATGGCCAGCTCCAGCTCCCCGCGCTCCAGCGCCGCGAACTGCTCCTGCGCCGTGCCGCCGACGATGCGCAACAAGCCGTCGGGCTCCAGCATGCGCCAGTGGCGCTCGATCGCCGGCGCGTACAGCAACGCCGCCGCCGGCGCCATCCCTACGCGCAGGCGCGGCACGCCCGGTGCCAGCAGGCTCGCGTCCCATGCGCCGGGCAGCGGCGCCGCACCGTGCTGCAGTTCGGCAGCACGCCGTGCGGCTTGCAGCGCTGCCGCCGTGGGCAGCTTGCGCCGACCGGCCGACTCGAACAGCACGCAACCCAGCTGCCGCTCCAGCGCCTGCATCGCTTGCGCGATGGCGCTCTGGCTCACGCCGGCCGCTCGGGCCGCGGCCGCTTGGCTGCCGTGCTGGATCACGAGCTGCAGGTACTGCAGGTGTTTCAGATACATCAGTTCGGCTTATACATTCGGTCCCGCGCAGGGTTGTGACGGCCACATCGCAGGCTCAGCATTTGAGCCAGCACAAGCCACGAGGCACCTCGCGGTGCCAGGAGACAAGCCATGACCCAACTCTCGCGCCGCCGCCTGCTGGCGGCCACGGCCCTGAGCCTGCTGGCCGGCGCGGCCCAGGCGCAGGCCTGGCCCTCGAAGCCGATCACGCTCGTCGCGCCCTTTCCCGCCGGCGGCCCGCTCGACGTGGTGGCCCGCGCCGTGGCCGAGCAGCTGAGCGCCGGCCTGAAGCAGACCGTGGTGGTGGACAACCGCGCCGGTGCCACCGGCAACATCGGGGCGCAGGCGGTGGCCCGCGCCCCGGCCGACGGTCACACGCTGCTGATGACCATCGACACCAGCCTCACCGCCAACCCCACGCTCTACGGCAAGCGCATGGGCTTCGACGCCGAGCGGGACCTGCGCCCCGTGGCCACGACGGCGAGCTTCAGCCAGATGCTGGTGGTCAACCCGTCCAGCGGTATCCAGGATTTCAAGGGCTTCATCGAGCGTGCCCGCAAGGGCCTGAACTACGGCTCCGCCGGCAATGCCAGCCCGGGCCACCTGACGATGGAGGCGCTGGGCTCGCTGATCGGCGGCCAACTCAACCACGTGCCCTACCGCGGCAACGCCCCGGCCGTGACGGACTTGCTCGGCGGCCAGATCCCCGCCGGTTTCGTGGCCATTCCCTCGGTGGCCCAGCACGTGGACGGCGGCAAGCTCAAGGCCCTGGCCGTCTCGGGCAGCAAGCGCTCGCCGCTGGCGCCCCAGGTGCCCACCGTGGCCGAACTCGGCCATGCCGGCGCCACCACCGACTTCAGCTTCGTGCTGATGGCGCCCGCAGGCACGCCCGACCCGGTCGTGAAGCGGCTGCACGAGGAAACCGTGCGCGCGCTGGCGCAGGAGCCGGTGGCGCAGCGGCTGCGCGCGCTGGACCTCGTACCCGTGGGCGCCGGCCCCGAGCAGACCGCCACCCTCTTGCGCGAAGGCCGCGCCCGCTGGGCCCGCGTCATCCAGGAACGCCGCATCACCGCCGACCAGTGAACCCCGCCATGACCACCAAGCGCCCCAACTTCGTCTTCATCCTGGCCGACGACCTCGGCTGCGCCGACCTGGGCTGCACCGGTGCGCGCGCACCCGTGTCGCCCCACCTGGACCGCATGGCGGCCGAGGGCCTGCTGTTCACCCACGGCTATTCCAATTCGCCCGTGTGCTCGCCCACGCGCTTCGCATTGATCACGGGCCGCTGGCAGTACCGGCTGCGCGGCGCGGCCGAGGAGCCCATGACCGGGCGCTACCGCGGCGACAAGATCGTGGGCCTGCCCCCCGAGCACCCCACGCTGCCCTCGCTGCTGCGCGACGCGGGCTACCGCACCGCGCTGGTGGGCAAGTGGCACCTGGGCTACCCGCCGCACTTCGGCCCGCTCAAGAGCGGCTACCAGGAGTTCTTCGGCCCGTTGTCGGGCGGCGTCGATTACTTCAACTACACCGACAGCATCGGCAAGCGCGACCTGTGGGAAGGCGAAACGCCGGCCGAGGACCACGGCTACCTCACCGACGCGCTCAGCGACCGCGCGGTGCGCTTCATCGAGGACATGCCCGAAGAGCAGCCCTTTTTGCTGAGCCTGCACTACACCGCGCCGCACTGGCCTTGGGAGACGCGCGAGGACCATGCCGAGTCGCAGCGCATCGGCGGGCGCATCAACCACGTGGACGGCGGCTCGCTCGCCACCTACCGCCGCATGATCCAGCAGATGGACGAAGGCATCGGCCGGGTGCTGGCGGCGCTGGAGGCCAAGGGCGTGGCCGAGGACACGCTGGTGGTCTTCACCAGCGACAACGGCGGCGAGCGCTTTTCGGACAACTGGCCCTTCGTGGGCCAGAAGATGGACCTGCTCGAAGGCGGCATCCGCGTGCCGCTGATCGCGCGCTGGCCCGCACGCATCGCACCGGGCAGCACCAGCGCCACCCCCGCGATGACCATGGACTGGTGCCCCACCATGCTCGAAGCCGCCGGCGTGGCGCCGCATCCCGAGTACCCGCTGGATGGCATCAGCCTGCTGCCGCTGTTCGCCGATCCGGCCTGGAACCCGCGGCGGCGCCTGTACTGGCGCATGCTGCACCGCCAGCAGGCGGCGCTGCGCGACGGTGCCTGGAAATACCTCGCCATGGACGGCCACGAGTACCTGTTCGACCTGGCCCTGGACGAGCGCGAGCGCGCCAACCAGGCCCGGCGCGAGCCCGAACGCCTGGCCGCGATGCGCCAAGCCTGGCAGGATTGGGCGGCGCAGCTGCCGCCCATCCCGGCCGAGGCCCGGGCCACCCTGGTGTTCGGCGACGCCGACATCCCGCGGGCTTCCCATTGAGCCCATGACGCCTTCGCGACGCTGCGCTGCCGCACAGTGGCCCGTTCCGATGCCCGGCCAGTGGCGCTCTATCGACGATCAACCAGAAATTGGCCGAAGAACGCGGCGAGCTCGTCATGCGCGTCCAGCGGCAGGATGTTGGAAACGTACTGGTCAGGACGGACCACGACCATCGCCCCGTGCGCGCGGTCGATGCAGCGCAGATCGAAGATGTCGGGGCCTTCCTTCAGGTCGGGGCAATAGGCCTTCTCGTAGTCGATGAGACCGAAGCATCCCTTGCGCGGAAGCAGGATGCTCGGCAGCTCCTCGACCCTGAGGTCGCGGTGCGACTGCTGGAAGACCGCGCGCACGTCGATGACGCTGTCGATGTCGGCCCCCGCCGGGGTGAAGCGACGAATGGGCGAATTCGGCGATTCCGCCAGGAAGGTGGCGAGCTCGCGCAGCCGCTCGCCGTTGGCATCGGCGAACGCGTAGATGCGCCAGGCACCATCGGCCCGCGCGACGTGGCCCAGGTGCATCGGCTTGGCGTCGGCCAGGCGGACAACGGGCGCCGAGTGGAAACGCATGCCGATGGTGAATCCCTTGGCGAGGTGCTGGTGGGTGGCCTGCGCTGTGAGCGCCGTCGTCGGCGTATAGCGCGTTGCCACGCCAGCCGTGTAGCGGCCCGACTTCACGAAGTACGCCTGCAGCTCCTGCGGATCGACACCGCCGAGCTCCGGTCGCTCCGGGTCCTTCGGCGCCGACGCCATGATCTTGGACCACTCCTTGTCGAAGTCGATGAGCTCCTGTGCGATCGCATGGCGCTCGACGGAGTAGGTGCGCAGCAACTCGGGCCTGGCACGGCCGTCAAGGACGGCGGCGAGTTTCCAGCCGAGGTTGAACGTGTCCTGCATCGAGACGTTCATGCCCTGGCCGGCTTTCGCGCTGTGCGTGTGGCAGGCGTCGCCTGCGATGAAGACGCGCGGCAGGCGAGTTCCGACCTGGTCCACGGGGACATCGTCGAACCGGTCGGTCACGCGCTGGCCGACCTGGTACACCGAGAACCACACCACGCTCTTCACGTCGAGCGTGTACGGGTGCAGCACACGCCGGGCGACCTCGATGACCTTCTCCTGCGTGGTGTCCCGGAAGGCTTCGCGATGGTTCGGGTCGATGTCCCCGAGGTCCACGTAGAGCCGCACCATGTAGCCGCCTTCGCGCGGAATGAGCAGGATGTTGCCTTCGTCCCCGGACTGGATCGCGGCCTTGAGCCGGATGTCCGGAAAGTCGGTGACGGCCAGCATGTCCACGACGCCCCAGGCGTGGTTGGCGAAGTCGCCGCGCGGCACGGCCCCGATCGAATCCCGCACCAGGCTGCGCGCACCATCGCAGCCGACGACGTACTTGGCGCGGACGGTGGTCTGCGAACCCCTGGCCACGTCGCGCAGCGTGACCACGACCGGATACTCACCCGCGGGCTCGACCTCCAGGGTGACGAATTCCAGGCCGTAGTTGGCCTCAAGCCGCGTCGGCGACATGCGCATGTAGTCGAGCAGGTACTGCTGCAGGCGGGCCTGGTTGACGATGAGGTGCGGGAACTCCGACAGGCCGTCCTCGGTGTCCTGGACGCGGCCGGTGCGCTCGATCCGCGTGCGGTCCTGCTTCGATGGACGCCAGAACACGGTCTCGTTGACCCAATAGGCCTCGCGAACAAGCTTGTGCGCCAAACCAAAGGCCTCGAACATTTCAACCGTGCGGCATGCGACGCCGTCCGCCTGACCGACCTGGAGCGGGCCATCGCGACGCTCGATCAGCCGTGTGCTGATGCTGGGGAAATTCGACAGCTGTGCGGCCAGCACTGCCCCGGCGGGTCCGCTGCCGATGACGAGCACATCGACGGCGTCAGGAAGCTTTTCCTTGTGAATGTCAGGATCGCCGGGCACGTAGCCATTCAGGTAGAACTGCATGTCGTCTCCTTTGCTGGGCGTACCGACCACGCTGGCGCAGCGCTGGGCGAGGGGCGCACTAACCGATGCGCGAGAGGTCGTGCCGCCGCTCCGGAGTCTGGTCCAGCAGCGGTTGACCGTGCAGCTTCGACAGCGTGGACGCCAGCGTCACGCCCAGTGCCTCGATCGTGGCGCGCTGCTTGTCGTTGACCATGCCGCCTTCCGGTGCAAAGGCCTCGTGCGCCTTGGGCACCGCCACCTGGTCGGGCAGCACGATCGCCCCGATGCCCGACAGCACGGTGCGCAGGTGCGGCAGCGCGCGCAATCCGCCAAAGCCGCCGGGCGAGGCGCTCATGAGCACGACGACCTTGTTGCGGTAGGGCGCCAGTCCGTCCTGGCCGTCCACGGGGCGGGAGCACCAGTCGATGACGTTCTTGAGCAGCGGCGACACCGAGCCGTTGTACTCGGGCGAGGCGATGAGAAAGCCCTGGTGACCCAGCAGCAGCTCGCGCAGCCGCCGCACGTTGTCGGGGAATCCTGCGGCCTCGATGTCGCCGTCGTAGATGGGCAGCGGGTAGTCCTTGAGATCGATGAGCGTCACCTCGGCGCCGGCTTGGCGTGCCCCTTGGGCCGCCACCTGCACCAGCTTCCTGTTCAGCGACTGCTGCCGGGCGCTGCCGGCAAACGCCAGGATCTTCGGACGTTGGTCCATGCGCGACTCCTTCGGAGGTACGGGAAACGATTCCCGATACCGCAATGCAGCAACGCGCGGTCCCATGGCGTAAGTACCCGTGTTCCGGCCGCCGCGACACCAGCCTTGTTCGAGGACACCTCTTTCCGCCGGCCGGGCACCCCGGATTGCGTCAAGGGGTGAACCGCCTCTGCCCCCGCGAATCCCCTGCCCCGCCCCGTCTGAACCCTCCCTTCGTCACGGGCTCCGGACCAATGCCGTGTTCCGGCCTGGCTTGGTCATGCCACGATGGTTTGGACCGCCGCACCACAAGGCGGTAAAGGGAGAAGCATGAGACACCCAGCTCAAGACGTACGCCCGGCACGGCGGCGCGCTCACGACGACCCCGCCGTGGGGATCGTGTTGTGGCTGTACCTGGCGGTGATGCTGATGCCGGTCGTGCACTTTCTGTGGAGAGGCTTCACATGACCCATCCGCGTTGAGCCTCGCCGCCGGGCCGTCCGCCGGCCCGGCAGGCCCGCCGCGCTTGCCTGTCGCGGCGGGTCCTTGAAGGCCGCGCTCAGCCCGCCGCGGCGTGCGGCGAGGACGCGGCGGCGTTGCCCGCCACGCCCATCCACGCCGCCTTGCGCGGCAGCACGATCTGCTGCAGCCAGCGCTCCAGCTCGCTGGCCAGGCAGGGACGGCTGAACAGGTAGCCCTGCATGATGCTGCAGCCCAGCCGGTTGAGCACCTCCATCTGGCGCAGCGTCTCCACCCCTTCGGCCACCACGCGCAGCTTGAGCGTGCGCGCCAGCGCGATGATGGCCGTCACCACCGCCGAGCTCTGCGGCGTGATGCCCAGGTCACGCACGAAGCTGCGGTCGATCTTGAGCTCCGAGATCGGCAGCGTCGTCAGGTAGGCCAGCGAGGAATAGCCGGTGCCGAAATCGTCGATGGCGATCTGCACGCCGATCTCGTTGAGGCGGTGCAGCGAGGGAATCACCTCCTGCAGGTCCTTCATCAGCCCGGTCTCGGTGATCTCCAGCTGGATGGCGTCGGTCTTGACACCGAACTCGGCCACCGCGCGCTCGATGTGCTGCACCAGGTCGGAGCGCTCGAACAGCCGGTTGGGCAGGTTCACGGCGATGGCGTCGCTGAAGCCGAAGCTCAGCTCCCAGCGCTTGGCCTGGCGCGCCGCCTCGTGCAGCGCCCATTCGGACATCGGCACGATCAGCCCGGTTTCCTCGGCCAGCGGAATGAACTCCGCCGGCGACACCAGCGTGCGCCCGCGCTGCCAGCGCATGAGCGCCTCCACGCCCACCATGGCCGCGTTGCGCACGTCCACCTTGGGCTGGTAGTACATCACCAGCTCGTCGCGCTCAATGGCCTTGTGCAGCGCGCTCTCCAGCTCCAGCTTCTCGCGCCCGCGCCCGGCCAGCATGGGGCTGTAGCTCGACGCGGCGTTGCGCCCCTGCGCCTTGACCGCGTACATCGCCACGTCGGAGTTGCGCATCAGGTCGGCCACCGTGGCGCCGTCGCGCGGGTACATGGCGATGCCCACGCTGGCGGTGACGAAGCACTCCTGGCCGCCGACGAAGATGGGCTCGCGCATCACCTCCAGGATGCGGTCGGCCACGCGCTGCGCGTCGCTCTCGTCGAGCACCTCCGGCAGCAGCGCGATGAACTCGTCGCCGCCCAGCCGCCCCACGGCCTCCAGCGAGCGGTGCGAGCGCGAGCCCACGGCCTCCAGCGTGCCTTCCTGCACGGTGTCGCAATGGCGCACGCAGGCCTTCAGGCGGCGGCCCACTTCCACCAGCAGCTCGTCGCCGGCGGCATGGCCCAGGGTGTCGTTGATGACCTTGAAGCGGTCCAGGTCGATGAGCAGCAGCGCCGCCGCGTGCCCCAGGCGGCGGCCGTGCTCGATGGCCCGGTCGGCCCGCCACAGCAGCTGGCGCCGGTTGGGCAGCCCGGTGAGCGCGTCGAAATTGGCGAGATGGCGGATCTTGTCCTCGGCCTGGCGGCGGTCCGTCACGTCCTGGACGATGCCGGTATAGCCCGTGGACACGCCATGCTCGTTGAACTCCGGCTCGGCCTCGATGTGCAGCACGCGCGGGCGCCCGTCGGGCAGCGTCACCGACACGTCGGTGGTCAGCACCTTGCCGTGCGCCGTCACGTCGCGCAGCAGCCGCAGCAGCCCGGCCCGGTCGGCGCGCTGGGCCAGGCGCAGCAGCTGCAGCAGGCCCGGCCGGTCGCCGTGCGCGTAGCCGAACACGCGCAGCCCCTCGGGCGAGAGCAGCAGCGCACCGGGCTGGCCCTCGACCGGGTGCTTCCAGTCGAAGCTGCCCATGCGGGCGATGTCCTGCGCGCGCGCCAGCCGCGCCTGGCTGCGCTCCAGCGCGCGCCGGGTGCGGGCGCTGCGCAGCAGGTACTGCAGCCGCCCGGCCAGCAGGCTCCATTGCCCGCTCTTGACGTAGAAGTCAGTGGCGCCGGCCTGGTAGGCGCGGCTGATGGAGGCATCATCGTTGAGCCCGGTGAGCATGAGCACGGGCATGTGCTCGAAGCCCGGGATGGCGCGCAGCCGGTGGCAGGTCTCGAAACCGTCGATGTCGGGCATCAGCGCGTCCAGCACCACGATGTCGAACGGCACCTCGGTCAGCATGCGCAGCGCCGCGGCGCCGCCGTCGGCCTCGGTCACGGCAAAGCCGCGCTGGCGCAGTGCCGCGCCGGTGAGCATGAGCTGCACCTTGTCGTCGTCCACCAGCAGCACCCGGGGCTGCTCAGGGCCTTCGTCCGCGTCCAGCGGCAGCGGCAGGCTCATCGGCTCAGGCGTCAGGCAGCAGCGGCTGCAAGGTGTTCAGCAGCTGCCGGCACTCGGATTCCAGGTCGTCGAGCAGCGCCGGCAGGCCCTCGGTGCGCTGCTCGCGCAGGCGCTGCTCGGCGTCGGCGCACAGCTGCGACAGCCGCAGCGCGCCCACGCTCATCGAGGAGGACTTCAGCGTATGCGCCACCATGCGCTGCCCGTCCAGGTCGCCCGCGGCGCGCGCGGCCACCAGCTGCTCCAGCAGCCGCCGCGAGGAGCTGTCGAAGGTCCGCAGCACCTTGGGCAGCAGGCCATGGCGACCGCCGGGATCGAGTTCGTTGAGCCGCTGCAGGGCCTGGGCGTCCAGCGGTGGGCTCAGCGCGGCCAGCAGGGCCTGCGAGGGATCGTTTTCGGTCATGTCGGGCGCTTGCTTGGCGTGTTGCACTGCATTCTGCCGTGCCGGGCGGCAAAGCAGGCAACGGCAAGATTGCGGCCTACTCCGCGGCGCGCCGGGCCACCGGCCGCCACGCGCCGCGCCGCGCCCGGGATCAGCCGCCGATGTAGTTGAACAGCGAGAGCTTCTGCACCGCCGCGTAGGTCTGCAGCGCCATCTCGTAGTTGGTCTTCTGCAGCTGCAGGTCCGCGATGGCCTGGACCGGGTCCAGGTCTTCCGCGACGCTGCGCTGATCCTCGGCCTGGAGCTTGAGGTCGGCGCTGCGATCCTCGGCCGCGTCGGCACGGTTGAGCGCCAGGCCCACGCGGCTGCGCAGCCCGCTCAGCGCGTTCTCCGAGGCCGTGAGCCCCGTGAGCGCGTCGCCCAGCGTCTGGCTCACCTGGGCGTTGGTGCGCCCCGTGGTCTTGAGCTCGGCGATGGCGCGGTCCAGCGTGTCGAAGATGCTCTGCGAGGGCTGCGACATGCGCACGTCGAAGGTGTCGCCGTCGGCGGGCGTGCCGCCGATGCCCAGGCTCATGCCGTCGAACTCGATGCTCTTGGCACCGGAGCCGCTGCCGGTCCAGGTCTGCGCCGGCCCCATGGCCGCGCCGTCCTTGGACACGGTGTAGGTGGTGACGCCACCGACGACGCTGAACTGCACCTGGTAGGTCGTCGTCGGCGCGGTCTGGGCGAAGAAGGTGGACGGGTCGGTGACACGGCCGCCATCGGACGAGGCGGTGGTGCTGTTGGCGTTGGTGGCCTTGAAGAACCCGTTGCCGTCCGGCGCCCGCAGCCAGGCCGACTGCCCGTCCAGGCTCAGCGGCAGGCCCTCGGTGGCGGTGGTCTGGCTGCCGGCCGTGCCGTGGAAGACCACGCCCGCGGCGCCGTCCGTGAACGGCGGCGTGCTCGAGCCCTGGCCGCCGAACAGGAAGTTGCCCGCGCCGTCGTCGCTGTTGGCCAGCGCCAGCAGCTGGTCGCGCAGCGATTGCAGCTGCTGTGCCGTGACGGCGCGCTCGGCGTCGCTGTGGATGCCGTTGCCCGCGCCCACCAGCGTCTCGCGCACCTGGGTCAGCAGCTCGGTGACGTTGCCCAGCGCCGAGTCGGCCTGGTTCATGGCGGCGCGGCTGGCGTTCACGGCACGCTGCTGCGACTCGCTTAGCGCCGCGCGCGCGCGGGCCCGCTCGGCCTGCGCGGCGGCCACCGGATCGTCGCTGGCGCGCAGCACGCGCTTCTGGCTGTCGAGGTGCTCCTGCGCCTCGTTCAGGCGGCGCTTGCGCTCCTGCAGCGAGTTGACGCTGCTCTGGTGGGCGGTAAGGGTGGCGATCCTCATGGCTGGCTCCTGGCCGCGCGGCCGGCGGCGCGGGTGTCGTGGTTCATGTCGAAGTCAAGGGCGATACGGTGGGCGCGAGCGAGGCGGCGCGTCAGCGTCCCGAGGTGGCGTCCAACAGCGCGTCGAACACCGCCTGCGCCGTCTGCAGCACCTTGGCCGCGGCCTGGTAGCTCTTCTGGAATTCCAGCAGCCGCGCCGCCTCCTCGTCGAGATCGACGCCGCTGACCGAATCGCGCCGCTCCAGCGCGGCCGTGGCCGCGGCGGAGGAGATGTCGCTGGCGAACTCCGCGCTCTGCACCCGCGTGCCCACGTCCGCCAGCGCCGCGGCGTAGGCGTCCGTGGCCGTGGCGCCGCCGGTGTTGCCGCCGCTGGTCCAGTCGCGGCCCACCAGCGTTTCGGTGCGCAGCGCGGTCAGCGCCTGCGCGTTGCCGTTGTTCCTGCCGGGGTAGGGGGTGGTCGCGATGCCGATGGTGTCGCCGGCCTTGGGGCTGCCCGAGAGCTTGAGCTCGGCGAAGCCGTCCAGGTCCACGGCCTTGCCGCTGGCCCAGGTGCCCGAGGCCGTGCCGCTGGCCACCACCGTGTTGCTCGCATCCAGCTGCTGCCAGTCGTAGGTGTAGCCGCCGCTGTCGTCGGTGAAGGTCACGGTGCCCTGCAGCTTGCGCGTCGGGTCGAAGCTGCTGGCGGTCACGGTGAGCGAGCCCACCGTGGCGGTGCCGGTGTTGCCGGCCGTGGCCGTGGCCGTGATGGGCGCGGACGCGGCCAGGCCGCGCGGGTTGTCGAGCACGCGGCGGATGTTCAGGGCCGACTGCCCCACGGGCTGCAGCAGGAAGCGGTCGCCCGGCGCCGGAGGGCCGCTGATGGCCAGCGTGAAGCCGGGGTGGAAGTCCGAGGTCGCCGGCGGCGTGACCGTCGCGCGCGTGAAGCTGGAGCCGTCGGCGGAGAGGAAGCGCTCGCCGTCGCTGCCGCGGGTCATGACGAAGCTGCCGTCCGCCTGCGTCTCCAGCGTGTACTCCGCGGCCTCCAGCAGCGAGGCGTCGTCGATGTGGATCTCGACCGTGGCAACGGGGTTGCCCGAGGCGTCGCGGCTGTTGCGCGTGTCGGGCCGGCCCGTCAGCGCGCCGCTCTGCGACTGCTGTACGAAGTCGGTGAACAGCGCCTGCCCGGCGCCGGAGGGGCTGCCCAGGTCCAGGCCGCGGGCCTGCTGCTGGTTCATGCGCGCCGACAGCGCCGTGGCCATCTGGCCCAGGCTGTTGCGCGCGGCCACCAGGTCCTGGTTCTGGAAGCGCAGCATCGCGCCCACGGAGCCGCCGGCCGACAGCGCCGTGCTGTCGAGCCGGATCACGGTGCCGTTGGCCTCGCGCAGTCCCAGCGTGGCGCGCGAGGGGTCCAGGCTGTCGGACTGCACTTCCAGCTTGGCGGCCTCCTTGCCCAGCACCAGGCGCTGGCCGCCGGCGGTGAACACGCCCACCGAGCCGTCGTCCGCGGCGATGGTGGTGATCGGCAGGAAGCCGCTGAGCTCCTGGAGCATCTGGTCGCGCTTGTCCAGCAGGTCATTGGGCGCCTGGCCCTGCGCCTGCAGCCCGGCAATTTCCTGGTTGAGCCGGGCGATGTTGCCGCTGAGCTGGTTGATGCTGCTCACCGAGTTGCGCAGGTCCGTCACCACGCCGGACTGCAGCGCGTCGATGTGCTCGCCGGCGGTGGCGAAGCGCTGGGCCAGCTCGTCCGCGCGCGCCAGCACTGCCTCGCGCGCGCTGGTGTCGGCGGGATAGCTCGCCAGGTCGGAGAAGGCGCTGAAGAGATCGGTCACGGCCTGGCCCACGCCGCCTTCGCCGGTGGGGAAGGCATCCTCCAGGCTCGACAGCAGCTCCAGGTGCGTGCTGTCCAGCGCGGCCAGCGAGGTCGAGGACCGGGCCTCGCGCGTGAGGAACTCGCTGTGCGCGCGGCTGACGGTCGTGACGTTGACGCCCGCGCCGATGAAGCCCGCGCCGGCGCGCCTGCCCATCACGGCCTCCTGTTCCACCCGCTGGCGCGAATACCCCTGCACGCTGGCGTTGGCGACGTTGTGGCTGGTGGTCTGGAGGGCGGCGTAGCTGGCGCTCATCGCGCGCCCGGCAATGGAGAACAGGGAGATGGCCATGCGGGGGTTCCGTTCTTGTTCGGTTGTGCTGTCAGATCAGCGCGCGCTGCAGCCGCAGCGTGGTGTTGATGACGCGGCCGAGCTTGTCGGCGTAGGCCGGGTCGGTGGCGTAGCCCGCGCGCTGCAATCCCTGCGCGAAGCCCTGGGCGCTGCCGGCATTGGCCAGCACCGGCGCGTAGCGCGGGCTCGTCTTCATCAGGCGCGCGTAGTCGGCGAAGGACTCCTCGCGGCTGGCGTAGGCGCGGAAGCGCGCCACCACCGAGCGCGGCTGCCCGTCCACGTATTCCGTGGTGCGCACTTCGGCCACCGCACCCTTCCAGCCCGGGCCGGCCTTGATGCCGAACAGGTTGTTCGAGGCGCTGCCGTCGGCCATGCGGATGTCGCGCCGGCCCCAGCCGGTCTCGTGCGCGGCCTGCGCGATCATGAACGCCGCCGGGATGCCGGTGCTGGCCTCGGCCGCGCGCGCGGCGTTGAGGTTGGCGGCCACGAACTCCTGCGCCTTGGCGTTACCGGACACGGCGTCGCCCGGCGTCGCGGCGGCGGCGTTGCCGTCGCGCACTGGCGCGCCGGCCGCCCGCGCGGGCAGCGGCGCGGCCACGGCGCCGCTGGCGTCCTGCGCACGCGACAGTCCCATGCCGCGCTCGATCTGGCGCGCGATGGCGTCGGCCAGCCCGCCGGGCAGCCCGCTGACCTGGGTCGCGATCTGCTTGTCCAGCAGCTCGTTGCCGAGCTGCGTGCCCTCGTTGTCGAGCAGCCCGCTGGCCTCGGTCGAGGCGCGCATGCTCTTCATGAGCTCCTGCATGAACAGGGCCTCGAACTGCTTGGCCACCGCCTTGGCCGCGCCGCGCGGGTCGCGCGCGGCGCTGCTGCGCAGCGAGTCCAGGGAGCGCGAGTCGGCGGCCAGCCCCACGGGCGCGGCGCTGCTGGGCGGAAGGGCCATCAGGCGTTCCCCCCGGCGACGGATGCGCGGCTCGGATGCATCAGATCACCTCCAGTTCGGCATTGAGGGCGCCGGCCGTCTTCATGGCCTGCAGGATGGCCAGCAGGTCCTGCGGCGTGGCGCCGAGCAGGTTGAGGGCCTTGACCACGTCGGCCAGCCGCGCCCCCGCGGGCAGCTCCACCAGCGCCCCGCCCTGCTGCGTGATGGAGATGTCGGACTTCTGCGTCACCACCGTCTGGCCCTGCCCGAACGGGTTGGGCTGGCTCACCTGGGGCGTGGTGTTGATGGTCACCGACAGGCTGCCGTGCGCCACGGCGCAGGCGCCCAGCGTCACGGCCTCGTTCATCACCACCGAGCCGGTGCGCGCGTTGAGCACCACCTTGGCCGCCGGCCGCGCCAGCTCGACCTGCAGGTTCTCGATGTCGGCCAGGAAGGCCACGCGCGCGTCGGGGCTCACGGGCATGCGCACGCGCACCACGCGGCCGTCCAGCGCCTGCGCCGTGCCCTCGCCCTTGGCGCGGTTGATGCTGCGCGCCACCTGGCGCGCGGTGTCGAAATCGGCCGCATTGAGGCCCAGGTGCAGCGCGTCGCCCTGCTGCAGCGGCGTGGCCACCTCGCGCTCGACGGTGGCGCCCTCGGGGATGCGCCCGGCGCTGAGGTGGTTGATCTGCACCTTGGAGCCGTTGGCCGAGGCGCCGGCGCCGCCCACCACCAGGTTGCCCTGCGCCAGGGCGTAGATCTGGCCGTCGGCGCCCTTGAGCGGCGTGGCCACCAGCGTGCCGCCGCGCAGGCTCTTGGCGTTGCCCATCGAGGAGACGTTGACGTCGATGGCCTGGCCCGGCAGCGCGAACGGCGGCAGCACCGCCGTCACCATCACCGCCGCCACGTTGCGCAGCTGCATGTTGGTGCCCGGGGGCACCGTCACGCCCATCTGCTGCAGCATGGCGTTGAGGCTCTGCGTGGTGAACGGCGTCTGCGTGGTCTGGTCGCCGGTGCCGTCCAGGCCCACCACCAGGCCGTAGCCCACGAGCTGGTTGTTGCGCACGCCCTGCACGGCGGCGATTTCCTTCAGGCGCACGGCCTGGGCCGCGTGCGGCAGCGCCAGCAGCAGCGCGCCCAGCAGGGCCGTGGCGGGCAGCAGGCGCTGCAGCGGGCGGAAGAGGTGGAACATCACGACAAGGCTCAGAAAGGCAGCACGCTGAGGAAGAAGCGACCCAGCAGCCCCATGAGCTGCGCGTCGGCCTGCTGGCCGCGGCTGCGGTGCTCCAGGCGCACGTTGGCGATGCGCGAGCTGGGCACGACGTTGCCGGCCAGGATGGCGCGCGGATCGACCTGGCCCGAGAAGCGCAGCACGTCCACGTTGGCATTGACGCCGATCTGCTTCTCGCCCGTGATCAGCAGGTGCCCGTTGGGCAGCACGCCCGTGACCATGGCGGTGATGGTCCCGGAGAAGTCGTTGCTGCTCTCGGTGGCGCCCTGGCCGGCGAAGGTGTTGCTGGAGTTGGCCCCGGCGCCCAGCCGGCCCAGCAGCGGCGAGTCGCGGTTGATCAGCGGCAGCGAGCTCACGCCGGCGCTGACCTGCCCGCTCTTGTCCACGGAGCTGGTGGACTTCTGGCTGGCGCTGACGGCCTCGACGATCTGCACCGTCAGCGTGTCGCCGGGCAGCCGCGCGCGGTGGTCCTCGAACAGCGGCCGGTAGGCGCCGGCCTGGAAGATGGCGCCGTTGGCGGTGGCCGGCGGCGGCGCCACCTGGGGCAGCACCGGGTGGGTGTCGGGCATGTCCACGCGCGGGGCGCGGTACTCGTCCACCGAAGCGCAGCCCGCCAGCGCCAGCAGCGCGACACCGGGCCAGTGGCGCAGGTACTTCATGAATCGGCCTCGTGCGGACAGGCGCATCAGCTTCAGAGCTGGGACAGCTTGGCCAGCATCTGGTCCGAGGTCGAGACCGCCTTGGAGTTGATCTCGTAGGCGCGCTGGGTCTGGATCATCGTCACCAGCTCCTCCACCACGCTGACGTTGGAGGTCTCGACGAAGCCCTGCTGCAGCCCGCCCAGGCCGTTGCCGTTGGGCGCGCCGGTGGTGGGCGTGCCCGAGGCGGCCGTCTCGACGAAGAGGTTCTGGCCCTGCGGCTCCAGTCCCGGCGGGTTGACGAACTGCGCCAGCTGCAGCTGCCCCAGCTGCTGCGGCGCGGCCTGGCCCGGGATGGTGGCGCTGACGATGCCGTCGGCCGAGATCGAAACCTTGGTGGCGTTGGCCGGCACGGTGATGCCGGGCTGCACCGGGTAGCCGTCGTTGGTGACGATCTGGCCGTTGGCGTCGAGCTGGAAGGCGCCGTCGCGCGTGTAGGCCGTGGTGCCGTCAGGCATCTGGATCTGGAAGAAGCCCCGGCCCTTGATGGCGATGTCCAGGTCCCGGCCGGTGTCCTGCAGGTTGCCCGTGGTGAAGTTGCGCACCGTGGCCACCGGGCGCACGCCCAGGCCGAGCTGCAGCCCCGTGGGCAGCTGCGTCTGCTCGGTGCTGGCCGCGCCGCTCTGGCGCAGGTTCTGGTACATCAGGTCCTCGAACACGGCGCTGGTGCGCTTGTAGCCGTTGGTCGAGACGTTGGCCAAGTTGTGCGTGATGACGTCCAGCCGGGTCTGCTGGGCTTCCATACCGGTCTTGGCGATCCACAGCGAACGGATCATGGGAAGTTCTCCTCGAAGGTGCGGGCGATCTTCCCGCGCCGGCGGCCCCGGGCAGCGTGCGAAAAGGGCCGTGTTTGCTCTGCATATCGGCCGCGCCGCGCCCTTCTTGAGCCGGGGCGTGAACTGCGCACGCCTACGAAGCGCGAACGCCGCCCGGCGGGGGCGGCGTGGCGGCGCGCGGCGCGGCGCGGCGCGGGTCGGACGGCGCTCAGCCGCCGCTGCTGGACAGCAGCTTCTGCGCCGTCTGCTCCTGGCGCTCGATGGTCTGCATCAGCTTGAGCTGCTGCTCGAACTGGCGCGAGGCGGCGATCATGGCCACCATGGTCTCCACCGGGCTGACGTTGCTGCCCTCCAGCGCCCCGTCGGCGAGCCGCGCGCCGGGGTCGGCGGGTAGGTCGCCGGCGGCGCCGCGGAACAGCCCGTCGGTGCCGCGCACCAGCGGCGCATCGGGCGTGACCAGCTTGAGCCGGCCCACCGTGGTGGTGCGCCCGTCGGTGCCGGTGGCGCTGATCGTGCCGTCGCTGCCGATGGCCAGCGTGGTGTCGGGCGGCACCGTCACCGGGCCGCCGTCACCCAGCACGGGCAGGCCGTTGCGGGTGACGAGCGTGCCCTGCGCATCCACCTCCAGCGAGCCCGCGCGGGTGTAGGCCTCGGTGCCGTCCAGGCCCTGCACCGCCAGCCAGGACTGGCCCACCATGGCCACGTCCAGGTTGCGCCCGGTGGTCTGCACCGGGCCCGGCTCGGGGTTGTAGCCCACGGTGGTCTCCAGCGCCGGCACGCGGGTGCTGGCGCCGTCGCCGTTGATGGGCACCGCGCGGAAGGCGGCCATTTCGGCGCGGAAGCCGTTGGTCGAGACGTTGGCCAGGTTGTTGGCCAGCACCTCGTGGCGCTGCAGCGCCGCCTTGGCTCCGGACATGGAGAGATAGATCACGCGGTCCATGCCGGCGCCTTCCTTTGTGTTGCTGTGCTTGCGGTGCGGGCTTCAGCGCTCAGCGCAGGTTGACCAGCGTCTGCATGATCTGGTCCTGCGTCTTGATCGTCTGGGCGTTGGCCTGGTAGGCGCGCTGCGCCGTGATCATGTTGACCAGCTCGTTGGCGATGTCCACGTTGGACTCCTCCAGCGCGCTGGCGCGCAGCTTGCCCACCACGCCGTTGCCCGGCACGCCGCGCACGGGGTCGCCCGCGGCCGGGGCCGCGGCCCACAGGTTGCCCGACATCGGCTGCAGGCCCTGCGGGTTGCGGAACTTGGCCAGCTCCAGCTGCCCCACGGCCAGGCTCTTGCCGTTGGTGTACTGCGCCAGCACCGTGCCGTCGGCCTGGAAGCTCACGCCCGAGAGGCTGCCCGGGGCGTAGCCGTCCTGCACCGGGTCGTTGACCGAGAAGCTGGAGGACTGCTGCCGGAAGCCCGAGAGATCGAACTTGCTCAGGTCGATCTGCATCGTCGCCGGCGTCGTGCCGCTGGCGGGCACGGCAGCGATGGTCAGCGGGGTCGCGGCCGTGACGGCGGGCCAGCTGGTGCTGGCGACCGCGGTGCCGTCGGCGGTGAACGTCATCGTCCCCAGCTGCCCCGTCCCCGCCGCGCCGTCGAATTTCTGGCCGTTGGCGGTCAGGTACACATCCCACTCGTTGGCCACGGGCGTCTTGCGGAAGTAGTAGTTCAGCGAAACGGCCTCGCCCTTGGCGTCGTAGATCGTCTGCGAGGTGGCGTTGGTGTAGGTGCTGGGATCGGTGGGATCGAAGGTCGTGGCGGCCGGGACCGCGGTCGCGCCCGACTTCAGGTTGCCCGCCAGCGTGATCTCGGTCGTGGCGCGGGCCGCCAGGGGGGCCGTGGGCAGGCGCAGGGCCTGGAGCGCGCCGGGCACGATCTGGCCGGTGGCGTTGGCCGGGTAGCCCAGCAGGTTCAGGCCGTCGTTGTTGACGATCTCGCCGTTGTCGTTGACCTTGAACTGGCCGTTGCGGGTGTACATCACCGGGTTGACGCCGTCGCTGACCTGGAAGAAGCCCTCGCCGCTGATGGCCAGGTCGGTCGGCACGCCGGTGTCGGAGATGTTGCCCTGCGTGAACTGCTGCGACACGGTGTCCACGCTCACGCCGGCGCCCACCTGCGTCATCACGGCACTGCCCAGCGCCGAGGTGTACATGTGCGAGAACTCGGCACGCGAGGTCTTGGCCCCGTAGGTGCCGGCGTTGGCAATGTTGTTGCCGATGACTTCCAGGTTCTTGCTGGAGGCATTGAGGCCGGAGAGGCCCTGTTGGAAGCTGCTCATGGCGTTTCCTTGTTCTTCAGTTGAAGGCCTTGACGGCGTCGTAGTTCACGGTCCCGCTGCGGGTGAGCTGGAGCTGCAGCGTCTGTCCGCTGGTGCTGACCGACTCCACCAGGTCGCTCATGAGCGCCGTGGTGGTCACGTTGGCGGCACCGCTGGTGGCGGTGACGCGGAAGCTCTCGGCACCGACGATGCCGGCGGTATTGGCCCACTGGAAGGTGTGGCGCCCGGCGGCCTGCGTGCCCAGCTGCATCGTCGCCAGCACATGGCCGGCGCCATTGAGGATGTCCACCTTCACCTGGTCGGCCGCGCTGCCTATTTCGAAGCCGCCTTCGAACTGGGTGCGCTCGGTGTTGACGGCGGTGAGCTTGTTGCCCGCCACCACCACGGTGTTGCCCACCAGGCTGGCGCCCTGCAGCGCCTGCATGCGCATGAACTGCGCATTCAGCGCGGCAATGGAGTCGTTGACCTTCTCCAGCCCCGTGACGGTGTTGATCTGCGCCATCTGGCTGGTGATCTGCGCGTTGTCCGTCGGGTTGAGCGGGTCCTGGTTCTGCATCTGCGCCACCAGCAGCGTCAGGAAGCGGTCCTGGCTGCCGGCTTCCATGTTCTTCTTGGTGGAGGAGCTGGAGCTGGTGCTGCTCTGGGACAGGGCCGCGAACGGGTTGGTGGCGGTGGTGGTGGCGGTGGTGCTCATGCGGGGCGGGCCTCGGGCGTTGCCGGTGGCGAAGGTGGCGGGGTCAGGACTGGCCCAGCTGCAGCGTCTTGAGCAGCAGGCTCTTGGCGGTGTTCATGACCTCGATGTTGTTCTGGTAGGAACGCGAGGCCGAGATCATGTTGACCATCTCCTCCACCGGGTTGACGTTGCTGAAGGTCACGTAGCCCTCGCCATCGGCGGCCGGATGCTTGGGGTCGTAGACGCGGCGCCCGGGCGTGTCGTCCTCGGTGACGGAGCTCACGCGCACGCCGGCGTTGCCCTGCGCGCCCAGCAGCTCGGTCTGGAACGTCACCATGCGCGCCTTGTAGGCCTTGCCGTCGGGGCCGGCCACGGTGTCGGCGTTGGCCAGGTTGGAGGAGACGACGTTCAGGCGCTGGCTCTGCGCACTCACGGCGCTGCCGGCCACGTTGAGGATGTTGAGCAGGCTCATGCGACGGTTCTTGCGGCGATGTGGAAAGGATGCGGACGCAGCGGGCAGGAGCCGCTCACTGGCCCTTGATGGCGTCGAGCGTGGTGCGCACGCTGGAGTTGATGAAGCGCAGCGTCGCCTCGTACTTGATGCTGTTGTCGGCGAAGGCCGCGCGCTCGCGGTCCATGTCCACGGTGTTGCCGTCCAGGCTGGTCTGCGAGGGCGTGGCATAGCCGAGCCGGCCTTCGCGGCCCAGGGTGCTGGTGACGACGTCGCCACGCAGGTGCCCCAGCGCCGTGGTGCTCAGCTGCAGCGTGGAGAAGGTGGTGGACGCGCCCTGGCCGGTGGCTTCGCGCAGCGCCTGCGCGAAGTTCATCTCGCGCGCCTGGTAGCCGGGGGTGTCGGCATTGGCAATGTTGCTGGCCAGCACGCGCTGGCGCTCGGAACGCAGCACCAGGGCCTCGGATTGGAAATTGAGGGTGTCGGTGAGGCGGTTGAGCATGGGCGGGCGCGGGTCTTCGAGTGCGTCGCATTGTGGGCAGCCCCTTCGTGGCCCACCGGCGGAATAAGCGGCAGGAACCGGGCGCAATTCCGGCTCATGTTTTCGGCGAGGCGGCCATACAGTGGCTTCGTGAACATGCTGCGCCCCCTCCTGCTCGTCGCCTTCGGCCTGTCGGCCGCGGCCGGGGCCTGGGCGCAAGTGCCCGCGCCGGCCACGGCGTCGGTGCTGGACCCGGCGCTGCTGGAGCGCGTGCGCGGCCTGGCGCAACAGGGGGCGCAGGCCGGCGCGGCCGAGGTGCCCGGCGCGCGCGTGGTGGTGGAGCTGGGCACGCTCGATCCGCGCCTGCGCCTGGCGCCCTGCGCCCAGGTGCAGCCCTACCTGCCCAACGGCCAGCGCATGTGGGGCCGCGCCCGCATCGGGCTGCGCTGCACGCAGGGCGCGGCGTGGAACGTGTTCCTGCCAGTGAGCGTCAAGGTGTTCATGCCCTCGCTGGTGCTGACCCAGTCGCTGCCCGCGGGCACGCTGCTGGACGCCACGCACCTGGGCAGCGAGGAGGTGGACGTGGCCGCCGGCAGCAGCCCCGCCGTGACGCGGGCCGAGCAGGCGCTGGGGCGCACCCTCACCCGCGCCATGGGCGCCGGGGACGCGCTGCGCCGCGCCGACCTGCGCGCGCGCCAGTGGTTCGCCGCCGGCGACACGGTGCGCGTGGTGGCCCAGGGCGACGGCTACAGCGTCAGCGGCGAGGCCCAGGCCATGGGCCCCGGCCTGGAAGGCCAGGCCGTGCGGCTGCGCACCGACAGCGGCCGCATCGTCAGCGCCATGCCCGTGGCGCCGCGCCAGGCCGAGGTGACGCCATGAGCCGGCCCGCATCCGCCACCCTCTTGCGTCCTGGTGGCGCGCCCGGCGCATTGGCCCTGCTGCAGCGGGCCATGGCCGAGCCACCTAAAGTTCTCCGGGTTGAATCCGATACAACGGATATGTTGTATGGGCCCACCCTGGCCCGTACCCGGAGACGCACCATGAAAATCGGCCCTTTCGCTAACTCGTCCGCCCGTTCCGTCACGACCGGCGAGCGCCCGGCTGCGCGTCCGACCTCCGCAGCCAAGTCCTCCGATCCCACATCCGGCAGCACCCAGGTGGCGTTGTCCGAGTCCGCCGCCTCGCTGCTCGACGTGGCGGACACCAGCTTCGACGCCGAGAAGGTGGAGCGCATCGCGCAGGCCATCCGCGACGGCTCCTTCCGCATCAACGCCGGCGCGATCGCCGACAAGCTCCTCGACAACGCCCAGGAACTACTGGTGCGTTCCCAGCACTGACCCACCTCCGCAGCACCCATGAACAGCCCCATCGCCGACCACACGTCCACCGCCGCTGAGCTTGAAGGCACGCTGGCCGTGCTGGAGGCGAACCTGATGGGGTTGAGCGACTCCCTGCGCGACCACGACGCCGCCGCGATGGAGCGCCAGGCCGAGCAGCTGCACCAGGCGCTGGCCACCGCCGTGCATCGCTTCGCCCAGGCCGCGCGCAGCGGCGCCAGCGTGCCCCCGGCCCTGCGGCTGCGTCTGGCGCGCGCGGGCAGCCAGGTGGCGGCGCAGCGCGAAGCGCTGGCGCGTGCCACCGCCGCGCTGGACCGGGCCATCGACGTGCTGCTGCCCGGGCTCAACACCGGCTCCGTGTACGGCACCAGCGGCAGCGCCGACCGTCCCGGGCGCAGCGGCATGGTCCAGGCCTGAGCCGCCGCGGGCCGCCCGGCCCGGCTCTGCTTCCACGAGAAAGGCCCGCATCCGCGGGCCTTTTTCATGGCGGGCCCGGGCGACCCGACACCCCGACTTCCCGGCGGCCTCATTCCAGCCCTTCTTTGCTTGTGAAATGACCCGTTCGTCCTGAGGTATCGAAGGACGAATCCGACAGGCTGCGATGGCGGCACCACGGTAGGGGCCGTTCATCCTTCGATACCTCAGGACGAACGGAATACTTCACTGACAAGCGAAAGTTCATTCACTGCGACGGCGGCACCAGCCGCCAGACCTGCGTGCGCACGTCGTTGTGGTTGTTGTCGCTGGAGGTGCTGATGTAGAGCGCGCCGTCGCTGCCCTGTGCCAGGTTGCGCAGCCGCACGTCGAGGCCCTCCAGCAGCGGCGTGACCGCGCGCACGGCGTTGCCCGTGCCGGTGAGCTGCAGCACCAGCAGACGCCGCCCCGACAGCTGCCCGATCACCAGCGCGCCGCGCCAGTCCTTCCAGGCCGCTCCGGTGAGGAAGGCGCCGCCGCCCGTGCCGCGCGCGGGCAGGCCCGAGCGCCAGGCCGGGCGCAAGGCCTCGGGGTAGAGCCGGGTGTCGGTCATGTTGGTGCCGGCGTAACCACAGTAGGTGAGCACCTGGCCGTCGGGACAGCGCGCGTCCGGGCTGTCCAGCGGGCGCGGGCGCGGGTCCCAGCCGCCGTTGCCCGCACGCAGCGGCGTGACCTCGTCGTTGCTGCCCGGGCCATGCTCGATCAGGTAGGGACGCGCCGTGCCCGGCTGCACCGCCAGGCCCTGCGGGTTGCGCAGGCCCAGCACCCAGATGCGCGGATCGGCCCCGGCCGGCGCCTGGCCGGCCGCCGCCGGGCGCCCTTCGCGATCCACGCGCAGCACCTTGCCGCCCAGCGAGCCCGGGTCCTGCGGCACCGGGCCCGCGCGCAGGTCGCCCGTGGAGATGAGCAGGTCGGTGCCGCTGAAGGCCAGCGCGCCGCCCGAGTGCTGGCCCACCAGCCCGGGCTCGCTCTGGAACGGGATGCCGGTGACGATGTCCTTGCGCGACTCCACGCCGCTCCAGTCCGGCTTGACGCGCAGGCGCACCACGCGGTTGTCGCGCGTGCCGCCGGCATCGGAGGCCATGAACACGTAGAGCCGGCGGTTGCGGACGAAATCCGGGTCCAGCGCCAGTCCCAGCATGCCGCTGTTGGTGGCGCTCACGAAATCGCGCGGCGCGAACAGCCTGCGGCGCTGGCCATCGGGCATGCGCGCCCACAGGCCATGGCCACGCTCGGTGTAGAGCAGCACGCCCTCGGGGGCGAAGGCCATGGCCCAGACCTCGAAGACGCCGCGCATGAACACCTCGCGCACCAGCGCCGGCGCGCCCGGCGGCAGCGCCTGGGCGGACAGCTGCAGCCCGGCGAAGCCCGTGGCCTGCACGTCCATCGTCTGCTCGCCTTCGGCCGGGCCCAGGGTCCAGCGCCCCGGGCTGGCGCGGCCCTTGGCGTCGCTGACGGCGCTGGCGCGCTCGATGCGCCCGCCGTCCTGGACCGTGAAGCTCACCGGCACGCCGGCCACCGGCCGGCCGTCGGCGTCGAGCACGTACACCGCGGGCGGCCTCGGCAGCGCGGAGGACACCGGCGCCATCTGGTGGTCGTTGGCCTCGGGCACTTCGAGCCGGGCGCCGTCGGACAGCGCGGTGGCCCGGATCACGGCCTCGGGCAGGCCCGGCGTGCTGGCCGACAGGCGCTGGCGTCCGGGCAGCGGCCCCAGCGTCCAGCTGCCCAGCCGGGCATTGCCCTGGTCGTTCGTGCGCACGTAGGCGCCGGTGATCGTGCCCCCGCCGTCCACCACCCGGAAGCGCACGGGCACGCCCACCACGGCCACGCCGGCGCTGTCCACCACCCGCACCATCGGCGCCACGGGCAGCCGGGTGTTCACCGGCGCGCCCTGGCCCTGGCCCTGCACCACGCGCAGCAGCGCCGGCACGCCGGCGGCCTCGGCCACCAGCCGCCAGGCCTGGGTGCAGTCCGCGCTCAGGGCCTGCGCCAGCGCCGGCGCACCATCGGCATCCTCGGCCGCCGCCAGCGCCTGGCCGTCGAGGCTCGACACCAGCCGCACCCAGCCGTCGCCCAGCGGCTGCAGCCGCACGCGCTGGCCGGGCAGCTCGGCCCAGGGCTCCTGGCGGAACCCCGCCGGCACCGCGCCGCCGTCCAGCGCCAGCTCGCTGTGCTGCGCCGTGAGCCGGTAATCGCCGCCGGGCAGGCGCTCCAGGCGCCAGCGCTGCTGCGCCAGCGACTGCCAGCGCCCCAGTTGCAGCGCCGCCTGGGGCTGGGTGGCGCCGTCGCGCACCTCCAGCACACGGGCGCTGCACTGGTTCTCCAGCCGGTACAGCCCATCCGCGGGCGCGACGGCATCGGCGGGAACCGCCGGAGATGCAGGAATTGCCGCAGCGACTGCCGCGGGCTCATGAGCCGGATCGCCGCCCGCGCCGGCCGTGCCCGCGGCAGCCACGGCGCCGGTCAGCACGAGAACGACGCGCGGCCACGCCTGCCAGTGCCCAGCGAAACGCATGCCATGCCCCCAGAACCCCATTGCGGACAGGGGCAGGCGGCAAGGTGTGTGCCGCGCGCGGAGTCCGGCACGCCCGAAAGGGGGGCGGCCCGGCCTCCAGGTCGCCCGGGCGTTGACATGGGCACGGCAGCGGCGCCGGCGGCCGCGGCGGGCCGGACGGTGCGGTCCGGCGCGGGCCTTACCAGTCGCGCAGCTTGGCGCGCAGCCGGGCGATGCTCTGGCTGTGGAGCTGGCACACGCGCGACTCGGTGACGCCGAGCACGGCGGCGATCTCCTTGAGGTTCATGTCGTGCTCGTAGTACATGCTCATCACGTACTGCTCGCGCTCGGGCAGGTTCTCGATGGCGGCCACGAGCGCCTCGCGCATGCGGCGGTCCTGCAGCCGCGCCATGGGGTTGGCTTCGGCATCGCCGACATGGCGGTCCAGGAACTCGTCCTCGCCGTCGCCGCCGCCGCTGCTCATGTCCTCCAGGTACAGCAGCTGCGTGCCGCGCACCTTGCCCAGCAGCTCCTGGTACTCGCCCAGCGGCAACCCCATCTCGGCGGCGATCTCGCTCTCCAGCGGCGGGCGCCCGAGGCGGTGCTCCAGGCGGTGCACGGCCGTCTCGATCTCGCGCTGCTGGCGGCGGTTGCCGCGGCTCATCCAGTCGGCCCCGCGCAGCTCGTCGAGCATGGCGCCGCGGATGCGCTGGGTGGCGAAGGTCTCGAACTGCACGCCCTGGTTGGCATCGAAGCGCCCCAGCGCGTCGTTGAGGCCCATCATGCCGACCTGGATCAGGTCCGCGACCTCGACGTTGGCAGGCAGCTTGGCGATCATCTGGTGCGCCAGGCGGCGCACCAGCGGGCTGTACTGCACGAGCAGCTGGTTGTGCTCCAGGTGGCCTTTGGCGGTGTACATCTTGGCGTTGCGGGGCGTCATAGGTTGCGCGCGGGAGAGGTCACCGCCCGGTCGGCACCACCGCCGCCCAGGGGCCACTTCCCTGTCTCCAGTTCTTCTTGCTCCAGCAGCGCCGCGGCCAGCCGCGCCAGGGCCGCGGGTACGGCGCCGGGCGGCATGTCGCGCGCCGGGTCCACGGCCACGCCTTCGCGCAGCCCCATGCCGAGCCGGGTGCGCGCGCAACCGGCAAGGTGGCGCGCCGCACGCGCGGCCTGCGGCGACGAGACGGGCGTGCCCAGCAGCAGGTCGAACTGCGTGCAGTGGTGGCGCGAGGCCAGCAGCCGCAGGCTCGCCAGCGCGTGCGTGAGGCTGTCGGCGTCCTCGGCGGCCAGCACCAGCGGCTGCAGCGCGCGGCCGTCGAAAAAGCGGCTGAGCTCGGCCGCGCCGGCATGCACCAGCAGCACGTCGGCCTGCGGCGTGGCCGCGGCCAGCTGCAGCAGCCACTGCGCCGCGTTGCGCGGCGTCTGCGCCAGGCGCGGCGGCAGGCCGCGCGCGCCCAGGTACGACAGCGCGTCGCTGAGCCGCTCGATGCCCAGCGCCGGGTCCTCCAGCACCGCCGGCGCGGGCGTGGGGGCGTTGTCGGCCGCGTCCACCACCAGCGTGTGGCAGCCTTGCGCCGCCAGGGCCGCGGTGAGCCGCTCCAGCAGCACGCCGGCGCTGAGCACATGCGGATTGGCGGCCACGGCCACGTGGCGCTGGTGGGTGCCGCCGCTGAAGAGGCGGCGCAGCCCGGCGGCCTGGTCGGTACGCTCGCTCAGCGTCTGGGGGGGGCGGGCAACCATACTGCGCATCCCGCGGGCTCCTTCAAGCCATCGCCGGCGCCGGCCCCGCGCTGCCCGCGCCCGAGAACACCAGGTTCACGT
The DNA here is from genome assembly GCF_012927045.1 of Azohydromonas caseinilytica. Classification (GTDB taxonomy): domain Bacteria; phylum Pseudomonadota; class Gammaproteobacteria; order Burkholderiales; family Burkholderiaceae_C; genus Azohydromonas; species Azohydromonas caseinilytica. The sequence continues at coordinate 169,035 of NZ_JABBFW010000004.1, read as the reverse complement.
CGTCGGCCTGCATGCGGAACACGCCCGCGCCGCCGGCACGCAGCGCGCGCTGCACCAGCGACTGCGCCGACAGGCGATGCCAGTCCTCGGGCACGCGCTGCCCGTTGGCCACGCCCATGACGCGCATGCGGTGGCGGATGAGCGCGTCCAGCGCCGGCGCGAGCTTCACCGCCTCGTCGAGCTTGGACAGGATCACGCCGTGGCACTGCGCCGCGCGCCAGGCGTACATCACGTCGTCGATGGTCTCGGCCTGCGCCGCGGCGTTGACCACCAGCAGCCGGCGGATCGACGGATGCACCAGCATCTCCAGCAGCTCGCGCGTGCGCTCGTCGCGCTGCGCCATGCCCGCGGTGTCGATGATCACCATCTTCTTGCCGCCCAGCAGCGACAGCAGGTCCTCCAGCGAGGCCCGGTCATGCGCCGTGTGCACCGGCACGCCCAGGATGCGGCCGTAGGCGCGCAGCTGCTCGTGCGCGCCCACCCGGTAGGCATCGAGCGTGATCAGCCCCAGCTGCCCCGGGCCATGGCGCGTGGCGCAGGCCGCGGCGAGCTTGGCGGTGGTGGTGGTCTTGCCCACGCCGGTGGAGCCGATGAGCGCGTACACGCCCCCCGTCTCCTCCAGCGGCACCTCGGCCTCGGGGTCGCGCAGGTTGCGCTGCAGCACGCCCGCGGCCCAGGCCAGCGGGTCGGCCACGTCCTGCGGCAGGCCCTGGGTGAGCTTGCGGATCAGCGCGGGCGAGAAGCCGCAGTCCAGCAGCCGCTGCGTCAGGGCCGACTGCGCCGGGCTGCGCTGGAGCTGGTCGGCGAAGGCCATGGCGTCGAAGCGCTGCTCGATGATGCCGCGCATGGAGCGCAGCTCGTTGAGCACCTCCATCTGCTCGCGGCGCAGGTCGGCCACGTCGGGCAGCTCGGCCAAGTCCAGCGCGGGCCGCGGCGCGGGCGTGGCCGGCTGCGGCCGCAGCGCCTCGGCCACCGGCACCGCGCGCGGCATCGCGGCCGCGGCCAGCATCCGCACCGGCATGGCCGGCAGCTGGGCCGCGAAGGCCGGCGCCGGGGCCGCCATCGGCACGACCGAGGCCGAGGGCACGGCGGCGGCCGCGGCCCGGGCCGACACCGCCGGCGCGGCCGCCGGGACCGCAGCCACCGGGCGTCCCATCTCGGCCTGGCGGCGCTTGAGCATGCGCTCGCGCACGTAGTCCTGGAACGACAGCGTGCTCATCGAGGCCACGTCGGGCTGGGCCGGCTCGCCCTGGGGCTGCGCCGCCTGGGCCTGCAGCGGCGGCTGCGCGGGCGCGGGCGCGGCGGCCTCGGGCTCGGTCCGGGCCGGCAGCCCGGGGGTGAAGGTTTCGAGCTGGCGCACGGTCTCGTGCGGCATGGCCAGCATCTCCACGCCTTCGGCGCAGGGCCGCGTGGACAGCACCACGGCGTCGTCGCCGAAAGCTTGCCGCACCAGTTGCAGGGCCTCGCGCGGACTGCGCGCGGTGAAGCGTTTGACGTTCATGCTGTGCCCCCGATGATCGAGGCGATACGGATGGAATGGGTTTCAGGAATCTCGCTGTGCGCCAGCACCTTCAGGCGCGGCGCGGCGCGGCGCAGCAGCCGCGCCAGGGGGGCGCGCAGCGGGTCGGGCACCAGCAGGCACGCCGGCGCGCCCAGCTCCTCCTGGCGCTGCGCGTTCTCGGCGGCGCCGCGGCTCAACGCCTCGGCCACGCCGGGGTCCAGCGCCGGGCCGTTGGGCGAGTTCAGCGCCTGCGCCACCAGCCGCTCCAGGCCGGGGTCCATGGCGATCACGTCGAGCTCGCGCACGGGGCCGTAGATCTGCTGCACGATGGCCGGGGCCAGGTGCACGCGCACGCGGCGCGCGAGCTCGGCGGGGTCCGTGGCGGCCGTCGTGTTCTCCGCCAGGCACTCCACGATGGAGCGCATGTCGCGGATGTGCACGCCTTCCTCCAGCAGCAGCTGCAGCGTCTTCTGCAGCACCGGGATCGCCACGGTCTTGGGAATCACGTCTTCGATGAGCTTGGGCGCGAGCTTGGTCACGTGGTCGACCAGCTGTTGCGTCTCCACGCGGCCCAGCAGCCTTGCCGCGTGGACCTGCATCAAGTGTGAGAGGTGGGTGGCCACCACGGTCGAGCAATCAACCACGGTAAAGCCGCTCATTTGGGCCAGCTCGCGGTGGCGCTCCTCGATCCAGACCGCGGGCAGCCCGAAGGCCGGGTCGGTGGTCGTGGTGCCGGGCAGCTGCTGCGTGGCGCCGCCGGGGTTGATGGCCATGAGCATCCCGGGGAAGGCCTCGCCCTCGCCCACCACCGCGCCGCGCAGCGTCATGCGGTAGACGCTCGGGCGCAGCTCCAGGTTGTCGCGGATGTGCACCGCCGGGGGCAGGAAGCCCACGTCCTGCGCGAACTTCTTGCGCACGCCCTTGATGCGCGCGAGCAGGTCGCCGCCGCGCGACTTGTCCACCAGCGTGATGAGCCGGTAGCCCACCTCCAGGCCCAGCGTGTCCACGGGCACGAGGTCGTCCCAGGACGCCTCGGCATCGGCCGCGGGCACGGCCTCGGCCGCCGCCTGCGGCTGCAGGGCGCGGCGCAGCGCCTGCTGGTGCTGGCGCCAGGCCGCGAAGCCCAGCGCCGCGGCCAGCAGCCAGAACACCAGGTGCGGCATGCCGGGGATGAGGCCCAGCCCGCCCACGATGCCCGCGGCCATGCCCAGCGCGCGCGGCGAGCCGAAGAGCTGGCCGCCGATCTGGCTGCCCACGTCGGCGTCCTTGCCCACGCGCGACACCACCATCGCCGCGGCCACCGAGATCAGCAGCCCCGGGATCTGCGCCACCAGCGCGTCGCCCACGGCCAGCAGGATGTAGGAGTCGGCCGCCTGCCCCGCGCTCAGGCCGTGCTGCACCATGCCGATGGTGAAGCCGCCGACGATGTTGATGAACAGGATCAGCAGCCCCGCGATCGCGTCGCCGCGCACGAACTTGCTGGCACCGTCCATGGAGCCGAAGAACTCGGCCTCGTCGCCCACCTCGGCGCGGCGGCGCTTGGCCTCCTTCTCGTCGATGAGGCCGGCATTGAGGTCGGCGTCGATGGCCATCTGCTTGCCGGGCATCGCGTCCAGCGTGAAGCGCGCGCCGACCTCGGCGATGCGCTCGGCGCCCTTGGTGACGACGATGAAGTTGATCACCACCAGCACCGCGAACACGATCAGGCCCACGGCGAAGTTGCCGCCGATGAGGAAATGGCCGAAGCTTTCGATGACGCGGCCAGCGGCGCCCGCGCCGGTGTGGCCGTTGAGCAGCACCACGCGCGTGGAGGCCACGTTGAGCGACAGCCGCAGCAGCGTCGTGACCAGCAGCACCGCGGGAAACGACGCGAAGTCCAGTGGCTTGACCATGCTGGAGGCCACCAGCATCACCATCAGCGCCAGCGCGATGTTGAAGGTGAACAGCACGTCCAGCAGGAACGGCGGCAGCGGCAGCACCATCATGGTCAGCACCAGGACCATGAACAGCGGCGCCGCCAGCGTGCGCACGAAGCCCGGCTTCACGCCCAGCATCGCTTGCAGCCGAGCGAGATAAAGGTTCATAGGGCGGGATTGTTCCGGGGCGGCGCCGGAACTTGAGCCGGATTAGCAGGCCGAAAAGGGCGCTGTTCGCGGCGACCGGCGCCGGTCCTGATCCAGCGCAAACGGCGACTCGGCCCGGCCCGCGGCGCTCAGCGCGCGGCCTTGGCCAGCGGGTCCAGCTCCGCGGGCACGGACACCTCGGGCACCGCCGCGGGCATGGCCCCCTGGCCGGCCAGGGCCGCGCGCAGCTGGTACACGTAGGCCAGCACCTGCGCCACCGCGGCGAAGAGCGCGGCGGGGATCTCGCGCTCGAGCTCGGCATGGGCGTGCAGCGCGCGCGCCAGCGGCGGCGCCTCCAGCACCGGCACCTGGTGCTCGCGCGCGATGTCGCGGATGCGCTGCGCCACCAGGTCCGTGCCCTTGGCCACCACGCGCGGCGCGCCCATGCTCGTCTCGTCGTACTTCAGCGCCACGGCATAGTGCGTCGGGTTGGTCACCACCAGGTCGGCCTCGGGCACCGCGGCCATCATGCGCCGGCGCGACATCTCGCGCATGCGCTGGCGGATGCGGCCCTTGATCTCCGGGTTGCCCTCGGCCTGCTTGTGCTCTTCCTTGAACTCCTGGTGGCTCATGCGCAGCCGCTTGAGCAGCATGAAGCGCTGCAGCGGCACGTCCACCAGCGCGAACAGCGCCAGCGCCCCCACCAGCAGCGCCAGCCCGCCATAGAGCTGCGCGCCGGCCTCGGCCAGCGCCGCGGGCAAGGCCAGCGCCAGCAGCGACATGAAGTCCGGCAGGTGCGCGCGCACATAAAAGGCGCCGATCAGGCCCAGCAGCAGCGCCAGCAGGCAGGCCTTGAGCGTCTGGGTCAGCTGCTCCTTGGAGAACAGCCGCCCCACGCCCGTGATCGGGTTGAGCCGCGTGAAGTCGGGCTGCAGCGCCTGCAGGGTGAAGTTCCAGCCTCCGCCGCCCATGGCCGCGGCCACCGCCACCAGCGTGACCAGCAGTCCGAGGCCCAGCAGCAGCACCAGCATCTGCAGCCCCAGGCCGACCAGCCGCTCCAGCATCACGTCCGGGCTGGCCAGCGCCCGCGCATCGAAGCGCAGCGCCTGCGCCAGCAGCCCGCGCAGCCAGCCCGCCAGCGGCTGCGCCAGCGCCACCAGCGCCGCGCCGCCCGCGGCCAGCACCGCGAAGTGGCCCAGGTCGCGCGAGCGCGCCACCTGGCCCTGCTCGCGGGCCTTGCGGATCTTGCGTTCGGAAGCGGGTAACTGGCGGTCCTGGCCGCCCTCGTTGGCCATGGCGGTCGGACCTCGTGGAACAGGCCGTCATGGTGCGCCCGGATGGGCACGCGCGACCTGCGGATAAGCGGGAAAGAGGAAGGCTACTTCGTGCCGCCGGCATCGGCAGGCAGGCACCGGCCCGGGGAAAGCCAAACGCCGTCAGGCCGGCGGCAAGGCACGGCGTGACGGCGTCATGGGCGCGGGGCTGCGCGCAGCCCGCTGCCGAACGGGGCGGGCGTCAGAAGCCCAGGCTGGCCAGCAGGTCGTCCACCTCGCTCTGGTCGCTGACGACGTCGGTGCGCCCATTCGGATCGACCACCGGGCCGTCGAGCTCCTGGGCCACGGCGGCCAGCGTGGACGGCGCGTGCAGCTTCTCGCGCTGCTCCGGCGGGATGACCTGCACCAGCAGCTTGAGCAGCGAGTCCTCGAGCTCGTTGGCCAGGTTCACCACCTTGGCCACCACCTGGCCGGTGAGGTCGTGGAAATCCTGCGCCATCATGATGTCGGTGAGGTGGCCGTCGATGCGCCCGGTGGCCTCCTCCACGTCGTGCATGAAGTTCATCACCGCGCCGGAGGCCACGGCCTTGACGGGGTTGGCCACCATGGCGGCGGCCATCTCGGCGGTGGCCTGGCTGATGCGCTGCTGCTCGGCCTTGGCCTGGTCCACCGAGTTCAGCACCTTGTTGGCGGCCTCGGCGGTCTTGACGGCGATGTACTGCAGCCGGCTGCGCGCGTCGGGCAGGCCGTCGGTGGCGGTCTGCAGCCGCGGCATCACGTCGAGCTGCTGCATGGTGTCGTGCAGCATGCGCGTGATGGCGCCGAGCTGCTGGAACACCTCCGGCGAGACGATCAGCGGGGCGCTGGGCTGGGGCATGTCGGGTAGGGTCATGATGCTTCTCCCTTACTTCAAACCGACGCGGTGTTCAGCTTCTGAAGGATCTTCTGGACTTTTTCTTCGAGCGTGGCCTTGGTGAAGGGCTTCACGATGTAGCCCGCCGCCCCGCTTTGCGCCGCGCGCACGATGTCCTCCTTGCGCGCTTCGGCCGTGACCATGAGCACCGGCAGGTGCTTGAGCGAGGGCTCGGCCTTGATGGCCGCCAGCAGCTCGAAGCCGTTCATGTTGGGCATGTTGATGTCGCTGACCACGAAGTCGAACTTCTGGTTCTTGAGCATGCTCAGCGCGATGGCGCCGTCCTCGGCCTCGTCGGCGTTGTGGCAACCCATTTCCTTGAGCAGCCCCCGCACGATGCGGCGCATGGTGGAGAAGTCGTCGACGATCAGGAACTTCAGATCGGATGGGGTGCTCATGGTGTGGTTGGGGGGCGATTGGAGGGGGCCGCCGGGCTTATCGGCGCAACGCCTGGAGCGCTTGAATCCGCCGCCGCATCCGGGCTTGGCGCCGGATCGGTTGCGCTGCGGAAGAAACGCTCTTCGGCCTCTCGGTTCATGACAATGATGCTGATGCGCCGGTTCTGCGGGTTGAGCGCATCGTTGGGATCGAACAGCATGCTCGAAGCCAGACCCAGCACGCGCACCACGCGGTCCTCGGGCAATCCAGCGGCGACGAGCTCGCGCCGGCTGGCGTTGGCCCGGTCGCTGGAGAGCTCCCAGTTGCTGTAGCCGCGCTCGCCACCGGAGTAGGCGTGCGCGTCGGTGTGCCCCTCCAGGGTGAGCCGGTTGGGCATCTCGGCCAGCGACTGCGCGATCTCGCGCAGCAGCTCGCGCATGTAGGGCTGCACCACCGCGGAACCGCTGGCGAACATGGGGCGGTTGAGTTCGTCAACGATCTGGATGCGCAGCCCGTCCTGCACCATGTCGATGCGCAGCTGAGACGACAGCGACTTCAGCCGCGGATTATCGGCCAGCTTGGCCTGCACCTTCGTCTTGAGATTTTCCAAACGGCGCATTTCCGCACGCGCCTGCTCGTTCTTGAGCAGCTGCATCGGGCGCTGGTCGCGCGAGCCCTGCACGTCGCCGCGCTTGATCTCGCCCACGCTGCGCGTGAGATCCTGCCCGCCGCCCTTGATGATGCTGGAGCTGTCGCCCGCGCTGGCGCCCATGCCCTGCGTGAAGCTCATCTTCATGGGCGAGGAGAAGTAGTCGGCGATGCCCTTGCGCTCGCCCTCGCTGAGCGAGCCCATGAGCCACATCAGCAGGAAGAAGGCCATCATCGCCGTGACGAAGTCGGCGTACGCGATCTTCCAGGTCCCGGCGTTGTGGGCCTGGGCGCCCTTGCGCACGCGCTTGATGATGATGGGCTGCAGCCGCTGCTTGTTGTTGCCTGCCATGGCCTGTGGTTCCGCCGGAGCTCGCGCGCCGCTTACTTCCTGCCCTTGACGTGGTTCTCAAGCTCGGTGAAGGTGGGCCGCTCGGTGGAGTACAGCACCTTGCGGCCGAACTCCACGGCCACCTGCGGCGCATAGCCCTGCATGGAGGCCAGCAGCGTGGTCTTGATGCACTGCAGCTCCTTGGTGCCCTCGTCAACCTTCTGCTCCATCAGCCCGGCCAGCGGCTCGGCGATGGTGTAGGACAGCAGGATGCCCAGGAAGGTGCCCACCAGCGCCGAGCCGATCATGGCGCCCAGGATCGCCGGGGGCTGGCCCACGGCGCTCATGGTGTTGACCACCCCCAGCACGGCCGCGACGATGCCGAAGGCCGGCAGCCCGCCAGCCACGCGCGACATGGCCGCCGCGGGCGCATGGGCCTCGGCATGGTGCGTCTCGATCTCGCTGTCCATGAGGCTCTCGATCTCGTGCGCGTTGAGGTTGCCCGAGACCATCATGCGCAGGTAATCGGTGATGAACTCCACCACCTGCTGGTCGTTGCCCACGGTCGGGTAACGCTGGAAAAGCGCCGATTCCGCGGGCGCTTCCACGTCGTTCTCGATGGCGATGAGGCCTTCCTTGCGCGCCTTCTGCAGGATGTCGTAGAGCAGCGCCATGAGCTCCAGGTAGCGCGTCTTGCTGTACTTGGAGCTCTTGAAGCAACCCGCGATGCTGCGCACCGAGGCCTTGAGGACCTTGGGTTGGTTGTTGGCGATGAACGCGCCCAGCGCCGCGCCGCCGATGGTGGCCATCTCGAACGGTAGCGCATTGAGCACGATGACGATGTTGCCGCCGTGTGCGACGAACACGCCGAAGATACAGCCCAGCGCGATGGTCCAGCCGATGAGGACGAACATGTAGAAGGCTTTGGTTGCAATTCGGCCTAGTATCGGCCCATGGCGGCGCGACTTGAGCGCGCGCGCGCATGAAGCCGGCTCGCTCAGCGCAACAGCGCCAACAACTGCTCAGGATCGGGACGTTCGGGCAGGCGCGCCGCGCTCACCGCGAACATCGGCCGCGTGGTGTCGCGCAGCCATGGTCGGGCCGCCAGCATGCCCTGCGCATCGATGAAGGAAGCCACGCACGGCGCCGGCGCGCGCCTCCTGCACCCAGGCGCCGTCGGCACCGGGCTCGCGCAGCGCCGACTCCAGCGCCACGGCCAGCTCGGCCCACGCCTGGCCGAGGCTCGGGCACTGTGCGCCGCCGGCCGGTGGGGGCTTGGCCTGGCCGGCGTCGGGCTCCAGCCACGCGCCCCAGGCGGCCCACCGCGCGGCCTCCACGAACAGCTCGCGGCGCAACAGGTGCTCGCGCACCGGCCCGTCGATGGACTGCCCCGCGGCCAGCAGCAGCCGGGCGCCGGCATCGAACACGTTGAAAGGCAGTTCGCTATGAATGAGCAGATAGCGCGCCGGCAGGGGAACGAGCTTCACGACATGGCGGTACGGCGGCTGAAGACGAGCACCGCGCGCCGGGCGCACCGGGCCGCGCGGCGTGAAGGACAACGGGGGCGCGCAACGACGCCGCCGCTGCCCCGCTGCCCCGCTGCTCAGTGCATGGAGAGGCTGCCCGCGGCCTTGCCCTTGCCCGCGCGCGCGGGCGGGTTGCACAGGCCGCAGACGTAGTGCTTGGCGATCTCGTGCGGATGCGTCACGAAGTGGCCGCCGCAGCGGCTGCACTTGGTCATGGCCAGCATGCCGTTGTCCACGAACTTCACCAGGCGCCATGCGCGCGTGACCGACAGCAGCGGCTCCAGGCCCTGGGCACTGGTGTGCTCCAGGTACAGCTGGTAGGCCTTGATGATGATGTCGATGTCCTCCAGCGCCGCGCTCTTGTTCAGGTACTCGTGGATGTTGAGGAACAGGCTGGCGTGGATGTTGGGCTGCCAGGTCATGAACCAGTCGGTGGAGAACGGCAGCTGGCCCTTGCTCGGGCTCTTGCCCGACACTTCCTTATATAGGCGCAGCAGCCGCTCGTAGCTCAGGTCGGTCTCGCTCTCCAGCACCTGCAGCCGCGCGCCCAGGTTGATCAGCGTGACGGCACGCTCGATCTGACGCGCTTCGGAAAGGATGCTCTTGTTGCGGGCCATGACGACGGGCTTCCGGGAAGACTGGTTGATGACTTGGTGGATGCGGTCGCAACGCGCTTCAGGCGGCTTCCTGGTGGCGGCCGGCCATCAGGATGGAGGCGTGCAGCCGGTTCACGCCGTCGTTGGCGGCACCGCGGCCGTGGTTGGTGAGCAGGTTCCACACCAGCTCGTCGTCCATGCGGAAGCGGCACAGCAGCGTGTTGCCCGAGGCGATCTTGAGCATCTGCGCCGGCGTGAGCGCGGCGATCATGCCCGCGGTCTCGTCGGAGACGCCCAGCCGGTACAGCGCCTGCTCGCGATCGCTGCGGATCAGGCTCTGCGCCAGCATCAGGTACGACAGGTTGGCTTCCCGGATCTCGGCGAGGATCTGCTCGGTGTTCATGGCGTTCTCGTGTCAGTTGCGCAAGTGCTTCAGCGTGTAGCGAACTGTAGAAGCCGGAACAGCCGGGCAATATCGGTCCATCTCCGTCGCCGGAGTCCCTTTTCTTCCAGGGGGCTTGTAAGGCAATTTCCTACACGCCCGCCGCGGCTGCGGGCGCGGCGACATGGCCCATACCGGGGAAAAGGAGGCGCCCTCAAGTTTGTCTCAACCCCTCCGATAACCCGGCGCAGGCTCGGTTCTCGCCCTGGAAAGGGCGCGAAAAAATTCCGCCAAATTTCTCGTTGACAGGCCCTTAAGTTCCCCGGAGCAGCCGCCGATACAGCAAGCAACGGAGCGCAACAACGCTTCGTGGTCCGACAGTAGCAGCCGGCCGCCGCCTCGGGACAGGCATCACACACGACTCCCGAACGGCAAACGGATGACTACCGCCGGGCGCGGTCGGCGGGCAACCGCCGACGCGGCGCGAAGCGGCCCGCCAGGCCGACCAGCGAATGCCGGCGTCTGCCGGAGTCATCTATACAGACCTGGAGCCCCCATCATGGCCTTGTCGATCAACACCAACGTCTCTTCCCTGAATTCCCAGCGTGCCCTGAGCGCCAGCCAAGGCTCGCTGCAGACCTCGATGGCCCGCCTGTCCAGCGGCCTGCGCGTCAACGGCGCCAAGGACGACGCCGCCGGCCTGGGCATCGCCGACCGCATGAACGCGCAAGCGCGCGGCATGACCGTCGCCATCCGCAACGCCAACGACGCCATCTCGCTGACGCAGACGGCCGACGCCGCGCTGGGCAAGGTCACGGACGGCCTGCAGCGCATGCGCGAGCTGGCGGTGCAGGGCGCCAACGGCACCAACACCACCGCCGACTGGGACAACATCAACGTCGAGTACCAGGCACTTCTCACGGAAGCCAACCGCGCGGTGAACTCCACCCGCTTCAACGGCGAGAAGGTGTTCTCCGGCACCGCCATCAAGTTCCAGGTGGGCGCCGACAACGTCGCCGACGATCAAATCGATGTGACTGTCGCCACGGTGGACCTCAGCGCCGTCACGGGCGCCATCACCAGCCAAGCCGACGCTCAGGCCGCACTGGGCACCATCGACACCGCCCTGAAGGACCTGGCGCTCAACCGCGCCAACCTCGGCGCCCAGCAGAACGTTTTCGACAACGTGATCGCCAGCCTGCAGGCCAACGTGGAGAACACCACTGCCGCCCGCGGCCGCATCATGGACGCCGACTTCGCCACTGAGACGTCGAACCTGTCGCGCGCCCAGGTGCTGCAGCAGGCCGGCACGGCCATGCTGGCGCAGGCCAACCAGTCGGCCCAGAACGTCATGCAGCTGCTGCGCTAAGCACAGCCGGGCGGCCTCGCGGCCGCCCTCACTGCAAAAGGCCCGCATGCCCCGGCACGCGGGCCTTTTTGCTTGGCTGCCGCATTGAGGTTGTGGCCGCAACGCGGCGAACTGGGCTGCATTGGCCCGGCTTGTCCGGGCATCGCTGCCGTGCCGGCCGGCGAACAATTCCTGACCGCGCGCACGGGGCCGCACCGGCGCCGGCTGCCGGCACGGCGCGTGGCCGGCCTCAAGTTCTTCGGGTCCCTGCCGATGTACAGGGACACCCCCAGATGCTCACCCGAGAAGGATTCCCTCCATGGCCATCTCCTCCACCGGCATCGGCAGCGGGCTCGACGTCAGCAGCATCATGTCGCAGCTCGTGACGCTCGAGCGCAAGCCGATCGCAACCCTGCAGACCGCCGCGACCAAGATCCAGACCCAGATCTCGGCCTACGGCAAGGTGCAGAGCCTGGTGTCCACGCTGCGCGACACCGCCGCGGCGCTGGGCAGCTCCAGCCTGTGGAAGCAGACCAGCGCCACCTCCTCCGACACTACCACCGTCAGCGCCGCCACCACCGGCAGCGCCGCCGCGGGCGAGTACACGGTGGCGGTGTCGAGCATCGCGCGCGCGCAGACGCTGTACTCGCGCGCCCTCTCGTCCGCCGTGGGCGCGGGCACGATGACCATCCAGATCGTGCAGGAGTACGGCCCGCCGCCCGTGCTCAAGGACGGCACGAGCGCGCTGGACCTCACTTTCACCGATCCCGGCACCACCGTGGAGCAGGTGCGCGACCGCATCAACGCCGCGGGCATCGGCGTCACGGCCTCGGTGGTGCGCGACGCCACGGGCGCGGCACGCCTGGCGCTGACCTCCCAAAGCACCGGCCTGGGCAGCCGGATCATGGTCACGGGCGACTTCGCCGATTTCAACTACCAGCCCGGCCTGGTCGGGGGCATGACGCAGGCCCAGGCGGCGCAGAACGCGCAGTTCACCATCAACGGCGTGCCGGCGGAGTCCGGCAGCAACCAGGTCAGCAATGCCATGGATGGGCTGTCGCTGATCCTGGTCAAGGAAGGCACCGCGAAGGTCACGCTGAGCAACGACGAGACGGCGCAGAAGAAGGCCATCGACGACTTCGTGGCGGCCTACAACGCGCTCAACAACTATCTGGCCGAGCAGACCAAGTACGACGCGGGCACCAAGAAGGCGGGCAACCTGCAGGGCGACAGCGCCGCCATGCGGCTGCGCTCCGAGCTGCGCAGCCTGGCGCAGAGCAGCAGCGGCCTGTCCACGGCCTTCAAGACCCTCAGCAGCGTGGGCCTGGAGATGCAGAAGGACGGCACGCTCAAGGCCAACAGCACCAGGCTCGCCGAGGCGCTGAAGCAGCCCACGGAGCTGGGCAAGCTCTTCACCAGCTCCGACGCGGTGACGGTCAGCAACAACGGCTTCGGCGTGCGCTTCAGGCAGCTCGGCGACACGGTCACGGGCACCGACGGCTTCCTGACCTCGCGCACCGACAGCCTGCAAGGCAAGCTCAAGCGCAACCAGACCGAGCAGGAGCGGCTGGAGGAGCGCGTGGTGCGCTGGCAGACCCGGCTGGAAAAGCAGTACCAGGCGCTGGACGCCAAGATGGGCTCGATCAATGCGCTGTCGTCCTACGTGTCGCAGCAGGTCGCCCAGTGGAACAAGTCCACCGGCTAAGCATGCCGGCGCCGCGAGGCAAAGCCCGGAGAAGCGCCCGAAAGGGCGCTTTTTCGCGGGCTTGCGCGGCTCAAGCCCAGCGCCCGCCGCGCCGATAAGTCATTGACATCAGCAAGACCTCGGCAAGCACCATGTACACCGGAGCCTCTCCTTTCGCGCCGCGCCGTGCCGCCAGCGCCTACCACCAGGTGGGCGTGCAGACCGGCGTGAGCGCCGCTTCGCCGCACAAGCTGGTGGCGATGCTGTTCGACGGCCTGATCGACGCCGTGGCGCAGGCGCAGGGCGCCCTGGCGCAAGACGACGTGGCGGCCAAGTGCCAGGCGCTCAACCGTGCCGTGCGCATCGTCGAGGAAGGACTGCGCAGCGCGCTGGACCTGCAGCAAGGCGGCGAGCTCGCCGCCAACCTCAACGACCTCTACGGCTACGTCACCATGCGCCTGACGCAGGCTAACCTGCGCAGCGACCCCGCGCCGCTCGACGAATGCAAGCGCCTGATCGAGCCGCTGCGCGAGGCCTGGGCCGCCATCGCCCCGCAAGCCGAAGGCGCGCGCTGAACGCCGCCACCTCACCGTCCGCCCTCCCCCGCATCGCCCCGGGCGCACCGACGACCATGGACACCCCGCTGCTGAGCTACTACGAAGCCATCGAGCAGGCCAGCGCTGACATGCTGGCCGCGGCGCGACGCGGCGACTGGGACCAGGTGGTGCAGCTCGAAGGCGCCTGCGGACGGTTGATCTCGCAGCTCAGGGACGCCGCGCGCGCCCGCCCGCTGCCCCCCGACCAGGCCCGCACCAAGGCCCGCATCCTGCAGCGCATCCTGCTCAACGACGCTCAGATCCGCAGCCTGGCCGAGCCCTGGCGCGAGCGGCTGGACGGCCTGCTGGGCGGCCGCCCACGCACCGTGCATTGAGCGCCACCTCCTTCTCCCCGAACGCCCCCGGTGCCCCGATGGACACCTCCGTCTCCCCCGCCCCGCCACCCGAAGCCGCCGAGGTGCTGCACGTAGACACGGCGCCGGACATCGCCGCGCTGCTGCGCCGCCTCATCGACGAGGCCGTCCCGCTGCACCTGAGCTCGCCCGAGGGCGGCCTGACGACCACGCGGCTGCTGGGTTGCGACGCCGAGCGCCGGCGCATCGGCTTTGCCGCCGATGCCGCCGTGGCGCAGCTGCAGCCCTTGCTGGCCGCGCCGCAGGCGCTGGCCTCGGGCTTCCTGGACGGCATGCAGCTGCAGTTCGGGCTGGACCACCTGCTGCTGGTGCACGGCACCGCGGGCTGCACGCTGCAGGCGGCGCTGCCCACCCAGGTGCTGCGCATCAACCGCCGCCGCAACCGCCGCGTGCGCCCCGCCGGCGCACCCACCGCGTACCTGCCCGATCCCGCCCATCCCGACGCCGCGCGCGTGCTGCAGGTGCTGGACCTGAGCCTGGGCGGCTGCGCGCTGCGGCTGCCCTACGACCAGCCCCCGCTGCACCCGGGCGAGGTGTTTGCCCAGGCGCTGCTGGAGCTCGACTGCCACACCCGGCTGGCGCTCACGCTGGAAGTGCTGCATGTCACCTGCATGAGCGCCGACAGTGCCGGCCTGCGCCTGGGCTGCCGCTTCGTCGATCCGCCCGCGGCGACGGCACAGGCGCTGCAGGCCTACCTGTGGCGCGTACAGGGCCAGCACGCCGGCTGACGGCCGCCAGGGCGCCGGGCCGGCCCTTGCATGCCCGGGGGCTCCACCGACTGCCGACAACCTCCCGGACATGAGCAAGAAGCACAAGCCCGCGCGTGCCACGCCGCACGCGCAACCCGATCTGGCCCTCGTGGTCATCGCACGCGACGAGGCGCGCTGCATCGCGCGCTGCCTGCAGAGTGCCAAGGCCGTCGTGCGCCGCATGCTGGTGCTGGATACCGGCTCCACCGACGACACGGTCGCCATCGCCAGGTCCTGCGGCGCCCAGGTGCACCACGCGCCCTGGAACGACGACTTCGCGGCGGCCCGCAACCTGGCGCTGGAGCTGGCCGATGCCGACTGGAACCTGGTGCTGGACGCCGACGAGTGGCTCGAAGGCGGCGCGCAGTGCCTGCGCGGCCCGGAGCTGCGCACGCTTTTCCTGGGGCAGGCCCTCATCCGCAGCGACCTGGAGATCGCCGGCCGGGACGAGCAGGGACGCGCGTGGATTCCCCGCCTGCTGCCCCGGGGCGTGCGCTACGAGGGACGCATCCACGAGCAGCCCGTTTCCGAGCTGCCCCGCCGGCGCCTGCCGCTGGTCATCGGCCACGACGGCTACCTGCCCGCGCAGCGCACCAGAAAGGCCGGCCGCAACCTGCAGATGCTGCTGCAGGAAACCCAACACCAGCCCGATAACGCCTACCTGGCCTACCAGCTGGGCACGGAGCACGAGCTGGCCAAGGAATTCCTGCAGGCCAGTGACCAGTACGAAAAGGCGCTGCAGCGGGCGCATCCGGACAAGCAGTGGCGCCGTGAAGCCGCGGCCCGTCTGGTGTACTGCCTGGCGCAGTCCGGGGAGTTCGAGCGCGCCATCGTCGTGTCCGGGGAGCTGATGGACGAGTGCCAGGGCTACCCCGACTATTTCTTCGCACTGGGCAATCTGTTCCTGGACGTCGCGGTGGCCAACCCGGAACAGGCGCTGGAGCAATGGCTGCCCATGGCCGAAGCCGCTTGGCTGCGCTGCCTGGAGATCGGCGAGCGCCCTGAGCTCGACGGCGTGCGCGGCAGCGGCAGCTTCTCGGCCGCACACAACCTGGCCGTGCTGTACGAGGGCACCAATGACGCCGCCAAGGCCCGGCGCTATCACGCGCTGGCCCGGCAACTGAGAGCGGCCCCCGGCCCGCGCGGCGCCAGGCCGTGACCGGCCGCCCGGCGGCATGTTGCTGGGGGCGGCCCGGCCGCCGCGCCGCCAGCCCGGCCGTCCACCGAGATAGCCCGACTTCCCCCGCCTGATGCACCGATCGGGCGCGCGGGCCCTTCCCGACAATGGCGCCCGGAGTACCTCGCCGGCCACGCCATGCCTTCCAAGACCACCTCGAAGACGCCCGCCCACCCTGCCAAGGCTGCGCTGAAGGCGTCCGCCGCCGCTTCCAAGATCGCGCTCGACCAGGCCGCCGCCCCGTCCGGCACCTTGCCCGCCGCGTCACCCAACGCGCCAGCCAACGCCGCGCTCGACCAGGCGCTCGCGCATGCCCGCTCGGGCCGCATGGAGTTCATGGAGCTGCTCGACAGCGCCGGGCGGCTGACGCAGCAGGGCCTGTCCGAGGCCTCGGCCCGGCTCTACGAGCAGTGGATCGAGAACACGCCCTCGCCGATGCGCCACGTGGCCTGCTTCAACTGGGGCACGGTGCTGGACGCGCTGGGCCGCGCCAAGGAGGCCGAGCTCGCCTACCGCCGCGCCCTGGAGTTCTCGCCGGGCTTCACGCACGCGCTGCTGAACCTGGGCCACCAGCTCGAACGCCAGGGCCGCCACGAGGAGGCGCTGGCGCAGTGGGCGCTCATCGCCCAGCAGCCCGCGCCCAACGAGACGGCGCTGGAGCTGCGCATCCATGCCGTCAACAACTCCGCGCGGCTGTGCGAGCAGCTGCGCCGCTTCGAGGAAGCCGAGGCCTGGCTCAAGCTGAGCCTGTCGCTCAATCCCGTGCAGTCCGGCCCGATCCAGCATTACGTGCACCTGCGCCAGAAGCAATGCAAGTGGCCGGTGTACGAGCCCGTGGGCGCCGTCACGCACTACCAGCTGCTGGCCGGCACCTCGGCGCTGGCCATGCTCAGCGCCACCGACGATCCGGCGCTGCACATGGTGGCGGCGCAGCGCTTCGCGCTGGAGCGCGTGCCCAAGCCGCCGCTGCTGCCGCTGCACCCGGCCTACGGCCCGCGCAGCGGGCGCATCAAGATCGGCTACCTCTCGGGCGACCTGCACATGCACGCCGTGGGGCTGCTCACCGCCGAGCTCTACGAGCTGCACGACCGCGAGCGCTTCGAGGTGCACGCCTTCTGCTGGAGCCGCGAGGACGGCACGCCGCTGCGCGCGCGGCTGAGGGCCGGCTTCGACAAGGTCTGGTCCATCGGGGGCCTTACCGACGACCTCGCGGCGCAGCTCATCACGTCGCAGGGCATCGACGTGCTGGTGGACCTGCAGGGCCTGACCAACGGCGCGCGCCCGGCCATCCTGGGCAAGCGCCCGGCGCCGGTGCAAGTGAGCTACCTGGGCTTTCCCGGCACCTGCGGCATCCCCGGCGTGGACTGGGTCATCGCCGACCGCTACGTCATGCCCCCGGAGCTGCTGCCCTACAGCAGCGAGCGCCCCATCTACCTGCCCGACTGCTACCAGGTCAGCGACCGCAAGCGCGTGATCGGCCCCACGCCCACGCGCGCGCAGTGCGGGCTGCCCGAGGACGCCTTCGTCTACTGCGCCTTCAACAACAACTTCAAGTTCACCGAGGACGTGTTCCGCAGCTGGATGCGCGTGCTGCACGCGGTGCCGGGCAGCGTGCTGTGGCTGCTGGCCGACAACGAGTGGGCGCAGGAGAACATGTGCCGCGCCGCCGAGGACGCGGGCGTGGCGCGCGAGCGGCTGATCTTCGCGCCGCGCGTGGCGCCGCCGGACTACCTGGCGCGTTTCCAGATGGCCGACCTGTTCCTCGACACCTTCCCCTACAACGGCGGCACCACCGCCAGCGACGTGCTGTGGATGGGGCTGCCGCTGCTGACGCTGTCGGGGCGCACCTACATCTCGCGCATGGCCGGCAGCCTGCTCACGCACGTAGGCCTGCCCGACCTGATCACGACCTCGCTGGCCGAGTACGAGCGCATGGCCATCCACCTGGGCCGCACGCCCGCGCGCGTGGCCTCCTACCGGCGCTACCTGCGCGAGGAAGGCCGCCAGTCGGTGCTGTTCGACACCCCGCGCTTCGTGCGCGGCTACGAGGCCGAGCTGGAGCGCCTGGCGCTGCAGCACCGCCGCGGCTGAGCCGGGGGGCGCTCTCCCGATTCCTTGCCGGCCGATGCCGCGGGCCGTTCGTCCCGAGCCGCCAGGGCCGGGGCGCGCGCCATGCGGCATGGGCCCGGCCGGCCGCAAGCAGTCACAAGAAGGTTCCATGAGCATTCCCGCCCCGCCCCCCGCTGCCGCCGCCGCGGCGCCCGAGCCCGCCACGGCGCCCGACGCGCTGCTGGCCGCGCTGCTGTGGCTCACGCGCCATCACGGCCGCGAGCACAGCGCGGCCTCGCTGCTGGCCGGCCAGGCCGTCGATGCGGGCCTGCTCACGCCGGCGCAGGCGCTGCGCGTGCTGCAGGCCGCGAGCTTCAAGGCCGGCGTCGTCGAGCGGCCGCTGGCGCAGCTCAGCGAGCTGCTGATGCCCGCGGTGCTGCTGCTGCACGAGCGCCAGGCCTGCGTGGTGCTGCGCCGCCTGGAGGGCGCGCGCTACGAGGTGGCGGACCCGCTCAGCGGCGCGGTGTCGGTGCAGGCCGAGGCCGAGCTCGCGCCGCGGCACACCGGCTTCGTGCTGGTGGCCACGCCGCAGGCCACGCCCACCAGCGAGGCCGACCGCGTGGACGCCCCGCACTGGCTGTGGAGCACCCTGCGGCGCTTCGCCCCGCACTACCGCACGGCGATGCTGGCGGCGCTGCTGAGCAACGTGCTGACGCTGGTGATCGGCACCGTCACCTCGGTGACCTACGACAAGGTGATCCCGCACCAGGCCTTCGCCACGCTGTGGGCGCTGGCCGCCGTGGCGCTGGCGGCGCTGCTGTTCGACACGGCCGCGCGCCAGCTGCGCGCCTACCTCATCGACGTCGCGGGCAAGAAGGCCGACCTGCTCATGGGCATGGCGCTGTACCGCCAGACGCTGGAGGTGCGCATGGAGCACCGCCCGGCCTCGGCCGGGGCCTGCGCGCACCAGATGGCGCAGGTCGAGCTGGTGCGCGACTTCACCACCTCCGCGACGCTGTCGGTGCTCACGGACCTGCCCTTCGTGCTGCTGTTCGTGGCGGCGATCTTCGTGGTCGCCGGCCCGCTGGGCTGGGTGATGGTGGCGGCCATCCCGCTGGTGCTGGGCGCCACGCTGCTGATGCAGAACTCGCTGCGCCGCGCCATGCGCGCCAACATGCAGTTCATGGCCGACCAGCAGGCGCTGCTGGTGGAGTCGCTGGAGGGGCTGGAGGACGTCAAGGCCACCGGCGCGGAAGGCCGCTTCGTGGGCCGCTTCGAGGTGGCCACGGCCGCCGCGGCCGAGGCCTCGCTGCGCTCGCGGCGCATGGCCAGCTGGAGCAACAACCTCGCCAGCTCCTCGCAGCAGCTCGTGACGCTGGTGATGCTGGTGTGGGGCGTGTACCTGATCGCCGACAACCAGCTCAGCAGCGGCGGGCTCATCGGCGCGGTGATGTTCGCCAGCCGCGCCATCGCGCCGCTGGCCAGCGTGGTGGGCCTGGCCACGCGCTACCAGGGCGCGCGCGCCGCGCTGCGCGCGCTGGACAACCTCATGGGCCTGCCCACCGAGCGGGTCGCGGGCGCGCCGGCGCTGCCGCCGACGCGGCTCAGCGGCCGCATCGCGCTGCGCGACGTGCAGTTCGCCTACCCGCCCACCAGCGCGGCGCCGCCGCCGGTGGTGCTCAAGGGCGTGAACCTGCGCTTCGAGCCGGGCGAGCGCGTGGCCATCCTGGGGCGCATCGGCAGCGGCAAGTCCACCGTGCTGCGCATCCTGGCCGGGCTGTACGAGCCCACGCAGGGCCGCGTGGAGGTGGACGGCATCGACCTGCGCCAGCTCGACCGCGCCGACTTCCGCACCCAGGTGGGCTTCGTGTCGCAGGAGCCGCGGCTGTTCAAGGGCACGCTGCGCGACAACGTGACCATGGGCCGCCCCGGCATCGACGCCGCGGCGCTGACCGAGGTGGCGCAGCTCACCGGGCTGGACCGCGTGGTGGCCGCGCACCCGCAGGGCTGGGAGCTGGAGGTGGGCGAGCTGGGCGTGCTGCTGTCGGGCGGCCAGCGCCAGCTGGTGGCGCTGGCGCGCTGCCTGGTCACGCGCCCGCGCATCCTGCTCATGGACGAGCCCACCAGCTCCATGGACGCGCAGTCCGAGCAGGTGTTCGTGCGCCAGCTCGCCGCCGCCGCGGGCGATCGCACGCTGGTGATGGTCACGCACCGTCCCGCGGTGCTGGAGCTGGCGCAGCGCGTGGTGGTGGTCGATGCCGGGCAGGTGCTGCTCGACGGCCCCAAGCCGCTGGTGCTGGCGGCGCTGGCGGGGCAGAAGAGCGCGCCGGCCCATCCGGGCGCCGCCGCGGCCACCCCCGCACCGGCCGCCGCGGCGGCCGTGCCCCCTTCAGCCTTACCCGCGGCGGCACTGGCCGCCCGGGCTTGATTCCCCGCCTGCCATGGCTTCACGAGAAACGCTCGGCACCGCCGAGGCGCAATACCTGTCGGAGCTGCGCGCCGCGCAGCACCTGGACGACCTGCCGCGCAGCCGCTGGACGCTGTGGCTGATCACGGCGCTGGTGACCGCGTTCGTGGCCTGGGCCGCGCTGGCCAAGGTGGACCGCAGCTCCCGCGCCGACGCCCGCGTGGTGCCCGACGGCCGCGAGCAGGTCGTGGCCAGCCTGGAGGGCGGGCTGCTGGCGCAGCTGCTGGTGCGCGAGGGCGAGCGCGTGCGCGCCGGCCAGCCGCTGGTGCGCCTGGACCCCACGCGCTTCCAGGCCCAGCAGAACGAGGGCGAGGCCAAGCGCCTGGCGCTGCAGGCCACGCTCGCCCGCGTCGAGGCCGAGGCCTCGGGGCGCAGCCCGCAGTTCCCCCCGGCCGTGGCGCGGGAGCCCGCGCTGGTGCGCCTGGAAACCGAGGCCTTCCAGGTGCGGCGCCGCGCGCTGGACGAGGCGGTGGCCTCGATCCACCGCAGCACCGAGCTGCTGCAGCGCGAGCTGCGCCTGGCGCAGGACATGTCGGCGCAGGGGCTGCTGTCGGAGGTGGAGGTGATGCGGCTGCAGCGCCAGGTCAACGAGCAGCAGATGCAGGCGCAGGAGCGCATCAACCGCTTCCGCCAGGACGCCGCCACCGACCTGCTGCGCCTGCGCTCGGAGCTGGCGCAGCTCACCGAGGCGCAGGAAGGCCGCGCCGACGTGCTGCGCCGCACGGTGCTGAGCTCGCCGGTGGACGGGCTGGTCAAGAACATCCGCACCGTCACGCTGGGCGGCGTGGTCTCGCCGGGCGCGCCGGTGATGGAGATCGTGCCCGCGAGCTCGCGGCTGCTGGTGGAGGCGCGGGTGCGGCCCAGCGACATCGGCTTCCTGACCATGGGCATGCCCGCGGAGCTGCGCGTGTTCGCCTACGACGCGTCGCAGTACGGCACGCTCAAGGGGCGCATCGAGCACATCAGCCCGGACGCGCTGGGCGATCCCGACCGGGCCGGCATGGGCGGCGCCGATCCCACCTACTACCGCGTGCTGGTGCGCACCGACGCCGCCGAGCTGCACGACAAGAAGGGCGAGCCGCTGCCGGTGATCCCGGGCATGACCGGCACGGTGGACTTCCGCATCGGCGAGCGCTCGGTGCTGAGCTTCCTGATGCAGCCGATGCTGCGCGCGCACGACGCCTTCCGGGAGCGCTGAGCGTGAAGTCCCCGAAGTACCGGCGCGCCCCGGGCGCGCTGCGCCACGGCGCCACCCTGCTGCTGGCCGCGCTGCTGGCCTGGCCGGCCGGCGCCGCCACCGGGGCGGCCCAGGCCGCCGCCGACCCCCTCCCGCGCGGTGCCGCCGGCCCCTGCGCCGACGAGGAGCCCGACGCCTTCGCCGCCACGCCCGACCCGCAGGCCAGCGCCGCGGCGCGCCAGGCGCTGCAGGCGCTGCTGCAGCAGGCGCAGGCGCGCAGCCAGAGCGTGGGCGCGGCGCGGCTGCTGGCCGAGGCCGCGCAGAGCGACCTGGAGGAGGCGCGCGCCCAGCCGCTGCCCCAGGTGCGCCTGGGCGGCGGGCTCAACGCCCTCAACCAGCACCAGGGCCTGCTGCGCCAGGACGGCGTGCAGGGCCAGGCCAGCCTGAGCCTGAGCGCGCCGCTGTTCGATGCCGGGCGCAGCGCGGCGCAGGCGGACTGGCGCGAGCGGCTGCTCGAAGCCGCGCGCCAGGGCGAGCTCGACGCGCGCGAGCAGGTGGCGCTGCAGACCGTGTCGCTGGCGCTGGAGCGCCAGCGCTACCGCCGCCAGGTCGAGGTCTACGCCCGCTACGAGGCGCGCATGAGCTGCCTGATGGGCGCGCTCGAGCGCATCGTGGCGGCCGACCGCGGCCGCGCCAGCGAGCTGCTGCAGACCAGCAACACGCTGCGCCAGGTGCAGCTGTCGCTGGCCCAGGCGCAGTCGCAGCAGCGCCAGGTCGAGTCGCGGCTGCGCCGCTTCGTCGGCGAGACGCTGCCGCCGCCGGCGCCGCTGGAGGCGCTGCTGCCCGGGCCGCCCGCGCTGGAGGCCACGCTGGACCAAGCCGCGCACGCCAACGCCATCGCGCAGCTCAGCGCGCAGGCGCAGGCGCAGCAGCACCTGGCCCGCGCCACGGCCGCGCAGAACCGCCCGCAGCTGTCCTGGAGCGTGAGCGGCTCGCGCTCGGCCGGCGTGGGCACCCCCTCCACGGTGTGGAGCGCCGGCGTGAACCTGAGCGTGCCGCTGCTGGACCTCACGGCCGAGCCCGCGCAGCGCGCGGCGCGCCAGCGCGCCGAGGCCACGCTGCTGCAGCGCGACGAGGCGCTGAGCGCGCGGCTGCAGCGCGTGGCCGAGACCCACGAGCAGGCGCGCGCCGCGTTCGAGCGTGCGCAGGCCAGCGTGGAGGTGCTGCGCGGCAGCCAGCGCGTGCGCCAGGCCACGCTGCTGCAGTGGCAGCAGCTGGGGCGGCGCTCGCTGTTCGACGTCATCTCCAGCGAGAGCGAATACCACAACCTGCTGGTGACCCGCGTCAACGCGCTGCTCGACGCGCAGCAGGCCACGGCGCTGCTGTGGTCGCTGGGCGCGGGCGTGGCGGCGGGGCTGCAGCAGTGAGCCGAGCCGGCGCGCGGATGCCGGGCCCTCCGGCAAAGCGGTGGCGCGGGATTTTCCAGGAGAGCTGAACAATGCTCCCAGTGAGTGGGACATTGTTCAGAACTGCTGACCAATCAGCGGGTTCGAAGCGGGCGCGGCAGCCCCGAGCCCTTCCGGCGCCCGCCCGGACTCAGCCCCGGCGCCTGTCGCGCAGCGCCCGGTAGTCCGCCATGAAGCGCGGCGTGGTCTCGGCGATGCGCTTGGTGACGATGTCGGCCAGCAGCCGCTGCTGGAACTCGGCCAGCACCGGTACGCTGGCCTTGTAGCCCTCGTACAGCCGCGCCACGCGCAACAGCGCCGCGGCGGCGTCGTCGGGCGCGAGGTGGCCCTCCACGCATTCCTGCCGGAACACCAGCTCCCACTCGATGCAGCCGTAGACGAAGTTGGGGCTCTGCGCCGACGAGAACTGCCCGCCGTGCTGGCGGAAGCCGCCCAGGAACTCGGGGCTGCCCGCGCACAGCCCGTAGCGCCCGGCCTCCAGGTACACCGCCACGTCCCACAGGAACACCAGGTCGGTGCCGGCATGGCGCGCGAAGTCGAAGTGGCGCACCACCTCGCGGTCGAACATCACGAAGCAGGGTTCGCCGATGAAGTTGAAGTGCTGCGCCAGGTTGCGCAGCAGCATCGGGCGGTCCATCACCGTGGGGCCGCCGCCGTCGGGCAGCGCGCCGTGGCGCCCGCGCACCACGCCGTGCTCGTCGATGATCACGCGCTGGTGCCAGGTGAAGGCGCAGCCCGGCAGCTGCCGCTGCAGCCCCAGCAGCACCTCGGTGGAGCGCGGGAAGATCACGTCGTCGTCATAGACGTAGCGCGCATGGCGGCCGCGGGCGCGCCACCACAGCACCATGTGGTTGATGCGCGGGCTGCCGCCGGTGACGGCGTGCGTGGGCACGTACACCACGCGCGGGTCGGCCACCTCGTCCACGACGGCGCGGATGCTGCCGTCGCCGTTGTTGTCGCCGACCAGGATCTCCAGGTTGGCGTGCGTCTGGTTCACCACCGACAGCAGCGCCTCCTTGAAGTGCTCGGGCTTGTAGGCCGGCATCAGCACCGACACCAGGGAATCGTCGTGGTTCATGGATGGGAGGGAATGAGGTCAGTCGGCGGGATCAATCGGTGGCCTGGGGCAGCAGCCGCATGAGCTCGCCCGGGCGGTAGGGCAAGGCCCCGGGCAGCAGCCGCCCCGTGGCGCCCCAGTGGCGCCACCAGTGTTGGGCGAAGTCGATGAGCCGCTGCGGCCGGCCGCTGGCCACGTGCGTGACGCGGGGCTCGCCGGGCCGCAGGTGCTCGCAGGGCAGCGCGCGCACGAAATGCGCCGCCACGTCCTCCACCGCCACGAAGTCGCGCCACTGCTCGCCCGCGCTCATCGGGAAGTCCTCGCCCGCCAGCGCGGCGCGGCGCAGCGCGGGCCACAGCCGCGTGGCCTGCTCGCCCTCGCCGTAGACCTGGAAGATGCGCGCCAGCTCCAGCCGCACCCCGCTCTGGCGCCCCAGCGCCAGGAAGGCCACCGCCGCGGCGGCCTTGGACACCGGGTAGGACAGCTCGGGCTCCAGCGGCGCGTCGGTGGGGATGGCCTCGTAGCGTGCCGCCGAGCGGCCGTACTCGAAGCAGGAGCCGGCGATGAGGAAGCGGCTCACGCCGGCGGCGCGGGCCTGCTCGGCCAGCCGCACCGAGGCCCAGACGTTCCAGTACAGGCAGCGCTCCAGCGTGTCGTAGGGCGGGTTGGGCGTGTGCGAGGCCAGGTGCACCAGCACCTCGCAGCCCTGCAGCGCCGCGGCGTGGTCGGCGTCGAGCTCGCCCTCGACCCAGTGCGGCTGCCGTGGCAGCTCCAGCCGCGTGCGGCTGCCCGGGCGCCGCAGCGCCACCACCTCGTGGCCCGCGGCCAGCGCCTGGCGCAGGAAATGGCTGCCGACGAAACCGGTGCCGCCGGTGAGGAAGATTTTCATGGGAGGGACAGGCTCCATTCCGCTTCTTCTTTGCCAGTCAAGTGTCCCGTTCGCCCTGAGGTATCGAAGGGTGAACGGCCCCAGCTGCGCGGCAGGCCGCAGCGCCCGCTCGTACTTCGATACCTCAGCACGAACGGGCTTTCAGCGTTCGAAAACCAAGTGGGATGCATATCAGTGCGAACGGGGCATTTCGCCACTGAAGTGAAGCTGGAATCAGAACGGGCTGTCGAACTCCGCGAGCGCCGGGTGGCGGCGGTCACGCTCGGAGGTCAGCGGTGCGGCGCAGTCCCAGTCGAAGCCGAAGCTGTCCCAGCGCACGCCCGCGTCATGCGTGGGCGCGTGCTCGCTGGAGACCTTGTAGACCATGAGCGTGTCGTCCTCCAGCGCCTTGAAGCCGTGCGCCACGCCGCGCGGGATGAACACCAGCGCGGGCTCGCGCGCGTCCAGCAGCACGCCGCGGCTGCGCCCGTAACCTTTGCCGCGGCGCAGGTCCAGCAGCACGTCCAGCGCGCGGCCCTGCGGGCAGTAGACGATCTTGTCGTGGTCGTGCGGCGGCAACTGCAAGTGCATGCCACGGATCACGTCGCGCCGCGACAGCGAGTAGAACTCCTCGCGCAGCTCGAAGTGGAGGCCCAGCCGCGCCAGCGCGCCGACCGCGTGCGTCTTGACGAAGGCGCCGCGCGCGTCGGCCAGCCGCGCCAGCGGCACGTGGAAGGCGCCGGGCAGCAGTTCGGTGGCCTGCAGCATCAGAAGTTCAGGCCGAAGAAGGTTTCCACCGTGCTGACCATGTGCTCCAGCATCGCCTCGGTCAGCCCGGGGTAGACGCCCAGCCACAGCGTGTCGTTCATGACCACGTCGGTGTTGGTGAGCTCGCCGCTGACGCGGTAGTGGCGCCCGATCATGTAGGGCTGGCGCGTGAGGTTGCCGGCGAACAGCAGCCGGGTGCCGATGCGCGCCTGCTCCAGGTACTGCACCAGCTCGTTGCGGCTGGCGTTGGCGCCGGGCCGCAGCGTGATGGGGAAGCCGAACCACGACGGGTCGCTGCCAGGCGTGGCCTGCGGCAGCAGCAGGAACTCCTCGCAGCTGCGCAGCCGCTCCTTGAGCAGCGCGAAGTTGCGCCGGCGCGCCGCCACGAAGCCGTCGAGCCGGTCGAGCTGCGCCAGCGCGCAGGCGGCCTGCATGTCGGTGATCTTGAGGTTGTAGCCCAGGTGCGAGTAGGTGTACTTGTGGTCGTAGCCCTGGGGCAGCGTGCCGAACTGCTGGCAGAAGCGCTTGCCGCAGGTGTTGTCCTTGCCCGGCGGGCAGTAGCAGTCGCGGCCCCAGTCGCGGAAGGACTCGGCGATGAGCTTGAGCTCGGCGTTGTTGGTGAACACCGCCCCGCCCTCGCCCATGGTGATGTGGTGCGCGGGGTAGAAGCTCAGCGTGCCGATGTCGCCGAAGGTGCCCACCAGGCGGCCGTCGTAGGTGGAGCCCAGGGCGTCGCAGCAGTCCTCGATCAGCCACAGGTTGTGCTTGCGGCACAGCGCCGTGATCACTTCGAGGTTGAAGGGGTTGCCCAGCGTGTGCGCCAGCATGATGGCGCGCGTGCGCGGCCCGATGGCGGCCTCGACCTTGGCGGCGTCGATGTTGTAGGTACCCAGCTCCACGTCCACGAACACCGGCACGGCGCCGAACTGCAGGATGGGGTTGACGGTGGTGGGGAAGCCCGCGGCCACGCCGATGACCTCGTCGCCGGGCTTGATGGCGCGCTCGCCCAGGCGCGGCGAGGTCAGCGTGCTGAAGGCCACCAGGTTGGCCGAGGAGCCGGAGTTGACCGTGATGAGGTGCTGCACGCCCAGGTAGCGCGCCAGGCGCTGCTCGAAGGCCTCGTTGAAGCGCCCGGTGGTGAGCCAGCCGTCGAGCGAGGCCTCCACCATCATCTGCAGCTCCGGCGCCCCGATGACCTTGCCCGACACGGGCACGGTGGAGCGCCCCGCCTCGAAGGGCTTGGGCGCGAGCGCCAGCTCGGCGTACTGCTGCACGAGGCGGCCGATCTCGGCGCGCAGGCTCTCGGGGGTGGTGGTCATCGCTGTCCTTGATGCATGTAGTCGTTGATTTCCTGCAGGCAGTGCTCGCGCATGTCGGCGCCGCCCAGCCAGGCGCGGTGCCACGCCACGATGCGGCGCAGCGTCTCGTCCAGGCCCCAGCGCGGCTGCCAGCGCAGGCGCTGGCGCGCCTTGGAGCAGTCGAGCTTGAGCAGCTGCGCCTCGTGCGGCTGCGCCGCCGGGTCCTGGCGCCAGTGCGCGCCCTCGCCCCACAGCGCCGCCAGCCCCTGCACCACCTGGCCCACGGGCCGGGCGTCGTCGTCGGCGGGGCCGAAGTTCCAGCCCTCGGCAAAGGCCTGGCCCTGCTCGTGCAGCCGCTGCGCCAGCGTCAGGTAGCCGCACAGCGGCTCCAGCACATGCTGCCAGGGGCGCACGGCCAGCGGGTTGCGCAGCACCACCGGCTCGCCCTGCGCGAAGGCCTTGAGCACGTCGGGCACCAGGCGCTCGGCGGCCCAGTCGCCGCCGCCGATGACGTTGCCCGCGCGCGCGCTGGCCACGGCCACGCCCTGGTGCAGGAAGGAGCGGCGCCAGGCGGCGGTGACGAGCTCGGCGCAGCCCTTGGAGCTGCTGTACGGGTCATGCCCGCCCATGGCCTCGTCCTCGCGGTAGCCCCACAGCCACTCGCGGTTCTCGTAGCACTTGTCGGTGGTGACGTTGACCACGGCGCGCACGCTGCCGGCGCGGCGCACGGCCTCCAGCAGGTGCACCGTGCCCATGACGTTGGTGGCGTAGGTGCCCACCGGGTCGGTGTAGGAGGCGCGCACCAGCGGCTGCGCCGCCATGTGGATCACCACCTCCGGCGCGAAGTCCACGAGCGCCGCCTGCAGCCGCGCGGGGTCGCGCACGTCGCCCAGGTGGTGCGTGATGCCCTGCCCCGCGCGCGCGATGTCGAACAGCGCGGGCTCGGTGGGCGGCGCCAGGGCGTAGCCCGCGACCTCCGCGCCCAGGGCGCGCAGCCACAGCGTGAGCCAGCTGCCCTTGAAGCCGGTGTGGCCCGTGACGAAGACGCGCCGGTGGCGCCAGAAACCGCTGTCCATGGCCTCAGTCCCAGCGCTTCCAGGGCGCCTTGCCCTCGGCCCACAGCTGCTCCAGGTGCTGCTTGTCGCGCAGCGTGTCCATGGGCTGCCAGAAGCCGTGGTGCTCGTAGGCCATGAGCTGGCCGTCGGCGGCCAGGTTCATCAGCGGCGCCTGCTCCCAGATGCTGGCGTCGCCGTCGATGTAGGACAGCACCTTGGGGCTGAGCACGAAGAAGCCCGCGTTGATGAGGCCGCCGTCGCCGCGGGGCTTCTCCACGAAGCGCCGCACCTGGCTGTCGTGCAGCTCCAGCGCGCCGAAGCGCCCGGGCGGGTGCGTGGCGGTGACGGTGGCGAGCTTGCCGTGGCTGCGGTGGAAGTCGAGCGTGGCGCCGATGTCCACGTCGCTGACGCCGTCGCCGTAGGTGAAGAAGAAGGCCTCCTCGTCGCGCACGTAACGGGCCACGCGGCGCAGCCGCCCGCCGGTCATGGACTCGTCGCCGGTGTCCACCAGCGTCACGCGCCAGGGCTCGCTGCGGCGGTGGTGCACGTCCACCCGGTTCTCGCCGAGGTGGAAGGTCACGTCCGAGGTGTGCAGGCAGTAGTTGGCGAAGAACTCCTTGATGACGTAGCCCTTGTAGCCGCAGCAGATCACGAAGTCGTTGACGCCGTGACTGGCGTACATCTTCATGATGTGCCAGAGGATCGGGTGGCCGCCGATCTCCACCATCGGCTTGGGCCGCACCGAGGTTTCCTCGCTCAGCCGCGTGCCGAGGCCGCCCGCAAGAATCACTGCCTTCACGGAAGGTTCCTTCAAGTCAAAGGGAGCTGCTGACGAAGGCGTCAGCGTGGAAGCGCCCCGGCGCCAGTCCGGCGGCCAGGAGCGTGTCGCGCGCCGCGGCCGTCATGGCCGCCGAGCCGCAGGCATAGACGGCGCTGCGCGCCAGGTCGGGGCCGGCAGCCAGGAACACGTCCTGCACGTGGCCGCGCGCGCCGTCCCAGCGCTCCTGGCGCGAGAGCACGGGCACGAAGCGCACTTCGGGCGCCAGCGCGGCGATGTCCAGGTACAGGTCCTGCGCCAGGCGTCCGCCCCAGTACAGCGCGAGGCTGCGCGGGCGCTGCGCCGCGTCGAGGCGGCGCACGCCGGCGAGCATGGACAGCACCGGCGCGATGCCCGTGCCGGTGGCCAGGAACACCAGGTCCTGCCCGGCGCACTCGCGCACGAAGAAGCTGCCCAGCGGGCCGCGCAGGCGCAGCAGGTCGTTGGGCTTGGCCTCGTGGAACCAGTAGCGGCTCATCGCGCCGCCGGGCACGGCGCGCACGTGCAGCGTGAGCCGGCCGGGCTGGGCGCTGTCGCTGGCGATGGAGTAGCTGCGCCGCAGCCCGCCGGGGCCGCTGACGTCGATGTACTGCCCGGGCAGGAAGCGAAAGGCCGCGTTGGGCGGCAGCCGCAGCTCGATCCGCATCACGTCGGGCGCCAGCGGCTGCAGGGCGTCGATGCGGCAGGGCACGGTCTTGACCTCGATGCCGGCCAGCGCCCCGAGGTCCTCGATGTCCAGCGCCACGTCCGTGACCGCCTCGCGCGCGCAGGTCAGTATCCAGCCCTGCGCGGCCTGTGCCGGCGGCAGCGACACCTCCTCGCGCAGCGCCGCGGTATCGCCCGAGCGCACCTGGGCCTTGCAGCCGCCGCAGCGGCCGGTGCGGCAGCCATGCTCCAGCACGAGGCCCTGCTCCAGGGCGGCATCGAGCAGCGCCTGCCCGCGCCGGGCGGTGAACTGGCGCAGGTTGGCAAGCGTGACGGTGGCAGAGGACATGACAGCGATTCCGTGACTACGGCCGGAAGTACACCGCAGAGCGCCCCGGGGCGATGGCCGGAGTCGCGGGCCATTCCCGCGCCAATTCGCGGCGCTGGAGCGGGGTGCGGCAGGCGAAAGGCCGCTCGCCTCAGCCGCCGGCGAAGCGCTGGCGCACCTCGGCGAAGGCGCTCAGGTACTCCGGAAAGCGCTGCTCGCGCCACGCGAGCTTGAGCGCGTCGCTGATGAAGGCATCGACCGGGTGCTCGCGCATGCGCGTCATCGACCAGCCGAAGCCGAAGGGGTCGTGCGCCACGCTGCGCCAGTGCGGCTGGATGGCCAGCAGCAGCGAGGCCGAGCGCTCCTGGATGAACACCTTGCGGTGCGCCCCGAGGTAGCTCGTGGGCTGGCACAGCGCGCCGCGCAGCGGGCTGTCCGGCCCCTCGCACAGCGCGAACAGCGTCTCGTTGAGCGCCAGCCACTCGCGCCAGAACGCGGGGCGGGCCACGAAGTAGTTGGAGAACACGACCTGGCGCGAGTCCATCACCAGCTGGCGCAGCGGCACCGGGCGGCCGGCGGCTTCGAGCCACTGCGTGCACGCGTCGATGAAGCCGGGGTCGAAGGTCTCGTTCTGCTCGAACACGTTGAGGAAGAACGCGCCCATGTCGGGCTGCGGCGAGAACAGCACCACGTCGGCGCGCGGCGCGGCCTCGGCCACGAAGGCGCGCACCTGCGCCGCGCTCAGGCTGGTCTTGCGGCCGAACTTGGGCGAGAAGAAGCCGTAGAAGGCGCGCTCGTCGAGCGGCTGCTCCAGCAGGAAGCGCCGGATCGGCCAGTACTCGAACCAGTCCGGGCGCGGGTTGGCGAGGTTGTCCAGCACGGCGTAGCCCGGCTCCACGGCGGCGAGCGTGGCCTCGGAGTAGGCGATCTGGAAGAGATGGATGTCGGGCTGGACGGCGTTCATGGGAATGGGTGATGCGGGCCCCGCGCGGCCCGGGCAAAGCGGGATTCGGGGTGTGCCGAGTCTAGGAAGCCGCGACCCGGGCAAAGCGGCGAACAGCCGGGGCGAAACCGGGCTGTTCGGCGCCCAAGAAAAAAGCGGCCCCTTTCGGGGCCGCTTCGTCGGGGCATGCGCCTGGGCGCCGCCCGGGGCCCGGCAGAGCCGGCCCGGGCGGGTGCCGCGTCAGATCAGCGGCAGGTGGCGCTGCTCTTCCGGCAGCACCGGCATCACCGGCATGACCGCCGCGGTGACCGCGGGCAGCACCGCCGCGGCGTGCGGCTCGGTGGCCGGCAGCACGCTGGCCGGGGCCTCGGCCAGCAGCTCCTGGGCGCTCGGCGCGGCGCCGTGGTTCTTGGCGAACCACACGTCGGCCACGGCATGCGCCTGGCCGTCGCTGCCGGTCCAGCTCGACGTCAGGCCCAGCAGGTTGCCGTTGTCGACCTCCGTGCCGGCCTGGGCCTGCAGGTTGATGGACACCACGCCATGCTGCGCCAGCGTCTGCAGCTCGCCGGCGTCGGTCTTGCCGTCGTGGTTGGCATCGACCCACAGGCGCAGGCGGTCCCAGTTCACGTCCAGCGCGCTGAGCACGCCGTCGTGGTTGCTGTCCTCCAGCGCCATGGCGGCGAAGCCGTTGGCGGCGTGCGTGCCGTCGGCGGCGCGGGTGCCCTCGCCGAACAGCTCGCGGCCGTCGTTGATGACGCCGTCGCCGTTGCGGTCCATGGCCAGCAACGCGTCGCCGGCGCCGACCCAGCCGACCTGGGCCGCGTGGCCCGTGCCGGAGAGGTCGAACTGCACGCCCTGGGCTGCGGCGATGGTGCTCACGCCGTTGCCGTCGAGGTCCAGCACCACCGGCGTGGCCGCCAGCACCGCCTGCTGCTCGGGGGTCATGGCCGCCTTCTGGTCAGCCGTGAAGTACGACTGCTGCGTCAGCGACATGGCCTTGAGGTCCACCACCTCCAGCGCCGAGACCTGGTCCGTGGTCAGCGACATGATCTGCGACGCGGTCAGGCCCTTGATGCCGGCCGTGCTCAGCGCCGCCAGGTCAGCCGCTTCCAGCTGCGTGATCTGGTAGACGTTGAGGCCCGCGACCTGGGCCGCGCTGAGCGCGTTGAAGTGCGCGGTGCCCAGGGCGTTGAGGTCCTCGGTGGCCAGGAAGCCCAGCTGCGTGGCGGTGAGCGCCTGCACCTGCGGCACGGTCAGCGCCTCCATCTGCGCGGTGGTGAGCTCCACCAGCTGCGCCGCGGTCAGCGACTTCAGGGCCGTGCCGCCGATCGCGGCCAGGTCCTGCGTCTCGATGCCCGCGATGACCGAGGGCGACAGGCCGCTGAGCTGCGTGCCCGTCAGCGCCGCGATCTGCTCCTCGGAGAGGTTGGCGACCTGGTCGCTGGTGAGGAAGCCCATCTGCGTCTTGGTCAGCCCGCGGATGGCGGCGGTGCTCAGCGCGGCGAGGTCGCCCAGCTCCAGGTTGGACAGCTGCGTGCCGGTCAGGCCCGCCACCTGCGCGGCGGTGAGCGTGCCGAACTGATCCGAGCTCAGCGCGTTCAGGTTGTCCGTGGACAGCGCGGCCAGCTGGGTGCCCGTGAGCGCGGCCAGCTGCTCGGCCGTGAAGAAGCCCATCTCCTCGGTGGTGAGCAGGGCCAGCTGCGCCGCCTTGAGCGAGCGGATGGCCGCGGTGCTCAGCGCGCCGAAGTCCTGCGACTCCAGGCTGGTGAGCTGCAGCTGCGTCAGGCCGGCGACCTGGGTGGCCGTGAACGCGGCGAACTGCTCCGCGCTCAGGGCGTTGAGGTCCTGCGTCTGCAGCGCGCCGACCTGCGCGCTGGTGAGCGCGGCCACCTGCTGCAGCGTCAGCGACGCCACCTGGGTGTCGCTCAGCGCCGCGAGCTGCGCCGCCGTCAGGCTCTTGAGGGCCGCGGTGCCGATGGCCGCCAGGTCCTCGGTCTGCAGGCCGGCCAGCGCCGCCGTGCTGATGCCCGCCAGC
Source organism: Azohydromonas caseinilytica (assembly GCF_012927045.1). Lineage (GTDB taxonomy): Bacteria > Pseudomonadota > Gammaproteobacteria > Burkholderiales > Burkholderiaceae_C > Azohydromonas > Azohydromonas caseinilytica. The sequence goes on along the minus strand of NZ_JABBFW010000004.1, from coordinate 136,522 downwards.
TGCGTGCCGGTGAGCGCGGCGAACTGGTCGGTGGTCAGCGCGGCGATCTGCACGTCGGTCAGACGCGAGATCTGCGTGCTGCTGAAGCCGCGCAGGGCCGCGGTGTTGATGGCCGCGAGGTCCTGCAGCTCCAGGTTGGCCAGCTGCACCGTGGACAGGCCGGCGATCTGCGTGCTGGCGAACTGGGCGAACTGATCCGAGCTCAGCGCGTTGAGGTCCGCCGTGTCCAGCGCCGCGACCTGCGAGGCCAGCAGCGCGGTGAGCTGCGCCGAGCTCAGCCCCGCCAGCTGCGTGCCGTCCAGCGCCTTGAGCTGCGTCGCGCTGAGGCCACGGATGGCCGCAGTGCTCAGCGCCTGCAGGTCTTCCAGCTCCAGGTTCTGGATCTGGTTCGTGGTCAGCCCGTACACCTGGGCGGTGCCGAAGGCGGCGAACTGCGTCGTGGTCAGCGCGTTGAGGTCTTCCGTCCTCATCGTGGCGATCTGCGAGATGCCCAGCGCGGCCACCTGGGCGGTCTGCAGGGCCTGCAGCTGCGTGTCAGTCAGGAACTGGAACTGCAGCGAGGTCAGGCCCCGGATCGCGGCCGTGGTCAGCGCGGCCAGGTCCTGGGTTTCCATCCCCGGGATCGAGGCCGAGAGCAGGCCAGCCACCTGCGCGCTGCTCAGCACCGCGGCTTGCGCCGTGGTGATCGCGGCGAGCTCCACGGCGCCGAGCTGGCGCAGCTGCGCCGAGCTCAGGGCCGCGAAGGCCTGCGTGTTCAGCGCCGCGATGTCCTCGCTGTCCATGAGGTAGACCTGCGCCAGCGACAGCGAGCTCACCTGGGCGGACGTGAGCGCGGCGAGCTGCGCCGTGGTCAGCGCCTCCAGGCGCCCGGTGGTCAGGGTGGACAGCTCGATGGAGCTGAGCGCGCGGATCTGGTCCGTGCTCAGCGCGGCCAGCTGTGCGCTGGTCAGCGCGCCGAACTGGTGCGAGTCCAGGCTGCGGATGGCCGAGGTGCTCAGGGCCGCGAGGTCCTCGGTGTCCAGGCTGGCGATCTGGCTGCTCGCCAGGCCGCGCAGCTGGCCGGAGCTCAGCACTGCGAACTGAGCCGTCGTCAGCGCCTTGAGATCAGCCGTCTCCAGGAACGTGAGCTGCCGGCTGGTAAGCGCGGCCACCTGGTCCAGGGTCAGTGCCTGCATCTGCGCCGTGGTCAGCGCCGCAATCTGGGCCGAGCCGGAGAGCCCCCGGATCGCCGCGGTGCCGATCGCGGCCAGGTCAGCGAGCTCCACGTAGGGGATCGCTGCCGCCTGGAGGGCGGACACCTGGGCGCTGGACAGCGCGGCGAACTGCCCCTGGGTCAGGTCGTCGATCTGCGCGCTGGTGATGGCACCGACCTGCGCCGTGCCCAGGGCCGCGAAGGCCTCGGGGGTGATGGCGGCCAGCTTCGCCACCGGCAGGTTGGCGACCTGGTAGCTCGTCAGGCCCTGCACCTGCTCGCTGGTGAACGAGGCGAACTGCGACAGCGTCAGGGCGTTGAGGTCGTCCGTGCTCAGCTGGGCGATCTGGTTGCTGGTGAGCGAGCCCACGCCCACGTTGCCCAGGGCCTGCAGCTGGGCCGAGGTCATCGAGTCCAGCTGGGCCGCGGTCAGGCCGCGCAGCGAGAAGGAGTTGAAGTACTGCAGCTCCTGGGTGGTCAGCGTGGCGATCTGCGCGGTCGTCATGCCCGACACCTGCACGCTGGTGAACTGCATCAGGTGCGCCGAGGTCAGGGCGTTGAAGTCCACCGTCTCCATCGCGGCGATCTGCGCGCTGGTGAAGCCGGCGATCTGGCCCGCCGCCAGGTTCTGCACCTGCGTGCTCGACAGCGCCACGATCTGCGCCGTGGTCAGGCCCTTGATGGCGTCGGAGCTGATCAGCGCCAGGTCGCGGGTTTCCATGTTGCCGATCACCGCCGCGTTGATGGCGCCGAGCTGCGCGCTGGTGAGCTGCGCCATCTGGTTCGTGCCCAGCGCCACGATCTGCGCCGAGCCGAACCCGCTGAAGGCCGCCGCGCTCATGCCGCGGATGGCATCAGGCGCGAGGGTCGCCAGGTCGGCCGTCTCCAGCGCGCCGCCCTGCACGGACGTGAGCGCGCCCAGCTGCGCGCTGGTGAGCACGGCGTACTGCGCCGTGGTCAGCGCGCGCAGGTCGTCCGTTTCCAGCGCGGCGAACTGCACGCTGGTGAAGCCCGGCAGCTGCGCTGAGGTGAGCATCTGCATCTGCCCCGTGGTCAGCGCCTGGAGCTGCGCGGCGCTGAGGCCCTGCAGGGCGGCGCTGGTGAGCACCTTCAGGTCGTCCGTGCCCGTCATGGCGGCGAGCTGCGCCAGCGTCAGCCCGGCCACCTGCGTGCTGGTGAACGCGCTGAACTGCTGCGTGCCCATGGTCTGGATGTCCGCCGTGTCGAACATCGCGATCTGGGCGCTGGTGAGCGCCTGGACCTGCACGGAGGTCAGGCCTTGCAGCTGCGCGTTCGTCAGTGCCTGCATCTGGGCCCAGGTCAGGCCCTTGATGCCCTCGGCGCTGATGGCCTGCAGGTCCGCGACCGGGATGGTCTGCAGCGCCACCGGGTTGATGGCGGCCACCTGCGCGCTGTCGAGCTGCGCCATCTGCGCGGAGGTCAGGGCGAAGATCTGCGCGGTGTTGAGCGAGGCGATCACGTCGGCGCCCAGGCCGCGGATGGCAGCGGTGGTGATGCCGCCGATGTCCTGCGAGTCCAGGCCCGCGGCTTGCGAGCCCTTGAGGCCGGCGAGCTGCGTGCTGGAGAAGAACCCGAGCTGCGTCGAGTTCAGGTTCGACAGGTCGCCCGTCTCCAGCGCGCCCATCTGCGTGCTGCTCAGCGCCTGCAGCTGCGCCGTCAGCATCTGGCCGAAGTGCTGGCTGGCCAGCGCCTGGATCTGCGCCGTGTTCAGCACCCGGATGGCGTCGGTGCCCAGGGCACGCAGGTCATCCGAGGCCATGGTGGCGAGCTGGGCCAGGGTGAAGCCCTGGGCCTGCGCGCTGGTCATCGCGGCGAAGTGCGTCGAAGCCGTCAGCGCCACGAAGTCCTGCGTGGTCAGCGCGGCGATCTGCGCACTGGTCAGCGCCCGGATGTGGGCCGTGGTGAAGCCCGCCATCTGCGCGGAGGTCAGCTGCTGGATCTGGTCCGCGGTCAGGCCACGGATGGCGGCCGTGGTGATCTGCACCATGTCCTGCGTCTGCAGGCCGGTGATCGCGGCGGTGCCGATGGCGCCCACCTGCGCACTGTTGAGCTGCGAGAGCTGGTTCGTGGCCAGGGCCTGGATCTGGGCGCTGTTGAGCCCCGAGATCACGGACGTGCTCAGCCCGCGGATGGCGTCGGTGGTGAAGCCGCCGATGTCCTGCGAGTCCAGGCCCGCGGCCTGCGCGGCCTTCAGGCCGGCGAGCTGCGCGCTGGAGAAGAAGCCGAACTGCGTCGAGTTCAGGTTCGACAGGTCGGCCGTTTCCAGCGCGCCCATCTGCGCGCTGCTCAGCGCCTGCAGCTGCGCCGTCAGCATCTGGCTGAAGTGCTGGCTGCCCAGCGCCTGGATCTGCGCCGTGCTCAGCGCCCGGATGGCCTCGGTGCCCAGGGCACGCAGGTCATCCGAGGCCATGGTGGCGAGCTGGGCCAGGGTGAAGCCCTTCGCCTGCGCGCCGGTCATCGCGGCGAAGTGCGCGGTGGCGTTCAGCGCCACGAAGTCCTGCGTGGTCAGCGCGGCGATCTGCGCGCTGGTCAGCGCCTGGATGTGGGCCGAGTTGAAGCCCGCCATCTGCGCGGAGGTCAGCTGCTGGATCTGCGCCGTGGTCAGGCCGCGGATGGCGGCAGAGGTGAGCTGCTGCATGTCCTGCGTCTGCAGGCCGGTGATCGCGGCGGTGCTGATGGCGGCCACCTGCACGCTGCTGAGCTGCGACATCTGGTTCGTGGCCAGGGCCTGGATCTGGGCGCTGTTGAGCCCGGAGATCACGGCCGTGCTCAGCCCGCGGATGGCATCGGTGGTGAAGCCGCCGATGTCCTGCGAGTCCAGGCCCGCGGCCTGTGCGGCCTTCAGGCCGGCGAGCTGCGTGCTGGAGAAGAAGCCGAACTGCGTCGAGTTCAGGATCGACAGGTCACCCGTCTCCATCGCGCCCATCTGCACGCTGGTCAGCGCCTGCAGCTGTGCCGTCTGGAGCTGGTTGAAGTGCTGGCTGCCCAGCGCCTGGATCTGCGCCGTGCTCAGCGCCCGGATGGCCTCGGTGCCCAGGGCACGCAGGTCATCCGAGGCCATGGTGGCGAGCTGGGCCAGCGTGAAGCCCTTCGCCTGCGCGCCGGTCATCGCGGCGAAGTGCGCGGTGGCGTTCAGCGCCACGAAGTCCTGCGTGGTCAGCGCGGCGATCTGCGCGCTGGTCAGCGCCTGGATGTGGGCCGAGTTGAAGCCCGCCATCTGCGCGGAGGTCAGCTGCTGGATCTGCGCCGTGGTCAGGCCACGGATGGCGGCAGAGGTGATCTGCTGCATGTCCGCCGTCTGCAGGCCGGCGATCGCGGCGGTGCCGATGGCGGCGACCTGCGCGCTGCTGAGCTGCGACATCTGGTTCGTGGCCAGGGCCTGGATCTGGGCGCTGTTGAGCCCGGAGATCACGGACGTGCTCAGCCCGCGGATGGCATCGGTGGTGAAGCCGCCGATGTCAGCCGAGTCCAGGCCCGCGGCCTGCGCGGCCTTCAGGCCGGCGAGCTGCGCGCTGGAGAAGAAGCCGAACTGCGTCGAGTTCAGGATCGACAGGTCGCCCGTTTCCAGCGCGCCCATCTGCACGCTGGTCAGCGCCTGCAGCTGTGCCGTCTGGAGCTGGTTGAAGTGCTGGCTGCCCAGTGCCTGGATCTGCGCCGTGCTCAGCGCCCGGATGGCGTCGGTGCCCAGGGCACGCAGGTCATCCGAGGCCATGGTGGCGAGCTGGGCCAGCGTGAAGCCCTTCACCTGCGCGCTGGTCATCGCGGCGAAGTGCGCGGTGGCGTTCAGCGCCACGAAGTCCTGCGTGGTCAGCGCGGCGATCTGCTTGCTGGTCAGCGCCTGGATCTGCGCCGAGTTGAAGCCCGCCATCTGCGCGGAGGTCAGCACCTGGATCTGCGCCGCGGTCAGGCCGCGGATGGCATCGGTGCTGAGCAGCGTCATGTCCTGCGTCTGCAGGCCGGCGATCGCGGCGGTGCCGATGGCGGCGACCTGCGCGCTGGTGAGCTGCGACATCTGGTTCGTGGCCAGGGCCTGGATCTGCAGGCTGTTGAGCCCGGAGATCACGGCCGTGCTCAGCCCGCGGATGGCATCGGCGGCGAAGCCGCCGATGTCAGCCGAGTCCAGGCCCGCGGCCTGCGTGGCCTTCAGGCCGGCGAGCTGCGCGCTGGAGAGGTAGCCGAACTGCGTCGAGCTCAGCGCCGACAGGTCGGCCGTTTCCAGGGCGCCCATCTGCGCGCTGGTCAGCGCCTGCAGCTGCAGCGACTGGATCTGCTGCATGTGCTGGGTGGTCAGCGCCTGGATCTGCGCCGAATTCAGGCCGCGGAGGGCCTCAGGGCTGAGGTACTTCCAGTCGTCCGTGGCCACCAGGGCGGCGACCTGCGCGGTCGTCAGCCCCGCCACCTGGGTGCTGGTGAGCAGGCCGAACTGGGTCGAGCCCGTCAGGCCGTTGAGGGCCACCGTGCTCAGCGCGCCGATCTGCGCGCTGGTGAGCGCCTGCAGCTGCGCCGGCACCATGTTGACCAGGTGCTGGGATGCCAGCGACGCGATCTGCGCCGTGGTCAGGGCGCGGATGGCGTCGGCGCTGAGCGCCTTCCAGTCGTCGGACATCACCATGCTGGCCAGCTGCGTGGCGGTCAGGCCGACCGCCTGCTGGCTGGTGAGCAGGGCGTACTGCGTGGGCGTCAGGTTCTGGATGGCGGTCGTGGTCAGCCAGCCGATCTGCGCGCTGGTGAGCGCCTGGAACTGCTGCGGCAGCAGGGCCAGCAGCTGTGCCGAGGGCAATGCCGCGATCTGCGCCGAGGTGAAGCCCTGGATGGCCGCAGGCGTGAACTGCTGCATCTCCAGCGTCGAGATGAACGTCGTCGCCAGCGCCGCGGGGTTGATGGCGGCGACCTGCGCGCTGGTGAGCTGTGCCAGCTGCAGCGAGCTCAGGTCAGCCACCCGCGCGGTGGTCATCGCGGCAATGGCCGTCGTGCTCAGGCCGCGGATGGCGTCCGTGCTGAGGTAGAACACCTCCTCGGAGCCCAGGGCGGCGCCTTGCACCGCCGACAGCCCCGCCACCTGCGCGCTGGTGAGCTTGGCGATCTGCGCCGAGGTCAGGGCGTTGAAGTCGATGGTGTCCATCGCGCCCAGCTGGGCGCTGTCGAGGGCGGCGATCTTGTCCGTGCCCAGCAGCTGGACCTGCTGCGTGGTCAGGCCCGTGATCTGCGCCGCGTTCAGGCCCCGGAGCGCCGCGGTCGAGAGGTTCTTCCAGTCGTCGGACTCCAGGTTGGCGAGCTGCACGCTGGTCAGGCCGGCGACCTGCTCGCTGGTGAAGGCGCCGTACTGGGCGCTGGACATCCGGACCAGGTCCAGCGTGTCCAGCGCGGCGATCTGCGCGCTGGTGAGCGCCTGGATCTGCGCCGAGGTCAGGGCCACCGTGTGCTGGCTGGTGAGGGCCTGCATCTGCGCCGCAGTCAGCCCCTTGATGGCGGCCGTGGTGATGGCGGCGAAGTCATCGGTGGCCAGCGACGGCACGACGCCGACGTGGATGCCGGCGATCTGGGCGCTGGACAGCGCGGCGTACTGGGCCGTGGTCAGGTAGGTGATCTGGCCGGCGCTGATGGCGTTGATGGTTTCCGAGGCCAGGCCCTTGATGGCCGCGGGCGTGATGGCCGCCAGCTCGTCGGTGGCCAGGTAGCCGATCTGCGAGGGCCGCAGGCCGGCGACCTGCTCGCTGGTGAACGCGGCGAACTGCGCCGAGGTCATGGCCTGGATGGCCAGCGGGTCCAGCGCCGCGATCTGCTCGCTGGTGAGGGTGACCAGCACCCCGGAGCCCAGCGCGGCGAGCTGCGCGGGCGTCATCGCCGCGATCTGCGCGTCGCTCAGGCTCTCGCGCGCGGCGGAGCTCAGGGCGGCCAGGTCATCGGTGCCCAGCGAGGGGATCTGGCTGGGCTGCAGGCCGGCCACCTGCGCGGTGGTGAAGGCGGCGAACTGCGCCGTGGTCAGCGCCTGGACGTCCTGCGTCTCCAGCGCGGCGATCTGCGCGCTGCCCAGCGAGGAGATCTGCACCGCGGTGAGCTTCTGGACCTGCTCGGTCGTCAGCGCCGCGACCTGCTCCGCGCTCAGGCCCCTGAGGGCCGTGGTGTTCAGGACGACCAGGTCCTGGGTCTCGAGGCTCTGCACCTGCAGCGCCGTCAGCGCGCCCACTTGCGCGCTGCCGAAGGCGGCGAACTGCTTCGTGGTCAGCGCCTGGATGTCCTGGGTTTCCATGGCGGCCAGCTGCGCCGCCTTGAGCGAGACGAGCTGGTACGGGGTCAGGGCCTGCACCTGCGCGGTGCTCAGCGCGGCGATCTGGGCCGTACCCAGCCCGCCCAGCACGGTGCTGGTCAGCGAGACGATGTCCTCGGTGCCCATCGCCTGGATGTGCGCCGTCGTCAGCCCGGCCAGGTGCTGGCTGCCGAACAGCGAGAAGTGCGCCGGGGTCAGCGCCACGATGTCGTCGGTCTGCAGGGCCGAGATCTGTGTGCTACTGAGGTAGTACACCTGGCTCGACATGGCGCCCACCTGGGCGCTGGTCAGCGCCTCGATTTGCGCCGTGGACAGCGCCCTGATGGCGGCGGAGCCCAGGATGCGGATGTCCTGCGTGTCCAGGCCGGAGATGGCCGCCGTGGAGATGGCAGCGATCTGCGCGGGAGACAGCACGGCAACCTGCGCCCCGGTCAGGGCGGCGATGTGCGCGCTGTCGAGCGCGGCAATGTTGGCCGTGCCCAGCACCGCGATGGCGTCGGTGCGCAGGACCTGCAGGTCGGCCAGCTCCAGGTTGGCGACCTGCACCGAGGTCAGCCCGGCCACCTGCTCGGAGCCCAGCTTGGAGAACTGGAAGGTGTTCAGCGCATTGAGGTCTTCCGTCTCCAGCGCGGCCATCTGCTTGGCGGTGAAGCCGTTGAGCTGTGCCGTGCTCAGGCTGTTCACCTGGGCGGAGCTCAGCGCGGCGACCTGCGCCAGGCCCAGGCCCTCGATGGCCGTGGACTTCAGGGCCGCCAGGTCAGCGCTGTCCAGGGCCTGCACCTGCAGCGTGGTCAGGCCCGCGACCTGCACGCTGGAGAAGCTGGCGAACTGGGCCGAGCTCAGCGCATTGACGCCGCCGAGATCGATCGCGCTGATCTGCGTGCTGGTGAGGGCGCCGAGCTGCGCGGGGGTCAGGGCCGCCACCTGGGCGGGGGTGAGGACGGCGATCTCCTCCAGGCCCAGCCCCTTGATGGCGGAGGTGTTCAGGGCCGCCATCTGGGCAGCCGAGAGGTGGGTCACATGGTCGACCGTCAGCCCGGCGACCTGCGCGTTGGAGAGCTGGGAAAGCTGCAGCGTGCTCAGCGCAGCGACATCTTCCGTCCCCAGCGTCGCGAACTGCGTCGAGGTCATCGCCACGCGCTGCGAGGAGGTCATGTTGACCACCTGCTCGGAGGTCAGCGCCGCCACCTGCTCCAGCGAGAGGCTCCTGATGGCGAGGCTGTTGATGGCGGCCAGCTCATCGGTCTGCATGGCCGTCAGCGTTTCCGGCGCCAGGGCGCGCACCTGCGTGCCGTTGAGCGTAGAGACCTGGGCCGCGTTGAGCGCGGTCACCTGGTCGCTCGTGATCGCGGCCAGCTGCGCCGCGGTCAGCACACGGAAGGCTGAGGTGTTGATCGCCCCGAGGTCGGCCGCTTCCAGGCCGGCCACCTGCGTGGCGGTGAGCCCGACCACCTGCCTGGTGGTGAGGATGGAGAACTGGGCCGTACTCAGCGCCACCAGGTCTTCCACGTCCAGCGCGGCGAACTGCGTGTTGGTCAGCCCCACGAGCTGCGAGGCCGTCAGGGCGCTGACCTGGTCGCTGTTGAGCGCGGCGATCGCCGCGGTGCGCACGGCCGACAGGGCCGCGGCGCTGATCTGGGTCAGGTCGGCCACTTCCATGTTGGCCGCCTGCTCGGCCGTCAGGCCGGCCAGCTGCTGGGTGGTGAGCGACACCAGCTGCGCCGGGCCCAGCGCGTTGAGCGAGGCGGTGCCCAGGGCGCCGAACTGCGTGTTGGAGAAGGCGGCGAACTGCACGCCGGTCATGGCGGCCGTCTGCGTGGGCGTCAGCTCCACGATCTGGGCCGTGGTCAGGCCGCGCACGGCCGTCTGCGTCAGCGAGCTGATGCTGCCGGCGCTGATGGCCCCGACGCTGACAGGCTGCATGTAGCGGATGTCTTCGCTGCCCATGACGAGCACGCTCGTCGAGGTCAGGGCAGCGGCCTGCGCGGGGGTGAAGGCCGCCCAGTCCGCCGAGGTCAGCGCCATGACTTCAGTCGGGGTCAGCGCAGCGATCGTTTCTGTGGGGGTCGCAGGAGTGATGGTGGGCATGGCGTTCCTCTAACAAGCACGGCCGCTGGGCTCGGTATTGCAGACGGCAGCGACGGGTTTCCCGAAGGGTGGTGTCGTGGTGGTGATCCGGTGCCCGGCGGCCCTCTTCAAGCCACCGGACGCTGACGCCCTGATGTGTATCGGGGCGTTTCCCTTCGTCATATCGACGGGGCCCTGAAGTTCTTTAGGGACCGGAACAAGAAACAGGCAAAGAGCGGGAATTAAGTCGCCTTACCCAAAGTTACACTTGCATACTCATGATGTCGGTGTAGGCCTGTACCAGCCGGTTGCGCACCGACAGCGTGGCCTGGAAGCCGATCTGCGCCTTCTGCATCGCGACCATGGTCTGCTCGATGCTCGCGCCCGGGCTGTCGAGCTGCACCTCGCGCTGCAGGCGCTGCGCCTCGTTCTGCGAGGCGCTCACGGACTCCAGCGCCCGGGCCATGGCCTGCGCGAAGCCGGCCTGGGGCGCAGCGGCCGTGCGCAGCGGCTGGCCATCGGCCTGCAGCCCGGCACGGGCCAGGGCTTGCGCGAAATCAAAAGGTTTGAGTTTGAGATCCATGGCAGACAGGTTCCCCGGGGGAAAGGTGATGTAACTGGACGTGATAACCCCAGGCTGGCCGGACTCTAGGAGCGTCGCCGCGGGCGCGGTGGAGCGAAGTGGGCCGGCTTTGCCCGTTTCATCAGCCGATGCCCGGGCCGCGCCCGGCTCAAGAATCGCCTTCTCCTGCGCCGGCTGCCCGCGCAGCTTCCGTCGTTCCGTCGCGCCGCCATGGACCAAGCCCTCTCTCCCGTCACTTCCCAGCCGCCGGCCGCCGCCGGCCGCTTCGCGCGCCTGGCGGCCCTGCCGCCTCGCAACAGGCTCATGCTGGGCGCGGGCGCGGCCGGACTGCTCGCGGTGCTGGTCGCCCTGCTGCTGTGGAGCAGCCAGCCCGACTACCGGGTGCTCTACACCAACCTGTCGGACAAGGACGGCGGCGCCGTGCTGGCGCAGCTGGCGCAGATGAACGTGCCCTACCGCCACGGCGAGGGCGGCACGCTGCTGGTGCCCGCGGACAAGGTGCACGACGTGCGGCTCAAGCTGGCCTCGGCCGGGCTGCCCAAGGGCGGCATCGTGGGCTTCGAGCTGATGGACAACGCCCGCTTCGGCCAGACGCAGTTCCAGGAGCGCGTGAGCTTCCAGCGCGGGCTCGAGGGCGAGCTCACGCGCTCGATCATGTCGCTGGGCGCGGTGGAGGCCGCGCGCGTGCACCTGGCGCTGCCGCAGCAGACGGGCTTCTTCCGCGAGAGCCAGAAGCCCAGCGCCTCGGTGCTGCTGACGCTGCGGCCGGGGCAGACGCTGGAGCGCGCGCAGATCGCCGGCATCGTGCACCTGGTGGCCGCGTCGGTGCCGGAGATGAATCCCAAGGCGGTGAGCGTGCTGGACCAGAGCGGCGCGCTGCTGTCGAGCCCCGAGGGCTCGGGGCAGCAGCCCGGGCTGGACGCGCAGCAGCTGGCCTACGTGCAGCAGGTCGAGCGCAGCCTGCAGCAGCGCGTCATCGACATCCTGGAGCCGCTGGTGGGCCGCGAGAACCTGCGCGCCACGGTGACGGCGGAGCTGGACTTCTCGCAGACGGAGTCCACCGCCGAGCTCTACAAGCCCAACCAGGGCGGCGAGCCCGCCGCGGTGCGCAGCATGCACAGCAACGAGGTGGGCGCCGGCGCGGGCGGGACGCCCCCCACGGGCGTGCCCGGGGCCGTGAGCAACCAGCCGCCGCAGGCGCCCAGCGCCCCCGTCAACGGCGCCTCGGCGCCGCTGCAGCCCACGCAGCCCAACTCCGGCACCGCCACCGGCGGGACCGCGGGCAGCGCCCTGGCCAACGGCGCGCGCCGCGAGAGCGTGGTCAATTACGAGCTGGACAAGACCGTGCGCGTGACGCGCAACGCCACCGGCATGGTCAAGCGGCTCAATGCGGCGGTGGTGATCAACCACCGCACCAGCACCGACCCCCGGGGCAAGACCACCACCCTGGCGCCGTCGGTGGAGGAGCTGGAAAAGCTCACCGCGCTGGTGCAGGAGAGCATCGGCTTCAGCAAGGACCGCGGCGACTCGGTGCGGGTGGTCAGCGCGCCGTTCCAGGCGCCCGCCTCCGCGCAGCCCGAGGCGCTGCCGCTGTGGCAGCAGTCCTGGCTGCAGGAGCTGCTGCGCAGCGCGGGCATGCCCGTGGCGCTGACGCTGGTGGCGCTGATGCTGCTGCTGGGCCTGGTGCGCCCGGCGCTGCGCGCGCTGCAGCGCACCCCGGCGCCGGGCACGCGGCTCGACGCCGTGGTCGATGACCCGCAGGCCCTGCCCGAGCCCGTGCCGCCCAAGCCCAGGGTGTCGATGATGCCGCCGCCGGCGCTGGTGGCCGAAACGGCCAATGCCTCGTCGCTGGACCAGATGCGCGCGCTGACCCGGGAGAACCCGGCGGTGGTGGCCAACATCCTGCGCGGCTGGTTCAACAAGGAAAGCTGACCCGCGATGGACGATCAGGGACTGGAAGACGCCGCGATCATGCTCATGACGCTGGGCGAGGAAGAGGCGGCGGCCGTGTTCAAGCACCTCGCCCCTAAAGAGGTGCAGCGCCTGGGCGAGACCATCACGCGCATGAAGCCCGTGTCGCGCGAGAAGCTCGACGGCGTGCTGCACCGCTTCGCCGAGGAAGCCAACAGCCACAGCCTGCTGGTGCCCGACAACGACGAGTACGTCAAGGGCGTGCTGCGCCGCGCGCTGGGCGAGGACAAGGCCAACCTGCTGATCGAACGCATCATGCAGGCCAGCGACATCACCGGCATCGAGAGCCTGAAGTGGATGGACCCGCCCTCGGTGGCGGAGCTCATGCGCAACGAGCACCCGCAGATCGCCGCCGCCATCCTGGTGCACCTGGACTACGAGCAGGCCAGCGGCGTGCTCAAGTGCTTTCCGGACCGCCAGCGCAACGAGGTGCTGGTGCGCATCGCCACGCTCGACGGCATCCAGCCCAGCGCGCTCAAGGACCTCAACGAGGTCATGGGCCGCGTGCTCGCCGGCGGCGATCGCGCCACGCGCAAGTCCAGCCTGGGCGGCGTCAAGACCGCCGCGGAGATCCTCAACATGCTCGGCGGCTCGGTCGAGGCCTCGGTGCTGGACTACGTGCGCGAGACCGACGCGGACCTGGCGCAGAAGATCATGGACAACATGTTCACCTTCGACGATCTGGTGAAGATCGACGACCGGGGCATGCAGGCGCTGCTCAAGGAAGTGCAGTCCAGCGAGCTGGTGGTGGCGCTCAAGGGCGCCTCGCCGGAGCTGCGCGACAAGATCTTCAAGAACATGTCCACCCGCGCCGCCGAGATGCTCAAGGAAGAGCTCGAAGCGCGCGGGCCGGTGCGGCTGTCCGAGGTGGAGGCGCAGCAGAAGGACATGCTCAAGACCGTGCGCCGCCTGGCCGACGAGGGCGTGATCGTGCTGGGCGCGGGTGCCGATGACCAGTACATCTGACCGCCCGCCGCGCCCGGGCAGCCTGTACTCGCGCTTCATCCCGCGCGAGGAGCTGCACAGCTTCAAGACCTGGATGCCGGGCAGCTTCGAGCCCACGGCCAGGCCCCCGGCCGCGCCGCCGCCCGACCTCAAGCATGCCGAGCACGTGTCGCTGCTGGAGGCCGCGCGCGCCGCGGCGCGCGAGGAAGGCCGCGCCGAGGGCCAGCGCCAGGGCTACGAGGACGGTTACCGCGACGGGCTGGCGGCGCTGGAGAGCTTCAAGCAGCACCACAGCGCGCAGATGGCGGCGCAGGTGGGCGCGCTGCTGCAGTCCATCGACCAGCAGTTCCAGGCGATGGAGCAGCCCATGGCGCAGGCCGTGGCCGAGGCGGCCACGCGGCTGGCGCGCGCGGTGCTGCGCACCGAACTCGACACCCGGCCCGAGCTGGTGAGGCACGTGGCGATGGAGGCCGTGGGCGCGATGCTGGCCGGCGCGCGCCAGCTGCGCGTGACGGTGCATCCCGAGGACGAGCCGCTGGTGGCCGCCGGCGCCGGCGCGCTGCTGGAGGCGCGCGGCGCGCGCCTGGTCGCCAGCGCCGGCATGGCGCGCGGCGGCTGCGTGGTGGAGTCGGAGCTGGGCCGCGTCGATGCGCGCATCGAGCAGCGCTGGGCCCAGGCGACGCAGCTGCTGGGCACGCCCGTGCCCTGGGAGCCGCCGCCTCCCGCCCCGGCGGCGACCGCGGCCGCACCCGCCCCGGCCCGGCCGGAGCCCGAGTTCGAGCTGGAGCTGCCCGGCGCGGTCGGCGCCGCGCCCCGGGCCTGAGGCCCGCCCCTTCCGCCAAGCGAGCCATGAGCACCGAATTCATCGAGGCCGCCCAGGCCGCGCGCGCCCAGCGCTGGGACCGCTTCCTGTCGCGGCTGCCGGACTTCGCCGACCAGCCGCAGCCGCTGCCGGCCGAGGGCACGCTGCTGCGCGTCACGGGGCTGGTGCTGGAAGCCGCCGGGCTGCGGCTGCCGCTGGGCGCGGCCTGCGAGGTGCGCATGGACCACGAGGCGCCGGTGCAGGCCGAGGTGGTGGGCTTCAACGGCGACCGCGCATTCCTGATGCCCACCGGCGAGCTGCACGGGCTGGCCAGCGGCGCGCGCGTGCTGCCGCGGCCCGCGCCCATCGCCGTGCCGCAGCTGGGCAAGGACGCGCATCCCTGGCGCCGCAGCGAGGATCGCGGCCTGCTGCTGCCGGTGGGGCCGGGGCTGCTCGGGCGGGTGGTGGACCCGCATGGCCAGCCCATGGACCGCCGCGGGCCGCTGGCGGCCTGCGCCGTGGCGCCGCTGGCGCGCCGACCCATCAACGCCATGGACCGCGCCCCGGTGCGCCAGCCGCTGGACACGGGCGTGCGCGCCATCAACACCATGCTCACCGTCGGGCGCGGCCAGCGCCTGGGCCTGTTCGCCGGCACCGGCGTGGGCAAGTCGGTGCTGCTGGGCATGATGGCGCGCTACACCACGGCCGACGTGATCGTGGTGGGCCTCATCGGCGAGCGCGGCCGCGAGGTCAAGGAGTTCATCGAGGACATCCTGGGCGAGGAAGGCCTGGCGCGCTCGGTGGTGGTGGCCGCGCCCGCGGACTCGCCGGCGCTGGTGCGCATGCAGGGCGCCACCTACGCCACCGCCATCGCCGAGCACTTCCGCGACCAGGGCCGGCATGTGCTGCTGCTGATGGACAGCCTCACCCGCTACGCCATGGCGCAGCGCGAGATCGCGCTGGCCATCGGCGAGCCCCCGGCCACCAAGGGCTACCCGCCCAGCTGCTTCACCAAGCTGCCGCAGCTGGTGGAGCGCAGCGGCAACGGCCTGCACGGCGTGGGCTCGATCACCGCGTTCTACACGGTGCTGTCCGAGGGCGACGACCAGCAGGACCCGATCGCCGACGCGGCGCGCGGCATCCTGGACGGGCACATCGTGCTGTCGCGCGAGCTGGCCGAGGGCGGGCACTACCCGGCCATCGACGTGGAGAAGTCGGTGTCGCGTGTCATGACCAGCGTGGCCGACAAGGCGCACCTCGACGCCGCACGGCGCGCGCGCCAGCTGCTGGCGCGCTACAACCGCGCGCGCGACCTGATCCAGCTCGGGGCCTACACCCCCGGGCACGACGCCGAGCTCGACCTGGCGGTGCGGCTGCACCCGCAGCTCATGGCGCTGCTGCAGCAGGGCATCCAGGAGCACGCGCCGCTGGAGCTGGGCAAGCAGCAGCTCACGGCCCTGGTGGGCGGCTGAGACGGCGCGAATGCACCCCAGTCCCCCGCCTTTTCCGCGCATCACGCCGCCCCCGCGCACCAGACACTCGACCGGATGCCCTCCGACCCTTCCAATGCCGCCGGCCGTGGCCGCGGCGACATGCCCCGATGAGCGAGCTGCGTTCCCTGCACACCCTGCTGGAGCTTGAGGAGCGCCGGCGCGACCAGGCGCTGGCGCATCTGCGCCAGGTGCAGTCGCGGCTGCAGCAGGCCCAGGCCCAGGCCGAGCAGCTGGACCAGTACCGCGGCGACTACCAGCAGCGCTGGTCCGCGCAATTCAGCACCGCGGGCACGGACATGGCGACGCTGCAGTGCTACCAGAGCTTCGGCGACCGGCTGGAGCAGGCGGTGACGCAGCAGGAGCACATCCGCAACCTGGCGCAGACGCAGTTCGACCGCGCGCGCCAGGCGCTGCTGGCGCAGGAGACGCGCGTGGCGGCCGTCAGCAAGTTGATCGCGCGCCGGCAGGCACAGGCACGCCTGGCCGAGGACCGGCGCGAGCAAAAGCGCAACGACGAGGCCGCCGGCCGTACCGCGGGCCTCGGGTCCTGGAACCACCCCAGTGGAGCGCTCGCATGAGCACCTCAGTGAACAAGTTGCCTTCCACGCCCCTCGCGGCAGCCGCCGCGGGCCGCCCCGGCAAGGCCGCCCCTGCGGGCATGCCGCGCGCCGGCCAGGCCGGCGACACGGATTTCAAGCGCGCCCTGCAGGCGGCCGGGCTGCAGCAGGACGCCGTGGCCGGCGACGACACCGATGCGGCGCCCCGGCGCGGCGCGGCGCGGCGCAAGGCGGAGGACATCGCGACGGCGCCCGAACTCGCGGCAGCCGCCGCGGTCCAGGCCACCCCGCCCGCCCTGCCCGCTGCGGACACCGCGACGGCGCCGGGCCTGCCGGCGCTGCTGGCGCAGTTCGGCCGCCCGGCCGAAGCGCCGGTCGGCCCGTCCGCGGCTGCGGACGCGGTGCCGGAAGCCGCCGGCGGCCACAGCGCCATCGGCACCACCAGTACCACCGGCGGCGCCGCCGTCACCGCCACGACGGCCACGGGCAGCACCGCCCCTGTCACGGCAACGGACACCGCCGCCGCCGCGGCCACCCGCAACGCCGCCCCACCTGCCGGCATGGCCCCCGGCCTCGCGGCTCCCGCCATGGGCCGCGGCGCCACGACGGCAGCCGCCCCGGCGTCCGCTGGTGTCCCGGCCACCGGCACCCAGTCCACCCGGCCCGGCAGCGCAGCCGCCACCCCGGCGGGCTCCCGCGGGGCCGCCACCGGCACGGCAGCCGGCGCCACAGGGACCACGGTCGCCGCGCCGGTGCGTTCCGGCACGGCGGCCGGCAGCCGGGCCGCCGCCTCGTCTCCCGCCGCAGCAACCGCCCCGGCGCATTCAGGCAGCGCCGCCACCGGTGCCGCGGCCAACCTGCCCACGCGTGCCGGCAGCGCCGCCATCGGCGACGCCCCCACCCTCACGGGCACCGCGGCGATGGCCCCGGCCCATCCGGCCACGGCCACCATTGGCGCGGCCCATGCCGTCACCGGTGCCGCGGCCGACGTGCCCACGCGCGCCGGCAGCGCCATCTCCGGCGGCGCCCCTGCGCTCGCCGGCACGGCGGCCGTGACTCCCGGCTCCGGGGCGGCCGTCACCGGCGCCCTGCCCGCCGCCGTCGGCGCCACCGGTCCGGGGCTGGCCCAGGCGAGCTTCGGCACCGCCGTCGCGCCGGCCGCCGGCCGCCGGAGCGCGGTCGCGCAGGCGGCCCCGGCCACCCGGCAAGACGCAACGGAAACAGCAGCGGCTCAAGCGCCGCAAGGCACGGTCCGGCCGGCGCGCGCCGTACCGGAAACCGCCCGGCAGCCCACCGAACCCGCCGGCACGGCGGCGGGGCTTGCCACGGCAGCAACGGCCACCGTGACCGCCGCGGCAACGCCAGCCAGGACGACAGCGCCGGCCGCCCAGGCCGCGCCGCGCCCCGAAGCCGCCGCCGAAGCGGTGGTGTCGGCCGCCATCGGCGCCACGGCCATGGCTGCAGCCGCACCGAACCGCAGCGGCCCGCAGGCGCCGCCGGCAGGCGCGCGCGCCAACCCCGGGGCCGAGCGTGGCCTGCGCGCCGTACCGCCCTTCCAGGCCCCGGCCCAGGCGGGCGCCGGTGCACGCGCGGGCGGCGACGCGGGCGGCTCGGTGCCGGCCGCGGTGTCCGTGGCGCCCGGCGCGGGTGCCCCGGCTACTGCGCCCGCGGCAGGCCTGGACCGCACGCCCGCGGCCGAGCAGCCCCCGTTGCAGCCGACCGCGCCGGTGGCGCTGCCGGTGGCCACGGCCGACGCCGCCACGACGGCCGCCGCGCCGGTGCCGCAGGACACGCCCGGCACGCCCTTCTCCGCGTACCTGGCCGCGACGCTGGGCTCGCCGGCCTTCGCGCCGGCGCTGGGCACGCAGCTGCGGATGCTGGTGCGCGAAGGCATCGGCCAGGCGCAGCTGGAGCTCAACCCGGCCGACATGGGCCCGGTGTCGGTGCGCATCGAGCTCGATGGCCAGCAGGCGCATGTGGAGTTCGGCGCCGACCTCGCCGCCACGCGCGCGGCGCTGCAGGACAGCCTGCCGACGCTGGCGGCCGCCTTGCGCGAGGGCGGCTTCACGCTCTCGGGCGGCGGCGTGTCGGAGCGCCAGGCCGGCGGTGGCGGTGGCGGCCAGAACGCGCCGGACGGACGGCCGCGCCCGGACAACACGGGCCTGGCCGCGGCGCGCGGCGCCGGGGCACCGGCCCCCGCGCCGGTGGCCGCACCGCCTGCCGGACGCGGGCGCGGCGGGCTCGACATGTACGCCTGAGCCTCGCCGCCGCCGCGCGGGTACCGCCGGCCCAGCCCGCCGCTGGGCCGTTTAGCTGTCGTTTTCCCTGCTATTTCCGCCTTCGTCCCGGAGCATGGAACCGAATAATCCGGGCCACGCACCGACCGGGCCCCGCCCGGAATCCGCCGTCCACTGGAGCCTGAATGTCCGCTGCCGTCGCCGCCCTGGGAGCCTCGCTGAAGAAGGGCCGCATCAAGATCGTCCTCATCGCGGCAGCGGTGTTGTTGCTGCTGGGCGGCGGTGCGGCCTACCTCATCAACCGCTCGATGTCGGCCGATGACGAGGAGGTCGAGGTCGAGGTCCAGGACGCGCCCGAGGACGCGGACGCCGAGCAGTACGACCCCAGGAGCGCGCCCGTGTTCGTGCAGCTGGAGGTCTTCACCGTCAACCTCGCCGACCGCGACACCGACCGCTTCGCGCAGGTGGGCGTGACGCTGGAGGTGGAGGACCAGAAGGCGGTCGAGCAGATCAAGGCCTTCATGCCCGTGATCCGCAACAACATCCTGCTGGTGCTGTCGAACAAGAGCTCGGCGTCCGTGCGCGACGAGCCGGGCAAGCGCCGCCTGGCCGCCGAGCTGCGCGCGCAGGCGCTGCGCCCGCTGGGCTACGAGGTCAATCCCGACGACCTGGTCGAGGAGCCCGCCCCCGGCGCCAGCGCGCCCGCAGGCAGCCGGCCGCGCAAGCCGCGCCGGCTCATGGCACTGCCGATCAAGGCCGTGCACTTCTCCAACTTCATCGTCCAGTGAGGCAGGGATGAACCAGCAGTTCCTCTCCCAGGACGAAGTCGATGCGCTGCTGCAGGGCATCACCGGCGAGAGCCAGAAGCTGGAGCAGGAGGAGGCGCCCACCGGAGCGGTGCGCACCTACGACATCGCCAGCCAGGAACGCATCGTGCGTGGGCGCATGCCCACGATGGAGATCATCAACGAGCGTTTCGCGCGCAACGTGCGCGTGGGGCTGTTCAACTTCATCCGCAAGAGCCCCGAGGTGGCCATCGGCGGCATCAAGGTGCAGAAGTACAGCGCCTTCCTGCGCGAGATCGTGGTGCCCACCAACATCAACATCGTCTCGGTGCGGCCGCTGCGCGGCTCGGGGCTGATCGTGTGCGAGCCCAACCTGGTGTTCGCCGTGATCGACGCGCTGTTCGGCGGCACGGGGCGCTTCCACACCCGCATCGAGGGCCGCGACTTCAGCCCCACCGAGCACCGCGTCATCACGCGGCTGCTGGAGGTGATCATCACCGAGTACAAGAAGGCGTGGACGGGCATCTACCCGTTGGAGCTGGAGTACCAGCGCTCGGAGATGCAGCCGCAGTTCGCCAACATCGCCACGCCCAGCGAGATCGTGGTGGCCACGAGCTTCACGCTGGAGATCGGCACCACCGCCGGCTCCATCCATTTCTGCATTCCCTACTCCACGCTGGAGCCCATCCGCGACGTGCTGTACTCGTCGGTGCAGGGCGACTCCACCGAGCCCGACCGGCGCTGGGTGAACCTGCTCAAGACGCAGCTGCAGGCCGCGGAGGTGGATCTGGTGGCCGAGCTCGCCCACGCGCCGGCCACGGTCGAGCAGCTGCTGTCGCTCAAGGCGGGCGACTTCATCGAGCTCGACCGCACGCCCCTCATCCAGGCCAAGGTGGACGGCGTGCCGGTGCTCGAGGCCCAGTGCGGCACGCGCAACGGCAAGTACGCCATCAAGGTCGAACGACTCATCTCCAGCTCCACCATCAGCTGGATCGGAGACCAACAACATGGCAGTTGAACAAGCAACCCTGTCCGAGGAGGACCGCATGGCCGCCGAGTGGGAGGCCGCGCTGGCCGAGGCCCGCTCCGACACGGCCGCCGTCACCGCCCAGGAGGAGGTGCCGATGCCCCAGGCCAAGCCCGCCTCCTTCGCCGACTTCGGCGCCGCCGAGATGCAGAGCCCGGCCGGGATCAACGACATCAACATGATCCTGGACATCCCGGTGCAGCTCACCGTGGAGCTGGGCCGCACGCGGATTCCCATCAAGCACATCCTGCAGCTGGCCCAGGGCTCCGTGGTGGAGCTGGAGGCCATGGCCGGCGAGCCCATGGACGTGCTGGTCAACGGCTACCTCATCGCGCAGGGCGAGGTGGTGGTGGTCAACGAGAAGTTCGGCATCCGCCTCACCGACATCGTCACGCCCAGCGAGCGCGTGCGCCGGCTCAGCCGCAGCTGAGGCGAGCCCGCCGATCTTTGGAACTCCGTATTCCGTTCGTCCTGAGGTATCGAAGGATGAACGGCCCCTGCCGTGCGGCAGGTCGCAAGAGCCTTCCGGATTCGCCCTTCGATACCTCAGGGCGAACGTGACCGTGAACCAACAAAGCTGACGGGCTGCATTGCGGCCTGTCGGATTCGTCCTTCGATACCTCAGGACGAACGGGTCAACAGGGTCCGGGAACTCCGCGAGTTCCGCACGAGGCCGCGGCGCCACGCCGCTTCCCGGCCTCTGTACCCGGCTCGTCGTCTGCATGAAAGCAGGTTTTCCATGAACACCGGATGGCTGTCGCTGTTGTGGTTCCTGGCCGTGCTGGCGCTCATTCCCGTGGCGCTGTGGCTGCTCAAGCGCACGCCGCTGGCGCAGGGCGCGGGCACGCCCGGCGTGATGCGCACCGTGGCCGTGCTGCCGCTGTCCCCCGGCCAGCGCCTGGTGACGGTGGAGGTGGGCAGCGGCGAGGAGCGGCGCTGGCTGGTGCTGGGCGTGACGGCGCAGCAGATCAGCACGCTGCACACCATGGCGCCGCAGGCCGACGCCCCCGCCGCCGCGCCGCCCGCGCCCGCCTCCTTCGCGCAGCTGCTGCGCCAGCTGCGCTCCCGCGACTGACCGCCCCACCATGAAAGTCCACCTCTCCCGCCGGTGCCGCCAGGCGCTGGCCGCCACGGCGCTGCTGCTGGCCGGCGCGGCGCTGCCCGCCCTGGCGCAGCAGCAGGGCGCGCCCGGCACGCTGCCGCTGGTCATCGGCCAGGGCGCGGGCGGCACGAGCTACTCGGTGCCGATCCAGACGCTGCTGTTCTTCACCGCGCTGAGCTTCCTGCCCGCGATGCTGCTGCTGATGACGGGCTTCACGCGCATCGTCATCGTGCTGGGGCTGCTGCGCCAGGCGCTGGGCACGCAGGCCACGCCGCCCAACCAGGTCATCATCGGCATGAGCCTGTTCCTGACCTTCTTCGTGATGAGCCCGACGCTGGACCGCATCTACGAGCAGGCCTGGCAGCCCTACAGCGCCGGCGAGATCACGATGGTGCAGGCGATGGAGCGCGGGCAGGAGCCGCTGCGTGCGTTCATGCTCAAGCAGACGCGCCACAGCGACGTGCAGCTGTTCTCGCGCATGGCCAAGCTGCCCGAGGGCACCCCGGCGGCGCAGCTGCCGCTGCGGGTGCTGGTGCCGGCCTTCGTCACCAGCGAGCTCAAGAGCGCCTTCCAGATCGGCTTCCTGATCTTCATCCCCTTCCTGATCATCGACATGGTCGTGGCCAGCGTGCTCATGAGCCTGGGCATGATGATGCTCAGCCCCGTGCTGGTGGCGCTGCCCTTCAAGCTCATGCTGTTCGTGCTGGCCGACGGCTGGAACCTGCTGCTGGGCTCGCTGGCGGCGTCCTTCGCCCAATGACTTCCCGCGCGCGCCGGCTCCGCGACGGGACCGGCGCGCAGGCGGCAACCCCACACTGATTGAAAGCGCAACCATGGATGCAACCCAGGTCTTCACGGTCGGGCAGCAGGCCCTCTTCACGCTGCTGATGGTGTGCGCGCCCATCCTGCTGGTGATCCTGGCGGTGGGCGTGGTGGTGAGCGTGCTGCAGGCGGCCACGCAGATCAACGAGGCCACGCTGTCCTTCGTGCCCAAGATCGTGGCGGCGGTGGCGGTGCTGGCCGTCGCGGGCCCGTGGATGATGACCACGCTGGTGGACTTCCTGCAGCGCACGCTGCAGTCGATTCCGAGCGCGGTGGGCTGATTCAGTCTTTCGTCCCGCTGGCGAGTTGAACCGTTCGCCCTGAGGTATCGAAGGGTGAATCCGCGCGGCTGCCATGGCAACTGCACAGCGAGGGCCGTTCATCCTTCGATACCTCAGAACGAACGGAATACCTCGCGGGCGAGCAGCATAGGAATGAGCCGTTGATCACCTTCACCGAAGCCCAGCTGCTGCAGTGGCTCACGCCGCTGCTGTGGCCGCTGCTGCGCGCGCTGGCGCTGCTGTCGGCCATGCCGGTGCTGGGCACGCGCATGGTGCCCGCGCGGGTGCGCGTGGGGCTGGCGCTGCTGCTGGCGCTGGCGGCGCAGGCCGGCCTGCCGCCGATGGCGCCGGTGCCGCTGGACTCGCCCCTGGCCGTCACGCTGGTGGTGCAGCAGCTGCTGGTGGGCATCACGCTGGGCTTCGCGGTGCGCATCGTGTTCGCCGCGGTGGAGTTCGCCGGCGAGGTGATGGGCCTGCAGATGGGCCTGAACTTCGCGGGCTACTTCGACCCGGTCAGCGCCAGCGCGGGCACGGCCACGGGACGGCTGTTCGGCACGCTGGTGGCGTGGCTGTTCGTGGTGGTCAACGGCCACCTGGTGGTGCTGGCGGCGCTGGTGCGCAGCTTCGAGGCCTTCCCGGTCGGCGACCAGCCCTTCGCCTTCCTGGTGCGGCTGCAACCGCACGCGTGGGGCACGGAGATCTTCACGCTGGGGCTGTGGATCGCGCTGCCGATGATCGCGATGCTGCTGTTCGTCAACCTGGTGCTGGGCGTGATCTCGCGCGTGGCCTCGCAGCTCAACGTGTTCTCAATCGGCTTTCCCATCACGCTGGGCGTGGGGCTGCTGGGCATGCTGGCGACGCTGCCGCTGCTGGAGCAGCCGTTCATGCTGACGCTGGAACGCATGCTCGCGCGCTTCCAGTGAGCCGGCGCGCCTGAGCCGATCCCGCGGCCCCCGAGGCCGCTTTTTTTCGCCCCGCCGTGCCGGGCGCCTCCCCCATTCGGCCGGCCCTCCCCCCCGCGCCTCCCCCGTCCTCCCCCCCGCGCGCGCCCCCATGCCAGCCGCTCCCAGGAGGGACGCGCCGCGAGACGTCAATACCTAATCTTCAGGCCAGTTCGGTACGCATCGCCCCTCGCTGAAGTCACCGGACCGCTTCCACCCCCCTGAGCAACAAAGAGGTCTTCCAAATGAACGCTGCTTCCATCACCGCCGTTGCCGCCGCCAGCCTCGCCGTCTTCGCCGCCCACACGGCGCAGGCCCAGTCCGTTGCCCTGACGCGCGGCGCGCAGGTGCAGGCCGCGGCCGAGTTCAGCGACGCGGAGCTGCTGTCGGCCAAGTCGCCCATGCCCAAGGTCAGGTACCTGCCGGCCTCGGCCTTCGACTACAACGCCGCCGCCGCCGAGGCCCAGAGCCGCGGCGTGGCAGTGGACAAGCCCGGCAAGCGCCCGGTGGCCTCGGCCCAGGGCCTGATGACGCGGCGCCAGATCAGCGCCGCGGCGCTGGCGGCGGCGCAGGTCGATGACGAGGTGCGCCCCGAGGCCGTGGGCACGGGCGGCATCCACTTCACCTCCACGCGCACCTATCCGCGCGCCCAGGACTGGACCTACCCCAGCAGCACCGTGGGCAAGCTGTTCTTCAAGGACGCCGCCGGTTACTCCTACATCTGCTCGGGCGCGATGATCCGCCCCGGCGTCGTGGCCACCGCCGGCCACTGCGTGCACAGCGGCCGGCCCGGCGGCTGGTACAACAGCTTCGTGTTCATCCCCGGCTACAGCCGCGTGGGCACCACCGAGACCCGTCCCTTCGGCACCTGGAGCAACTGGGCCAACGTGCGCACCACCGCGGCCTGGGCCAACGGCGGCGGCACCGTCCCCAATGCCGGCGACTGGGCGCTGATCGTCTTCAACCGCGACGCCAACGGCAAGCGCATCGGCGACTACACCGGCTTCATGGGCTACCAGTACCCGTCGATGATCGGGCGCCACCTCACGGTGCTGGGCTACCCGGCCAACCTCGACGGCGGCACGCAGATGCACCGCGTGGAGAGCATGGCCAACAACGGCGGCACCAACAACGGCATCTGGGGCTCGGACATGACCGGCGGCTCCAGCGGCGGCCCGGTGGTGCTCAACTTCCGCCAGGACTACGTGGGCCTGACCACTTCCACGCAGGACAACGGCGCCGTGCGCCTGGTCAGCAACGTCTCCTGGGGCTACACCTCGCCCACCGTGCAGGTGCAGGGCGGCTCGCAGTTCGACAGCAGCTGGGGCTCCATGCTCAGCGCCACCTGCACCGCCTACAGCTGGGCCTGCTGAAGCCCCGCACCAGCAATACAAGCGGAGGGAGATGGGGCGGCCCCGCCGGGGCCGCCCTTTTTTGCGCGCGCGGCCGCGTCGCCGGGCCGGCGGCCGCTCACTGCCCCACCAGCCCGTTGCGGATGGCGTAGACGGTGAGCTCGGAGTTGTTGGACAGCCCCAGCTTCTCCAGCACCCGGGCGCGGTAGACGCTGACGGTCTTGGGGCTGAGCATGAGCTCCTCGGCGATGTCCGACAGGCGCTTGCCCGAGGCGATCATCACCAGCGTCTGCAGCTCGCGGTCGGAGAGCTTCTCGTGCGCCTGCTCCGCCGCGGGCGTGGTCAGGCTTTCGATGAGCATGTGCGCGATCTCGGGCGTGACGTTCTTGCGGCCCTGGGCCACGGTGCGCACGGCCTGCACGATCTGCTGCGGGTCGCCGCCCTTGTTGACGTAGCCGTAGGCGCCCGCGCGCAGCGCGCGGATGGCGTACTGGTCCTCGGGGTACATGCTCACGATGAGCACGCGCACCGGGCTGCCCTCGTCCTTGAGCGCGTGCAGCACGTCCAGGCCGCTGCGCCCGGGCAGGTTGATGTCGAGCACCAGGACGTCGCAGGTGGTGTGGCGCATGAGCGCGCGCAGCTCGCCGTAGTCGGCCGCCTCGCCCACGACCTCGATGTCGGACGCATCGGAGAGCGTGTCGCGGATGCCGCGCCGGATGAGCGCGTGGTCGTCGCACAGAATCACCTTGATCATGGAACTCCCCAGGGCGCGGCCTCGTCGGCCGCGTC
This sequence comes from Azohydromonas caseinilytica, assembly GCF_012927045.1. Taxonomy (GTDB): domain Bacteria; phylum Pseudomonadota; class Gammaproteobacteria; order Burkholderiales; family Burkholderiaceae_C; genus Azohydromonas; species Azohydromonas caseinilytica. The sequence continues at coordinate 111,287 of NZ_JABBFW010000004.1, read as the reverse complement.
GTCGCCGCTCTGGGCGGCCAATGGAATGGACAGGATGAGCGTGGTGCCGCCGCCGGGACGGGGGCCGAGGTCGATCCAGCCGCCGACGGTGCCCGCGCGCTCGTGCAGGCCGCGGATGCCGAAGCTCTGCGCCTTGGCCAGGTCCTCGCGGCTGAGGCCGCGCCCGTCGTCGCTGATCTCCAGCGACAGCACCCCCGCGCCCAGCGCCAGGTCGATCCAGACATGGCCGGCCCGGGCGTGCTTGTGGATGTTGGTCAGCGCCTCCTGCGCCGTGCGGTAGGCCACCAGCGGCACGCCCGCGGGCAGCTGCAGGCTGTCGTGGCTGGTGCGCAGGCTGCACTCGATGCCGGTGCGCCGCGCGAAGCCCTGCACCATCCACTGCAGCGCCGCCACCAGGCCCTGCTCCAGGATGGCCGGGCGCAGGTTCTGCATGATGCGCTTGCTGGCCTCGATGGCATGGGTGAGGCTCTCGCGCGCGGAGGCCAGGTGCGCCTGCGCCTCGGGGTTGGCGTTGTGCCGCTCCAGCCAGGCCAGCTCGAAGCGCAGCGCGGTGAGCGAGCCCCCCACGTCGTCGTGGATCTCGCGCGCGATGGCCACGCGCTCGGCCTCCACGCTGGTCTGCAGGTGCTGCGCCAGCTCGCGCAGCTGGCGCTGCGAGCGCGCCAGCAGCTCGTCGGCGCGCAGCTTGGCGCGGCGCATCTCGGCGGCCTGGATGGCGTTGTCCACCGCCGGCGCCAGCCGCGCCAGGTTGTGCTTGAGCAGGTAGTCGCTGGCGCCGTTGCGCATGGCCTCCACCGCCACGTCCTCGCCGATGGCGCCCGAGACCAGGATGAAGGGCAGCACCCGGGCGCCGTCCTCCTTGAGGATCTCCAGCGCGCGCAGCCCCGTGAAGCCGCCGGGCAGCATGAAGTCCGACAGCACCACGTCCCAGGGCTGCTGCAGCGCCTGCCGGTAGGCGGGCTCGGTCTCCACGCGCAGCGTCTGCACGGCCAGGCCGCCGTGGCGCAGGTGCGCCAACGCCAGCTCGTGGTCGAGCTCGGCGTCCTCGATGTGCAGCACGCGCAGGCAACGGGATGTCATGCGGCTGGAGTATCGCAAAGGCCGTAACAGCGGAATTGGACCCGGTTGCGCCCCGTCATCCGGGCACCGGACCCGCCGCGGCGCCCCAAGAATCGACGAGCCGGGCGCTGTGGCGCGCGCGGCGTGACATACGACGCGGTACGCGCCACTGCGCGGGCCGCCAGCGCCGTTGGCCGCTGCTGCCAACTTAAGTCAGGCCCGCGTACGCCGATAGACCGTCCAGCCTGCCATGGAGAAATAACGCATGCCTTCGATTCTTGCCGTCGACGACTCGACCTCGATGCGCCAGATGGTGTCCTTCACGTTGAAGAACGCCGGCTTCCAGGTGGTCGAGGCGGTGGACGGCCTGGATGCCTGGGACAAGGCCGACAGCCGCAACTTCGACCTCGTCCTGACCGACCACAACATGCCGCGCATGGACGGCATCACGCTCACGCGCAAGCTGCGCCAGCACCCCAAGTTCGGCCGCACGCCCATCCTCATCCTCACCACCGAGTCCAGCGACGAGATGAAGCGCGCCGGCCGCGAGGCCGGGGCCACCGGCTGGATGGTGAAGCCCTTCGACCCCGCCAAGCTGATCGAAGTGATCGGCAAGGTCATTCGCTGAACGCCCCCCCGGAGAGTCACCTCATGGGCGAGACAACATCCGACAACAGCCTGGACGCCGGCATCGACCTGAGCCAGTTCTACCAAGTCTTCTTCGAGGAGGCGCTGGAGAACCTGGAGCGCATGGAGCAGATGCTCCTGGAAGTGGACATCACGGCCGCCGACGACGAGGCGCTCAACGCGATCTTCCGCTGCGCGCACTCGGTCAAGGGCGGCGCCGCGACCTTCGGCTTCAACGACGTGGCCGAACTCACGCACCAGATGGAAACGCTGCTGGACCGGCTGCGCCGCCACGAGCTCCAGCCCGACAACGCGATGGTGGACGTGCTGCTGCAGTCCGGCGACGCGCTGCGCGCGCAGCTCGCGCGCCACGAGGCCGGCGGCGCCGGCGACCCGGTGGACACCACCGAGCTGCGCCAGCGCATCCGCGCCATGGCCGAGGGCCGCGGCGCCCCGGCACCGGCCGCGGCCGCGCCGGCCCCGGTGGCCCCGCCCGCCCCGGCCCCCGCGCCCGTGGTCGAGGCCGCCCCGGCCGAGGTGGTCGAGGCCGCGCCGGCCGTTGACGCCAAGCCCTGCCCGGTGCGCGAGCTCGAGCTCACGGTCGGGCCGCTGCAGCAGCCCGAGCAGGCCGACAACCTGGCCGAGCTGTTCAAGGAGATTCCCGACTTGGGGCTCTTGGAGCCGCTGGACGGCGGCCACGCCGCCGACGGCATGCGCCGCTTCAAGGTGCTGACCACCAGCAGCGACGACGAGCTGCTGGACCTGTTCACCTTCCACGTCGCGCGCGAGTCGATGCGCCTGGCGCCCATGCACAAGGGCTACGGCTTCCACGACGACGCCCCCGGCGCGCCGCCGCCCGAGCCGCACTGCGAGGGCTACGGCTTCTACGACGACGCCCCCGGCGCCCCCGGCGCGGCGGCCCCGGTGCCGGCGCCCGCCACCGGCACCGCCGTCACCCCGGCCGCGCCCGCCGAGATCACCGTGCCCACGCCCGCCGCCGGCCCCAAGCCCGCGGCGGTGCCGCGCGTGGACAAGGGCGAGTCCTCGACGCTGCGCGTGTCGGTGGAGAAGGTGGACCAGCTCATCAACCTGGTGGGCGAGCTCGTCATCACGCAGGCCATGCTGGCGCAGAACAGCAAGCAGCTCGACGGCGCGCTGCACCAGCAGCTCGTGGCCGGGCTGGCCGCGCTGGAGCGCAACACGCGCGACCTGCAGGAATCGGTGATGTCGATCCGCATGATTCCGATGTCGGTCGTCTTCAGCCGCTTCCCGCGCATGCTGCGCGACCTGGAATCCAAGCTGGGCAAGCGCATCGAGATGCACACCCAGGGCGAGGCCACCGAGCTCGACAAGGGGCTGGTGGAGAAGATCACCGACCCGCTCACGCACCTGGTGCGCAACAGCGCCGACCACGGCATCGAGCTGCCCGCCGAGCGCAAGGCGCGCGGCAAGGCCGAGCATGGCAGCATCACCCTGGTGGCCAGCCACCAGGGCGGCAACATCGTCATCGAGGTGCGCGACGACGGCCGCGGCCTGGACCGCGACAAGCTGCTCAGGAAGGCGCGCGAGCGCGGCCTGGACGCGCCCGACACGCTCAGCGACGCCGAGGTGTGGGGCCTGATCTTCGCGCCGGGCTTCTCCACCGCCGAGGTGGTCACCGACGTCTCCGGCCGCGGCGTCGGGATGGACGTGGTCAAGAAGAACATCACCGCGCTGGGCGGCACGGTGGAGATCGACTCCGCGCCGGGCCAGGGCATGAGCGTGAAGGTGCGGCTGCCGCTGACGCTGGCCATCATGGACGGCATGAGCGTGGGCATCGGCCAGGAGTGCTACATCGTCCCGCTGGCCAGCGTGGTCGAGTCCTTCCAGGTCAAGCCCGGCATGATCCGCGGCCTGGCCGGGGCGCGCGTGGTCGAGGTGCGCCAGGAGTACATGCCGGTGGTGGACATGCAGCGCATGTTCGACGTGCCGCGTCCGGGCATGGAGAACCCCAGCGACATGATGGTGGTGGTCGAGGCCGACGGCGGGCGCGTGGCGCTGCTGGTGGACGAGCTGCTCGGCCAGCAGCAGGTCGTGGTCAAGAACCTGGAGGCCAACTACCGCCGCGTGGACGGCATCTCCGGCGCGACCATCCTGGGCGACGGCCGCGTGGCGCTGATCCTGGACGTGGGCGGCCTGGTGCGCCGCTCGCGCAACCGGCTCATGGACGGCCACGCCTGACGGCCAGCCGCTGATCAAGCAACCAATAGCAGTTCTGGGGACCTGAATGATCAACGGCTGGATTCGCAGCTTTTCCATCCGCTTCCGCATGATCAGCGCCATCGCGATGGTGCTGGCCCTGCTGGCCGTGGTGTGCGGGGCGGGCCTCTGGGGGCTGACCAAGGTGCACGCCGTGGGCGACGGGTTCCTCCACGGCGCGCACGTCCAGGCCACGAAGGCGGCCGCGCTGCAGGAGCAGCTCGGCGCGATCCGGCGCTTCGAGAAGGACCAGGTCATCAATTACGAGAAGCCCGAGGTCGTCGCCCAGTACCACGCGAAGTGGATGGCCGCGATCCAGCAGGCGACCCGGATCGCGCAGGAGCTCGGCCAGGGCCCGGCCGACCCCGGCACCGCCGCGGCGGCGGCGATTGCCGCCGCGATCACCGACTACGCCGCCAAGGCCGAACCGGTGATGAAGCAACTGGCCGCCACCGCCTACGACACCGCCACGGTGGCCAACCGCCTGCTGGGCCCGGCCAAGGACGCCATCCATGCCACCGAGATCGAGGCGGGCAAGCTCGCGGCCCACGTGAGCGCGCAGCAGGCCGCCGCCGCGGCCGAGCTCGACGAGGCCTCGCATGTGGCCAACCTGCTCTTCGGCACGGCGGTGGTGCTGGCCATGGTCGTGGTGGTGCCGCTGACGCTGGCCAACATGGTGTCGATCTGCACGCCGCTGGCGCAGGCGCAGGCCGTGGCCGAGCGCATCGCCACGGGCGAGCTGTCGCAGGACATCGAGGTCAGCGGCAAGGACGAGACCGCGGCGCTGCAGCGCGCGCTGGCGAGCATGCAGCGCGCGCTGCAGTCGCTGGTGGGCGAGGTGCGCCAGACCGCCGCGTCGGTGCAGCTTGCCAGCTCCGAGGTGGCCTCGGGCAACAGCGACCTCTCCAACCGCACCGAGCAGGCCGCGTCGAGCCTGCAGCAGACGGCGTCGAGCATGCAGCAGCTCACCTCCACCGTGCGCGCCAGCGCCGAGGCCGCCGCCACCGCCAACCAGCTCGCCCACTCGGCCTCCGAGGTGGCGCAGCGCGGCGGCGAGGTGGTCAGCCAGGTGGTGAGCACCATGGACGGCATCCAGGCCGCGAGCCGGCGCATCGGCGACATCGTCGGCACCATCGACGGCATCGCCTTCCAGACCAACATCCTGGCGCTCAACGCCGCGGTGGAGGCCGCGCGCGCGGGCGAGGCCGGCCGCGGCTTCGCGGTGGTGGCCGGCGAGGTGCGCCACCTGGCGCAGCGCAGCGCCGAGGCCGCGCGCGAGATCCGGGCGCTCATCGGCCAGAGCGTGGCGCAGGTGGAAAACGGCTCGGCGCTGGTGCAGGACGCGGGCCGCACCATGGACGAGATCGTGCAGGGCGTGCGGCGCGTGTCGGACGTGATCGGCGAGATCAGCGCCGCCGCCGCCGAGCAAAGCGGCGGCATCGGCCAGGTCAACACCGCCGTGGTCGAGCTCGACCGCATGACGCAGCAGAACGCCGCGCTGGTGGAAGAGAGCGCCGCTGCCGCCCAGAGCCTGAGCGAGCAGGCCGTGCGGCTGTCGGAAGTGGTGGCGCGCTTCCGCACCGGCCGCGCCGAGCGGGACGCGCCCGGCGCCGTGGCGCTGGCCGAGCCGGTGCGCGGCGCGGCGCCGGCCCGTGCCCCGGCGGCCGCCACTCCTCCCCTGTCGTCCAAGGCCCTGGCCCGGGCCACGCCGGGGCGCGCGCGCCAGGGCGCGCCGGTGGCGAGCGCGGCCAAGGCGCCGGCAACCGACGCCGGCGAGTGGGAAAGTTTCTGAATCAACAGGCCCCGGCCTGACGCGCCGGACATGCCGGGACCCTGAAGAAAGTCATTGATGTCGAAAGTCGTTCTCTCGCTGGCCGCGCGGCTGCGCCTGATGGCGCTGGCCGTGACGCTGGCCCTGCTGGGCCTGGGCGCCTACACCGGCGTGGCGTTCCACGATGCCGCGCTGGACCTGCGCCTGGGCGCCACGCGCGCGGTGGTGCAGCAGTCGCTGTCCATCGCCCAGCGCTGGCAGGAGCAGGAGGCCACCGGCAAGGTCTCGCGCGCGCAGGCCCAGCAGCACGCCATGGACGAGATCCGCGCCATCCGCTACGACGGCAAGGAATATGTCTGGATCAACGACATGGTGGCGCGCATGGTGGCGCACCCGATCAAGCCCGAGCTCGAAGGCAAGGACATGTCGCAGACCCAGGACCCCGACGGCAAGCGGCTGTTCATGGAGTTCGTGGAAACCGTCAAACGCAACGGCTCCGGTTACGTGGACTACCTGTGGCCCAAGCCCGGCGAGCAGGCCAACAGCCCCAAGCGCTCCTACGTGGCGGGCTTCGCGCCCTGGAACTGGGTGATCGGCTCGGGCGTGTACACGGACGAGGTGCGCGCCGCGGCGTGGCGCTTTGCCGCGGTGAGCCTGGCCACGGCGCTGGTGGTGGGCCTGGTGGTGCTCGCCTTCGTGCAGCGCATGGCCAACGGGCTGCAGCGCCGGCTCGACAACGCGCAGCAGGCGCTGCAGGCCATCGCCGGCGGCGACCTGACGCGGCCGGTGAGCGCCGGGCGCGCCGACGAGATCGGGCGGCTGCTGCAGGCGCTGGAGCGCATGCGCCAGGACCTGGGCCGCATGGTGGCGCAGGTGCGCGCCGGCAGCGACGGCATCGGCGGCGCCTGCGCGCAGATCGCCAGCGGCAACGCGGACCTGGCCAGCCGCACCGAGCAGGCCGCCAGCGAGCTGCAGCGCAGCGCCGCGAGCATGCAGCAACTCGCCGGCGGCGTGCAGGCCAGCGCCGAGTCGGCCACCAGCGCGCACGCGCTGGCCGCCGGCGCCGCCGACGTGGCGCAGCGCGGCGGCGAGGTGGTGCACCGCGTGGTGGCCACCATGGACGAGATCCAGGCCGGCTCGCGGCGCATTGCCGAGATCACCGGCACCATCGACGGCATCGCCTTCCAGACCAACATCCTGGCGCTCAATGCCGCGGTGGAAGCCGCGCGCGCCGGCGAGGCCGGCCGCGGCTTCGCGGTGGTGGCCGGCGAGGTGCGCGCCCTGGCGCAGCGCTCGGCCGCCGCCGCGCGCGAGATCAAGGACCTCATCGGCGGCAGCGTGGACAAGGTGGAGGCCGGCAGCCGGCTCGTCACCGAGGCCGGCGGGACCATGGACGAGATCGTGTCGCAGGTGCGCCGCGTGGCGCAGCTCATCGGCGACGTGGGCGTGTCGCTGCAGCAGCAGGCCGAGGGTATCGCCCAGGCGCGCGACGCCGTGGGCCAGCTCGACACCCACACCCAGCAGAACGCCTCGCTGGTGGAGGAAACCGCCGCCGCGGCGCAGCACCTGCGCGAGCAGGCGCAGCGGCTGGAGTCGGCTGCGGCGGTGTTCCGGCTCGAAGGCATGGAGCACCTGCCCGCGGTCCGCACCGATGCCCGGACACAGGCCGCGGCGCTGATCGGGCGCGTGGCGGTTCGGGCAGCGCCCCCGTCCTCACTCCAGCCCCGGCCCCAGTCCAAGGCCGCGCCCGCGCCCAAGCCCGCGGCCGCCCCGTCCCCCGCCCCGGCCGCCTCCGGCGACGACGGCGAATGGGAGCAGTTCTGAAGTCCCTGAAAACCCCTCTGCCCCGCGCCGGCTGCCCGCCGCACGGGAGCTCCCTCAACACCCCGTGCGGCAGCGGCCGCACCTCATGCAGGAGTGACGCATGGAACTGATCAACAACCCCGCGCCCGCCACCGGTGGCGCCCTCCAGGTCGTGCAGCGCGGCGCCGCCCCCGTGGCCACCGCCGAGCCGCGCGGCGGCGAATACCTGACCTTCCGCCTCGGTGCGGAGGAGTACGGCATCGACATCCTGCGCGTGCAGGAGATCCGCTCCTACGAGCAGCCCACGCGCATCGCCAACGCGCCGGCGTTCATGAAGGGCGTGGTCAACCTGCGCGGCGTGATCGTGCCGGTGGTGGACCTGCGCCTGAAGCTGGGCTGCGACAGCGCCGAGTACAACAGCTTCACGGTGGTGATCGTGCTCAACGTGCGCGGGCGCATCGTGGGCGCGGTGGTGGACTCGGTGTCGGACGTGCTGCAGCTCAGCCGCGAGCAGATCCGCCCGGCGCCGGAGATGAACGCCACCGTGGACGCGAGCTTCATCACCGGCATCGGCGGCGTGGGCGAGCGCATGCTCATCCTCATGGACATCGAGGCGCTGATGAGCAGCTCCGACATGGGCCTGATCGACTCGGTGCGCTGACGCATTCCCGGGCCCGTTGCCCTTCAAGCAGTACCCGGGAGGGTCGATGACACGCTGGATCGCGGATCTGCCCATGGCACGCAAGTTCGTGCTGGTGGGATTGCTGGCCCTGGCCATGGTGGCGGTCCCCGCGACGCTGCTGCTGCAGCAGCAGTGGCAGGCGCTGCAGGAGCTGCGCTCGGAAGCGGCCGGGCTGGCCCAGGCCGGCGAGCTGCTCAAGCTGGTGCGGCTGACGCAGCAGCACCGCGGCACGGTGGCCGCCACGCAGGACGACGCGGCCGGCCGCGGCGCCCGCGCGGCCAAGCAGGCCGAGGTGGCCGCCGCGCTGGCGGCGACGCAGGCCGCGCTGGCCGGCCAGGGCGCGCTGGCGTCCCAGGCCGAAGCGCTCGGACGTGACTGGCAGGCACTGGTGCAGGCCCTGCCCGGCATGGCCAAGCCCGAGAGCTTCAGGCGCCACACGGCGCTGGTGGAGACGCAGCTGGCGCTGCTGGAGGCCATTGCCGACGGCAGCGGGCTGTCGCTGGACACCGAGGCGCGCAGCTACCACCTGGTCATGGGCACGCTCACCCACCTGCCCCAGCTCACCGAGCGGCTGGGCCAGGCCCGCGCGCGCGGCGCGGCGCTGCTGGCGCAGGGCCAGGCCTCGGCCGGCGAGCGCGCCGCCCTGGCCTCGCTGGCCGAGGTCGCGCGCGACCACCTCAGGGCCGCGCGCGGCGCCTTCGGCAAGGCCGGCGCCACCGATGCCCAGGTGCAGGCCGCCCTGCAGGCCCCGCTGCAGGCGGCGCTGTCGGCCTTCGACACGGGCCTGAAGCTCATCGACGACGGCGTGGTGCAGCCCGAAACCCTCAACCTTCCGGCACCGGAGTACTTCGCCGCCATCACGCGCGTGATCGACGCGCAGTTCGCGCTGGCGCAGTCCGCCTTCGGCGCGCTGGACACGGCGCTGGCCGAGCGCGTGGCCGCGCAGCGCCGGCTGCTGCTGCTGGTCAACGGCCTGGTCACGCTGTTCGGCGGCCTGGGCGTGGCGCTGCTGGTGTTCGTCACCCGCACCACGCGGCGCGCGGTGCGGGAGGCCGAGGCCGCGGCCAAGGCGTTGGAGCGCGGCGAGCTGCACCACGTGGTGCAGGTGCACTCGCACGACGAGGTCGGCCGGCTGTCGCAGGCGCTGCAGCACGCCATGCACTCGCTCTCGGGCATGGTGGTGGGCATCCGCCGCAGCAGCGAGTCGGTGAGCACCGCGGCGGTGCAGATCGCGCACGGCAACCTGGACCTGAGCCAGCGCACCGAGGAGCAGGCCTCCAACCTGCAGCAGACCGCGGCCTCGATGGAGCAGCTGCGCGGCATGGTGCAGACCAACGCCGAGAGCGCGCTGCAGGCCAGCGAGCTCGCCCGCGCGGCGCAGGACGCCGCGGGCGCGGGCGGCGCGGTGGTGCGCCGGGTGGTGAGCACCATGGACGAGATCACCACCTCCAGCCACCGCATCGTCGACATCATCGGCACCATCGACGCCATCGCCTTCCAGACCAACATCCTGGCGCTCAATGCCGCGGTGGAGGCCGCGCGCGCCGGCGAGCAGGGCCGCGGCTTCGCCGTGGTGGCCGGCGAGGTGCGCCACCTGGCGCAGCGCAGCGCAGAGGCCGCGCGCGAGATCAAGGCGCTCATCACCGAGAGCACTTCCAAGGTCGAGACCGGCAGCGCGCTGGTGCACGACGCCGGCCGCGGCATGGAGGAAATCGTCGCGCGCGTGCAGCAGGTGCACGCGCTCATCGAGCGCATCAGTACCGCGACGCAGGAGCAGAGCAGCGGCATCAGCCAGGTCGGCGACGCCGTGAGCCAGCTCGACCAGGTCACGCAGCAGAACGCCGCGCTGGTGGAGGAAAGCGCCGCCGCGGCCGAGAGCCTGCAGCAGCAGGCGCAGCGCCTGGTGGAGTCGGTCAGCGTCTTCCGCCTGGCGCCGCGGCAGGCCTGAGCCGGCGCCGTTCCTCACCCCGAACAGGGGCGGCGCCCCGGCGTGCCCGCCCCATAAAGCCCGGCCCCGTGAATATTTAGGTGCGCCAGTCCGGGGTATGGGCTTCGTATTCCTGGTCGGTGCCGGCCATATTGCCCACGGGTTTGCTGCAACCGATGAGGGAAAAGGCGGCCATCAGCACGACGGCGATCACGCGTTTGGACATTGGGATTTTCTCCTCAAGATCACGGCATTGGCCAGGTCTAGTGCAAACCCGATGCCGGCACCCGCAATCGAGGGGAAAAGAAATTCCCGAAGATACTTCCGATGACCCCTTGCGCTGCGGCGAGGCCGACTCTAAAGGTGAGCCTGGCCATATGCGGTGTTCCCGGGAGGAAAATACCATTCGCGCCTGGATATTCCCGGGACAAATATCCCGGGAATATCAACGGCGACGCCTATTCACAAATCCAGCACCAGCCGCGGCGACTTGGCGCGCGAGCAGCAGGGCGTGAACTGGTCGTTGGCCGCCTGCTCCTCGGGCGTGAGGTAGGCGTCGCGGTGGTCCACCTCGCCCTGCAGCACGCGCGTGAGGCAGGTGCCGCACACGCCCTGCTCGCACGACACCAGGATCTCCACGCCCGCCTCGGCCAGCGCCTGCGTCACGGTCTTGTCCGGGGCGATGGCGATGACGCGGCCCGAGCTGGCGAGCTGCACCTCGAAGCTGCCGTCGTCGGCGCGCGGCGCGGCGTCGGCGCCGGAGAAGAACTCCCAGTGCAGCTGCGCCTCGCCCCAGCCCTGCGCCCGCGCCGTGCCCAGCACCGCGTCCATGAAGCCCTTGGGCCCGCAGACGTAGAGGTGCGTGCCGGGCTGCGCCTGCATCAGCAGCCCGGGCAGGTCCAGGCGCTGCTCGGCGTCGCCGTCATCGAAGTGAAATTGCACCTTGTCGGCAAAGGCCGCGCCCTGGATTCGGTCCACGAAGGCGGTGCGCTCGCGTGAGCGCGCGGCGTAGTGCATCTCGAAGGAGGCGCCCATCACTGCCAGGCGCTCGGCCATGCACAGGATCGGCGTGACACCGATGCCCCCGGCCAGCAGCAGGCTCTTCTTGGCCTCGTGGGCCAGCGCGAAGTGGTTCTTGGGCGCGCTGATGCACAGCTCGTCGCCCTCCTGCACCGCGTCGTGCACGGCGATGGAGCCGCCGCGCGAGCCCGGGTCGCGCAGCACGGCAATGAGGTAGCGGTGCGTCTCGGCCGGGTCGTTGCACAGCGAGTACTGGCGCACGATGCCGCCGGGCAGGTGCACGTCGATGTGCGAGCCGGCCGAGAAGCCCGGCAGCGTGCTGCCGTCGGCGGCCACCAGCTCCAGGCTGCAGATGTCGGCGGCTTCGACCGCCTTGCGCGCCACGCGCACGCTCAGGGTGGGGCCGGTGCTCATTTCGCCATCTCCGCGGTGGAGGCAGCGGCGAGCCGGTCGGCCGACGCGCTGCGCTCGGCGGCCAGGACGCGGTCGATGACACGGCGCGACTGCACGCCGCCGGCGTCGATGTTGAGCATCAGCAGCTTCCTCTCGGGCCAGGTGCTGAGGTTGGCCTGCTGGCGCTCCAGCATCTGCAGGTCCTCGCCGAAGACCTTGCGCTGGCCCTCGCGGATGGCCACGGTCAGCGCCGGGTCCTGCGGCTTGAAGTGCCGCGCCATGCCCCAGAAGTAGTGATGCGAGGTCTCGGTCTCGGGCGTGATGAAGTCCACCACGATGGCGTAGACCTTCTTGTCCGCCGGCGCGTCGTAGCCGCCGTGGCCGGCCAGCGCCACGCCCACCTCGATCATCACGTGCGTGGGCGGGTTGAAGTGGCAGATCTGCCAGCGGTCCACGCGCTGGTCATCGGGCAGCCCGTGGCCGCGCAGCGCCAGCTTCCAGAACGGCGGCGCCTCGGGCAGCTCGTTCATGAAGCGGCTGGTGATGACGTGGTCGCCCTCGACCTTCGTGGTGCACGGCGTCTCGTCGATCTCCTTCTGGCCGATGGACGTGGAGTGCACGTAGGTCTCGTGCGTGAGGTCCATCAGGTTGTCGATCATGAGCCGGTAGTCGCACCTGACGTGGTAGTAGCCGCCGCCGTAGGCCCACTCGGGATCGTGGGCCCAGTGCAGGTCCGGGATGAGCGCGGGGTCGGCCTGGTCCTTGTCGCCGGGCCACACCCAGATGAAGCCGTGGCGCTCCACCGTGGCGTAGCTCTTGATGCACGGGAAGCCGCGCACACGCTGGCCCGGCATGGCGACGGCCTTGCCGTCACAGCCCATCTCCAGGCCGTGGTAGCCGCACACGAGCTTGCCGTCGGACACGTAGCCCAGCGACAGCGGCGCGCCGCGGTGCGGGCAGAAGTCCTCCACCGCGGCCGGACTGCCGTCGGCCTGGCGGTAGAAGACGATGGCCTCATTGCAGACCTTGCGGCCCAGCGGCTTGCCCTCGATCTCGTCGGGCGTGCAGGCGACGTACCAGGTGTTCTTGGGGAACATGTGTGTATCTCCTCTGGGATTCCAGCCAGTCGGTGGACGCATCGCGCCACGTCCCGCCCCGGGTCGCGGCAAGCCGTGCGCCGGCTCGGCAGGCGCCGCGATCGGTACGGGCGCCCCTGTCATTCAGAGCACTGAATATGTCATTCAGTGTACGGATCGTGGCTTTCTCGGGGAAGACGGTGCGGCTCAGGGCTTTCCCTAATCCGTGGCCCGGTCGATAGACACGCAAGCCGCTTGCTCAAGGCCCCGCAACCATGCCGATCCGCACTTTCCTCATCACCTTGACCGCCACGGTCCTCCTGCTGCTGGGCGGCTGCAGCACGCCGGTCGAGCCCCCGGGCGAGGCTTCAGGCGAACAGCAGACGGCACCCACCGGGGCCGGCGGCCGGGTCGTCACGCTGCCCACGCCGCGGCAGCGCCTGGTCTTCACCGCCCGGCAGGAATGGGCGCTGTGGGGCCGCGGCGTGTGGGACGCGGCCACCGACACCTACGAATGGCCCGCCGCCACGGCGCCGGGGCGCGAGCATGTCCCGGACTTCAGCAGCCGCGTGCTGCTGTACTGGCAGGCCCTCGACAACGGCGCCGGGTTGCAGGCCGAGGAGGCGCAGTACGGCGACGGCTCCCTGATCCCGTGGTCGGCGGTGTTCATCAGCTTTCTCGTGAAGGCCGCGGGCATCGGCGCCGAGCGCTTCCCGGGCAGCGCGCTGCACTGGCACTACATCAAGCACATCCACGACGCGCCCGACCCGCAGGGCTTCGAGGCGCTGGACGCCGCCACGACGCCGCCGGCGGTGGGCGACCTGATCTGCGCCCCGCGCGACGCGACCGCGCTGCGGGTGTGGTCCTTCGCGCAGCTGGCCGACCCCGACAGCCGCGGCGGCTACCACTGCGACGTGGTGGTGGAGATCGGCAACGGCACGCTGGGCGCCATCGGCGGCAACGTGCGCGACGCCGTCACCTGGACGCGCGTGCGGCTGCGCGAAGGCGGCTTGCTGGAGCCCTCGCCGCAGCGGCCGTGGATCGTGGTGCTGCGCAACCACCTGCCCTGAGCCGCGGCGCGCGCGGGCTCAGGTTTCCTGCGGCGCCAGCGCCTCGCTCGCGCTGCCCGAGCGCAGCGGCGCGCGGCTGTACTCGTTGCCCAGGTCCACGAACTTGCGCAGCAGGCGCAGGAACTCGCGCTGCTCGTCGGCCTCCAGGTGCGACAGCAGCGCCTGCTGCATGCGCCGCACGCCGGGCACGGTGCGCGCCAGCACCGCCTCGCCCTCGGCCGTGAGCAGCAGCCGGCGCTGGCGCCGCGGCAGCACCTCGCGCGTGATCCAGCCCTTGTTCTCCAGCCGCGCGGCGATCTCGGCGGCGGTGGAGGTGTCCAGCGCCACCTCCTGCGCCAGCCGCACCTGGTCCAGCCCGGGCTTCTCCTGGAGCATGCGCAGCACCGAATACTGGATCGGCGTCACCTCGCGCCCGACCTCCTCGTAGAACACCGACACGGCGATCTGCTGCGCGCGCCGGATCAGGTGCCCGGGCTGGTCATAGAGCTCGATGGCCAGGAGATCGGCGGGCGGGGCGGCGTCGGAAGGCATGGCGAAAAGGGCGGCGGGGGCAACGGCCTGGGAAGCGCGAATTCTGCACGCAGCGCCCGGCGCGCTTCCCATGCCAGCCGCCATCCTCCGAATGGTCATGCTTGAGATGGATCAATCGACGTGGAGTCCGGCACGCCGTTACAGCTCTGGACCCTTCAGTCCATCCGTGACATCCCGATGAGCAGTTATCGCAGCTCAAGCGTGCGCCCGGAAGCCTCGGGTGCCTGAAAGACCAAGCCATGATTTCCTTCAACAAGCTCCGACTCGGTTCGCGCCTGGGCATGGGCTTCGCCGCCGTGCTGGTGCTGATGCTCGGCATCGTCGTGACCGCCCTGGTCAACCTCAACAAGGTCGGCGCCGCGTCCGACCGCGCCATCGAGGTGGACTGGGTGAAGTCCGAGGCCACGGCCACGCTCAACGCCTACACCCGCGCCAACGCCCGCCGCACCATGGAGCTGTTCTTCGCCAAGGACGAAGCTGACCTGCAGCGGATCAAGCAGCACATCGCCTCCAACAAGCAGAAGGTGAGCGAGTCGCTGGAGACGATGGACCGGCTGGCCTACACCGACCAGGGCAAGGCCATCATCGGCCGGATCAAGGAATACCGCGCCGCCTACGTCGCCTCCTTCACCAAGGTGGAGCAGCTGCTGGGCAAGGGCCAGCGCGACGAGGCCTCGGCGCTGCTCACCGCCGAGACGCTGCCGGCCATCGACCGGCTGCAGAACGAGGTGGAAGTCTTCTCCGAGCTGCAGAAGGGGCTCATGGCGGCCAGCAACGAGCAGGTCACCGGCGACATCTCTTCCGCCCGCGTGGAGATCCTGGTGCTGGGCGTGATCGCGCTGGTGGTGGGCGCGGGCTTCGCCTGGTGGCTCACCCGCACCATCACGGCACCCATCCTGCAGGCGGTGAAGGTGGCCAAGACCGTGGCCGCCGGCGACCTGACCTCGCGCGTGCAGGTCACGCGCCAGGACGAGACCGGCGAGCTGCTGCAGGCGCTGGACACCATGAACCACAGCCTCCAGGACATCGTGGCCCGCGTGCGCCAGAGCAGCGACTCCATCGCCACGGGCAGCCAGCAGATCGCCACCGGCAACGCCGACCTGAGCCAGCGCACCGAGGAGCAGGCCTCCAACCTGCAGCAGACCGCGGCCTCGATGGAGCAGCTCACCTCCACCGTCAAGCACAACGCCGACACCGCCGCGCAGGCCACGCAGCTGGCCCACAGCGCCAGCCATGCCGCCGCGGAAGGCGGCGCGGTGATGACGCGCGTGGTGTCCACCATGGAGGAGATCAGCGCGGGCTCGCGCAAGATCGCCGACATCATCGGCGTGATCGACGGCATCGCCTTCCAGACCAACATCCTGGCGCTCAACGCCGCGGTGGAAGCCGCGCGCGCCGGCGAGCAGGGCCGCGGCTTCGCCGTGGTGGCCGGCGAGGTGCGCAGCCTGGCGCAGCGCAGCGCCGAGGCGGCCAAGGAAATCAAGTCCCTCATCGGCTCCAGCGTGCAGAAGGTGGAAACCGGCTCGCACCTGGTGGACGACGCCGGCCGCACCATGCACGAGATCGTGAGCCAGGTGCGCCGCGTCAGCGACCTCATCAACGAGATCGCCGCGGCCAGCACCGAGCAGAGCCAGGGCATCAACCAGGTGGGCGACGCGGTGTCGCAGCTGGACCAGGTGACGCAGCAGAACGCCGCGCTGGTGGAGCAAAGCGCCGCCGCCGCCGAGAGCCTGAACCAGCAGGCCGCCCGCCTGGCGCAGGTCGTGCACGGCTTCAAGCTCGACGGCTACCAGGCCGCCGGCACCCCGGCGACCAGCCGCCTGGTGGCCCCGGTGGACTTCCAGTTCCCTCCGGCACCGGCCGCAGCTCCGGTCGCGGCCCCGGCCGAGCCCCGCGCCGCCGCGGCGCCCATGCCGAGCGCATCCATGCGCAAGGCGGCGCCGGTGCACACCGCCCTGGCGGCTCCCATGGCCCCCGCTGCCCCGGCCGCGCGCACGGCCCGCGAGGAGGCCGACGCCGCGGAGTGGGTCAACTTCTGACCTGGGCGCCTCAGCTGCTGGCGTACTCCTCGCGCGCCAGCTCGCGCATGAAGGTCGGCCGCAGCCACAGGCGCGGCGGCGCATCGGCCGCGGCCAGCAGCACCGCGTTCTGGCCGAACTCCTCCATCAGCCGCTGCAGCAGCAGCGGCGGCGCGTCGAAGACGGCCAGCAGCGGCTCCACCGGCCGCGCGCTGCCGTCGCGGGCCCGGCCCTCGGCCTCGACGCAACGCAGCCCGGCCGCCTCCAGCGCGGCGCGCAGCGCGCCCTGGCGCCGCGCGTTCTCCTCCAGCGACAGCATCTGGCTGCGCGGGTTGTAGGCCGTGAGCACGGCCAGCGAGCGCGCGCCCTGCCCCGCCAGGAAGCCCGCCAGCGCTGGGTTGCGGTCGCCCGGGTGCAGCGGCGCGTCCAGCCCGGCAACGAAGTAATTCGTGTTGGCGTAGCCGGCCAGC
The DNA here is from genome assembly GCF_012927045.1 of Azohydromonas caseinilytica. Taxonomy (GTDB): domain Bacteria; phylum Pseudomonadota; class Gammaproteobacteria; order Burkholderiales; family Burkholderiaceae_C; genus Azohydromonas; species Azohydromonas caseinilytica. The sequence goes on along the minus strand of NZ_JABBFW010000004.1, from coordinate 94,602 downwards.
AGGTCGTCGGCATCGGCCGGCGCCATCGGGTCGGCCTCGGCCGGCACGCCGCCCGGCTCCTCGTCGGGCGCCGCGGCATCCGTGTAGGCGCAGGCATGGGCCAGCACCAGCTCGCATGAATGCAGCGCGGCGTCGTCCAGGCAGGGCGGCAGCGCGGGGGGGTGCAGCTCGCCTTTGCCCTGCGGCGCGGGGCCGATGCCGCCGGGCTTGAGTTGCCGCTGGCGCGCCGACTCGTCGGTCCAGCGCGACTTGCGGTAGGCCACCACCCGGGCGCCGGCCTCGTCGAGCAGCTTCAGCGCCTCCTCGGTGAACACCGTGCCCACGGCCACCACGCCGTCGGGCGCGGGCTCGCCCAGCCGGCGCAACGCCTTGCGCACCGGCGGCGAGGGCACCACGTCGCGCGGCGCATGCGCGAACAGCAGCAGCGAGTACTGCGCCTCGGGGCGCGTGGCCTTGCGCAGCGCCTCGTGATAGGCGCGCGGCACGGCGTGATGCAGCTTGTCTCCGGGGATGCGGGCACGGATGGTGGGCTTCATGGCCTGCCCCGCAGCAAACGGCGGGCGCGCGGCCGGCCCCGGATGGGGGAGCCGCGCCGCCGCTGGTTCTACAGGCTCGAGCCGATATTGTTCAACCCACCTGGACAGTTACCTCAAATATTGAGGTTCTTATCCAGAAATTCTGACCAATCCCCGGCTGCCAGAGCTGCCGCCCGCACCCTACTCCGCCGCCCTGCGCAGCGTCTGCACCACCGGCCGGCGCAGCACGCCGCGCAGGCCCCACCAGCCCGCGGCCAGCGCCAGCAGCGCGCCGGCGGCGGTGCCGGCCAGCGGCACCAGCGGCGAGGGCCGCCACGTGAACTCGAAGGCGTACTTCGCCAGCGCCCAGCCGACCGCCACCGCCGCCACCGAGGCCAGGAAGCCCGCCAGCGCGCCCACGCCCAGCAGCTCGGCGCGCTGCACGCGCTGCAGCAGCGCGCGGCCCGCGCCCAGGGCGCGCATCACCGCGTACTCGCGCTCGCGCGCCTCGCGCGTGGCCGTCACGGCGGCAAAAAGCACCACCAGCCCGGCCGCCAGCGTGAAGCCGAACAGGAACTCCACGGCGCGGATCACCTGGTCCAGCACCGCCTGCACCTGCGCCAGCGAGGCGGAAATGTCGATGTTGGTGACGTTGGGAAATTCGCGCACCAGCCGGTTGTCGAAGCCCGGCACGGCCGGCGCGCGGAAGGCGGAAATGAAGGTGGCGGGCACCTCGTCCATGCGCTCGCGCGGGAACATCACGAAGAAGTTCACCCGCATCGAGCCCCAGTCCACCTTGCGCAGGCTGGTGATGCGGCCCTCGTGCATCACGCCGGCCACGTCGAAGCGCAGCCGGTCGCCCAGCTTCAAGCCCAGCGTCTGCGCCAGTCCCTCCTCCACGCTCACGGCATCGGGCTCGTCGGGCGTCCACTTGCCCGCCGCGACCTGGTTGTGCCCGGGCATCTGCGCGTCGTGGCTGAGGTTGAACTCGCGCTCGGCCAGGCGCTGCGCGCGCTCCTCGCTCCACTCCTCGCCCTTGACGTTGCGGCCGTTGATGGCCACCAGCCGGCCGCGGAACATCGGGTACCAGTCATAGCCCTGCACGCCGGCCTCGCTGAGCATGCGGCGGAATGGCTCCGCCTGGTCGGGCTGCAGGTTGATGACGAAGCGGTTGGGCGCATTGGGCGGCGTGGCCTGGCGCCAGCTGTCGATCAGGTCCGTGCGCAGCAGCACCAGCAGCACCAGCGCCAGCAGCCCCACGGCCAGCGCCGACACCTGCAGCACCGCGAAGCCCGGCCGCGCCGCCACCTGGCGCGTGGCCAGCACCAGCCAGCGCGGCGCCTTGCGCGCGCGCGGCACCGCGCGGCGCAGCAGCAGCACCGCGCCCCAGGCGATGAGCGCGAACAGCGCCACCGCGCCGGCGAAGCCGCCCACGGCGATCAGGCCCATCTTCAGGTCCGACGAGGCGGCCACCAGCAGCGCCGCGAAGCCCAGCGCCCCGGCCAGCAGCACCACCAGCGAGGCCGCCTTCAACTGCCCCACGTCGCGCCGGATGACGCGCAAGGCCGGCACGCGGGCCAATTGAAGAACAGGGGGCAGCCCGAAGCCGAACAGCAGCGTGAAACCGACGCCCAATCCGAAGGCGGCGGGCTGCCAGCCGGCGCCGGGCAGCTCGGCCTCCACCAGCGCGCCCAGCAGCAGCACGAACACATGGTGGATGCCCCAGCCCGCGGCCACGCCCAGCGCGCTGGCCAGCAGGCCCACGGCGCCGAACTCCAGCACGTAGGCCGAGGCGATGGCGCGCTGCGGCAGGCCCAGCACGCGCAGCAGCGCGCAGTCGTCGAGGTGGCGCTGCGCGAAGTCGCGCGCGGCGATGGCCACCGCCACGGCGGCCAGCAGCGCCGCCAGCAGCGCCACGAGGTTGAGGAACTTGTTGGCCCGCTCCAGCGTCTGGCGCATCTCCGGGCGGCTGGCCTCCAGCGACTCCACGCGCAGGCCGCGCAGGTTCTGGCTGCGGATCTGCTCCTGGGCCCAGTCGGTGAAGCGGCGCACCGCCGCGCCGCTGTCGCCCGGCGCCGCCACGGCCAGGCGGTAGGTGACGCGGCTGGCGGGCTGGATCAGCTGCGTGGCCGCCAGGTCCGACTGCCGCAGCATCACCCGCGGCGCGAAGGCCAGGAAGCCGGCGCCACGGTCCGGCTCGAAGGCGATGACGCGCTCGATGCGCAGCCGCGACTCGCCCAGCAGCAGCGCATCGCCCACGCGCAGCTGCAGCGCGTCCAGCACCGCGGCGTCCACCCACACGCTGCCCGGCGACGGGATGGCCGTGGCCGCCCGCGCCGCCGCATCCGGTTGCTCGCGCACCCGCACCGCGCCGCGCAAGGGGTAGCCCTCGCCCACCGCCTTCACCGCCACCAGCCGCGTGGCGCCGCCCTGCTCCTCCGGCGCCAGCGCCATGCTGGGGAAGGTGGCGTGCTGCGTGACGCGCAGGCCCAGCGCGCGCGCCTGGGCCTCGAAGGCCGGCGGCAGCGGGTGGTCGGCCGCCACCAACGCGTCGCCGCCCAGCAGCGCCCCGGCGTCGCGCGCCAGGCCGGCATTGAGCCGGTTGGCGAAGAAGCCCACGGCGGTGAGCGCCGCCACCGCCAGCAGCACCGCCACCACCAGCAGCCGCAGCTCGCCGGCGCGCAGGTCGCGCCAGGTCTGGCGCCAGGCCAGCTTCACGATGGAGGGCGACAGCGGGGCGCTGGCCGGGGTGGAGGCGGCCGGGCCGTGGGAAGTGGTCGCCGCGACCGCGGCGGAGGACGGGGCGTCGGGGGTCATGGCGGGGACGATAACCGAGCCGGTTCAGCCGGCTGAATGCCGGGTGCAAAGCCCTGCAACGCCCGCGCCGCGGCGGGCTGCTTCAATGGAGCGCATGAACACGCTGCCTTCGCTTTTCCTGTCCCACGGCTCGCCCATGATCGCGCTGGAGCCCGGCGCGGCGGGCGCCTTCATGGAGCGCCTGGGCCCGGCCATCGACGCCGTTTTCGGCCGCCCGCGCGCGATCCTGGCCGTGTCGGCGCATACGCTCACGCGCGAGCCGGTGCTGCTGGCCGCCGAGCGCCATGAGGCCGTGCCCGACTTCGGCGGCTTCCCGCAGGCGCTGTACGAGATGCGCTACGACGCGCCCGGCGCGCCGGCGCTGGCCGAGGAGGTGAAGGCGCTGCTGGCGCAGTCCGGCGTGACGGCGCATGTGCTGGCCGAAGGCGGCCTGGACCACGGCATCTGGACGCCGCTGCGCTACGTCTATCCGCAGGCCGACGTGCCGGTGCTGCCGCTGGCCTGGATGCCGATGGCGCCGCCGGCGCAGCAGTTCGCCCTCGGTGAGGCCCTGGCCGCGCTGCGCGCGCGCGGCGTGCTGGTGATGGGCAGCGGCTCGATCACGCACAACCTGCGGCTGCTGTCCACCTTCACCGGCCGCGCGCCCATCGACGCGCCGGAAAAGGCCGAGAGCAAGGCGTTCCGCGAGTGGTTCGCCGAGCGCGCCGCGGCGCGGGATTGGGACGCGCTGTTCGACTACCGCGCCCAGGCGCCGCATGCCGCGCTGATGCACCCCACCGACGAGCACCTGCTGCCCTGGTACGTGGCTGCCGGCGCGGGCGGGCGCGACACGGCGCCGCTGCGGCTGCATGAGAGCCACACCTACGGCGCGCTGGGGATGGATGCGTATGGGTTCGGGGCGGAGGCGGAGAGGCTGCGGGAGGCGTTGGCCGTTTGACTCAAAACGCGTACCGAATCGGACACCCCGGCAGTCCCTGCTCCAGCAGTTCCTTGAAGATCGCGACCATCTTCCCCTTGAGCCCCGTGCGGTAGCGCACGTTGTCCGCGCCGTTCTCGCTGCGCTTGCTCTCCTGGAGCTTGGGCACCCACAGCATGGCCTCGGCCTTCGGGTGCCAGCCCAGGTTCACCTCGTGCAGCGCCTCGTTGTGGGTGAGGAAGATCACCTCGGCCGCGATCTGCGCCCGCGCCCTGGGCGACAGCGCATCCGCCACCTGCGCGAACAGCTCGGCGTAGTCGGCGCGCCAGCCCTCGTAGACGATCACCGGGCTGAAGTTCAGGTGCACCTCGTAGCCGGCGTCCACGAAGTCGTTGATGGCGGCGATGCGCTCGGCCACCGGCGAGGTGCGCACGTCCACCACCTTGGCCGCGCGCTGCGGCATGAGCGAGAAGCGGATGCGCGTCTTGCCCTGCGGGTCGTAGTCCAGCAGTTCGCGGTTCACGTACTTGGTGGCGAACGAGCCCTTGGCATTGGGAATGCGGCGGTACAGGGCCACCAGGTCGCGCACGTTGTCCGACACCAGCGCGTCGGCGGAGAGGTCGCCGTTCTCGCCGATGTCATAGACCCAGTACGCCGGATCGACCTGGTTCGGCTCGGTCTTGGGGCCGAGCTTCCTGGCGTGCTTCTCCAGCGCCTCGGCGATCTGCTCGATGTTGACGAACACCGTGATCGGATTCGCGTAGCCCTTGCGGCGCGGCACGTAGCAGTAGGCGCAGGCCATGGCGCAGCCGTTGGAGCTGCCCGGCGCGATCCAGTCGGCGCTGCGGCCGTTGGGGCGGCAGCTCATCGACTTGCGCACGCCCAGCACCAGCACGTCGCGCTTGGTGCGCAGCCACTCGCCTACCAAACCCTCGTTGCCGTGCAGGCCGGGGATGTTCCAGTGCGAGGGGACTTCGATGCGCTCGGCCTCGGGGAAGCGCGCCAGGATCTCGCGCCCGCGGGCGTACTGCGCCACCGCCGGCTCCAGGTAGATGGTCTTGACCCGCAGCAGCGAGGCGGGGCGGCTGGTCACGATGTCCATGCCGGGGGGTGGCAAGAGGTGTTCCGCCAAGGCCGGGCCCCGCCCGCGCTCACTTCGCCGCCGACGGCAGCGTCCCCTGCACGCCCTGCACGAACCAGTCCATGCGCGCGATGGCGGCGTCGTCCAGGGCGCCCTTGTCCTGGCGCACGCGGCCGTCCTGGTCCACCAGCCGGCCGCCGAAGGGAATCAACTTGCCCTGGGCGATGGCGCGCTGCCTGGCCTGCACCTCGTCGCGCAGCGCCTTGGGCAGCGCGGGGTTCAGCGCGGCCAGCTCGACCATGCCGTCCTTGATGCCGCCCCACACCGGCGTGGGCTGCCAGCGCTGCGCCATCACCGCTTTCGCGACCTGCGTGTAGTAGCCGCCCCAGTTGGCCACCACCGCGGCGAGCTGCGCGTGCGGGGCGAAGCGGCTCATGTCGCTGTGGAAGGCGAGCAGGTGCACGCCCTTCTCCTCGGCCGCCTGCGGCACCGCGGGCGAGGCGCTGTGCGGGGTCAGCACGTCCGCGCCGGCGTTGACCAGCGACAGCGCCGCCTCGCGCTCCTTGGCCGGGTCGAACCAGGTGTTGAGCCACATCACCTTCACTTGCGCCTTGGGATTGGCGGCCTGCATGCCCAGCGCGAAGGCGTTGATGCCCTGGATCACTTCCGGCAATGGGAAACCCGCCACGTAGCCGGCCGTGCCGCTCTTGCTGACCTTGCCCGCGAGGTAGCCGGCGAGCCAGCGGCCCTCGTAGAAGCGGGCGTTGTAGGTGCCCAGGTTGGCGGCGGTCTTGTAGCCGCCGACATGCTCGAACTTCACGTTCGGGAACTCGCCCGCCACGCGCAGCGCGGGCTCCAGGTAGCCGAAGCTGGTGGCGAAGATCAGCTGGTGGCCCTGGGCGGCGAGGTCGCGCATCACGCGCTCGCTGTCGGGCCCTTCGGGCACGGCCTCGACCACGGTGCTCTTCACGGCCGCGCCCAGCGCCTTTTCCATGGCCAGGCGGCCCTGCTCATGTTGAAAAGTCCAGCCGGCCTGGCCCACGGGCGTGACGTAGACGAATGCGGCCTTCAGCGGCGCGGCGAACGGCTTGGAGGTCTGGGCGAAGGCGGGAGAGGCAGCGACGCACGCGGCGAGCAGCGCGCCGCGCCAGAGGTTTTTGAACATGGTTGTCCTCGACATGGCCACCGGCAAAAACAAACGCGCCGCGGGTGGCGCGCGGCGCGTGGGAGAAGCCGGAATTGTAGGCAGCGGGCGGAACCGGGGCCGGCGAGCCCTCTCCAATCCCGCATCACGACCAAGAGGAAGGTTTTTCCATGCTGCTGCTGATCTGGACCCTCGCCGCCCTGGGGCTGGCAATGTGCGCGCTGCTGTCCTGGGCGCTGTACGCGCTGCTGCGCATGGACCCGTCCTGGCTGGGCGACCTGCCCGGCCTGGCGCAGCGGCTGCCCTACCAGCAATGGCTGGACGACCTTTTCCCCGGCTGGGAGCAGCTGCTGGCCTGGGCGGTGGACGTCGCGCAGTGGATGCTGGGCTGGGCCGGTGCCGCTGCGCCGGTGGTGGCCTGGATCTTCTTCGCGCTGTGCGCCAGCTTCGTGCTCATCGGCGCGGCGCTGCTGACCGTGGCGGTGAAGCTGCTGCGGCGCAAGAACGCCCCGGCCCGCGCCTCGGCCTGAAGCCGGGCACCCGCGCCTGACCGGCCGGCCGGCGCCGGTCGGGCGCCCTGCAGCGCCGGGCAGAATCGGAGCCTTCCGCCGCCCTGCCCGCGCCCCGCCGTGAACCTGCACCGACTCGATCTCGTCTCGCTGGCGCTGTTCGGCCTGGTCGCGCGCAGCGGCAGCATCAGCCGCGGCGCCGAGCTGGCGCACCTGGCGGTGGGCGCGGCCAGCAAGCGCATCTCCGATCTGGAGGCCGCCGTGGGCACGCCGCTGCTGGAGCGGCATTCGCGCGGCGTCACGCTCACCCCGGCCGGGCAGGCGCTGCAGCGGCATGCGCAGCGCATCCTGGGCGACGTGGACCAGCTCGCCGCCGAGCTCTCCGACTTCGCCGCCGGCGTGGTCGGCGTGGTGCGGCTGTGGGCCAACACCTCCGCCGTCATCCAGTTCCTGCCCACCGACGTCGCGTCCTTCGTGGCCGAGAACCCCGGCATCCGCATCGAGCTGGAGGAGCGCGACAGCTCGGACGTGGTGCTGGCCGTGGCCGACGGCCGCGCCGACCTGGGCCTGTTTGCCGAGCGCACGCCGCCGCTGGGGCTGCAGTCGCTGCCCTACCGCCAGGACCGGCTGGTGCTGGTCGCGCCCGAGGAGCACCCGCTGGCGCAGCGCGAGGCCATCGATTTCGTGGAAGCCTGCGACTGCGAGTTCGTCAGCCTGTCGTCCAGCACCTCGCTGGCGCAGCGGCTGCAGCTGGAATCCAGCGCGCTGGGGCGGCGGCTCAAGCTGCGCATCCAGGTGCGCAGCTTCGACGCCATGTGCCAGATGGTGGCCGCCGGGCTGGGCGTGGCGGTGCTGCCCGAGGCCGCGGTGCAGCCGCATTTGCGCTCCATGGGGCTGCGCCGGATCACGCTGCGCGACGCCTGGGTGCGGCGCCAGCTGCTCATCGGCGCGCGCGACTTCGCCGCGCTGCCGCGCCCGGCGCGGCTGCTGATGGACCACCTGCTGCAGCGGCGCCCGCCGCGACCGCCTCCGGGTTGACCCGCAGTTGCTTTCGCAAGTTGCGAAAGCTCAAGTCACCCAGTTGTCATTCCCCACGAAGGCCGCCCTTCCCACAATGGCATCCGCACCGCAGGCTGCGACCCGCGGACTTCCTTTCAGGAGACACCCATGACCACCACATCGATCCCGCCCAGCGCGCTGCAGGGCGTGCGCGTCATCGAGATGGGCCAGTTGATCGCCGGGCCCTTTGCCGGCAAGACCCTGGCCGACTTCGGCGCCGAGGTCATCAAGATCGAGGCGCCCGGCAGTGGCGACCCGCTGCGCAACTGGCGCCTGATCCAGGACGGCACCTCGGTGTGGTGGCAGGTGCAGTCGCGCAACAAGCGCTCCATCGCGCTGGACCTGCGCAGCGACGAGGGACAGGACATCGCGCGCCAGCTGATTGCGGAAGCTGACGTCCTGATCGAGAACTTCCGGCCCGGCACGCTCGAAGGCTGGGGCATGTCGTACGAGGCCCTGAGCGCGCTCAACCCGGGGCTGATCATGCTGCGCATCTCCGGCTACGGGCAGACCGGCCCGTACCGCGACCTGCCGGGCTTCGGTGCCATCGGCGAGGCCATGGGCGGGCTGCGCCACCTCACCGGCGAGCCGGGCCGGGTGCCGGTGCGCTGCGGCATCTCCATCGGCGACACGCTGGCGGCGCTGCACGGGACCATCGGCGTGCTGCTGGCGCTCTACCACCGCCAGGCGCATGGCGGAAAGGGGCAAGTCATCGACGTGGCGCTGCACGAGGCGGTGTTCAACGTGATGGAAAGCCTCATTCCCGAGTACAGCGCCTTCGGCGCCGTGCGCGAGGCCGCGGGCAGCGCCCTGCCCGGCATCGCGCCCTCCAACGCCTACCGCTGCAATGACGGCTACGTGCTGGTGGCGGGCAACGGCGACAGCATCTTCAAGCGGCTGATGGCGGCCATCGGCCGGGACGACCTGGGCAACGACCCGGCGCTGGCCGACAACGCCGGCCGCGTCAAGCGCGTGGCCGAGATCGACGCCGCCATCGAGGACTGGACCAGCCCGCGCAGCGTGGCCGAGGTGATGGAGGTGCTCAACGGCGCGCGCGTGCCGGTGGGCAAGGTCTACACGGCGAAAGACATCGCCGAGGACCCGCACTACCGGGCGCGCGACATGATCCTGGAGCAGCCCACGCGCGACGGCCACGTGGTGGCCGTGCCGGGCGTGGTGCCCAAGCTGCTGGGCACGCCGGGCAGCCTGCGCACGCCCGCGCCCAAGCTGGGCGACGACACCGACGCGGTGCTGCGCGAGATCGGGCTCACGGAACAACAGATCGCGGCGCTGCGCGAACGCAAGGTGGTGGCATGAGCAACAACGAAGTCTGGAACGGCGCCGGGCGGCGCATCCACATGCAGGAAGTGGGCACCCGCGACGGGCTGCAGGTCGAGCCCGCCTTCGTGCCGACCGAGGACAAGATCGCGCTGGTCAACGCGCTGTCGCACGCCGGCTTGGCCAAGATCGAGGTCACGGCCTTCGTCTCGCCGCAGGCGATTCCGGCGCTGCGCGACGCCGAGCAGGTGCTGCGCGAGATCGAGCGCGTGCCGGGCGTGGTCTACAGCGCGCTGGTGCCCAACGTGCGCGGCGCCGAGCGCGCCATCGACGCGCACGCCGACGAGCTGAACCTGGTGATGTCGGCCAGCGAGAGCCACAACCTGGCCAACCTGCGCATGACGCGCGAGCAGTCGTTCAAGGCGCTGTCGGCCGTCAACGCCATCGCGCGGCCGGCGGGCAAGCCGGTGAACGTGTCGCTGTCGTGCAGCTTCGGCTGCCCGATGGAGGGCGACGTGCCGGAAGACGTGGTGCTGGGCTGGTGCGCGCGCTTCGTCGAGGAGCTGGGCGCGCGCGGCGTGACGCTGTGCGACACCACCGGCATGGCCTACCCGGGCCAGGTCGCGGCGCTGGTGCGCGCCTTCCGCGCGCGCTGGCCCGGCACCGAGCTGACGCTGCACTTCCACAACACGCGCGGCCTGGGCCTGGCCAACGTGCTGGCCGCCATCGACGCCGGCGCGGACCGCTTCGACGCCTCGCTGGGCGGCCTGGGCGGCTGCCCCTACGCGCCCGGGGCCACGGGCAACGTGTGCAGCGAGGAGATCGTGCATGCCCTGCAGCTCATGGGCTACGACACCGGCGTGGACCTGGAGCGGCTGATCGAGGCCGCGCGTCGCCTGCCCGCGCTGGTGGGGCATGGCATCCCCAGCCAGATCGTCGCGGCCGGCCGCCGGCTGGATTTGCACCCGCGCCCGGCGGACTTCGACGCCATCCGCGAGCGGGCGCTGGCGCGCGGGTGAGCTACTGCATTGACCGTTCGCCCCGAGCCCTTCGACAAGCTCAGCCCGAACGGAAAACCTCTCGCAAGACCAAGAGAAACCCAAGGAGACAACCATGACGATTCGCCGACGCCACTTTCCCCTGCTGGCCCTGGCCGCCGCCGCCACGCTGGCCGCCGGCCCGGCCGCCGCGCAAGGCGGCAACTACCCGAGCCGCCCCATCACCCTGATCGTGCCCACCGCGCCGGGCGGCACCACCGACATCGCCGCGCGCATGCTGGCCGACCCACTGGGCAAGGCGCTGGGGCAGACCGTGGTGGTGGACAACCGCGGCGGCGCCAACGGCGCCGTGGCGGCGGTGGCCGTCAAGCGCGCCGAGGCCGACGGCTACACGCTGCTGATGCAGTACTCGGGCTATCACGTCATCACGCCGCACGTGAGCACGCAGCCGGCGCAGTGGAGCGCCGAGGACCTGCGCCCGGTGGCCAACGTGCTGAGCGCGCCGCAGGTGATCGTGGTGCGCGAGGGCCTGCCGGTGAAGACCATGGCCGAGCTCATCGCCTATGCCAAGGCCAATCCGGGCAAGCTGAATTACGCGTCCTCGGGCAACGGCTCGCTGCAGCACGTCACGGGCGCGATGCTGGAGCAGCAGGCCGGCATCCAGATGAACCACATCCCCTACAAGGGCACGGGCCCGGCACTGCAGGACCTGCTGGGCAGCCAGGTCGATCTGACCTTCGGCACCCCGCCGCCGTACATGCCGCACATCGCCAGCGGCAAGCTGCGCGCGCTGGCCGTGACGGGCAAGGCGCGGCTGCCCTCGCTGCCCAATGTGCCCACCGCGGCCGAGGCCGGGCTGCCCAAGCTGGACGCCACCTCGTGGTTCGCCGTGTTCGCGCCGGCCAAGACGCCGCAGCCGGTGATCGACAAGCTCAGCGCCGAGATCGCCAAGGTGATGGCCACGCCCGCGTTCAAGCAGAAGGCCGCCGAGCAGGGCGCAACGGCCGACTACATGAGCCCGCAGCAGCTGGGCGACTACAGCCGCGCCGAGCTCGCGCGCTGGGGCCAGGTGGTGAAGGCGTCGAAGATCTCGGCGGATTGAGCCGCCGGGCCGGTGCTCAGCGCCGGCCCAGCTCCTGCCGCAGCGCCTTCACCAGCGCGGCATCGCTGCCCTCGCGCACGAAGCGCTGCGGGCTGTCCGCGGCATAGAGGCCGGCGCCGCCCTGCCAGGGCCGCAGCAGCCACAGGCCGCGGTCGCCGCGGCGGTAGGTGATGGCGTCGCTGGCCGCCAGCAGGCCCGACGGCACCACCACCTGCACGCTCTTCAGGCCCGGCGGGCCCTTCCAGACCTCGCTGACGGCGATGCGGCCCACGGCCTGCGCCGGCGTGTCCGGCAGCGGCGCCGGCGCGTCGCTCACCCACTCGCCGACCACGATCAGCTCGGAGTGCCGCACCAGCTCGGCCTCGGTCATGCGGGCCCACATCGCCCGCGCCGGCCCGATGGCCAGCAGCCCCAGCAGGCCGCCCAGCCGCAGCACGCGCCGGCGCCCGGTCGCGAGGATGAAAGCGTTGTTGCGCATGCCGCGGCTCCTTCCGGTTCAGGCCTTGATCTTGCGCCGCCGCACCAGGCCCACCGCTCCCAGGCCCAGCAGGGCCAGCGTGGAGGGCTCGGGCACCGCCGCCGTGAGGGGCGCGCCGTAAAGGTACTGGATGCCCGCGATGTCGTCCGCCTGCGGCCCGACGAAGGCCTCGTTGTAGGTCGGCGCCATCAGCGCGCCGCCGTCGCCGGAATGCTTCAGGCCCAGCGCATGGCCGATCTCGTGCGTCAGCACCTGGAAGATGTCGATGCCCGATCCGGCATAGCCGATGGTCCAGTTCTCGGAGGTGTCGAGATGGATGTCGCCCGCCGCGGAGCCGTAGTTCTCCGGCGGGTAGTAGCCGTGCGCCAGGGTGTTGTAGGCCCCGTCCAGGTAATGGGCGCCGATGCGGATGTCGCCCGAAGTCGTGTTGGCGCCGAAGGCCGCGCCATCGTCGGCCACCTGCACGAAGCTGAGATTCGCCACCGCCGACCAGGCGGCAAAGGCGCGCTCGATCTCGTTGAGGTACCCGCCGGGCAGGAACGCGCTCAGTGCGGTGGTGCGGCAACCCGCGAACTCCAGCGCGCAGCTCACGCCGCCGCCCATCAGGCTCCAGGTGATGGTGGCCCCGGTACCCGGCGTGGGATCGCCCCACTTGCCCGGCGAGGTGCTGCCGATCACGTAGGCCGATGCCGCCATCGGCGTCACGAGCGCGGCGGCCAGAACCGCGCGGGCCAGGGTCTTTTTCATGCTTCTCCCCCTGCACACGAGAAAACCCGGTTCGCATCCGGGCCGGTCCGGCACTCCTGCTGGTGCGGCTTCCAGGCCCCTCCATCGAAAGATCAAGGGTGTGCGCCTTGAAAACCGGGACTGCAAACTCCTGTTACGGACGGATTGCCCTGGGTTTGAGTCCTGTTAACCCGGGTGCGGTCACGGATCGGTGTTGCGGACGCGTTTTGCGCGTCGCATTTCACGCCATCGGCCGCGCGGGCCCGCTATGGAGCATGGGGGAGAACGGGAATGCCGGCCGCCGCCGGCATGGCGGCGGCCGGCATGGGCCTCAGCCCTGGACCAGGCTGCGCCCCCTGCGCCGCGTCACGGCCACGCCGGCCAGCCCGGCGGCAAACAGCAGCAGCGAGGCCGGCTCGGGCACGGGCTCGGGCGCGCGCACGCCGTAGAGGTGGCGCACGCCCTCGATGTCATCGGCCTGCGGACCGCGGAATCTCTCCTGGTACCAGGCGTTCATCAGGGAGTCGGTGTTGCTGGTGTGTTCCAGGCCGATGGCATGGCCGATCTCGTGCGCCATGACCTGGAAGATGTCGTAGCCCGGGCCGTCGAAGCCGATGGTCCAGCTCTCGGCGGTGTCCAGGAAGATGTCACCGGCACCGCTGGTGCCGTTGAGCGGCGGAAAGTAGCTGTAGGCCAGGGTGCCCAGCGCGCCGTCCATGGCATGGGCGCCGATGCGGATGTCGCCCGAGCGGGTGGGCAGGTCGAAGGCCGCGCCATCGTCGGCCACCTGCACGAAGTTGATGTTGGCAACCGACGACCAGGCCTCGAAGGCCAGCTGGATCTGCGTGAGGAAGCCCGTGGGCAGCAGCGAGTTCAGCGCGGTGGTGGCGCAGCCCGAGTACTCCGCGGCGCAGCTCACGCCGCTGCCCATCAGGCTCCAGGTCACGGTGGCGCCGGTGCCCGGCGTCGGACTGCCCCATTTGCCGGGGCTGGTGGGACCGACCACGTAAGCCGATGCCCAGCCTGGCAAGGCCAGTGCGGCCGTCAGCGCAAGGCGCATCAGGGTTTTGTTCACGTTACCTCCTGCGGGATGTTGGAGGCTGCGCCGGACCCCGTCACCGGCGCGATCCCGGCGAGCCTGCTTGCGGTCCATCAAGCTGTGGACCCTCTGGCAGTATTCCCGTTGCCTCCAATCGCAAGAAGGCGAAAGCCAACCCTGAACAAGTGAGCGAAGGGCAGCTTTCTGTAAGCAATCCTTGCCTCTGTACGGAAATGGAAACGGCCCGCCGAGCGGGCCGTTTTCCGTGCAGTGTGCGCTTACAGCGCCGCGCCGAAGACGTGATCGAGCTGCTGCTTCCAGGCGTCCTTGGCGGCACGCTCCACGAAGCTGGCCTCGAAGCTGTTGAGCGCAAGCTGGTAGGCCTCGCGCGCACCGAGCTGGGGCAGCGCCTCGAACAGCTCGATGAAATTCTGGTTGAGATAGCCACCAAAGTAGGCCGGGTCGTCCGAGTTGACCGTGGCTACCAGGCCCTGCTCCAGCAGCGCGGCCAGGTTGTGGTCGCTGAGCCGGTCGAACACGCGCAGCTTGACGTTGGACAGCGGGCACACCGTCAGCGGCATGCGCTCGCGCACCAGGCGCTGCACCAGCTCGGGCTTCTCCACGCAGCGCACGCCATGGTCGATGCGCTCGACCTTGAGCAGGTCCAGCGCCTCCTCGATGTACTCGGGCGGGCCTTCCTCGCCGGCATGGGCCACGATGTGCAGGCCCAGATCGCGGCACCTGGCGAACACGCGCTCGAACTTGGAAGGCGGGTGGCCGCGCTCGCTGCTGTCCAGGCCCACGCCGATGAAGTACTGGCGCCAGGGCAGCGCCTGCTCCAGCGTCCTGAAGGCGTCCTCCTCGCTGAGGTGGCGCAGGAAGCACAGGATGAGGCGGCTGCTGATGCCCAGCTCCTGGTGCGCGCGCTGGCAGGCATGGTGCAGGCCGCGGATCACGGTCTCGAAGGGCACGCCGCGCTCGGTGTGGGTCTGCGGGTCGAAGAACAGCTCGGCGTGCACGATGTTGTCGGCCGCGGCGCGCTCGAAGTAGGCCCAGGCCATGTCGAAGAAGTCTTCCTCCTTGAGCAGCACGCTGGCGCCGGCGTAGTAGATGTCGAGGAAGCTCTGCAGATCCTTGAAGGCGTAGGCCGCGCGCAGCGCCTCCACGCTCTCGTACTTCAGCGCCACGCCGTTGCGCTGCGCCAGCCGGAAGATCAGCTCGGGCTCCAGCGAGCCCTCGATGTGGATGTGCAGCTCCGCCTTGGGCATGCGGCGCAGCAGCGCGTTGAGCGGTTCGTGGTGGGTCAGGGTCGTCATGGCGTCAGGACGGTTGGAGCGATGCGGTTCATTGTGTGGCAGCGGCACGGCCGCCAAAAGGCACGGGCCGCCGTGCCCGCGAAGGCGACGGCGGCCCGTGATTCCGGTTCCCGTTCGCCCTGAGCTCGTCGAAGGGCCTATGGCGCGGCTGTGCTGCAGGGCTTCGACAGGCTCAGCCCGAACGGGTATGGGAACTCCCGTTACCTGGCGCTGGGCAGCTTGCCCTCCACGCCCTTCACGTACCAGTTGATCTTGTGCAGGAACTCGTCGTCGGCGGTCTCGCCGTCCTTGAGCAGCTGCTTGCCGTCCTGGCCGGTGAGCGGGCCCTTCCAGATGGCGAAGCTGCCGTCCTTGAGGCCGGCCTTGACCTTCTCCACCGCCTCCCGGGCCTCGGCCGTCACCTTGTCGGAGACGTTGACCAGGTCGATGGCGCCTTCCTTGACGCCCCACCAGGTGTTGGGCCCGGTCTTCCAGGTGCCGTCCAGCGCCTCGCCAATGGCCTTCTTGTAGTACGGCGCCCAGTTGATGACGGCCGAGCCCAGGTGCGCGTTGGGGCCGAACTTGCTCATGTCGGAGTCCCAGCCGAAGCCGAACTTGCCCGCCTTCTCGGCCGTCTGCAGCACGGCGGCGGAGTCGGTGTTCTGCATCAGCACGTCGGCGCCCTGGTTGATGAGGCTCTGCGCGGCCTCGCCTTCCTTGGGCGGATCGAACCACTTGTCCACCCAGACCACGCGGGTCTTGACGGCCGGGTTCACCGACTGCGCGCCCAGCGTGAAGGCGTTGATGTTGCGGATCACCTCGGGGATGGGGATCGAGGCCACCACGCCCAGCGTGTTGGACTTGGTCATCTTGCCGGCGATGACGCCGGCCATGTAGGCGCCCTCGTAGGTGCGGCTGTCGTAGGTGCGCAGGTTCTCGGCGCTCTTGTAGCCGGTGGCATGCTCGAACTTCACGTCGGGCGAGTCCGCGGCCACCTTGAGCATCTGCTCCATGTAGCCGAAGGTGGTACCGAAGACGAGCTTGTTGCCTTGCGCAACCATGTCGCGAATCACGCGCTCGGCGTCGGCGGACTCGGGCACGCTCTCGACGTAGCTGGTGACGATGCGGTCGCCGAACTCCTTCTGCGCCTCCTGGCGCGCGCGGTCATGCGCGAAGGTCCAGCCCGCGTCGCCCACCGGGCCGACGTAGGCGAAGGCCACCTTCAGCGGCTCGGCCTTGGCCGTGGCGGCCGGCGCCGAGGCCGGGGCGGCGGCCGTCGGCGCGGCCTCCTCCTTCTTGCCGCAGCCCACCAGCGCCGCCGTGGCCGCCAGCGAGGCCCAGCCCGTGAGGCGGAGCAGCGATCGCTTGGAAATCGTCATGAATGTCCTCTCCTGTGAATTTCGAGGGTTGTGTGGTGAGGTCGATCAGGGAGCCGGGCTTCAGGACCCGGGGAAGAAGGGCTTGCCCAGCGAGGCCGGCATGTTGGCGCGAATCCAGGCCGGGTTGCGCGAGATCAGCACCAGCACGACGATGGTCGCCAGGTAGGGCAGCATGGTCAGCAGCTGGCTGGCCACCTCCACGCCCTGCCCCTGCAGGTGGAACTGCAGCATGGTGACGCCGCCGAACAGGTAGGCCCCGAGCAGCACGCGCGCCGGGCGCCAAGTGGCGAAGGTGGTCAGCGCCAGCGCGATCCAGCCCTTGCCGGCAATCATCCCTTCCACCCACAGCGGCGTGTAGATGATGGACACGTAGGCGCCCGCCAGCCCGCACAGCGCGCCGCCGGCCATCACCGCGGCCAGCCGGATGCGCCGCACCGGGTAGCCCAGCGCATGCGCCGACTCGGGCGACTCGCCCACCGCGCGCAGCACCAGCCCGGCGCGCGAGCGGTACAAGAACCAGCCCAGCCCCAGCGCCAGCGCGATGGCGATGTAGACCATCGGGTGCTGCCTGAAGAAGGCCGGGCCGATGAAAGGAACGTCGGCCAGTCCGGGGATCTCGAAGCGCATGCGCTCGGGCAGCTTCTCCTGCGTGTAGCGGATGCCCACGAAGGCCGAGAAGCCGGCGCCGAACAGGCTCAATGCCAGGCCGGTGGCGTACTGGTTGGTGTTGAGCCAGATCACCAGCGCGCCGAAGGCCGCGGCCAGCAGCGCGCCGGCGCCGGCGCCGGCCGCGAAGGCCAGCACGTCGGAGCCGGTGTGCACCGCGGTGGCGAAGCCGGCGATGGCCGCCACCAGCATCATCCCTTCGGCGCCGAGGTTGACGATGCCCGCGCGCTCGTTGATCAACAGGCCCAGCGCCGCGATCGCCAGCACCGTGCCGGCGTTGAGCGTGGCGGCCAAGAGGAGAGCCATCGCGTCCATCAGGCGCTCCCTTGGGCTGTGACGCCCGCCGCGGCTGCCGCGCGCGCGCCGCGTTGCCAGCGCAACCGGTAGTGGATGAGCGTGTCGCAGGCCAGCAGGCTGAACAGCAGCAGGCCCTGGAACACGCCGGTGATGGACTTGGGCAAGCCCAGGCGCGACTGCGCCAGTTCCCCGCCGATGAAGAACATGCTCATCAGGATGGCGGACAGCGTGATGCCGCCCGGGTGCAGCCGCCCGACGAAGGCGACGATGATCGCGGCGAAGCCGTAGCCCGCGGGCACGTGCGGCGTGAGCTGGCCCAGCGGCCCGGCCGCCTCCAGCGCGCCGGCCAGGCCGGCCACGCCGCCGGAGATCAGCAGCGCCGTCCACAGCGCGCCGCGCGAGGAGAAGCCGGCATAGCGCGCGGCCAGCGGCGCCAGCCCGCCCACCTGCAACTGGTAGCCGGCGTAGGTGCGGAACATGAACAGCCATGCCGCCACGACGGCACCCAGCGCGATCAGCACGCCGATGTTGGCGCGCAGGCCGTCGAACAGGCGCGGGATCTTGGTCGCGGCGGCAAAGGTGACGGTCTGCGGGAAATTGAAGCCCATCGGGTCCTTCCACGGGCCGTAGACCAGGTAGCCCAGCAGCAGCTCGGCCACGTACACCAGCATCAGGCTGACCAGGATCTCGTTGGCATTGAAGCGGTCGCGCAGCAAGGCCGTGATGCCGGCCCACGCCATGCCGCCGAGCACGCCGGCCAGCAGGATGGGCAGCACGATCCAGCGGCTGCTGTCGGGGCCGGCCTGCATCGCCACCCAGCCTGCGGCCAGCGCGCCGACGATGAACTGGCCCTCGGCGCCGATGTTCCAGACGTTGGAGCGGAAGCACAGCGCCAGCCCCAGCGCGATCAGCACCAGCGGCACGGCCTTGATGCTGAGCTCGGCCCAGGCGCGCGCGTCCTTGATGGGTTCGAGGAAGAAGAGCTGCAGGCCGCGCACCGGGTCCTTGCCCAGCAGCACGAACAGGCCGATGCCGATGAGCACCGTGAGGGCCAGCGCCAGCAGCGGCGAGGCCCAGGACATGAGGCCGGACGGCTGCGGCCGGGCTTCGAGTTTCAACATGGGATTCGATGCAAAGTCAGGCCACGGCGGCCGCGGGCTGGCCCGCTTCGGCCTGCGGCCACAGCCCGCTCATCCAGGCCCCGATCTGCTCGATGGTGGCCTGCGCGGCGGGAATGCTGGGGCTCAGCCGCCCCTGGGCGATGACGACCAGCCGGTCGCTGATCTCGAACAGCTCATCCAGCTCCTCGCTGACCACCAGCAGCGCGCAGCCGGCGTCGCGCAGTTTCAATAGCTCGCCGCGGATCTGCGCCGCCGCGCCCACGTCTACGCCCCAGGTGGGCTGCGAGACGATCAGCAGCTTGGGCCGGGCGTCGATCTCGCGGCCGACGATGAACTTCTGCAGGTTGCCGCCGGACAGGCTCTTGGCCGCGGCGTGCGGGCCGCCGGCCTTGACATTGAAGCGCTCGATCAGCGACTGCGCCAGCGACTTGACCTTGCCCGTGCGCAGCCAGCCGCCGGGCCCGACGGGCTCGGTGCGGGTGAGCAGCACGTTGTCGGCCAGGCTCAGCGTGGGCACCGCGCCCCGGCCCAGGCGTTCCTCGGGCACGAAGTGCAGCCCCAGGCGGCGCCGGCGGCGCGGCGTGGCCTGCGCGATGTCGCGGCCGAAGAGCGTGATGCTGCCGCGCGGCGCGCGCCGGTCCTCGCCGGAGAGCGCGGCCATGAGTTCCTGCTGGCCGTTGCCCGAGACACCGGCCACGCCGACGATCTCGCCGGCGCGCACCTGCAGCGCGATGTCCTGCAGCGTGGTGCCGAACACGTCCTGCCGCTCCAGGCGCAGGCCCTTCACGTCCAGCACCGTGTCGCCCGGCGCGGACGCCACGTGGCGCAGCTGCGGCGGCTCGGCGCCGATCATCAGCCGCGACAGCGAGGCGTTGGTCTCCTGCGTCGGATCAACCTCGCCCGTGACCTTGCCGCCGCGCAGCACCGTGCAGTGGTGGCACAGGCTGCGGATCTCGTCGAGCTTGTGGCTGATGTAGAGGATCGAGCAGCCCTGCGCCGCGAGCTGGCGCAGCGTCACGAACAGCTTCTCGACGGCCTGCGGCGTGAGCACCGAGGTGGGCTCGTCGAGGATCAGCAGCTGCGGCCGCCCCATGAGGGCGCGCACGATCTCGACACGCTGGCGCTCGCCCACGGAGAGGCTGTGCACGGGCCGCATCGGATCGACGTCGAGCCCGTACTCGCGCGCGACCTCGCGCATGCGGATGACGACCTCGCCCAGCGGCAGCGATTTATCCAGGCCGAGCCAGACGTTCTCGGCGGCGGTGAGGGTGTCGAACAGCGAGAAGTGCTGGAACACCATGGAGATGCCCAGCGCCCGGGCCTCGTGCGGGTTGCGCACCTGCACGGGGCGGCCGTTCCAGCGGATCTCGCCCGCGTCGGGGCGCACCGCGCCGTAAATGATCTTCATCAGCGTCGACTTGCCGGCGCCGTTCTCGCCCAGCACGGCGTGGATCTGGCCGGGCGCGACGCGCAAGGTGACGCTGTCGTTGGCCTTGACGGCCGGATACTGCTTGCTGATGCCCACCAGCTCCAGGCGCAACATGGACGGTGAATCTCCCTGGTTGACCGGCGGGAGCGCCGGCAAAAGGCGTGATTGTGCTATGGCCGGAAGCCCTCCCCGGCACCAGCCCGGTGCACCGGGCCGGCGCGGCGTGGCAGGTTGCGCACGCCGCGGGGGTTGCGGGTTGCAGCTTTTGTGCCGGGGTGGGGTGGGCTCAATGCCCCCCCAGCCACACGAACTTGAACAGGAACACGCCCGCGATCAGCCAGCTCATGAAGTGCACCTGCTTCACCTGCCCCGTGAACAGCTTGAGCGCGGCGTAGGTGATGAAGCCGAAGGCCAGGCCGTTGGCGATGGAGTACGTGAAGGGCATCGCCAGCGCCGTCACGGCGGCCGGGACGATCTCGGTGCTGTCGTTCCAGTCCAGCTCGGTAAGCTCGCGCAGCATCAGGCAGGCCACGAAGAACAGCGCCGGCGCCGTCGCGTAGGCCGGCACCGCGCCGGCCAGCGGGGCGATGAACAGGCACGACAGGAACAGCGCCGCCACCGTCACCGCCGTCAGGCCCGTGCGCCCGCCGGCCTGCACGCCGGTGGCGCTCTCCACGTAGGCCGTGGTGCTGGAGGTGCCCAGCAGCGAGCCGCCGAAGATCGCCGCGCTGTCGGCCAGCAGCGCCTTGTTCATGCGCTCCATCTTCCCGGGCTGCAGCAGCCCGGCGCGCTTGGCCACGCCCATCAGCGTGCCGGTGGCGTCGAAAAGCTCGACCAGGAAGAACACCAGCACCACGTTGAGCACGCCCGCGGCCAGCGCGCCCTTCACGTCCAGCTGCAGGAAGGTCGGCGCGATGGAAGGCGGCGCCGAGAACACGCCCTTGAAGTGGTTGCCGCCGACGAGAAAGGACAGCGCCGTCACGGCCACGATGCCGATGAGGATGGCGCCGCGCACCTTGAAGCGGTCCAGCACCACGATGAGGATGAAGCCCAGCACTGCCAGCAGCACCGGCGTCTGGTGCACGTCGCCCAACGTCACGAAGGTGGCCGGCGAGGCCGCCACGATGCCCGCGCTCTTGAGCGCGATCAGCGCCAGGAACATGCCGATGCCCACCGTGATGGCCACGCGCAGCGAGTGCGGGATGCCGCGGATGATCAGCTCCCGCACACGCAGCAGCGTCACCGCCAGGAACAGGCTGCCGGAGATGAACACCGCCCCCAGCGCCACCTGCCACGTGTAGCCCATGCCCTGCACCACCACGTAGGCGAAGTAGGCGTTGAGGCCCATGCCCGGCGCCATGGCGATCGGGTAATTGGCGAACAGGCCCATCACCAGCGTGCCCAGCGCCGCGATCAGGCAGGTGGCGACGAACACCGCCTCGCGCGGCATGCCGGCGTCGCCCAGGATCGCCGGATTCACGAAGATGATGTAGGCCATCGTCAGGAACGTGGTCAGCCCGGCGATGAGCTCGGTGCGCACGTTCGTGTCGTGCTCGCGCAGGCGGAACAGCCGCTCCACGAGCGAACGATTGAGGCCAACGGCGGTGGTATCGGGCATGGCGGCTTCCGAAGGTGGTGCGACAGGCGTGACGATGCGCCCACCGTGCAAGGTGGAGTCAGGTAAGGCCATGGGTTGTCTCCTGTTTGTCCCGGAGGACGGGTTGCGGCGCTTCTGTAGCGCTCTGTGAGCTAACCCGCTCGCCCCGAGCCCGTCGAAGGGCCCGCGGCACGGTGGTGCGGCAGGGCTTCGACCGGCTCAGCCCGAACGGGACTGCGCATGACCATCCGCCTCAAGGGCGGTGCCAGCGCTGCGTGCCGGCCACCCAGGCCGACACCAGGTTGCGTTCGTCGCCCAGCGTCATCCAGGCGAAGACGCGTTCGTGCAGCTCGCGCGCCAGGCGATCCCGGTGCAGCGCCAGCGCGCCATGGGCCCAGTCCCACACCGCCAGGTCGGCGCTGGCGCCCACGTCCAGCGAGCCGATCTCGTGCTCCAGCCGCAGCGCGCGCGCCGCGCCGCGCGTGGCGGCGTAGATCGCCTTCCAGGCGCTGAGCTTCACGCCCTGCAGCGCCTGCACCTTGTAGGCCTCGGCCAGGGTGCGCGGCATCGACAGCGTGGTGCCCGCGCCCACGTCGGTGGCCAGCGACACGCCCACGCCGGCTTCCTGCAGCTTGGCCCAATCCAGCAGCCCGCTGCCCAGGAACAGGTTGGAAGTCGGGCAATGCGCCACATGCGCGCCGGTCTCGGCCAGCAGGCGGCGGTCGGCGTCGTCCAGCCAGATGCCGTGCGCCAGCACCGAGCGCGGGCCCAGCAGGCCGTGCGCGGCGTAGACGTCGAGGTAACTGCGCGCCTGCGGGAACAGCTCGGCCACCCACTGCACCTCGTCGCGGTTCTCGGCCACGTGCGTGTGCATGTAGGTGCCGGGATAGCGCGCCAGCAGCCGCCCGGCCATCTCCAGCTGCGCCGGCGTGCTGGTGGGCGCGAAGCGCGGCGTGAGCGCGTAGGCCGCCCGGCCTCGGCCGTGCCAGCGCTCGATCAGCTCGGTGCAGTCGCGCTCGGCGCCTTCCACGTCGTCGCGGAGGTAGTCCGGCACGTGGCGGTCCATCAGCACCTTGCCGGTGATCAGGCGCATCTGGTGCCCCTCGGCGGCCTCGAACAGCGCCTGCACCGACACCTTGTGCACGGTCGGGAACACCACCGCCGCCGTGGTGCCGTGCGCCAGCAGCAGGTCCAGGAAGCGGTCGGCGCCCTCGCGCGCCGCGACGGCCTCCTCGAAGCGGCGCTCGGCCGGGAACACGTAGCGCTCCAGCCAGGGCAGCAGCGCCTCGCCATGGCTGGCGATCACGTCCAGCTGCGGGCAGTGCACGTGGGTGTCGATGAAGCCGGGCATGAGCAGCCGGCCCGAGTAGTCGCGCTTGTCCCAGTCCTCGCCGGGTGTCTCGCGGGTGCGGCCGGCGATGCGGCCGCCCTCGACCAGCAGCCAGCAGTCGGGGTCGAAGCGCACCACGGGCGAGTCCACGGCGCCGAGGCCGGGGTCGTCCGTGATGTCCAGCAGGTCGGCACGCAGGGCCAGGCGACGGGTCATGGGGTTTCCTCTTGGGAATCGGGGGGTTGTGAAGTGCGGCGCCGCGCCGCCTGCTGCGCCTGCGCGACCAGCGTGCGCACCACGTCGCGCACCTGCTCGCGCAGCCAGCGCGCGGAGGCGGAAGCGTGCGTGGCGTCGTGCCAGAGCTGGTAGTAGCTCAGCGGCGGAAAGTCCACCGGGCACTTCACGACGCGCACCGCCAGCCGCTCGGCGTAGCGGCTGCAAAACAGGCGCCCGGTGGTCAGCACCAGGTGCGAGCGCGCCACCATCAGCGGCGCCAGGCCGAAGTACGGGCTGCGCACGGCGATGTGCCGCGTCAGGCCCTGGGCATCCAAGAACTCGTCGATCACGCCGCGCGCGCCCGGGTGCAGCGCCGTCGGCGCCACGTGCTCGGCGGCGAGATAGCGCTCGGCGTTCCAGCCGCGCGGGCTGCGCACGGCGGGGTGGTCCTGCGCCACCAGGCACACCACCTCGTCGGCGAAGAGCCGCGCCAGGTGCAGCTCGCCCGGCGGCTGCAGCCAGTTGCCGATGACGAGCTCCACCTCGCCGCGCGCCAGGGCGCGGCGGTAGTCGTAGGTGGAGGACAGCGCGTGGATCTCCAGCTCCACGCCGGGCGCCTCGGTCTTGAGCCGTTCCACCAGCGCGGGCAGGAACAGCGGGTCGAGGTAGTCGCTGGCGGCGATGCGGAAGGACTGCCGCGCCGTGGCCGGCTCGAAGGCGCGGGCATGGGCGCCGCCGAACAGCGTCGCGGCATGGCGCAGCAGCTCGCTCGCGGGCTCCAGCAGCTCCAGCGCCAGCGGCGTGGGCGCCATGCCGTTGCCCGCGCGCACCAGCAGCGGATCGCCCACCAGGTGGCGCAGCCGCCGCAGCTGCGCGCTGACGGCCGGCTGGGCGCTGCCCAGCTTCAGGGCTGCGCGCGAAACGCTGCGTTCGGTGATCACGGTGTGCAGGACCTTGACGAGTTGGAGCTCGATCTTGTCCAAAGGAGATGCCTGCGCCATACGCCTGGAGCCATAGATGAGATGCGCCTGATCGTATAGAGCACCGGTCTGCAGCGTGTACCTTTGCGGCCATGAACACCCCGCGCCCCATCCGCTTCTTCCACCGCGGCCGTACCGTGTCGGTGGACGCCTCCACCCCCACGCGCACCGTGCTGCAGTGGCTGCGCGAAGACGAGGCCTGCACCGGCACCAAGGAAGGCTGCAACGAGGGCGACTGCGGCGCCTGCACCGTGCTGGTCGGCGAGCTGGCCGACGGCCCCGGCCCCGACGTGGTCGGCGGCCTGCGCCTGCGCAGCGTCAACGCCTGCATCCGCTTCCTGCCCACGCTCGACGGCAAGGCGCTGCTGACGGTGGAAGACCTCAAGCCCGCCGCCGGCGGCGCGCTGCACCCGGTGCAGCAGGCGCTGGTGGACTGCCACGGCTCGCAATGCGGCTTCTGCACGCCGGGCTTCGCCATGTCGCTCACCGCCTGCTACGAGCGCCACTGCGAGGCCGGCACCCGCCCCACGCGCCAGGAACTGGCCGACGAGCTCTCGGGCAACCTGTGCCGCTGCACCGGCTACCGGCCCATCCTCGACGCCGGCCAGAAGATGTTCGACCTGGGCACGGTGCGCCTGGACACGGCGCCCATCGTGCAGGCCCTGCAGTCGCTGCAGGCCGAGCCCGCCCTGTCACTGCCCGGCTTCGAGGCGCCGCGCACGCTGGATGACCTGGCCGCGCTGCGCCAGGCCCAGCCGCAAGCCACGCTGCTGGCCGGGGCCACCGACATCGGCCTGTGGAACAACAAGCAATTCCGCCCGCTGCCGCAGCTGCTGTACGTGGGCGAGGTGAAGGAACTGCAGCGCATCGAGGAGATGGACGGCGGCCTGCGCATCGGCGCCGGCGCCTCGCTGGAGGACGCCTGGACCGCGCTGGCGGACGCGGTACCGGAGCTGCGCGAGGTGTGGCTGCGCTTCGCCTCGCCGCCGGTGCGGCATGCGGGCACGCTGGGCGGCAACGTCGCCAACGGCTCGCCCATCGGCGACGGCGCGCCGGTGCTGATCGCCCTGGGCGCCACGCTGGTGCTGCGCCAGGGCGAGCGCGAGCGCCGGCTGCCGCTGCGCGATTTCTACGTGGACTACATGAAGAACCGCCTGGAGCCGGGCGAATTCCTGCAGGCCATCGAGGTGCCGCGCCCCGCCCCCGACGCCGCCGTGCGCGTCTGGAAGATTTCCAAGCGCTACGACAGCGACATCTCCGCCGTGTGCGGCGCCTTCCTGCTGGCGCTGGACGGCGGGCGCGTCAGGGAAGCGCGCTTCGTCTTCGGTGGCATGGCCGCCATCGTGAAGCACGCGGCCCATGCGGAAGCCGCCGTCGTCGGCCAGCCCTGGACCGAAGCCACGGCGCGCGCCGCCATGGACGCGCTCACGCGCGACTTCACCCCCCTCACCGACCAGCGCGCCAGCGCCGACTACCGCCTGCGCGTCGCGCAGAACCTGCTGCTGAAACTCTGGCTGCAGACCCGCCCCGAGGCGCCGCTGCCCGTCGCGGCCGGCAGCGTGTGGCAGGCGGCCTGAAACCCTTTCTCCGTTCGCCCTGAGCCTGTATTTCCCCGTTCGCCCTGAGCCTGTCGAAGGGCCTGCAGGCCGACTCGCCAAGAGAGCTTCGACAGGCTCAGCCCGAACGGAAATCTGTTGAGGACATCACCATGAACCGAGCCGTCGAAAGCTTCCTGGCCAGCGACCCCGCCGCCGCCCACAGCGCCGCGCGCGTGGGCGTACCGCGTCCGCACGAGTCCGCGCACCTGCACGTGGCGGGCGCGGCGCCCTACGTGGACGACATCCCCGAGGTCATCGGCACGCTGCACGCGGCGCTGGGCCTGTCGCCCGTGGCGCATGGCCGGCTGCGCGCCATCGACCTGGAGGCGCTGCGCGCGCAGCCCGGCGTGGTGGCGGTGCTCAGCGCCGCGGACATCCCGGGCGCCAACGACTGCGGCGCCATCGTCCACGACGAGCCGATCCTGGCGCAGGGCGAGGTGCAGTACCTGGGGCAGCCGGTGTTCGCCGTCATCGCCACCGAGCGCGAGCTGGCGCGCCGCGCCGCCGCGCTGGCCAGGAAGGTGCTGGACATCGAGCCGCTGCCCGCCGTGCTCACCGCGCGCGAGGCCCATGCGCTGGGCCAGTACGTGGTGCCGCCGGCGCACCTGGTGCGCGGCGACGCCCGCGCCGCCATCGAGGCCGCGCCGCGCCGGCTGAAGGACCGCTTCACGCTGGGCGGCCAGGAGCAGTTCTACCTGGAGGGCCAGATCAGCTACGCCGTCCCGCAGGAGGACGGCACGCTCAAGGTGCACTGCTCGACGCAGCACCCCAGCGAGATGCAGCACGTGATCGCGCATGTGCTGGGCAAGCTCAAGCACCACGTGCAGGTCGAGTGCCGGCGCATGGGCGGCGGCTTCGGCGGCAAGGAGTCCCAGTCCGCCGTGTTCGCCAGCATCGCCTCACTGGCGGCGTTCAAGCTGGGCCGGCCCGTGAAGCTGCGGCCGGACCGGGACGATGACTTCATGATCACCGGCCGGCGCCACGGCTTCGAGTTCGACGTGGAGGTGGGCTACGACGACGAGGGCCACATCCTCGGCGTGGAAGTGGAGATGCTGACCAACGCCGGCTGGAGCGCCGACCTCTCCGCGGCCGTGATGGGTCGGGCCATCTGCCACTTCGACAACGCCTACTGGCTGCCGCATGTGGCCATGCACGGCTACTGCGCGCGCACGAATACGCAGAGCAACACCGCCTTCCGCGGCTTCGGCGGCCCGCAGGGCGCCTATGCCATCGAGCATGTGATCGACACCCTCGCGCGCCGCCTGGGCCGCGACCCGCTGGAAGTGCGGCGCGCCAATTTCTACGGCGTGGGCGAGCGCGACGTGACGCCCTATGAGCAGAAGGTGGAAGGCAACGTCATCGCGCCGCTGGTGGCGGAGCTGGAAGCCAGCTCGGGCTACCAGGCGCGCCGCGCCGAGATCGCGGCCTGGAACGCGCAAAGCCCGGTGCTGAAGCGCGGCCTGGCGCTGACGCCGGTGAAGTTCGGCATCTCCTTCAACGTGCAGCACCTGAACCAGGCCGGCGCGCTGGTGCACCTCTACACCGACGGCTCCGCGCTGGTGAACCACGGTGGCACCGAGATGGGCCAGGGCCTGAACACCAAGGTGGCGCAGGTGGTGGCGCAGGAGCTGGGCCTGAGTTTCAGCAACATCCGCGTCACCGCGACCGACACCTTCAAGGTGGTGAACACCTCGGCCACGGCGGCGTCCACCGGCAGCGACCTCAACGGCAAGGCGGCGCAGGACGCGGCGCGGCAGATCCGCGAACGGCTGGCGGCCTTCGCCGCCGGCAAGTGGGGCGGCACGGCCGAGGACGTGCGCTTCGCCAACGACCAGGTCGAGGTCAACGGCCAGTCCGTGCCGCTGCAGGAGCTGCTGCTGCAGGCGTATCTGGCGCGGGTGCAGCTGTGGAGCGACGGTTTCTATGTCACGCCGGGCCTGCACTGGGACGCCAAGGCCATGAAGGGCCGGCCCTTCTACTACTTCGCCTTCGGCGCGGCGGTGTCGGAGGTGGTGGTGGACACGCTCACCGGCGAATCCAGGCTGCTGCGCGCGGACCTGCTGCACGACGTGGGCAAGTCGCTCAATCCGGCCATCGACCTGGGGCAGGTGGAAGGCGGCTTCATCCAGGGCATGGGCTGGCTGACGATGGAGGAGCTGGTCTGGCATCCCAAGACCGGCGCCCTGCTCACCCACGCGCCCAGCACCTACAAGATCCCCACCGCCAACGACGCGCCGGCCGTGTTCAACACGCGTCTCTTCGACAACAGCAACGTGGCCGACAGCATCCACCGCAGCAAGGCCGTGGGCGAGCCGCCGCTGCTGCTGGGCTTCAGCGTCTGGCACGCGATCCGCGACGCGGTGTCCTCGGTGGGCGAACACCGCATCGACCCGCCGCTGCGCGCCCCGGCCACGGCCGAGGCCGTGCTGGACGCGGTGGACGCCGTGCGCGCCGCCGCGACGCCGGCCGCCGAGCCGGCCGCGGCCGAGACCGCGGGGGCGGTGTGAGCGGCGCCGCGCTGCGGGCCACGGCGCGCGACTGGCTCGCGCGCGGCGAGCCGGCCATCGAGGTGCGCGTGGCGCAGGCGCGCGGCTCGGCGCCGCGCGAGGCCGGCGCACGCATGCTGGTGAGTGAGCGCGCGGTGGCCGGCACCGTGGGCGGCGGCCACCTGGAGCTGCAGGCTATCGAATTGGCACGCGGCATGCTGGCCGCCCATGAAACGCTGCCGCGCGAGAAGCACTACCCGCTGGGCCCGGCGCTGGGCCAGTGCTGCGGCGGCGCGGTGACGCTGGCCTTCAAGCCGCTGACCGATGCCGTGCTGGCGCGCTGGCCGGCGCCGCGGCCCCGCTTCCACCTGCAGCTCTACGGCGCGGGCCACGTGGGCCGGGCCATCGTGAACCTGCTGTCCGGGCTCGACTGCGAGGTGCAGTGGATCGACGAGCGCGACGCGGAATTCCCGGACGGCCCGCTGCCGCCGCACATCGAGAAGGTGTGCGTGGATGCGGTCGAGGGCGAAGTGGATACCGCCGCGCCGGGCGCCTTCTACCTGGTGCTCACGCACAGCCACGACCTGGACATGCGCATCACCGAGGCGGTGCTGCGGCGCGGGGATTTCGGTTTTCTCGGGCTGATCGGCTCGCAAACGAAACGGGCGCGGTTTCTGCACCGCTTCGAGGCGCGGGGGATCGCGCCGGAGATGCTGGGGCGGATGACCTGCCCGATCGGCGTCCCGGGCATCACCGGCAAGGAGCCGGAGGTGATCGCGGTGTCGGTGGTAGCGCAGTTGCTGCAGGTGGGCTCGGCACGGAGCTGAGTCATGGCCGAGCGCGACCTGGACCGCCTGCTGCGCCACATGGCGCCGCAGCTGCATCCGCAGACCTGGGTCTACGTCTGCCTGCCGGACGGCCACGTGCCGGAAGGGCTGGAGCTGATCTGCACTTTCCGCGAGGAAGAAGGCCTCACGCTCATCGTCGAGCAAGAGGCAGCCGAACGCGCCGGCCTGCCCTTCACCTTCGAATCGCGCCGCGTCACGCTGACGGTGCATTCGGCGCTGGAGGCGGTGGGCTTCCTGGCGGCGGTCAGCGCCCGGCTGGCCGCGGCTGGTATCTCCTGCAATGCGGTGGCCGGCTACCACCACGGCCACCTGTTCGTGCCGGCGGCCCGGGCCGACAAAGCGCTGGCCGTGCTGGCTGCCGGCTGTTGAACCCAAGGGGAAATCAGCACGGCAAGACGGGCCGGGATGAATTCCAACAGCACCATGGTCGAGCCGGCATCCGGCGCGATCGGTGACCGACTGGCACGAATCGCGCCATTCAAGTGGCGCGGTTCTGGCGCAATGGCCGAAAACCGCGCCACTGGCTTGACCCGGCCAGCGCGGAGGCCGGCACCACAATGTCGGCCTTCCTTCGCCCGCCGCTCATGTCCCGCACCCTCCGCGTCCTGCGCGCCCATCCCCGCTTGTGGTCGTCACTGGCGGCGGGCGCGGCGGTGTACCTGCTGCTGCCCGATGCCTGGGTGGCGACCCCGGCCTCGCGCGCGCTCATCGGCTGGAACGCCGGCGCGCTGCTGTACCTGGGGTTGGCCTGGGAAATGATGAGCGGCGCCCATGCCGCGACCATGCGGCGACGCGCGCTGCAGCAGGACGAGGGTCGGCTGCTGGTGCTCACCGGCGTGGTGCTGGCCGCGGTGGCGGTGATGATGGCCATCGCCAGCCAGCTGGCCGCTGTGAAGAGCCTTCCCGCCATCGAGCGGCTGCCGCACCTGGCGCTGACGGTGCTCACCGTCCTGAGCTCCTGGCTGTTCACCCAGGCGATGTTCGCCCTGCACTACGCGCATGACTTCTACGCCGCGCGCGAGCGCAAGCAGCCCGACCTGCTGCAGTTCCCCGGCACGCCCGACCCGGACTACGGCGACTTCTTCTACTTCGCCTGCGTCATCGGCACCTCGGGCCAGACGGCGGACGTGGCCTTCACCAGCTCCGCGCTGCGCCGCATCGGCACGCTGCACTGCATCCTGGCTTTCGCCTTCAACACCACCGTGCTGGCGCTGAGCGTGAACATCGCGGCGGGGCTGTTCTGAACAGCCCCGCGGCCGACCCTCCCGGGCCGGCCACGGCGCGCGGGGCGCTCAATCGCCCACGATGTGGCGCTCCTTGATGATTGCCCCGAAGCGCTTGGAATCCTCCGCCGCCGTGGCGCCGAACTGCGCCGGCGTCATGGGCGCGGGAATGCCGCCGAGCTGGGCGATGCGCTCCCTGAAAGCCGGCGTGGCGATGATCTTGTTGACCTCGGTGTTCAGGCGGTTCACCACCTCCGCCGGCGTGCCCGCGGGCGCGTAGATCCCGAAGTAGCTGTCGGCGTTGAAGCCTTTCAACCCCGCCTCGTCCAGCGTGGGCACGTCCGGGAACAGCGGCGAGCGTTTCGGGCTGCCCACGGCCAGCACGCGCAGCTTGCCGGACTTGATGTGCGGAATCGCCACGCCCGGATCGAACAGGAAGTCCACCTGCCCGCCCAGCAGGTCGGTCAGCGCCGGCGCCGCGCCGCGGTAGGGCACGTGGGTGGCGAACACGCCGGCCTGGCTCTTCATCATCTCGGCGGCCAGGTGCGGCGAGCTGCCGTTGCCCGGCGAGCCGTAGCTGCGCTTGCCCGGATTCGCCTTGAGATCGGCGATGAAGCCCTTGAAGTCCTTGATCGGGCTGTCCTGGCGTACCACCAGGAACACCAGCACCCGCGCCGCGGCGGCCACGGGCGTGAGGTCCTTGGCCGGGTCGAAGCTCATCTTCGGGTAGATGTGCGGGTTCACCGACACCATGCCGCCCGAGCTCATGAGGATCGTGTAGCCGTCGGGCGGCGCCTTGGCGACGGCGTCGCCGCCGAGGTTGCCGCCCGAGCCGCCGCGGTTCTCCACCACCACCGGCTGGCCCACTGCCTCCTGCAGCGGTTGCGCGATGGCGCGCCCGATCTGGTCCGCCGCGCCGCCGGGCGGGAAGTTCACGATCATCTTCACCGGCTTGCTCGGCCACTGCGGGCCTTGCGCCCAGGCGGCGGCGCCGGCGAAGGCGCAGGCGGCGGCCAGGGCCAGGGTGCGGATGCGCTTGGTCATGGGTGGTCTCCTTGTTGTCTGTGTGATGCCTGCCAACGTGGCCCGGAGCCGGGTCGTTGCCTCCCCTCGCCCGCTCGCGGGAGAGGGGCTGGGGTGAGGGTGCGGCCCCGAGCCAGCGCTGGGAGAACTCAGAACGGGTACTGCCGCGGCCCCGTCTGCACCGTGATCCAGCGCAGCTCGGTGAACTCGTCGATGCCGGCCTTGCCGCCGAAGCGGCCCCAGCCGCTGCCCTTGACGCCGCCGAAGGGCATCTGCGCCTCGTCGTGCACCGTCGGGCCGTTGACGTGGCAGATGCCGCTTTCGATGCGCTGCGCCACCTGCATCGCGCGTGCGATGTCGCGCCCGAACACCGCCGCCGACAGCCCGTAGTCGTTGTCGTTGGCGCAGTCCACCGCCGCGTCCACGCCCTTCACCCGCACGATGGCCTTCACCGGCGCGAAGCTCTCCTCGTGGTAGAGGCGCATCTCGCGCGTCACGTGGTCCAGCAGCGTCGCGGGCATGAGCGTGCTGTCGGCCTTGCCGCCGCACACCAGCTTGGCGCCCTTGGCCAGGGCGTCATCGATCAGCTCGTTGCAACGGTGCACTGTCGCCATGTCCACCACCGAGCCCAGCACCACCGGCCCCTGGCGCGGATCGCCCAGCGGCAGCGCCCGGGCACGCGCCGCGAGCTTGGCCACGAACTCGTCGGCCACCGCCTCGTCCACGATAAGCCGCTCGGTGGACATGCAGATCTGCCCCGAGTTGGCGAAGGCGCCGAAGGTGGCGGCCGCCACCGCCGCGTCGATGTCGGCATCGTCCAGCACCACCAGCGGCGCCTTGCCGCCCAGCTCCAGCACGCTGCGCTTCAGGTGCTTGGCGCAGGTCGCGGCGATGAGTTTTCCCACCCGCGTGGAGCCCGTGAAATTCACGCGCCGCACCGCCGGGTGCGCGACCATGGCCTCGACGATCTTTCCGGCGTCGGCCGGGGCGTTGGTGACGAAGTTCACCACCCCGCGCGGGAAGCCGGCCTGCTGGCAGGCCTTGACGATCAGCCCATGCGTGGCCGGGCAGATCTCGCTGCCCTTGAGCACCACGGTGTTGCCGCAGGCCAGCGCCACGGCGATGGCGCGCACGCTCAGGATCACCGGCGCGTTCCACGGCGCGATGGCCAGCACCACGCCCGCGCTCTGGCGCACCGCCATCGACACGCTGCCCGGCACGTTGGACGGGATCACCTCGCCGCCGATCTGCGTGGTGATGGCCGCGGCCTCGCGCAGCATGTCCGCCGCCAGGTGCACGTTGAAGCCGGCCCAGATCGCGGACGAGCCCGTCTCGGCGGCCATGGCCTGGGCGAAGGCTTCACCCTGCGCCTCCAGCGCGTCGGCGGCCTTGGACAGCAGGGCGCGGCGCTCGGCGGGCCCGGTGAGCGACCAGCTCTTGAAGGCCTGCGCCGCCGCGTCCACCGCCGCCACCGCGTCCGCCACCGTGGCGGCAGGCGCCTCGGTGGCAACGCCGCCGTCCAGCGGGTTGCGGCGCTCGAAGGTGGCGCCGTTGCCGGCCCGGCGGGCCTCGCCGTCGATCCACAGGTCGATGCGGTTCATGTCTTGTCTCCTCTTGATGGGGCTGTGCCCGTTCAGGCCACTTCCACTTCCACCAGCACCGGCCGGGTCGAGCCCAGCGCGGCCGTCAGCGCCTCACCCAGTTGCTGCGCCGTCTCCACGCGCACGCCTTCCACGCCCTGCGCCCGTGCCAGGCCGGCGAAGTCGAGGTCAGGCAGATCCGTGCCTTCGAGCCGGTCGCCGGGCTTGAAGCCAAAGACACCGGCGAACTCCTGCAGCGCGGCGTAGCGGCGGTTCTTCAGGATCACGAAGGTGATGGGCAGCTGCATCTGCGCCGCGCTCCACAGCGCCTGGATCGAGTACATGGCCGAGCCGTCGCCGATGAGGCCGATCACGCGCTGCCGCGTCTTGGCCATCGCCACGCCCACCGCCGCGGGCATGGAGTGGCCCAGGCCGCCGCTGCACATGGTGTAGAAGGTTTCGCTCTCGTAGATCGGCAGGTACTCGTGCATCACCGGCCGCGAGCTGGGCGCCTCCTCGACCACGATGGAGTCGCGCGGGCGCAGCTCATCCAGCGTCTGCAGCACGTAGGCCACCGACAGCCGCTCGCCCGGCGCCGGCGGCTCGGCCCGCGGCCGGACCGGGCGTGCCGGCGGCAGCGGGCGCGCTCGCGGCGCGGGCCGCGCCAGCAGGTCCTGCAAGCCCAGGCGGATGCCGCCCACGGCCGAGGTGCCCAGCGGCGTCCAGCTGGCCGTGGCCGGGTCCTCGATCAGCTGCGCCAGCGTCGCGCCCTCGGGAATGTGCGGGCCCTGCCCTTCCACGTGGTAGGTGAAAGCCGGCGCGCCGATGGCGAAGATGAAGTCGTGGCCGGCGAGCTTGCCCACGATGCGCTCGCGCATGGCGGGCAGGAAGCCGGCGAAGAGGCGGTGGTCCTCCGGGAAGCCGCAGCGCCCGGACATGGGCGCCACGAACACGCGGGCGTTGTGGCGTTCGGCCAGCTGCACCGTCTCCTGCCAGGCCGCGTCGCGGTCCACCGCGGCGCCGATGACGAAGGCCGGGCGCTCGCAGGCATCGAGCTGCGCGCCGATGGCCTCCAGCAGCGCGGGCTCGGGCCGCAGCTGCGTGCTGACCCGGCGCGGCGCGATGAAATCGCAAGGCTTGTTCCAGTCGTCCGACGGGATCGACACCAGCACCGGGCCGCGCGGCGGCAGCATCGCCAGGTAGTAGGCACGCGCGATGGCATGCGGCACGTCCTCGGCGCGCGCGGGCTCGATGCTCCACTTCACGTAGGGCTTGGCCAGCTCGGTGGCCTGACCCGAGTACAGGAAGGGCTCGTAGGGCAGGATGGATCGCGCCTGCTGCCCGGCCGTGATCACCATCGGCGTGCGGTTCTTGAAGGCCGTGAAGATGTTGCCCATCGCATGGCCCACGCCGGCGGCGGAGTGCAGGTTCACGAAGGCGGCATTGCGCGTGGCCTGCGCATGCCCGTCGGCCATGCCCACCACCACCGCCTCCTGCAGGCCCAGCACGTAGGAGAAGTCCTCGGGGAAGTCGAGGAACAGCGGCAGCTCGGTGGAGCCGGGGTTGCCGAAGATCTTGGTCATGCCGAAGTCGCGCAGCAGCGCGATCACGGCCTCGCGCACGGTGGGTTGCTCGGCGGAAGTGCTCATCAGTCAAGGCTCCAGGGAACGGCGAGCCGGCAGTGTGCGCGTCCGCCTCTCATGCCTCAATAAGATGAGACTTCTAAGTCTCATCCATGCCATGCATGACGCCGGCCGCGTGGCGGGCTCGGCCCGTGCGCGAGGGCGCCCGCGGGCACCCTCTCCTGCCGTTCCTTCCCATGCACGTTGAAAACCTGGACCTGAACCTGCTGCGCCTCTTCGATGCGGTGTACCGGCTGCGCAACGTCAGCCGTGCCGCCGAGGCACTGAACCTGTCTCAGCCCGCGGCCAGCCAGGGCCTGACACGGCTGCGGCTACAACTGAAGGACCCGCTGTTCATGCGTGCCGCGGGCGGGGTGCGGCCCACGCCGCGGGCGCAGCGGCTGGCCGCGGCGGTGCAGGCGGCGCTGGGCACGCTGGAGCAGGCGCTGGGCGAGTTCGAGCAGTTCGATCCGGCGGCCTCGCGCATGCCGTTGCGGCTGCACCTGAGCGACATCGGCGAGGCGCGCTTCCTGCCGCCGCTGATGGCGGCGCTGGGCCGCGAGGCGCCCGGCATCACGGTGCAGAGCCTGTGGCTGCCGCACGGCGAGATCGCCGCCGCGCTGGACGGCGGCCAGCTGGACCTGGCCATCGGCTTCCTGCCGACGGTGCTGGAGACGCGGCAGGTGGCGCTGCTGCGCGACCGCTACGTGGTGCTGGTCAATGAGCGCCATCCGCTGGCGGCGCAGGCGGCCGGCACGGTGGACGCGCGCTCGCTGCAGGCGCTGGAGCTGGTGGCGGTGCGCTCGCATGGCGAGACGCTGCGCATCCTGCAGCAGCTGGGCCTGCAGGAGCGGGTGCGGCTGACCTGCGGCAACTTCCTGGCGCTGCCGGCCATCGTGCGCAGCACGGCGCTGGCGGTGGTGCTGCCGCGCGACGTGGCACTGGATTTCGTGCAGCAGGGCGGCTGCGTGCTGGTGGAGCCGGCGCTGCCGCAGCCCGACTTCACCGTCTCGCTGCACTGGAGCCGGCGCTTCGAGGCCGACGCGGCGCTGCGCTGGGTGCGGGCGCTGGTGCTGCGGCTGTTCAGCCAGCCGGCGCCCTGACGCGCCCGAAACGAAAAACCCCTCGCCCCCCAGGCGGAAGAGGGGCCGAACAGGGAGTGAGCGTGCGCGCCGCAGCTTCAGGCCGCCACCGCCTCGTCCTGCGCCAGCTTGCGCAGCGCGGGCAGGTCCAGCACGCGCACGTTGTAGCCGGCGACGTCGATGACGCCCTGCGTCATGAAGCTGCGCATCAGGCGCGACAGCGTCTCGGGCGTGATGGCCAGCTGCGAAGCGATGTCGCGCTTGCGCTCGCGCAGCAGCACATGGCCCTGGTCCGGCACCTCGGGCAGCGGCGCGCAGCGCTGGTGCAGCCAGGCCGCCAGCCGCGCCGGCGCGTCCTTGTGCATGAGCTCGTGGGTGTTGAGCGTGAGCGTGCGCACCTCGCGCGCCAGCGCCTGGATCAGCAGCGCGGCCAGCTGCACGTCGTCGTCCAGCAGCGCGGTCAGCGCC
Organism: Azohydromonas caseinilytica; assembly: GCF_012927045.1. Lineage (GTDB taxonomy): Bacteria > Pseudomonadota > Gammaproteobacteria > Burkholderiales > Burkholderiaceae_C > Azohydromonas > Azohydromonas caseinilytica. Next base: position 58,700 of record NZ_JABBFW010000004.1, on the reverse strand, counting down.
GTGCGCGGCAGCTCCACCAGCGTGACGTCGGAGACGGCCTGCGCGTCCAGCGAGTGCGTGCCCGACAGCCAGGCCGAAGCCAGGTCCAGCCAGCCCGGCGCATGCACCATGCGCTCGATGCGGAACTGCCCGTCGCCCTGGCGCAGACCCAGCGCGGCATCGCCTTCGAGCAGCGCCACCAGCGAGTGGGCCGGGTCGCGCCGGGTGTAGATCAGGGCGCCCGCGGCGACGGTGCGCACCTGGGCGATGGCGTCCAGCGCCTGCGCCTCGGCCGGACCGAGCGCGGGCGCGTCCAGCAGCGCGGCCCAGTTGCGGCGCGAGGCAGCGGAGCGTGTCGCCGCGCGCGCGGCGGTCCGGGGCAGGCCCGGCGTGAGCAGCGAAGAAGCGGGAAGGGATGACATGGCCTGGAGGAGCGGTCCGTTCACGGAAGAATGAGCGGGATACTCTCCCAGCCCCCTGCTCCCGGGCTTGCGGCAGATCAACCGCTTCCTGTGCGGGTGCAGCATGACAATTCCGGCATGAGCGCTACATCTTCTCTGCCCGGGCTGCACAGCCCCGCCGCCGGCTTCGACGAGCCTTTCGAGGTGCTGGCCGCCTGCCATGACCGCGTGCGCCGCAGCCTGGATCTGCTGCAGCGCCTGGTGGCGCATGTGGACCAGCATGGGGCCGATGCCCAGGCCCGCGACGCCGCCCGCGACGTGGCCCGCTACTTCAATGTGGCCGCCCCGGCGCACCACGAGGACGAGGAGCGCCATGTGCTGCCGCTGCTGCGCGCCAGCGCCGATGCGGCGCTGCAGGCGGCGGCGCAGCGCATGCTGTCGGACCACGAGCGCATCCGCGCCAGCTGGCAGGCCCTGGAGCCCGCGCTGCAGGCACTGCAGCGCGGCGAGGTGTCGCCCGCCCTGCCCCAGGTGGCCCAGGACTTCGTGCAGGCGCACGACGGGCACCTGGAGCTGGAGGACGGCCTGGCCTTCCCCGGCGCCCGGGCGCAGCAGGAGGGCGCCGCCGACGGTGAGGCGCAGCGGGAAGCGATGGGGCGGGAGATGGCGACGCGGCGCGGCGTCAAGCCGCAGTAACGCGGCCCACTGACCCGTTCGCCCTGAGGTATCGAAGGGCGAGTCCGTCAGGCGGAGATGGCTGCGCCCTGGCAAGGGCCGTTCATCCTTCGATCCGGCCAGAGGCCGGCCGCGGCCCTGAGGTACCGAAGGGTCAGGACGAACGGAATGCTTCAGTGACAAGCAAGAGCCGGCATCAATCCAGCGGCCAGTCCAGCTCGTGCGTGGGCAGGCCCGCCACGTCGGCGGGCAGCTGGAACAGCCGCCCCGACAGCGGCGCGTTGGCCAGCGCCTCCAGCGGCACGCCGTCGCGCGCGGTGGTGACGTAGAGCCGCTGCAGTTCGGGCCCGCCGAAGGCCAGGTCGGTGGGATTGGGCACGGGCAGGCCCAGCACGCGATCGACGCTGCCGTCGGCGGCAAAGCGCATCACGCTCCAGCCCTCGTGCAGCGCCGACCAGATGCCGCCCTCGGCATCCAGCGCCAACCCGGACAGCCGGCCCGAGGCGCGGGGCACGGTGGCCAGGCGGCGCACGCCGCCGCCGGGGCCGCGCTGCTCCAGCCGGTACAGCGTGCCCGACTCCGGCGCTGCGGCCACCAGCGCGTCCTCCGCGTCCCAGGCCAGCGCCGCCACCGGCTCACTCAGCAGCCAGCCGCCGCTGAAGTCGCCCGCGGGCGTGAGCTGCGCCACGCGCCAGCGCTCGCCCTGGGCCACGCAGGCCCACAGCGTGCCGTCGCTGCGCACGCAACTGGCCAGCAGGCGCTGCCGCGGCCAGCCCGGCAGCGCCCGCGCGCCGCCCGCGTCGTCCAGCAGCAGTGCGCCCTCGGCCAGCGCCAGCAGCACGCCGCGCCGGTGCAGCAGCAGCGCCTCGATGGGCAACTCGGCGTCGCCCAGGATGCGGTCCTGCCTGCCCTCGGCGCAGGCATGCACGGCCGGCGCCAGCGTGTCGGCCCACAGCAGCCGCTGTCCGCGCGCCGACCAGCGCGGGAACTGCCCGCGGAAGGCGCGCTCGCCTTCCAGAGCCTCGGGCTCGCCCGGCGCCGGTGCGGCGCGCGTGGCCTGCAGCTGCGCGCCCACGCGGCGCGCGGCCTGCACCAGCTCCGGCCCCAGCAGCTCCAGCCGCTCGCGCGTGAGGCGGAAGGCCGGCCCGGCCACGCTGATGGCGCCGCGCAGCCGGCCCTGGCTGTCGACGATGGGCGCGCCCACGCAGCGCACGCCCGGCACGATCTCCTCATCGTCGATGGCCCAGCCGCGCGCGGCGGTGAGCTTGAGCTCCGCCTGCAAGCGGCGGCGGTCGGTGATGGTGTGGGGCGTCTGCGCCGGCAGCGGCAGCTCGCGCACCAGCGCGTCGCGCGCCTGCGCGGGCAGCGCCGCCAGCATGGCCTTGCCCTGGCTGGTGCAGTGCAGCGGCTTGCGCTGGCCCAGCGCCGAGGCCGAACGCTGGCTGTGAGCCCCGTCGCAGCGCTCCAGCAGCAGCGACTCCTTGCCGTCGAGCGTGCACAGGTAGGAGGTTTCGCCGGTGAGGTCACGCAGCGCGCGCAGCTCCAGCCCGGCCGCGGCCACCAGGTCGGGCATGGCATAGGCGGCGCGGGCGTACTCGAAACAGCGCATGCCCAGCACGTAGACGCGACGCAGGGGATCGCGCCGCACCAGGTCGCGCGCCACCAGCGCGGCCAGCAGCCGGTACAGCGTGGTGCGCGGCAGTTGCAGCTGCGCCGACAGCTCGGCCTGGCTCAGACCCTGGGGCGACCGGCCGATCGCATCCAGTACATCCAGCGCCTTGTCCAGGGCCGCGGTGCCCTCGTGGCTGGACGAACTCATTCAAAACTCCCGTGGCATGGAAAAAGGGCCGCATCCTAAAGGTCCGTGCAAATGCTTGTAACGCCACCGGGATGAATTTTTGTGTTGGCGCGAGAAAGTGCCGGGCCTCACCGCGGCGGTTCAGGGCTTGGGCGGCGCGGACGGCGTGGGCACCGCCGGGCCGGGCGGGGGCATGTCGATGGGCGCATCCAGGCCCATGTCCAGGCTGGCGCCCGGGTCCTCCTCGCCGGCGGTGGACTCCTCGGCCCAGTCCACCGGGGCCGGGGCCGGGGTGGCGTTTGCATCGGCGGGCGCAGGCGACGGTGCGGCCGGCGGGCGGGGCGTATCGGCAACGGTCATGGCAGCTCCTGGGAGCATGGGCCCGCAGTGCTGCAAGCGGCGCGCCCGCGCGTCGCGGGCCGGGTGATGTTTGCCGACACGGGGACGATGCACGGCCTGCCCACGCATTGCGCGGCGCGGGGCGGCGATATTTTCGCCGGGGCGGCAAAAACACCCGATGCCCGGGGCCGCCATCGCTGCCATGCGGCGCGCACGCGGCGGCGCAGCGGCGGCTGCCCCAGTGATTGCGCCGGCAACCAAGTGAAAAGTGCGGCGGTCCATGGCGCGGCCAATGTCACAATCACGGCTTTTCAACGATCTGAAGACGCATGAACCGCAACGACCTGGCTGCCCTGCTGGCCGAAAAGCACGAACTCTCCAAGGCTGCCGCGGCCCGGATGCTGGACACCGTGATCGATACGCTGTGCACCGAGCTCAAGAAGGGCAAGCCGGTGGCGATTTCCGGCTTTGGCAGCTTCAAGCTGGGCCAGCGCGCCGCGCGCGTGGGCCGCAACCCGAGCACCGGCGACAAGATCAAGATCGCCGCGCGCAAGCTGGTGAAGTTCACGCCCTCGACCGCGCTGGCCGGCCTGGTCGATCCCAAGTTCGCCAAGGCCCGCGCCGAGAAGGCCGCCGCCAAGCAGGCCGCCAAGGCCCCGGCCAAGAAGGCTTCGGCCAAGGCTGCCGCGCCGGCCAAGAAGGCCTCGGCCAAGACCGCCGCCGCGCCGGTGAAGACCGCTGCCCCGGCCAAGAAGGCTGCCGCCGCGCCCGCGAAGAAGGCCGCCGCGAAGGCCCCGGCCACCAAGGCCGCTGCCAATGCCAGCGCCGCTCCCGCCAAGGCCCCGGCCAAGAAGGCCGCTGCCAAGAAGGCCGCCGCGAAGAAGGCCTGACCCGCCGGGCCGTTGCGAGCCCCTTGCGAAAAAGCCCCGCAGCGCGGGGCTTTTTTCGTGGCGCCGGCCCTCAGCGTGCCTTCTTCTCGCTCTCGTTGATCTTCTGGTTGTCGGCGTTGACGTCGGACACGCGCATGGACCGCTCGAAGCCCTGGCGCAGTTCCTTGGCGGCCAGGCGCTGCGCGTCGCGCGCGTCGTTGAGCACATGCTCCATGCCGAAGAACTCGTGCGTGACGCCGTCGTAGATGCGGTGCACCGTCGAGACGTTGGCCTTGCGCAGCGCCTCGATCAGCAGGTCGCCGTCGCTGCGCAGCGGGTCGATCTGCGCGTTGATCACCGTCGTCGGCGGCAGGCCGCTGAGGTCGGCGCGCAGCAGGTTCACGCGCGGGTCGTCGCGCTGCTCGGCCGAGGTGAACACCTTGTCGACGAACCAGCCCATCATGGCCTTGTTCAATGGCTTGGCCTGCGCGCTGTCACGGTACGAGGGCGTGTCCATGTTGGTCACTTGCACCACCGGGTAGACCGCGACCACGGCCTGCGGCGGCGTCATGCCGGCGGTGCGCGCGGCCACGGCGGTGGACAGCGCCAGGTTGCCGCCCGCGCTCTCGCCCACCAGGGCCAGCCGCTTGGGATCGCCCTGGATCTCGGCGGCGTTCTGCGCCACCCAGCGGTAGGTGGCCAGCGCATCGTCATGCTGCGCCGGGAACTTGTGCTCGGGCGCGAGCCGGTAGTCCACCGACAGCACCACGGCCTTGACCTTGCCGGCCAGGCCGCGCGCACCGGCGTCATAGGTCTCCTTGCTGCCCAGCACCCAGCCGCCGCCGTGGAAATACACGATCACCGGGAAGGGACCGCCGCCCTCGTTGGGCGTGTATACGCGCGCGGGCAGCGGGCCGGCCGCGCCGGGAATGGTGCGGTCGCTGACGTTGACGTTCTCGATGCGCTTGGCCGGGTCGGTGCTCTTGTCCTTGGCCTTGAGCACGGCCACGTAGGCATCGGCGATCGAGGGCTGCTTGCGCGCCTCCTCCACCGTGAGCGTCTCGATGGGTTTTGGCTTGGCGGCGGCCAGCGCGTCGAGCACGCTGGCCATGTCCTTGTCGGCCTTGTAGCGGGTGCCGGTCTTGGGATCGAGCTTGTCGGCGGCGACGGCGGCCTGCCAGGGCAGAGCCGCGCCCAGGCCCAGGCACAGGGCCGTGGCAATCAGCAACGGCTTGCCGTAAAGACGCCGCGAAGGTGCGGGATGCAGGCGCAACATGGGAACTCCAGGGGAGAGATGACGGTGCGCCGCGTTTCGGCAAGCGTCATACCCAGGAAGCGCGCAGGGCCAGGGAAGGCCCAACGAAAAAAGCCGGCTCCCTGGTGGAAGCCGGCTTTTCGGATTTGGAGCGGGAAACGAGGCTCGAACTCGCGACCTCAACCTTGGCAAGGTTGCGCTCTACCAACTGAGCTATTCCCGCAGGGGGTCCGGTGCGTCACCGCGACCGGCGGACTGTGAGCTGCTGAAGACGGACACAATGGAGCGGGAAACGAGGCTCGAACTCGCGACCTCAACCTTGGCAAGGTTGCGCTCTACCAACTGAGCTATTCCCGCAGGGGATTCGGCGCATCACTGCAACCGGGTGTCCGTCAGCTGCCGCTGACAGCCGACACAGAGATTATACATTCGCTGGCTCATCGACTGAGCCTTTGATGCATCGCTGCGTCGTTGGCGTGGGTCGCATTGTATGACAGTTTTTCGAGCCTTTCAGGGCCGCACCAAAAAAACTTCCGGCCTGCCGCGCTGCGCGGTCGCCCGATAACGGACAGCGCCGGAGCGCAGGACGGCGAAACACCCGCCGCCAGCCTCGTTCTCGCCATGCCGTTGCGCCAGCAACCTGGCATGGACCAACCTTTCGGCCGCGGCGCGCTGCCGCCATCGACCCACGCTGCAGCGGCAAGGGCGGCGCATCGCGGGCACGGCGCATCCTGGCACAAGGCCTCGCGCCGCCCCTCCTCGCCAACCACGAAGCCCACATGCCCTTCGGCTCTCACCCGGGCTTGACGCCTACCATGGGCACGACGCTTGCCACTCTCCGGGGTTCCCACTCCGTTGCAACCATGGACGCGCACACCGAGATCGAGATCTACCGTCGCCTCTCCAAGATCGAGAACGAGTGCATGCAGGCCTTGCAGGCCAGCGCCGTGGTGCGCGGCGTGGCCGAGGAGCTGCGGGCCTGCCTGCACCAGCTCAGCGAACAGTCCCAACAGGCGCGCGCGCTGCACCTGCGGGGCCGCGAGGACGGCATGGCCGCGGCGCTGGGCGCGCTGGAGGCGCTGGCCGAGCAGGCCTGCGAGCTGTCGGACTGCCGCGACGGCGACGCGCGCCGCGTGCTGCGCCCGGGCCTGGAGGAGGCGCGGCAGGACATCCGTGACCTGTGCCACCAGATGGGCCTGCACCGTTCCTGAACCCTCCTTTCTTGCAATCCGGTTGCAGTCGCTACCATGCCCGCATGGTGTGACTGCCGTGGAGTCGTCCTTGGTGAGCTCGAATCCGGTGCTGGTGGAGGCCTGGCGCGGCGGCGTGGTGGAGTCCCGCCACCGCGGCGCCTGCGCGGTGGTGGATGCCCAGGGGCGCGTGCTGTGGTCGGTGGGCGACATCGACCATCCCGTCTTCCCGCGCTCGGCGGTGAAGCTGCTGCAGGCGCTGCCGCTGGTGGCCAGCGGCGCGGCCGATGCCTTCCATCTCGACGACGCGGCGCTGGCGCTGGCCTGCGCCTCGCATGGCGGCGAGGAGGCGCATGTGCGCACGGCGCGGTCCGTGCTGCAGCGCGCGGGGCTGGACGAGGGCGCGCTGGAATGCGGCACGCACTGGCCCTACTTCGAGCCCGCGGCGCGGGCCCTGGCCGCCGCCGGCCGGCAGCCCTGCCCACTGCACAACAACTGCTCGGGCAAGCATGCCGGCTTCCTGTGCCTGGGCGCGCACCTGGCCGGTGGCCGGGAGCCGCGCGGCTTCGTGGCCGGCTACGTCCGGCGCGGCCATCCGCTCATGCGCGAAGTCGAGCACGCGCTGCAGACGGCCACCGGCTGGGATCTCGCCACGGCGCCCTGCGGCACCGACGGCTGCTCCATTCCCACGCATGCCATCCCGCTGCGGCACCTGGCGCTGGCCTTCGCGCGGGCCGGCACCGGCGTCGGGCTGCCGCCGGAGCTGGCCCGCGCCGCGCAGCGGCTGCGCGCGGCCATCGCCAGGCACCCCTTCCTGGTCGCGGGCAGCGAGCGCATGGACACGCAGCTGATGCAGGCGCTGGGCGAGCGGCTGTGCTGCAAGGTCGGCGCCGAGGGCATGTACTGCGCCGCGCTGCCCGAGGCGGGCCTGGGCGTGGCGCTGAAGATCGACGATGGCGCGGCCCGCGCCGCGGAAGCCGCGCTGGCCGCGCTGGCGCAGGCGCTGCTGCCGCTGGACGACGCTGCTGCCGCCGCCGTGGGCGACTGGAACCCGCGCCGTCTCATCAACTGGCAAGGGCTGGAAGTGGGCGCGCTGCGTGCTACCGAAGCCTTGCGGCCCGCGGATGCGGCCGCGCGCCGCACACCGGGGAGCCTGCCGGGATGAACGAGCCCGTCCTTTCACTGCACCGCGGCACCACGCCGCTGCTGCTGAGCCTGCCCCACGTGGGCACCGAGATCCCGCCGGAGCTGCAGCCGCGCTTCGTGCCGCGCGCGCTGGAGGTCGAGGACACCGACTGGCACCTGGAGCCGCTGTACGCCTTCGCGCGCGAGCTCGGCGCCACGGTGCTGGTGCCGCGCTACAGCCGCTACGTCATCGACCTCAACCGCCCACGCGAGGACACGCCGATGTACAGCGGCGTCAACACCACCGGGCTGTGCCCGGTGCACTTCTTCACCGGCGAGCCGCTGTACCGCCCCGGCCTGGCGCCGGACGCGGCCGAGCTGCGCCGGCGCATCGAGCGCTACTGGCAGCCCTACCACGACACGCTGCGCCAGGAGCTGCAGCGCCTGCGCGCCGAGCATGGCCACGCGGTGCTGTTCGACGGCCACAGCATCAAGTCCGAGCTGCCCTGGCTGTTCGAGGGCGAGCTGCCCGCGCTCAACATCGGCACGGCCGACGGCGGCAGCTGCGGCCCCGGGCTGCGCCAGGCGCTGGCCGGACTGCTGGCCGCGCAGGACGAGTTCAGCCACGTCATCGACGGCCGCTTCAAGGGCGGCTACATCACGCGCCACTACGGCCGCCCGGCCGAGGCCCTGCACGCGGTGCAGCTCGAAATGTGTTGGCGCTGCTACATGGCCGAGGACGCGCCCTACCGGCTCGACGGCGCGCGCGTGGCGCGCATCGAGCCGCTGCTGCGGCGCATGCTGCAGCTGCTCATTGCCTGGAGGCCCGATGGATCTTGAGCCGCTCAACCTGTGGGCGCCGCGCGCCTGGCTGCCCGGCGGCTGGGCCGAGCAGGTGCTGCTGCGCAGCGACGCGACCGGCCACTGGTGCGAGGTGCGCCCGCAGGCCGGGCTGCCGCCGGCGGGCGCGCTGGCCCTGGGCGGCGCCGCGGTGCCGGGACTGGTGGACGCGCACAGCCACGCCTTCCACCGCGCCTTCGCCGGCCTGGCCGAGCGCTTCGACGCGCCCGGCGCCGGGCTGCACACCTGGGGCGCGCTGCGCGACCACGTCGCCGCTCGGCTCACGCCCGAGACACTGCAGGCCGTGGCCGCGCACCTGTACGTGGAGCTGCTCAGCGGCGGCTACACGCACGTGGTCGAGTTCCACGACCTGCCCTGGCAGCCCGACGGCACGCCCTACCCCGACGCGCACCGCATGGCCTGGGCCCTGGCCGACGCGGCGCAGGAGGCCGGCATCGGGCTGACGCTGCTGCCGGTGCTGCGCGAGCACAGCGGCGGCAACAACGGCCAGCCGCTGGCCGCCGCCCAGCGCCGTTTCGCGCGCAACCTGGAGCAGACGCTGCGCGAGGCACATGCGCTGCCCCGGAGCGGCCGGCCGATGCTGTGCGTGGGGCTGGGCGTGCATGCCCTCTCGGCCGTGACGCCGCAGGCGCTGACGCACCTGGCGCGCGAGGCCGGGCCGGACCTGCGCGTGCACATCCAGATCGCCGAGCACGCCGCCTACGTGCAGGCCTGGCGCGAGGCCACCGGCCTGCGCCCCGTGGAGTGGCTGGTGGAGCAGGAGCTGCTCGCCCCGCACTGGACGCTGGTGCATGCCACGCATGTCGATGACGCGGAGGTGCAGGCCGTGGGCCGGGCCGGCGCCAGCCTGGTGCTGTGTCCCAGCAGCGAGGCCAACCTCGGCGACGGCCTGGCCGACCTGGCGCGCTGGATCGAGGCCGGCGTGCCCGTGGGCGTGGGCTCGGACAGCCAGGTCACGCGCACCTGGCGCGAGGAGCTGCGCTGGCTGGACTACGGCCAGCGCCTGCTGCGCCAGGCGCGCCAGGGGCCGGCCAAGCCCAACACGCCCAGCACCTCCGGCGCCGGACGGCTGTTCACCATGGCCAAGCGGGGCGGCGCCGCGGCGGCCGGCATCGAGCGCTGGGGGCTGGTGGAAGGCGCGCGCGCCGACCTGCTGGTCATCGACACCGCCGACGCCAGCCTGCTGGGCACGCCCTCGCCACAGCTGCTCGACGCGCTGGTGTTCTCCAGCCCGGGGCGGCCCTGGCGCGACGCGGTGGTGGGCGGGCGCTTCGTGGTGCGCAACCACGTGCATCCGCACAGCGCGTCCATCGCCGGGCGCTTCGAACGTGCCATGCGCAGCATCTGGAGCCTCTGAAAAACGATTACAAAGGACACCGGCACCGTCCTGTGTCCGACTTCGCGTGAAGGAGAGAGCCGATGACCACTGCCCTTGAGATCTTCAAGTCCAAGCCCAGCCAGGAAGTGATTTCCGTGGGCCCGCACACCACGGTGTTCGAGACCGTCAAGCTCATGGCCGACAAGAACATCGGCGCCGTCCTGGTGATGGAAGGCGATGCGGTGGTGGGCATCTTTTCCGAGCGCGACTACGCGCGAAAGATCGTGCTGCAGGAGCGCGCCTCCCAGAGCACACCGGTGAACCAGGTGATGACGCCCAACGTCATGTTCGCGGGCCCGCACCAGACGGCCGAGGAGTGCATGGCGGTGATGACGCAGAACCGCCTGCGCCACCTGCCGGTCATGGAAAACGGCAAGCTGCTTGGGCTGATCTCCATCGGCGACCTGGTCAAGCACATCATTTCCGACCAGCAATTCCTGATCGAGCAGCTGGAGCACTACATCACCGGCCACCGCATCGAGATCTGAGCCCGGACGGCCACCGCGGGCCTGGCTGGCCCGGTGCCGTCCTACACGCGGGCACGGCGGCGGACTATGGGCCGCCCCGGCCCGCGGCGCTGCAATGGCGGCATCCCGACGACCACAGAGCCTGCCGCCATGACCACGTCCCCCGCCTCCCGCCCCGCCTCGACCGGCGCCGTGTCCCGCGCGGACGAGCCTGAATCCAAGGACCCGATGGACTCGCTGGCCGCGCAGGCCGCGACCAACCCGCTGGGCGCCGGCCTGGGCGCCGCGGGCGGTGCCGCCGTCGGCGCGGCGGCCGGCATCGCCGCCGGGCCGGTGGGCAGCCTGGCCGGCGCGGTGCTGGGCACCATCGCCGGTGCCCTGGCCGGCGGCACGGCGGAGAGCTCCTGGCACGAGACCAGCAGCAGCGACCACTGGCGTCGCCTCTACAACAGCCGCCCCTACATGACCGAAGGCGCGCGCTTCGAGGACTGGGGCCCGGCCTACGCGTACGGCGAGGCCATGTACGAGCGCCAGAGCGGCCCGCGCCGCTGGGACGACGGCGTCGAGTCCGAGCTGGGCCACGGCTGGGAGGCCGAGCGCGCCAGCTCCGGCTCCGCCTTGGGCTGGAACCAGGCCCGCCACGCCGCGCGCGACGCCTGGGAGCGCCTGCACGACAACGCCGACAACGACCCGACCCGGCCGGGGCGGGACATCGCGGGCTGAGCAAAGAAAAGGGCCGCTTTCGCGGCCCGCGGACTCCAACCCGGTTCCCCGGGCTTTCTCGGCATTCAGTGATGCGCCTTGCTGCGCGGCGCCTTGTCGGCGAGACCCGGCGCGTGGAAGGCCAGCAGCACCGGCTGCTCCTCGCCGGCGGTGTCGAACAGGGCCTGGCGCACCATCAGCGCCACCGAGGCCGGGTTCAGGCGCTCGCCCGGGTGCGTGGCCGCCTCGACCACGCTGCGGTACAGCGGCCCCGGCAGCAGCATCGCCAGCTCCAGCGACAGCTCGTTGGCGCGCTCGTAGTCTTCCAGCGGCGAGCTCTTGTCCAGCGCACCAGCGAGCACCAGGTACTGGGCCACCTTCTCGACGATGTCGATCTTCTCGCGCGCGGGCAGGTCCTTCATTCTTCGACTCCTTCTTGAACAGGGGCGGCAGCGTAGCAAAGAGCGCCTCCCTTCCGCGCCGGCGGGAATGTGACCTCAGCGTCCGGCGGGGCAGCGCCTAGCGCGGCGCCAGGAAAGTGGCCTCGATGTCCAGCGAGGAGCGCACGCCCACGTCGGCGCGGTGCCCGGCCAGCCAGCGCTGCGCGGCTGCGCGGCCCATGCCGAACAGCGACTCCAGGAAGGACGCGCGCGTGTCGAGCTTGCTGGCCGCGTCCAGCGTGGCGAGCTCGCCCTCGTCGGCAATCATGTGCAGGCGCAGCTCCTTGTAGCGCCCGCGCTCGATGCGCTCCTCGGCCAGCAGCCGCTGCACGAAGGCGATGGCGCGCATCTCGCCCACCAGCGCCGAGTTGAAGCCGATTTCGCTGACGCGGTCGGCAATGGCCAGCGCCGTGCGCGGCGTGGCCGGCCGCTTGAGCGGGTCGATCTTGACCAGCAGCAGGTCGGCCTCCGGCGTCTCGTAGATCAGCGGCCACAGCGCCGGGTTGCCCACATAGCCACCGTCCCAGTAGGGCTCGCCGTCGATCTCCACGGCGCGGAACAGGTGCGGCAGGCAGGTGGAGGCCATCAGCGCGTCCAGCGTCAGCGCCGCGCCGGTGAAGACGCGCGGCTGCCCGGTGTGCACGGCCGTCGCGATCACGAACAGCGCCGGCGGCCCGGACTGCAGCGCCGCCACGTCCACATGCCGCGCCACCACGTCGCGCAGCGGATTGAGCCCGAAGGGATTGAGCTGGTACGGGCTGAAGCTGCGCGCCCAGCTGCCCAGCCAGTCCGCCGGCGTCCAGCCCCACGCGGGCACGCCCGCGGGCGCGGTCCAGCCCGGCAGCGCCGGCGGCTGCAGCGCGCCGAAGCAGCGGCCCGCGCGCGCCACGTCGGCCCAGAAGGCGTGCAGCGCCTCGCGCGCACCCGCGTTGCCGCCGCGCGCCAGCCCCGTGGCCAGCACCGCGGCATTGAGCGCCCCGGCGCTGGTGCCGGAGATGCCCGAGAAGCGCAGCGAGCCGTCTTCCAGCAGCGCGTCCAGCACGCCCCAGGTGAAGGCGCCATGCGAGCCGCCGCCCTGCAGCGCGAGGTCGATGGCCAGGGGTTCCACCGCGTTCGTGTTGCTCATGCCATGCCCTCCTCATCGTCGTTCCCGCCCGGCGCGCCGGCCTCGTCCGTGGCGGCGCTGCCATGCATGTGCAGCAGCGCCTGCAGCGTGGCCAGCGTGTCGGCCTCGTGCAGCGGCTTGTCCGGGCGCAGCCGCAGCATGCGCGGGAAGCGCAGCGCGATGCCGCTCTTGTGGCGCGGGCTGCGCGCGATGTCCTCGAAGCCCAGCTCGAACACCAGCGTCGGCCGCACGCTGCGCACCGGGCCGAATTTCTCGATGGTGTGGGCGCGGATGACGCGGTCCACCGCGGCGAACTCGGCGTCGGTGAGGCCCGAATAGGCCTTGGTGAAGGGCACGAGCTGCAGCGCGCCCGGCACGGCCGGCGCGCCCCGGGCGATGGCCTCCACCACGGCCTGCGCCTCGGCGGCGTCGGCCGGCGGGCGGCTCCACACCGCGAAGGTGTAGTCGGTGTAGACGCTGGCGCGCCGGCCATGGCCGCGCTGGGCGTAGACCAGCACGCCGTCCACGGTCATGGGCTCGATCTTCCACTTCCACCACAGGCCCTCGGCCTTGGTGCGGCCGGCGCCGTAGGGCGCGGCGCGCTGCTTGAGCATCAGCCCCTCGACGCCGCGCTCGCGGCTGGCGGCGCGCTCGGCCGCCAGCGCCTCCCAGCTGCCACCCTCCAGCAGCGGCGACACCGGCAGCCCGGTGCGCGCGCCCAGCGCCTCCAGCCGCTCGCGCCGGCGCAGCAGCGGCTCGCCGCGCAGGTCGTGGCCGCCCTCTTCGAGCAGGTCGTAGGCCAGCAGCGTCACCGGCGCCTCCTGCAGCAGTTTGCGCGGCAGCGTCTTGCGGTTGAGGCGCTGCTGCAGCCGCGCGAAAGGCGCGGGGCGGCCGTCCTGCCAGGCCAGGATCTCGCCGTCCACCACCGTGCCGTCGGGCAGCGCCTGCGCCAGCGCCACCACCTCCGGGAAGCGCTCGGTGACGAGCTCCTCGCCGCGCGACCAGATCCAGCACTGCCCGGCGCGCCGCACCACCTGGGCGCGGATGCCGTCGTACTTCCACTCCACGATCCAGTCCGCCGGCGTGCCCAGCGACTGCGGCGGTGCCTCCAGCGCATGGGCCAGGAAGAAGGGGTACGGCTGGCCGCTGTCAGCCGGCGCCGCCGTGCCGTCGTCGGCAGCCAGCAGCGCCAGGAAGCGCACCGCGCTGGGCGGCTGCTTCGCGTCGGTGAAGCCCATCATGCGCTGCGCCATGAGCTTGGGGTCCAGGCCGGCGTGCTCGGCCAGCGCGCGCTGCACCAGCAGCTTGCTCACGCCGACACGGAACGACCCGCCAATGAGCTTGCACAGCAGGAAGCGCGCGGGCGTGTCCAGCTCGCCCCACCACTGCGCCAGGCACCGGGCCTGGGCCTGCGGCGGCTGGCCGCGCAGCGGCAGCAGCCGGGTCTCGACCCACTCGGCCAGGCCCACCTCCTCGCCCGCGCGGCTGGCCGGCGGCGGCAGCACCAGCGCGATGGTCTCGGCCAGGTCGCCCACGGCCTGGTAGCTCTCCTCGAACAGCCAGTCCGGGATGCCGGCCAGGGTGCAGGCCATGGCGCGCAGCAGCGCCCCGGGCACGCTCTGGCGCGGCTTGCCGCCGGCCAGGAAGTACAGCGCCCAGGCCGCGTCGGCCGGCGGCGCGGCGGCCAGGTAGCGGCGCAGGGCCGCCACCTTTTCCAGCGTGGCGGTGCGGGCGTCGAGCTCGGCGTAGAGCTGGGCGAACAGGCGCATGGCCGCATCATGCCGCCGCGGCCAGGCGCACGCCGCTTGCCATAGGCTCGGGCATGCGGCCCGCACGCGAGCCGCCCTGAAGCAACCAACCCAAGGAGAACCCATGCAAGTCCAAGTCAACACCGACGACCACGTCCCCGGCCGCGAAGACATGGAGCGCGAGATCGAGCTGCTGCTGAACTCGTCACTGGACCGCTACCTGGACCAGATCACCCGCGTGGAAGTGCACCTGAGCGACAGCAATGCCGCCAAGCTCGGCGACGATGACAAGCGCTGCCTGATGGAAGCCCGCGCCGCCGGCCACGGCCAGCTCACGGCCAGCCACCAGGCCGGCGACATGCGCGCGGCCATCGACGGCTGCATCGACAAGCTGCTGCGCGTGCTCGACAGCTCGCTGGGCAAGGCCCTGGACAAGACCAAGAACGCGCGCGAGACCATCCGCCGCGACGGGCTGGACGCGCTTCCGGAAGCTTGAGGCTCCAGCAAGCGCCCTCGGCGCCCGGCGCTCAGCACCGGGCGCCGGACTGTCACCCCGCAGATGACAGTTTTCTCACTCCGGCCCTTCAATTGAGGCCGGTGTAAACCTGGGATCAACAATCCAGGAGCGGGCCGGGCTTCAGTGCGACATCAGCACCGGCACCGTCATCGACTGCAGCAGCGTGCGCGTGACGCCGCCCAGGGCCAGCTCCCAGGCGCGGGTGTGGCCGTAGCCGCCGATGACGATGAGGTCGGCGTCCAGGTCCGCGGCGCGCGACAGCAGCGCCTCGGCCACCGGGGCGTCGGGCGTCCAGGGTGACAGCAGCCGCTCGCCCACCGAGGGCTCGCGGCTGCGCTGCACGCTGCCGGAGGCGCGCACGCCGTGGGCCGCCAGGTATTGCAGCAGCGGCTCCAGCGGCAGCACCTCGTCGTCGCCGCGCACGAAGCGCACCAGCTCCACGTTCTGCGCGCGCCGCAGCAGCGGCAACGCGTCGCGCAGCGCGCGGGCGCTTTCGCGGCTGTCGTTCCAGGCCGCCAGCACGTTGCGCACCGGGCGCGGGCCGCCATCGGCATCGGCGTAAGGCACGAACAGCAGCGGGCAGCCTGCGCCCATCAGCACGCGGCCGGCCAGGCCGGCGGCGGTGCCGTCGGGCGTCTCGGGGTCGTGCTGGCCCAGCACCAGCAGGTCGGCGCTGCGCGCGTGGCGCAGCAGCGTGGGCAGCGGATCGCCCAGCACGCTCTCAAAGGGCAGCGCCTGCCCGCGCTGCCGGCCCAGTTCCTCGGCCAGCGTGCGCGCCTGCTCGATGCGGGTGCGGTCGCTGTCCAGGCTCAGCTGCGTGGCGATGGTGGTGGCCTCGGGCGTGAGGTAGGCCGCCGTGGGCGTGGCCTCCACCGCATGCACGGCGTGCAGCTCGGCGCCATGCTCGTCGGCCAGCGACGAGGCCCACAACGCCACTGCGCGCGCGCGGGGGCTGTCGCTGAGGTGCACCACGATCCTGCGCAGGTCGCTCATGACGGGACTCCTGGAGTGAAGCATTGGCACTGCGCCGCCCACGGCGGCGTCCCATGCTAGCCCGCCTCCCAAGGCGCCCCCGCGGGCAGGGACGTGGCCCCTGGAGCGGGAGCGGCACCGCAGGCCCGGCGCTAGGGCAGCGCCTCGTACAGCCCGTCCAGCGGCGTGGTGCCGATGAGGTGGCGCACCTCCAGCCGGTAGGCCAGGAAGTCCATGGAACGGCCGGGCTCGACGGTCTGCGACAGCGAAGCGGCGTTGCCCACGCTGTTGGAATAGATCACGCCCATGGCCGACTGCCCGCGGTTGAAGATGCGGTACCAGCGGGGATTGGTGCCGTCGGTGTTGAAGATCAGTTGGCGCTGGCCCGGGGCGAGGCGTATCAGGCCGGGGGTGGTCATGCTGCGGGTCCTTCTCGCGGGACGTTGGTCGAATGCTGGGGAGGATGGAGGCGGTCCGGGGCCGCTGGCGTGCGCCAGCCGGCTCGTCGCGCCGCCGAAAACCCGCGATGGTAGCCCTGGACGCCGATGCGCTCCGCGCGCCCGGGCCCCGCCGCGGCTCCGGGGCCTGCATGTGCCGCGCTCGCGGCGGCAGGCACCCCGGTTGCTTTGCGGCGGCGACATGCCGGCTGGCGGCAGGAGAACGTCCATGAGCTCGCCCCGCTTCTTCCTCCTGGTGGTGCTCGCGGCGGTGGCCGCGGCCATCGCGCAGCCCGAGATGGTCACGCCCGGCGCGCCCAAGACCGGCACCACGCGGCTGCTGGAGGTCGGCGCCAAGCTGCTGCAGCACGACTCGCCGCTGGCGCCCATGGACATCCACCTCGTGGGCTTCCACCCGCTCAAGGACGACCCGCAGCACCAGATGGAGGCGCACCACTTCTGTCGCCAGGTCAACGAGGACTTCGCGCAGTGCGTGCTCTTCGACGGCCATGGCACCGAGGCGCGGCTCAACGGCATCGAGTACATCGTTTCCGAACAGCTGTTCAGCACGCTGCCGGCCGAGGAGCGGCGCTACTGGCATCCGCACAACGCCGAGATCCTCTCCGGCCAGCTCGTCGGGCCCGGGCTGCCGGCGGTGGCCGAGGTGGCGCTGATGCGCAGGAAGATGAACAGCTACGGCAAGACCTGGCATGTCTGGATGAACGGGGACGCGCTGCCGCTGGGCCCCGCGCACCTGGCCTGGAGCTTCAACCGCGACGGCGAGCTGCGCCCCGAGCTGCTGGCGCGGCGCGACCAGAAGCTGGAGATCGACACCGCCGAGAAACGCCGCGAGCGCCAGGAGCTGGTCAAGCTGGCGCGCCCGCAGCAGGGTGTGGATGCGCTGGCGGCAGCGTTTCCGGGGGCCAAGCCGATACCGGGCGTGGTGGATGCAGGGGCGAGTGCGGTGGGAAGGTGAACGGCACGCGCGCCGTGATGACGACATCGTCGCTGGCGGCCTGCGGCGCCTCGTGCCCGCATGTTGGCCCGCCCGCTATCCTGTACACATGCACAGCCCGGGCCGAGCGCGTTGGATCGCGCACCTCGACATGGACGCCTTCTATGCGTCCGTGGAGCTGCTGCGCTATCCGGAGCTGCGCGGCCGGCCGGTGGTGATCGGCGGGCGGCGCGCGCACCAGCCCGAGGAGCTGCCCGACGGCAGCCGCCGCTTCGCGCGGCTGCGCGACTACGCCGGCCGCGGCGTCGTCACCACCGCCACCTACCCCGCGCGCGCCTACGGCGTGCACTCGGGCATGGGCCTGATGAAGGCCGCGCAGCTCGCGCCCGACGCGGTGCTGTTGCCCGCCGACTTCGACGCCTACCGCCGCATGTCGCGCCAGTTCAAGGCCGCGGTGGCGGAGGTGGCGCCGGTGATCGAGGACCGCGGCATCGACGAGATCTACATCGACCTGAGCGACCTGCCCGGCGTGCAAGACCCCGTGGGCCATGACCCGCTGGGCGGCTTGCGCGCCGTGGCGCAGGAGATCCGCAACAACGTGCGCGCCGCCACCGGGCTGACCTGCTCCATCGGCGTCACGCCCAACAAGCTGCTGTCCAAGATCGCCTCCGACCTGGACAAGCCCGACGGGCTGACGCTGCTGACCCTGGACGACCTGCCCGCGCGCATCTGGCCGCTGCCGGTGCGGCGCATCAACGGCATCGGCCCCAAGGCCGGCGCCAAGCTGGAGGCCCTGGGCATCCGCAGCATCGGCGAGCTGGCGCAGCGCGAGCCCGCCTGGCTGATCGAGCGCTTCGGCCGCAGCTACGGGCAGTGGCTGTACGAGGCCTCGCACGGCATCGACGAGCGCCCGGTGGTCACGCACAGCGAGCCCGTGTCCATCAGCCGCGAGACCACCTTCGAGCGCGACCTGCACGCCGTGCGCGACCGCGCGCAGCTCTCGGCCATCTTCACGCGGCTGGCGCAGCAGGTGGCCGACGACCTGCAGCGCAAGGGCTACCTGAGCCGCACCATCGGCATCAAGCTGCGCTTCGAGGATTTCCGCACGGTCACGCGCGACCTGACCGTGGACCAGCCCACGGCCGACGCGGTGCAGATCCGCCGCGCCGCGGGCCTGTGCCTCAAGCGCGTGGACTTCACCAGGCGGCTGCGGCTGCTGGGCATCCGCGCGGGCTCGCTGTCGCGGGCCGACGCGCCCGCGTCCACCGCCACGCGCCGCCCGGCACGCGGCAAGGCCGCAACCGCCGCGCCCGGCAACCCGTTGCCCACGCAGCCGGAGCTGCCGCTGTTCGACACGCCGGCCTGAGCGCCATCCGCACTGCCACGGAGCGTGGTTGTTGCATATGCAAATGCGTGCAAATCCCTGTTGACGTCAGGCCTTGTGACGGCCTGGGACAGCGCGGCCGGCGTGGAGCAGTGCTGACGTCATGGCGGCGTCACGGGCCTGCCGCGGCCTCGGTGATGACCCTGAGCCCGGGACACCCGCGAAGCTGAAATGCGCAGGACCAGGACCTTTTTCGGGGCCTGGCACGGTCCTGGCAATGAAGAACCCCGCAACCCGACACACCCCGGCGGCTGCGCAGGCAGCGGGGGGTCTTTCCAAACGTCCCACAGGAGACACGCATGGACATGCTCGAACCCGGCAAATTCGGTTTCCCGGTCAACTTCAAGAAGCGCTACGGCAACTTCATCGGCGGCCAGTGGGTCGAGCCGGCGCGGGGCCAGTACTTCGAGAACATCACGCCGGTGACGGGCAAGGCCTTCTGCGAGGTGCCGCGCTCCACGGAAGAGGACATCGAGCGCGCGCTGGACGCCGCGCACGCCGCCAAGGCCGCCTGGGGCCGCACCTCGCCCACCGAGCGCTCGGCCGTCCTGCTCAAGATCGCCGACCGCATGGAGCAGAACCTGGAGCTGCTGGCCACGGCCGAGACCTGGGACAACGGCAAGCCCATCCGCGAGACCCTGGCCGCCGACCTGCCGCTGGCCGTGGACCACTTCCGCTACTTCGCCGGCTGCGTGCGCTCGCAGGAAGGCACCATCAGCGAGATCGACCACCAGACCTACGCCTACCACTTCCACGAGCCGCTGGGCGTGGTCGGCCAGATCATCCCGTGGAACTTCCCGCTGCTGATGGCGGTGTGGAAGCTGGCGCCGGCGCTGGCCGCGGGCAACTGCATCGTGTTGAAACCCGCCGAACAGACGCCGGTGTCGGTGCTGGTGCTGATGGAAGTCATCGGCGACCTGCTGCCCGCGGGCGTGATCAACGTCGTCAACGGCTTCGGCGTGGAGGCCGGCAAGCCGCTGGCCTCGTCCAAGCGCATCTCCAAGATCGCCTTCACGGGCGAGACGGGCACGGGCCGGCTGATCATGCAGTACGCCAGCCAGAACCTGATCCCGGTGACGCTGGAGCTGGGCGGCAAGTCGCCCAACATCTTCTTCGCCGACGTGATGTCCAAGGACGACGCCTTCTTCGACAAGGCGCTCGAAGGCTTCGCCATGTTCGCGCTCAACCAGGGCGAGGTCTGCACCTGCCCGTCGCGCGCGCTGGTGCAGGAGTCGATCTACGAGGCCTTCATCGAGCGCGCCGTCAAGCGCGTGGCCGCCATCCAGGCCGGCAACCCGCTGGACAAGAGCACCATGATCGGCGCGCAGGCTTCCGACGAGCAGCTCAAGAAGATCCTGTCGTACATGGACATCGGCCGCCAGGAAGGCGCCGAGGTGCTGATCGGCGGCGAGCGCAACAGCCTGGGCGGCGACCTGGAGGGCGGCTTCTACGTCAAGCCCACGGTGTTCAAGGGCCACAACAAGATGCGCATCTTCCAGGAGGAGATCTTCGGCCCGGTGCTGTCGGTGACGACCTTCAAGGACGAGGAAGAGGCGCTGGCCATCGCCAACGACACGCTGTTCGGCCTGGGCGCGGGCGTGTGGAGCCGCGACATGAACACCGCCTTCCGCATGGGCCGCGGCATCCAGGCCGGCCGCGTGTGGACCAACTGCTACCACGCCTACCCGGCCCACGCGGCCTTCGGCGGCTACAAGCAGTCGGGCATCGGCCGCGAGACGCACAAGATGATGCTGGACCACTACCAGCAGACCAAGAACCTGCTGGTCAGCTACAGCGAGCAGCCGCTGGGCTTCTTCTGATCGCCGCGGGCCCGGCGACGGGCCCGCCAGTGAATGTCAACGCTTGGGGCGGCGGCCTGGTCCGCCGCCTTTTTTCATTCCTGCATTCCACGGGGAGAACCGATGCCGGAACCCATGCCGCCGTCCGTCAAGACCAAGGAGGTGCCGCAGGTCGTGGCCACGCCGCTGGCGCTGGCGCTCATCGAGCGCGTGCGCGCCCAGCATGGGCCGCTGATGTTCTACCAGTCCGGCGGCTGCTGCGACGGCAGCGCGCCGATGTGCTGGTCCGAGGGCGAGCTGCTGGTGGGCGACCACGACCGGCTGCTGGGTCACATCGGCGGCGTGCCCTTCTACATCAGCGACGCGCAGTTCGAGTACTGGTCGCACACGCAACTCATCATCGACGCCGAGCCCGGGCGCGGCGGCATGTTCTCGCTGGAGAGCACGCTGGGCCTGCACTTCGTCACCCGCTCGCGCCTGTACGACGAGGCCGAGTGGCGCTGGCTGCAGGAGAACGGGAAGGTGTGAGGCGGCTATCGCGGCGGCGCCGCCTCGTCGGAAGGGCGCAGGAATTCGTACTCCAGCAGCGCCAGCGCCGCGGCCTCGTCGAGCAGGCCGTTGACGCTCAGGCCACGCTGGCGCGCCACCTCGCGCAGCCGGCGCACCGTGTCGGCGGGCAGCCGCAGCGTCAGCCGCACGGGCTCGTCGGCCGGGCGTCGCTTGGGGCGGTTCATGGCGCGCTGAAGCCGTGGCCGCGCAGCAGCGCCTGCCCCTCGGGGCCGCGCAGGAAGCCGGCGAAGGCCTCGGCCGCCGGCGACGCCCCGGGCAGCAGCGCCAGGCCGTAGGTGGCGGCCACGTCCAGCTCCGCCGGCACGGGGAGCACCGGCAGCGCCGCGTTCTCGCGCGCGGCCAGCGTGGCGTTGGTGCAGTAGGTGACGAAGACGTCGGCGCGCCCCTCGGCCAGCAGCATCCCGTAGACGCTGCGCCCGGCCGGCGGCGTGGGCGAGCCGGGCCCGCCGGTGAGCTGCAGCGCGTGCTTCTTCAGCTCATCGGCCGAGCCCGGCGCGGCAGCGCCGCTGGCCTCGATGCGCTCGAAGAAGCGGAAGGCGTAGTCGCCGGCCGGATCGGCGCCCGGCGTGGAGATGCCCAGGCGCAGCGCCGGATCGAGCAGCCGTTGCGCCACGCTCTGGCCGCGCAAGCTGAACCCCGGTGCGCCCAGCAGGCACAGCGCGTTGCGGGCGAAGGGTTCCACCGCCCGGGCCCGGCCCGCCGCGGCCAGCGCCTGCGGGTGCTCCATGTTGGCCGAGGCGAACAGGTCGGCGCGCTCGCCGCCGAGCAGCTTGTCCTTGAGCAACCCGGAAGCGCCGAAATTCAGCGCCACGCGCGCGCCCGACCGGCTTTCGAAGGCCCGGGCCGCCTCGGTCAGCGCCGCGCGCAGGCTGCCCGCGGCGTAGACGGTGACGACCTCGGAGGGAGTCACGGCGGAAGCGGCGGAGAGTGCGGCGGCGGTCTGCGCCTGCGCCGCAGCGACTGCCGCAGTGGCGGCCAGGGCCACGCCGCAGGCGGCTTTCAGGGGAGCGGTGTGCCTGGATGGAGCACTGCGGGGAATCGACATCGGAACGCGTGGAACAAGCCTGACGCCATTGTTCTGGTTCCGCCCCGGCGGCGCGATATGTGCGGCGCAGCATAACTGGCGTCATTGCGCCATCCCGGGGCCCGGTGCCGGAACGGATGGGCAGGCAACGCGAACCCGGGGCTCCTGGCCGCCATCGGCATGCCAGATGCCCCAGCGCTGGCATCGCGGCGGGCGCGGCGCGGGGCCGTGCCGCCTGAAGACTCGCAGGAGCCCGACATGACCCAGGTTGCCGAAGTGATGACGCGCGGCGTGCGCGCGATGGCGCCCGACGACAGCGTGCGGCTCGCCGCCCAGGCGATGGACGAGCTCAACGTGGGCGTGATCCCGGTGTGCGAGGACGACGGCCGCGTGGTGGGCATGGTCACCGACCGCGACATCGTGCTGCGCGCCGTGGCGCAGGACCTCAGGGCCAGCGCCACGCCGCTGTCGGAGGTGATGACGAACCTGGTGCAGTTCTGCTACGAGGACCAGCCGCTGGCGGAGGTGGTGGAGCGCATGGAGCGCGCCCAGATCCGCCGCGTGCCGGTGCTGGACCACCAGGAGCGGCTGGTGGGCATCCTGTCGCTGGGCGACGCCGCCACGCGCGGCGACGCGCAGGCGGCGGCGCAACAGGCGCTCAGCGGTATCTCCACGCCCTCGGAGCCGGACCGGCAGCATGGGCTGGATGCGGGCCGCATCCCGTCAAAAGGCTGGGCGCCGGACGAGCCCAGCGCGATGCCGGAGTGAGGAGCCGGCAGCCGCCGCGCCTCAGTACCGCATCTCGAAGCGCTGCTGCCGGAAGCGGAACACCGCGGCCTTCGGGCCGATGGACTCCAGCACCAGTTCCGGGCCGATCTGGGCGCGCTCGCGCAGCACCTGGCCGTTGACGATCAGCAGCCGGTTGGCCGGCTCGGGGGAATAGATGCCGCCGCCCAGGTTCAGCGGCGGCAGCGCCTGGCGCACCGGCGCGGGCAGCTCGGCCAGCGTCACGACGGGTGGGACGGCAGGCGCGGGCGTGGCAGCGGCCGTGGTGGCTGGCGGCACGGGCTTGTCGAGGGCGGCCGGCGGCGCGGGGCGGGCTGCCGTGGCGGGCGGCGGCGCGGCCGGGCTCGGCGCGGCAGCCGGCGCACGCGGCAGCGCGCTGGATACGGCGGGTGGGGCTTCGGCGCGGCGCGGCGCGGGTGCTGCCTCCGGCTGGGGCGCGGGTGCGGGAGCCGGCGGCGCGGCGACGATGGGCACGGCCGGGACGGCCGGCGTCAGCGCTGCTGCCGGAGCGGCCGGCACGGCAGGCGCCGCTGCCGCTGGCGTTCTCGCCTCGGAAGCGCGTGTGGTGGCTTGCGGCGGCGTGTTCAGGGCCACGGCGGGTCCTTGCGCGGCCGGCGCCACGGGCCACAGGAACCAAGCCAGCACCGCGCTGCCGGCCAGCGTGCCCGCCGCCACCGCCCAAGGCAGCGTCCGGCGCGCGCGCGGCACCGGTGCGGCGCCGGGCAGCGTCGGCGTGTTCAGCCCCGGCGTGGCACCGCGGGCACGTTCGGCTTCGGCGCGCTGGAGCGCCTGCAGGATGTAGGACATCAGGGAGCCTTGAGCAGCCGCGGCTCGTCGAGGCCGCCGGCGCGGTTGAGCAGCATGAAGGTGCCCGGGCCGGCCACGCCGTCGGGTTGGAGGCCGGCGGCGAGCTGGAAGGCGCGCAGCTGCGCCAGCAGCGCGCCGTCCAGGCGCCGCGGCGGCGTCTTGGGCTCGGGCCGGCCTTGGGCCTTGGCCAGCAGCGTGGCCAGCGCCGGCACGGCCGCGCCCTCGTCCCCGGCGCCCAGGGCGCGGGCGTAGCCCGGCGGCGCGCGCCAGAAGCTGGCCCACTCGCCCTGCCACAGCGGCGCCAGCGCGGTCAGCGGCACGCTCATCTCGCGGCCATGGGCACGCAGCGTGGCCTGCCGCTCGTCCAGCGCCACCAGCAGCGCCCAGGTCGGGCGGCCCTGCGCGTCGCGCAGCGCCAGCAGCCCCGGGCGGTCGAACTGGCGCAGCTGCGTCAGGCCCAGGCCGCTGCCGCGAAAGCAGCCCACGCGCTGCCCGGCGCTGGCGGCGCAGGCGTCGGCCTGCTCCACCGGCAGCTTCCACAGCACCGCCAGCTCGCGCCAGGCGGCGTTTTCGGAAGGCAAGCCCGCCAGCGGCAGCGGGGCCGAAGCGGCGGGCGCGGCGGATGCGGCCGTCGCCACCGGACCGTCCGGCACGGCCGATGCAGCGGCGGACGCCGCCGTGGGTGCGGAGGCCGCGGCATCGGCACGGGCCAGCGTCGTGGCCGGTCCGGGCCGGTGCAGCCCGCTCCACACGATCGCGCCCACGCCCACGACGCCGGCCAGCGCCGCCGCGGCCACGACGGCCCGGTGCCGTCGCGGCGGCAGGTTGAACACCTCGGCGGCGGCCTGGCGCACCGTGGCCGCGTCCGCCTCGCGGCGGCCCTGCGCATAGGCGCCCAGCAGCGCGCGGTCGCACAGCAGGTTGATGCGCCGCGGCACGCCCTGCGTGAGCGCATGGATGCGCCGCAGCGCCCCGGCGTCGAAGGGCAGCGGCCCGCCCAGCCCGGCCACGGACAGGCGGTGCTCCACGTACTGGCGCGTCTCGGCTTCGGACAGGGCCTGCAGGCGGTAGCGCGCGATCACGCGCTGCGCCAGCTGCTCCATCCCGGCCAGCGTCTGTTGCAGCTCTGGCTGGCCCACCAGCACGATCTGCAGCAGCTTGCGCTCGCTGGTCTCCAGGTTGGTCAGCAGCCGCAGCTGCTCCAGCAGCTCGGGGCCGAGGTTCTGGGCCTCGTCGATGACCAGCACGCATTGGCGCCCGGCCGCATGCTCGCGCAGCAGGAAGGCATTGAGCGCATCGACCAGCGGCTTGACGGTCGTGGCCTCGATGGCGCCCAGGCCGAAGTCCTCGCACACCGTCTGCAGCAGCTCCACGGCGGTGAGCCGCGGGTTGAAGACGTAGGCCGCCAGGCAGTCCGGCGGCAGCTGCTGCAGGAAGGCGCGGCAGACGGTGGTCTTGCCCGCGCCGATCTCGCCCGTGAGCAGCACGAACCCGCCGCCGCCGCGCACGCCGTAGAGCAGGTGCGCCAGCGCTTCGCGGTGGCGCTCGCTCATGAAGAGGTAGCGCGGGTCCGGGGCGATGGAAAAGGGCTCGCTGCGCAGCCCGAAGTGACTGGCGTACATCGGCGGCTTTGGGGCTTAGGCCGCGAAGGTCGGCGCCGCGTCAGCAGCGCGGCCCCGGGGTGCGGCGGTGGTCAGCGCCGGCCGCGCGCGGCGTGCTCGGCGAAGGCGATTTCGGTGGCCAGCTGCAGGCGGCGCTCGGGGCTGAGATCCTCCAGCTCGGACAGGCTCATGTGGCGGCGCCGGCGCAGCAGCCCGGCCATGAGGCGGCGCAGCTCGCGCTCGGAGAGATCGGCCTCGTCGGCGCCCTCCTCCAGCGACAGCACGCCGCTGATGCAGGTGATGGCCACGGCGACTTCCTCGTCGCTGTAGTCCTCGTCGAATTCCTCGTCGGCGCCGTTGCCGCTCGTGCGCTCGGGCTCCTCATCGGCACCGCTCCAGCCGCTGTCGCGCGGGCGCTCTTCCGGCAGGGGCTCTTCGCGGCGCAGCGAGCGCGAGGGCAGGTCCAGGCGGCGGCCCATTTCCATGTCGAGCAGGTGCCGCACCTGGCTGGCCGTCACACCCGAAGCCTCCAGGGCCAGCCCCAGGCGGGCCCAATGTTCGAGCTGCTGAACCACGGTGCGGCTCATCAGCTCGGCTTCGCGCTGCGCGAGCGCGAGGAGCGAGTCTGGGATGCGGATCGTCTGAGACATGCTGGTGGCCGTGATAGCAAAGGGCGGCAATCTACCACCGTCGGACCCGGCCGAGGATGAAGAGCGACCCTGCCCGGCCCGGGCGGCCGGGCGGCGACGCCCCGGACGTGTCCTGCATCACGGCCCGGGCCGCGCCACCGCCGTAGGCAGCCGCCACAGCCACAGCGCCACCGCGCCGCAGCACAGCCCCGGCAGCCAGCGCCAGGGCGACGGCAGATACCAGGCGGCCAGCGCGCTGCTGAGCGCCATCATCAGCGTGGCGACCTGCTTGGCACGCAGCGGTACGGCGCGCTGCTCGCGCCACTGCCGCACCGGCGGGCCGAACGTGGGGTGCTCCAGCAACCAGCGCTCGTAGCGCTCGCTGCCGCGCGAGAAGCAGAACGCGGCCAGCAACACGAAGGGCACCGTGGGCAGCAGCGGCAGGAACATCCCCACCACGCCCAACGCCAAGCTGCAGCCGCCGCCCAGCAGCCACAGCCAGCGCAGCGGCCGGCGTTGCCTGTTCGTGATTTCCGTCGTCATGCGCCGATGCTAACGGCGCCACCGGCTTGAGCTGGCTCAAGGGACGGGCCTGCCGCGCGGGCCACACTGCCGCCCATGCCGACCCTGACCTGGTCCGATGCGCTGGCGCTGCAGCAGCCGCAAATGGACGACACGCACCAAGAATTCGTGGACCTGCTCGCCGCGGCGGAAGCCGCGCTGGACGCCGAGCCGGCCGTGCTGCTGCAGCGCTTCCAGGAGCTGCTGGACCACACCATTGAGCACTTCGGCCAGGAAGACCGCTGGATGGCCGCCACCGGCTTCGCCACGGAGAACTGCCACAGTTTTCAACACGCCGCGGTCCTGCAAGTCATGCGCAACGTGGTGGCGCTGGCCAGCACCGAAGGGGACTTCGCCCCGTTGCGTCAGGCCGTGGCGGAACTGGCCCAATGGTTCCCCGGCCATGCCCAGATGATGGACGCCGGCCTGGCCTTCCACATGGAGCAGGTGGGCTTCGACCCCGCCACCGGCCTCTGCCGCGAGCCCGTCACCGAGGGCGCCCTCACCGGCTGCGGCAGCACCAGCTGCTCCACCTGAACCTCGTGCGCGCCCGCGCCGCGCGACGCTCCCCGGGCCCGGTCCACGGCCGCAAGGCGCGCCCCATGCGGCACGCCCCGACCGCGGCGCGAGGCCCGGCTTGGCACCCCGGCCCCCGGGGCGTGAAACCGCGCTGCTAGAGTCCGGCTCCCATGCCGGACCTGCGCTTTCCCTCCATCGACGGCCTGCGGGCCTTCGAGGCCGCGGCGCGGCTGGGCACGTTCGAGAAGGCCGCCGAGGAGCTGGCCGTGACGGCCAGCGCCGTGGGCAAGCGCATCGCCACCGTGGAGGAGCTGCTGGGCACGCCGCTGTTCCAGCGCGGCCCGCGGCTGAGCCTCACACCCGCGGGCAAGGAATACCTGACGCATGTGCGCGCCGCGCTGGGCCTGCTGGCCGCGGCGCCCCAGCACCGGCGCCACGCGCGCCGCGTGCAGCGCTTGCGTGTGAGCACGCCGCCGACCTTCGCGCGCCAGATCCTGGTGCCCGAGCTGCCCGCCTTCACCGAGGCGCACCCGCGGGTGGAGCTGGAGGTGGTGCTCTCCATCCCCTTTCTCGACGACGGCGGCAGCGATGCCGACGTGCAGGTGCGCCATGGCGACGCCGCCGCCGTGGGCGGCACGGTGCTGATGCACGACGTGGTGCTGCCCGTGGCCGCGCCCTCGCTGCTGGCGCGGCTGCCGCGGCTGCGCACGCCCGCCGACCTGGCGCACGCACCGCTGCTGCGCACGCCGCTGGAGCCCTGGGCACCCTGGTTCGCCGCCGCGGGCCTGCCCTGGCCCGAGCCCGACGAGGGCCCGCGCCTGCTCGACCTGGGCCTGACGCTGGAGGCCGCGCTGGGCGGCCAGGGCGTGGCGCTGGCTCGCCCGTCGCTGGCGCGCGCCTGGCTGGAGAACGGCGCGCTGATCCCGCTGTTCGACGTGCAGGTCATGCCCGCACACCAGTACTACGTGGCGCCGCACGCCGCCAGCGGCGCGGCGCCGCAGTTCGCACAGTGGCTGCAGCGCGCCTGCGAGCGCATCGCCCGGGAAGCCGTGGCCGTGGTGGCGGCCCGGCGCGCGCCCGGCGCTTGAGGCCGCGCGGCCGGCACGACTTTCCGCCACCGCCTGAACATTTGTCCGGCCGGGGGCCGCGAGGCGCCGCTAGGATGCGCGCCCATTGAAGAACCCCCGGGGACACAGACCATGAGCAGCGTGATCACCAACGTCGAAGACCTGCGCGTGCTGGCCAAGCGGCGCGTGCCGCGCATGTTCTACGACTACGCCGACAGCGGGTCCTGGACCGAGAGCACCTACCGCGCCAACGAGACCGACTTCCACAGGATCAAGCTGCGCCAGCGCGTGGCGGTGAACATGGAAGGCCGCTCCATCCGCGCCAGCATGGTCGGCCACGACGTGGCCATGCCCGTGGCCATCGCGCCCACCGGCCTCACCGGCATGCAGCACGCCGACGGCGAGATCCTGGCGGCCAAGGCGGCGGAGAAGTTCGGCATTCCGTTCACGCTCTCGACCATGAGCATCTGCTCGATCGAGGACATCGCCGCCCACACCACGAAGCCTTTCTGGTTCCAGCTCTACGTGATGCGCGACCGCGCCTTCATCGAGCGCCTCATCGACCGCGCCAAGGCTGCCAACTGCTCGGCGCTGATGCTCACGCTGGACCTGCAGATCCTGGGCCAGCGCCACAAGGACCTCAAGAACGGCCTGTCGGCGCCGCCCAAGCCCACGCTGGCCAACCTCATCAACCTGGCGACCAAGCCGCGCTGGTGCATGGGCATGCTGGGCACCAAGCGCCGCAGTTTCGGCAACATCGTCGGCCATGCCAGCGGCGTGGGCGACCTCTCCAGCCTCAGCTCCTGGACCGCCGAGCAGTTCGACCCGCAGCTCAACTGGGGCGACGTGGAGTGGATCAAGAAGCGCTGGGGCGGCAAGCTGATCCTCAAGGGGATCATGGACGTGGAGGACGCGCGGCTGGCCGCCGACTCCGGCGCCGACGCGCTGATCGTGAGCAACCACGGCGGGCGGCAGCTCGACGGCGCGCCCAGCTCCATCGAGGCGCTGCCGGCCATCGTCGAGGCCGTGGGCAAGAACATCGAGGTGTGGATGGACGGCGGCATCCGCAGCGGCCAGGACGTGTTCAAGGCCTGGGCCCTGGGCGCGCGCGGCACGCTCATCGGCCGCGCCTTCCTCTACGGCCTGGGCGCCATGGGCGAGGCCGGCGTGACGCGCTGCCTGGAGATCATCGCCAAGGAGCTGGACCTGACCATGGCCTTCTGCGGCCACCGCAACTTGGCCAAGGTGGACACGCGCGTGCTGCTGCCAGGGACGTTCCCGAAGCCTTGAGGTTGCCCGACACGGGCACGCAGCGACCCTCGTCATGCCCGCCTGTGCGGGCATGAGCCCATCCGCGGTCGTGAAGCGGTTGCGGCCGGCGCTCAGCTCTCCTCGGGATGCGGCGCCTCGTGCTCGTGCCGCAACTGCATGCAGGCGCGCACCACGCGCGCGACCTGCCCCTCGTCCACCGGCTGCGAATAGCGGCACTTGAGCGGCCGCGCCAGCGGGTGGTCCGCCGCCTCGTCGCCCGGGCCGTGCGGCGGCAGCATCGCGCACAGCACGCGCGCGGCCTGCAGTTGCGCATGCGTCTTGTGCGTGCTGATGGAGAGCAACTGCGCCGGCCCGTCGAGGTAGGCCAGGTTGCCCCATTTCACGCTGGGGATGAGCTGCGGCGCGGCATCGAGCACCGCGCCATGCAGGGCACGCACGGTGGCCTGCTGGTGCGGCGGCAGCATGTCGAACCAGTTGTCCACCAGCGCGGCGGAGTTGGAGAGTCGTCGCATGGGTGTGAGGCTTTCAGGTTCAGGAACCGGCCGTTTCGAAGGTGTTGCACTGCGCAGGCTGGCCCGATTGCAGCCCGCGCCGGAACCACTGCACGCGCTGCGCGCTGCTGCCATGGGTGAAGCTCTCGGGCACCACGGTGCCGCGGCTGCGGCGCTGCAGCGTGTCGTCACCGATCTGTGAGGCGGCGTTGAGGCCTTCCTCGATGTCGCCCTGCTCCAGCCAGCCCTTGCCGCGCTGCGAGTGGTGCGCCCATACGCCGGCAAAGCAGTCGGCCTGCAGCTCCAGGCGCACCGACAGCTGGTTGGCCTGGGCCTGCGACAGGCGCTGGCGCTGCGCGTCCACGCGCTGCGTGAGGCCCAGCTCCTGCTGCACGTGGTGCCCGACCTCGTGGGCGATGACGTAGGCCTGCGCGAAGTCACCCGGCGCGCCCAGGCGCTGCGACAGCGTGTCGAAGAAGCCGAGGTCGATGTAGACCTTGCGGTCGGCCGGGCAGTAGAAGGGCCCGGCGGCCGACTCGCCCAGGCCGCAGGCGGTGCGCGTGGCGCCGCGGAACAGCACCATGCGCGGTGGCTCGTAGTTGCGCTGGGCGCGGCCCATGATGGCGCCCCACACGTCCTCGGTATCGGCCAGCACCACGGAGGCGAAGCGCGCGCGCTCGTCGGTGGGATGCGAGGGCGTCACCTCGCGCTGCGCGGTGGGCGGCGGGCCGCCACTGTCCATGAGGCCCAGCAGCGCCAGCGGGTTGATGCCGAAGATCCAGCCCGCCACCAGCGCCACCACCACGCCGCCGAGGCTCAGGCCGCGTCCGCCGATGGGCAGGCCGCCGAATCCGCCGCCCCCACCGCCGGAATCACCGCGCAGATCCTCGACGTTCTCGCTTTCGCGCTGCCCCTGCCACCTCATGCCGGCTCCCTGGCTGAGACGGCGAGCCGCCACTGGCCCGCCTGCGTCTGTGGTGCAGAAGCAGCAAGCGGCATGCGCGCCCGCGCGGCGCCGCTGCCGCGCGGGCCAGGGAGCTCAGGTCTTGGGCAGCGTCACGCCGCGCTGGCCCTGGTACTTGCCGCCGCGGTCGGCATAGCTGGTCTCGCAGACCTCGTCGCTCTCGAAGAACAGCACCTGCGCGCAGCCCTCGCCCGCATAGATCTTGGCCGGCAGCGGCGTGGTGTTGGAGAACTCCAGCGTCACGTAGCCCTCCCATTCGGGCTCGAAGGGCGTGACGTTGACGATGATCCCGCAGCGCGCGTACGTGCTCTTGCCCAGGCAGATGGTCAGCACGTTGCGCGGGATGCGGAAGTACTCCATGGTGCGCGCCAGCGCGAAGCTGTTGGGCGGGATGATGCAGACGTCACCCTCGAAGTCCACGAAGCTCTTCTCGTCGAAGTTCTTCGGGTCCACCACGGTGGAATGCACGTTGGTGAAGATCTTGAATTCGCGCGCGCAGCGGATGTCGTAGCCGTAGCTGCTGGTGCCGTAGCTGACGATCTTGTGGCCGTCGGCGGCGTGGCGGACCTGGCCGGGCTCGAAGGGCTCGATCATCCCGTGCTCTTGCGCCATGCGGCGAATCCACTTGTCGCTCTTGATGCTCATGTCATTTCCCGTATACGGATGGCCGGGATTTTGACAGCGCCCCACCAACGTCCCCGAAGCACCCCGGGAAGAACGCTGTAGGAAGCCGACTACAGCACGATGCGCCTCATTCCGGTGCGTGGCGGGACCCGCGCTTGCCTGGACCAAGACATCAACAGCTATCGGGTTTCGCCATGTCATTGAGCTGTAGCACCAGCACCTACGCCTACTCGGCACCGCCCCTGGCCCTGATGGGCCTGGAGCCCATGCGTGCGCTCCTGGAGTACGTCAGCGTCGGCTTCATGGACCGGCGCCGGCTGCCCACCGGCGACGGCCATCCGGTGGTGCTGTTCCCGGGCCTGTGTGCCGACGCGATGGCGCTGGAGCCGCTGCGGCGCTGCTGCCGCGACCTGGGCTACGAGGCCTGCGACTGGGGCCATGGCTGCAACATCGGTCCCAAGGGCGCGGTCGAGGACTGGCTGGACCTGCTCACCGAGGGCGTGGCCGAAACGGTGGCGCAGCACGGGCGCCGCGCCAGCCTCGTCGGCTGGAGCCTGGGCGGCATCTACGCGCGCGAGATCGCGCGCCGGCGCCCCGGGCTCGTGCGCCAGGTCATCACGCTGGGCACGCCCTTCGCGGGCCGCGGCGAGCACACCACGGTCGGCGTGCTGTGCCAGCTCCTGAGCGGGCGGCTGCCCCAGATCGACGAGGCGCTGCTGGCGCGGATGGCGGCCACGCCACCGGTGCCCACGACCTCCATCTACAGCCGCAGCGACGGCGTGGTGGCCTGGCAGGCCTGCCGCGAGGCGGCGGTGGCGCATGCCGAGAACGTCGAGGTGCAGGCCAGCCACATCGGGCTGGTGTGGCATCCGCAGGTGTGGTCCGTGGTGGCGGACCGGCTGGCGCAGCCCGAGGGGCGCTGGCAGCCTTACGCGGTGTCGGCAGCGGTGGCGCAGAGGTTGCGGGCGCATTGACCGTCCGGGCCTGCCTGTGTGCAGTGATGGGCTGTCTGGGAAAGTCTGCCAGTCGGTAGCCGCAAGCTGGTGCGGTCCGCTTATTACTTCGTCATCCCCGCGCAGGCGGGGACCCAGGCAGTCCCACATCAGAGCGCAAGAAACATGGCCGGCACGCTCAGTCCACCAGACCTTGGTGTGCCAGGCAATTGGCTCACGGCCAGCTTGAGGACCGCCTGGGTTCCCGCCTGCGCGGGAATGACGAAGTAGAAAGCTCGGCAACTCAGCCTTCCGACCAAGGCACCTGCAGCAGCGCCCTCACCACCGCGAAATCACCGCGAAATCACCGCGTCACACCATAGCTTTTCCGCTCCCAGTTGCCCAAGCAACCTGATCCATTACCCCGCCCCGCACGCCAGCACCCGCCTCAGCTTGCCGCTGCGTCCGCGCAGCATGGGCTGCGTGGTCTCGTCCAGCAGCTCCAGCGGCACCAGGCCCTGCGCCTGGGCGAACTGCTGCAGCGCCTGGCGGCAGCGCTGCAGCGCCGCGGGGGCCTCGGCGGCGGAGCCGCCCAGGCGCAGCGCCAGGGTGCGGCCGTCGCACTGGCGCAGCTGGAAGTCGTAGACCTGGGCGTGCTCCTCCATCACGGTGGAGAGCGCCAGCGGCAGCAGCGTCACCGTGCCGCCGGCGCGCGCATCCATGCGCAGCAGGTCGTCGCCGCGGCCGTCCACGCGGATCACCGGCAGCGCGCAGCCGCAGGCGCAGGGCCGCGGGTCGATGGTGAGCTGGTCCTCCAGCTCGTAGCGGATGAGCGGCTGCACCCGGTTGGCCAGGTTGGTCAGCAGCGTGCGCGCCGAAGGCCGGCCCGGCGGCACGGGACGGTGCTGCTCGTCCACCGGCTCCAGGATCACCCAGTCGCTGTTGAGGTGCATCGCGCCCTGCCCGCATTCCCAGCCCATGGCCAGGAACTCCGAGGCGCCGTAGCTGTTGCGGATGCGGCAGTCGAAGACCTGCTGCACATGCTGGCGCAGCGCGGGCTCCAGCGTCTCGCCGCCGGTCCAGACCTCGCGCGGCGCGATGCGCAGCGCCCCGGCCTGCGCCTGATCGGCCAGCAGCGCCGCGGCCGTGGGATAGGTGGCGATGATGGTCGGACGCCAGGCATTGAGCGCGCGCACCAGCGCGTCCACCGGCTGCAGGATCGAGAAGGACTGCAGGTTCGGCGCCATCCACGGGTTGCGCTGGCGCAGCCGCTGCACGCTCACGCAGGAGGCGAAGTGGCCGTCGGTGGCGCCCACGAAGGCGACACGCTCGCCCAGGCCCAGCGGCATCGGCCAGCTCCAGGGCGAGGCGCCGCCGTGGCGCAGCGACTCCAGCGCGTCGTACACCGCCATGGCCGCGGCGTCCTGCACGAAGATGCCGGGCTCGCCGCTGGTGCCCGAGCTCTCCCACACCGTGTAGCGGCCCATGAAGGGCTGGGCCATGCGCCGCGGATCGGCGATGAAGCCCTGCAGCGGCTGGCGCCGCAGCTGCCGGTCGCAGACCCAGTCGTCGAAATGGCGCATGAGCTCGCCGCGGTGCTGCACCGGCAGCTCCGACAGCGGCCGCTGCACCGCATCGTGCGGCAGCCGCCGCGCATACCAGGGCGACTGCGCCTGCGCCGTGCGCACCAGTTCGGCCAGGCGCTGGCGCTGGCGCTGCGCCAGCACCGCGGCATCGGCCCGCGCGGCCGTGACCACGTCCCAGGCCGCGGCCCCGGCCCGCAACAGATCAAGCATCGGCACGTCGCCCACCACCGAATCAACCACCCGCGGGCTCCTCATCCATGTCCACGTCCTCGGCCGGCGCCTCGGGCTCGACATGCCGCACGATGGTCAGCGGCAGCCGGCTGTCGTGCAGCAGCGTCTGCGACACCGAGCCCAGCGCCGCGGCCAAGCCGCCCACGCCGCGCGCGCTCATCACGATGGCGTCGCACTGCTGCTCCTCGGCAATGTCCAGCAGCGTGTGCGCCACGTCGCCGGTACCCACCTGCACCTCGTACTCCACGCCGGCCGCCTCCAGCAGCGCCTGCGCACCCTGCAGTGCGTCCGCCGCGGCGCCCTCGCTCATGCGCGCCAGCGCCTCGGCGTCGTGCAGGGTCATCATTTCGTAGAAGGTGGTGGGCTCCTGCACGTTGGCCAGCACGAAGCTGGCGCGCAGGCCCTCGCGCACCAGGCGCAGCGCGTGGTGCACGGCGTCCAGCGCCAGGGCGGAACCGTCCACGGGCAGCAGAATCTTCATGGGCTGTCTCCTGTCGTCGTTCTCGGGGAAGCGGCGCGCGGCGCCGTCTCCTGGAGCACTTTAGTCCCGAAGCGCCAAGCCCTCAAAGCAGGGCCTGTTGATCCATGACAAGCGCGCCGGGGCGTGCCTGCGGGCACGCTGCGTGCGCCTGTCGCGACCCGGCACCACAACCAGCAGCATCACCTCATGAGCATCCGCAACCTGGATTCCCTGTTCGACCCGACCTCGGTGGCCGTCATCGGCGCCTCGGACCGCCCGCGCAGCGTGGGCGCGACGGTGTGGCGCAACCTGCGCGCCGGCAGCTTCGGCGGTCCGGTGTTCGCGGTGAACCGGCGCCTGCGCGAGCTCGACGGCCAGACCGTGTACCCGCGCGTGGCCGAGCTGCCGCAGGTGCCGGAGCTGGCCGTGATCTGCACCCCGCCGGCCAGCGTGCCGGGGCTGATCGCCGAGCTCGGCGCGCTCGGCACGCGCGCGGCGGTGGTGATGACGGCGGGGCTGGACGGTGACACCAAGCGCGCCATGCTCGACGCCGCGCGCCCGCACCTGCTGCGCATCCTGGGCCCCAACTGCATCGGGCTGCTGGTACCGCGGCTGGGGCTGAACGCCAGCTTCGCGCACGTGGACGCGCTGCCCGGCGAGCTGGCGCTGGTGTCGCAGTCCGGTGCGCTGATGACGGCGATGCTGGACTGGTCGCGCGCCAACGGCATCGGCTTCTCGCATTTCGTGTCGCTGGGCGAAGGCGCGGACGTGGACTTCGGCGACATGCTGGACTTCCTGGCCAGCGACGCGCGCACGCGGGCGATCCTGCTCTACATCGAGTCCGTCAGCGCGCCGCGCAAGTTCATGTCCGCGGCGCGCGCGGCGGCGCGCAACAAGCCGGTGATCGTGGTCAAGGCCGGGCGCTCCAGCGCCGGACAGGCCGCCGCGGCCTCGCACACCGGGGCGCTGGCCGGGTCGGACCTGGTCTTCGACGCCGCCATCGCGCGCGCGGGCATGCTGCGCGTGAGCACGCTGCAGGAGCTGTTCATCGCCGCGGAGACGCTGTCGCGCTTCCGCGGCCGGCGCGGCGAGGAGCTCGTGATCGTCACCAACGGCGGCGGCGCCGGCGTGATGGCCGCCGATGCCGCGGCCGATGCCGGCGTCAAGCTGTGCCAGCTCGCCCCCGCCACCCTCGCCCGGCTCGACGAGGCGCTGCCGGCCAACTGGTCGCGCAGCAACCCGGTGGACCTCATCGGCGACGCGCCGGTGGAGCGCTACGTGGCCACGCTGGAGGCGCTGGCCGCCGACCCGGCGCAGCCGGCGGTGCTGTTCATCCACGCCCCCACCGCCATCGTGCCCAGCAGCGAGATCGCGCAGGCGCTGGTGCCGCTGCTCAAGCGCATGCCGCCGCGGCTGCTGAGCTGCTGGATGGGCCAGACCGCCGTGGCCGAGGCGCGCCAGCGTTTCCACGATGCCGGGCTGCCCAGCTTCGACACGCCGGAGCAGGCCGTGCGCGCCTTCGCCCTCGGCGTGGACTACGCCCGCAACCAGGCCCAGCTGATGGAGGCGCCGCCGGCCGCACCCAACTGGCCGGCGGCCGACACCGCGCGCGCCCGCGCCCTGGTGCGGCAGGCGCTGGAGGCCGGGCGCGAGATGCTTACCGAGCCCGAGGCCAAGGCGGTGCTGCAGGCCTGCGGCATCCCGGTGGCGGCCACCACCACCACCGCGGCCGACCCCGACGCGGCCGCCGAGGCGGCCCAGCGCATCGGCTTCCCGGTGGTGCTGAAGATCCTGTCGCTGCAGATCACGCACAAGTCCGACGTGGGCGGCGTGGTGCTGAACCTGGACACGGCCGAGGAGGTGCGCGAGGCCGCGGCGGGGATGCTGCAGCGCGTGCGCACGCGCCGCCCGGACGCG
Source organism: Azohydromonas caseinilytica (assembly GCF_012927045.1). GTDB lineage: Bacteria > Pseudomonadota > Gammaproteobacteria > Burkholderiales > Burkholderiaceae_C > Azohydromonas > Azohydromonas caseinilytica. The sequence continues at coordinate 22,263 of NZ_JABBFW010000004.1, read as the reverse complement.
ACGCTGCTGGGCTTCTCGGTGCAGCAGATGGTCCAGCGCGCGCATGGGCGCGAGCTGATCGTGGGCACCACCATCGACCCGCTGTTCGGCCCGGTGGTGCTGTTCGGCCATGGCGGCACGGCGGTGGAGGTGCTGGCCGACCGCGCCGTGGGTCTGCCCCCGCTCAACGAGCCGCTGGCGCGCTCGCTGGTGGGGCGCACGCGCGTGTCCAAGCTGCTGGGCGCCTGGCGCGACACCTCGGCGGTGGACCACCAGGCGCTTTACGGGGTGCTGGTGACGGTGTCGCAGCTGCTGGCCGACGTGCCCGAGATCGCGGAGCTGGACATCAACCCGCTCATCGCCAGCCCGTCGGGCGTGGTGGCGCTGGATGCGCGCATCCGCGCCAGCGCCGCCGGCCCGGCCGGCGAGGCCAATTTCGCGATCCGGCCCTACCCCACGCCGCTGGCGGAGACGGTGCCCTGGCACGAGCACGAGATCACGCTGCGCCCGATCCGGCCCGAGGACGAGGCGCAGCACCTGGAGTTCCTGTCGCGCGTGTCGCCGGAGGACATCCGCATGCGCGTGTTCTACAGCCGCCGCAGCATCGAGCGCAGCGAGCTGGCGCGGCTGACGCAGATCGACTACGCGCGCGAGATGGCCTTCATCGCCACCGAGCCGAATGCGGAGGGCGGCGAGGTGACCCTGGGCGTGGCGCGCGCGGTGGCCGATCCCGACAACCAGGAAGCCGAGTTCGGCGTGCTGGTGCGCTCCGACCTCAAGCACACCGGCCTGGGCCAGCTGCTGATGGACAAGCTCATCAACTACCTGCGCAGCCAGGGCACGCGCCGCATCGTGGCCGTGGTGCTGGAGGAGAACGAGGCCATGCGCGGCCTGGGCAAGCGCCTCGGGTTCACCGAGGGTCCGCCGGATCGCGCGGACGGGACGCGGCGGATCTGGATGGACCTGTGAACCGCGATGCGCGGCAGGAATGTCATCCCTCAGGAAACAGTTTTCTCAACCAAAGGCCAAAACATGAGAAAGCTGTGAGCCACAGGTAAACAATCTTGTCGCTGCTTCAATCGGCCCACAGCGCACCCAGCTCCAGGGCGACGGCCTCGAAGGGGGCGACGGCCACGGCGTCGTCGTTCTTGAAGGCGCCGAGCAGCAGCCAGCGCCCCTGCTGGTTCTCGAAGGCCTCCAGCGTGCGCAGCACGGGATCGACCAGCCACACGTGGCCGACCCCGGCCTCGGCGTAGACCGGCAGCTTCTGCACCCGGTCCACGCGCGCGGTGGAGGGCGACAGCACCTCGCACACCCAGTCCGGCGCCAGCTCGAACCAGGCCGTGTCGGGCAGGCGCGGCAGCCGCTCGCGCCGCCAGCCGGCGATGTCGGGCACGAGCACGTGCGGGCCGAGGTGAACTTCGGGTTCAGCCAGAAGCCACCAGCCGCCCGGCCCGCCCCGGCCCTTATGGAAGGGGCCGGACAGCTCGGCACCCAGCAGCGACAGCGCCAGCGCGTGGCGTGGCGCGGGACGCGGATGGGTGACGAGGTCGCCGCCGATGATTTCCCCGACCAGGTGCTCGGGCAGATCCAGGATGTCGTCGTAAGTCGCCAGACGGTGTGCGGGCTGTCCCATGGCTGATGGCTAAGCTGCGGTGTGAGGCAAGCGTACTCGCAGGCTCCAAGTGCAGGTCAGCGTGCAGCTTCTCCCGGGTCACGTCCGTCGGCCGTGCCCTCCTCCATCCCGGATGCCTCGGCTTCGATGGCCTCGTCGCCGTACTCGGTGCGGAAGGCGCCGGCCTGGCAACCCTGCTCCTGCAGCCAGCGCACCATCACGGCCTCGTAGCCGTGGGTGACGATGACGCGCGGCGCGCCGGTGGCAGCAATGGCGCGTTGCAGCCCTGGCCAGTCGGCATGGTCGGAGAGCACGAAGCCGCGGTCCACGCCGCGGCGCCGGCGCGCGCCGCGCAGCGCCATCCAGCCGCTGGCGAAGGCGTCGCTGGCCTCGCCGAAGCGCCGCAGCCAGGGCGAGCCCGCCACTGAGGGCGGCGCCAGCACCAGCGCGCGCCTCAAGGCCTCCTTGGGCAGCTCGGTGACGCGGTGCGTGGGCGGCAGCGCCACGCCGGCGGCGCGGTAGGCGGCATTGAGCGGCTCCACCGCGCCGTGCACGACGATGGGGCCGATGGCGGCGTCCACGCCGGCCAGCAGCCGCTGTGCCTTGCCGAAGGCATAGCCCATGAGCACGCTGGCGCGGCCGGCGGCGGCGTTATCGGCCCACCAGGCGTTGATCTCGGCAAAGAGCGCGGCCTGCGGCTGCCAGCGGTAGATGGGCAGGCCGAAAGTGGATTCGGTGATGAAGCAGTCGCAGCGCACCGGCTCGAAGGGCGTGCAGGTCGGATTGGCCTCGGCCTCGTGGCCGCTGAGCCAGTAGTCGCCCGACACCACCCACACCTGGCCCGTGTGCTCCAGCCGCACCTGCGCCGAGCCCAGCACATGGCCGGCCGGGTGCAGGCTGATGCACACGCCGCGGTGCTCCACCACCTCGCCCCAGTGCAGCGCCTGCAGCTCGATGTCGGCTCCCATGCGGGCGCGCAGCACGCCCTCGCCTTCGGCGCTGGCGAGGTAGCGGGCATGGCCGCGGCGGGCGTGGTCGGCATGGGCATGGGTGATCACGGCGCGCTCCACCGGCTGCCAGGGGTCGATGTAGAAGTCCCCGGGCGGGCAGTAGAGGCCCTGCGGGCGCTCGACCACGAGATCACGCGCGGCCGCTGCTGTGGCTTGTGCACGGTCCATCGGGGCATTGTGGCGGGGGCCGCATGGGAGAATGTGTTGCGCTTCGTTGCATTGCCCCATGACCCCGTCTCCCACCTGGCTCGCCGATGAGGCGATGAGCCCGCAACAGATCTACTTTGGTTTTCAGGGCCGCATTCCGCGCCGCATCTGGTGGCTGTACGGCGTGTTCGGGCTGCTGGGCGTGGGCGTGCTGGGCTACACGCTGCTGCGCGTGGCTGGCATGAGCGAGGAGAAGGCCGAGAGCGTGGTCAACCTGCTGCTGACCTGGCCGGCGCTGGCGGTGTCGGTCAAGCGCTGGCACGACCGCGACAAGTCCGGCCTGTGGGTGCTGGTGAACTTCGTGCCCGTGATCGGCCCGCTGTGGACGCTGATCGAAAACGGCCTGCTGCCCGGCTCGCCCCGCTCCAACCGCTACGGCGAAGACCTGAGCGATCAGCTGTGAGCAGCCGGAATACGGCCACGAACCGCTCCCGGCGTCCCGGGGCCTCACACCTCTTCTCACACCTCTTGTCTTCCGCTGCCCTGGGCACCTTCGCCGACCCGGTACCGGCACGGCTTCTCCCGACGTCCTGACATGCCCCAGTTTCGCCCGCTCGCCGTCGCCGCGCTGCTGCTGGCCGGCAGCCTGCCGCCCGCGATGGCGCAGCTCACGGCGCTCATTCCCAAGGTCAAGCCGGCCGTGGTGGTGGTGGGTTCCTGGCGCGCCACCGACAACCCGCGGCTGGGTTTCAGGGGCACGGGCTTCGTGGTGGGCGACGGGCGCCGGGTGCTGACCAACGCCCATGTGCTGCCCGAGGCGCTGCCCAGCGAGGCCGCGGCGCCGCTGGCCATCGGCATCCCGCGCCGCCGCGGCGAAGGCGCCGAGGTGCGCCGCGCCACGCTGCTGGCGCTGGACCGGCGCCACGACCTGGCGCTGCTGGCCATCGAGGGCACGCCGCTGCCGACGCTGCCGCTGGCCGCCGCGCGCGAGGTGCCTGAAGGCACGGAAGTGGGCTTCACCGGCTTTCCCATCGGCGGCGCGCTGGGCTACTCGCCGGTGACGCACCGCGGCATCGTATCGGCCGTCACCCCGGCCTCGCTGCCGCAGGCCTCGGCGCAGCAGCTCAGCAACCAGGCCATCCGCGAGCTGCGCGAAGGCCCGTTCGAGCTCTACCAGCTCGACGCCACCGCCTACCCCGGCAACAGCGGCAGCCCGGTGTTCGATGCTGCCAGCGGCGAGGTGGTGGCGGTGCTGAACATGGTGTTCGTCAAGGCCGGGCGCGAGAGCGCGCTGACGCAGCCATCGGGCATCAGCTACGCCATCCCGATCGCGCATGCGCACGAGCTGCTGCGCCGGGCATCGGCATCCTCCGGCGCTGCCCTGCCCGCAGCATCGACGCTCCCGTCGAAATCACTTACCGACTGAAGAAGAAAGCCGTTCGGGCTGAGCCTGTCGAAGCCCTGTGTCCCGACCAGCCTGCGAGCCCTTCGACAAGCTCAGGGCGAACGGGAACCCGGAGTCAGTAGCGCCCGGTGATGCCCGCCACGCGCAGGTACACATGCGCGCTCCAGGCCACGAAGCCGCGGCGCAGCGCGCCCCAGAAGCCGCGCGCGCGCACCTGGGCGGCCTGCACCTCGCGCGAGACGGCGATGGCCGCGTTGAACTCGGCGGCGAGCTCGCGCACGAAGTCGGGGTCGCGCACCATGACGTTGGCTTCCAGGTTGAGCAGCAGCGACAGCGGGTCGATGTTGGAGCTGCCCACCGTGGCCCAGTCGTCGTCCACCAGGGCGATCTTGGCGTGCAGGAAGGCGGGCGTGTACTCGAAGATGCGCACGCCGTGGCGCAGCAGCTCGTCGTAGAGCACCTGCGCCGCCAGGCCGGCGATGCGGTAGTCCAGCTTGCCCTGCAGCAGCAGCCGCACCTGCACGCCGCGCCGCGCGGCGTCGCGCAGCGTGCGGCGGAAGAGGTGGCCGGGATAGAAGTACGGCGACACCAGGTCGATGCGCGTGCGCGCGCGGCGCAGCGCGTCGATGTAGCTGCGCTCGATGGCGCGGCGCTGGCGCAGGTTGTCGCGCACCACGAAGGCGGCGCGCACGGGGCGCTCGGCGTCGCTGCAGGCCAGGCTCTTGAGCGGCGGCGTGATGCGCAGCCGCCGCAGCAGCGCGCGCACCCGCGCCACCGGCTCGCTGCTGCGCGCCAGCGCCTTCATCTCCTCGGGCCAGTCATGGCCGAAGGCGGCGCGCGACCACATGGCGCGCGCGGTCTGCTGCACCGGTCCCACCACCGGGCCGCGCACCGCCACGGCGTAGTCCAGCCGCGGCGCCTCGCTGTAGCCGTGGTTGAGGTCGTTGCAGTCATCAATGATGTTGATGCCGCCGACGAAGCCCAGCTCGCCGTCCACCACGCACAGTTTCTGGTGCAGCCGGCGCAGCTGGCCCGGCTGCAGCAGCGTCCACCAGCGCCGCACCGGCCGGAACACCGCCAGCTCCACGCCCGCAGGAGCGAGCCACTGCTGCAGCGCGGGCAGCGAGGCCTTGCTGCCGAAGCCGTCCACCACCACGTGCACGCGCACGCCGCGCCGCGCCGCGGCCACCAGCGCGTCGGCCACCAGGCGGCCGGCCTCGTCGTCGTGAAAGATGTAGGTGGCCAGCCACACCTCGTGGCGGGCCGCGGCGATGGCCTCGCACATGGCCGGGAACAGCTCGCAGCCGCCGCGCAGCAGCTTCACCTCGTTACCGCCGCAGAACAGGGCGCGCGGATGGTCGTACCAGTTGTGCAGCAGCGCCGACGCGTGCGCGGCATCGTCGTCACCACCCCGGCGGCGATGGGAGGGCGGCGCCCCGGGGCTCATGCCGCTTCGAGTTCGGCCACCAGCGGCAGGTGGTCCGACATGCGGGCCCAGGCGGTGCCGCGCGGCACGAAGGTGGAGCGGCAGCGCAGGCCGCGCAGGTAGAAGCGGTCCAGCGCGAACACCGGCGCCAGCGAGGGGAATGTCGGGCAGTGCACGCGCGCGCCCTCGGAGCGGGCACGCTGCAGGCCGATGCCCCACATCGGCGGATCGAGCTTCTCGGCCCAGTCGTTGAAGTCGCCCGCCACCACCAGCGGCTCATTGGCGGGCACGTTGGCTTCCAGGAACTCGGCAAGCTTCTGCACCTGGCGCACGCGGCTGGCGTGGATCAGTCCGAAATGCGCCACCACCGCGTGCACCGTCATGCCGCCCCATTGCACCGGCACGTGCAGCAGCCCGCGCTGCTCGAAGCGGTGGTCGCTGACGTCGAAGTGGCCCACGTCGCCGATGGGCCAGCGCGACAGCAGCGCGTTGCCATGCTCGCCATGGCGCGTGACGGCGTTGGTGCGGTAGGCCACGTCGTAGCCCTCGGGCGCCAGGAAATGCGCCTGGCCCTGCTCCGGCCAGCCGAACTTGCTGCGGTCGAACTTGCGGGCCTCGCGGGTGTGGAAGAGGCGCACCTCCTGGAGGAAGACCACGTCCGCGTCCAGTGCCTCCACGCCCAGGCCGAGGTTGTGGATCTCCAGCCGCTTGCGCGGCCCGATGCCGCGCACGCCCTTGTGGATGTTGTAGGTGGCCACGCGCAGCAGCGCGACGTCGCTCTCGGTCCTGGCCGAGGCCGTGGGCAGCTGCGTGGACTGCAGGCGGTTGAGCACCATGGCTCAGGCCCCCGCTCCGGCCCCTGCCCCGACGAAGCGCGGCAGCTGCAGGATTGCCTCGGCATTGCTGGGCGAGAAGCACGCCGCCGCCGCCTCGCGCCAGGGCAGCCAGCGCTGCGCCAGATGCTCGCGCGGCGCCAGCCGCACCGGCGTGCCCGCGGGCACCGTCAGGCCGAACACATGTTCGGTGTTGTGGGTGACGCCCTCCGCGTAGCGATGGCGCCAGACGGGATAGATCTCGTACACGTTGCGCAGCCCCCAATCGCGCAGGGCGGCAAGGCCGATGCCCGGGGCATGCACATCGATGCCGGTTTCCTCGGCCACCTCGCGCACGCAGGTGTCGATCAGCGGCTCGTCGCTACGGTCCTTGGAGCCGGTGACGCTTTGCCAGAAGCCGGGGTGGTCGGCCCGCTCCAGCAGCAGCACGTCCAGCGCCGGGGTGTGGATCACCACCAGGACGGACTCGGGGATCTTGTAGGGACGCCGGGGGAGTTCAGGTGTGACTGCAGGCATGCAGCCGAGCATAGCGGGGCGCAAACCGCCTCCAGGCGCGGCCGGTCAAGGCCGCCGTGCCATGGCGCGCACGCGCGCGCCCGGGGCACGGGAATGGCACATCAGCGGGCGCTGGCGTCGGCCGTGCGCACGGCGTTGGCGTCCACCGCGGGGCCGCTGGTCCAGCGGGCGCTGGCCGGCGGCAGCACGATGAAGCGGTTGGCGTCAATGCCAGCGCTGCGGGCCTGGCGCGCGGCCAGCACGGCCGGGTGCTCGGCGTTGGCGCGAGCAGCCGCCGGTTGGGTGGCAGGAGCGGCAGCGGCCGGGGCCACCGTTTCGGCTTGGGCCAGGGCAGCGGCAACCAGCAGGGCCAGGGCAAGGATCGGGGTCTTCATGGTTTGTCCTCAGTGTTTACCCTAGTAGTGTAAACCCTGAGTTCCACCCTGCCCTGTCCGTATCGCACGACAGCCCCACGGACCGGGCGTGAATGCCCGGTCCTTGCGCTGCATCAAGCCGTGGCGGCGAGATTGCGCAGCCGGATGTGCAGCTCGCGCAGCTGCTTCTCGTCCACGGCGCTGGGCGCGCCGGTGAGCAGGCACTGGGCGCGCTGCGTCTTCGGGAAGGCAATGACGTCGCGGATCGACTCGGCCTTGGTCATGAGCGTGACCAGGCGGTCCAGGCCGAAGGCCAGGCCGCCGTGCGGCGGCGCGCCGTACTGCAGCGCGTCGAGCAGGAAGCCGAACTTGAGCTGCGCCTCTTCCGGGCCGATGTTGAGCGCGCTGAACACCTTGCTCTGCACCTCGGCGCGGTGGATACGCACCGAGCCGCCACCGAGTTCCCAGCCGTTGAGCACCATGTCGTAGGCCTTGGCCAGGCAGGCGCCGGGGTCGGTGTCCATCAGGTCCTCGTGCCCATCCTTGGGCGCGGTGAACGGGTGGTGCACGGCGACCCAGCGGTCCTCTTCCTCGTCGTGCTCGAACATCGGGAAGTCCACCACCCACAGCGGCGCCCAGCGGTCCTCGAACAGGCCCTTGGCGCGGCCGAAGTCGCTGTGGCCGACCTTGACGCGCAGCGCGCCCAGGGCGTCGTTCACCACCTTGGCCTTGTCGGCACCGAAGAAGATCAGGTCGCCGCTCTGCGCGCCGGTGCGGGCGAGGATCTGCTCGATGGCGCGGTCGTGCAGGTTCTTGACGATGGGCGACTGCAGGCCCTCGCGGCCCTTGGACAGGTCGTTGACCTTGACCCAGGCCAGGCCCTTGGCCCCGTAGATCTTGACGAACTCGGTGTAGCCGTCGATCTCGCCGCGGCTCATCTCGCCGCCGCCGGGCACGCGCAGCGCCGCCACGCGGCCGCCCTTCGTGGTGGCCGGGGTGCTGAACACCTTGAAGTCCACGTCGGCCATCACGTCGGTGAGCTCGGTGAACTCCAGCTTGACGCGCAGGTCGGGCTTGTCGGAGCCGTACAGCCGCATCGCGTCGGCGTAGGTCATCACCGGGTACTCGCCCAGCTCGACATCGAGCGCCTTGCGGAAGACGTGGCGGATCATGCCCTCGGTGAGGTCACGGATCTCCTGCTCGGTGAGGAAGCTGGTCTCCAGGTCGATCTGCGTGAACTCGGGCTGGCGGTCGGCGCGCAGGTCCTCGTCGCGGAAGCACTTGGTGATCTGGTAGTAGCGGTCGTAGCCCGCGACCATGAGCAGCTGCTTGAACAGCTGGGGCGACTGCGGCAGCGCGAAGAACATGCCGTCGTGCACGCGCGAAGGCACCAGGTAGTCGCGCGCACCTTCGGGCGTGCTCTTGGTGAGCATCGGCGTCTCGATGTCGATGAAGCCCTGCTCGTCGAGGTACTTGCGCACTTCCATCGCCACGCGGTAGCGCAGGATGAGGTTGTTCTGCATGTACGGGCGGCGCAGGTCCAGCACGCGGTGCGTCAGGCGCGTGGTCTCGGAGAGGTTTTCCTCGTCGAGCTGGAACGGGGGCGTCACGCTGGGGTTGAGCACCTCCAGCTCGTGGCACAGCACCTCGATCTTGCCGCTGACCAGGTTGGCGTTCTCGGTGCCGGCCGGGCGCGCGCGCACCTTGCCCACGACCTTCAGGCAGAACTCGTTGCGCACGCCCTCGGCGGTGGCGAACATCTCCGGGCGGTCCGGGTCGCACACCACCTGCACGATGCCTTCACGGTCGCGCAGGTCGATGAAGATCACGCCGCCGTGGTCGCGGCGGCGGTGGGCCCAGCCCATCAGGGTCACGGTCTGGCCCATCAGCGCTTCGCTGACACGGCCGCAGTAGCTGCTTCTCATTGTTGGCTCCAGGAACTGGTTCGGGAGGCCGCCGCGGCCGGCAGCCTGAGGGAATGAAGCGCCGGCGGGTTCAGCCGGCGCGATTGCGCAGCGGCAGCGGTGCGGCGGACGCGACCGCGGGTGCGGGCGGGGCGACCACGCCCATCGAAATGATGTACTTGAGCGCCTCGTCCACGCTCATCTGCAAGGGCACCACGTCGGCACGCGGCACCATCAGGAAAAAGCCCGAGGTCGGGTTGGGCGTGGTGGGCACGTACAGGCTCAGGTGCTCGCCGCCGAGCTGCGTGGCCACCTCGCCACCGGGACGCCCGGTGACGAAGGCGATGGTCCAGGAACCCGCGCGCGGGTACTGCACCAGCACGGCCTCGCGGAAGGCGTTGCCGCTGCTGGAGAACAGCGTGTCCGAGACCTGCTTCACCGAGCTGTAGATCGACTTGACGATGGGAATGCGGCCCATGAGCCGGTCCCACTGCCGCAGCCACCACTGGCCAAAGACGTTGGCCACGAACATGCCGGTGAGCAGCAGCACCACCACCACCACCACCACGCCCAGGCCCGGCACGTCGCGCAGTTGCTCGATGCCGGACTGCGCCGTGGGCGGGAGCACCCGGGTGATCGCCGCCAGCACGGTCACGAACACGCCGTCCAGCATGCCGAGCGCCGAGCTCAGCACCCAGATGGTGACGGCCAGCGGCAGCCACACCAGCAGCCCGGCGACGATGTACTTTTTCACGCGCGAAGGCCTTTGCGCCGATGCATCAATGGCAGGCGCAGGAGCCGCCGCAGCCGGCCGCCGGCGCGGCGGACTCGGACGACGACGTCGAGGCGGCGGCCGGCTCGGCCGTCTTGGCAGCTGGGGCCGACGTGCCGCCGCTGCCGCCCTTGAAGTCGGTCACATACCAACCCGAACCCTTGAGCTGGAAGCCCGCGGCGGTGAGCTGCTTGCTGAAGGCCTCGGCGCCACAGGCCGGGCAGGTGCTCAGCACGGGGTCGGAGAGTTTCTGCAGCACGTCCTTCGCGTGACCGCAGGCAGAACAGCGATAAGCGTAGATCGGCATGGCTAAGCCTTTGATGCAAAACGAAAAATTATAAAGCCCGAGGTGGGGCGGCGATGTCGCAAGGGATAGGCGCCGCACCCGCGGCGGCAGATAGGGTCGCCGATCAGGCTTTCAAGCCGCTGTCCAGGCCGCGCAGCGCATGGTGCGAGCCATGGCGGTTCCTGAGCGCCTGCGGCCCCAGCGATCCCAGCAGCATGCCCAGCGCGCTCATCAGCACGCCCGCAAGCTGTGCCGGGAACGCCTCGCCGGCCGGCGTAGCCAGGAACAGCAGCCAGGTCAGCAGGCCCAGCACGATCGAGAAGATGGCGCCCTGCGTGGTGGCGCGCTTCCAGTACAGGCCGGCCAGCAGCGGCACGAAGGCGCCCACCAGCGGCACCTGGTAGGCGCCGGAGACCATGTCGTAGATCGGCGTGCCTTCGGATGCGATGGCGTAGGCGCACACCAGGATGCTGAAGACCAGCACCGCCAGCCGCATGGTGCGCAGCTCCTCGCGGTCGCCCTGGCGCGGGAAGAACTGGCGCCAGACGTTCTCCACGAAGGTCACCGACGGCGCCAGCAGCGTGGCCGAGGCCGTGCTCTTGAGCGCCGACAGCAGTGCGCCGAAGAACAGCACCTGCATCACGAAAGGCATGTGCTCCAGCACCAGCGTGGGCAGCACCTTTTGCGGGTCCTCCTCGATGAGCCGCGTCGCCTGCTCCGGCATGATGATCAGCGCACTCGTGACCAGGAACATCGGCACGAAGGCAAAGAGGATGTAGCAGAGGCCGCCAATGACGGGACCCTTGGTGGCCGCGTTCACGTCCTTGGCCGACATCACGCGCTGGAACACGTCCTGCTGCGGAATCGAGCCCAGCATCATCGTGATCGCGGCGGCGATGAAGAACAGGATGTCGGTAAAGCTCGGCTCGGGCAGGAAGCGGAACAGGTCCTTGCTGGAAGCCAGCGCGATCACCTTGTCGGCGCCGCCGGCCTGATCGGCGGCGAAGAAGGCGATAATGGCCAGACCGCCGACCAGGATGATCATCTGGATGAAATCCGTCACCGCCACCGACCACATGCCGCCGAACAGCGTGTAGGCCAGGATGGACGCCGTGCCCAGGATCATGCCCAGCGGCACGCTGATGGCGCCGCCCGAGAGCAGGTTGAATACCAGCCCCAGCGCCGTGACCTGCGCCGAAACCCAGCCCAAGTAGCTGAGGATGATGATGATCGAGCACACCACCTCGACAGCGCGGCCGTAGCGCTCGCGGTAGTAGTCGCTGATGGTCAGCAGCGACATGCGGTAGAGCTTGGCGGCAAAGAACATCCCCACCAGGATCAGGCAGCTGCCGGCACCGAAGGGGTCCTCCACCACCGCGCCCAGGCCACCCTGCACGAACTTGGCAGGGATGCCCAGTACGGTTTCAGAGCCGAACCAGGTGGCGAAGGTGGTGGTGACGATCATCACCAGCGGCAGGTGCCGCCCGGCCACGGCGAAGTCCGAGGTGTTCTTGACCCGCTTGGCAGCCCACAGGCCGATGGCGATGGTCAACAGCAGGTAAAAGAGGACCAGGGTCAGCAGCATGGAACGACCTGCGGGAGAAGGGCTGGGGGGAGGAGCCGCGGCGGCGGCAGCGCAGAGGGGGACGCATTATCCCCTGCCCTGCGGGGGTAAAAGCCGGACATGCCACGACGCCGGGCCACCGCAGCGGCGACGCCGGTACTGAGTCACGCCGCGACAGCGGCTTTGGCCAGCTTCAGGCCGGCGCCAGCATGTGCAGCCGCAGCGCCAGACGCATCAGGCCCACCCCCAGCGCGAAACCCAGTCCGCCCCACAGGATGCCTTGCAGCAACCGGTTGGTGCGGCGCTGCTCGCCCAGGATGGCCGCCAGCAGGGCTTGCGAATCGTCGGCCTTGCCGGGCGCGCGCTGCAGCGCGTGATGCAGCAGGCGCGGCATCTCGGGCAACAGCCGCGCGTAATGAGGCGCCTCGTGCTTGAGCCGGTCCACCAGGGCGCGCCAGCCGATCTGCTCGTTCATCCAGCGTTCCAGGAAGGGCTTGGCCGTGGCCCACAGGTCCAGCTCGGGATCGAGCTGGCGGCCCAGCCCTTCCACGTTGAGCAGCGTTTTCTGCAGCAGCACCAGCTGCGGCTGGATCTCCACGTTGAAGCGGCGCGACGTCTGGAACAGCCGCAGCAGCACCTGACCCAGCGAGATGTCCTTGAGCGGACGGTCGAAATGCGGCTCGCACACGGCGCGGATGGCCGACTCCAGCGCGTCGATGCGCGTGTCCGGCGGCACCCAGCCCGACTCCAGATGCAGCTCCGCCACCCGCTTGTAGTCACGCCGGAAGAAGGCGATGAAGTTCTGCGCCAGGTACTCCTTGTCCACCTCGGTGAGCGTGCCCATGATCCCGAAGTCGAGCGCGATGTAGCGGCCGAAGGTGGCCGGCTCCAGGCTGACCTGGATGTTGCCCGGGTGCATGTCGGCATGGAAAAAGCCGTCGCGAAACACCTGCGTGAAGAAGATCGTCACGCCGTCGCGGGCCAGCTTGGGAATGTCCACACCCGCCTCACGCAGCCGGCCGATCTGGCTGATGGGCACACCGTGCATGCGCTCCATCACGATCACGCCCGGCGCGCACAGGTCCCACAGCATCTCGGGCACCAGCACGAGGTTGAGCCCTTCCATGTTGCGGCGCAGCTGCGCTGCATTGGCGGCCTCGCGCACCAGGTCCAGTTCGTCGTGCAGGTAGATGTCGAACTCGGCCACCACCTCGCGCGGCTTGAGCCGGCGTGCATCGGTGCTGGTGCGCTCCATCCAGCGCGCAAACCGGTGCAGCAGGGCCAGGTCGTCCTCGATGATCGAGAGCATGCCCGGACGCAGCACCTTCACCGCCACCTCGCGGCCATCGCGCAGGGTCGCGAAGTGCACCTGTGCAATGGAAGCGCTGGCCACGGGCTCCGGGCTGAAATACGAGAACACCTCGTCGATGCGACGCCCGAAAGCCGCTTCCACCAGGGCGACGGCCTGCGCGCTCGGAAACGGGGGCACGCGGTCCTGCAGCCGGGCCAGCTCATCGGCAATGTCCAGCGGCAGCAGATCACGCCGCGTGGACAGCACCTGACCGAATTTCACAAAGATTGGCCCCAGCCGCTCCAGCGCGCGGCGCAGGCGCACGCCACGCGACTCGTCGTAACGCCGGCCCAAAGTGACCACGGCGGCCAGCGCGCGCACCCAGCGCTGGCGGAAATGCGACAGCGCGATGTCGTCCAGCCCGAAGCGCAGGACGGTGAACGCGATGTAGAGAAACCGCGCGAACTGCCTCATGAGCCGGCACGCCAGCGCGCCGCGCCGCCGAGCAGGGCCTGCCGCAGTCCGCGCGCCAGCGCTGCGCCCACCGCGCTGAGCTGCTGCGCCGCCGCGGCGCCCAGCACCCGCTCCAGATCCGCGGCAACGTCCCAGCGCAGGTTCTGCAGCAGCCAGTTGATGTCAGCAGCCAGCGCCGCGTCGCCATCGAGTTGCACCGTAGGCTGTGAGCCGGTCAACGACTGGGCGACAAGAGCTGCAGGATTGGACGCGTCCACCCGCACATGCAGCTGGGCCGCGGCCGGCGGCGTCTCACACCACTCCAGCAGCCCCGCCGGCGTAACGCGCCAGCACAGCGTGGGCAATGGCGGCAACAGACGCGGCCAGCGCTCCAGATGCAACTGCACCAGCGCGCCGTCACGCGGGCGCAGCAACTGCCTCGCCACGGGTTCGCTGTCAAGCACGTGATTCAAAAGCAGAGTCAACCGCTGCATCAGGGCTGGAGCCAGCAGGGCATTAAGGGCGTGCAACATGCGCGGCATTGTAGGCACCCAGATTTGGACGCCCGCATCCACGGGAAGCGAAGCGGGCTCGGCGGTCCCAAGGCTGAGAATGGCTTTCAATAAATGGGGTAAGGAGCTGGTGCGCAGGCATGAACGTGCCGCGTCCGTTGCTGTTCAACCGGATTCCATGATCGCCCATCGCAGTTACAAACGGACGTTCTACAGCGCACCACAGTCAGTCACGAGCCTCGTGGCGGCCTTCATGGAGCCCGCGATTGCTGTAGCCGTCTTCCTGCTGTCCACGCGCTGGTATGGCCAGCCCATCGAGCGTCCGGCCCTGGTTCTGGGTCTTTTGGTCTTTGCGCTCACGTTCCCGGGGCGGCAACGCTTCAAGGACCCGCTCTTCGCTGCAGCCATAGACATCATCAACAGCTGGGTCGTTCTGCTGCTTGCCTTGCTGTTGTGCGGCTACGCCACGCAAAGCTTGGGCTACTTCGACCGGCGTGTTCTGCTGAGCTGGGCGCTCACTACGCCTATTCTTATCTGGCTAGGAGTATGCGCAGGACAAGTCGTGCTGCGCCGTCGCGCCACTCGGCTCGTCCTGCGGCGTCCCGCAGTCGTGGTAGGTAGTGGTTTGCTCGGTGTAAAGGTAGCCCGCGCCTTGAGAGAGAGCAGCGACCAGGGAAGTGAATTCGTGGGGCACTTTGACGATCGTCACGACGCGCGAGTGCACGAGGACGCCACCAGCTTGCTGGGCACTCTGCAGGACGTGGCGCCCTACATCCGTACTCATGGGATCAAGGAGGTATACATCACGCTGCCTTTGGGCTTGCAGCCTCGCATCGTGGAACTTCTGGAGTCACTTCAAGGCACCACGGCCTCCATCTTCTTTGTACCTGACGTCTTCGGTATCAGCATCATCCAAGGCAGACTTCAGGATATGAATGGCATTCCCGTAGTGGGCATTTGCGAAACTCCATTCACGGGCACTAATGAGCTTGTCAAGCGGATTTCCGACTTGGTATTGGCCTCTCTGATCTTGGTGTTGATTTCGCCATTGCTGGTGGTCATTGCCATCTGTGTAAAGTTCAGCTCGCCCGGTCCGGTCATCTTCAAGCAGCGACGTAACGGCCTCGATGGCAGCGAGATCCTGGTCTACAAGTTTCGTACCATGACATGCCAAGATGATGGCGCCGTGGTTCGACAGGCTACGCGCCAGGACCCTCGTATCACGCCTGCGGGTGCGTTCTTGCGCCGCACATCATTGGACGAGTTGCCGCAGTTCTTTAACGTACTCCAGGGCAGCATGAGCATCGTCGGCCCACGCCCGCATGCCGTTGCTCATAACGAGGAGTACCGCAAGCTGATCAAGGCGTACATGGTGCGCCACAAGGTCAAACCAGGCATTACGGGTTGGGCACAGGTCAATGGTCACCGTGGCGAGACCGATACGGTCCACAAAATGCAGGCCCGTGTGGAATACGATCTGGAGTACCTGCGTAACTGGTCGCTCGCTCTGGATCTGCACATCATGATGCGCACAGCGCGGCTGGTTTTCTTCGACCGAAATGCTTACTAAAAAGCCGTCGCTGGAGAAATGCTTTTGACTAACACCCTGCCACGCGCGTGTCGTAGCGCCGCCGGTTGGCTGCTGTTTGCTACTGTAGTGACTTCAAGCCACGCCCAGATGAGTCCGTACTACTTGGGCGCCTCGCTCAGCCGAGGGCACGACTCCAACATCTTCCGAGTACCTGAAGCTAAAGGGCCTCAATCGGACTCGATCACCACGGGAGCTTTGCTTGCGGGCCTCAACCAGCCTATCAGCCGACAACGTGTGTATGCAGATCTTGAGTTGCGTCGGCAACGTTTTGATAAGCTTCAGGAGTTGAACAACACAGGCTACAAGCTTGCATCAGGACTGGACTGGGAAACCGTAGGCAATTTCTCCGGTGCACTTAAGCTCGGCACCGAGAAGTCACTGGCGTCGTACAGCACCCTGTTTCAGGAGACACTGCAAGAAAAAAACATTGAACGCGAGCGCAGTTTTAGTGCCTCTGTACAGCGCGGCACGGCAAGAAACGATTTACAGGTGTTTGGTGCACTTAATGCTCGCGAAGTCGATTACTCCTCTCCTGCTTTCCGCTCCAGAGAAAATAATCGCCGTGCGCTGCGAATCGGTGCCCGTTGGCACAAGAGCGATTTACTGACGCTTGGCGCTGCAGCAGTTGAAGCCCGCGGGAAATATCCTTCTCTACCTGATGCGTACAATAGCCATGGAGTAGAATTCACTGGTGACTGGGCAGTTTCAGGTGCCAGCCATCTCGACGGCAAAATCATTCATGAACGGCGCCGTTATGATTCAGCTAGACAACGTGATTTTTCGGGACTAACAGGACTGCTGCGCTGGAAATGGGAGCCAACCGGCAAATTAGCACTCACAACCTCTTTATTGCGCGATGCTGATGATAGTGAACGCTTTACAGACAATACCCCCAATCAGCCCATCGCGGGCTCTCGCGTTACCAACTCGGTGATGTTGGACGGAGCATGGAAAGCAACCTCGAAGATTACCTTCAATGCCAGCATGCGCTACAGCGATAGGAAACTGGTCAATTTTGCTCCATCTGGTGCACCGATGCAGCGGGGCAGCGATACCACACGCCTAGCAAGCTTAGGCGCGACATGGACAGCCACCAACAATGTCTCTGTTGGTTGCAATGTAGCCCGCGAGTCGCGTAGCACCGAGTCAAACTTAAGCTTCTCCTATAAGGCCAACACAGCCAATTGTTATTTACAAGCAGCATTAAAATGAACACAAACATCTTGCCCACCAAGTGCACCGTGCTTTTAACAGGCGCTACTGGATATATCGGATCCCATACGTGGCTCGCACTACAAGCGGCCGGCTATCGCGTCGTAGGCATAGACAATTTCAGCAACAGCTCTCCACAGGTATTGGCACGCCTGAAGCGCTTGAGCACACAACCTATTGTTTTTGAACAGGCCGATATCTGTGACACACACTCTCTGGAGGGCATTTTTTCACGCCATCAGCCTCAAGCAGTTATTCATTTTGCTGCATTCAAGGCAGTTGGGGAGTCCACACAGCGCCCCTTGGAGTACTACACCAACAACTTGGGCGGCTTGCTGACGGTATGCCGCACGATGCGGCGACACAAGTGCAAACGCTTTGTATTCAGCTCTAGCGCCACGGTATACGGTATACCGAAGAAACTGCCCATTACAGAGGATGCCAGTCTGTCCGCCACCAACCCATATGGTCAGACAAAGCTGATGGGCGAGCAGATATTAAAAGATCTTGGCGCTTCAGATCCACAATGGCAAACGGCTTGCTTGCGTTACTTCAATCCTGTTGGAGCCCATGAGAGCGGCGATATTGGCGAGGACCCCCGCGATACACCCAATAATCTCATGCCCTACGTTGCACAGGTAGCAATAGGCAGGCGTCCATTTTTGCAAATCTTCGGAAACGACTACCCCACCCCGGATGGAACAGGTGTGCGCGATTATATTCATGTGACAGATTTAGCAGAAGGCCATGTTGCGGCACTAGACCGCCTGCTCGAGAACGATGAGTCACTCACTGTAAATTTAGGTACTGGTCAAGGATACAGCGTCTTGGAAGTCGTAGGAGCTTACGAAGATGCGTGTGGACACACAATTCCATTCAAAATCGCGGCGCGCCGTCCAGGTGACGTTGCCGCTTGTTATGCTGATCCAGCCTTTGCACATAAAATACTTGGATGGAGTGCTCGTCACGACCTGAATCGCATGTGCACTGATAGCTGGCGATGGCAATCTAAGAATCCCAACGGCTACGAGTGAAAGCAGCACACACAGTCGCACCCAGTTAGAGATAGGCAAATTAGCACCCAAACCCTAGTTAGTCGGGCCTGCATAACTCTGTAAGCCCGCGCCGGCATTGAAGTTTCGGGGCTTGCGCCGATGGTAGAAACTACCGGATTACGCTCTACTGGTATTCGGTTTCTGGGAGTTCTGGAGCCTGCCCGCTGAGTACCGACGACTTCTTCCGCGCCCGGCTGGAGACCATGATCGACATGCGCCACCCACTGGCCGTGCTGGCCACGCGCATGTTGTGGAAGGACATCGAAGCGGCCCTGGCGCCGGTTCTGGCACACAAGGACCGCGCGGGGTGTCACTTTCCGGCATATAGGAGCCGGGCTTTTTCGGCATATAGGAGCCACGTCGAAGGGCTCTCAGGACACCGGTGACGGCCTCAAGCTTGGGCGGCCTTGGAGCCGCTGGCAAGCCGGTTGTGGACGACGGGTAGGGAGTTGCCGCGGCATGCGGTAGCTCGCGCCGTCGAGCACCAGGCAGTAGGCGTTGTGGCGCATGCGGTCCAGCGTGGCGCTGGCCAGTAGCTTGTTGGCCGGGAAGGCCTAGTCCCACTCCTGGAAGTCAAGGTTGCTGGTGACGATGGTGGTCACGCTTTCGTAGCGCTTGGCCATGAGCTCGTGCAGGTCCTCGTCAGCCGGCGGCCGCAGTGGTTTGAGGCCGTAGTCGTCAATGATCAGGAGTGGCACGCGCGCCAGGTTGGCCAGCCGTCGCTCGTAGCCGCCGGTGGCGCGGGCGGCGTTGAGCGAGGCGGTGAGCTGGCTGCAGGTCATGAAGGCCACGTCCACGCCCTGGCGCACTGCACAGTGGCCCAGGGCCTGGGCCAAGTGGCTTTTGCCCGTGCCGCACGGGCCCACGATGAGGACCGGCGACTTCTCCTCCAGGTAGCGCCCGGTGGCGAGCTCGTGCACCAGGGCGCGGTTGAGCTGGGGCAGCCGCTCGAAGTCGAATTGCTCCAGCGTCTTGCTGCTGCGGAAGGCGGCGCGCCGCAGCCGGGTGACGAACTTCTTCTGCTCGCGCCGCGCGACCTCGTCCTCCACCAGCAAGGCAAGGAACTCGGTGTAGGCGAGCTTGGACTCGATGGCCTGGCGGTTACGGGCCTCCAGCGAGTCGAGGATGCCTGAGAGGCGCAGCTGCTTCAGGTGCGGGCTCAGCACTGGCATGGGGTTCATGGCAAGCACTCCAGGTGGGTCAGTGACGCGGAGCGTCGGGGTCGAACAGCAGCTGCGCGCTGCGCACGAAGCGTGCGCCGGGCGCGTGCACGTGGCCGAACTCGGCCACACTCAGCGGCTGTCGGTCGTAGCCGCCGGCCAGGATGATCTTGACCGTGCGGTAGAACGGGCTGGCATGCAGCAGCGCCCGCGCGCACGCGGCTTCGAGCCGCTCGGCGCCGTAGGTGTCGCGCATGCGCAGCACGCCTTGGGCGGCGCGCAGCCGCTCCAGGATCCGGTCGGTGAGCATCTGCTCGATGAGCTCGGCGCACGCGGTGCCGACCTCGCGCGCCTGGCGCAGGCACCAGGCGCGGTCGTGGGCGAAGAAGAGCTGGGCCTCCGGCGGCAGGTGGTCACGCACGCTCACGCGCTCGCCCGGGCGCTGCGCGCGCCGGTGCGTGGCCACCAGCTGGTGCTCGTGGTAGACGAACACCGCCGTGTCGGTGGCGCGTAGGTCAGACCACCGGTCTGACGCGTCTTGCCCACCAGCGTGAACGGTACCGGGTACAGCGCCCGCTCGTGGGCGACGTGGCAGTCGCGGTGCACCGTGACGCGGTGCCAGGTGCCCAGGTCGGGCGCGACGGCGGGCAGCTCCAGCATGTGCGCCCGGTCCAGCTCGAACAGCGTCAGCGGCTTCTGGCGCGTGGTGCCGTGCACGCGCTGGCCGGCCTCGTCCATCACCCAGCCGCAGGCCTGCGCGTTGAGGTCGGCCAAGTCGCGGAACTGGCGCAGGGGCAGGAAGTTCATCTTCACGAACTTGACCCCCACTTCGACGATTCCTTTTTTAGGGGCGTCGCCTGGGGGACAAGGGTCGATCCGGAACCTCCAGCCTTCGGCGCACTCGGCGTAGGCGCGCTGCACCACCGGGTCGTGGATGCAGGCCTTGCTGATGGCGCACTTGGCGTTGTCGATCACCAGCCGCCTGGGTACCGCGGTGAACCACTCGAAGGCGCGGCGGTGGCAGCCCAGCCAGGTCGCCACCGTCTGGTCCCAGACGAACTCGACGTACTGGTGGCGGCTGAAGCACAGCGTCATCACGAACGCCCAGGTGCGCCGCACGCTGCCGTCGGGGTGCAACAGCTTCGGCCCGGCGCCGAAGTCCACCTGCGCCGCCTCGCCCGGCGCGAACGCCAGCGGCACGGTGGCCGCCGGCGGCGTCTCGCCGCGGATGGAGACGATCATCCGGTACAGCGACGAGTAGCTGCCCGGGTAGCCGTGGTTGCACTTGAGCGCGGCCGGCGATCGCGGTGGCGGGCACCGACTGCTCCAGCCACTCCTGGATGCGCTGACGGTGCGAAGACGGTGCGGGCAGCCTGCTTCGCCGGCTCCAGCGCCGCGGCGATCTGCGCCTCGTCCGGCAGCGGCGCCTCGGCGTCGAGCCAGCCCTGCACGGCGGCCAGTGCCCGGAACTCGCCGAGCTTGCGCCGGCCCATGGCGTGGCTGCGTGCGAGCTCGCGGTCGGACGCGCCGCGCCGGATCTGCGCCAGCACGGATCGGTACTGGAACATCTCGAATCTCCTTCGGCCCATCGCTGCCTCCGTGCTTGCCTGGTGTGGCACGCACTTCAGCACCGATGCGGCCGGGCTCAGATCGAGGTGTCCGTCAGCCCTGGGTGGCTCCTATATGCCGAAAACGAAGTGGCTCCATTACGGCGGAAACCGCGTGGCTCCATGACGCCGAAAACGCCATGGCGCCTATATGGCGGAAAGTGACACGCGGCGCAGCATCGAAGGTGCGGACCTTTTCGGCCCGACGCTTGCCGTGGCCGGCGCGGGCGTGAGCCATGCCGGACGGCCGCGGCTGCCCATCCGGCTCATGGTCTCGCTGCTGTACCTCAAGCACGCCTACAACGAGAGCGACGAATCGGTCATGGAGCGCTGGAGCGAGAACGTCGTTTGGCAGTTCTCCAGCGGCATGGAGTACTACGAGCCGCGGCTGCCGTGCGACGCCACGCAGATCGGGCGCTTCCGCCGCGTGCTGGGCGAGGCCGGCGTGGAGCAGCTACTCAAGTCCACCATCGAAGCCGCGGTGGCGATGAAGGCGGTGAAGAAGGCCGAGCTGGAGATGGTGACGGTGGACACCACGGTGCAAGAGAAGACCATCGCCTTCCCCACCAATAGCCGGCTGCAGGAGGTTGCACGCCAGAAGATCGCTCGGCTGGCTCGGCGTGCCGATCTCAGACTACGCGAGACTTTCGAGCGCGAGGGCTGCGAGTTGGAGCGCAATGCTGGCAGCTATGCGCGCGCCAAGCAGACCTCTTGGCGGGGCCGTACGCTGCGACACCAGCGCACGCTCCTCGGAGCGCTGCTGCACGACGTGCAACGAAAGATGGTCCACCTCGGCGGAAAGACCCGTGCTGCGCTGCAGGTCTGGAGACGGCCACACACTGGCTGCGCGATGGGAGCAGGCCACCACGCTGCTGCAAAATATCGGCGTGGCGCCCAAGGTCGCCGTGGTGGTGGAGTTGGGCTACTGCGATGTGGACGCGGCCGTGGCGCCTGTGCAACTCATTCACCGCGGCAAGGTCAAGCGGCTCACCCAACCTCAGCCCCGCCGACGCCAAGTCATCAAGCCAGCCATCGGCCATGCCAAATACGAGCGCCAGCCCTGCTGGCTCAACGGCTCGGAAGGTGGCCTTGCATACGGTGTTGTGCGTCGTCGGCTACAACCTGCCCTGGCTGCTGCGCGCCATTGCCCGGTTGGGTATCGGAGCTGTTTTTTCGTGCCTGCAGTTTCTAGCCACTTTGTTCTCTGGCTGGCGCACCGCCGGCTCTGCCGGTACTGCGTCACCCGCGCATGTAACGCCGACCTGACCACGACCGTGATCGCTGTTCACCTTGGCACCAAACTAGTGGGTCATCCGGCACGATGGGTGGAATTTAGTCATAACCGGTCTTGAGCGACGCAGCGGTCGAAGGACACACGCGCCTGAAGCCGCCAGTCGATGCATCCGCTCCCGTGCCCTGCGTCGCCGGCCTTGTCGAGGGCCTCCCCAGACAAACGGCGTGGGGTTTCTGTTCCATGCCTGGGCGGCGCACTCCAGGTTCTCAATGATGGCTGCAGGCGTTTGTAAATACTGGCCCGCCAATGCCCGTTGCACCAGGATGTGCTGCATGGAT